>NZ_JBIUYF010000002.1:382548-1102055 GCF_044744405.1 Streptomyces sp. NPDC087310 | reverse complement strand
AAGCTAAGCCTCACAGCGCCGATGGTACTGCAGGGGGGACCCTGTGGGAGAGTAGGACGCCGCCGAACAATCATTGACGGGAATGCCCCGCACCTTCTGGTGCGGGGCATTTCTGCGTTCCAGACCCGTTTCCGTACTCGTATCCGTACTTGTACTCGTACCCGTTCCTGTGGGACGGGGCCGTCCTGTGAAGGCGAGGGCGCTTCCGGTCGCTTCCGGATGGTCTTGCGCACCTCTGATCATCGGGTATGCTTTATCTCGTTGCTCGCCCCAATAGCTCAGTCGGTAGAGCGTCTCCATGGTAAGGAGAAGGTCTACGGTTCGATTCCGTATTGGGGCTCAGGTAAAGGAAAGGCCCCCGCCATTCGGCGGGGGCCTTTTTGCTGAGCCGGTGCGTGGCTCCTAGGTGGTGTGTGGCTCCGGGACGCGCATCGCGAGGATGGCCATGTCGTCCGAGGCCGGCTCGGCGGCGAAGCGTTCGACCGCACGCAGGACGCGTGCGGCGACCGCGCCGGCCGTGAGGCCCGTACACGTCGTGAGGACGTCGGCGAGGCCGTCGTCGCCCAGCATGCGCGTTCCTTCTCTGCGCTCCGTGACGCCGTCGGTGACGCAGAGCAGGACGTCTCCCGGGTCCAGGGTGACCATCTGCTCGTACAGCTCCAGGTCCTCCATGACCCCGAGCAACGGCTGCGGTTCCGCCGCCGGTTCGACCGTGCCGTCCTGACGCAGGCGCAGCGGCAGGGGGTGGCCGGCACAGACGACCTTGAGGATCGCGCTGCCATCCTCCTGCGGCCAGAGCTCGCCGTAGAGCAGCGTCAGGAACCGGCTGCGGGCACCCTCGTCGAGGATCGCCGCGTTCAGCCGCTCCAGCACCGCGGGGCCGCCGAAGCCCTCGCGGGCCAGCAGGCGCAGCGCGTGGCGGGCCAGGCCGGTCACGGCCGCCGCCTCCGGGCCCGTACCGCAGACGTCGCCGATGGCGAAGCCGTAGGCACCGTCCCGGATGGGGAACAGGTCGTAGAAGTCGCCTCCGACCTCGTTGCCCTCGCCCGCCGCGCGGTAGATGACCTCCACCTCGACGCCGGGGACCTGCGGGAGCCCCGGCGGCAGCAGGCTGCGCTGGAGGGCCTGGCTGATGGCCGTGCGCTCCGAGTAGAGGCGGGCGTTGTCGAGTGCCAGGGCCGCTCGGCGGGAGAGGTCCTCGGCCAGTTCCAGGATCTCCTGGCGGAAGTGGTCGTCCGAGGGCTTGCCCAGCGTCAGCATGCCGATGACGCGGTTGCGGGCCACCAGCGGCAGGACGACGGTCTCGCCGCCCACGGCCGCCGCCGTCGCCAGCGTGGTGCCGATCCCCAGGGAGAGCGGCGGGCTGTTTCTGCCCATGTCACGCATGGAGGTACGCAGCGCCGCCTCGTGGGCGGCTTCCGCCGGGGCGGTCCAGATCCGGGCGCCCGGGGTGGGTACCGGGTCCGGTGGGGCGATCTTGGAGAGCAGGGCCTTGAGGCCGTCGATGCGGTCCTCGTCCTCGTGGAGCACGTACGAGAGGTATGGGTCGGATGCCTGGTCGGCGATCGTGTAGACGGCGCACCAGGTGGCGAGCGTGGGAACGGTCATCTGGGCCATCAGCGCCAGCGTCTGGTCCCGGTCCAGCGTGCCCGCGAGCAGGTCCGACGCCTCGACGAGGAAGGAGAGCGAGCCGCGTCGCAGGCGTTCCAGCTCGCCCAGGCGGGCCGATTCGACGGCCAGGGCGATCCGGTCCGCGGCGAACTGGAGGCGCAGGGCCTCCTCGTTGGTGTAGCGTCCGGCGCCCTCCGCGGCGACGCCCAGGGAGCCGGTGAGCCGGCCCTCGACCTTGAGCGGGACCGTGACGACCGAGCGCATCCCCGTGCCGTTGAGGAGCGGGACGGCGCCCGGGACCGCGGTGAGGTCCTCGTGTACGGCCGGCATCCGCGCTGAGCCGAAGCGCCCCGCACCGGCCTCCACCGGGACGCGGGCGAAGCGCTGGCGGGCGGAGGGGAGGCCGGTGGAGGCCCGTACCTCCAGCTCCGTCTCGTCGTCCGTGGCGAGGAGGAGGAAGGCCGAGTCGCCGTCCAGCATGTCGCGGGCGCGCTCCACCGTGCGCTGGAGGAGTCCGTCGAGATCGTCGGGCGCGGGGGAGCCGATGAACACCTCGAAGGGGTCCACGATGCGGCTCTCGGCACCCGCTTCGGTCGCCGGGGCGCGCAGCGGCGTCTGGATCACGGCGCGTTCGTGGTCGCGTACGAGAAGGCAGACCGTGGACGGCTCGCCGAGGGTGTCGCGGACGCGGAGGTGGGAGGCGTAGACGGCGATGACGCGGCCGTCCGCGGCCCGGATGCCGTAACTGCCCTCCCAGCGCGAGAGTTGGAGCGCTTCGACGATGCCCGTGCCGATGCCCGGGGTGTGGGGCCAGGCGGCGATGTCGGCGAGCGGTTTGCCGATGACCTGCTCGTCCGCGTATCCGAAGATGTGCTCGGCGTCCTCGTTCCAGTTGGTGACGGCGCCCGTGCGGTCGATCTGGATGACGGCGACCCGTACCCGCTCGTCGGCCACCGGGAGCAGCTCGGTGGGCAGGACGGGGCCCGCGGAGCGGGTGCCCACGGGGCGCTGCGGCAGTTCGAGCTGGAACCACACCTGTTTGAAGGTGGGTGAGTACTCGACGCCCCAGCGCGACGCGAGGGCGGCGCAGAGCAGCAGTCCCCTGCCGTTCTCCTGGTCCGCGTTGGCGAAGGCGCGCGAGCTGCCCTGGATGGGGACCTCGCGCTCGGGATAGCGGTCGGCGACCTCGACACGGACGCCCTGCTCCGTACGGAGGCACAGAACATCGGCGGACGTGCCGGCATGGATGACGGCGTTGGTGACCAGCTCGCTGGTGAGAACGACCGCGTCGTCCACGACATCCGCATAACCCCACCCCTGGAGCGTGTCGCGGACAAAGGCACGGGCGGTCGCGACGGACCGCCCTACCGGATCGAAGGTGGCAGCCGCACGCGCGGTGATCACAGCACTCCCCATTGGTGTTTCGTCTCTCCCCAGAGTCCTGTGCCCGTTTCTTGTCGCTTCGATTCGCTTGCCAGGCTAGACGGTCGTCCTGTGCCCCGTGTGACGGAGTCCCGACTCGGTGGAGCTGCTATGGTCCGGCGGCCACGTCCGCCCCGTCGGTGCGGGGACGGTGGCGGAGGCCGTGCGGTGGGATGCGTGGCCGGTAAGGACGTCGCGTGACCTTTAAGGACTTCGAGTGACCTTGAGGGCGGCTGTGCGGCAAGGGCGGTCCTGCCCTTGTAGGCTTCAACGATTTGACGCTCGCGCCGTAACGCCTCAAGGGTTGGTCGCGGCGGTGAGCCGCAGTGAAACACTGGGCAGGCTTTCGGGGACAGCTCGGGCAGTACGGTCAACCCCTGCGGGAGGGACACGGTGGAGTCTGGCACGGCGGCGCGTGGCACGAGCACGCGCGCGAAAGGCGGACGGGCCCGCGGCAACGGGACCATCGAGGTGGACGCGGCGGAGCTGAACAGACTGCTGACGGCCTTGGTGTCGATGCGGGACGGCAACTTCCGTAAACGCCTGACGGTCTCCGGGGACGATGTGATGACGGAGATCGCCGCCGTCTTCAACGAGGTCGCCGACCGCAACATCCACCTCACCGGGGAGCTGGCCCGCGTACGCCGCATGGTCGGGCGCGAGGGGAAGCTCACGGAGCGGCTGGAGACCGGTGCCTGCGAGGGCTCCTGGGCCGCCGCGATCGACGCGTCGAACGCGCTGGTGGACGATCTGGCCCGGCCCGTCTCCGAGGTCGGCCGGGTGCTCTCCGCGGTCGCCGAGGGCGACCTGGAGCAGCGCATGGATCTGCGCTCCCACTCCGTGGAGGGAGCGGAGCGTCCGCTGCGGGGCGAGTTCCTGAAGGTGGCCCGTACCGTCAACAACCTGGTCGACCAGCTCTCGGCGTTCACCGACGAGGTGACGCGCGTGGCGCTGGAGGTCGGTACGGAGGGCAAGCTCGGCGGTCAGGCCAAGGTGCGCGGCATGTCGGGTTCCTGGAAGGACCTGACGGACTCCGTCAACACCATGGCGTACCGGCTCACCGCCCAGGTGCGGGACATCGCGCTGGTCACCACGGCGGTCGCCAAGGGTGATCTCTCGCGCAAGGTGACGGTCCATGTGGCCGGCGAGATGCTTCAGCTCAAGAACACCGTCAACACGATGGTGGACCAGCTCTCTTCGTTCTCCTCCGAGGTCACGCGGGTGGCCCGGGAGGTCGGTACGGAGGGGGAGCTGGGCGGTCAGGCGACCGTGCCCGGGGTGGCCGGGGTGTGGAAGGACCTCACCGATTCGGTGAACACGATGGCCGGGAACCTGACCAACCAGGTGCGGGGCATCGCCGAGGTCACCACCGCCGTCGCCAGCGGGGACCTGTCCCAGAAGGTCACGGTGAGCGCGCGCGGCGAGGTGGCCCAGCTCGCCGAGACGATCAACCAGATGACCGAGACGCTCCGTACCTTCGCGGACGAAGTGACCCGGGTGGCGAGCGAGGTCGGCGCCGAGGGGCTGCTGGGCGGCCAGGCGCAGGTGCCGGGCGCGGCGGGGACGTGGAAGGACCTGACGGACTCCGTCAACACGGTCTTCCGCAACCTGACCACCCAGGTGAGGGACATCGCGCAGGTGACGACGGCGGTCGCGAACGGCGATCTGTCCCAGAAGGTCACCGTGGATGTCGCGGGCGAGATGCTGGAGTTGAAGAACACCGTCAACACGATGGTGGGGCAGTTGAAGTCGTTCGGCTCCGAGGTGACGCGCGTCGCCCGGGAGGTCGGCGTGGAGGGCCGGCTCGGGGGCCAGGCCGAGGTGCCCGGCGCGGCGGGTACGTGGAAGGACCTCACCGACTCCGTCAACACGGCGTTCCGTAACCTCACCGGTCAGGTGAGGGACATCGCGCAGGTGACGACAGCGGTCGCCAATGGGGACCTGACACAGAAGGTCACGGTCAATGTGGCCGGCGAGATGCTGGAGTTGAAGAACACCGTCAACACGATGGTGGCGCAGCTCTCCTCGTTCGCCGATCAGGTCACGGTGATGGCCCGCGACGTGGGTACGGAGGGCCGCCTCGGCGGTCAGGCGCGGGTGGACGGCGTCAGTGGTACGTGGAAGGAGCTGACCGACTCCGTCAACTCCATGGCCGGGAATCTGACCGATCAGGTACGGCAGATCGCCCAGGTGACCACGGCGGTGGCGCGCGGCGATCTGTCGCAGAAGATCGATGTGGACGCCCGGGGCGAGATCCTGGAGCTGAAGAACACGATCAACACGATGGTCGACCAGCTCTCCGCCTTCGCCGACCAGGTGACCAGGGTCGCGCGTGAGGTGGGTACGGACGGACGGCTGGGCGGTCAGGCGCAGGTGCCCGGCGTGGCCGGCGTCTGGCGGGACCTGACGGACTCCGTGAACGGCATGGCGGGGAACCTGACGGCGCAGGTCCGCAACATCGCGGGTGTCGCCACGGCGGTGGCGCGTGGTGACCTGTCGCAGAAGATCGATGTGGACGCGCGCGGCGAGATCCTGGAGCTGAAGAACACCCTCAACACGATGGTGGACCAGCTCTCCAACTTCGCCGAGCAGGTGACGCGGGTGGCCCGCGAGGTGGGTACGGAGGGGATCCTGGGCGGTCAGGCCGAGGTCCAGGGGGTGTCCGGTACGTGGAAGGACCTCACCCAGTCCGTCAACTTCATGGCGAACAACCTCACTTCCCAGGTGCGCAACATCGCCGAGGTGACCACCGCTGTCGCCAAGGGCGATCTGTCGAAGAAGATCACGGTCGACGCGCGGGGCGAGATCCTCGATCTGGTGACGACGGTCAACACGATGGTCGACCAGCTTCTGAACTTCGCCGACGAGGTGACGCGCGTCGCCCGTGAGGTGGGTACGGAGGGCATCCTCGGCGGGCAGGCCCGGGTCCGTGGTGTCACCGGGATCTGGAAGGACCTCAGCGACAACGTCAACACCATGGCCAACAACCTGACGAGTCAGGTGCGGAACATCTCGCGGGTCTCGTCGGCGGTCGCCAACGGCGATCTGACCAAGAAGGTGACGGTGGAGGCGCGCGGCGAGGTCGCGGAGCTGGCCGACACCGTCAACACGATGGTGACGACGCTGTCGTCCTTCGCCGACGAGGTCACGCGTGTGGCGCGCGAGGTGGGCACCGAGGGCGAACTGGGCGGTCAGGCCCGGGTTCCCGGTGTCTCCGGCACCTGGAAGGACCTCACCGAGTCGGTGAACTCGATGGCGTCCAACCTGACGGGCCAGGTGCGCCAGATCGCCACGGTCACCACCGCCATCGCGAAGGGCGATCTCACCAAGAAGATCGACATCGACGCGCGCGGTGAGATCCAGGAACTGAAGAACACCATCAACACCATGGTCGACCAGCTCTCCTCCTTCGCACAGGAGGTGACCCGGGTCGCCCGTGAGGTGGGTACGGACGGTCAGCTCGGCGGTCAGGCGCGGGTACGGGACGTCGACGGCACCTGGCGTGACCTGACGGAGTCGGTCAACGAGATGGCCGGCAACCTGACCCGCCAGGTGCGGGCGATCGCCGCCGTCGCCACCGCGGTGACCCGCGGCGATCTGAACCTCAAGATCGATGTGGACGCGGCGGGCGAGATCCAGGTCCTCCAGGACAACATCAATACGATGATCGCCAATCTGCGGGACACCACCCTCGCCAACGAGGAACAGGACTGGCTGAAGGGCAACCTCGCCCGGATCTCCGGGCTGATGCAGGGCCGCCGCGATCTCGAGGACGTGGCGTCGCTCATCATGAGCGAGTTGACGCCGGTCGTCTCGGCGCAGCACGGCGCGTTCTTCCTGGCGATGCAGACCGGTACGGTGCCGCAGCTCGGCACGGACGTGGGCCGCGACGGTTCGTACGAACTGTGCATGCGCGGCAGTTACGGCTACTCGGCGGGCTCCATGCCCACCGCGTTCCGCCCCGGCGAGACCCTGATCGGGACGGCGGCGGAGGAGAAGCGCACCATCCAGGTCAATGTGCCGCCGGGGTACCTGAAGATCTCGTCCGGGCTCGGGGAGGCGTCCCCGGCGCATGTGATCGTGCTGCCGGTGCTCTTCGAGGGCAAGGTTCTCGGGGTGATCGAACTGGCGTCGTTCCAGCCGTTCACGCAGATCCAGCGGGACTTCCTCAACCAGATCGCCGAGATGATCGCGACGAGCGTCAACACGATCAGCGTCAACTCGAAGACCGAGGTGCTGCTGAAGCAGTCGCAGGAGCTGACCGAACAGCTCAGGGAGCGCTCGGCGGAGCTGGAGAACCGGCAGAAGGCCCTTCAGGAGTCCAACGCGGAGCTGGAGGACAAGGCCGAGCTGCTGGCGCAGCAGAACCGCGACATCGAGGTGAAGAACACCGAGATCGAGGAGGCGCGGCAGGTGCTGGAGGAGCGGGCCGAGCAGCTCGCCGTCTCCATGCGCTACAAGTCGGAGTTCCTGGCGAACATGTCGCACGAGCTGCGTACGCCGCTCAACTCGCTGCTCATCCTCGCCAAGCTGCTCGCGGACAACGCGGAGTCCAACCTCTCGCCGAAGCAGGTGGAGTTCGCCGAGACGATCCACGGGGCGGGCTCCGACCTGCTCCAGCTCATCAACGACATCCTCGACCTGTCGAAGGTCGAGGCGGGCAAGATGGACGTGAGTCCGACCCGTATCGCGCTGGTGCAGCTCGTCGACTACGTGGAGGCGACGTTCCGGCCGCTGACGGCGGAGAAGGGGCTCGACTTCTCCGTACGGGTGTCGCCGGAGCTGCCCGCGACGCTGCACACCGACGAGCAGCGGCTGCTGCAGGTGCTGCGCAATCTGCTGTCGAACGCGGTGAAGTTCACCGACGGCGGTGCGGTGGAGCTGGTGATCCGGCCGGCGGGCTCCGATGTACCGAACGCCATCAGGGAGCAGTTGCTGGAGGCCGGTTCGCTGCGCGAGGCGGACGGCGATCTGATCGCCTTCTCGGTGACGGACACGGGGATCGGGATCGCGTCGAGCAAGATGCGGGTGATCTTCGAGGCGTTCAAGCAGGCGGACGGCACGACGAGCAGGAAGTACGGCGGTACGGGGCTCGGGCTCTCCATCAGCCGGGAGATCGCGCGGCTGCTGGGCGGTGAGATCCACGCGGCGAGCGAGCCGGGCCGTGGCTCGACCTTCACGCTGTATCTGCCGCTCCACCCGAGCGAACTGCCTCCGCAGGGCTATCCGCAGCTCACGCCCGCCGGCATGCAGCAACTGCCGCCGCTGGCGAACGACGGTACGGGGGAGTCGCTGGGACAGGCGCGGCTGGAGGCGTCGACGCCCGCCGAGCTGCCCGGTCCTGCGGCGCTGTTCCGCCGCCGCCGCAAGAACGCGGGCGCGCCGGAGGGCGGTTCGCCGCAGCCCGGGGAGACCACGGGCGCCGCGAGTGGGCCCTCAGGGGCCTCTGGAGGGGCGCCTGCGGGGACCGGTAGGGTCGGCGGACCCTCGGGGCAGCGGGAGTTCTGGGGGGCGGGTGCGGCCTCCACAGGCCGTCAGGAGGCTTCCGAGGCTCCGGCGGAGAGCCGTACGTTCTCCTTCTCCGGCGAGAAGGTGCTCATCGTCGACGACGACATCCGCAATGTCTTCGCCCTGACGAGCGTGCTGGAGCAGCACGGTCTGTCGGTGCTGTACGCGGAGAACGGCCGTGAGGGCATCGAAGTGCTGGAGCAGCACGACGACGTGACGGTCGTCCTGATGGACATCATGATGCCGGAGATGGACGGTTACGCGACGACGACGGCGATCCGCAGGATGCCGCAGTTCGCGGGGCTGCCCATCATCGCGCTGACGGCGAAGGCCATGAAGGGCGACCGGGAGAAGGCCATCGACTCCGGAGCTTCCGACTATGTCACCAAGCCGGTCGACCCCGATCACTTGCTGTCCGTGATGGAGCAGTGGATGCGCGAGGAGTGAGCGAGGAGCGAATGAATCGGTACGGTGTGCCGACCGGCTGTGTTCGGGGGCGTGTGAGCCGCTGATATTCGGGGAACCTTCTGGTCTCCCGCCGCGTTTCTGCTTCGAGCGCAGTGACATCACGGTGACAGGGTGTGGCGACGGGCGGGGTGCGGCTACCATGACCGGCACAAGGACGGACGGCGTAAGGGAGTCGTCCCCTGGGACGGCGCCCGGTGCATCTCCCGGGTCCGTGAGCAGGGGGCGCCCCATGCCGGGGCGAGGAGGGCGGGCGGCCATGGTGCAGAAGGCCAAGATCCTCCTGGTCGATGACAGGCCGGAGAATCTGCTGGCGTTGGAGGCGATTCTCTCCGCGCTCGATCAGACGCTGGTACGGGCATCGTCAGGGGAGGAAGCGCTCAAAGCGCTGTTGACGGACGACTTCGCGGTCATTCTGCTGGATGTCCAGATGCCGGGGATGGACGGGTTCGAGACCGCCGCCCACATCAAGCGGCGTGAGCGGACCCGCGACATTCCGATCATCTTTCTCACGGCCATCAACCATGGCCCGCACCACACCTTCCGCGGTTACGCGGCGGGCGCGGTGGACTACATCTCGAAGCCGTTCGACCCGTGGGTGCTCCGCGCCAAGGTCTCCGTCTTCGTCGAGCTGTACATGAAGAACTGTCAGCTCAAGGAGCAGGCCGAACTGCTCAGACTGCAGCTCGCCGGAGCGGGCGAGGCGCGTGAGCCCGCCGGGCTGCTGGCCGAACTCTCCGCGCGGCTCGCGGCAGTTGAGGAGCAGGCCGAAGCCCTCTCCAAGCAGCTCGACGACGACGCGGCCGACGCCTCGGCCGTGGCGACCGCCGCGCACCTGGAGCGCAAACTCACCGGGCTGCGGCGGGCGCTCGACGCGCTGGAGCCGGGCACGGGGAGCGGCTCAGCCTCGCTCCCGTCGCAGAACTGACGTTCCTCGCCGCCGAAGCGGGTCCATTTTCCTGCGGAGTTGTGGGCGACACGAACGGGTGAAGCGGAAGGCACACGTGTCCCCGGCCGTTCACACCGGTAACCTCACCACCATGGCCTCACGTACGTCCGGCAAGGGTTCCCAGGGCACGGCGGGCGCCGCGAAGCCGCGGGCCGGCCGTACGACCGGTGCCGCGAAAGCGGCGCCCGCCAAGAAGACGGCGGCGAAGAAGACCGCCCCCGCGAAGAAAGCACCGGCCAAGAAGGCCCCCGCCAAGAAGGCGGCGGCCAGACCGGCCCCCAAGCCCGCCCCGAACCCCACCGGGGGCGTGTTCTGGGTCGTCCGCACCGTCTGGCTCGGCGCCGCGCACGGCCTCGGAGCGATGCTCCGCGGCATAGGACGCGGCGCGAAGGGGCTCGACCCCGCCCACCGCAAGGACGGCGTCGCCCTGCTCCTGCTCGGCCTGGCCCTGGTCGTCGCGGCCGGCACCTGGTCCAATCTGCACGGTCCCGTCGGCGACCTGGTCGAGATGCTGATCACCGGCGCCTTCGGCCGGCTCGATCTCCTCGTACCGATACTGCTCGGCGCCATCGCCGTCCGGCTGATCCTCTACCCCGAGAAGCCCGAGGCCAACGGCCGGATCGTCATCGGGCTCTCCGCCCTCGTCATCGGCGTGCTCGGACTCGTCCACATCGCCTGCGGCTCCCCCGCGCGCAGCGACGGCACGGAGGCGATGCACGACGCGGGCGGCCTGATCGGCTGGGCCTCCGCCACCCCGCTGATCTTCACCACGGGCGAGGTCCTGGCCGTCCCGCTGCTCCTGCTGGTGACCGTCTTCGGACTGCTGGTCGTCACCGCCACCCCCGTCAACGCGATCCCGCGGCGCCTGCGGCTGCTCGGCGTCAAGCTGGGCATCGTCGAACCGCCCTACGAGGCGGAGCCCTTCGACAGCGAGTACGACGGGTACCACGGCGACGACGAACGGTACGACGACCAGTGGCGCGAGGCGCTGCCCTCCGGCCGGCGGCGCTCCGCCGGGCGCCGGGGCGCGGCGGGGGAGTACGACCCCGACCAGGCCGAGGCGGAGGCGCTCTCCAAGCGGCGCAGGCCGCGCCGGCCCTCCGCGCAGCCGGCCGCGGACCGGGGGATGGACGCCGTGGACGTGGCCGCCGCCGCGGCGGCGGCGCTGGACGGCGCCGTACTCAACGGGATGCCGCCCTCGCCGATCGTCGCCGACCTCACGCAGGGCGTCTCCGTGGACCGTAAGCGGCGCCCCGGGGAGCGCGCGGGCGAACACGAGCGGCCCGCGACCCGTCCCGGGGAGCGCGCGGACGCCGCGGAGGAGAGCCCCGCGGCCGTACCGGCGGCGCGCGAGGCCGGGAGGCGGACGCCGGGCGTCGCGGCCGTCGCCGATCTGACCAAGCCCGCGCCCGAGCTGGACAGGCCGCTGCCGCCGCGCGCCGAGCAGCTCCAGCTTCGCGGGGACATCACGTACGCGCTGCCCTCGCTGGACCTGCTGGAGCGCGGCGGCCCCGGCAAGACGCGCAGCGCCGCCAACGACGCCGTCGTCGCCTCGCTCACCAACGTCTTCCAGGAGTTCAAGGTCGACGCGGCCGTCACCGGCTTCACCCGCGGCCCGACGGTCACGCGGTACGAGGTGGAGCTGGGCCCGGCCGTGAAGGTCGAGCGGATCACCGCGCTCACCAAGAACATCGCGTACGCCGTCGCCAGCCCCGACGTACGGATCATCTCGCCGATCCCCGGCAAGTCCGCCGTCGGCATCGAGATCCCGAACACCGACCGCGAGATGGTCAACCTCGGCGACGTCCTGCGCCTCGCGGCCGCCGCCGAGGACGACCACCCGATGCTCGTCGCGCTCGGCAAGGACGTCGAGGGCGGCTACGAGATGGCCAACCTCGCGAAGATGCCGCACCTGCTCGTCGCGGGCGCCACCGGCTCCGGCAAGTCGTCCTGCATCAACTGTCTGATCACCTCGGTGATGGTGCGGGCGACCCCGGAGGACGTCCGGATGGTCCTCGTCGACCCCAAGCGGGTCGAGCTGACCGCGTACGAGGGCATTCCGCACCTGATCACACCGATCATCACCAACCCCAAGCGGGCCGCCGAGGCGCTCCAGTGGGTCGTCCGCGAGATGGACCTGCGCTACGACGACCTCGCCGCCTACGGGTTCCGGCACATCGACGACTTCAACAAGGCGGTGCGCGCGGGAACGGTCAAGGTGCCGGAAGGCAGCGAGCGCGAGCTGTCGCCGTATCCGTATCTGCTGGTCATCGTGGACGAGCTGGCCGACCTGATGATGGTCGCGCCGCGTGACGTCGAGGACGCCATCGTCCGGATCACCCAGCTCGCCCGGGCCGCCGGCATCCACCTCGTCCTCGCCACCCAGCGGCCCTCGGTCGACGTCGTCACCGGGCTGATCAAGGCGAACGTACCGTCGCGGCTCGCCTTCGCGACCTCCTCGCTGGCCGACAGCCGGGTCATCCTCGACCAGCCGGGCGCCGAGAAGCTGATCGGCAAGGGCGACGGCCTCTTCCTCCCCATGGGGGCGAACAAGCCGACCCGTATGCAGGGCGCCTTCGTCACGGAGGAGGAGATCCAGGCCGTCGTCCAGCACTGCAAGGACCAGATGGCCCCCGTCTTCCGGGACGACGTCGTGGTCGGGACGCAGAAGAAGAAGGACATCGACGAGGACATCGGTGACGATCTCGACCTGCTCTGCCAGGCGGTCGAACTGGTCGTCTCCACCCAGTTCGGCTCGACCTCGATGCTCCAGCGCAAGCTGCGCGTCGGCTTCGCCAAGGCCGGCCGGCTGATGGACCTGATGGAGTCGCGGAACATCGTCGGACCGAGCGAGGGCTCCAAGGCCCGCGACGTCCTGGTCAAGGCGGACGAGGTGGACGGGGTCCTCGCCATCATCCGCGGGGAATCGGCTCCGTAGGGCCCGCGGAACCGCCCGGTTCCCGTACGACGAGCACACCGGTTGGTCCGGACGCGCGGGAACTCACCCGGACGCGCCCGGACGCGCCGGGATTTCAATCTGATTTCGAGGGAAGCCGAAGGGCAACCGTTTCCCTTGGGCGGACGTCAAGTTGGGGAGGGGAAAGGCATGATGTTCCTCTCGCACGCCGTCCGGCCCTTCTGATGGCGTACAAAGTGCATCCGCCCGGTTGCCCCACCCTTTCGTACCACCCCTAGACTGAGTGTCCAGCAGGTGGCTACACGCTCGAAAGGCGCCCCCGTGTCCATCGGCAACTCTTCCGACGGCAAGTCCCCCGACGCCAACGCCCCCGACGACCGCGTCCCCGATCCCGGCGCTCCCGACGGCAACTCCCCTGAGGACCAACGGCCTTCGATCGGCCGGGCGCTCCAGCAGGCCCGTATCGCCGCGCACCGTACGGTCGAGGAGCTGAGCGGCTCCACCCGGGTACGCGTCCCCATCGTGCACGCGATCGAGGAGGACGACTTCTCCCGCTGCGGCGGCGACGTGTACGCCCGCGGTCACATCCGTATGCTCGCGCGGGCGGTCGGACTGGACCCCGAACCCCTCGTCGAACAGTTCGACGCCGAGCGCGGCGGACGCCCCGCGCCCACCCCCGCGGCGCCGATGTTCGAGGCGGAGCGGATCCGTCCGGAGCGCCGCCGGCCCAACTGGACCGCCGCCATGGTCGCCGCGATCGTCGCGGTGGTCGGATTCGTCGGCTTCACGGCGCTCGACAGCACGGACAAGAACGCGAAGAGCAACGAGGTCGCCGAGGGCCCGACGCCCGACACCAAGCCCAGCCCCACCAAGACCGGCGCCAAGCCGGAACCCTCCGAGAGCGCCATCGCCGCGGCGCCCCGCGACAAGGTGACGGTGAAGCTGTCGGCCATAGACGACAAGAGCTGGATCTCCGCCAAGGCGCACAACGGCAAACTTCTCTTCGACGGAATCCTTCTCAAGGGTGATTCCAAGACCTTCCAGGATGACGAGCAGATCGATCTGATCCTCGGCAACGCCGGTGCGATCGAGCTGTTCGTGAACGGTAAGAAGGTCGCGGACGAGTTCGAGCCCGGCCAGGTCGAGCGGCTCTCGTACACGCAGGGTGACCCCGAGGTCGGCTGACCAACCCTGCACGGTAAGGGCGGGGCCGGGACAAAGTAGTCTTGAGCCCATGCCCGAACGCCGTACCGTCGCCCTTGTCACTCTTGGCTGCGCCCGTAACGAGGTGGACTCGGAGGAGCTCGCAGGCCGCTTGGCAGCGGATGGCTGGGAGCTCGTCCAGGACGCCTCAGGGGCGGATGTCGCCGTCGTCAACACCTGTGGATTCGTCGAAGCCGCCAAGAAGGACTCCGTCGACGCCCTGCTGGAAGCCAATGATCTGAAGGATCAGGGCAGAACCCAGGCCGTCGTCGCCGTCGGCTGCATGGCCGAGCGGTACGGCAAGGAGCTCGCCGAGGCCCTGCCCGAGGCGGACGGAGTCCTCGGCTTCGACGACTACGCCGACATCTCGGACCGCCTCCAGACCATCCTCAACGGCGGCATCCACGCCTCCCACACCCCCCGCGACCGCCGCAAGCTGCTGCCCCTCAGCCCCGTCGAGCGCCAGGGCGCCGAGGTCGCGCTCCCCGGCCACGCACAGGGCGTCGCGGAGATCGTGCCCGCCCCCGAGGACCTGCCCGAGGGGGTCGCGCCGGCCTCCGGGCCGCGGGCGCCCCTGCGCAGACGCCTCGACACCAGCCCCGTCGCCTCCGTCAAGCTCGCGTCCGGCTGCGACCGCCGCTGCTCCTTCTGCGCCATCCCGTCGTTCCGCGGCTCCTTCATCTCGCGCCGCCCCTCCGACGTGCTCGGCGAGACGCGCTGGCTGGCCGAGCAGGGCGTCAAGGAGGTCATGCTGGTCTCCGAGAACAACACGTCGTACGGCAAGGACCTCGGCGACATCCGGCTGCTGGAGACCCTGCTGCCGGAGCTGGCGGCCGTCGACGGCATCGAGCGGGTACGGGTCAGCTACCTCCAGCCCGCCGAGATGCGGCCCGGTCTGATCGACGTCCTGACGTCGACGCCCAAGGTCGCCCCGTACTTCGACCTGTCATTCCAGCACTCCGCTCCCGACGTGCTGCGCGCGATGCGGCGCTTCGGCGACACCGACCGCTTCCTGGAGCTGCTGGAGACCATCCGGGGCAAGGCGCCGCAGGCCGGGGTGCGCTCCAACTTCATCGTGGGCTTCCCCGGCGAGAGCGAGGCGGACTTCGCGGAGCTGGAACGCTTCCTCACCGGCGCGCGCCTCGACGCCATCGGTGTCTTCGGCTACTCGGACGAGGACGGCACCGAGGCCGCCACGTACGGCGACAAGCTGGACGCCGACCTCGTCGCCGAGCGGCTGGCGCACCTCTCCCGGCTGGCCGAGGAGCTGACCGCGCAGCGGGCCGAGGAGCGGCTCGGCGAGAGCCTTCAGGTGCTCGTCGAATCGGTCGACCCGGACGGCGACGGCGACGAGCCCGCCGTGGGCCGCGCGGCCCACCAGGCGCCGGAGACGGACGGCCAGGTGATCTTCACCTCGCGCGAGGGACTGCGCCCCGGCCGTATGGTCGAGGCGAAGGTGGTCGGGACCGAGGGCGTGGACCTGGTCGCCGAGTGCTACGAGCTTCCGGGGGACGACTCACGGATCCCGGGTGAGGAGGCGGCCAGATGACCGGAGTCCCGGCGTCCGCGGCGGGCGGTACCGGCGCGAAGCCGGCGCCCGGCGCCAAGCTGGCGGCGGTGGTGGTCAATCAGGCCAGTCTGTGGAACATCGCCAACATCCTCACCATGGTGCGACTCGTGCTCGTGCCCTGCTTCGTGTACCTGCTGCTCCAGGACGGCGGGTACGACCCCGTCTGGCGCGCCTGGGCGTGGGCCGCCTTCGCCGTGGCGATGATCACGGACATCTTCGACGGCCACCTGGCCCGTACGTACAACCTGGTCACCGACTTCGGCAAGATCGCCGACCCGATCGCGGACAAGGCGATCATGGGCGCCGCGCTGCTCTGTCTCTCCGCGCTCGGCGATCTGCCGTGGTGGGTGACGGGCGTCATCCTCTTCCGCGAGCTGGGGATCACCCTGATGCGGTTCTGGGTGATCAGACACGGGGTGATCCCGGCCAGCCGCGGCGGCAAGATGAAGACGCTGACGCAGGGGGTCGCGGTAGGGATGTACGTCCTCGCGCTGACCGGGCCGCTGGCCACGCTGCGGTTCTGGGTGATGGCGGCGGCGGTCGTCCTGACGGTGCTCACGGGGCTCGACTACGTACGGCAGGCGGTCGTCCTGCGACGCCAGGGGCTGGCCGCGGAGCGCGCCGAGGAGGAATCCGCTCGGTGAGCGATACGGCGACCGGGGCGGGGGACCGTGCCGCGCGGGTGCTGGAGCTGCTGGCCGGCCGCGGCGGGACGCTGGCCGTGGCGGAGTCCCTGACCGGCGGTCTGGTGGCCGCGGAGCTGACCGCCGTCCCCGGCGCCTCCCGGGCCTTCCGCGGGGCCGTGACGGCCTATGCGACGGACCTCAAGCGGGACGTCCTGGGCGTGGACGGGGCCCTGCTCGACGAGCGCGGCGCCGTGGACCCCGAGGTCGCACGGCAGATGGCGGCCGGGGTACGGGGCGTACTGCGCGCCGACTGGGGCGTCGCGACGACGGGGGTGGCGGGCCCGGAGCCGCAGGACGGACAGCCGGTCGGCACGGTGTACGTGGCGGTCGCGGGACCGGAAGGCGTCGGGAAAGTGGCCACGCTGCGATTGAACGGCGACCGGGCGGACATCCGTAAAGAGAGTGTACGGAGCGTACTGGGACTGCTCCTCGGCGAACTCTCCGGGAACGGGCGGACACAGGATACGGAAGAGAACGGGGGGATTTGATGTTTACAGCCCTGAGTGAACACGACATCGCTCCCCGCACGGCCGCCGCGCAAGGCGGTACGGTGGGGCGTGAAGGATGCGGCTACGCGGTCCGAGGAGGGAGCCACCGATGATTCTGCTCCGTCGCCTGCTGGGTGACGTGCTGCGTCGGCAGCGCCAGCGCCAGGGCCGTACTCTGCGCGAAGTCTCCTCGTCCGCCCGAGTCTCGCTCGGCTATCTTTCCGAGGTTGAGCGGGGGCAGAAGGAGGCTTCCTCCGAACTGCTCTCCGCGATCTGCGACGCGCTTGACGTACGGATGTCCGAGCTCATGCGCGAAGTGAGCGACGAACTGTCGTTGGCGGAGCTGGCCGCGTCGGCGGCGGCGAACGAGCCGGTGCCCGCGCCAGTACGACCCATGCTCAATTCTGTCTCTGTGACGTCGGTGGCCGGAGTGCCGACGGAGCGAGTGACGATCAAGGCACCCGCGGACGTCGTCGCCGCCTGATGGCGCGGGTTTGAGGCTGTGACCGGGCCCCGGTCGGTAGCGATACCGGCCGGGGCCTCGGCATGTCCGGAGCGATGGCCCGCTGCAGGGCGCGGCCGTCGATGGCCCGGATGACCGTTTTGTCCCTCCTGTGTCATGGTGGACACGGAGCCCGATGAGGCCGGTGAGGCCCGTCGGGCCGGTGGAGTCGACGGAACACTGGAGGGCCCGTATGTCTGTCGTGAAGAGTTCCCTGTCCGAGGAGGACCTGAAGCTGGTCGGTGAGGCGCTGCAGGGCGCGCTCGTGGATCTGGTGGATCTCTCGCTCGTCGCCAAACAGGTGCACTGGAACATCGTCGGGCCGCGCTTCCGCTCCGTACACCTCCAGCTCGACGAGGTCGTGACCACGGCGCGGCAGCACTCGGACACGGTCGCGGAGCGGGCCTCGGCGATCGGCGTGACCCCCGACGGGCGGGCCGCGACGGTGGCGGGGACCAGCGCGATCGGCCCGGTCCCCAACGGCTGGATCAAGGACACGGACGCGGTAAGGACCCTGGTGGACGCGCTCGGCGCGGTGGTCACGCGGATGCGTGAGCGCGTCGCGGTGACCGACAAGCCGGATCCGGTGACCCAGGACATCCTGATCCAGGTCACGGCCGATCTCGAGAAGCACGCGTGGATGTTCCAGGCGGAGAGCGCGTAGCGCGCGGCGCACGCCGTGGGTGTGCGCCGATGCACCCTCCCGGCCGGTGATCGTGCGGGTCTAGCGTCGGCCGGCATCCCGTGACGTCGGCCGGAGGAGGCAGCCATGGCGCGCCGATGGATCCTTCCGCCCGCCTTCACTCCCGCCGTCGTTGTCGGTGTTCTCGGTGTTCTCGGCGTCCTCGGCGGGGTGTGGTGGTGGGCCGTGCTGCGGCTCGTGCTGGTGCCCGAGCACACCGGGGTGGTGGAGGGCGCGGTGGCGGCGGGCGGCTGGGGGCTGAGCCTGCTGCCGGTGCACGCCGCCGCGTCGCGGGGAAAGCGGGGCCGGGCGGGGAGGCGGGGGCGGGCGGGCCGGCAGGGGCGGGCACCGGCGGACCGTCACGGGGTGGGACCGGACTGGCAGCGGGGGCACCAGTAGACCGGGCGTCCGTCCTGGTCGGCCGTACGGATCGGGGTGCCGCAGCGGGGACAGGGCCGGTGGGCGCGGTCGTAGACGTACAGCTTTCTGCGGTTGCCGGGCCGCTCCCGGTTGGCTTCGAGTAGATTCTTGGCCGCCGTCACCAGACGCTCGGGTGAGGGGAGTTCGCCGATCGGTAGCCATGGGGTCGCGCGGACGAGGAAGCAGGTCTCGGACTTGAAGATGTTGCCGATCCCGGCGAGATTGCGCTGGTCGAGGAGGGCCTCCCCGACGGGGCGGGCGGGGTCGGAGAGCAGACGCCGCAGGGCGACGGCGGGGTCCCAGTCGGGGCCGAGCAGATCGGGGCCGAGATGGCCGACCACACGGTCCTCGTCGCCGGTACGGAGGAGTTCCAGGACGGGCAGCCGGTAGCCGACGGCGGTGTGCCCGGCCGTGCCGAGGATCGCCCGTATCTGATGCGCCGGGCCGCCGCGCCAGCGCTCGTCCGGGGCGTAGACCTTCCACGCGCCGTCCATCCGCAGATGCGAGTGGAGGGTGAGTCCGCCCTCGATCCGGGTGAGCAGGTGCTTTCCGCGCGGAGTGACGTCGAGGACGGTCCTGCCGGTGAGATCGGCGGTCGCGTACCGGGGGACCCGCAGGTCGGAGCGGATCAGCTCATGCCCGGCGAGGGCGGTGTGCAGGCGCCGGGCGGTCTGCCGGACGGTGTCTCCTTCGGGCATGTCTCCCATGATGCGCGACGGGGCGGGAACGGTCTTGGCGGGCGTTCGGGCGGTGGTTCTCGGGGTGGGGCAGGGAGAGAGGTCCAGGGACGGGCCCGATGAGTCCCGGGTGGGTCCCGGGGTGGGCACCCGCCCCCCGGGGCGGGGCGCGGGGTGGGCCCTGCCCGGTCAGGCGCGCAGGCGCAGACCTCGGGGGGTGGCGTGGAAGCCCGCCGATTCCAGGGCCCGGCCCAGCGGCGACGTCAGGGCCGGTGTGCCGTTGGCCCGCTCGACCGTGACCGTACCGAGCGCGCCCGCGCGGGCCGCGTCCGCCAGCGCCCCGGCGGCGGCCGTCAGCGCGGGGGCCTGCGGATCCGTGACCCAGGCCAGCAGGGTCTTTCCGCCGCGCTCCATGTAGAGGGTCAGCTCACCGTCGACCAGGACGACCAGGGAGCCGGCCTTGCGCCCCGGTTTGTGGCCCGCGCCGTCCGGCGGCTCGGGCCAGGGCAGCGCGGCCCCGTAGGCGTTGGCGGGATCGGCCGCGGCGAGGACCACGGCACGGGGCGCGGCCTGCTCGGAGGCGCGGTCGCGGGCCGTGGCCGCGGCCCGCAGCCGGTCGACCGCCCCGTCCATCGCGAACTGGGCGGCGCCCAGCCCCTCCACGACATAGCCGCGACGGGCCTGGCCGCTGTCCTCGAAGGCCGACAGCACGCGGTACGTGGCGGAGAAGCCGCCCGCCACGCCCTCGGCCGCGACCGCACCCCGGGTCACCACACCGTGCCGGTCGAGGAGGGTGCGGGCCAGGGCGTGGGCGCGGTGCGTGGGGTCGGGCTCCGGCTCGGGAAGGAGCGACCAGCGCCCGCTCACCGTCGGCGGGCCCGTACGGGACGCGGGTCTGGCCGCGGCCGTGAGGGTGCCGTACCGGCCGCGGGGCACCGGGCGGCGCGCGCGGTGGGCCGTGGAGCCCGCCGTACGGCCGGAGCCGAGCAGCGAGCGCAGCGGGGCCAGCGTGTCGTTGGTGAGCCGCCCCGACCAGGCCAGGTCCCAGACGGCGTCGGCGAGTTGGGGGTCGGTCGCCTCGGGGTGGGTGGTGGCACGTACCTGGTCGGCGATCTGCCGGAAGAACAGTCCGTAACCACCCGAGAGCGTGGTCAGCACCGACGCGTGCAGAGCGGTCTGCTCCAGCGGATGCGGGGCGGGGAGCAGCAGCGGGGCGGCGTCGGCGAGATAGAGCGAGACCCAGCCGTCCTTGCCCGGCAGCGCGCCGGCCCCGGCCCACAGGACCTCGCCCGTGGTGGTCAGTTCGTCCAGGAGCGCCGGGGTGTAGCCGGCGACCCGGGACGGCAGGATCAGCTTCTCCAGCGCGGACGCCGGGACGGGGGCGCCCTGCACCTGCTCGACGGCGCGGGCGAGCCCGTCGATGCCGCGCAGGCTGTCGCCGCCCAGATGCTGCCATTGGGGGAGGAAGGTGGCGAGCGCGGCGGGCGCGACCGGCTCCAGCTCCTGGCGCAGCGCGGCCAGGGAGCGGCGGCGCAGCCTGCGGAGCACCGTGGCGTCGCACCACTCCTGACCGATGCCGGACGGATGGAACTCGCCCTGGACGACCCGGGCGCTCGCGGCGAGACGCTGGAGCGCGCCGTCCGTGACCGCCGTCCCGAGGCCGAAGCGCTCGGCCGCCGCGGACGAGGTGAACGGGCCGTGCGTACGGGCGTGACGGGCGAGCAGATCGCCCAGCGGGTCCTTGACCGGTTCGGTGAACGCCTCGGGGACACCGACCGGCAGCGCCGTGCCCAGAGCGTCCCGCAGCCGGCCGGCGTCCTCGATCGCCGCCCAGTGGTCCGCCCCGGCGATACGGACCTTGATGGCGCGACGGGCCGCGGCCAGCTCCTTCGCCCAGGAGACCGGTGCGCCGCGCTCGGCCAGCTCGTCGTCGGTGAGCGGGCCGAGCATCCGCAGCAGGTCGGCGACGCCCTCGGCGTCCTTGACGCGCCGGTCCTCCGTCAGCCACTGGAGCTCCCGCTCCAGCTCCGTGAGGACCTCGGGGTCGAGCAGCTCCCGCAGCTCGGCCTGGCCCAGCAGCTCCGAGAGCAGCCGGGAGTCCAGCGAGAGGGCGGCGGCCCGCCGCTCGGCGAGGGGCGAGTCGCCCTCGTACAGGAACTGGGCGACGTAGCCGAAGAGCAGCGACCGGGCGAAAGGGGAGGGCTCGGGGGTGGTGACCTCGACGAGCCGGACCCGGCGGGACTCGATGTCGCCCATCAGCTCGGTGAGGCCGGGGACGTCGAAGACGTCCTGAAGGCACTCCCGCACCGCCTCCAGCACGATGGGGAACGAGCCGAACTCGCTCGCCACCTGGAGGAGCTGGGCGGCGCGCTGGCGCTGCTGCCACAGCGGGGTGCGCTTGCCGGGGCTGCGGCGCGGCAGCAGCAGCGCCCGCGCGGCGCACTCCCGGAACCGGGAGGCGAACAGGGCGGAGCCGCCGACCTGTTCCGTGACGATGCCGCGGATCTCGCCCGTGTCGAAGGCGACGTCCGCGGCGCCCAGCGGGGCCTGCTCGCTGTCGAAGGCGGTACCGGCCCGGTCCGGCGGCTCCTCGTCGAGGAGATCGAGGCCCATCAGATCGGCGTCGGGAAGCCGCAGCACGATGCCGTCGTCGGCGTGCATGACCTGCGCGTCCATGCCGTAGCGCTCGGAGAGCCTGGCCCCCAGGGCCAGCGCCCACGGGGCGTGCACCTGGGCGCCGAACGGGGAGTGGATCACCACCCGCCAGTCGCCCAGCTCGTCACGGAACCGCTCGACCAGGATCGTCCGGTCGTCGGGGATGTGCCCGCAGGCGCGGCGCTGCTCGTCCAGGTACGACAGCAGATTGCCGGCCGCCCAGTCGTCCAGGCCCGCCGTCATCAGGCGCAGTCGCGCGTCGTCCTCCGGGAGCGAGCCGACCTCGCGCAGGAACGCGCCGACCGCGCGGCCCAGCTCCAGCGGGCGGCCGAGCTGGTCGCCCTTCCAGAAGGGCAGCCGCCCCGGGGCGCCGGGGGCCGGGGTGACCAGGACGCGGTCCCGGGTGATGTCCTCGATCCGCCAGGACGTCGTCCCCAGGGTGAAGACATCGCCCACCCGGGACTCGTACACCATCTCCTCGTCCAGCTCGCCGACCCGGCCGCCGCCCTTCTTGGGGTCGGCTCCGGCGAGGAAGACCCCGAAGAGACCGCGGTCGGGGATCGTCCCGCCGGACGTGACGGCGAGCCGCTGGGCGCCCGGGCGGCCCGTGACCGTACCCGCGACGCGGTCCCACACCACCCGTGGCCGCAGCTCCGCGAAGGCGTCGGAGGGGTAGCGCCCGGCGAGCATGTCCAGCACGGCGTGGAACGCCGAGTCGGGCAGGGCGGCGAACGGCGCGGCCCTGCGGACCACCGCGAGCAGATCGTCCACCTGCCGGGTGTCCAGCGCGACCATGGCGACAAGCTGCTGGGCCAGCACGTCCAGCGGATTGGCGGGCACGCGCAGCGCCTCGATGGACCCGCCGCGCATCCGCTCCGTGACCACCGCCGCCTGCACCAGATCGCCGCGGTACTTCGGGAAGACGACGCCCGTGGAGACCGCGCCGACCTGATGGCCGGCCCGGCCCACCCGCTGGAGACCGGAGGCGACCGAGGGCGGCGACTCGACCTGGACGACCAGGTCCACGGCGCCCATGTCGATGCCCAGCTCCAGACTGGAGGTGGCCACGACGGCGGGCAGCCGGCCCGCCTTGAGGTCCTCCTCGACCTGGGAGCGCTGCTCCTTGGAGACCGAGCCGTGATGCGCGCGGGCCAGCAGGGGAGGCGCGCCCTTGGCCGCGCCCGACTGGGCCATCACCTCGGCCGGGGAGTGCTCCTCGGGCATCGTCCGCCCCGTCGCGCGTTCGTACGCGATCTCGTTGAGCCGGTTGCACAGCCGCTCGGCGAGGCGGCGGGAGTTGGCGAACACGATCGTGGAGCGGTGGGCCTGGACGAGATCGGCGATCCGCTCCTCCACATGAGGCCAGATCGACGGCTTCTCCCCGCTCTCCGTCTCCGAGGCGGGGGAGCCACCGAGCTCGCCCAGATCCTCGACCGGGACGACGACGGAGAGGTCGAACTCCTTGCCGGAGGGCGGCTGGACGATCTCCACCCGGCGCTGCGGCGACAGATAGCGGGCCACTTCCTCCACCGGACGCACCGTCGCGGACAGGCCGATCCGGCGCGCCGGGCGCGGCAGCAGCTCGTCGAGCCGCTCCAGGGAGAGGGCGAGGTGGGCCCCGCGCTTCGTCCCGGCCACGGCGTGCACCTCGTCCAGGATCACCGTCTCGACGCCCGCGAGCGCGTCCCGCGCGGAGGACGTGAGCATCAGGAACAGCGACTCGGGGGTGGTGATCAGGATGTCCGGCGGCCTCGTCGCCATCGACCTGCGGTCGGCGGGCGGGGTGTCGCCCGAGCGGATCCCGACGCGCACCTGCGGCTCGGGCAGCCCCCGCCGTACGGACTCCTGCCGGATCCCCGTGAGCGGGCTGCGCAGATTGCGCTCCACGTCGACCGCGAGCGCCTTCAGCGGTGATACGTACAGCACCCGGCACCGCTTCTTCGCCTCGGCGGGCGGCGGCGAGGCGGCGAGCTGGTCCAGCGCGGCGAGGAAGGCGGCCAGCGTCTTGCCGGAGCCCGTCGGCGCCACCACCAGCACGTCCGACCCCTCCTGGAGGGCGCGCCACGCACCCTCCTGCGCCGCGGTGGGCGCGGAGAAGGCCCCCGTGAACCAGCCGCGGGTCGCGGGGGAGAAGGAATCGAGCGCGGTACGTGCCATGCCACCCATCGTGCACCCGCCCACTGACAATCGCCCGGACCTGGGGAAACGGGCCCGGGCCGGGGCAGAGCGGGGCTGCGGGGCTGTGGGGCTTGTGGGGCAGCGATGCAGCGGGACCGTGGGGCTGCGGGCTGCGGGCTGCGGGCTGCGGGCTGTGGGCTGCGGGGTGCACAAACGTACAAGACCTGGGGGGCCCGTACCGCGTAGCGTCTGCGACGTGGCAGAACAGACAGCGTCCGCTTCCGCGGACATACCGGCCGGCATCCCGGCGGACGGCCCCGGGGGCAGTACCCCGCGACCCTCGCCCCGTCCCTCCGCCCCGTCCAAACCCGACTCCGCCGTGGTGCGCGACGCCCTCGGCGTCGGCATCGCCGTCGGGCTCTCGGGATTCGCCTTCGGCGTCACCTCGGCGGGCGCGGGGCTCACCGTGGCGCAGACCTGCGCGCTCAGCCTGCTGGTCTTCACCGGCGCCTCGCAGTTCGCGCTCGTCGGCGCGCTCGCGGCCGGCGGGAACCCCCTCACCGCCGCGGCGGGCGCGTTCTTCCTGGGAGTACGCAACGCCTTCTACGGCCTCAGGCTCTCCCAGTTGCTGCGGCTTCCGGGCCCCGTACGCCCGTTCGCCGCGCAGTGGGTGATCGACGAGACGGCCGTGGTCGCCCTCGCCCAGCCCACCCGGCGCGCCGCCAGGATCGGCTTCACCGTCACCGGGCTCACGCTCTACACGCTGTGGAACCTGACCACCCTGGCCGGAGCGCTCGGCGCGGAGGCCCTCGGCGACACCGACGCGTGGGGGCTCGACGCCGCCGGCCCCGCCGTCTTTCTCGCGCTGCTCGCGCCGATGCTCCGTACCACCACCGAACGGGCCGTCGCGGGCCTCTCCGTCGTCCTGGGGCTCGGGCTGCTGCCTGTGCTGCCCGGCGGGGTCCCGGTGCTCGTCGCGGCGCTCGCCGCCCCCACCGTGCTCTGGCTCCAGGGCCGCGGACCCGGCGCGCGCCGGAAGCCCTCCGGTGAGCCGCGGGACGCCGACCGCACGAAGGGAACGGACCGTTGACCGTCTGGATCGCGATCGGCGCGACCGCCCTCGGCTGCTACCTCCTCAAGCTGCTGGGACTGCTCGTCCCCGCGGGCGTGCTGGAGCGCCCGCTCGTCCAGCGGCTGTCCGCCCTGCTGCCCGTCGCCCTGCTCGCCGCGCTGACCGCGCAGCAGACCTTCAGCGCGAACGGCGCGCTCGTCCTGGACGCCCGGGGCGCGGGAGTCGCCGCGGCGGCCCTCGCGCTGGTACTGCGCGCCCCGTTCCTGGTGGTGGTCGCCGCCGCGGTGGTCGTCACGGCGGCGGTACGGGCCGTGTCCGGCTGACCCGGGCGCGGTCAGCCGAGGGGACGGCCGTGAGCGCGCAGCGTCCGCAGCGCCTCGATGGTGACGATCGCCCGCCATTCCAGCGCGCTGCCCGGCGCCCCCGTACGCCGGTCGACCGGCCAGCCCCCGTCCTCGCCCTGCCGCCCGGCGAGGAAGTCGAGCGACCGCTCCATCTCCTCGTCCGTGAACCAGCGCCGTGCCAGTGATCCGGGCACACGCGCGTAGTCGTACGGAAAGCGGCGCTCACCCGGCGCGTACCCCGGCGGCAGCGGGTACGCGGCGCGGTGCTCCGGGTCCAGCACCGCCAGCCGCCGCTTTCGTACGAGCCGGCCCAGCCGGTTCGCCGCCGCCTCGGCGCGCGCCCGGTCGGGGACGCCGTCCAGGAAGGCGACCGCCGCCTCCACCTCGTACGGATGCGTCTCGTCCAGCCCCTCGACCGCGGCCCAGCAGAAGTCGGTGGCGCGGAAGAGCCAGGCGTGCCACACCTCGTTGCGGTGCAGCAGCCCGACCACGGGGCCCGTGGCGAGCAGCTCGCCCGGCGGGTCGTCGACGACGGGGAGGAAGGGCGTGCACGGATAGCCGCGCGAGGAGGGACGGAGCGCGGGCAGCGCGCCCTCCGACGTCGATACCGAGGTGAGATAGCGGCAGATCCGTTCGGCCCGCAGCCCGTCGCAGCGGCCGATGGAGTCGAGGACCCGCAGGGCGTGCGCCGTGTGGAGCGGCTGGCTGACGGGGCCCCGCAGATCGGGTTCGAGCGCGTGGCCGTATCCGCCGTCCTCCCCGCGGTACGCCGTGAGGGCGGCCTCGACCGCGTCCTCCCCCTGGTCCCCGCCGGTCCCGCCGTCCAGGAAGTGGTACGCGAACCGGCGCTGTTCGAGCACCCTCGCCGTCAGCCAGACGAAGTGCTCGGCGCGGGCGAGAGGGGACGCGGTGGAACCTGTGATGCCTGCCATGGTCCGACCGTAGGGCGCGAACGGTGGCGGACAAGGGGGACGGGGCCGGACCGCACTCCGAGGGGCGGGATACTGGGCGCATGCGGTTGACGATTTTCTGGGAGCGGATGGCGGACCACTTCGGCGCCGCCTACGCGGATTCCTTCGCCCGTGACCATGTGATGGCCGAACTGGGCGGCCGTACGGTGCACGAGGCGCTCGACGCGGGCTGGGAGACCAAGGACGTGTGGCGCGCCGTCTGCGACGCCATGGGTGTGCCGGCCGAGAATCGCTGACGCGCGGCCCGTCGGGACCGGGCCGGGATCCGGTGCGAAAGCCGGACCGCGGGGCCGGTTGTCACAGCCGTAGTCCAGACTGACTCCGTGGCACCGAACGACAGCACCGCCTCGGACGTACAACCGCCGATCCCTCCGCCGGACTCCGCGCGGGAGACCCCGCACGCCGCGTCCTCCGGGACGTCCGCGGGGCCGTCCCCGCGCCCGGCCGCGGGGGACGGCGGGGGCGACCGTATGCCCCGCTGGCTACCGCGTGCCATGATCCTCGCGCTGGCCCTCGTCGCCTGCTTCCAGCTCGGCATCTGGGCGTTCCACCAGATCTTCGGGCTGCTCATCAATGTGCTGATCGCCTTCTTCCTGGCGCTGGCGGTGGAGCCCGCGGTCAGCCGCATGGCGGACCGCGGGATGCGGCGCGGACTCGCCACTTTCCTCGTCTTCTTCGGGGTGCTGATCGCGAGCGCCGGCTTCGTGGTGATGCTCGGTTCGATCCTGGCGAGCCAGATCATCGACATCGTCGACTCCTTCCCCCAGTACCTCGACTCGGTGATCAACTGGATCAACCTGACGTTCCACACCGAGCTGTCCCGGGTCGCCGTCCAGGACAGCCTGCTGCACTCGGACTGGCTCCAGAGGTACGTGCAGAACAGCGCGAGCGGCGTCCTCGACGTCTCCACCACCGTGCTGGGCGGACTGTTCCGGGTGCTGACGGTCTTCCTGTTCTCCTTCTACTTCGCCGCCGACGGGCCCCGGCTGCGCCGCGGGCTCTGCTCCGTCCTGCCGCCCGCCCGGCAGGCGGAGGTGCTGCGGGCCTGGGAGATCGCGGTCGTGAAGACCGGCGGATATCTCTACTCGCGCGGACTGATGGCCCTCATCTCCGGTGTCGCGCACTACGTCCTGCTGGAGATCCTGGGCGTTCCGTACGCGCCGGCGCTGGCGATGTGGGTGGGGCTGGTCTCCCAGTTCATCCCGACCATCGGCACGTATCTGGCGGGCGCCCTGCCCATGCTGATCGCCTTCACCGTGGACCCCTGGTACGCGCTGTGGGTCCTCGGCTTCGTCGTGATCTACCAGCAGTTCGAGAACTACATGCTCCAGCCCAAGCTCACCGCCCGGTCCGTGGACATCCACCCGGCGGTCGCCTTCGGCTCGGTCATCGCGGGTACGGCGCTGCTGGGCCCCGTCGGCGCGCTGATCTCGATCCCCGCCGTCGCGACCCTTCAGGCGTTTCTCGGCGCGTACGTGAAGCGGTACGAGGTGATGGACGACCCGCGGGTGAGGGGCGGCCGGCGGCGCCGGGACATCCCGCTGCTGGGGCAGATACGGCGGGTGCTGCGCACACAGGAGGACGGCAGCGACCGTCCCTAGGCACACCACCGTCGGTCGCTGGGCACACCGCCGTCGCCGTTCCCGGGCGTACCGCGGGCCCGTCGCGTGTCGCTTGACACCAAAATCGAACATCCATTCTCATGGGAGGGCTGCCGGTGTTTCCCCGGCCCGGTCGGCGGTGTTCTGTGGTGGCGTGACGGGGGCGTCGGTCGGCGGCCGGCCCGGCCGAGTTGTCCATAGTTGTCCACAGGCGGGGAGGCGTCGGGGACGCGTTGTCAGTGGCAGGGGATAGCGTCGTTGACGTGAAGCGATCGACTCAAGCAAATCGGGTGGAACCCATGGCAGGAACCGACCGCGAGAAGGCGCTCGACGCCGCTCTCGCACAAATTGAACGGCAATTCGGCAAGGGCGCAGTGATGCGCATGGGCGACCGGCCGAACGACCCCATCGAGGTCATCCCCACGGGATCGACCGCGCTCGACGTCGCGCTCGGCGTCGGCGGTCTGCCGCGCGGCCGCGTGGTGGAGGTGTACGGCCCGGAGTCCTCCGGCAAGACGACGCTGACGCTGCACGCCGTGGCGAACGCGCAGCGGCTGGGCGGCGCGGTGGCCTTCGTGGACGCCGAGCACGCCCTCGACCCCGAGTACGCGAAGAAGCTCGGCGTCGACATCGACAATCTGCTCCTCTCCCAGCCGGACAACGGTGAGCAGGCCCTCGAGATCGTGGACATGCTGGTCCGCTCCGGCGCGCTCGACCTCATCGTCATCGACTCCGTCGCGGCGCTGGTGCCCCGTGCGGAGATCGAGGGCGAGATGGGCGACTCGCACGTCGGTCTCCAGGCGCGGCTGATGAGCCAGGCGCTCCGGAAGATCACCAGCGCGCTCAACCAGTCCAAGACCACCGCGATCTTCATCAACCAGCTCCGAGAGAAGATCGGCGTGATGTTCGGCTCGCCGGAGACCACGACCGGTGGCCGGGCGCTCAAGTTCTACGCGTCGGTCCGGCTCGACATCCGCCGTATCGAGACACTGAAGGACGGCACCGAGGCCGTCGGCAACCGCACCCGGGTCAAGGTCGTCAAGAACAAGGTCGCGCCGCCCTTCAAGCAGGCCGAGTTCGACATCCTCTACGGCCAGGGCATCAGCCGCGAGGGCGGTCTGATCGACATGGGCGTGGAGCACGGCTTCGTCCGCAAGGCCGGCGCCTGGTACACGTACGAGGGCGACCAGCTCGGCCAGGGCAAGGAGAATTCCCGCAACTTCCTCAAGGACAACCCCGATCTCGCCAATGAGATCGAGAAGAAGATCCTGGAGAAGCTGGGGGTCGGGGTCCAGCCGCAGGCGCCGGCGGCCGAGCCGGGCGCGGACGCCGCGGGCGCCCCCGCCTCCGGGGACGAACCGGTGAAGCCGGTGGCCGCTGCCTCCAAGGCCAGGTCGGCCAAGTCGGCAGCGGCCAAGAGTTAGTTCGTCACCGTGCCTTATGCGAAGAGGCGACGGACCGAAAGGCCGGGCGGCAGCTCCGACTCGTCGAGGGCCGAGCAGGAGCTGCCGCCCCAGGACCCGGCCGAGCGGGCGCGGGCGATCTGTCTGCGCCTGCTCACCGGCACCCCGCGCACCCGTAAACAGCTCGCGGACGCACTGGAGAAGCGGGAGATCCCGCAGGACATCGCGGAGGAGGTGCTCTCCCGCTTCGAGGACGTGGGGCTGATCAACGACGCGGCGTTCGCGGATGCCTGGGTGGAGTCACGGCACCACGGCCGCGGCCTGGCCCGTCGGGCGCTCGCGCGGGAGCTGCGGACGAAGGGCGTGGAGCCGGCCCTGATCGACGAGGCGGTCGGGCAGCTCGACTCCGAGCGGGAGGAGGAGACCGCCCGCGAGCTGGTCGCCCGCAAACTCCGGGCCACCCGCGGCCTGGAGCGGGACAGACGGGTGCGCCGGCTCGCGGGGATGCTGGCGCGCAAGGGGTACCCGGAGGGCATGGCGCTCCGGGTGGTCAAGCGGGCGCTGGAGGAGGAGGGCGAGGACACCGAGGGGCTGGACGAGGGCGCGTACTAGGCCCGAGTGCCCTCCCGGCAAGCTCCGCCCCGTCGGGGCAGGCATGGCCGGTCGTGGCACGTCGAGGCACGGGAACGTGGTCCTCGCCCGGGAACCGGCCCTTGCCCGGGCCTGGACCCGGGCTTGCGGTCCGGTCCCGTGTACGGGGGCCGTGTACGGGGCCTGTGCACGGGCGTGGTGGCGCGCGGACGCGCTCATCGTGTGACGGGCAGCCCTTCGGCCTTCCACGCCTGGAACCCTCCGACGAGGTCGGTCGCGCGGTGCACTCCCAACTGCCGCAGGGAGGCCGCCGCGAGGCTCGACGCGTACCCCTCGTTGCAGACGACCACGACCCGCAGCTCATGGCTCGTGGCCTCCGGGGCGCGGTGGCTGCCTTGCGGGTCGAGCCGCCACTCCAGCTCGTTGCGCTCCACGACCAGCGCCCCCGGGATCAGACCGTCGCGCTCGCGCAGCGCCGCGTACCGGATGTCCACCAGCAGCGCGCCGTCCACCGCGGCCTCGAACGCCTCGCGGGGCTCCAGCCGGTCCAGGTCCGCGCGGACCCGTTCCAGCAGCTCGTCTATACCGGCCGGCCCGTTGCTCGTACGCCGCTCGCTCACTGCCACTCCTCGGGGCGCTCGACCTGCTCAAGACGGAGCACCTGGCCCGTGCGGCTGTAGCGCCGCATCAGCGGCAGCGGCGGGTAGTACGCGTGGACGGACACGGCGTGGGCGCCCCCGGACTCGTTGCGCACCTCGTGCACATGGCGCCTGCCGAACGCCCGCCCCTCGCCCGCGGTCAACTGCCGTTCCCGGTCGACGCCCTCGGCCAGTTCCAGGGTCTTCCACCCCTCGGTGGGCAGCCGGGCGGCCAGCGAGTCCTCCTTGAGCGTGCCCGAAGCCGTGGCGAACGCGCCGTGCGAGCCACCGTGGTCGTGCCAGCCGGTGCCCGTGCCGGGCGGCCAGCCGATCAGCCACGCCTCGCTGCCCCCGGGGCCGTCCAGCCGGATCCACGTCCGGCCCTCGGGGTCGAGCGGGAGGGAGGCGATCAGCGCGGTGTCGGCGGCGGTGCCGCGGACGAAGTCCAGCAGTTCGGCCGGGGTGGGACCGCCGACCGGGGAGACCGGGGAGACCCGGGAGACCGGAGCGGCCGGTGAGGCCGCGGCGGCCGGGACCGACGGGCCGGCCCCGGCGGCGGGCGCGGAGGTGCGTACGGGAAGAAGAGACATGGTGACCGTCCTGAGAGGTTCGCGAAGGTGCCCTGCCGCGGCGCGGAGCGGCGGGCGCGGATGGAGAAGCGGCGAATCAACAGGACGGGCGACACACGCAGCCCGCATAGCGGACCAGGTCCATATGGACCCTCCGCCACAGGCGCACATCGGTGTCAGTCACGATTCGGAGTACACCATGTGAGCCCGTGGCGGTCAATTGATGTTCGCGGTGCGGTCAGGGGTTACCGGAGCGTTCGGCTTCGGGACGGAGTGCGCCGTCGGCGTATCGGCGGCGCCCGAAGCCCCGGCGGCACCCGAGGGCGCCCGCGGAGCCCCGCCGCGTGCCGCGTCCGCCGCCGCGTAGAGCTCCCGGGGCCGTACCCCGCCGAAGGCGGCCACGAGGTGCCCGTCCGGCCGCACCAGCAGCACACTGTGCGCGGAAGCCCCCGGGTAAGCCTCCGTCACCAGCAGCTCCGCCCGTACGGGCAGCGCGGACACCGCGTCGGCCAGCCGCGGCATCACCCCCGCCGTCAGCCAGTGCCGCCGGTCCCAGACCCCGGTGCCCGGTGCGACCAGCACCACCAGCAGCCGCCCCCGGCCCAGCCGCTCGCCGAGGCGCGTGGTCGTGCCGTCCGGCGCCGTCACCCGTACGTCGTCGACCTGTCCGCCGGGGGGCGTGCCCACCGCCGTGTGCGCCTCGGCGTGCGGAGGCGCGAGGGGGGAGTGCGGGTAGGAGGGTGGTGCGCCCAGCGGACCGTGCCCGAGGTGCCCGTCGGCGAGCAGCGTGTCGTGTCCGCGGGTCGCGCCCGGCATGTACGTACGCAGCCCGCCGCCGCCCCGCAGTATCGGCAGCGACTGGTCGGCCGCGCGCAGCCGCGCGGCCACGGCGGTACGGCGCTCGGCCTGGTAGCTGTCCAGCAGGGTCTCCGAGGCCCCGTGGTGCCAGTCCTCGGCGAGCTTCCAGGCGAGGTTGCCGATGTCGCGCAGCCCCTCGTCGAGCCCCTGGGTGCCGACGGCGCCCAGCAGATGCGCGGCGTCCCCGGCGAGAAAGGCGCGGCCCGCGCGCCAGCGCCGGGCGAGCCGGTGGTGCAGCGTGTAGACGCCCGTGTCGAGCAGTTCGTACGGCGGCGTCTCGCCGCACCAGCCGGCCAGGGTGTCCCGTAAACGCGCCACCAGCGCGTCGGGCGTCACCAGGTCGCCGCGGGAGGGCAGCAGCCAGTCGAGCCGCCACACGCCGTCCGCGAGCGGCCTCGCGGACACCTCCTCGCCCCCGCCCGGCCAGGGCGGCCGACGGTGCAGCAGCGCCTCGTCCGGCCACGGCAGCTCCGCGCGGAGCGCGGCGACCGCGTGCCGCTCCACCGCCGTACGCCCGGGGAAGCGGATGCCGAGCAGCTTGCGGACCGTGGAGCGGGCGCCGTCGCACCCCACGAGATGGCTGCCGCGCCACCAGGTCGCCCCGGGGCCGCGGGTGTGCGCGGTGATCCCGTGACCGTCCTGCTCCAGGGCGTCGAGCCGGCTGCCGGGGACCACCCGGATCAGGCCCTCTTCGGCGATGGAGGCGCGGAGCCCGCGCGCCAGGGCGTGCTGCGGGATGTGCAGAGGGGGCGGCGAGCCGTCATCGGCCCCGCTGAGCGGCAGCTCCCGCATGAGCTGCTTGCGCCGCATCAGACGCCAGCCGACCCAGTGGGTGCCTTCGTCACCGAGGGTGGTGCAGCCGAGCCGGGCCAGCAGCGCGGCGGTGTCCGGCCGCAGTACGGCGGTCCGCGCGGGGCGTGGGTCGTCCGTGCCGGTGCCCTCGTCCAGAACGACGGACGGGACACCCTGCACGGCGAGGGCCAGCGAGAGCGCGAGCCCGACCGGGCCCGCGCCGACGACGATCACCGGGTCCACGGCGCGACCCTTCGGGCCCGTGCGGTCATACGGTCAAGGGCGGCGGTAGGAGCCCGGTGTGTGATCACAGAACGTATGCAACCTACTGGGGGTGCCCGCGTCAAGCGACGGGCTCAGCGACGCGCACACCCCCCGTCCCGCCCGCCTCAGGAGACGCCGCCGCCCGGTGTCTTGGCCAGATCCATGTCCTCGGCCCCGAGGACCGCTCCGGTGCTCTTCTTGCCGCGCCGCAGCCGCTGCTCCAGCCACCCGGCGAAGCTCGTGAGCGCGAAGTTCAGCGCGATGTAGATCAGCGCGATGACGACGAGCGTGGCGATGGTGTTCGCGCCGTAGTTCGCGGTGATCGTACGGTTCTGCGAGAGCAGCTCGGAGAAGCCGAGGATCGCGCCGCCGATCGCCGTGTCCTTGACGATCACCACGAGCTGGCTGACCAGGGCCGGCAGCATCGCGGTCACGGCCTGCGGCAGCAGGACGTACGACATGGTCTGGCTCTTGCGCATCCCGATCGCCTTCGCGGCGTCGGTCTGGCCGTTCGGCAGCGTGAGGATGCCGGCCCGGACGATCTCGGCGATGACCGAGGAGTTGTAGAGCACCAGACCCGTCACCACGGCGTACAGGGGCCGCAGGTCCGAGGAGACATCGCTGAACTCCACGTACAGCGCGCTGGCGAACACCATCATGATCAGGACCGGCAGGGAGCGGAAGAACTCCACGACCACGCCGACCGGGATACGGACCCACGCGTGGTCGGAGAGCCGGCCGATGCCGAGCAGCGCGCCGACCGGCAGGGCGATCACGATGGCGAGGGCCGCGGCCTTGAGGGTTTCGCCGAGTCCGGGCAGCAGATACGTCGTCCAGACCGCGGAGTCCGTGACGAACGGGCTCCACTTCTCGGACGCGAGCTGTTCCTTCTCGGCCATCGTGGCCAGCACCCACCACGCGGCGAGCGCGAAGAGCACCAGGAACACGATCGTGTAGAGGACGTTGCGCCGCTTGGCGCGTGCGCCCGGGGCGTCGTACAGAACGGACGTGCCACTCATCGCTTCACCGCCACGCGCTTGCTGACCCAGCCCAGGAGCAGGCCGGTCGGGAGGGTGAGAACGACGAAGCCGAAGGCGAACACCGCGAAGACGGCGAAGAGCGCGCTGCTCTCGTTCTCGATCATTGTCTTCATCAGTGCCGCGGCTTCCACGACCCCGATGGCCGCGGCGATCGTCGTGTTCTTCGTCAGCGCGATCAGCACGTTGGCCAGTGGTGCCACCACCGAGCGGAACGCCTGGGGCAGCACGATCAGCGTGAGTACCTGGACGAAGTTCAGTCCCAGCGCGCGGGCGGCCTCGGCCTGCCCGACGGGCACGGTGTTGATACCGGAGCGCAGGGACTCGCAGACGAAGGTCCCTGTGTAGGCGACCAGGCCCAGCACGGCGAGCCGGAAGCCGCTGGACTCGAAGTTGTCGCCGCCGAGATTGATCTGGAGCGTCTGGCCCAGCCCCAGCGAACAGCCGACGAGTACCACGGTCAGCGGGGTGTTACGGACGACATTGACGTAGGTGGTGCCGAAGGTACGCATGAGTGGTACGGGACTGACACGCATCCCGGCCAGCAGCGTTCCCCATATCAGGGAACCCGCCGCGGAATAGAGGGTGAGCTGCACCGTCACCCAGAAGGCGCCGAGCAGGTCGTACTGCCCGGAATCAAGAAATTCGAACACGATGCCCCGCGCTCTCCCCTGGTTTGCTGGTCGGTACGCGCCGCCGGACCGGCCGGCGGCGCGTCACTGCTTCTCTCAGCTCGTCGCGTCGATCTTCGGGGCGGGCTCGTTCTTGTATTTGGCCGGACCGAAGTTGGCGGTCACGGCCTTCTCCCAGGAACCGTCCGACTCCATCATGGTGAGCGCGTCGTTGATCTTCTTCTGGAGATCGGTGTCGCCCTTCTTGAGGCCGATGCCGTAGGGCTCGTCGCTGAGCTTGAGGCCCGCGAGCTTGAACTTGCCCTGGTGCTCCTGCTGCGCGGCGTACCCGGCGAGAATGGAGTCGTCCGTGGTCAGGGCGTCAACAGCCTTGTTCTCCAGACCGGTCAGGCACTCGGAGTAGCCGCCGACCGCCATGAGGTCGGCCTTGGGGGCGAGCTTGTCCTTGACGTTCTGCGCCGAGGTGGAGCCCGTGACGGAACAGAGCTTCTTGGAGTTCAGGTCCTCGGCCTTGGTGATGGAACTGTCGTCCGCGCGGACCAGCAGGTCCTGGTGGGCCAGGAAGTAGGGACCCGCGAAGTCGACCCGCTTCTTGCGCTCGTCGTTGATCGTGTAGGTCGCGGCGACGAACTTCACGTCACCGTTGGCGATCAGGTTCTCGCGCTCGGCGCTGGGCGCCTCTTTCCAGACGATGTTCTTGGCGTCGTAGCCGAGTTCCTTGGCGACATACGTGGCGACGTCGACGTCGAAGCCCGCGTAGGTGCCGTCAGGCTTCTTCAGACCGAGGCCGGGCTGGTCGAACTTGATGCCGATGGTGATCTTGTCGCCACCGGAACCTCCCGCGCCGTTCTCCTCGCTCTTGCCGCCGCAGGCGGTGGCGGTCAGGGAGAGGACCAGTGCGGCGGCCGCGGCCGCGCTTGCCTTGTGGAGCTTCATGCGTGAACTTCCCTCGGGTGAGACGTGAACGAATCAGGTTCTGCCGACATCGGTAGAGCCGTAGAAGAGCCGTAAGCCGCTAAGAAGAGCCGTGAGCCGTAGAAGGAGCCGGTGGCGCCGATCAGTGGCGCGGATCAGTGGTGCAGGATCTTCGAGAGGAAGTCCTTGGCACGGTCGCTGCGCGGATTGCTGAAGAACTCGTCGGGCGTGGCCTGTTCGACGATCCGGCCGTCGGCCATGAAGACGACCCGGTTCGCGGCGGAGCGGGCGAAGCCCATTTCGTGCGTGACGACGACCATCGTCATTCCGTCGCGGGCCAGTTGCTGCATGACTTCGAGCACTTCGTTGATCATCTCGGGGTCGAGCGCCGAGGTCGGCTCGTCGAAGAGCATGACCTTCGGGTTCATCGCCAGGGCCCGCGCGATGGCGACACGCTGCTGCTGTCCGCCCGAGAGCTGGGCGGGGTACTTGTCGGCCTGCGAGCCGACCCCCACGCGGTCGAGCAGGGTGCGCGCGGTCGCCTCGGCCTCCTTCTTGTCCGTCCCGCGGACCTTGATCTGGCCCAGCGTGACGTTCTCCAGCACCGTCTTGTGTGCGAAGAGGTTGAACGACTGGAAGACCATGCCGACATCGGCACGTAGCCTCGCCAGTTCCTTGCCCTCGTCGGGCAGGGGTTTGGCGTCGATCGATATGGAACCCGAATCGATCGTTTCCAGGCGGTTGATGGTGCGACACAGTGTGGACTTGCCGGACCCGGAAGGTCCGATGACGACCACGACCTCGCCACGGGCGATGGTCAGGTCGATGTCCTGGAGCACATGCAGCGCGCCGAAGTGCTTGTTCACGTTGCTCAGTACGACCAGGTCGTCCGTCGCCGGCCCGGCGCCCCCGGTGTCCTTGGTCGCTGACACTCCGCTCATCGGCTTTTTGCTCCGTCCTCACTCGGTTGGGGAGGACCCTAGTCACGCACTGCGATCAGCGTCATTACATCTGAGCTGAAATTGAGCATAACGATCCGGCCGCAACCGGACACTCCGTGTCAAGAGGGCGGTGCGGGGAGTACCGGGTAGGTAACGGAAACCTCGGTGTAACGGGAAGGCTCTTGACTGGCGCGGCGCCATGGGCGTGGATGCGAGATACGTAGACACCTACATCGGACATGACTCAAGATCCCGACATTCGGGATCACGACCGAAAAGGGGGCCCGTGAGGCTGCTGCTCGTGGAGGACGACGACCATGTCGCCGCCGCCTTGTCCGCCGTGCTCGCGAAGCACGGATTCCAGGTCGTCCATGCGCGCAACGGCGAGGAGGCGCTCCAGGCCGTGCTGCCCGCCGCCGGCAGACCGCCGTTCGCGGTGGTGCTGCTCGACCTCGGACTGCCCGACCAGGACGGCTACCAGGTCTGCGGCAAGATCCGGAAGATCACCTCGACTCCGGTGATCATGGTGACGGCACGGGCCGACGTACGCTCGCGGATCCACGGCCTCAACCTCGGGGCCGACGACTACGTGGTCAAGCCGTACGACACCGGTGAACTCCTCGCCCGTATCCACGCCGTCAGCCGGCGCACCGTGAGCGGGGACGAGCCCGGACACCCGGAGGAGACGGCCCAGCGGCTCGGGCGCCTCACGCTCGAACTGCCCACCCGCCGGGTCACCGTCGACGGAATGCCCGTACAGCTCACCCGCAAGGAGTTCGACCTGCTGGCCCTGCTCGCGCAGCGCCCCGGAGTCGTCTTCGGCCGGGAGCAGATCATCAGCGAGGTGTGGCGCACGAGCTGGGAGGGTACGGGGCGCACGCTGGAGGTCCATGTGGCGTCGCTGCGCTCCAAACTCGGCATGCCCGCGCTGATCGAGACCGTGCGAGGAGTCGGCTACCGGCTGGTCGTCCCGGCCCCGCACCCGGGGTCGTAGCGGCCCGGTGAGTACCCGACTTCTGCCGCTGCTGATCATTCTGATGGCGGCCGTGCTCCTCGCCCTGGGGTTCCCGCTCGCCGTCAGCCGCGCCGCCGCGGAACAGCAGGACGTCGTCATCGACCGGATCGACGACACGACGCGCGTCGCGGCCCTCGCGCAGTTCGTCTCCGAGGGCCGCACCGGTACGGAGGGACGCGCGGGCAGCCAGGAGCGGCGCGACCTCCTGGAGGAGGAACTGACCCGCTACCACGAGGTGTACGGGATCAGGGTCGGCGTCTTCTACCGCGACGGCGCGGCCATGGCCAGCGCCCCGAAGGGCTGGCGGGTGCCCGCGGCGGGCACGGGGCGCCAGTCCTTCCAGGAGGCCCTGCTGGGCCGCCGCAGCGGCGACCCCGAGCAGGTCTGGCCCTGGCAGAACGGCCGGCTCATCGTGGACTCGCCGGTCGTACGGGACGGGGACGTCGTCGCCGTCGTGGTGACCGACTCGCCGACCGGCCAGATGCGTTCGCGCACCCTGCGGAGCTGGCTGGTCATCGCGGTGGGCGAGGCGGTGGCCATGCTCGTCGCCGTCGGGGCCGCCATCCGGCTGACCGGGTGGGTGCTGCGCCCCGTACGGGTCCTGGACGCCGTCACCCACGACATCGCCACCGGCCGGATGAAGTCGCGCGTCGCCGCGGCGGGCGGACCGCCGGAACTGCGGCGGCTGGCCGGCTCGTTCAACGAGATGGCCGACAACGTCGAGGACGTACTGGAGCAGCAGCGCGCCTTTGTCGCCGACGCCTCCCACCAGTTGCGCAACCCGCTCTCCGCGCTGCTGCTGCGGATCGAGCTGCTCGCCCTCGAACTGCCCGAGGGGAACGAGGAGATCGCCTCCGTACGCACCGAGGGCAAGCGGCTGGCCCAGGTCCTCGACGATCTGCTGGACCTGGCGCTCGCCGAGCACACCGCCGCCGATCTGCGGGTCACCGACATCGGCGAGGTGGCCGCCGAGCGGGTCGCTGCCTGGCGGGCGCTGGCCGAGGAGAAGGGCGTACGGCTCACCGAGCACCGCGCGGCGGTGACCGGCTGGGCCGACCCCATCGCGCTGTCCAGCGCTCTGGACGCGGTGATCGACAACGCCCTCAAGTTCACCCCGGCGGGCGAGGAGGTCACGGTCACGGTCGCCCGCAACGGCACGACCTCCACGGTCGTCGTCAACGACGGCGGCCCCGGGCTCACCGACGAGGAACTGTCACGGATCGGTGACCGCTTCTGGCGCAGCAACCGTCATCAGAACATCAAGGGTTCGGGGCTCGGCCTCTCCATCACCCGGGCACTGCTCGCGGCGGGCGACGGCACCATCACCTACGCGCACGGCGAGCCGCGCGGTCTGCGGGTCACCGTCAGCGTCCCGAGAACTGCGCCCTGACCGTCGGCGCGACCTGCGACAGAGCGGGCGACGGCGACGGCTACGACTACGGCTTGACCGACTGGTAGTAGCGCCTCGCGCCCTCGTGCAGCTTGAGCGGGTCCGTATAGATGGCGGTCCGCAGATCCACCAACTGGGCGGGGTGCACCTTGTGGCCGATGCGGTCCCGGCTCTTGATCACCGTACGGGTGAAGCCCTCCACCAGATCCGAGTCGATCCGGTCGCTGGTGACGAGCAGATTCGCCACCGCGACCGTGGGGACGGGGGTCGTGTTCCGTATGTCGCCGTACGCGTCGGCGGGTATCTCGGCCGAGCGGTAGTAGCGCGAGGAGGCCCCGCCCGAGGTGTGCAACTTCTCGACCAGCGCGGCGTCCAGCGGGACCAGCCGTATGTCGTAGCGCGCGGACAGCTCCTGCACGGCGGTGGTGGGCAGCCCGCCCGACCAGAAGAAGGCGTCCAGCTTCCCCGCTTCGAGCAGACCCGGCATGGTGTCTATCCCGGCCAGGACCGGATCGACGTCCTTCTCGGGATCGAGCCCGCCGGCTGCCAGGATCCGCTCCGCGAGCAGCCGGACCCCTGATCCCTCCTGGCCCACGCCCACCTTCTTCCCCCGCAGGTCAGCGACGGAGCCGATGCCGGCGCTCTTGGCGGCGATGAGCTGCACGTAGTCGTCGTAGAGCCGGGCGCAGCCGCGCAGCGCGTCCGCGCCGGGGCTGCCGTCCTTCCGGTACTTGGCGACGGCGTCGGCGGTGGCGATCGTGAAGTCGGCCTCGCCCGTCGCCACCCGGGCCAGATTCTGCTGGGAACCCTCGCTGTCCCGCAGATCGACCGACACACGGGGCAGGTCGCGCGCCAGATCCTCCTTGAGCAGCGTCCCGTACCGCTGGTACACCCCTGTGGTCACCCCCGTGCTGAAGGTGACCGAACCGCTCGGCGACGCCGTACCGATCGGCGCCAGCCACCACACGAGGAGGCCGAGCACCACCAGCCCGGCGGCGGAGCCCAGCAGGGCACGGCCACGGCTGACACGGAACGGAAGGGTGAGCATGGGCCGATCCTGTCAGGTCACTCCCCGTGATGGCCAGACCTTGTCCAGGACTCGCCACCCCCTCCGCGCGGGCCCGCCCGGGCGGCCGGAGCACGGCGGCAGGAGGCCGCACGGGAGCACCTACCCTTGAGGGATGACCAGCAGCGGCGACCGGAGTCAGGCAGTGGGCGGTACGAGAAGTTACGAGGTACGCACCTACGGGTGCCAGATGAATGTCCACGACTCCGAACGGCTGTCCGGCCTCCTGGAGGGCGCGGGGTACGTCCGGGCGCCCGAGGGCTCCGACGGTGACGCCGACGTCGTCGTCTTCAACACCTGCGCCGTCCGCGAGAACGCCGACAACAAGCTGTACGGCAACCTCGGCCGGCTCGCGCCGATGAAGACCAGGCGCCCGGGCATGCAGATCGCCGTCGGCGGCTGTCTGGCACAGAAGGACCGCGACACCATCGTGCGGCGCGCCCCCTGGGTCGACGTGGTCTTCGGCACCCACAACATCGGCAAGCTGCCGGTCCTCCTGGAGCGCGCCCGCGTCCAGGAGGAGGCACAGGTCGAGATCGCCGAGTCGCTGGAGGCGTTCCCCTCCACGCTGCCGACGCGGCGCGAGTCCGCGTACGCGGCGTGGGTCTCCATCTCGGTCGGCTGCAACAACACCTGCACCTTCTGCATCGTCCCCGCGCTGCGCGGCAAGGAGAAGGACCGCCGCCCCGGCGACATCCTCGCCGAGATCGAGGCACTGGTCGCCGAGGGCGTCTCCGAGATCACGCTGCTGGGCCAGAACGTCAACGCGTACGGCTCCGACATCGGTGACCGGGAGGCGTTCTCCAAGCTGCTGCGCGCCTGCGGCGCGATCGAGGGCCTGGAGCGCGTCCGCTTCACCTCGCCCCACCCGCGCGACTTCACGGACGACGTGATCGCGGCGATGGCCGAGACGCCGAACGTGATGCCGCAGCTCCACATGCCGCTCCAGTCCGGCTCGGACACGATCCTGAAGGCGATGCGCCGCTCGTACCGGCAGGACCGCTACCTCGGCATCATCGACAAGGTGCGCGCCGCCATCCCGCACGCCGCGATCTCCACCGACATCATCGTGGGCTTCCCCGGGGAGACCGAGGAGGACTTCGAGCAGACCATGCGCGTGGTGCGCGAGGCGCGCTTCGCGCAGGCGTTCACCTTCCAGTACTCCAAGCGCCCCGGCACCCCGGCCGCCGAGATGGACGGTCAGATCCCCAAGGAGGTCGTCCAGGAGCGCTACATGCGGCTGTCCGCCCTCCAGGAGGAGATCTCCTGGGCGGAGAACAAGAAGCAGGTCGGCCGGACGCTGGAGATCATGGTCGCGGAGGGCGAGGGGCGCAAGGACGGCGCCACGCACCGGCTCTCGGGGCGGGCTGCCGACAACCGGCTCGTCCACTTCACCAAGCCGGACGAAGCGGTACGCCCCGGTGACGTGGTGACCGTCGCGATCACCTACGCCGCCCCGCACCACCTGCTCGCCGAAGGGCCGACGACGCGGGTACGGCGCACCCGTGCCGGCGACGCGTGGGAGAAGCGGAACACCGCGGAGGCGGCGAAGCCCGCCGGAGTCCTGCTGGGCCTGCCCACGGTCGGTGTCCCGGCCCCGCTCCCCGCCGTCACGGGTGGCTGCGCACCCGCCTGAGCGGAGCGCGACGTACGACCTGGTCGTTACTGGTTAGGCTGCTGATCATGCTCGTCTCCGCTGCCGTATGCCCGAGTCCGCCGCTGCTGGTGCCCGCTGTGGCGGCCGGCGCGGCGCCCGAACTCGACGGGGCGCGCGCCGCCTGCGCCGATGCCCTGGGCGTGCTCGCCGCCGCCCGGCCCGACCGGCTGGTGGTCGTCGGACCGGCGGAAGCGGGGGCCGGGGGAGCGGGGGCCGGGGGAGCGGGAGTCCACGCGCAGGGCTCCGTGGGGTCGTTCCGCGGCTTCGGCGTGGAGGTGGACGTCGTCCTCGGCGCGGCCGGGCCGCACGGCCGGGGGACGGCCGACTCCGCGCCGGCCGACTCCGCGCCGGAAGGCGTCGGCCACCGCTCCGGGCCCGCGCTGCCCGCCTCCCTCGCCGTCGCGGCGTGGCTGCTGGATCATGTGCGCTGGTCCGCCGCCCCCGTGTCGGGGCTGGCCGTGGACAGCACACTCGCCACCGACCGGTGCGTCCTGGCCGGACGGGAGATCGCGGCGGGGGCCGACCGGGTGGCGCTCCTGGTGATGGGCGACGCCAGCGCGTGCCGCACGCTCAAGGCGCCCGGCTATCTGGACGACCGGGCGGACGGCTTCGACGCCGGGGTGGCCGCCGCGCTGGCCGCGGCGGACGGGGCGGCGCTGACGGCGCTCGACGCGGGGCTGGCGTCCGAACTCAAGGCGGCGGGGCGGGCGCCCTGGCAGGTGCTCGCGGGCGCGGCCGAGGGCGCGGGCCTGGGGGGCGCGCTGCTGTACGAGGCCGCGCCGTACGGCGTCGGGTACCTCGTGGCGGCCTGGTCGTAGGGTCAGCGGCGCCGTAGTCGCAGGGTTCCGCGGCGCAGTAGATGGAGACGCGCCGAGAAGAACGCGAGAACGCGGTACGGGGCGGTACGGGGCGCCAAGGCCCCGTACCGCCCCGTACTCGTGCGGCTGTCGATCAGGAAGCGGGCGGCGGCGGGGGAGTGCCGTCGTCCTTGTGGGCGAGCTTGCCAAGGGCGTCCTTGGCCTTGCCCGTACCCGTGTCGATCTTGTCGCTGTACTTGCCCTTGGTCTTCTCGTCGACCGTGCGGGCGGCCTTGTCCAGCCCGTGCTCGATCTTGTCCCCGTGCTGCTGCGCGAGGTCGGCGACCTTTTCCTTGGCCGGACCGATCTTGGCCTTCAATGAATCCAGGAAGCCCATGGGCCACCTTCCCTCGGAGGAGACAACAGCCTACTGGCGGGTGCTCTTTCCTGCCTCGTTGTCCGCCGCCGCCTCCGCCGACTGCTGCTTCGGGATCTCCACTCCCTCGGCGGCGACGGCCTCCGTCCGGCCGCTCCCGGTCGGCCCGGCCTCGGCAGTGCCGGTCTCCTTCGCCCCGGACAAGGTCCGGGACCTCTTGCTGAACCATGAAAAAACACCCATATCTGCTCCATATCGTACGCGCGGGAACGAAGATCCGCGCCGTCCTGATCCACCCGTCACACGGCTCAGGGGCGCCGGTCCCGGAAACCCGTGGCCGGAACCTCGCAACAGGCCCGGAACCTCGCAACAGGCAACGACCCCGGCGGTGCCCCGTCACGTAACTCGTTCGGGCAGGGGCCCCTTGTTTGCGAGACTGGGGCAGTGAGAAGCGCACCTACCGCACCGCGGGTCATCGCCGTCGTCGGTCCTACCGCGGCCGGCAAGTCCGATCTGGGCGTTCACCTCGCCCGGCAACTGGGCGGTGAGGTCGTCAACGCCGACTCCATGCAGCTCTACCGGGGGATGGACATCGGCACCGCCAAGCTGACGACCGAGGAGCGCGCCGGAGTGCCGCACCACCTCCTGGACATCTGGGAGGTCACCCAGGCGGCGAGCGTCGCCGAGTACCAGCGGTTCGCGAGAGCGGCGATCGACCGGCTGCTCGCCGAGGGCCGTACGCCCGTCCTGGTGGGCGGCTCCGGGCTGTACGTACGCGCGGCCATCGACGCCCTCGACTTCCCCGGCACCGACCCCGAGGTGCGCGCCCGGCTGGAGGCGGAGCTGACGCTCCGTGGTTCCGGCGCGCTGCACGCCCGGCTGTCCGCCGCCGACCCCCCGGCGGGCCGCGCGATCCTGCCCAGCAACGGCCGCCGCATCGTCCGCGCGCTGGAAGTGATCGAGATCACCGGCAAGCCCTTCACGGCCAATCTGCCGGGCCACGACTCCGTGTACGACACCCTCCAGATCGGCGTCGACGTCGCCCGCCCCGAGCTGGACGCGCGGATCGCGCGCCGGGTCGACCGGATGTGGGACGAGGGTCTGGTGGACGAGGTGCGCGCCCTGGAGGCGCGCGGACTGCGCGAGGGGCGTACGGCCTCCCGCGCCCTCGGCTACCAGCAGGTGCTCGCCGCGCTCGCCGCCGAGTGCACCGAGACGGAGGCGCGCGCGGAGACCGTACGCGCCACCAAACGCTTCGCGCGCCGCCAGGACTCGTGGTTCCGCCGCGACTCACGGGTGCACTGGCTGGGCGGCGGAACGGAGCACCGGGAAGAACTCCCGCACCGGGCGCTCGCGTTGGTCGAACGGGCGGTCACAGCCTGATCACGTGATGGCATCGGGACGCTCCGCGCGTCCGTGCGGTCCTTCCGGGCGTGCCATCATCGAGCATCGGTCGACCATCGGGCATCGATCGACCAGTGGAGTCCGACTTGGGAGGGCGCGTGGCGATGGAGGCCGGCCCTCGCGACAGAGAACCCACGTCCTCGGAGACGTCGGAGGACGGCCCGAGGCTGAGTCCTGACGGTCCGGAAGAAGAGACCGTGACCGACGAGGTCCAGGTCGAACTCCGGCCCCAGCGCAGGCTGCGGATCTGGCAGCTCGCCCCCATCGTGATGCTCGCCGCCGTCGGATCGCTCATGTTCGCCTTCCCCCTCGCCTTCGGCACCGGGGACGGCGGGGCGGTCGTCGCCATGCTCGGACTGCTGATCAGTTGCTGCGCCGCGGGCGCCGGCATGATGGCCGCGCGCCGCGTCGGCCACACCTGGCCGGGGCTGCCGAGCCGGTCGTCGGGCGAGCGCCCCGACTGGCGCGTCCTCGCCCTGTACGTGACCGTGGGTGCCGCCCTGGTCGCCCTCGCCGTCTGGCGGGTCGCCCGGCTGCGCTGACCCGGGCCCCGGACCCCGCGCCGGGCTTCCGGCCCCCCGCGTCGGCCGACCCGGACGGCGATGTCCGACCCGGCTCGTACGATGGTTTCCGTGAGCACTTCGCAGACCGCCGCCTCGCAGGCCGCCCCCATCGCCTTCCTCAAGGGACACGGGACGGAGAACGACTTCGTGATCGTTCCCGACCCGGAGAACGCCCTGGAGCTGCCGCCCCGCGCGGTGGCCGCCCTCTGCGACCGCCGGGCCGGCATCGGCGGGGACGGACTGCTCCATGTCGTACGGTCCGCGGCGCACCCCGAGGCGCGCGCCATGGCCGCCGAGGCCGAGTGGTTCATGGACTACCGCAACGCGGACGGCTCGATCGCCGAGATGTGCGGCAACGGCGTGCGCGTCTTCGCCCGCTATCTCCAGCGCGCCGGACACGTCGAGGCGGGCGATCTGGCCGTCGCCACCCGCGGCGGCGTCAAGAAGGTGCACCTCGCCAAGGGCCTCGCCGAGGCCGGCGCGGAGGACGGCTCGGACGGCGGGGCCGGTGACATCACGGTCCACATGGGGCGCGCCGTGCTCCCCGCCGCGCAGGCGGCGGTCACGGTCGGCGGCCGGGAATGGCCCGCCCTCAACGTCAACATGGGCAACCCCCACGCGGTCGCGTTCGTCGAGGACCTGGCCCACGCTGGGGACCTGTTCACCGCGCCGCCGGTCAGCCCCGCGTCCGTCTACCCGGACGGGGTGAACGTCGAATTCGTCGTCGACCGCGGCCCCCGCCATGTCGCGTTCCGTGTCCATGAGCGCGGCTCCGGCGAGACCCGCTCCTGCGGTACGGGCGCCTGCGCCGTGGCCGTCGCCGCCGCTCGCAGGGACGGCGCGGACCCGGCGGTGACCGGCGAGCCCGTCACGTACACCGTGGATCTCCCCGGCGGGCGGCTGCTCGTCACGGAGCGCCCGGACGGCGGGATCGAGATGACGGGGCCTGCCGTCATCGTCGCGGAGGGTCACATCGACCCGGTCTGGCTCGAATCCGCCTTCGGTTAAATCTTCGCTCGGATGGGTGATCCGTTTCACGTCGGGCGGGACCGGGACTGCCGCACGCGACCGGGTCGATAGCATCAAGCACCGGCCCGGAGGGCGTCCCCGCCCTCTCCCCGCCGGTCGAAGCTGCCCGGAGGTGCCCCATGAGCGCAGAGGCAACCAGCCCTGGTGCCCACAGCCGCAGACGCGGTCTTCCCCGGATCGACCTCCGCAGGCTCGGCCGGGCCGCCTTACTCGGCCCCGCCACCAGGGACCGGCTGCCGGCCGCCATCGGCCATGTCGCGGAGGCGCACCGCGCGCACCACCCCGACGCGGACCTCGCCGTACTGCACAAGGCGTACGTCCTGGCCGAGACCTCGCACCGCGGGCAGTACCGCAAGAGCGGCGAGCCGTACATCACGCATCCGCTCGCCGTGACCCTGATCCTGGCCGAACTGGGCGCCGAGACCACGACCTTGACCGCCTCCCTCCTCCACGACACCGTGGAGGACACCGACGTGACGCTCGATCAGGTCCGCAGGGAGTTCGGCGACGAGGTCTGCTACCTGGTCGACGGCGTGACCAAGCTGGAGAAGGTCGACTACGGGGCGGCGGCCGAGCCCGAGACCTTCCGCAAGATGCTCGTCGCCACCGGCAACGACGTCCGGGTGATGTCGATCAAGCTGGCAGACCGGCTGCACAACATGCGCACCCTCGGGGTGATGCGCCCCGAGAAACAGGCCCGGATCGCCAAGGTCACCCGCGACGTGCTCATCCCCCTCGCGGAACGCCTCGGTGTCCAGGCGCTCAAGACCGAGCTGGAGGACCTGGTCTTCGCCATCCTCCACCCCGAGGAGTACGCGCACACCCGCGCCCTGATCGCGGACAACGCCACCGCGGGGGACGCTCTCGCGGCCATCTCCGAGGACGTCAGGCGTGTGCTGCGCGAGGCGGGCATCACCGCGGAAGTCCTGGTGCGGCCCCGGCACTTCGTCTCCGTGCACCGGTCCGGGCTGAAACGCGGCGAGCTGCGCGGCACGGACTTCGGCAGGCTGCTGGTGCTGGTCACCGAGGACGCCGACTGCTACGCGGTCCTCGGCGAGCTGCACACCTGCTTCACCCCGGTGATCTCCGAGTTCAAGGACTTCATCGCGGCGCCCAAGTTCAACCTGTACCAGTCGCTGCACACGGCGGTCGCGGGCCCGGACGGCGCCGTCGCCGAAGTCCTCATCCGTACGCACCGGATGCACAAGGTCGCCGAGGCCGGGGTCGTCGCCCTCGGCAACCCGTACGCGTCCGTCGACGCGGTGGGCGCCCAGGACGGTACGGAGCGCGCCCCGGCCGCGGACCCGCAGGACGGCGAGCGCGCCGACCCGACCAGGCCCGGCTGGCTCTCCCGCCTCCTGAAGTGGCAGGAGGCCACCACCGACTCGGACGCCTTCTGGACGACGCTCCGCGCGGACCTGGCCCAGGACGCCGAGATCACCGTCTTCCGCGCCGAGGGCGGCATGCTCGGCCTGCCGGCCGGGGCGACCTGCGTGGACGCCGCGTACGCGCAGCACGGCGAGGCGGCGCACGGCTGCCTCGGGGCGCGCGTCAACGGCCGTCTGGCGCCGCTCTCCACGGTCCTGCGGGACGGCGACACGGTCCAGTTGCTGCTGGCCCAGGACGCCGCCTCGGGGCCCTCGCCGCAGTGGCTCGACCACGCCCGTACCCCCGCCGCCCGGATCGCGATCACCGGCTGGCTGGCGGCCCACCCCGAGGCGGTGGGGACGCCCGACGCCGCGCCCCGCGCGGCGCTCGCCGTCACCGCCGACCGGCGGGGCGGCACCAACGCGGTGGTGGACCTGCCGGGCGCCACCGTACGGCTGGCCGGCTGCTGTACGCCCGTACCGCCCGACGCGGTGACCGCCTTCTCCGTACGCGGCGGCGTGGTCACCGTCCACCGGCAGGAGTGCCGCGCAGTGGACCGGATGCGGGCGCTGGACCGGCGCCCGATCCCGGTGAGCTGGGGCGACGCGCCGGAGTGCCGGGTGACGCTGTACGCCGAATCGTTCGGGCGGCCCCGGTTGCTCGCCGAGCTCACCGACGCCATCGCCACGGCGGGCGCGGCGATCGTGTCGGCCACCGTGGAGCCGCCCAGCGAGCAGCGCGTACGGCACACGTACACGCTGGAGCTGCCGGATGCGGCGGGCCTGCCCGGTCTGATGCGCGCCATGCGCGACGTACCGGGCGTGTACGACGTCAGCCGCGCCCAGCACCCGGCGACCGCCTGAACGCGTGCGGCACCGGCACCGGAACAGGGCCGTCGGGGCGCCCGTCGCGAACGTACGTCTTAAGGCGAGCGTTCACGACGGGCCCCTCCGACGGCTCTGCGGGCTCCTTCAGGGACTCACCCACCGTCAACTTCGCGCGACGGGGCATCCGGCGGCGGCGTCCGCCCGCGAGCTGCCCCTTTCGAGTGGGAGCGGCGCGCGCCGTCGCCGCGCGCCGGGCGGCCGCTGATAGCCGTGGTCCATGCTGTCCACGCTGTTCACCTCCAGCCGACTGCGCGCCGCTTTGCTGGCCGCCGCCTCGGCCACCCTCGTCGCCGCGACCCTGCCCCCGCCCGAGCCGCTCGGCATCGGGGATCCGCTCTTCCCGTACCTGGGCAACCCCGGGTACGACGTCCTCACCTACGATCTCGCCTTCACCTACAGCGGTGACAACGGCAAGCCCTTGGACGCGATCACCAAGATCGACGCGACGGCGACCCGGCGCCTGGACCGGATCAACCTCGACTTCACCCACGGGGAGGTCCGCTCCGTCGAGGTCGACGGCGCGGCGGCGGAGTTCGCGACGGCCGGGGAGGACCTGGTGATCACGCCGGCCGAGGAGGTCGACGAGGGCGAACGGATGAGGATCACCGTCCACCACACCAGTGACCCGTCCGGAGAGGGCGGCGGCTGGCTGCGGACCACCGACGGGCTGGCGATGGCCAACCAGGCGGACGCCGGCCACCGCGTCTTCCCCGGCAACGACCATCCCGCCGACAAGGCGTACTTCACCTTCCGGATCACGGTGCCCAAGCGGCTGACCGCGGTCGCCAACGGTCTTCGCGTGGCGAAGGCCGTGGCCGGCCGGCACGCCACCTTCGTCTACCGCACCAAGCACCCCATGGCGACGGAGCTGGCACAGGTCTCCATCGGCGACTCCGCCGTTGTGCACCGCGAGGGACCCGGCAGTCTCCCCGTACGCGACGTGGTGCCCGCCGCCGACCGCGACCTGCTGGAACCCTGGCTCAAGAAGACCCCCGACCAGATCCGGTGGATGGAGCGGCAGGTCGGGACGTACCCCTTCGAGACGTACGGTCTGCTGATCGCCGGCGCCGACACCGGCTTCGAACTGGAGACGCAGACCCTCTCGCTCTTCGAACGCTCCCTGTTCACCAGCTCCGCCTTCTCCGAGTGGTACGTCGACTCGGTCATGGTCCACGAACTGGCCCACCAGTGGTTCGGGGACAGCGTCAGCCCGCGCACCTGGTCGGACCTCTGGCTCAACGAGGGACACGCCACCTGGTACGAGGCCCGGTACGCGCAGGAGCACGCCGGCAAGACGCTGGAGACCCGGATGCGGGACGCCTACCGGCGGTCCGACGGCTGGCGGGTGGACGGCGGCCCCCCGGCGGCCCCGAAGCCGCCGAAGCCGGGCGACCAGATCAGCCTCTTCCGGCCGATCGTCTACGACGGCAGCGCCCTCGTCCTGTACGCGCTGCGCCAGGAGATCGGGGCGGACGCCTTCGGGCGGCTGGAGCGCGACTGGGTACGGAACCACCGGGACGGGACGGCGACCACGGCGGACTTCACCGCGCTGGCGTCCGAGGTCGCGGGGCGTGACCTGTCCGCGTTCTTCACGGCGTGGCTGTACGGGCGGACGACCCCGCCGATGCCCGGCCACCCCGACTGGCGCAGCGACCCGCCCAAGGCCGCGAAGAGCCGGGAAACCGGAGTGACGGCCGGGCCGAACCGTGCCACCATCGACGAGTCGGCGACGCGGCCGGGAATCAATCCGGGTCGTCACGCGTTGTGACTGACGTAACGGACATCTCTTTCGACGTAAGGATCCAATGACCTCCTCTTCCTCCCCTTCCCAGGACACGCAGAACTTCGCGGACTCCCGCACGGAAAGCCTTCGGGCCGATGCCCTGATGGAAGAGGACGTCGCCTGGAGCCACGAGATCGACGGAGAGCGGGACGGCGATCAGTTCGACCGCTCGGAGCGGGCCGCGCTGCGACGCGTGGCGGGCCTCTCCACGGAGCTCGAAGACGTCACCGAGGTCGAGTACCGGCAGTTGCGCCTGGAGCGCGTCGTACTGGTCGGTGTCTGGACCTCGGGGACGATGCAGGACGCGGAGAACTCCCTCGCGGAGCTGGCCGCCCTCGCCGAGACGGCGGGCGCGCTCGTGCTCGACGGGGTGTTCCAGCGCCGCGACAAGCCCGACTCCGCGACGTACATCGGCTCCGGCAAGGCCCAGGAGCTGCGGGAGATCGTGGAGGAGAGCGGCGCCGACACCGTCGTCTGCGACGGTGAGCTGAGCCCCGGCCAGCTCATCCACCTCGAAGACGTCGTCAAGGTCAAGGTCGTCGACCGTACGGCGCTGATCCTGGACATCTTCGCCCAGCACGCCAAGTCCCGTGAGGGCAAGGCACAGGTCGCGCTCGCGCAGATGCAGTACATGCTGCCGAGACTGCGCGGCTGGGGCCAGTCGCTGTCCCGGCAGATGGGTGGCGGCGGCGGTGGCGGCATGGCCACCCGTGGTCCCGGTGAGACCAAGATCGAGACGGACCGGCGGCGGATCCGCGAGAAGATGGCGAAGATGCGCCGGGAGATCGCGGAGATGAAGACCGGCCGCGAGATCAAGCGGCAGGAGCGCCGCCGCAACAAGGTGCCCTCGGTGGCCATCGCCGGATACACCAACGCGGGCAAGTCCTCCCTGCTCAACCGGCTCACCGGCGCGGGTGTCCTGGTGGAGAACGCGCTGTTCGCCACCCTCGACCCGACCGTCCGGCGGGCCGAGACCCCGGGCGGTCGGCTCTACACGCTGGCCGACACGGTCGGCTTCGTCCGCCATCTGCCGCACCACCTGGTCGAGGCGTTCCGTTCCACGATGGAGGAGGTCGGTGACTCCGATCTGATCCTGCACGTGGTGGACGGCTCGCACCCGGTGCCGGAGGAGCAGCTCGCCGCCGTGCGCGAGGTGATCCGCGAGGTCGGCGCGGTGGACGTACGCGAGATCGTCGTGATCAACAAGGCCGACGCGGCCGATCCGCTGGTCCTCCAGCGGCTGCTGCGCACCGAGCGTGACGCGATCGCCGTCTCCGCGCGTACGGGCGAGGGCATCGCGGAGCTGCTCGCGCTGATCGACGCGGAGCTGCCCCGGCCCCAGGTCGAGGCCGAGGTGCTGCTGCCGTACACGCAGGGCGCCCTGGTCTCGCGGGTGCACGCCGAGGGCGAGGTGCTCTCCGAGGAGCACACGCCGGAGGGCACGCTGCTCAAGGCGCGGGTCCACGAGGAGCTGGCCGCCGCGCTCGCTCCGTACGTCCCGGTGGCCCACTGACGCGTACGGCGTACGTGCGCGGACGGCGTCCGCGCACGGCCCTGCCGGCCGGCCCATGGCGGAGGCCCGCCCCCTCATCGTGCGAGGGGGCGGGCCTCCGTCGTGCGCGGGTGCGGCGTCCGGTCCGTCAGCGTCCGCCGAACCTGTCGCTCATCGCGGTGTAGATCTGCTCGGCGCCCGCGGCCAGCCGGGGCCCCGCCAGCCACCCCGAGGTGACCGGGCCGATCGAGGTGTTGGAGACCAGGACGAGCTTCCCGCCGGGCTGTGTGGCGAACCAGCCGCCGCCCGAGGAGCCTCCGGTCATGGTGCAGCCGATCCGCCACATCGTCGGCGTACCGGGGCTGACGGAGAGCCGGCCCGGCTTGTCGACGCACTTGTGCATCAGCAGCCCGTCGTACGGTGCCGCGGCCGGGTAGCCCCACGCGCCCATGCCGGCGATGTTCGCCGCCTCGGGGAGGTCGAAGTCCACGTCCAGGGCGGTGCCCACGGTCTCCTCCAGGGACTTGCCGCCCTTCTCCGGCTCGACGTGCATCACGGCGTAGTCGTACGCGGCGCCCGCGCCGCCGGTCGGACCGCCGCCCTCGATCCACTCGCCCGAGGTGGAGACCCAGTCCGCCCAGTAGACGCCGTACGGGGCGATCTCCTGGGACGAGGCCCGGTCGAGCGCCGCCGCGGACTTGCCGAGGTCGTTGTAGGCGGGCACGAAGGCGATGTTGCGGTACCAGCCGCCGGTCCCGCCCGCGTGCACGCAGTGGCCCGCGGTCCACACCAGGTTGGACCTGCCGGGGTTCGCGGGGTCCTTGACCACGGTCGCGGAGCAGACCATCGAGCCCTCGGGAGCGTCGAAGAAGACCTTCCCGACCGGCGCCGCGTTCTTGTGGTACGGCGTCTTCTCCGCCACCGCGCGCACCGGGCTCGGCTCCGGATCGGTGACGTCCCGGTCGCCGGAGATGTCCTGGGTGGCGAGGGTCTTCGTCGGTGACGTGGCCTTCTGCATCCGCTCGGGCTTCCACAGCCCGTCGATCACCGGGTTGACGAAGTCCTTGGCCTCACTGAGCCACTTCTTCCTGTCCCAGTCCTTCCACCCGCCGTCCTTCCACTTCTCCGGATCGACGCCGTGCTTCTTGAGCGCGTCGGCCAGATCCGCGGGGATCGCCGGGTCGTCCCCGGCCCCGCTTCCATCGCCGCCGGAGGCGGGATCGGACGCGGCGGAGGCGGACGAGGCGCCGGCCCCGGCGCTCTTGTCGTCGCCTGTGCTGTCGCCGCCACCGCAGCCGGTGGCGGTCAGGGCGAGCGCCGCGGCCGCACAGGTGGCCGTCAGCAGTGGTCGTACGGATCGCATGGAGCAGTTCCCCCTGGGTACGGATGGTCTGACATGGGCTTGTCATGTCTGGAGTCGGTGTTCACCGCGGGACCCGGACCGGCCCACGGCCCTGTCCGGGTACGGCTGCGGGCGCGCCCCACCAGGAGGCGCGCCCGCGCCGGTTCACCGACCCGCGAACTTCTTGCTGACGCCGTCGAAGACGCCCTTGGCCACGTCGCCGAGGCGCGGCCCCGCCAGCCACCCCGCGGTGACCGGGCCGATGGAGGTGTTGGAGACCAGGGCGGGCTTGCCGTCCTGGCCGGCCGCGACCCAGCCGCCGCCCGACGAACCACCGGTCATGGTGCAGCCCACGCGGTACATCGTCGGATCGTCCGCCGCCAGCGACAGCCGGCCCGGCGCGTCCTCGCACTGGAAGAGCTTCTGGCCGTCGTACGGCGGCGCCGCCGGATAGCCGGTCGCCGTCATGGCGGCGATGTCCGGGGTCGCCGGGGCGTTGAACTCCACCGGCAGCGCCGAACCGACCGTCTCCTGCAAGGACGTGCCGGAACCGCCCTTCTCCGGCGTGACATGGATCACCGCGAAGTCGTACGGCGCGCCCTGCCCGCCGGTCGGCCCGCCCTCGGCGATCCACTGCGCGGAGGTCTGCGCCCAGTCGGCCCACCACACCCCGTGCGGAGCGATCCGCTCCTTGGACGCGGTCTCCAACTCGGCCGTCGACAGCGCGCTGTTGTTGTACGAGGGCACGAACGCGATGTTCCGGTACCAGCCGCCGCTCTTGCCGGAGTGCACGCAGTGACCGGCCGTCCAGACCATGTTGGACTTGCCGGGGTTCGCCGGGTCCTCGACCACGGTCGCCGAGCAGACCATCGAGCCCTCGGGCCCGTCGAAGAACAACTTGCCCGCCTGCGCCGCGTTCTCGCCGTACGGCGCGCTCACCGCCCGCGCGGTCACCGGCGCCGGCTCCGGGTCGGTGACGCCCGTGTCCCCGGAGATGTCCTGGTCGTCCACGGACTTCTCCGGCGGCTTGTCCGCGTCGCGCATCCGGTCCGGGTCCCAGAGACCCTCGATGATCGGGTTGACGAAGTCCTTGGCCTCACGCAGCCATGTCTCGCGGTCCCAGTTCTTCCACTCACCGTCCCGCCACTTGTCCATGTCGATCCCGTGCTCCTTGAGCCGGTCCTTGAGATCGTCAGGAATCGTGATCTTGCCGTCGGAGGCGGCCGTGGCCGACTCGCTCGCCTGTGCCGCGGCCTGGTCCTCCTCGGGGCCGCAGGCCGTGGCCGTCAGCGCGAGGGCCACGGCGATCGACGCGGCGGCGAGAACGGGGGAGGTTCTGCGCCGCGAGCTCCTTCCGCGGCGAGCGGTGAGCGTCGGACGTATGGATCGCATGGAGATATCCCCCCGGGACTTCTGGACAGTTCTGAACAAAGGAGCACATGTGGCGCACCCGGCGACGGTGACCGGAGCCGGGACGCGCCCCCACTATGCCGGTGCCGTTGGGGACGGCGTCGGGCAGGGCCGTGGTTCCCCGGCCCACGGATCTTCCCGCTGCCCGTGATCCCGGGCGCGGCGCGTCGTTGGTACGTACGACGGGCCCGGCCGGCGGTGCGCCGTCGAACATTCGGTGAGCGGGCGCCGTACTGACGGAGGACCGAACGATGCCTACGGGAGGACCGATCGCTGTGGCCGTGACCGAACCAGCTCCGGCGGCGCCGACCGTCGCCCACGCGGGCCTCCTGCGGCGCCAGACCCCGCGCGAGACGTCGGCCCGTACCTACGCGCGCTCCCTGCCCGTCGTCCCCGTGCGCGCCCGGGGGCTGACGATCGAGGGAGCTGACGGCAGACGGTATCTGGACTGCCTGTCCGGGGCGGGCACCCTCGCCCTCGGACACAACCACCCGGTCGTCCTGGAGGCCATCAGGAAGGTCCTGGACTCCGGCGCCCCGCTGCACGTCCCCGATCTGGCCACCCCCGTCAAGGACGCCTTCACCGCCGAGCTCCTCGCCACGCTCCCGGCCGGGTTCGCCGCCGGCGCCCGGGTCCGGTTCTGCGGTCCCACGGCCGCCGACGCCGTCGGGAGCGCGCTCGCCCTGGCCCGTACCGCCACCGGCCGCGACGGAGCGCTCACCTTCACCGGGACCGACCACGACGCGTGGACGGCGGAGCTGTCCGACGCCCGGGGCGGACCGGCCGCCCCCGCCGCGATGATCCTCGAACCGGTCCAGGACGAGGGCGGGGTCGTCCCGGCGCCCGACGCGTGGCTGCGCGGGATGCGCCGGATCACGGCGGACCGCTCCATTCCGCTCATCGTCGACGAGACGCGGACGGGGGTGGGGCGGACCGGCGCGTTCTGGGCCGTGGAACACAGCGGGATCACCCCCGACGCCATGGTGATGTCCCAGGCGATCGGCGGCTCCCTCCCGCTGGCCGTGATCGTCCACCACGCGGACCTGGACGCCCCGTTGCCCGACGGCCGGACGGACGCCTTCCGCGGCAACCAGCTCGCGATGGCGGCGGGCGCGGCCACACTCGCGTACGTACGGCAGCACCGGCTCGCCGAGCGCGCCGCGCACCTCGGGGCGCACCTGCTGGGACAGCTCGCGGAGTTGACCGCCCACCACCCCCGCGTCGGCGCCGTACGCGGACGTGGTCTCATGATCGGTGTGGAACTCGTCGCCCCGGCAGCCGGCGATCCTGCCCCGCCGGCCCCCGCACTCGCGGCCGCCGTCCAGCAGGAGTGTCTCCGTCGCGGCCTCATCGTCGGACTCGGCGGGCGCGAGGCGTCCGTGGTAAGGCTGCTCCCACCGCTCACCCTCACCGACGAACAGGCCGACGCGGTCCTCGACCGCTTCGCCGACGCACTCGACGCCGCGCTCGCCACGGCCGAACGCCCCGCGCCCCGCAAAGCAGCCGTGCGCCGCGAAGAAGCAGCCGCACCCCGCCAAGAAGCAGCCGCGCGCCGCGGCGCGGTCGCCGGGCCCCGCCGAAAAGAGACCGGTCCGCCCCGCTGACCCCGACCCCTCCTCACAAGGAAGCCCTCCGTGAACACCACTCCCTCACCCGACGCGCCCGAGGCCGACGGCCCTCCCACCACCGCGGAGTCGGGCACGGTGCCACGGCAGGCCGCGGGGGGACCCGACGGGCGACCCACCGGCCCCGCCGCCCCGTCGGGCCCTGCCGAGGCCGTCGCGTACACCGACCACCTCGACCACTCCGACCCGCAGAAGGCCGCCGACGCGGCGGCCACCGAGAACCTGCTGCGCTGCTGGGTCCGGGAGACCGGACTGACCCGCCCCGACGGTACGGTGCTGCGCGTCCCGCTCGACGCCAGCGGCACCGCCCTCCTCGTTCCCGTACACCACTGGTCCGCGACGGGCTGGCACCGCTTCGGGATGCCCTTCCTGGAAGGCGGCCCGCAGGACGCCCCCGCCGCCGAGGCCGTCACCGTGGCCGCGCTCCTCGGCCGCGAGTCGGGCCGCTACCAGGGCGCCGACCTGGTGGGCCGGGTCGCCAACTCGCTCGGCCACACCGCCGAGTTCCTCGCCGACCGGCGCGCACGCCCCGAGGCCGCCGAGGGCGCCGACCCGTTCCTCACCGCCGAGCAGTCCCTGCTCCTCGGACACCCCCTGCACCCCACGCCCAAGAGCAGGGAGGGGCTCTCCGAGGCCGAAGCCCGCCGCTACTCCCCGGAGATGCGCGGCTCCTTCCCCCTCCACTGGATGGCCGTCGACCGCTCCGTCCTCGCCACCGACTCGGCCTGGACCGAACAGGGCCGGGTCCTGCCCGCCGACGTGCTCACGGCCCGCCTCCTCGGGGACCACCCCCTCCCCGAGAACACCGTCGCCCTGCCCCTGCACCCCTGGCAGGCGCGGGACCTGATCCACCGTCCGGCCGTACGGAAGCTCCTCGACGCCGGCCTCCTGCACGACCTCGGACCCCAGGGCGACCCCTGGCACCCCACCTCCTCCATCCGTACGGTGCACCGCCCGGGCGCCCCCGCCATGCTCAAGCTCTCCCTCGGCGTACGCATCACCAACTCCCGCCGGGAGAACCTCCGCAAGGAACTCCACCGCGGCGTCGAGGTCCACCGGCTGCTGCGCAGCGGCCTCGGCAAGGAGTGGGGGGCCGCGCACCCCGGCTTCGACATCGTCCGTGACCCCGCCTGGCTCGCCGTGGACACCACGGAGGGCGAACCCGTCACCGGACTCGACGTCATGCTGCGCCACAACCCGTTCGGACCGGCGGACGACGCCGTGTGCATCGCGGGACTGACCGCGCCGCGCCCGTACCCCGGGCGCACCGGGGTGTACTCGCGGCTGGCCGAGATCGTCTCCGGGCTCGCGGCCCGCACCGGCCGCCCGGAGGGCGCCGTCGCCGCCGAGTGGTTCCTGCGCTACCTGGACCAGGTCGTACGCCCCGTGCTCTGGCTGGACGGTACGGCCGGGATCGCCCTGGAGGCGCACCAGCAGAACACGCTGGTCATCCTCGACCCGGCGGGCTGGCCCGTCGGCGGACGCTACCGCGACAACCAGGGCTACTACTTCCGCGAGTCCCACCGCGCCGCGCTGGAGCGCAGGCTCCCCGGCATCGGAACGGTCAGCGACACCTTCGTCTCCGACGCCGTCACCGACGAACGCTTCGCCTACTACCTCGGCATCAACAACGTCCTCGGGCTGATCGGCGCGTTCGGCGCCCAGGGCCTCGCCGACGAGCGCGTGCTCATCGCGGCCTTCCGGCGCTTCCTGGCCGGCGCGGCGGACCTCGGCTCGTCCCTGCCCGCCCTGCTCCTGGAGAGCGACACGCTGCGCTGCAAGGCCAATCTGCTCACCAGGCTGCACGGTCTGGACGAACTCGTCGGCCCGGTGGACACCCAGTCCGTCTACGTCACCCTCACCAACCCTCTGCGTGAGTGAAGGAACATGAAGAACCGTCAGAACTGCTGAGAGGAGAGCGCCACTGTGCCTTCCACCGAAGCGAGCACCGACACCGGAACCGGCCCCGTGTCACCCCCGCGCGGGGCCGTGCCCCCGCCGTCCGGGGACACCCCCACCGGTGATCTGCTCGACGCCCCGGCGGAGTGGGGCCCCACCGCCACCGCCGCCGGGGTCTTCCAGCTCGTCCCGGTCTCCGTGGAGCGCGACCTCGCCCTGGTCAGCGAGTGGATGAACGATCCGGCAGTCGCCGCGTTCTGGCACCTCGCGGGCCCGGACGCCGTCACCGAAGCCCATGTGCGGCCCCAGGTCGACGGCGACGGACGCACGATCCCCTTCCTCGGCGTGCTCGACGGGGTTCCCATGAGCTACTGGGAGCTGTACCGCGCCGACCTCGACCCCCTCGCGCGCCACTACCCCGCGCGCCCCCACGACACCGGGATCCATCTGCTGCTCGGCGGGGGCACGAACCGTGGCCGCGGGGTCGGCACCACTCTGCTGCGGGCCGTCGCGGACCTGGTCCTCGACCACCGGCCCCGGTGCGCGCGGGTCGTCGCCGAACCCGATCTGCGCAACACCCCTTCCGTCTCCGCGTTTCTCAGCGCCGGCTTCCGCTTCGCCGCGGAGATCGACCTGCCCGACAAACGGGCCGCGCTCATGGTCCGTGACCGGGCACTGCGCGACCTCCTGTGATCGATCCGCCGCCCCCTCGGCTCCGCTCTTCCCGTGCATCCCGTAGGCCCCGTACGGCCCGCTCACGCGGGCCACCCCGCTCGCCCTGTACGTCCCCGCTCCACACCCATCGGTTCCCTCCCGAGGAGTTCTCGTGCCGACCTCCCCTGCTTCGCCCGCATCGCCCGCCTCCTCCACCACTCCTGCCGCTCCCGCCACTCCCGCCACTCCCGACTCCACCGACCCGACCGGCTCCATAGCCACCCCTGGTAAGGCGGCCGGCGCGGGTTCGCCCGACCCCGCCCCGCTCTTCGCCCCGCCCGAGCTGAACCCGGCCGCGTGGGAGCGCGCGGCCTGCCGTCTGCTCGCCAAGACGCTCGGGGAGTTCGCGTACGAGGAGATCATCGACCCCCGGTCGGTACCCGAGTCCATACCGGCCTCGGAACCCGCCGCGGAACCGGCTTCCGTACCGGCCTCCGCACCGGCGTCCGCATCCGCGGCCGGCCCCGGGCACTACGCGATCACGCTCGACGCCGGCGAGACGCTCACCTTCCGCGCCGAGCGCGGCGCGTACGGCCACTGGCGCGTCGACCCCGGCTCCGTACGCTGCGACGACCTGCCCTTCACCGACCCCCTGCGCTTCCTGCTGATGGCGCGGCGGCTGCTCGGCCTGGACGGCACCACCCTCGGCCATCTCGTCCGCGAACTCACCACCACGCTCGCCGCCGACGCCAAGCTCGACCACACCGCCCTGAGCGCCGCCGAACTCGCCGACCTCGGTTACGCGGAGCTGGAAGGCCATCAGACCGGCCACCCCTGGATCGTCCTCAACAAGGGCCGCGTCGGCTTCTCCGGCTCCGACGCCGACCGCTGGGCTCCCGAGGGCCGCACCCCGGCCACCCTCCCCTGGATCGCGGTCTCCACCACCCTCGCCACCTACCGGGGCGTCGCCGCGCTCGCCACCCCGGAACAGCTCTACGCGCTCGAACTCGACGACGCCGTACGCGAACGCTTCGACACCGTGCTCCGGGAGCGCGGCCTCGACCCCGCCGCCTACCTCTACCTGCCCGTACACCCCTGGCAGTGGGACGAAGTGCTGCTCCAGCTCTACGCGCCCGCCATAGCCGGGGGAGCGATCGTCCCGCTCCCCACCGACGGTGACCTCCGGCTGCCGCAGCAGTCGATCCGTACCTTCCTCAACGTCCGGCGGCCCGACCGGCACACCGTCAAGCTGCCGCTGTCCATCCTCAACACCCTCGTCTGGCGCGGACTGCCCACCGAACGCACCCTCGCAGCCCCCGCCGTCACCGCGTGGATGCACGGCGTGCGCGACGCGGACCCGTTCCTCCGCGACGAGTGCCGCGTGATCCTCCTCGGCGAGGTCGCCTCCGTGACCGTCGAGCACCCGCTCTACGACCACCTCCCCGAAGTCCCGTACCAGTACAAGGAACTGCTCGGTACGATCTGGCGCGAGCCCCTCCAGACCCGGCTGGCCCCCGGCGAACGCGCCCGTACGCTCGCCTCGCTCATCCATACGGATCCGGCGGGCCGCGCGTTCACCGCAGAACTGGTCGCGCGCTCCGGGCTCCCTCCCGAGGAGTGGCTGCGCCGCCTCTTCGGGGCGCTGCTCCCCGCCCTGCTGCACTTCCTGTACCGCTACGGGACGGTCTTCTCCCCGCACGGCGAGAACGCCATCGTCGTCTTCGACGACCAGGACGTGCCCGTACGGCTCGCGATGAAGGACTTCGTCGACGACGTGAACCTCAGCGCCCGGCCGCTGCCCGAGCACGACGCGATGCCCGACGACGTGAAGGACACGCTTCTCACGGAGGAGCCCGCCTTTCTCCCGCAGTTCATCCATTCAGGGCTCTTCATCGGCGTCTTCCGCTATCTGGCACCGCTGTGCGCCGACCAACTGGACGTGCCGGAGGACGTGTTCTGGTCCCTCGTACGGGCGGAGATTCTGCGCCACCAGGCCAGGTTCCCTGAGTTGAAGGAGCGCTTCGAGACGTTCGACCTGCTCACGCCGCGTATCGAGCGCCTCTGCCTCAACCGTAACCGGCTGCATCTCGACGGTTACCGGGACCGCTCCGACCGGCCGCACGCCGCCGTGCACGGTACGGTGCCCAACCCGCTCGCCGTCGTACAGCCGAGCGATTGAGCATCGTTGTCAGTGGTGCCCCGTAGGGTGGTCGGGCTATGACGAAGCCATCACTCCCCGAGCTCCTCCACGCCGCCGTCAGCTCCGTCGGCGGCGTGGAACGGCCAGGCCAGGTCACCATGGCCGAGGCCGTCGCCCAAGCCATCGACGACCCCTCCCACCTGCTGGTCCAGGCCGGTACCGGCACCGGAAAGTCCCTGGGCTATCTGGTGCCGGCCCTGGCCCACGGAGAGCGGGTCGTGGTGGCCACGGCGACGCTGGCCCTCCAGCGTCAGCTCGTGGAGCGTGATCTGCCGCGGACGGTCGACGCACTGCATCCGCTGCTGCGCCGCCGCCCCCAGTACGCCATGCTCAAGGGACGGTCCAACTACCTCTGTCTGCACCGGCTGCACGAGGGCGTGCCGCAGGACGAGGAGGACGGCCTCTTCGACCAGTTCGAGGCCGCGGCGCCGACCAGCAAGCTGGGCCAGGACCTGCTGCGGATGCGGGACTGGTCGGACGAGACGGAGACGGGCGACCGGGACGACCTGACGCCGGGCGTCTCCGACCGCGCCTGGTCGCAGGTCTCCGTCTCGTCCCGGGAGTGCCTCGGCGCGTCGAAGTGCGCGTACGGCGCGGAGTGCTTCGCCGAGCTGGCGCGGGAGCGCGCCAAGCTCGCCGATGTCGTGGTGACCAACCACGCGCTGCTGGCGATCGACGCGATCGAGGGTGCCCCGGTGCTTCCGCAGCACGAGGTGCTGATCGTGGACGAGGCCCATGAGCTGGTCTCACGGGTCACCGGGGTGGCCACCGGGGAGCTGACCCCGGGGCAGGTGCACCGCGCCGTACGCCGCTCGGCGAAGCTGGTGAACGAGAAGGCGGCGGACGCGCTCCAGACCGCGGCCGAGACCTTCGAGCGGCTGATGGAGCTGGCCCTCCCCGGCCGGCTGGAGGAGATCCCCGAGGACCTCGGCTTCGCCCTGATGGCGCTGCGCGACGCGGCGCGTACGGTCATCTCGGCGATCGGTTCGACACGCGACAAGTCCGTGCAGGACGAGGACGTCGTACGGAAGCAGGCGCTGGCGTCCGTGGAGTCCGTCCACGGTGTGGCGGAGCGGATCGCCAACGGCTCGGAGTGGGACGTCGTCTGGTACGAGCGGCACGACCGGTTCGGCGCGTCCCTGCGGGTCGCTCCGCTCTCCGTGTCGGGGCTGCTGCGGGAGAAGCTGTTCACCGACCGCTCGGTGGTGCTCACCTCGGCCACCCTCAAGCTCGGCGGCGACTTCAACGGGGTGGGCGCTTCCCTCGGCCTGGCGCCGGAGGGCACGGAGGGCGACGACGTCCCGCAGTGGAAGGGCATCGACGTCGGCTCGCCCTTCGACTACCGCAAGCAGGGCATTCTCTACGTCGCGCGCCATCTCTCCCCACCGGGGAGGGAGGGCACCCGCGGCGACATGATGGATGAGCTGGCGGAGCTGGTGGAGGCCGCCGGCGGGCGGACGCTGGGGCTCTTCTCGTCCATGCGGGGAGCTCAGGCGGCGGCCGAGGAGCTGCGGAGCCGGCTGGACTCGCCGATCCTGCTCCAGGGCGAGGAGACACTGGGCGAGCTGATCAAGGCGTTCGCCGCCGATCCGAAGACGTGCCTGTTCGGCACGCTGTCGCTCTGGCAGGGCGTCGATGTGCCGGGGCCCAGCTCCCAGCTCGTGGTGATGGACCGGATCCCGTTCCCGCGTCCGGACGACCCGCTGATGAGCGCGCGGCAGAAGGCCGTGGAGGAAGGTGGCGGCAATGGCTTCATGGCCGTGGCCGCCACGCATGCCGCGCTGCTGATGGCCCAGGGCGCCGGCCGTCTCGTCCGGGCGACCGGGGACCGCGGTGTGGTCGCCGTCCTTGACCCGAGGCTGGCCAATGCCCGGTACGGCAGCTTCCTGCGGGCCTCGCTGCCCGATTTCTGGTACACCACGGACCGTCATCAGGTACGGCGGTCGCTGGCGACGATCGACGAGGCGGCCCGGGCGGACGGGCGGTAGCCCGCTCCAGGAGGTTGCGCTCCATGACGTTGCGGTACACGAGAGGTCGGCGTGTACCGCAACAGGATCCTTCGGCGCATTCCCCGTACGTGCCGTGCCCCCTGCGGGGCGCGGCGCACTCGATCGCCCTTTCAGACCCGGCGCAGGACCGCGACCACCTTGCCGAGGATGGTCGCCTCGTCACCGGGGATCGGCTGGTACGCCGCGTTGTGCGGGAGCAGCCAGACATGGCCGTCCTCGCGGCGGAAGCGCTTGACCGTCGCCTCGCCGTCCAGCATCGCCGCCACGATGTCACCGTTCTCCGCGACCGGCTGGCGGCGGACCGTCACCCAGTCGCCGTCGCAGATCGCTGCCTCGATCATCGAGTCACCGACGACCTTCAGCACGAACAGCTCGCCGTCGCCCACCAGTTGGCGGGGGAGCGGGAAGACGTCCTCGACGGACTCCTCCGCCAGGATCGGTCCACCGGCGGCGATCCGGCCGACCAGCGGGACGTACGAGGCAGCGGGCTTGCCCGTCGTGTCCGTCTGCTGCGTGCTCGGCTGGTCCGACCCGCGGACCTCGTACGCCCTCGGCCGGTGCGGGTCGCGGCGCAGGAAGCCCTTGCGCTCCAGGGCCATCAGTTGGTGCGCCACCGACGAGGTGCTGGAGAGCCCCACGGCCTGGCCGATCTCCCGCATCGAGGGCGGGTATCCGCGGCGCTGCACGGAGTCCCGGATGACTTCGATCACCCTGCGCTGCCGGTCCGTGAGACCCGAGCTGTCCGCCCTGATCCCTGGAGGTCGGCCGGGCATCGAACGGGTGGGCTTGGCGCCCTCCGGGTTCGAGGCTGTGTCATTCACATTCATGGCATGCACCGGATCGAGTCGGCCCTGGGAGCGGTCCTGGGCAGTGATGGTGGCACTGTCTGCGGTGGTGGTCACGGTGGCCCCTCTCGAAATGTTCTCCCTAGCTGGACAACGGTAGTAGCTTTCGAAAGGTTGCGCCAAACACACGTTCGAGTGAAAAATTGCGGAGTGTCTGTCGTGGGCGGCCGACTGGGTGTATGAGCAGGTTCTTCCGGGTGAGATGCCACCGTGACGCCCCCGTCCGGCAGGCGATCCGGGGCTGTCCTCAGGGGCGCCCGGAGGGCGCTCCGGTACGCCGTCCGGGGCTCCTCCAGTCTCGCATCCGGTGGCCCGCGATCCCGGGCGCCGCGCCCTTCCCGTACTCTCGTGGCCGGTCGCAGCGGCCCCGCCGCACCCGCCCCGACGCGCGACACGCGCTGGGGCCTAGGATGCAACCAAACCCCAGATCTAGTGGTTGGATTGTCGCAGCCACCCAGAAGTTGTGGTCCCGGGTCTTCGGTCCCGAGCGCATCGCCTATGCTGGGACATGCTTCGAGGGGCCCTTTCCGGGCCCTGGCGGGGCTATTCAGTCGTGCTGTGAAGGAGGGGTTGGGAGCCATGCACTGTCCCTTCTGCAGGCACCCCGACAGCCGGGTCGTCGACAGTCGCACCACCGACGACGGGACGTCCATCCGGCGCCGCCGTCAGTGCCCCGACTGCTCCCGCCGTTTCACGACGGTGGAGACCGCCTCGCTGATGGTGATCAAGCGCAGCGGCGTGACCGAACCCTTCAGCCGTACCAAGGTCATCTCCGGCGTGCGCAAGGCGTGCCAGGGGCGGCCGGTCACCGAGGACGCCCTCGCCAAGCTCGGCCAGCGGGTCGAGGAGGCGGTGCGCGCCACCGGGAGCGCCGAGCTGACCACCCACGACGTGGGGCTGGCCATACTCGGCCCGTTGCAGGAACTCGACCTCGTCGCGTATCTGCGCTTCGCGTCCGTGTACCGGGCGTTCGACTCACTCGAAGACTTCGAGGCCGCCATCGCGGAACTGCGCGAGCGGCCTCCCTCGGAGGAACGCGGCACCGGCGAGGCCCTTGAGGTCCCCGTGCCCGCCACCGCCGCGGACTGACCGGCCGGCTCGATCCCGGCCGCTCCGCGGCGACCAAGACCTGTCACGGGTGCGCTGTGCGCGTGCCCGAGGCATCAGACACACACCCCGTGCCACGGGAAGAACATGGCACGACAGGGCGTTTTTGTACGTATATGGGAGGCGGCATGACAGAGACGGCGAGCGGCTCGGCACGGGGTACCCGCACCAAGGGGACCAAGGCCGGCAAGGGGCTGCGTATCGAGCGGATCCACACCACCCCCGGCGTGCATCCGTACGACGAGGTGGCCTGGGAGCGCCGTGACGTCGTCATGACCAATTGGCGCGACGGCTCGGTCAACTTCGAGCAGCGTGGCGTCGAGTTCCCCGACTTCTGGTCGTTGAACGCGGTCAACATCGTCACCAGCAAGTACTTCCGCGGGGCCGTCGGCACCCCGCAGCGCGAGACCGGGCTCAAGCAGCTCATCGACCGGATCGTGAAGACGTACCGCAAGGCCGGTGAGGAGCACCAGTACTTCTCGTCGCCCGCCGACGCCGAGATCTTCGAGCACGAGCTGGCGTACGCCCTCCTGCACCAGGTCTTCAGCTTCAACTCGCCCGTGTGGTTCAACGTCGGCACGCCCCAGCCGCAGCAGGTCTCCGCCTGCTTCATCCTGGCCGTCGACGACTCCATGGACTCGATCCTGGACTGGTACAAGGAAGAGGGGATGATCTTCAAGGGCGGATCGGGCGCCGGCCTGAACCTCTCCCGGATCCGCTCCTCCAAGGAGCTCCTCTCCTCCGGCGGCAACGCCTCGGGACCCGTCTCCTTCATGCGCGGCGCCGACGCCTCCGCCGGAACGATCAAGTCCGGCGGCGCCACCCGGCGCGCGGCCAAGATGGTCATCCTCGACGTCGACCACCCCGACATCGAGGACTTCATCGAGACCAAGGTGAAGGAGGAGGAGAAGATCCGCGCCCTGCGCGACGCGGGCTTCGACATGGACCTGGGCGGCGACGACATCACGTCCGTCCAGTACCAGAACGCCAACAACTCCGTCCGGGTCAACGACGAGTTCATGAAGGCCGTCGAGGCCGGCGGCAAGTTCGGGCTGCGCGCCCGGATGACCGGTGACGTCATCGAAGAGGTCGAGGCGAAGTCCCTCTTCCGCAAGATGGCCGAGGCGGCCTGGGCCTGCGCCGACCCGGGCATCCAGTACGACGACACGATCAACCACTGGCACACCTGCCCCGAGTCCGGCCGGATCAACGGCTCGAACCCGTGCAGCGAGTACATGCACCTGGACAACACCTCGTGCAACCTGGCCTCGCTGAACCTGATGAAGTTCCTCAAGGACGACGGCAAGGGCAACCAGTCCTTCGAGTCCGAGCGCTTCGCCAAGGTCGTCGAGCTGGTCATCACCGCGATGGACATCTCCATCTGCTTCGCGGACTTCCCGACGCAGAAGATCGGCGAGAACACCCGCGCCTTCCGCCAGCTCGGCATCGGCTACGCCAACCTCGGCGCCCTGCTGATGGCCACCGGACACGCGTACGACTCCGACGGCGGCCGCAGCCTGGCCGGTGCCATCACCTCGCTGATGACGGGCACGTCGTACCGCCGCTCCGCGGAGCTGGCCGCGGTCGTCGGTCCGTACGAGGGCTACGCCCGCAACGCCGAGCCGCACAAGCGCGTCATGAAGCAGCACTCCGACGCCAACGGCGTGGCCGTCCGCGTCGACGACCTGGACAGCCCGGTCTGGGCCGCGGCCACGGAGGCTTGGCAGGACGTGCTGCGCCTCGGTGAGAAGAACGGATTCCGCAACGCCCAGGCGTCGGTCATCGCGCCCACCGGCACCATCGGTCTCGCGATGTCCTGCGACACCACGGGCCTGGAGCCCGACCTCGCGCTGGTCAAGTTCAAGAAGCTGGTCGGCGGCGGCTCGATGCAGATCGTCAACGGCACCGTGCCGCAGGCGCTGCGCCGGCTCGGCTACCAGTCGGAGCAGATCGAGGCGATCGTCGAGCACATCGCCGAGAACGGTGTGGTGGTCGACGCGCCCGGTCTGAAGACCGAGCACTACGAGGTCTTCGACTGCGCGATGGGCGAGCGCTCCATCTCCGCGATGGGCCACGTCCGCATGATGGCGGCCATCCAGCCGTGGATCAGCGGCGCGCTGTCCAAGACGGTGAACCTGCCGGAGACCGCCACCGTCGAGGACGTCGAGGAGGTCTACTTCGAGGCGTGGAAGATGGGCGTCAAGGCGCTCGCGATCTACCGCGACAACTGCAAGGTCGGCCAGCCGCTCTCCGCGAAGAAGAAGGACGAGAAGGTCGCGGAGAAGGCCGAGGAGACCATCCGCGAGGCCGTCGAGAAGGTCATCGAGTACCGCCCGGTCCGCAAGCGCCTCCCCAAGGGCCGTCCCGGCCTCACCACCTCCTTCACGGTCGGTGGCGCCGAGGGCTACATGACCGCCAATTCCTATCCGGACGACGGTCTCGGCGAGGTCTTCCTCAAGATGTCGAAGCAGGGCTCGACGCTCGCGGGCATGATGGACGCCTTCTCGATCGCCGTCTCGGTCGGTCTGCAGTACGGCGTGCCGCTGGAGACGTACGTCTCCAAGTTCACCAACATGCGCTTCGAGCCGGCCGGTATGACGGACGACCCGGACGTGCGGATGGCGCAGTCGATCGTCGACTACATCTTCCGCCGCCTCGCGCTGGACTTCCTGCCCTTCGAGACCCGCTCCGCGCTCGGCATCCACTCGGCCGAGGAGCGCCAGCGTCACCTGGACACCGGTTCGTACGAGCCCGCCCTCGACGCGGACGGTGCCCTCGACACCGAGTCCCTGGCCACCACGGCCTCGCCCCGCCCGGTCACCCAGCAGTCCGCCCCCGCGGCGCCCAAGGCGACGGTGATCCCGGCACCGAAGGAGGCGCACACCTCGGCCGAACTGGTCGAGATGCAGCTCGGCATCAGCGCCGACGCCCCGCTCTGCTTCTCCTGCGGTACGAAGATGCAGCGGGCCGGGTCCTGCTACATCTGCGAGGGCTGCGGCTCCACCAGCGGCTGTAGCTGAGCCGGTAGTCCCGTAGCACCCTGAGGGGCGGTGGGCCGAAGTGGCCCGCCGTCCCTCAGGCGGTTCCCATCAGGGCGCCGAAGGACTGCGGGTCCGTGTCGAAGCCGTGCAGGACCGGGCGGAACTGCCAGGTGCCCGACCCGTCCCGGGTGAACTCGGCGAACGTCGCCGCCGTCGCGTCGTCCACAGCCGTGAAGTCGTGCGCCGACAGCTCCGTGTACCCCTCCGCCAGCCGGACCGAGGCGTTGGCCACGTCCCCGAACGTTCTGCGGCCGCCCTGCTGCTGGATGGCCACCCCCACCACCACGCGGCGGTAGTCCGACCCGAGGCGGTCCAGCTCCAGCGTCATCTCCTCGTCGGAGCCGAAGCCCTGGCCCGTACGGCTCTCGCGGTCCAGCGTGATCGTCCCGTCCGGGGAGCGGCTGCCGAAGTGGACCAGATAGGCGGGTGTGTCCGGGGCGTCCGACGTGTAGGTGGCGGCGACGAGGTCCAGGTCGTGCGGGGTCTCGCCCCTCGGGCTGGGATCCCATTTGAGGGTGACCTCGATCTTGGACACGCCTCTGTTGAAACTGCTCACCAGTCTTCCCCCTCTGCGGAACCGGTGCGGATCTCCGGGCCTTTGCACAAGGCTAGACCGCGCCACCGACAACCCGCTGCCCCATCTGGCCAGTTGACGCCACCTTGGCCGATACTCGACAGGCCGGGCGCCGCCGCGGAGCCCCTGGTGCGTCCCGTCCGGGCGTGACCGATGCCACGTCCCGCCCCGTACGATGGCGCGGTGCTGGTCAAGTGGATTCGCTGCACCGTGATCGACCGTCGAGGTTTCGAACGCGGGCAGCGGAAATGGGCGGGGTTGCTCGGTGAGCCGGGGTTCCGGGGGCAGGGCGGGGGATGGAGCAGGTCGCGGCCGGGCGTCGTCCATGTCTTCACGTTCTGGGAGAGCCGCGCGTTCTACGACTCGTTCATGGCGCGCTCGCACGACCGGCTGTCCGCCTCGCAGTTCGGGACGTACAAGGAGATCCAGGTCAAGCTCTTCGACCACCGCTTCGACGTGAAGACGGGCTTCGAGCCGCGCTTCACCGACGCGGACGTGGTCCGGGTCGCGCACTCCCGGGTGCATGAGGAACGGGTGGAGCACTTCGCCCTCATGCAGGAGAAGGTGTGGAACCCCGCGATGGCCGGCTCGCCGGGGATGGTGCGCGGGCTCTTCGGGGAGGCGCCCGGCCATGAATTCATCGTCCTCTCCATGTGGAAGTCGGCGGCCGAGCACGGCAAGTACCGCGTCGAGCGGGTCGAACGGCTGACGCTCCGTGCCCAGACGGCCACGGACGTCGCGGCGCTGGCCGGGGACGTCATCGATCTGGAGCCGTCCTGGACCGTGTGAACGCGGTTCAGGACCCATGTGGCCGGGCCGTGCGGCACCCCGGAGTACCGGGTGGCCGCACGGCCGCGACCCGGGCGATCTAGGGTCGTGTCATGGCACGACCGCGGCGCATTGTCCTTGTCCGGCACGGCGAGTCGGAAGGGAACGCAGATGACACGGTGTACGAGCGTGAGCCCGACCATGCCCTGAGGCTCACCGAGAAGGGCCGCAGACAGGCCGAGGAGACGGGGGAACGGCTGCGCGAACTGTTCGGCCAGGAGCCGGTCAGCGTCTTCGTCTCGCCCTACCGCCGTACCCACGAGACCTTCGAGGCGTTCGGTCTCGACCCCGGCCAGGTGCGGATACGCGAGGAGCCCCGGCTGCGCGAGCAGGACTGGGGGAACTGGCAGGACCGTGAGGACGTACGCCTCCAGAAGGCATACCGTGACGCGTACGGGCACTTCTTCTACCGCTTCGCCCAGGGGGAGTCGGGGGCGGACGTCTACGACCGTGTCGGGGCCTTCCTGGAGTCCCTGCACCGCAGCTTCGAGACGCCCGACTCGCCGGAGAACGTCCTGCTGGTGACCCACGGGCTGACCATGCGGCTGTTCTGCATGCGGTGGTTCCACTGGTCGGTCGCGGAGTTCGAGTCGCTGTCCAACCCGGGCAACGCGGAGTACCGGATCCTGATGATCGGCTCCGACGGCCGCTACACCCTGGACCGGCCGTTCGAACAGTGGCGCGTCCCGGAACCGTACGGGCGCACCGTATAAACCCGCGCAAGTGAGGCCCGTACCGGCTAAAGTGCCCGTTCGATGACCTCTGATTCCGTATCCGACCGGCGCTTCGAACGCGCCCTGGCCAGCCTCCGGGGACTGGCCGTGGGAGACGCCCTGGGCTCCCAGTTCTTCGTGCCCGCCAACTATCCGCTCCTCAAGCGCCGCGAGCTGCCGTCCGGCGGCTGGCAGTGGACCGACGACACCGAGATGGCCGCGTCGGTGCTGGCCGTGCTGGCCGCCCACCACCGGGTCGACCAGGACGCCCTCGCGCGCTCCTTCGCCGAGCACCACGACTTCGACCGCGGTTACGGCCCCGCCGTGAACCGGATGCTCCGGCTGATCAGGGAGGGCGGCGACTGGCGCGAGCTGGCCGCCGGGCTCTTCGACGGCCAGGGCTCCTGGGGCAACGGGGCCGCGATGCGGATCGCGCCGCTCGGCGCCTGGTACGCGGAGGACCCCGAGCAGGCCACGCACCAGGCGGAGATCTCCGCGTACACCACCCATCAGCACCGCGAGGCCGTCGTGGGCGCCATGGCGGTGGCAGCGGCGGCCTCCCTCGCCGCCGCCCCGGACGGACCGCCCACGGCGGAGGCGCTGCTCGACGGGGTGGTGGCGCTGGTGCCGCGCAGCGCGGTCGGGGCGGGGCTGCGCCGGGCCAGGGACATGCTGGACTACGACGACCCGGGCACCGTCGCCGCCGTGCTCGGCCGCGGGCGGCGCACCTCCGCGCACGACACCGTGCCGTTCGCCCTCTGGTCCGCGGCGCGCGGGCTCGGCGACTACGAGCGGGCCTTCTGGACGACCGCCCAGGTCGGCGGCGACGTCGACACCAACTGCGCCATCGTCGGGGGAGTGATCTCGGCCGCGGGCGCGAGCGGGGCGGCGCCGGAGCACTGGCGGGAGCGTACGGAGGCACTGCCGGGGTGGCTGACGGTGACGGCCACCCGCTGACGGGGCGGGGCCGGTCGGTGTGCGCGGGGCCGGTCGGCGCTTCCGGGGCGGGGCTCACGGGCAGGCGTGCGCGCCGGGGCGTGCGGCTTACGGGGTATATGCGCCGTTCATTGTCACGGCCCTGCCACAGCCGTCCTTCCGGAGGCATGGACCCGAGAAACCTGTGCCTACCCTTCGGCCATGCCGCCGTGTTGATCTTCCACCGGCGCGCGCCGACGAGACACCGGGTTCCGCGCGCCGTTCCTCCGCCGCGAACGGGCCCGGTCGGGAGGGGGTCCCGTGACAGATTCACCGGCCACACCAGAATCACCGTCCACACCGGATGCACCGTCCACACCCGAGCCCACCGTGGAGCCGGCCCCGCGGCCGTACGCCTACGGCAAGCACCAGGGCGCCCCGCCCCGGCCGGGCCAGGCGGAGCAGGACCCGGAGCTGTACCGGGAACAGTGGAAGCAGTACCGGGAGCAGTGGCAGCAGTGGCAGCCCCAGCGCGGCGAACCGCCCGCGTGGCTGACCGAGGTCAGACCCGAGCCGCCCGCGCGGATCAGGACCGCCACCCTCTGGGCGGTCCTGGCGACCGCGCTGCTCAGCTCCCTGCTGCTGCGCGACGGGCTCGGCCTCAACCTGCTGTTCGTGGCCGTCCCCGCCGCTCTCGCGGCGTTCTTCGCCGCCCAGGCCGCGGGCCGGCGGCCCCGCCCCTGGACGCTGGTCTGGGCCGTCGGCGGCCTGGCCCTGCTGACCGTGCCCGCGCTGCGGGACGCCGGTCTGCCCACCTTCCTCGCCGTCGTCTCCGCCGTGGCGCTCGGCGCGCTGGCGCTGGGCGGCAGCCGCACCTGGACAGGGGTGCTGTTCGGACCGCCCGCCATGTTCGGCGCGATCGGCCCCGGCACCGTATGGGCCCTGAGCGGTCTGCGTGAGCGCGCGGGCGGGACCCGGGGCCGGGTGGCCCCCGTACTGCGCGCGGTCGCGGTCGCCGCCGTTCTGCTGATCGTGTTCGGCGCGCTCTTCGCCAGCGCCGACGCCGCGTTCGCCGGACTCCTCGACTCCCTCACCCCCGAGGTCTCCGTCTCCGGAGGCCCCTGGCAGGTGCTCCTCTTCGCGCTCGGCCTCTTCGGCGCCCTGGCCGCCGCGCACACCGCCGCGTCGCCACTGCGCTGGGACCGGGTGACCGTACGACCGGGGCGGGCCCGCGGCCGTACGGAGTGGGCGCTTCCGCTGATCGTCCTCAATCTGCTCTTCGCGGTGTTCATCGCCGTCCAGCTCGTGGTGCTCCTCGGCGGGTACGACAAGGTGCTGGAGGAGACCGGCCTGACGCCCGCTCAGTACGCGCGCCAGGGCTTCTGGCAGCTCCTGTGGGTCACGGTGCTGGTCCTGGTGGTCATCGTGGTGGCCGGGCGCTGGGCCCCGCGTGACGGAGCGCGTGACTCCGCCCTGGTCCGCGCCGTACTGGGCGCCCTGTGCGTACTGACCCTCGTCGTGGTCGCCGCCGCGCTGCGCCGAATGGACCTGTACGTCGACGCGTTCGGCCTGACCCGGCTACGGGTCACCGTGGCGGCGACGGAGCTGTGGCTCGGGCTCGTGATCGTCCTGATGCTGGTGGCCGGCGCGACCAGGGGCCGCTGGCTGCCGCGCGCCGTCGCCGCGAGTGTCGGGGCCGGGGTCCTCGGCTTCGGCCTGGTCTCGCCGGACGCGCTGGTCGCGGAGCGGAACGTACAGCGGTACGAGGACACCGAGAAGATCGACACCGAGTACTTCCGCGAGCTGTCGGCCGACGCGGTACCGGCGCTGGACCGGCTTCCCGAGCCGCTGCGTTCGTGCGCCCTGCGCGGGATCGCCCTCGACCTGGAGGGCGAGGACAAGCCCTGGTACGTGACCAGCCTCGCCGAGAGCAGGGCCCGCGACCTGCTGGCGAAGCGCGGGGTACGGAGCGACGTCTCCTGCCCGGGGGTGTACCGCTGACGGGATCCCGGCCCCGCCGCCACGCGCGGGCGGAGGTCCCGCCGCCCGCGCGCGCGGGCGGACTGGGACGGTACGTGACGGTGTGCCCGACTCGGCCGCGCGGCACGGCCGGTACCCGGTCTGTCGCGCGGGGTGCGGGCGGCGTAACCTGGCAGGTGCCATGCCGTACGAACCACCCACGCACACCGTCGAGCGCTCGCTGCGCGCCACCACAGACGCCAGGATCATCGCCGGCGTCGACGAGGTCGGACGCGGAGCGTGGGCAGGTCCGGTCACGGTGTGTGCGGCCGTCACCGGACTGCGCAGACCCCCGGCGGGACTCACCGACTCCAAACTCATCACGCCCAAGCGCCGTACGGAGCTGGCCGGTGAACTGGAGGCGTGGGTCACGTCGTACGCCCTCGGGCACTCCTCCCCGGAGGAGATCGACGCCCTCGGGATGACCGCGGCACTCAGGCTCGCCGCCGTACGCGCCCTGGAGGCGCTGCCGGTACGGCCCGACGCGGTCATCCTGGACGGCAAGCACGACTATCTCGGAGGACCCTGGCAGGTGCGTACGGTCATCAAGGGCGACCAGTCCTGTGTCTCCGTGGCGGCCGCCTCGGTGCTCGCCAAGGTGCGCAGGGACGCGATGATGGCCGAACTGGGCGCGGGGTCCGAGGAGTACGTACCGTTCGCCTTCGGCGCCAACGCCGGGTACCCCTCACCGGTGCACCGGGCGGCGCTGGAGGAACGGGGACCGACACCGCACCACCGGCTGTCGTGGTCCTATCTCGACGCGCTGCCCCGGTGGCGGCACCTCAAGAAGGTCCGGGTCCCCGCGCAGGCCGACGTCACGGAAAGCGGGGGCCAACTCGGCTTCGATTTCTGACCGTCGACCATCCGACACCGGACCGTCCGGCGTCCGGAGCAGCCGGCTCCGGAATGTCCGGCCTCGGAACGTGAGACTTCCGGCACGGGCCTCTCCGGGACACCCGGTGACCCGTCCGGCGAACCCCCGCCCGGGTGCCTCGCGGCCTCGGGCACGGGCACGAATGCGCCCACCCACCGATGCTTTTCGCACCGGTGTTTGATAGACATCCAGTCATGCCTCTCATCCCTCAGGAGCCTCAGATTCACGAGAGAGCCCAGGGTCCCAGCGCCACGCCGGCCACCGGTCGCACCGCTTCGACCCCCCGTCCCGTACCCGGTCCGCGTCCCGTCCCCGGGCCGCGCTCCGCGACGACACCGAGGCCCGGACGTCCGGGTCCCGGTCCCGCGAGGCCCGCGCCGCCGGCGCAGCGCTCGCACAGCTCCGCCGGTCAGCCGAAGGCGCCCGGCACCGCCGACCCCGCCCCTTCCCCTTCTTCCGCCGTCCCCCAGGTCCAGGTGATCCCGGCTTCTGCGGACGGTGCGCTGGACGCCGCCGAGGAGGCGATCGACCTGCTGCTGGACGCGGGCCGGGCGCCGGGCGACATCCTGGTGCTCACCACCGGCGAACAGCACCCGTGGGCCACCCACGAGCTGTCGTTCGGTGAGAGCGCGTACTGGGCCCAGCACGACGCCCGCGAGGACGTGTTCTTCGCGGATGCCGCCGCCGTCGCCCGTGCGCAGTCCCGGCCCGTCGTGGTCGTCGCCGTCAACGGTGGTGACGACGACGCCGTCGCCAAGGCGCTGCCCCTGGCCCGTGGCCGGGCCACCGCGCTGCTCGTGGTGTCCGGTGACGCCGAGCGGATCAACGCCGTGCTCGGCGCGGGCGTCTGAGCCGTACGACAACCGGCGCGCCCGGTGGGCGCGTCCGCGTCGATACGTTCCGGTGGTGACCCGGCCGCCTCTTTCAGGAGGGTGGCCGGGCCGCTTCGGGGAGCCGCCCGGAGGGACGTACGCGTCGGCCGCCCCGCTCTCCGCGGGCGGCCGTTCAGCGCGCGGCGGTACGGCGCTGTGCCTCCACCGCGCCGCCTCCACCGCTCAGCGGTGACAGGGCCGGATCGGCCGCTGTCTCCGCCAGGTTCGCCGGTGGCGACTCCGAGTTGGGGCGGCGGCCTCCGCGCCCCTCGCCCAACACCTGCCAGCCGCCACGCGTCAGCGTGATGTACGCGCCGCAGCGCAGCCCGTGCAGGGTGCACGCGTCGCGCAGTCCCCACATCCAGGCGCCGTCCTCCTCCGTCCAGCGCTCGTCGCCCTCGCGGCAGTAGAGCAGCACGGCCGTGCGCACCGGCGTGCGCCGACGCAGATCGTGCGGGATGACCCGACGCAGGTGCGCCAGCAGCGCGTTGCGGAACTCCCAGCCGTCCACCGGCGCGGCGCGCGGCACGAACGACGCGCTGGCGGCCAGCCGTTCCTCGGGGTCGAGCACGGCCACCACGGCGGTCGCCGGGGTCGGCGCGTGCCGGCTGTGCAGACCGCTGACGACCTCACGGGGATTGCGCAGGAGCGGAATCCCGGCGGCGGCCCACTCGGCGGGTTCGAGCATTCTGGCGAGGCGGCTGACGGAAGCGGCCTGAGCACTGATCGAAGTGGCTGCGGACGGAGCGAATCCGAAGGTCACGTTCCTCCCTTCGCATACGCGCCCACGGTGCGGGCAGGGTCGGGCGGGGACGCGCCGCGGCACAGCCCTTGCGGAACGCGAGGGGACAGTGCGGGGGCAGTTCCAATTCTCACCGGCGCGGGGGCGCGCGGCAACGAGCAATTGGCGCTGCTGGTGGAAATGCGTAGATATGAGGGCTATATACCTGCGCACTCCCGTCACCTCGCGCGCCGGGCGCCACGATCCCGGCACCGCATCAGCTCTGAACGGCGAGGACCAGCGGAAACACTCCCTCGGCTCCGGCCCTGCGGAGCAGCCGGGTGGCCACCGCGAGCGTCCAGCCGCTCTCCGAGAGGTCGTCGACGAGCAGCACGGGCCCGCCGGCCGCCGCCAGCGCCGCCGCCAGCTCCGGCGGCACGGTCAGGGTCTCGTGCAAGCCCCGCACCCGCTGCGCGCCGTTGGTGCGGGAGATCCGGGCCTCGTCGGCCCCCGGCGCGTACGCGACCGTACCGAGCAGCGGCATCCTGCCGATCTCCGAGATCCGGGCGCCGAGCGACTCCACCAGCCGGGGCCTGGAGCGGGAGGCCACCGTGACCACACCCACCGGCCGGGGCGGCGCGTCCTCGGCACCCGCGGCCCAACCGCCGGGTCCCTTCGCCCAGTCGGCGAGCACACTCACCACGGCGCTCACCACGTCGTCGGGCACCGGACCGTCCGTGGCGCGCGCCGCCAGCATCGGACGGAGCCGGTTTCCCCAGCCGATGTCGGAGAGCCGCCCCAGGGCCCGGCCGGGGAAGGACTGCTCGCCCTGCGCGATCCGCCCCTTGAGGGAGACCCCGACCGCGGCGAGACCGGTCGGCCACATCTTGCGGGGGTCCACCTCCACCCCGGGCCTGCCCAGCTCGCCGCGGGCGGCGTCGAGTGCGGCGTCGGTCACCTTGGCCTCGAAACGCGTCCCCGCGCAGTTGTCGCACCGCCCGCAGGGCACCGCCTCCTCGTCGTCGAGCTGACGCCGCAGGAACTCCATCCGGCACCCCGACGCCGACGCGTAGTCGCGCATCGCCTGCTGCTCGCTCTGCCTCTGCCGCGCCACCCACGCGTACCGCTCCGTGTCGTACACCCACGGCCGTCCCGTCGACGTCCAGCCGCCCTTGACCCGGTGCACCGCCCCGTCCACGTCCAGCACCTTGAGCATCGTCTCCAGGCGTGTCCGCCGCAGCTCGACCAGCGGCTCCAGGGCCGGCAGCGACAGCGGCCGGTCGGCGCGCCCCAGGACGTCGAGGGTGCGGCGGACCAGCTCCTCCGGCGGGAAGGCCACCGACGCGAAGTACTGCCAGATCGCCTCGTCCTCCTTGCCCGGCAGCAGCAGCACCTCGGCATGGGCCACCCCGCGCCCCGCGCGCCCCACCTGCTGGTAGTAGGCGATGGGGGAGGAGGGCGAACCCAGATGGACCACGAACCCGAGATCGGGCTTGTCGAACCCCATGCCCAGCGCGGACGTCGCCACCAGCGCCTTCACCCGGTTCCCCAGCAGATCGTCCTCGGCCTGCTGCCGCTCCGCGTTCTCCGTACGGCCGGTGTACGAGGCGACGGTGTGCCCGCACTGCCGCAGATACGCCGTGACCTCCTCGGCCGCCGCGACCGTCAAGGTGTAGATGATCCCCGATCCCGGCAGCTCGGCGAGGTGGTCGGCCAGCCATGCCAGCCGGTGCGCCGCGTCCGGCAGCCGGAGCACATGGAGGCTGAGGCTCTCCCGGTCCAGCGGCCCGCGCAGCACCAGCGCGTCCGTCCCCGCCCCCGTGCCCAACTGCTCGGCGACATCGGCGCTCACCCGGGAATTGGCCGTGGCCGTCGTGGCGAGGACCGGGACACCGGACGGCAGCTCCGCGAGCATCGTGCGCAGCCGCCGGTAGTCGGGGCGGAAGTCATGGCCCCAGTCCGAGATGCAGTGTGCCTCGTCGACCACCAGCAGGCCCGTCGCCGCCGAGAGGCGGGGCAGCACCTGGTCGCGGAAGTCGGGGTTGTTGAGCCGCTCCGGGCTGACCAGCAGGACGTCGACCTCGCCCGCGGACACCTCGTCCTGAATCGCGTCCCACTCCTCCGCGTTGGACGAATTGATCGTCCGGGCGCGGATCCCGGCCCGCGCCGCGGCCTCCACCTGGTTGCGCATCAGCGCCAGCAGCGGCGAGACGATCACGGTCGGACCCGCGCCCCGGGCCCGCAGCAGCGACGTCGCCACGAAATACACCGCGGACTTGCCCCAGCCCGTGCGCTGGACGACCAGCGCGCGGCGCTGGTCGGCGACGAGCGCCTCGATGGCCCGCCACTGGTCCTCGCGCAGCCGCGCGGCGCCGGTGGCGTCACCGACCAGGCGGGCGAGGACGGCGTCGGCGGATGCCCGGAGAGCTGCGCGTTCTGCGTTGGTCATGGCCCCATGCAACCCGATGGGTCCGACAAACCGCGAATGCGGTCGGCGGCCTGTGGAAAAGAGTTATCCACAGGGTCAGCGGGATCCGGCGGAATCCGGCACGGTCGAGTCATGAACCAGCACCGCGAACACCACGAACCGACCGGATCCGCCGACCAGCAGCAGATCACCCTGCGCAGTCCCGCGGAGCTCGCCGACGCCCTGCCCTATCTCCTCGGATTCCATCCCACCGACTCCGTCGTCATGGTCGCCCTGCACGGCGAGCGCGGACGCTTCGGCGGGCGGCTCAGGCTCGGCATCCCCCGCTCGCCCCAGGAGTGGCCGCCCGTCGCCGACCAGCTCGCCGAGTGCCTGATCGACGGCAGCGAGCGCCGGGGCGCCCGTCCGGACGGCATCGTCGCCTTCCTCTGCCAGGACCCGGGCCCCGGCGAGACGGGCCGACAGGTGATGGAACGGCTGCGCCCCCTGGCCCAGCGGCTGCGCACCGCGTGCGGCGGCCTCGACGTCCCCGTGCACGAGGTGCTCTGCATCTCCGACGGCCGCTTCTGGTCCTACTGCTGCCCCGACCAGCGCTGCTGTCCCCTCGAAGGGACCGGTCTCGCCCTGCCGGGCACGTCGGTGATGGCCGCTGCCGCCGCCTACGCCGGGGTCCAGGTGCGGGGGTCGCTGCGCGAGATGGAGGCGCGGCTGGCGCCCTGGACCACCCCCGCCGCCGTCGAGGCGCAGGAACGGGCGCTCGACCGCGCCGGCGCCTCCCTCGTGCCCAGGATCCTGATCAGCGGGAGCCGGGAACAGGTCGGCGCCGAGACGCTGACGCTGGCCCGTTCCCTCGTCGAACGGCTGGTCGGGGCAGGGGCCGACGACCGGACCGGCACGGACACCGAGGACGACCGGCTCATCGGGGACGACGAGGCCGCCGCCGTCATCCTCGGCCTCCAGGACCGCGAGACCCGGGACCGGGCCGCGGAGTGGATGGAAGGGCCCGACGCCGCGCCCGCGTTACGGCTCTGGCGCGCGCTGTCCCGCCGCTGCGTCGGCCCCTACGCGGAACACGCCACCGCCCCGCTGACCCTGGCCGGCTGGGTCGCCTGGTCCACCGGGGACGACGTGGGGGCCAGGGTCGCCCTCGGGCTCGCCCTGCGCCTCGACCCGAAGTACGTCTTCGCCCAACTGCTCCACCAGGCGTGCAACGAGGGCCTGGACCCCGAGACACTGCGCCGCTGTCTGCGCGAGGAGCGCGTCGCCCGCGCGCTGCCGGGCCCGCGCGCCACGGCCCGCCGAGCCAAGCCCCGGCCCGCGCGGCCGCCCAGGGCACGGAAGCCCCCCGAGCCGAAGCAGCCGCGCCCCGGCGCCGGGGCGGGACGCGACCAGGACCGCGCGGTACGGCGCGGCGGACAGCGCGGGACCAGGAGCCGCCGTTGACGGCCGGGAAGAAGTGGGCGTGTACGTCAGCGGGGGCGTGAACGTCAGCGGGGGTGAAGGGCAGTGGGCGTGAACGGCATCGGGCGTGAAGGGAAGCAGGCGTGAATGACGGAAGGAGTGTTTATCGTCAGGCAGACGACTAAGATCGCGGCATGGCGCCCTACGACCCCTCGGCCTACCCGGCATTCGCTGTCACCGTCGACTTGGTGGTGCTCACCGTGCGCCGTCACGCGCTCTGCGCGCTGGTCGTGCGGCGCGGTGAGCCGCCGTTCCAGGGGCGGTGGGCGCTGCCCGGCGGCTTCGTCAAGGCCGACGAGGACCTGGCGGGCGCCGCGGCGCGCGAACTGGTCGAGGAGACGGGGCTCTGCGCCCACGACCCGGTCTCCCCGGCGCCCGGGAACGCCGCCCACCTCGAACAGCTCGCCACGTACGGCGACCCCGGGCGCGATCCCCGGATGCGGGTGGTCAGCGTGGCGCATCTCGCGCTCTCGCCCGACCTGCCCGCGCCGCGGGCCGGGGGAGACGCCAACAGCGCGCGCTGGGCCCCGGTCGACGCGCTGCTCAGCCAGGAAGGCGGGTTCGGCCGGGAGGACGAACAGCCCGCCCCACTCGCCTTCGACCACGCCCGGATCCTCGCGGACGGGGTGGAGCGGGCCCGCTCCAAGATCGAGTACTCCTCGCTCGCCACGGCGTTCTGCCCGTCCGAGTTCACCGTCGGGGAGCTGCGCAGGGTGTACGAGGCGGTGTGGGGCGTGGTGCTCGACCCCCGCAACTTCCACCGCAAGGTCACCGGCACCCCGGGCTTCCTGGTCCCGTCCGGGGGCACCACCACCCGCCAGGGCGGTCGGCCCGCGCAGTTGTTCCGGGCGGGCGGGGCGACCGTACTCAACCCGCCGATGCTGCGCCCCGAGGTCTGACGCGCGAGGCCCGGCCCGGAGATCCGACGGGCGGGGCCCGGATGGCCGCTCTTACCTGGCAAATCAGACATATCGCGTTATCGTGCTGCGGTACCCGCTGCCGTCGAGCGGTCTCACCTCCCCGCGAGAGAAGCGATGCTCCAGGCCATCGGACTGACCAGTTCCCCCCGCCGAGATCTCCCGCCCGCCGTGGACGATCTGACCTTCGAGGCGCGGCCGGGCTCGGTCACGGCGCTCCTCGGCGCCTCCGGCGCGGGCAAGAGCACCGCGCTCCGGCTGATGCTCGAACTCGAACCGGGCCGCGGCGTCACCTACTTCCGCGGGCGTCCGCTCCACCGCGTCGCCCACCCGGCCCGCGAGATCGGCGTGCTCCTCGGCGATGTGCCCGGCCATCCGGCGCGTACCGTCCGCGGGCAGCTCAAGCTGGTCTGCGCCGCCGCCGGGGTGCCCGCCTCGCGCGCCGACGAACTCCTCGACGTCGTCGGGCTCGCCCCCCTGCGCGACGAACGGCTCGGCTCCCTGTCGCTCGGTACGGACCGCAGGCTCGGCCTCGCCGTCGCGCTGCTGGGCGACCCGCACACCCTGCTGCTCGACGAGCCGTCGGCGGAGCTCTCGCCGCGCGAGAAGAGCTGGCTGCACGGGCTGCTGCGCGCCCACGCGGGCCAGGGCGGCACCGTGCTCTACACCACGGAGGACCCCAAGGAGGCCGCCCGCGTCTCGGACCGTGTCGTCACCCTCGACGAGGGCCGTCTCGTGGCCGACCAGGACACCGCGTCCTTCGCCCGCACCCGGCTGCGCCCCCGCGTCGCCGTCAGGACCCCGCACGCCGCCCGGCTCGCCGACGCGCTGAGCCGCGAGGCCCGCGCGGGCCGGCGCTCCGTCGAGGTGGTCGCCGAGGCGGGCAGCCTGCTCACCGTCTACGGCAGCAGTTGCCCGGAGATCGGGGAGACCGCCTTCCGGCACGGCGTCCTCGTCCATCAGCTCGCCGACGAGATCGGCGACATGGGCCCGTGGCCCGGAGCGGCGCCGTCATCCGCGTCCGGCTCCGCACCCGTATCCGCACCTCCGTCCGGCTCCGTACTCCCGTCCGGCTCCGTGCCGGGCCCCGCCGCCGCTCCGGAGGCCCGCGCGGAAGTCCGTACAGAGGTCCGTGCGGAGGTCCGCACCGACGTCCGCACGGGATCCCGCGCCGAAGGTCCCGCCCCGCTCCCGACGCCCCTGCCCGGCCGCCCGGCCCGCTCCCCGCTCCGGCCCGTCCGTTACGAGCTGCGCCGCATGGTCGGCGTCCGTACCGCGCCGTTGATCATGGTCGCCGTGCTGTTCGCCTCCGTGGCCCTCGCCGTCCCCCTCGGCCGTACCGGCGGAACCCCGCTGCCCGGACTGCTCGCCGCCTGGCCCGCGATCCTGCCCCTGCCGCCCGCCGTCCTCGGCGCCGGACTGATCGGCGCGCTCTCTTTCGCCGACGAGTACCGCCACCCCACCCTCGCCGGCGCGCGCGGCACCGTCCCGCGCCGTCTCGCCCTGCTCCTCGCCAAGCTCGCCGTCACGGGCGGCACGGCCCTGCTCCTCGCGCTCCTCGCGGTGCTCGCCGACGGCGCGGCGCTCCGCCTCGTGTACGGTGCCGACGCCGTCCCCGTACCGGACAACTGGGCCTCCCTGGGCGTGGGTTGGGCCGGACTCGCGGTCGGCTGTGCCTGGGCGGGACTGCTCGGCGCCGGGGTCTTCCGGATCGCGATCGCGGGCATGGCCGCCGTCGTCGCCGTACCGACCCTGGTCGTCCCGTTGCTGCAGAAGGTGTTCGCCGGGCCCTCCGCGCGCTCCGTCGCCGGACTCCCCGGCAGACTGCGTGACATGGCCTGGCCGGTCTGGCCGCACCAGGCGGACCAGTGGCTGACGGCGACGTTCAGACTCGCGGCCCAGCCGGTCGCCGCGGCGCTCACCCTGTCGCTGTCGGCCCTGCTCTGCGCGTATCTGCTCACCGGCCTTCGCCGCAGGGCCCGTTGGTGACCACGTACGACCGGAGAGTCATCTCATGGCCGTAACTCCCCTGATAAAGCCCGCTTCTTTCCGATAAGGCGTCAATCGAAGGGCGGGCGCCGATCACCCTTTCGTGTGCTTTTCACCAAAGACCTCAAGGCGCGCGGAAGCAACGCCGACAAAGGATGCGTGAGTACCCTTGCGCACACCATGATGACCGCCGCCCGCTCCGCCGAGTCCGGCCTCGCCGAGCCGGGTGAACTCGACCGCTACCCCTTCGCCGAGGCGCCCAACGCCGACCGTATGGCCGCACCCGTGTGGGACGGCGCCGACACCGATCTGGGCCGGGTGGGACGGCGTACGACGAGCAGCCGGGGCCGCGGACTGCACGGCCAACTCGTCCAGCAGCTCGGACAGATGATCGTCTCCGGTGATCTGGGCGCCGACCGGCCGCTCGTCCCCGAGGAGATCGGCCAGCGCTTCGAGGTCTCCCGCACGGTGGTGCGGGAGTCCCTGCGCGTTCTTGAGGCGAAGGGGCTCGTGAGCGCCCGGCCCAATGTCGGTACCCGGGTCCGGCCGGTCAGTGACTGGAATCTGCTCGACCCCGACATCATCGAATGGCGTGCTTTCGGACCGCAGCGCGACGACCAGCGCCGTGAGCTGAGCGAGCTGCGCTGGACGATCGAGCCCCTCGCCGCGCGGCTGGCGGCCGGCCACGGCCGGGCCGATGTGCAGCAGCGCCTCGCGGACATGGTCGGGATCATGGGCCACGCCCTCGCCCAGGGGGACGCGATCACCTTCGCACGGGCGGACGCCGAATATCACTCCCTGCTGATCCAGCTCGCCGGAAACCGGATGCTGGAGCACCTTTCGGGGATCGTGTCCGCCGCCCTCCAGGTCTCCGGCGGTCCGGTCACCGGTTGTGACCGGCCCACGGAGGTGTCGCTCGACCACCACGCGCGGATCGCCGACGCCCTCGCTTCCGGGGACGCGCACGCCGCGGAATCGGCCATGCGTCAACTGCTCACCGTCCAGCCCGATGTGGAGCGTGTCGTACCGGCGCCGCGCGAACACTGACCACTCCCCGGGGCCAGGGCGTACGGGGATGTACGCGTCGTGTGTCGCCGGACCCGGAGGTCCGGCGACGCGACGGTGGGACGGTGAATCCCGCTTCTGGCCGCTTTGCCGTAAATGGGGTGTGACTCGGGCCACGCGGATTGGGCGTAACACTCCTGGAGGCAGGGCGATGACCTAAGAGGTGACAGCCGAGGAGGGAATGCGACCGCCACATGTGGCGCTGTATTCGTCTCCGAGGTCCAGCCCGCGTCGTCGGCGACATCCCCAGCCGACGGTCGTCGGCTCCGGCCCGATCATGGGCGGGGCCGGAAGCCGTTTCCATCGTTCCGAGAGGTTGTTCGTGTCGGCCAGCACATCCCGTACGCTCCCGCCGGAGATCGCCGAGTCCGAGTCTGTGATGGCGCTCATCGAGCGGGGAAAGGCTGATGGGCAGATCGCCGGCGATGACGTGCGTCGCGCCTTCGAGGCCGACCAGATTCCGCCAACCCAGTGGAAGAATGTTCTGCGCAGCCTCAACCAGATCCTCGAGGAAGAGGGTGTGACGCTGATGGTCAGTGCCGCGGAGTCGCCGAAGCGCACCCGCAAGAGCGTCGCAGCGAAGAGCCCGGTCAAGCGCACCGCCACCAAGACGGTCACGGCCAAGACGACCGTGACCAAGACCGTCGCGGCCACCGCCGCCCCGACGGCGGAGGGCGTCGCCGCCGACGACTCCGTCGCCCCCGCCAAGAAGGCGGCGGCCAAGAAGACCGTCGCCAAGAAGGCGACCGTCAAGAAGACCGCCGCCAAGAAGACGACGGCGAAGAAGACCGCGGGCAAGAAGGACTCCGACGAGGTCGTCGACGGCGACGAGCCGACCGAGGAGATCCAGGCAGGAAAGGGCGAGGAGGAGGAGACCGAGGGCGAGAACAAGGGCTTCGTCCTCTCCGACGACGACGAGGACGACGCTCCCGCGCAGCAGGTCGCCGTCGCCGGTGCCACCGCCGACCCCGTCAAGGACTACCTGAAGCAGATCGGCAAGGTCCCGCTCCTCAACGCGGAGCAGGAGGTCGAGCTGGCCAAGCGCATCGAGGCCGGTCTCTTCGCCGAGGACAAGCTGGCCAACTCCGACAAGCTCGCGCCCAAGCTCAAGCGCGAGCTGGAGATCATCGCCGAGGACGGCCGCCGCGCCAAGAACCACCTGCTGGAGGCCAACCTCCGTCTGGTCGTCTCGCTGGCCAAGCGCTACACCGGCCGCGGCATGCTCTTCCTGGACCTGATCCAGGAGGGCAACCTCGGTCTGATCCGCGCGGTCGAGAAGTTCGACTACACCAAGGGCTACAAGTTCTCCACGTACGCCACCTGGTGGATCCGGCAGGCGATCACCCGCGCCATGGCCGACCAGGCCCGCACCATCCGTATCCCGGTGCACATGGTCGAGGTCATCAACAAGCTCGCGCGCGTGCAGCGCCAGATGCTCCAGGACCTGGGCCGCGAGCCCACCCCGGAGGAGCTGGCCAAGGAACTCGACATGACCCCCGAGAAGGTCATCGAGGTCCAGAAGTACGGCCGTGAGCCGATCTCCCTGCACACCCCGCTCGGCGAGGACGGTGACAGCGAGTTCGGTGACCTCATCGAGGACTCCGAGGCGGTCGTCCCGGCCGACGCGGTGAGCTTCACCCTCCTCCAGGAGCAGCTCCACTCGGTGCTGGACACGCTCTCCGAGCGGGAGGCGGGTGTGGTCTCCATGCGCTTCGGTCTCACCGACGGCCAGCCCAAGACGCTGGACGAGATCGGCAAGGTCTACGGGGTGACGCGTGAGCGCATCCGCCAGATCGAGTCCAAGACGATGTCGAAGCTGCGCCACCCGTCCCGGTCGCAGGTTCTGCGCGACTACCTGGACTAGTCGGCGCCGCACTGGTCGGCGCTGCCCGACGGAGCGGGTTGGACCGGTCCCTTATCCGGACCGGTCCAGGACGCGCCAGAGGGCGCGCGAAGCACGAGTGAAGACCCGGATGCCACCAGGATCCGGGTCTTCGCGCTGTGCGCGGGGGTGCGGGACCCGTCCGGGTGACTGACTCTGGGTAGATCACTGTCCGCCGAGCGTCACTGTCCACCGAGAGTCAGGAGCCCGTATGCGCCGTTCCCTTGCCCGCATGTCGACCGGAGGTCTGGCCCTGATCGCCGCGGTCGCCCTGCTGCCGCTCGGTGCGCCCGCTTCCGCCACCGCCGACAGCGTGATCATCGGAGGGAAGCAGGTCCGGGTCGAGGACAACCCCTGGGTCGTCGCGCTCTCCAGCCGTGACCGTTTCGGGGGTACGAGGGCGGGCCAGTTCTGCGGGGGCGTGGTGGTGGCGCCGACGAAGGTGCTGACGGCCGCCCACTGCATGGGCCGGGACGTCCTCGGCGCGGCCCCGGACGCCGTACGGGACCTGCGGGTCATCGCCGGGCGCGACCGGCTGCGCGGCCCGGGAGGGCATGAGGTGCCCGTACGCTCCGTCCTCGTCGACCCCGCGTACGACCCGGAGACGAACGCGGCGGACCTCGCGGTGCTGACCCTGTCGAGGGCGCTGCCCGCGGCGTACGCGATCCGGCCGGCGGAGGAGCGTGACCCCGCCACCGAGCCCGGCACGGACGCCGCGGTCCTGGGCTGGGGCGACACCACGGGCGGCGGCGACTACGCGGAGGCGCTGCGCTCGGCGCCTGTGACGGTCCTCAGGGACGCGGAGTGCGAGCGGGCCTACCCGGGCGCCTCAGGGGCCCGTGGAGGCCGTTACGAGGCCACCACGATGCTCTGCGCGGGCGACCCGGCGGGCGGGCACGACGCGTGCCAGGGCGACAGCGGCGGGCCGCTGGTGGCCGAAGGGCGGCTCATCGGGCTCGTCTCCTGGGGCAGCGGCTGCGGAAAGGCGGGGAACCCGGGGGTCTACACCCGGGTCAGTACGGCGGTGGAGCCGGTCGCCGACGCCCTCGCGGCCCGGCGGGCGCCCTGACCCGGCGGCCGGGCGGGCCGGGGCGCCGGTCAGGGCGCATGCCGGGCCGCGGGCATGAGAACGGGCGGCCACCCCGCGCTGTCGCGGGATGGCCGCCCGTCGGCCGGTCAGCGGGCCGACCCTTGGCTCGTCGTGTGGATGCGAGGTGTCAGCGTTCCTCTTCACCACCGCCGGCCGGGACGGCCGTCAGTCGGTCGGTCTCATCCTGTATTTCCGCGGCGATCTTCTTGAGTTCCGGCTCGAACTTGCGTCCGTGGTGGGCGCAGAAGAGCAGTTCACCACCGCTGGACAGGAGGACGCGCAGATAGGCCTGGGCGCCGCACCGGTCGCAGCGGTCAGCCGCCGTCAGGGGGCTCGCGGGGGTCAGAACAGTAGTCACGTCGCCTCTTCTCTAGCTCGACGAGCTGTCGTACCAGGGTCAACATCCAACCAGGCCGAAAACGTTCCCGCTCGCGGCTTTTCCTCGAAATTTTCTTCCGTCGTGGCTGGCTGCTGGCGGTTGGCGGCGAATGAGCCGTATTGCATCGCTGGGCTTCGCACTACGGGTTTCGCGTTGCTTGCAGATTGTGGTCAAGGGGTGTGTCCTGCGCCGGCCGGCTTGCCGGTTGTTGATGAGGACGTGCCCGGAGCCTAAATGGTTCATGCCTGGAAGGGAACGTGATGTGTGCTTCACTCCGACGAAGGATCGAACACGTATGCGACCTTGGACTAGCATAAGAATTCGCGAGGGTGGCGTGACAACGGCTCTACCAGGGCTCTGTACCCTCTGACCGGTGACAGACGCCGGGCCTTTACCCCACGGGGCCACATCTCAAATTCAGCGAGGAGCGAACCCGCGTGACCGCCGATACGTCCGTGCCGTCCACAGCGCTGCTGACAGCAGACCGTGACGGCTCCAACTACACCGCGCGGCACCTGCTCGTCCTTGAAGGACTCGAAGCGGTCCGCAAACGCCCCGGAATGTACATCGGGTCGACCGACAGCCGCGGCCTCATGCACTGCCTCTGGGAAATCATCGACAACTCCGTCGACGAGGCCCTGGGCGGACACTGCGACCGCATCGACGTGATCCTCCACGAGGACGGCTCGGTCGAGGTCAAGGACAACGGCCGGGGCATCCCCGTCGACGTCGAGCCCAAGACGGGGCTCTCCGGCGTCGAGGTCGTGATGACCAAGCTCCACGCGGGCGGCAAGTTCGGCGGCGGCTCGTACGCGGCCTCGGGCGGTCTGCACGGCGTGGGCGCCTCCGTCGTCAACGCCCTCTCCGCCCGTCTCGACGTCGAGGTGGACCGCAACGGCACCACCCACGCGATCAGCTTCCGGCGCGGTGTCCCCGGAATGTTCACCGAGCAGGGACCCGACAGCCCCTTCGACCCCGCGAACGGGCTGCGCAAGGCGAAGCGGGTGCCCAAGAACCGTATCGGCACCCGCGTGCGCTACTGGGCCGACCGGCAGATCTTCCTCAAGGACGCCAAGCTCTCCCTGGAGACGCTGCACCAGCGCGCCCGCCAGACCGCCTTCCTGGTCCCCGGGCTGACCATCGTCGTTCGGGACGAGCGGGGCATCGACGAGGGCGCGGGCGGCCCGGTCGAGGACACCTTCCGCTTCGACGGCGGCATCAGCGAGTTCTGCGAGTACCTGGCGCAGGACAAGGCCGTCTGCGACGTGCTGCGCCTCACCGGCCAGGGCACCTTCAAGGAGACCGTGCCGGTCCTGGACGACCGGGGCCACATGACCCCCACCGAGGTCACCCGCGAGCTGGGCGTCGATGTGGCGCTGCGCTGGGGCACCGGGTACGACACGACGCTCAAGTCGTTCGTCAACATCATCGCCACCCCCAAGGGCGGCACCCATGTGAGCGGATTCGAGCGTTCCCTGACCAAAACCGTCAACGAGGTGCTGCGCTCGGCCAAGATGCTGCGCGTCGCCGAGGACGACATCGTCAAGGACGACGCCCTGGAAGGTCTCACCGCCGTGGTCACGGTGCGGCTCGCGGAGCCCCAGTTCGAGGGCCAGACCAAGGAGGTCCTGGGCACCTCGGCGGCCAACCGGATCGTCGCCAACGTCATCGCCAAGGAGCTCAAGGAGTTCCTGACCTCGACGAAGCGCGACGCGAAGGCGCAGGCCCGCGCCGTACTGGAGAAGGCGGTCGCCGCCGCCCGCACCCGGATCGCGGCCCGCCAGCACAAGGACGCGCAGCGCAGGAAGACCGCGCTGGAGTCCTCCTCGCTGCCGGCCAAGCTCGCCGACTGCCGCAGCGACGACGTGGACCGCAGCGAGCTGTTCATCGTGGAGGGGGACTCCGCGCTCGGTACGGCGAAGCTCGCCAGGAACAGCGAGTTCCAGGCGCTGCTGCCGATCCGCGGCAAGATCCTCAATGTCCAGAAGGCATCCGTCACGGACATGCTCAAGAACGCCGAGTGCGGAGCGATCATCCAGGTCATAGGGGCGGGCTCGGGCCGGACCTTCGACATCGACGCCGCCCGCTACGGCAAGATCGTGCTCCTCGTCGACGCCGATGTCGACGGCGCTCACATCCGCATCCTGCTGCTCACGCTCTTCCAGCGCTACATGCGTCCGATGGTGGAGGCGGGCCGCGTCTACGCCGCCGTACCGCCGCTGCACCGGATCGAGCTGGTCCAGCCCAAGAAGGGCCAGGACAAGTACGTGTACACGTACTCGGACAACGAGCTGCGCCAGACGTTGCTGGAGTACCAGCGCAAGAACATCCGGTTCAAGGACTCCATCCAGCGCTACAAGGGCCTCGGAGAGATGGACGCCGACCAGCTCGCGGAGACGACGATGGACCCGCGCCACCGCACCCTGCGGCGCATCAACATCGGCGACCTGGAGTCGTCCGAGCAGATCTTCGATCTGCTGATGGGCAACGAGGTGGCGCCCCGCAAGGAGTTCATCACCAGCTCCGCCGCGACCCTGGACCGCTCGCGCATCGACGCCTGACCACCACCGCCCCGGGCAGCTCGCGGGGCACGCACGGCGCGGGACACGGCCTCCACCCACGGGTGGAGGCCGTTCCTCCACCCGGGACAGACATCACCTGATGGGGTGAAGTCGGGGAGAGACCGACAGCCGGTCCCCGTGCTCCGACCATCCTTGCTACGCGCGCCGAAACGGTTCGCTGACAAGGAGAGTTGACCGGTGGAGAAGCAGGAAGGGCGCGACGCCGCAGCGGTGCGGCTCGACGACCCGTGGTACGACGCGCTGGCCTCGGACTGGGGCGACCCGGACGGTACGGGGGCGGGTACGGCCTCCGGGCCCGGGCCGCGCCCCGGCCGGGGGGACGCGGCCGGAGCGGGCCGGCCAGCCGCCGACATCTACCGGGAGGTCCAGCGCAGCGCCGCCTTCCAGGAAGTACGCGGCAGGTACCGGAGGTTCGTCGTCCCCGCCTCGCTCGCCTTCTTCGTCTGGTACTTGGCGTACGTCGTCGCCGCGACCGCCGCGCCGGAGCTGATGGCCCGGCCGGTGGTGGGCGCGGTGAACGTGGCGATGGCCGCCGGTCTCGGACAGTTCCTCTCCACCTTCCTGCTGACCTGGGCGTACGCCCGCCACGCCCGGCTGCACCGGGACCGCGCGGCGCTCGAACTGCGCTGGGCCGTCTTCGACCACGAGCGCGCGGCGAAGGCCGAGCGCGACGGGCCGTCCGGGCCGTCCGCGGCGTCCGGGACGGCCCGGACGGGCGAGAGGGACGGGCGATGAGCGGCGACCACCAGACCCTGGCCCTGGTGCTGTTCAGCGCGTTCGTCGCGGTCACCCTCGCCATCACCACCTGGGTGAGCCGCCACCGCCACGGCACCGCCGAGGAGTTCTACGCCGGCGGCCGGCTCTTCTCGCCCATGGAGAACGGCTTCGCCATAGCCGGCGACTACATGTCCGCCGCCTCCTTCCTCGGCATCTCCGGTCTGATAGCCCTCTTCGGCTACGACGGCATGCTCTACTCGGTCGGCTTCCTCGTCGCCTGGCTGGTCGTCCTCTTCCTGGTCGCCGAACTCGTCCGTAACTGCGGCCGGTTCACCCTCGCCGACGTCGTCGCCTCCCGGATGGCCGAGCGGCCCGTCCGGATCGCCGCGGGCACCTCCTCCGTCACCGTCTCCGTGCTCTACCTCGTCGCGCAGATGGTCGGCGCGGGGAGCCTGGTCGCGCTGCTCCTCGGCGGGACGAGCGGCGCCGCGCGCACCTGGACCGTGATCGGCGTGGGCGCGCTGATGGTCGTCTACGTCTCGCTCGGCGGGATGCGCGCCACGACCTGGATCCAGATCGTCAAGGCGGTCCTGCTGCTGGCCGGTGCCGTCGCGCTGACCGTACTCGTCCTGGTCCGCTTCCACGGCGACGTCAACGCGCTGCTGAACAGCGCCGCCGCCCACAGCGGCCACGGCGCCGGCTTCCTCGTCCCCGGGCTGAAGTACGGCGGCGACTGGACCGCGCGCCTCGACTTCATCAGCCTGGGGCTCGCCCTCGTCCTCGGCACGGCCGGGCTGCCGCACATCCTGTCGCGCTTCTACACCGTGCCGACCGCGCGCGCCGCCCGCCGCTCGGTCGTCTGGTCCATCGGACTCATCGGCGGCTTCTACCTGATGACGATCGTGCTCGGCTTCGGCGCCGCGGCCCTCATCGGCTCGGACGCCGTCCGTACCTCCAACGCCGCGGGGAACACCGCGGTGCCGCTGCTCGCGCTCGCACTCGGCGGCGGCGCCGGTTCGACCGGCGGAACGATCCTGTTCGCCGTGGTCGCCGCCATCGCCTTCGCCACCATCCTCGCCGTCGTCGCGGGCATCACCCTCGCCTCCTCGGCCTCCGTCGCCCACGACCTGTACGCCTCGCTGCGGCGCCGGCGCCCCGGCTCCACGCCACGCGGCGAGGTCGCGGTGGCGCGGATCGCCGCGGCCGGTATCGGCGCCGTCGCCATCGCGCTCAGCCTGCTCGCACAGGAGCTGAACGTCGCCTTCCTGGTGGGGCTCGCCTTCGCCGTCGCCGCCTCGGCCAATCTGCCGGTGCTGCTCTACTCGCTGTTCTGGCGGAACTTCACCACGCGCGGCGCCGTCTGGTCCGTCTACGGCGGGCTGATCCCGGCTCTCCTGCTGGTGGCGCTCTCGCCGGTGGTGTCGGGGAGCCCCGCGTCCGTCCTCCCCGGGGTCGACTTCCATGTCTTCCCGCTGGAGAACCCGGGACTGGTCTCGATCCCGCTGGGCTTCCTCGCCGGGTGGATCGGTACGGTCACCTCCACCGAGCCGCCGGACGCGGCCCGCCACGCGGAGACCGAGGTCAGGTCGCTGACCGGCGCGGGAGCGGTCTGACGGGTCCCTGTGCGGTACGGGGGCGGTACGGTCCTGGGGAAGCCCGGCGCCCCCCGTACGTCAGACGCTCGCCGCCCACGCGTAGCGGTGCTCCGGGCGCCCCGTCTCGCCGTACCGCAGCGTCAGCCGTACCCGCCCCGACTGCTCCAGCAGCTTGAGATAGCGCTGCGCGGTCTGCCGGCTCATCCCCGCGTGCTCCGCGATCTCCTGGGCCGAGAGCGGCCCTTCGGCCTTCATGAGCACCTGACGGATCAGCTCGGCTGTGGTGGGGGAGTGGCCCTTGGGGAGGGAGGGGGCGCTCGCTGCGGAGAGCGCCCCGAACATCCGGTCCACCTCCGACTGCTCCGCCTCGCCGCCGCTCTCCAGGGTGCGGCGGAGCGTCGCGTACGCCTCCAGCTTGGCCCGCAGTCCGGCGAAATTGAACGGTTTGACCAGGTACTGGAGCGCGCCGTGGCGCATCGCCGACTGGACGGTGGCGACATCGCGCGCGGCCGTCACCATGATCACATCGGTCTGGTGGCCGAGCCGCCGCAGCTCACGGACGACGGCGAGCCCGTTCTCGTCCGGCAGGTAGTGGTCGAGCAGGATCAGATCGACGGCGTGCTCGGAGATGCTGGTCAGCGCTTCCGCGGCGGAGTGGGCCTGGGCGACGACGCGGAAGCCGGCCACCTTGGCCACATAGGCCGTGTTGATGCGCGCGACGCGGACGTCGTCGTCCACGACCAGTACATCGATCATTGTCTCTCCCCTGCCGTCGCCTGCTCCTGTGACGTACCGGCCGAGGGATCGGGTCCCACAGGCCCCTCGGATCCCACGGGCCCCGGGGTGCCCTCCTGCCCGGCCTCGGTCAGCGCCTCAGGGAGGACGACCGTGAACCGCGCGCCGCCGCCCGCCGCCGAGCCCACCCGCGCGCTGCCGCCCTGCCGCTCCGCGAGCCTGCGGACCAGGGCGAGGCCGAGCCCGCGCCTGCCGTGCGCCGGCGGCTTCTTGGTCGACCAGCCCTCTGTGAAGACCAGCTCGCGCCGCTCCTCGGGGATCCCGGGGCCGCTGTCGGAGACCACCGCCACGACGGTACGGCCCTCGGCGCGCAGCTCCACCTCGATACGCGGCTCCGGGGAACCGACCGCCGCGTCCAGCGCGTTGTCGACGAGGTTGCCCACGATCGTGACCAGGCCCTGCGGGTCCACCAGCCGGTCGGGCAGCAGGGTGGCGGGCGCCAGCCGCAGGGACACGCCGCGCTCGGCGGCGACCGTCGCCTTGCCGACCAGCAGGGCGGCCGGGAGAGGGTCGTGGATCCGCTCGGTGATCTGCTCGGCGGTGGCCCGGTGCACCCCGACCACCTCGGTGACGAACTCCACCGCCTCCTCGTGCAGCTCCAGCTCCAGCAGCCCCAGCAGTGTGTGCATCCGGTTCGCGTGCTCGTGGTCCTGGGCGCGCAGGGCGTCGATCAGCCCGCGGGTGGCGTCCAGCTCCCGGCCGAGCCGCTCCAGCTCGGTGCGGTCGCGCAGGGTGACGACCGCGCCCCCGTCGTCGGTGGGCATCCGGTTGGCGACCAGGACGCGGCTGCCCCGTACGGTGAGCAGGTCCTCGCCCCGTACCCGCCCGGTCAGCACCTCGGTGGTACGGCCTTCGCCCAGCACCTCGCCGAGCGGACGGCCCGTCGCGTCGGGACCGAGCCCCAGCAGCCGCTGCGCCTCGTCGTTCATCAGCCGGATCCGGCCGAAGCCGTCCAGCGCGACGACGCCCTCGCGCAGGCTGTGCAGCATGGCCTCACGCTCGGTGAGCAGGGCCGAGATGTCGGAGAACGCCAGGTCGTGGGTCCGGCGCTGGAGACGCCTGGAGATCAGGTACGCGGCGAGCGCCCCGGCCGCCAGGGCGGCGCCCGCGTACGCGAGGAGCCCGGGGATCGCGGCGAGGAGCCGGTCGCGGACGCTGTCGTACGCGATCCCGACCGAGACGGCGCCGACGATCGTGCCGTGGCTGTCGCGCAGCGGCACCTTGCCCCGGGCGGAGCGGCCGAGCGTGCCGTTGTCCAGCTCCATGACGTCCTTGCCGGCGAGGGCGTCGCTGGGGTCGGTGGAGACGACCCTGCCGATCTCGTCGACGTCGGTGTGGGACCAGCGCACCCCGCGCTTGTCCATGACCACGACGTACTCGGCGCCGGTGGCCCGCCTGATCCGTTCGGCCTCGGCCTGTACGGGTCCTTCGACCGTCGGCCGGGTGGCCAGCAGGTCCTCGGCGACGGGTACGGAGGCGGTGGTCTCGGCGATCGCGAGCGCGCGGCGCATCGCCTGGTCGTCCAGCTCGGCGCTGAAGGGGGCCAGGAAGAGGCCGGTGGCCAGCACGGTGACGCCCGCGGCGATGGCGAGCTGCATCAGCAGCACCTGGGAGAAGACCCGGCGCGGCCAGCCGAATCTTCGTCGTCCGCCCGCGGTGCTCGGTCCGGCACTCATGTACACGAACGGTAGAGGGCGCGCCGCGCTTTCCGAAATTTCGGCGGAATCGGTACGCGGCGGATCCTCGCCGGACGGCCGGCCCGATACCCGGCGAAGCCGGGTCGGGGCGCCCATATCCTGGAGCCGGGCGGCGGATTCATGATCGTCCGCCCGGGGCCCGACGCGGGTGCGCGGGACCGGACGACGCAGCACGGAGGCGCGAGGCGTGAGCAGGAAGCAGATCCCGGTGGTGGTTCTCACGGGCTTTCTGGGATCGGGGAAGACGACCCTGCTCAACCATCTGCTGCGCCGTCGCGCCGGCAACAGGATCGCGGTGGTCGTCAACGACTTCGGGGCGATCGAGATCGACGCCATGACGGTCGCTGGGCAGATCGGTTCGACGGTCTCGCTCGGCAACGGCTGTCTGTGCTGTGCCGTCGACGCGAGCGAGCTGGACGGCTACCTGGAGCGGCTGACCCGCCCGTCGGCCCGTATCGACCTGATCGTCATCGAGGCCAGCGGCCTGGCCGAGCCTGAGGAACTCGTCCGGATGATCCTCGCCGGGGACAACCCGCACACGGTGTACGGGGGGCTGGTCGAGGTGGTGGACGCCGCAGAGTTCGACGCGACCCGGGCGCGCCATCCGGAGATCGACCGCCATCTCGCGCTCGCCGATCTGGTGGTCCTGAACAAGACCGACCGGGTGGCGGCGGCGGATCACGTACGGATCCTCGACCTCCTGGAGTCGCTCGGTCCTGGGACGCCGGTGGTCTCCGCGTCGTACGGACGGGTCGACCCGGAGTTGCTCTTCGACCCCGCCGTCCGGCCCGCCGAGGAGGAGAAGGCACGCCAGCTCTCCTTCGAGGACCTGCACGAGGACGAGGACCCGCACGTGGACGGGGGACCGCACGACGGCGAGGACCGCGCCGGCCAGGACGCGGGCCACGGCGCGGGCCACGGCGCCGGTCACGAGGGGCATCTCCACACGGCGTACGAGAGCGTGTCGTTCACCGCGTCCGCCCCGATGCGTCCGCGCCGGCTGATGGCGTTCCTGGACTCCCGGCCCCCGGGGCTCTACCGGATCAAGGGCTTCGTGGACTTCGGCGCAGGCGACCCGGACCACCGGTACGGGGTGCACGCGGTCGGCCGCTTCCTGCGTTTCCGTCCGGAGCCCTGGGGCCGGGGTACGGAGCGGCTCACCCAGCTCGTCCTGATCGGCTCGGGCATCGACCCGGACGCGCTGCTGAAGGAGCTGGAGGCGTGCCAGGAGACCGAGGCGGAGGCGCGCGAGCGGGCGGGCGCGGGGGAGGGAGCCGAGGCCACGGCCGATCAGCGGGACATGTGGGGCGTCCTGCGCTACGTACCGGACCCGTCGGAGCCCGGAGACCTGTCGGAGCCGGGGGACCTCTCGGAGGCCGTGGATGCCGCGGAGCCCGTAGATCCCTCGGAATCCTGAGTTCCCTCGGACCGCGGAGACGTCCCGGACCGCGGAGACGTCCCGGACCACGGAAAGCCCTCGGGGGCCGGGTCCGAGGACCCGGCCCCCGAGGGCGGTCACCAGCTCACGTCCGCCGTCAGTGCGCGGGCCCGGCCAGTACGTCGACCACCGCCGTGAACGGTGTGCCCGAACCGTCCCTGCGCGGGTCGGGGGCCGGCAGTTCGACCGGTGTGCCGTTCTTCTGCGCCGCGCGCGCCGGGCTCGCCCCCGCCCAGGCCAGGGCCAGCATGTCCTCGCCCTTCAGGAAGCGGTGACAGCGCACCCCGCCCGTCGCCCTGCCCTTGCGCGGGTACTGGTCGAACGGGGTGAGCTTCGCCGTACGTACGGAGTCGTCCAGCGTGCCGTGCGACCCGGTGACCGTGAACACCACCGCGTCCGCCGCCGGGTCGACCGCGGTGAACGAGATCACCGTGGCGTCGTCGGCCAGCTTGACGCCCGCCATGCCGCCCGCGGCCCGGCCCTGCGGCCGTACCTGCCCCGCCGGATAGCGCAGGAGCTGGGCGTCCGAGGTGATGAAGACGAGGTCCTCCTCGCCCGTCCGCAGCTCGGCGCCGCCGACGACCCGGTCGCCGTCCTTGAGGGAGATGACCTCCAACTCCTCCTTGTTGGACGGGTAGTCGGGGACGACCCGTTTGACGACGCCCTGGAGCGTGCCGAGCGCGAGCCCGGGGGACGACTCGTCCAGCGTCGTCAGACAGACGAGGTCCTCGCCGTCGTCCAGCGCCAGGAACTCGGCGACCGGCGCCCCGCCCGACAGGTTGGGTGTCGCGGCCGTGTCCGGGAGCCGTGGCAGGTCGATCACGGCGATCCGCAGCAGCCGTCCCGTGGAGGTCACCGCGCCGATGTCGCCGCGCGCGGTCGCCGGGACGGCCGAGACGATCACGTCGTGCTTGACGCGCCGGCCCTCGCCCGCGTCCAGCGGCTCGCCGTTGGCCGTACGGGCCAGCAGCCCGGTGGAGGAGAGCAGCACCCGGCACGGGTCGTCCGCGACCTCCAGCGGCACCGAGGCCACCGCGGCGGCGCCCGACTCCAGCAGGACCGTACGGCGCGGGGTGCCGAACTTCTTCGCCACCGCGGCCAGTTCCGTCGAGACGAGCTTGCGCAGCTCGCTGTCGGAATCCAGGATGCCGGTCAGCTCGTCGATCTCGCCGTTGAGGCGGTCGCGCTCGCTCTCCAGCTCGATCCGGTCGAACCGGGTGAGCCGGCGCAGCGGCGTGTCCAGGATGTACTGCGTCTGGATGTCGCTGAGCGAGAAGTGCTCGATCAGCCGCTCCTTGGCCTGCGCCGAGTTGTCGCTCGACCGGATCAGCCGGATGACCTCGTCGATGTCGATGAGCGCGACGAGCAGCCCCTCGACCAGATGCAGCCGGTCGCGCCGCTTCGTCCTGCGGAACTCGCTGCGGCGGCGTACCACCGTGAACCGGTGGTCCAGATAGACCTCCAGCAGTTCCTTGAAGCCCAGCGTCAGCGGCTGGCCGTCCACCAGCGCCACGTTGTTGATGCCGAAGGACTCCTCCAGCGGCGTCAGCTTGTAGAGCTGCTCCAGCACCGCCTCCGGCACGAAGCCGTTCTTGACCTCGATGACCAGGCGCAGCCCGTGCGAGCGGTCCGTGAGGTCCTTGACGTCGGCGATGCCCTGGAGCTTCTTCGCGGAGACCAGGTCCTTGATCTTCGCGATGACCTTCTCGGGGCCGACCGTGAAGGGCAGTTCCGTGACGACGATGCCCTTGCGGCGCGGGGTGACGTCCTCCACCGTCGCCGTCGACCGGATCTTGAAGGTGCCCCGGCCCTTCTCGTACGCGTCCTTGATGCCCGTCAGACCGACGATCCGGCCGCCGGTCGGCAGGTCGGGACCCGGTACGAAACGCATCAGCGTCTCCAGGTCGGCGGCCGGGTGCTTGATGAGGTGGCGGGCGGCCGCCACGACCTCGCCCAGGTTGTGCGGCGGCATGTTCGTCGCCATGCCGACCGCGATACCGGTGGCCCCGTTGACCAGAAGATTGGGATACGCGGCCGGAAGTGTGACCGGTTCGCGCTCCTGGCCGTCGTAGTTCGGCTCGAAATCGACGGTGTCCTCGTCGATGGACTCCGTCATGAGCGACGTCGCGTCGGCCATCCGGGCCTCGGTGTACCGCATGGCGGCCGGCGGGTCGTCGTTCCCGAGGGAGCCGAAGTTGCCGTGGCCGTCCACCAGCGGCAGCCGCATCGAGAACGGCTGCGCCATGCGGACCATGGCGTCGTAGATCGACGCGTCCCCGTGCGGGTGGAGCTTTCCCATCACCTCGCCGACGACGCGGGCGCACTTCACGTAACCGCGGTCGGGGCGCAGGCCCATCTCGTTCATCTGGTACACGATGCGGCGGTGCACCGGCTTCATGCCGTCCCGGGCGTCGGGCAGGGCCCGGGAGTAGATCACCGAGTACGCGTACTCAAGGAAGGAGCCCTGCATTTCATCGACCACGTCGATGTCGAGGATCTTCTCCTCGAAGTCCTCCGGCGGCGGGGTCTTGGTGCTGCGGCGGGCCATCGCGGCTGCGGCTCCTTCACAAGTTCTGTACGGCAACTTCTGGAACTGACGCGGACCATTGTGGACCGCGCCACTGACAACGCCGACCTCGACCCGTCGTTGGGACGGGAAGGGGCGCGTGTCGGAAGGGTGCCAGATCCCGGACCTGTTACGGGAACTTCGCCAGGTGTCGGCACGCTTGCATACAGTGGCAGGACTTCTCCATATCGCGATCGAAGGGACGTACATGCCCATGGGTCACACGGCCACAGCGCAGGCCGGTTCCGGCGGCCTGACAGCGACTGAGCACCGCCTGGCCAACGGCCTCCGCGTGGTGCTCTCCGAGGACCACCTGACCCCGGTCGCCGCGGTCTGCCTCTGGTACGACGTCGGCTCACGCCACGAAGTCAAGGGCCGTACCGGCCTTGCCCACCTCTTCGAGCACCTGATGTTCCAGGGCTCGGCGCAGGTGTCGGGGAACGGCCACTTCGAGCTGGTGCAGGGGGCCGGCGGCTCCCTCAACGGCACCACCAGTTTCGAACGCACCAACTATTTCGAGACCATGCCCACCCACCAGCTCGAACTGGCGCTCTGGCTGGAAGCCGACCGGATGGGCTCCTTGCTCGCCGCGCTCGACGAGGAGTCCATGGAGAACCAGCGGGACGTCGTCAAGAACGAGCGCCGCCAGCGGTACGACAATGTGCCATACGGTACGGCCTTCGAACGACTGACCGCGCTCTCGTACCCCGAGGGCCACCCGTACCACCACACGCCGATCGGCTCGATGGCCGACCTGGACGCCGCCACCCTGGAGGACGCCCGCGCGTTCTTCCGTACGAACTACGCGCCGAACAACGCGGTGCTCTCCGTCGTCGGCGACATCGACCCCGAGCGCACCCTCGCCTGGATCGAGAAGTACTTCGGCTCCATCCCCTCGCACGACGGCAAGCAGCCGCCGCGCGACGGCACCCTCCCCGACACCATCGGCGAGCAGCTCCGCGAGGAGGTGCACGAGGAGGTCCCGGCCCGCGCGCTGATGGCCGCCTACCGGCTGCCGCACGACGGCACCCGCGAGTGCGACGCCGCCGACCTGGCGCTCACCGTCCTCGGCGGCGGCGAGTCCTCCCGCCTCCACAACCGGCTGGTACGCCGCGACCGCACCGCGGTCGCCGCCGGCTTCGGGCTGCTGCGGCTCGCGGGCGCCCCCTCGCTCGGCTGGCTGGACGTGAAGACGTCCGGCGGGGTCGAGGTCCCGGCGATCGAGACGGCCGTCGACGAGGAGCTGGCCAGGTTCGCCGCCGAGGGCCCCACCGCCGAGGAGATGGAGCGGGCCCAGGCCCAGCTCGAACGCGAATGGCTGGACCGGCTCGGCACGGTCGCCGGCCGCGCCGACGAACTGTGCCGGTTCGCCGTCCTGTTCGGCGACCCGCAGCTCGCGCTGACCGCCGTCGACCGCGTCCTGGACATCACCGCGGACGAGGTCAGGGCCGTCGCCGCGGCGCGGCTGCGCCCCGACAACCGGGCGGTGCTGGTGTACGAGCCGATCGCCCCCGAAGACGCGGCGGACGCCGACGAGACCGACGAGCACGAGGGGGCGGACCAGTGACCGACGCTGCCGTGACCATGGAGTTCCACCCGCAGCCGACCGCCGGCGAGGCCAGGCCCTGGGCCTTCCCCGCCCCCGAGCGCTCCACGCTCGGCAACGGCCTGACGGTGCTGCGCTGCGACCGTCCCGGCCAGCAGGTGGTCGCCGTCGAGATCAATCTCGACGCCCCGCTGGACGCCGAGCCGGAAGGGCTCGACGGCATCGCCACGATCATGGCGCGGGCGCTCTCCGAGGGCACCGACAAGCACAGCGCCGAGGAGTTCGCCGCCGAGCTGGAGCGCTGCGGCGCCACCCTCGACGCGCACGCGGACCACCCGGGCCTGCGGGTCTCCCTGGAGGTCCCCGTCTCCCGGCTGCTCAAGGCACTCGGCCTGCTCGCCGAGGCGCTGCGCGCCCCCGCCTTCGCGGACAGCGAGATCGAGCGGCTCGTACGGAACCGGCTCGACGAGATCCCGCACGAGACCGCCAACCCGGGCCGCCGCGCCGCCAAGCAGCTCTCCAAGGAGCTGTTCCCGGCCTCCCTGCGCATGTCACGACCGCGCCAGGGCACCGAGGAGACCGTGGAGCGCATCGACGCCGCGGGCGTCCGCGCCTTCTACGAGGCGCACGTACGCCCCGCCACGGCCACCGCGGTGATCGTCGGCGACCTGGCGGGCGTCGACCTGGACGCGATCCTCGCGGACACCCTCGGCGCCTGGACGGGCGACACGGCCGCGTCCAGGACCGCACCGGCCATCACGGCCGACGACACCGGCCGGGTCGTCATCGTGGACCGCCCCGGCGCCGTCCAGACCCAGCTTCTGATCGGCCGGATCGGCGCCGACCGGCACGACCGCGTCTGGCCCGCGCAGGTGCTGGGCACGTACTGCCTGGGCGGCACGCTCACCTCCCGGCTCGACCGCGTCCTGCGTGAGGAGAAGGGCTACACCTACGGCGTACGCGCCTTCGGCCAGGTGCTGCGCTCCCCGGCGCCGTCCTCCCCGGACGGGGGGACGGGCGCCGCGATGCTCGCCATCAGCGGCTCCGTGGACACCGCGTCCACCGGACCGGCGCTCGACGACCTCTGGAAGGTGCTGCGCACCCTCGCCGCCGAAGGGCTCACGGACGCCGAGCGCGACGTGGCCGTGCAGAACCTGGTGGGGGTCGCGCCGCTGAAGTACGAGACGGCCGCCTCCGTCGCCGCCACGCTGGCCGACCAGGTCGAGCAGCACCTCCCGGACGACTTCCAGGCGCGGCTCTACGCGCGGCTGGCCGAGACGGGCACGGTCGAGGCGACGGCCGCCGCCGTCAACGCCTTCCCGGTGGACCGGCTCGTCACCGTTCTGGTCGGGGACGCGGCGCAGATCAAGGAGCCGGTCGAGGCTCTCGGAATCGGTGAAGTGACGGTTGTCACAGGCTGATTCGTCTTTCCGTGGAACCCCGGCGACCGAGGTCGCCGGGGTTCTGCTTTATGTCCCCTTTGGTGGGGAGGATGCCCGTCTGCCCTGTGGTGTGCGCTACAAAAAACCTTGTCTGTTTGGTTATTGAAAGACGAGCCGCTTAGCGTCGGTCCGGCTGTTCGCCGTTGCGCCGCATCAGTGGCATCGGGCAGCCATCGCCGAGTCCCCGTCAGGCGCGAGCCTGGGGAGCCGGGGACCCACGTCCCTGGGGTGAATCGGACGGCCTTCGCGGGCACACCGCGCGGAGGGGTCCGTAGGAGACCTTCCTGCTCCGAACCCGTCAGCTAACCCGGTAGGCGAGAGGGAAGGAAAGGACCAGCCACTCCATGGCGTTCACCCGTGCCACCGGGAAGCACCGCGCCCCGAACCGCATCACCTGCAAGGGCGCGAGCGCCGCCGGGTTCGCGACGCTGACCGCGACCGGCGTCATCGGCTCCCTCGCCTCCCCGGCGCTCGCCGCCGACAGCTCCACCGAGGCCGCCACGCACACCGGACTGACCCAGGTCATCGCCATCGGCGACGCCGTCGCCGGCGCGGTCGACGACCAGGCCGAGGCTCAGCGCCACGCCGCCGAGAAGGTCGAACGGCTGAAGGCCGAGGCCACGGCGCGCGCCGCCGCGAAGGCCGAGGCGGAGCGCAAGGCGGAGGCCCGCGCGAAGGAGCTGCGCGAGGAGCGGGTGCGCGCCGCGCGCGCCGAGGAGCGCAAGCGGCTGGGCACCTTCCAGCTTCCCGTCGCCGGCTCGTACGTCACCACCGGCTACCAGTCCGGCGGCTCCCTCTGGTCCTCCGGCAGCCACTCGGGCGTCGACTTCCGCGCCGCGTCCGGCACCTCGGTCGTGGCCGTCGGCATGGGCACCGTGGTCGAGGCCGGCTGGGGCGGCTCGTACGGCAACAACATCGTCCTCAGGATGGCGGACGGCACCTACACCCAGTACGGCCACCTCTCCTCGATCGGCGTCTCGGTCGGCCAGAGCGTCACCCCGGGCCAGCAGATCGGCCTCTCGGGCGCCACCGGCAACGTCACCGGGCCGCACCTCCACTTCGAGGCCAGGACGAGCGCCGACTACGGCTCCGACATGGACCCGGTCGCGTACCTCCGCGCGCACGGCGTGGCGGTCTGACACCTCCCGCCCCACCCGCGCACCGCTTCCCCCGAAGGCCCCGGCTCCGCGCCGGGGCCTTCGCCGTGCTCCCGCGCTGGCCAAAAGATATCCATGGATTCCGGGCACCCATCGGAAATTCGCGTTGATTGCAATAGAGTCACGGAACAGGCGTCAATCGGCAGCGTTTCGCGCGGATTAAGGCGGAGGTTCGGACATGCGCATTCCCGCGCACTCGGTATGCACGGCCATTCGCGACGACATCGTCTCCGGACTGTTCGAGCGGGGCAGCCGGCTCACCGAGGAGCAGCTCGCGCGGCGCTACGGCGTCTCCCGCGTCCCGGTACGCGAAGCCCTGCGCACGCTGGAGTCGGAGGGCTTCGTGACCACGCGCCGCCATGTCGGCGCCTGTGTCGCCGAGCCCACGGAGCAGGAGGCCGCCGACCTGCTGGAGGTACGGCTGCTGCTGGAGCCGCTGGGCGCGGCGCGCGCCGCCCAGCGCCGTACGGAGGCCCACCTCAAGGTCCTGCGCGGCCTGGTCAGACTGGGCCAGGAACGGGCCCGTAGAGGCCAGGGCGAGGATCTGCGCTCGCTGGGCGCCTGGTTCCACGAGACGCTCGCCCAGGCGTCGGGAAGCCCCGCGCTCACCTCGCTGCTCACCCAGCTCCGCCACAAGATCGCCTGGATGTACGTGGTCGAGCAGCCCAGTCACCCGGTGGAGTCCTGGGCGGAGCACGGCGCGATCGTGGACGCGGTGGCGCGCGGCGACGGCGAACGCGCGCGGGCGCTCACCACCCTGCACGCGGAGCGCACGATGGCGGTGCACCGGCTGCGCCGCCCCGGGCACGGCCCCGACCCCGGCCGGGCCCGGGAAAAGGTGAGGGCTTCGCAACACGCCGTAAACATCGCGAGCGCACAGCATTAACAATCGAGCCGTATACAAAGAGAATAAATAGGTGCGGCCTATTCTTTGCTGCCCGCACGAAAAGACGGAGCCGTGGTCCACCGAATTCGGTGGACCACGGCTCCGTCGTGGAAATACGCTCCGGATCAGACCGTTTCGGGGAGCTCGTCGAGCCCCTCGGCGACCAGCTTGGCCAGCCGGTCCAGGGCGGCGTCCGCACCCTCGGCGTCGGAGGCCAGCACGATCTCCTCGCCGCCTTGCGCGCCCAGACCGAGCACCGCGAGCATCGACGCGGCGTTGACGGGGTCGCCGTCGGCCTTCGCGATCGTCATGGGGACGCCGGCGGCCGTGGCGGCGCGGACGAAGATGGAGGCGGGACGGGCGTGCAGGCCCTCGGCCCAGCCGACATTGACGCGGCGCTCAGCCATGGTGTTGCCCTTCAAGTCGCAAAAAGTCTCAAAACAGGTGTCCGTACCAGACTCTCATGGGGCGCGGGACGGCCCCCCGTCGCCCCCGATCACCGGTCACCGAGACCGCCCGCGCCGTAGGCTGGCGACATGGAGCACCCGCGGGACCACGCGTATCCAGGGCACTGGGAGGCGGACGTGGTGCTGCGCGACGGCGGCACGGCCCGGATCAGGCCCATCACCACCGAGGACGCGCAGCGGCTGGTCAGCTTCTACGAACAGGTCTCCGACGAGTCGAAGTACTACCGCTTCTTCGCCCCCTACCCGCGCCTCTCCGACCGCGACGTCCACCGCTTCACGCACCACGACTACGTGGACCGGGTCGGGCTCGCCGCGACGGTGGGCGGCGAGTTCATCGCGACCGTACGGTACGACCGCACCGACGAGCGCGGACTCCCCGCCTCCGCCCCCGCAGACGAGGCCGAGGTCGCCTTCCTCGTCCAGGACGCGCACCAGGGCCGCGGTGTCGCCTCCGCCCTCCTGGAGCACATCGGCGCGGTCGCCCGCGAGCGGGGCATCCGCCGTTTTGCCGCCGAGGTGCTGCCCGCCAACGCCAAGATGATCAAGGTGTTCCGGGACGCCGGGTACACCCAGAAGCGCAGCTTCGAGGACGGCGCCGTACGGCTCACCCTCGACCTGGAGCCGACCGCCGAGTCCCTGGCCGTCCAGCGCGGCCGTGAGCAGCGCGCGGAGGCCCGCTCCGTACAGCGCCTGCTGACCCCCGGCTCGGTCGCCGTCGTCGGGACCGGCCGCGCCCCCGGCGGCGTCGGCCGCACCGTGCTGCGCAACCTCCGCGACGCGGGCTTCGCGGGCCGCCTGTACGCGGTGAACAGCGCGTTCCCCGAGTCCACCGAGAGACTCGACGGCGTCCCCGCCGTACGCTCCGTCACCCGGATCGGTGAACCCGTCGACCTCGCGGTCCTCGCCGTCCCCGCCGACCGGGTGCCGGAAGCGGTCGAGGACTGCGGCCGCTCCGGCGTACAGGGCCTGGTGGTCCTCTCCGCCGGTTACGCGGAGAGCGGCGCCGAGGGCCGCGAACGCCAGCACGAACTGGTGCGGCGGGCCCGCTCGTACGGCATGCGCATCGTCGGCCCCAACGCCTTCGGGATCATCAACACCGCCGACGGCGCCCGGCTGAACGCCTCCCTCGCGCCCCAGCCGCCCGCACGCGGCCGGATCGGCCTGTTCACCCAGTCCGGTGCGATCGGCATCGCGCTGCTCGCCGGGCTCCACCGGCGCGGCGCCGGCCTGTCGTCCTTCATCTCGGCGGGCAACCGCGCGGACGTCTCGGGCAACGACATCCTCCAGTACTGGTTCGAGGACCCGGACACCGATGTCGCGCTGCTCTACCTCGAATCGATCGGCAACCCGCGCAAGTTCACCCGGCTCGCCCGGCGCACGGCCGCGGTCAAGCCGGTCGTCGTGGTGAAGGGCGCCCGGCACAGCGGCAGCGCCCCGCCGGGACACACCGTCCCCGTCACCCGCATCCCGGACGCCACGGTCTCGGCGCTACTGCGGCAGGCCGGGGTGATCCGCGTCGACACGGTCACCGAACTCGTCGACGCGGGCCTGCTGCTCGCCTCCCAGCCGCTCCCCGCGGGCCCGCGGGTCGCGATCCTCGGCAACTCCGAGTCGCTCGGCCTCCTCACGTACGACGCCTGCCTCACGGAGGGCCTGCGCCCCCTGCCGCCCCAGGACCTCACCACCGCCGCGGCGCCCGACGACTTCCGTACGGCGCTCACGGCGGCGCTGGCCGACCCCGGCTGCGACGCCGTCGTGGTGACCGCGATACCCCGGGTGGGGGAGACGGGCACGACGGACCCCGCCGACGGCGGCGCGCTGGGCACCGCGCTCAGGACTGCCGCGGCGACGGCCCCGGCGAAGCCGGTCACGGTGGTCCACGTCGAGATCGGCGGCCTGCCGGAGGCCCTGTCGGCGGCGACGAACAGCGGCCCGTCCCGGCCGTCACCGCCGACGCGGACGCCTCCGGAGCCTGCGCCCGAACCGTCCCCGCCGCCTGAGCCGTCCCCGCCGCCCGAGGTGCCTCCGTCCGCCGATGCCGATGCCCCCGCCCCCGCGCCCACCGCCGTACGCATCCCCGCCTACCCCGCCGCCGAACGCGCGGTCCGGGCGCTCGCCGAGGCCGTCCGGTACGCGCGGTGGCGGCGCCAGGCCGCCGAGCCCGGCAAGGTCCCCGAGTTCCTGGACGACGCCATCGACGCGAGCGGGGCCGCCGCCCTCATAGAGCGGCTCCTCGGCGCGGCCCCCGACGCCCGCCGCGTCTCCCTCACCCCCGACGACGCCCACGAGCTGCTCGCCCTCTACGGCATCCCCGTACGGCCGACCCTGCCCGCGCCGGGGCCCGACGCGGCCGTCGCCGCCGCCGCGCGGCTCGGCTACCCCGTCGCCCTGAAGACGACCGCCCCGCATCTGCGCCACCGCGCCGACCTCGGCGGCGTACGGCTCGACCTCGCCGACGAGGCACAACTGCGGCTCGCCCACCGCGAACTGACCGAGACGCTCGGCACCGCCGTCGAGCTGCGTCCCGTCGTCCAGGCCATGGCGCCCCGCGGCGTGGACACCGTCGTACGGGCCGCCATCGACGCCGCCGCCGGCGCCGTGCTCTCCTTCGGGCTGGCCGGCGCCCCCTCCGAGCTCCTCGGCGACCTCGCCCACCGGCTGGTCCCCGTCACCGACCGGGACGCCGCCGAGCTGATCCGGTCGATCCGTACGGCGCCGCTCCTCTTCGGCTGGCGCGGCTCCGCACCGGTCGACACCCCTGCCCTGGAGGAGGTGCTGCTGCGGGTGTCCCGGCTGGTCGACGACCACCCCGAGGTCGTCTCCGTCACCCTGGAGCCCGTCGTCGTCGCCACGCACGGGGTCTCGGTGCTCGGCGCCGCCGTCCGTCTCGCACCGCCGCCCGCCCGCGACGATCTGGGCCCGCGCACCCTTCCCAGCTACTACTAGGGCACTACGAGGCCACTGCTCAGCGGTTACCCCCGGGACAGGGCGTCTCCGGCAGCCATCCGGCCACCGTAGGATGAGCCCATGGCGAAGACCGGTACGACGACCCAGGGGCTGCGCACGGCGATCGAGCGCAGCGGCTACTACCCGGCTCTCGTGGCCGAGGCGGTGGAGGCCGCTGTCGGCGGTGAGCCGATCTCGTCGTACCTGGTGCACCAGGAGACCACGTTCGACGCCAACGAGGTGCGGCGGCATGTCACCGTCCTCGTGCTGACGGCCCACCGCTTCATCGTCAGCCACACCGACGAGCAGGCCGCCGACTCCAGCTCCCCGACGCCGTACGCCACCACCTCCACCGAGTCGGTCAAGATCGACCGCATCTCCTCCGTCGTGGTCAGCCGTGTCGTCGCCAACCCGGAGTCGTACAAGCCAGGCGCCCTGCCGCGCGAGGTCGTCCTCACCATCGGCTGGGGCGCCGTCTCCCGTATCGACCTGGAGCCCGCCGCCTGCGGCGACCCCAACTGCGAGGCGGACCACGGCTACACGGGCAGCTCCACCGCCGACGACCTGAGCCTGCGTGTCAGCGAGGCGGGCGACGGTCCGGACGCCGTGCGACAGACGCTCGCGTTCGCGCAGGCGCTCTCCGAGGCGATCGCGGCCACGGCGGCCACCGCGGCGACCGGCCGCTGATGGCAGCCGAACCCCTCTGGCCGGAGCCCGTCCCGCTCGCCCTCTCCAGCGCGCCGCTGCCGCAGTACGGCAGTGGCTCGCTCGCCGATCTGCTGCCGACGCTCGCCGCGGGCCAGGGTGTACCGGATCTGACCGCGACGATCACCGAACTGACCCCCGCCGACCGGAACTGCGTCTTTCTGATCGACGGCCTCGGCTGGGAGCAGCTCAAGGCCCACCCGGACGAAGCGCCGTACATGACGTCGCTGCTGGCCACCTCGCGCGGCTCCACGGGGCGCCCCCTCACCGCGGGCTTCCCCGCCACGACCGCGACCTCCCTCGCCTCCGTCGGTACGGGGCTGCCCCCCTCCGCGCACGGCCTGCCCGGCTACACCGTCCGCGACCCCGCGACCGGCGCGCTGATGAACCAGCTCCGCTGGAAGCCGTGGACCGCGCCGCACGTCTGGCAGCCGTACCCCACCGTCTTCACGCTGGCCGACGCGGCGGGCGTGCACACCGCGCAGGTGTCCTCCCCGACCTTCCAGCACACCCCGCTCACCAAGGTCGCGCTGAGCGGCGGCTCCTTCTTCGGCCGGCTCTCCGGCGAGGACCGGATGGACCTGGCCGCCGAGCAGCTCGCCGCGGGCGACCGGTCGCTGGTCTACACGTACTACAGCGAGGTCGACGGCAAGGGCCACCGCTTCGGGGTCGACTCCGACGCCTGGCGCGGCCAGTTGATGTACGTCGACCGGCTCGTCCAGCGCCTCGCCGAACAACTTCCGCCCCGTACCGCGCTCTACGTCACCGCCGACCACGGCATGATCGACATCCCCTTCGACGACGAGTCGCGCCTCGACTTCGACGAGGACTGGGAGCTGCGCGCCGGGGTCGCCCTGCTGGGCGGCGAGGGCCGGGCCCGTCATGTCTACGCCGTACCGGGCGCCGCCGCCGATGTCCTCACGGTCTGGCGCGAGGTGCTCGGCGAGCGGTTCTGGGTGGCGAGCCGCGACGAGGCGATCGCGGAGGGCTGGTTCGGACCGCCCGGCGCTATGGACGAGCGGGTGTACGGCCGGATCGGCGATGTCGTCGCCGCGGCCCACGACGACGTGGTGATCACGGCCTCCGTCCGGGAGCCGCACGAGTCGCAGATGGTCGGGATGCACGGCTCGATGACCCCCGTCGAGCAGCTCGTCCCCCTTCTCGAAGTACGCTCGTAACCGCTCGTACGCCCGTACGACGCCCTGACCGACCCCTGTGGCCGGCCCCGTACGACCGTGCGGACCCCTGTACGGTGCCGGTGCGGCGCCCGTCGACCGCAGCAGCCGAAGACCCGAAAGGCCGTCACCCCCTCATGCCAGAGCTGGTGTTCTTCTCCGGAACGATGGACTGCGGAAAGAGCACCCTCGCTCTGCAGATCGAGCACAACCGCTCGGCGCGCGGGCTCCAGGGCATGATCTTCACCCGCGACGACCGGGCCGGCGAGGGCAAGCTCTCCTCCCGCCTCGGCCTGGTCACCGACGCCGTCGAGGCCGCGGAGGGCTTCGACTTCTACGCGTATCTCGTGGAGCGGCTCTCCCAGGGCGGCCGGTGCGACTACGTCATCGCCGACGAGGCGCAGTTCCTCGCCCCGGTCCAGGTCGACCAGCTCGCCCGGGTCGTGGACGACCTGGAGCTGGACGTCTTCACCTTCGGCATCACCACCGACTTCCGCTCCAAGCTCTTCCCCGGCTCGCAGCGGCTGGTGGAGCTGGCCGACCGGGTCGAGGTCCTTCAGGTGGAGGCGCTCTGCTGGTGCGGCGCCCGCGCCACGCACAACGCGCGGACCGTCGGCGGCGCCATGGTGGTCGAGGGCGCGCAGGTCGTCGTCGGGGACGTCCACCAGGGCCGCGACGAGGTCGGCTACGAGGTGCTGTGCCGGCGCCACCACCGGCGCCGGATGACCGCGGCGACCGCACGGGCCGCCACGCTCTCCCCGGACGTCCTGCCGGTCTAGCGCATGGCCGCCGCCGGGGCCCGCGCCGCCCGTACGATCAGGCCCTAGACCGACCGTACGATCGTGAAGACCGCGCCCTCCGGGTCCGCGACCGTCGCGTGCCGTCCGTTCACGCCCTCGCGCGGCTGCTGGAGCACCTGCCCGCCCAGCTCCGTGACCAGCCGCGCGGCGGCGTCGGTGTCCTCCACCTCGAAGTGCGTCATCCAGTGCGCGCCCCGCTCCCGGGTGAGCGCGCGGCCCACCCCGTGCAGCGAGGCGACGGGACGGCCCCGCAGACGCAGGGTCAGGAAGTCGAAGTCGGCCGAGACCACCGCCTCCAGGTCGTAGCCGAAGAGCGCCGCGTAGAACTTGCCGACCGAGGACGTCTCGCGGGTGATCAGTTCGTTCCAGACGGGTGTGCCGTGCGCCCCGGCCACCGCCGTCCCCGTGTGCGCCGCCGCCTGCCAGATCCCGAAGACCGCGCCACTCGGGTCGGCGGCGATGGCCATCCGGCCGGCCTCCGCCGCGTCCAGCGGGCCGACGCCGACCGTGCCGCCGCAGCTCCTGATCGTCTCGGCCGTCAGATCCGCGTTGTCCGTGGCCAGGTAGGTCATCCAGGCGATGGGGAGATGCCGGTCGGGCGGCAACTGGCCGATCCCCGCGATCTCCTTGCCGTCGAGCAGCCCGCGGACGTACGGTCCGAGCTGCTGCGGCCCCGGCTCGAACTCCCAGCCGAACAGCGCTCCGTAGAACTCCTCCGTCGCGGCAAGTCCGTGCACCATCAGACTCACCCAGCAGGGTGTTCCAGGCGTGCGCCGGGTCGCTGCCTCGGTCATCGTCACTGTCTCCTCGGACCTTCGTGGTGGCCGTGCGGACCGGGCGCGCCGCGGGAGTAACTGCCGGTGGAACCGCGGAAGTACACGCGGAACCACCTGGGGAGGAACGGGACGGAAGCGGCCGTGCGCCCGTGCCGATGCTCGCACCCGGCGGCGCGCGGCGCCGCCCGGCCGCGCCGCACTTGGCGGGATCTCGATTCGCTGTTTACCGGCTGTTTCACGGGCCGTTACATCGCACGGTCCACCGCCGCTCCCGCCGCGGGGCGGCGGTACGGGAGGATGACGTTCATGACAGCCATCATCACAGCGGCCGAACTCACCGGCGAGTCGGCGGGTCCGCGTCCGCCCGTACTCCTCGACATCCGCTACCAGCTCGGCGGACCGCCCGGCCGCCCGCAGTACGAGGCGGGGCATCTGCCCGGCGCCGTGTACGTGGACCTCGACGCGGAGCTGGCCGGTCCGCCGGGCGAGGGCGGCCGTCATCCGCTGCCCGATGTGGCGGCCTTCGGCGCGGCGATGCGCCGTGCGGGTGTCGGCGCGGACACGCCGGTGGTCACGTACGACGGGGGCCTGGGGTGGGCGGCGGCCCGCGCCTGGTGGCTGCTGCGCTGGACGGGGCACGGCGACGTCCGGGTCCTGGACGGCGGTCTGGCCGGCTGGACGGGCCCGCTCTCCACCGAGATCCCGGAGCCGGCGGAAGGCGACTTCCGCCCCGTACCGGGCGCGCTCCCGGTGCTCGACGCGGACAGCGCCGCGGCCCTGGCCCGGGACGGGCTGCTGCTGGACGCCCGCGCCGCCGAGCGCTACCGCGGCGACGTCGAACCGATCGACCGGATCGGCGGCCACATCCCCGGCGCCGTCTCGGCTCCCACAGCGGAGAACATGGCCGAAAACGGCACCTTCCGCCCGGCGGCGGAACTCGCGGCCCGCTTCGAGGCGCTGGGAGCCACGGGCCGGAGCGTCGGCGTCTACTGCGGCTCGGGCGTCTCCGCCGCCCAGGAGGTACTGGCCCTGGAGCTGGCGGGCATCGGCGCGGCGCTCTACGCGGGCTCGTGGTCGCAGTGGTCGTCGGACCCCGACCGCCCGGTCGCCAAGGGGCCCGACCCCCGGTAACCAGGCGTGCCGGGCACCGGGAGAGCGCGCGAGGGGCGGGTACGCACCGCACGCGGTGAGTACCCGCCCCTCGGACTGCGTATAGGAGGGTGTGCGAACCCTGTCAGCCCCTGCCCGACCTGCTCAGTCCGTACCTGCTCCGCCCGTACCTGTTCTGCCTGTACCTGTTCGGTCCGTACCCGCTCTGTCAGTCCTGCTTCTTGCGGCGGGTGCCGAAGACGATCTCGTCCCAGCTCGGCACCGCGGCCCGCCGCCCGGGGCGGACGCCGTCCGCCTCCGCCTGTCGGTCCGTCGTGCCCGTGAGCCGGTCGCGGTGACCGGCCACCGAGCGCGGCATCAGTACGTCCGCGTACGCGGAACCGGCGCCGGCCGAGGCGGCGGGCGCCTCCTCCGCGTCGGGCTCGTCCTCCGGGTCCACGCCCCCGGGCTCCGGCGGCGCGGGGCGCTCGGGCACGACCATGTCGCCGCGGAAGCTCGGCACGGCCTCCAGCAGGCTGGTGAGCGAGTCGCGTTCGTCGGTGTCGTCCGGCTCCGGGGCGACGGGGCGCTCCAACTGCCGGTCGAGGGAACGGTCCAGCGGCCGGTCGCGCGGCAGCCGGGCGATCCGCGGTACGAACGGGAAGCTCGGCTCCTTCGTGACCGTGTCGTCGGTGTCGCCGATCAGCGCGCGCGCCTCGTCGTCGACGGCCTGGACGAGCCGCCGGGGCGGGTCGTACGTCCAGCTCGCCGAGTGCGGCTCGCCCGCGACCAGATAGACCAGCAGTACTTCCCAGGTGCCGTCGTCACGGCGCCACGAGTCCCACTGCACGGTCTCCTTGTCGGCGCCGCGCAGCGTCAGCCGCTCCTGGACCGCCTCGCCGAGCTGGGGTCCGGTGTTCTCACCGGGGCGGCGTACGGCGGTCTTCCTGGCCCGCTCGGCCATGAAGGCGCGCTCCGCGAGCACCGGGCCCTCGAAGCGGCGGACCCGGTCCACCGGGATCCCCGCGTGCTGCGCCACTTCCTCGGCCGTGGCACCGGCTCGTATACGCGCCTGGATGTCCCGTGGTCTGAGGTGGCTCTCCACCTCGATCTCGATCTGGCCGAGACGCGCGCGGTCGTTGCGTACGGCGGCGCGCAGCCGCTCGTCGATGGGGAGCGTGTACTCCGTGCTGTCGGCAGCCTTGAGCACCAGTCGTGTGCCGTCGTTGGAGACGGCCACGACACGCAGTTCGGGCATGGGAACCTCCCGGGTGGTGCCTGCCGACGTCACGTGCGTCGCTGCTTCCGCTAGTCGAGTGTGGCCTGCCCGGGTGCAGCCTGCCACAACCTTTCCGTGCTGCCCGGCGTGTCGGGCATGGGCCCTGGATCGCCGATGACACGGTTACCCTTTGCGACGCGAAGTGACGAAATGGTCACTCCGTGCAACAGGCGCCCGTGCGGTGCCGCGGCTCCGCCGGATCGAGTGCCATGTTCGGCTCCCTTCCCGTAGGTCCCGGACACCCATGAGGGGGTCCGGCCCCAGGGCTCGCCACAGTACTCCATTCGGGCCATCCGGGTGGACCGGCACGCCGCCCAAGTTCTCACGGCGCCGGGGAGTTGATGCCTCGGTGCGGTCCATGAGTGGCCGGATGTGGGTGTCCTGCTTCACAGAACCCGCCGAAGCGGAACTATCCGCTTCGCTCAGAGGTCACTCCCTGGTGCAAGGTGGGACAGATGTGCAAGCAGGGGCTGTAGATGGATCAGAGGCTGACGACCAGTACGCGAACGGGTGAGAAGCCGGAAAACGGCGCGACGGGCCCAGGCGCCGACCCGGAGGAAGGGGAGCGGAAGGGGCCCCGGATCGAACTGAGCCTGCCGCAGGTCGCGGGCAGCGCGCTCGCGGCGATCGCCGCGGCGGTGCTCGCCTCCCAACTCGGCGTGTACGGCACGATCATCGGCGCGGGCGTGGTCAGCGTGGTCGCCACCTGTGGCGGTTCGGTCTTCCAGCACCTGTTCAGCCGTACGGGGGAACAGATCCGCGTCGCGGCCGTCCAGGCGAAGCCCGGAGGGCGGCAGGTTCCGATATCGCCCGAACGGGGTGATCCGGGTCGACGGGATGACTCCACCGGCTCCGCCGATTCCGGACGTGGCGTCGACGCGACCAGGCTGATGCCCCAGGTGCCTCAGGCAGCTCCCGGGTCCCAGGCGTCTCCGGAGTCCCCGGCGTCTCCGAGCGAGGGGTTCACCCGCGCCACGACGCACGGCACGCGCGTCCGCGGCTGGAAGCGCCCGGTCCTCGCGGCCGGGATCGTCTTCGGCGTCGCGATGGGCGGGATCACCGGGTACGAGCTGATCTCCGGTCAGGACCTGAGCGGAGGTACGGGAACGACCGTCGGCTCCGTCGTGAGCGGCGGACACCGGACCACCCCCTCCACCCCGACCGACCCCTCCGCCACGCCTTCCCCCGACACCACTGCCTCCACCGGCGGCGACACGGGCACCACCCCGGAGGGCGGCACCTCGCCGTCCCCCTCCGGCGGCGGGCGGAGCGACGGGACGGACCAGGAGAGCGGCACAGGCTCCGGCTCGGACACCGGCACCGACCCGACGGGCACCCCGTCCGCCCCGGCCTCCGGCCCGACGGACTCCACGGGTTCCACCTCCGACTCCACCGGCGACGGCGACTCCGGCGCCTCGTCCGCCCCGGCCCCGACGCCCTCGGGCAGCGCCGACACCACGGCCGGCGGCGACGGCGGGACCACGAGCGGGGAGTAGGAGACGTACGGCGCGCATCGGTCCCCGTCAGTCCCCGAGGACCCGGCGCAGATAGTCGTTCCCGAACAGCCGGTCCGGGTCGAGCCGGTCCCGTACCGCCGTGAACTCCGCGAAGCGCGGGTACACCCCGGCGAGATACCCCGCGTCCCGTGTGTGGATCTTGCCCCAGTGCGGCCGGCCGCCGTGCGCGGTCATGATGCGTTCCACCGCCGTGAAGTACGAGCGGTGCGGCGTGCCCCGGTAGAGGTGCACGGCGATGTACGCGGTCTCCCGGCCCGAGGCCGTCGAGAGCGCGATGTCGTCGGCGGGCGCCGTGCGTATCTCCACCGGGAAACTCACCTTCAGAGGTGAGCGCTCGATCATCGCCTTGACCTCGCGCAGCGCCCCGACCGCCGCCTCCCTCGGCAGCGCGTACTCCATCTCCACGAAGCGCACCCGCCGCGGCGAGGTGAAGACCTTGTACGGAATGTCCGTGTAGGTACGGGCGGAGAGCGCCTGGCTGGAGACCTTGGCGAGGGCGGGGATCGTCGCGGGTACGGCGCGGCCGAGCGCGCAGGCCACCCGGAAGGCGCCGTTGGAGAGGAGTTCGTCCTCGATCCACCCGGGGACCCGGCCGGGCGGCGCCGCGGGACCGGCGCTGCGGTTGTTGCGCTTGGTGTTGCAGTTGCCGGTGTGCGGGAACCAGTAGAACTCGAAGTGCTCGTTCTCGGCCACGTGCTGGTCGAACTCCGCCGTGACCCGGTCGAAGGGCATCGGCTCCTCACGGGCCGTCAGCAGGAAGACCGGCTCCACCGCGAAGGTGACCGCGGTGATCACGCCCAGCGCGCCGAGGCCGATCCGCGCCACGGCGAAGATCTCCGGGTTCTCCTCGGCCGAGCAGCGCAGCAGCGCCCCGTCCGCCGTGACCAGTTCGAGCGCCCGGATCTGGGCGGCGACCGACGCGGAGTCGCGGCCGGTGCCATGGGTGCCGGTGGAGGTCGCGCCCGCGACGGTCTGCTCCATGATGTCGCCCATGTTCGTCAGCGACAGGCCCTCCCGGGCCAGCGCCGTGTTGAGGCGCTTGAGCGGGGTGCCGGCCGCCACCGTGACGGTGCCCGCGGCCCGGTCGATCTCCCGGATGCCGGTGAGCAGGTCAGGACGTACGAACACGCCGTCCGTTGCGGCGACGGAGGTGAACGAGTGCCCCGTGCCGACCGCCTTGACCCGGAGCCCGTCGGCCGCCGCCGCGCGGATCTCCCCGATCAGCTCCTCGACGGAGGAGGGGGACACCGTACGGGCCGGCCGGGCGGTCACGGTCCCCGCCCAGTTACGCCACGCGCTCGTGGTCGTCGTGCTCCTCAGGACTGTCCGGTCCCCGGTCATCCGCCCCATGCCCTCCCCGCCTCGGTACCGGCTCACGCAGCCGGCGGTACCCCAGGAACGCCACCGCGGCCGCGACGGCGCCCGCCACCACGGGCACCCTGTACCCCGCACGGGCCCCGGCGGCGTCGACCACCCAGCCGGCGGCCGAGGAGCCGAGCGCTATGCCGACCGCGAGCCCGGTACTGGTCCAGGTCATGCCCTCGGTCAGCTTGGTGCGCGGTACATGCGCTTCGACGAGGGCCATGGTGGTCACCATGGTCGGGGCAACGGAGAGGCCCGCGACGAAGAGCGCCACGGCCAGGAGCGGCAGGCTCCCGGCCAGTTGGAGGGGGATCATACTCACGGCCATCGCGCAGACACCCACCAGCCACCTCCGGGCCGGGGGACCGGCGAGGTGCAGCAGCCCGAACACCACGCCCGCGCAGCAGGACCCCAGCGCGTAGACGGAGAGCACCAGGCTCGCCGCCGCCTTGTCCCCCCGCTCCTCGGCGAAGGCGACCGTGACCACGTCGACCGCGCCGAAGATCGCCCCCGTCGCCACGAAGGTCGCCACCAGCACCCGCAGCCCGGCCGAACCGAGCGCCGAACCCCCGGTGTGCTCCGCGCGGGGCCGCGGTACGGGCTCGGTGGCCCGCTGCGCCGTCAGCCACAGGACACCGACCACCAGGAACACCCCGGCGACCAGCGGGCCCGCCTCGGGGAACCAGGCCGTCGAGAGCCCGATCGAGACGATCGGGCCGAAGATGAAGCAGATCTCGTCGATCACGGACTCCCAGGAGTACGCGGTGTGCAGCGCGCGCGGGGAGTCCCGGTGGACCGTCGCCCAGCGCGCCCGCACCATCGCCCCCACGCTCGGCATGCACCCGGTACCGGCCGCGAAGACGAAGAGCGTCCAGTCGGGGGCGCCCTGCTGGGCGCAGAGCAGCAGCCCCGCGATCGCCGTCACCGAGACGAGCATCGCCGGGCGCAGCACCCGCCGCTGGCCGTGCCGGTCGACCAGCCGGGAGACCTGCGGGCCGAGCACCGCGGCCGACATGGCCATCGCCGCCGAGACGGCGCCCGCGAGGCCGTACCGGCCGGTGAGCTGGGAGATCATCGTGACGGCGCCGATGCTCAGCATGGCGAGCGGCATCCGGCCGATCAGCCCGGCGGCGCTGAATCCCTTCGTACCGGGAACGTCGAACAGCGCACGGTAGGAACGGGGCAACGCAGGCAACGGACGCTCCGGTAAGCGATGATTCTGGCCGCGACAGCTTACGGCTGCCCAGGCGCCGCGCGCCTCCGGTTTTCCGCCGGGTTCCCGGGCGTTCCCCGGACCCGGCGGGGCGGGGCCGCCGCCCGGCGTACCGGGGCGGATGGCAGGATCGGAGCATGCCAGAACAGCCGGCGACTTCGCCCTACGACGCTCTGCTCCTGCTGTCCTTCGGTGGCCCCGAAGGCCCGGACGACGTGGTTCCGTTCCTGGAGAACGTCACCCGGGGCCGTGGCATCCCGAGGGAACGGCTCAAGGAGGTCGGCCGGCACTACTTCCTGTTCGGCGGGGTCAGCCCGATCAACGAACAGAACCGGGTGCTGCTGGACGCGCTGCGCAAGGACTTCGCCGGGCACGGCCTGGACCTGCCGGTCTACTGGGGCAACCGCAACTGGGCGCCGTACCTGACCGACACGCTGCGCGAGATGGCCGCCGACGGGCGCCGCCGGATCGCCGTCCTCGCCACCAGCGCGTACGCCTCGTACTCCGGCTGCCGCCAGTACCGCGAGGACCTGGCGGGCGCCCTCGCCACCCTGGCCGACGAGGGGATCGAACCGCCCCGCGTGGACAAGCTGCGCCACTACTTCAACCACCCCGGCTTCCTGGAGCCCATGACCGACGGGGTGCTCGCCTCCCTCGCCGACCTGCCCGAGGACGTACGGGCGGGGGCGCATCTCGCCTTCACCACCCACTCCATCCCGATCGCCGCGGCCGACACCTCGGGCCCGGCCGGGGGACACGGCGAGGGCGGCGCGTACGTCGCCCAGCACCTCGACGTCGCCCGGCTGGTGGTGGCCGCCGTCCGCGAGGAGACCGGGATCGCCCACCCCTGGCAGCTCGTCTACCAGTCACGCAGCGGCGCCCCGCACATCCCCTGGCTGGAACCGGACATCTGCGACCACCTGGAGACGCTGCACGGGGAGGGCGTCCCCGCCGTCGTGATGGCCCCCATCGGCTTCGTCTCCGACCACATGGAGGTCCTGTACGACCTCGACACGGAGGCCACCGCCAAGGCCGCCGAGCTGGGGCTGCCCGTACGCCGCTCGGCCACCGTCGGCGCGGACCCCCGGTTCGCCGCCGCCGTACGCGACCTCGTCCTGGAACGCGCCGCGGCCGAGCGCGGACGCGCCGTGGAGCGGTGTGCCCTCGGCGCGCTCGGCCCCAGCCACGACCTCTGCCCCGTCGGCTGCTGCCCGGCGCGCGCCCCCAAGCCCGCCGCCGCGGGTGCCGACAGCCCGTACGCCTGAAGGAGCCCGCTGTGACCGACGCCCTCACCGGTGAACTGCTCGCGCTCGCCCTGGAGGCCGCCCGCCGGGCCGGCGCGCTGCTGCGCGACGGACGCCCCGACGATCTGGCCGTCGCCGCCACGAAGTCCAGCCCCATCGATGTCGTCACCGAGATGGACATCGCCGCGGAGAAGCTGATCACCGGCTATCTCGCGGACCATCGCCCCGACGACGGCTTCCTCGGCGAGGAGGGCGCCAGTACGGCGGGCAGCAGCGGAGTCCGCTGGGTCATCGACCCGCTGGACGGCACCGTCAACTACCTCTACGGGCTGCCCACCTGGTCCGTCTCCATCGCCGCCGAACGCGACGGGGAGACTCTGGTGGGCGTCGTCGAGGCCCCGATGCGCCGCGAGACCTTCCGGGCCGTGCTCGGCGGCGGCGCCTTCCTGGGGGACCGCCCGCTGCGCTGCCGCCCCGCGCCGCCGCTGGAGCAGGCCCTGGTCTCCACCGGCTTCAACTACGTGACCACCGTCCGTGCCCACCAGGCGGAGATCGCCCAGCGGCTGATCCCGCGACTGCGGGACATCCGGCGCGGCGGCTCGGCGGCCATCGACCTCTGCGACGTGGCGGCCGGCCGGCTGGACGGCTACTACGAACGGGGGCTGCACCCGTGGGACCTCGCGGCGGGCGATCTCATCGCCCGTGAGGCGGGCGCCCGGACGGGTGGGCGCCCCGGTACCCGCCCCGGCTTCGATCTGGCCGTGGCAGCCCCGCCAGGCGTCTTCGAGCCCCTTCAGGAGCTGCTGGAGGGGTACGGCGCCTGGCACGACTGACCCGGCACCACGACCGCCCCGGCGCCGCGACCGAACCGGCGCGCACGACTGACCCGGCGCACGGAAGGGCCCCGGCACCGTCCCCTCGGTGCCGGGGCCCTTCTCAGCAGATCGTGTGCGGCTCTTCGTTGGATGCTCTGATATTTCGTATGTCTGTACGACTGTGTCCGTACGACTGCGATGTATCGGGTCAGACGCCGGCGGCGCCGACCTCCACACCGTGCTCGGCGGCGAGCCGACGCAGGTCGTCCAGCTCTTCCTGTTCGACATCCGCGAGGAAGTCGTCACCCGTCTCACGTGCTCGGGTGAGGTCTGTTTCCGTGGCCTTTATGCGCTGGAGAAGCCCGGCGGTGAACGCGTCCATTGCGCCCCCTCGTCGTGGGTCAGTGGCACGGGGGTGTGCCGACGGCGGGAAGATCAGGCGCCCACTGTCTTCTGGAGGACAGTTATCCGGTGGGCAGATAAGGGTGTGGCATGCCACAAACAGGGCGTGATCTCGGGTGTGAAGTCGTCTTCCCCAGGGTCCGTCTCCGAGAAACCTCTCTGACCCGACGAATCCCGTCCCGCCCCGGACGTGCCTGGTCACCCGGCATCGTCTTACCGCCGGTTTATGGCCGATACGGGCAGGATGGGCCCGCACAGCGACTGTGACGACCTGCCCTGATCACAGGAGACGGGCCCAGAGGAAGGAAAAACGACGTGCGCGTACTCGTCGTCGAGGACGAGCAACTGCTCGCCGATGCGGTGGCCACCGGACTGCGCCGGGAGGCCATGGCCGTCGACGTCGTGTACGACGGTGCGGCGGCCCTGGAGCGGATCGGGGTCAACGACTACGACGTGGTGGTGCTCGACAGAGACCTCCCGGTCGTGCACGGCGACGACGTCTGCCGCAAGATCGTCGAGCTGGGGATGCCCACCCGGGTCCTGATGCTGACCGCCTCGGGCGATGTCAGCGACCGGGTCGAGGGCCTGGAGCTGGGCGCGGACGACTATCTGCCCAAGCCCTTCGCCTTCACCGAGCTGACCGCCCGGGTCAGGGCGCTGGGACGGCGTACGACGGTGCCGCTGCCGCCCGTCCTGGAGCGCTCCGGGATCAAGCTCGACCCCAACCGCCGCGAGGTCTTCCGCGACGGCAAGGAGATCCAGCTCGCGCCCAAGGAGTTCGCGGTCCTGGAGGTCCTGATGCGCAGCGAGGGCGCGGTCGTCTCGGCCGAGCAACTCCTGGAGAAGGCGTGGGACGAGAACACCGACCCGTTCACCAATGTCGTCCGCGTGACGGTGATGACCCTGCGGCGCAAGCTCGGTGAGCCGCCCGTGATCGTCACCGTGCCCGGCTCCGGCTACCGGATCTGAGGCCGGTGGCCACCACCCCGGCGCCGCCGGCGGCGCCTCCGAAGCCGACCTGGGACCCGAGAAAGCCCGACCAGTCGCTCCCCTGGGTCCGCCCCACCATCCGCATACGTCTGACGCTGCTCTACGGCGGGATGTTCCTGATCGCGGGCATCCTGCTGCTCTCGATCATCTACCTGCTGGCCGCCCAGGCCCTGCACGTCGGCAGTGAGCTGCCGTTCCAGATCGTCAGCGGCAAGGTGAGCAGCGACACCTGCAACTTCCCCGACCAGGCGACGCCCGACCGCTTCAACACCGCGATGAACGCCTGCGTCAACCACCAGCGCCAGCAGGCGCTCGACGATCTGCTCAGCCGCTCGCTCTTCGCGCTGGTCGGGCTGAGCGTCATCGCGTTCGCCTTCGGCTACGCGATGGCCGGCCGGGTGCTGTCCCCGCTGGGCCGGATCACCCGTACCGCGCGCCGCGTGGTCGGCACCGACCTCGCGCGCCGGATCGAGCTGGACGGCCCGGACGACGAGCTGAAGGAGCTCGCCGACACCTTCGACGAGATGCTGGAACGGCTGGAGCGCGCCTTCACCGCGCAGCAGCGCTTCGTCGCGAACGCGTCGCACGAGCTCCGTACGCCGCTCGCGATCAACCGGACCCTCCTGGAGGTCCATCTCTCGGATCCGGGGGCTCCCATGGAGCTCCAGCAGCTCGGGAAGACCCTTCTGGCGACCAACGAGCGCAGCGAGCAACTGGTGGAGGGGCTGCTGCTGCTCGCCCGCAGCGACAACCAGCTCGTGGAGCGCAAGCCGGTCGACCTCGCGGAGGTCGCCACCCGCGCCGTGGACCAGGCGCTCTCCGAGGCGGAGGCGAAGGGCGTGGAGATCCGTTCGGAGTGCGTTCCGGCGGTCGTCCAGGGCAACGGCGTCCTGCTGGAGCGGATCGCCCTGAACCTGGTGCAGAACGCCGTGCGGTACAACATCCAGGAGGACGGCTGGGTGGAGGTCAGCACGGAACTCCAGCAGGGCCAGGCGGTCCTGGTGGTGTCGAACACGGGGCCCGTGGTCCCCGCGTACGAGATCGACAACCTCTTCGAGCCGTTCCGCCGCCTGCGTACGGAGCGGACCGGCAGCGACAAGGGGGTGGGTCTCGGTCTGTCGATCGCCCGCTCGGTCGCCCGCGCCCACGGCGGACGGATCTTCGCGGAGCCGCGTGAGGGGGGTGGACTGGTGATGCGTGTCACTCTCCCGATCTGAGAGACTGCGCTCGGTATTCATGCGGCGGATTACTTTGTTCGCTTTGCGCGGAATTTCCTCGATGAGTTTTTGGCGGATCCTTGTGTGATCGATCACAGGGGCGAATTCCCGCCTATCGACTCTGTGTGATCAAGCCTTCATCGGAAAGCCGGTAAAGTCCGGGTTTCCGGGGGTCGTGATCACGGGAAGTACACGGGGTGGCGCCCGTGCGGCAGGAAAGAGGGACCGTGTACGGTCCCCCTCGCCACCCGAAGCCGATCACTCCTGAGGAGTCCGGTTGGGTGTCGATTGAGTAACAGACCTTGATGTGAGGCAAAATCTCCGCCTCAGGTCGGGCACAAGTCCGGCCTCTCACGCGTTACGTGCGCTGAGACACCACAGACACCCAGAGGGGGAGAGCGACGACATGGCAACGGATTACGACACCCCACGCAAGACCGATGACGACGTCGATCAGGACAGCCTTGAGGAACTGAAGGCCCGTCGGAACGACAAGTCGACCTCGGCGGTCGACGTCGACGAGTTCGAGCAGGCCGAGGGCCTTGAGCTGCCCGGCGCGGATCTCTCCAACGAGGAGCTGTCCGTCCGGGTCCTGCCGCGGCAGGCCGACGAGTTCACGTGCATGAGCTGCTTCCTCGTGCACCACCGCTCCCAGCTCGCCCGGGAGAAGAACGGTCAGCCCATCTGCCGCGACTGCGACTGAGGTCCGACAGGCCGTGGCAGGCGACACACCGTTCCGGAAACGGCGCTTCCGGCGCAAGAACGCCCCGGAGGCACCGGATACGTATCAGGGCGGCTCAGGCCCGGCAGAAGGCGATCAGCCCGCTGCCGAGCACTCCGCCCTGCTGCCCCAGCACGGCGCGCACGAGGACGAGCGGGGCCGGTCGGCCTCGCTCGAAGCCGTCCGGGACGACCACGGCGGCCCCACGACCGGGGGCCGGCGCCTGGACAGCGTGAAACGGGGCGTGCGCAAGGGGAGTGACGGAGCCAAGGCGGCCCTGGCGTTCGTCGCCGACCGGATCATCGAGAACGCACCCCGGATCCCGGTCCGCGACCTCGCGACCCTGCGCGCCCAGTTCCCGGGCCTCGGCCCCGAGGAGCTGGCCGACAAACTGGTCGCGGGCGCCGCGAACAGCAGCTCCACCGTCGGGGCGGGCGTCGGCGCCGCCGCGATGATGCCCGTACCACCCGCGATGCCGGCCGAACTGGCCGCCGAGATCACCGCCGTCGCCGCGATCGAGCTGAAGCTCATCGCGGAGCTGCACGAGGTCTACGGACAGCGCGCGCCCGGCACGCTCAGGGAGCGCAGCGCCGCCTATCTGACGTCCTGGACCGAGGAGCGCGGCGTCGACATCACCAAGCCGTCGTCCTTCAACGGCGCGCTCAGCGGCGGCATGAAGCGCGAGCTGCGCCACCAGATCACCAAGCGCATGGTCCGCAGCCTGCCCAACCTGGTCCCCTTCATGATCGGGGCCGCCGTGGGCGCCCTGATGAACCGGCGGGACACCAAGAAGGTCGCCGAACACGTCCGCAAGGACCTGCGGACCCGCCAGGTGCCCTGGGACGCGCTGCCCGCCCTGCCGCCCCTGGAGCGGCCCGACGAGCTGCCGCCGGGTCTGCCCGAGGAGCTGGGCCACTAGCGGCCACCAGGACCTCCCCGCCGGGTCTCAGCCCGTACGTACCGCGTCCAGCGCCGCCGCCAGCGCCTGCGGGGTCCTGGTCGACAGATAGACGTACGGCGTCGGGTCGTCCGGATCCGTGATCTCCACCCGCAGCGCCGTCGGCACATAGCTGCGCAGCAGCATGAAGGCGCGCGGGTCGGCCTTCTCCAGCCGCCAGGCCCGCGCCTCCTCCGGATCCAGCACCTCGGCCGCGCCGAGCGCCGCGACGGGGATCCGCGCGTCGCCCGCGACCAGCGAGTCCGCCACCACCCGGATCCGCGCGGAGCCGTAAGCGCTGACCCCGGCCGCCGCGAGCGCGCCCGCCACGATCACCCCGCCGAGCATCGGCAGCGCGCCCAGTGGCAGCGTCATCAGGCCGCCTGCCACGGCGAGGAGAGCGGCGATACCCCACCAGGCGGGGGGTGCGGTCAGGCGTTCGTCGTAACGCGCGGGGGAAGGCTCCATGGAGCCAAGCTTGGCACGGTGCGCCCCACGGGCGACCGCGCGGGTAAGGTCTGCGCCTGTGAGTAACGTGCCATCCCCGGGGACGACCCCCGCACCCCGCGCGGAGCCAGAGGTGACCCCATGAGTCCGGTGCCCGGTGCTCCGGTGGACGTACTGATCCGCCGCGTCGACCCGGAGGTCCCGCTGCCCTCGTACGCGCACCCGGGCGACGCGGGGGCCGATCTGGTCACCACGGAGGCCGCCGAGCTGGCCCCCGGCGAGCGTGCCGTGCTGCCGACCGGCATCTCCGTCGCCCTGCCCGACGGCTACGCGGCCTTCGTGCACCCGCGCTCCGGGCTCGCCGCCCGCTGCGGGGTCGCGCTGGTGAATGCCCCCGGGACGGTGGATGCCGGGTACCGTGGGGAGATCAAAGTGATCGTGGTCAATCTGGACCCCCGCGAGAGCGTGCGGTTCGAGCGGTTCGACCGGATTGCCCAGCTCGTCGTCCAGCAGGTCGAGAAGGTGCGCTTCCACGAGGTGGCGGAGCTTCCCGGTTCCGCGCGGGCCGAGGGGGGCTTCGGGTCCACCGGCGGTCATGCCGCCGTGGGCGGGGTACAGGGTGGGAATCGATACGCTTCGGTCGTATCCGACCGGGAAGGACAGTGACGTGTTCGGACGTCGCAAGAAAAGTGGTTCCGCCGAGGACGAGGCGGGGACAGCGGGCGAGACCGAGCAGTTCATCGACGCCGCCGGTGAGGACACCGGGGACGCCGACGACACCGAGGCGGCGCCCGCGCCCCGCCGTGCGAACCTTCCGCCGGCGCCCAGGCCCGACGGTCCCTGGGACATCTCCGAGGTCTCCAGGCCCGACGAGGGCCGTGTCGACCTCGGGGGCATCTTCGTCCCCGCGGTCGAGGGCATGGAGCTGCGCGTAGAGGTCGCCGGTGACGCGATCGTCGCCGCCACGGTCGTCGTACGGGACAGCGCCGTACAGCTCCAAGCCTTCGCCGCGCCCAAGAAGGAGGGCATCTGGGGCGAGGTCCGCGAGGAGATCGCCACGGGCATCACCCAGCAGGGCGGCATCATCGACGAGGTCGAGGGTCCGCTGGGCTGGGAGCTGCGCGCGCAGGTCCCCGTACAGCTCCCGGACGGCACCGGAGGCGTACAGCTCGTGCGCTTCATCGGGGTCGACGGCCCGCGCTGGTTCCTGCGCGGGGTGATCTCCGGGCAGGGCGCGGTGCAGCCCGAGGCCGCCGGGCTGCTGGAGCAGATCTTCCGGGACACCGTCGTCGTCCGCGGGGAGGGCCCGATGGCGCCCCGCGACCCGATCGTCCTCAAGCTCCCGGACGACGCGCAGATGGTCGCCGAGGGCGTCCAGCAGGAGGACCAGGAGAGCTCACGCTTCTCCGGTGGGATGGGACAGCTCCAGCGCGGTCCCGAGATCACCGAGGTGCGCTGACACCCGTAAGGGCAGGAGATGGGCCGTACCCCGGGCGGGGTACGGCCCATCCGCGTGACGGGGCGCGCCGCGCGTCGGCCGCCCCCGTTCGCCGCGCCTCGGCCGGCCCCCGTCCCGCGCCGTCAGAATCGTGTCAAAACCGGCCCGGGACCCCCTCGTGGCGACCGCGCGCGTCGTCACCGGCGGTAGTTTCGTCAGGACGGTCGGCAGGTCGGGCACGCCGGCCCTTCTGGAAGACAATGGGGCCATGGGACGCGGCAAGCTTCGTATCTACCTGGGCGCGGCACCGGGCGTCGGCAAGACGTACGCGATGCTCTCCGAGGCGCACCGCCGGGTGGAGCGGGGCACGGACTGTGTCGTCGGGTTCGTCGAGCACCACGACCGGCCGCGTACGGAAGTGATGCTGCACGGCCTGGAGGCGGTCGAGCGGCGCGAACTGGAGTACCGCGGGACCGTCTTCACCGAGATGGACGTCGACGCCGTCCTGGAGCGCCGCCCCGCCGTCGCGCTGGTGGACGAGCTGGCCCACACCAACGTGCCCGGCTCCCGCAACGCCAAGCGCTGGCAGGACGTCGAGGAACTGCTCAAGGCCGGCATCGAGGTCGTCTCCACCGTCAACATCCAGCACCTGGAATCGCTCGGTGACGTCGTCGAGTCGATAACCGGGGTACGGCAGCGCGAGACCGTCCCCGACGAGATGGTCCGGCGCGCCGACCAGATCGAACTGGTCGACATGTCGCCCCAGGCGCTGCGCCGCCGGATGGCCCACGGCAACGTCTACAAGCCCGACAAGGTCGACGCCGCGCTCTCCCACTACTTCCGCCCCGGCAACCTCACCGCGCTGCGCGAGCTGGCGCTGCTCTGGGTCGCGGACCGGGTGGACGAATACCTCCAGCAGTACCGCGGCGAGCACAACATCCGTACCACCTGGCAGGCCCGCGAGCGGATCGTCGTCGGCCTCACCGGCGGCCCCGAGGGCCGTACGCTGATCCGCCGCGCCGCCCGGATGGCCGCCAAGGGGTCCGGCAGCGAGATCCTGGCCGTCTACATAGCCCGCAGCGACGGCCTCACGGCCGCCTCGCCCAAGGAGCTGGCGGTCCAGCGCAAGCTGGTCGAGGACCTGGGCGGCACCTTCCACCATGTGATCGGCGACGACATCCCCTCCGCGCTGCTGGAGTTCGCGCGCGGCGTCAACGCCACCCAGATCGTGCTGGGCTCCAGCCGCCGCAAGACCTGGCAGTACATCTTCGGCCCCGGTGTGGGCGCCACCGTGGCGCGCGAGTCGGGGCCCGACCTGGACGTGCACATCGTCACGCACGAGGAGGTCGCCAAGGGGCGCGGGCTGCCCGGCGCGCGCGGCGCCCGCCTCGGCCGCTCCCGGCTCATCTGGGGCTGGCTGGCCGGGGTCGTCGCGCCCGTCCTGCTGGCGGTGCTGCTGACCGCGCTGAACAACACCCTCGGGCTCGCCAACGACGTCCTGCTCTTCCTCTTCCTGACCGTACTGGCCGCCCTGCTCGGCGGGTTGCGGCCCGCGCTCGCCTCGGCCGCCGTGGGGTCGATGCTGCTCAACTTCTACTTCACGCCGCCCACCCACAACCTGACCATCCAGGACCCCAAGAACCTGGTCGCCATCGTGATCTTCTTCGCGGTGGCCGTGGCGGTGGCCTCCGTGGTGGACCTGGCGGCCCGCCGTACCCATACGGCCTCCCGGCTGCGCGCCGAGTCCGAGATCCTGTCCTTCCTCGCGGGCAGCGTGCTGCGCGGGGAGACGGCCCTGGACGCCCTGCTGGAGCGGGTCCGCGAGACCTTCGCCATGGAGTCCGTCGCGCTGCTCGAACGCAAGAGCGACGTCGACCCGTGGACCCGGGCCGGCAGCGTGGGCCCCCAGCCCGTCGACCGCCCCGAGTCCGCCGATGTGGACATGCCCGTCGGCGACCACATGGCGCTGGCGCTCTCCGGGCGGGTGCTGCCCGCGGAGGACCGCCGGGTGCTCGCCGCGTTCGCCGCGCAGGCCGCCGTCGTACTCGACCGCCAGCGCCTGGTCGGCGAGGCCGAGCAGGCCCGCGCGCTCGCCGAGGGCAACCGCATCCGTACGGCCCTGCTCGCCGCCGTCAGCCACGATCTGCGCACCCCGCTGGCCGGCATCAAGGCCGCGGTCTCCTCGCTCCGCTCCGACGACGTCGAATGGTCCGAGGAGGACCAGGCGGAGCTGCTGGAGGGCATCGAGCACGGCGCGGACCGCCTCGACCACCTCGTGGGCAACCTCCTCGACATGTCCCGGCTCCAGACCGGCACCGTCACCCCGCTGATGCGCGAGATCGACCTGGACGAGGTCGTCCCGATGGCGCTCGGCGGCGTACCGGAGAACAGCGTGGAGCTGGACATCCCCGAGTCGCTGCCCATGGTGGCCGTCGACCCCGGGCTGCTGGAGCGCGCGGTCGCCAACATCGTCGAGAACGCCGTCAAGTACAGCCCCGAGGGGCGGCGCGTCACCGTCGCCGCCAGCGCGCTCGGCGCCCGGGTCGAGGTACGGGTGGTGGACCGCGGCCCCGGCGTCCCCGAGGACGCCAAGGAACGTATCTTCGAACCCTTCCAGCGCCACGGCGACGCCCCGCGCGGGGCCGGCGTCGGCCTCGGGCTCGCCGTCGCCCGCGGCTTCGTGGACGCGATGGGCGGCACCCTCGCCGCCGAGGACACCCCCGGCGGCGGCCTGACCATGGTGCTCACCCTCTCCGCGGCGGCCGGCCCCGTGCCGGCGCGCCCCGAACCTCCCGCCCGGGTCGGCTCATGACCGGGACAGCAGAAAGGCGGACCTCTATGACCCGGGTGCTCGTGGTCGACGACGAGCCACAGATCGTACGGGCTCTCGTGATCAATCTGAGGGCACGCAAGTACGAGGTGGACGCGGCCTCCGACGGCGCGACCGCGCTGGAGCTGGCGGCGGCGCGCCACCCCGACGTGGTCGTGCTCGACCTCGGGCTGCCGGACATGGACGGTGTCGAGGTGATCAAGGGCCTGCGCGGCTGGACGCGCGTCCCGATCCTGGTGCTCTCCGCACGCCACACCTCCGACGAGAAGGTCGAGGCGCTGGACGCGGGCGCCGACGACTACGTCACCAAGCCGTTCGGCATGGACGAGCTGCTGGCCCGGCTGCGCGCCGCGGTCCGCCGGGCCGAACCGCTCGGCGGGGACGGCGACGAGACCGTCGCCGTGGTCGAGACGGCGGGGTTCACCGTCGACCTGGCGGCGAAGAAGGTGCACCGCGAGGGCCGCGACGTACGGCTCACCCCGACCGAATGGCACCTGCTGGAGGTCCTGGTACGGAACACGGGCCGGCTGGTCAGCCAGAAGCAGCTCCTCCAGGAGGTCTGGGGCCCCTCGTACGGCACCGAGACCAACTACCTGCGGGTCTACATGGCCCAGCTCCGGCGGAAGCTGGAGGCGGACCCCTCGCACCCCCGGCACTTCGTCACAGAGCCGGGCATGGGCTACCGCTTCGAACGGTGATCCGATTCCGGTGATCCGGTTGCGCCGTTGCGTTCTCCTGTCGCACCCGTACCCCGGTACCCTTCAGACATGAGTGCTGAGAAGCCGACCGGCCGCTTCCGCCGGATGCTCGACCGGCTCTCCAGCTCCCAGGAGGATCTGGAGTCCGAGGAGCTGCGCGAGGACGCCCAGGCGTCCGGATGCACCCGTATCTCCGAGTGCGACGACCGCCAGATCGTCCGGGTGGCTGGTACGTTGCGGACGGTCACCCTGCGACCCCGGGCCGGTGTGCCCGCGCTGGAGGCGGAGCTGTTCGACGGCACCGCGCCGTTGGACGTGGTGTGGCTGGGCCGGCGCTCCATCGTGGGCATAGAGCCGGGCCGCAAGCTGATCGCCTCCGGCCGGATCTCCCTGAGCCACGGCCGGCGGGTGCTGTTCAATCCCAAATACGAACTCCGACCGCTCGGACAGGAGTAGCCGGTGACGTCACCCGACAAGCCCACCGCCCCGACCGTTTCCCCCGCACCGTCCTCATCCGCGGCACCCGACCCGGACGGTGATGCGAAAGCCGTCACGGAGGCGGCGCTCTTCGAGGCGTTCGGCGGCGTGCGCGGCATGGTGGAGACGGTCCTTCCCGGCCTGCTCTTCGTCACGATCTTCACCGTCAACAAGGACCTGCACACCTCGGCGATCGCGGCGCTCGCCGTCTCGCTGCTGCTGGTGGTGGTGCGGCTGATCCGCCGGGACACCGTCAAGCACGCCTTCAGCGGGGTCTTCGGCGTCGCCTTCGGTGTCGTCTTCGCGATGATGACCGGCAACGCCAAGGACTTCTACCTCCCCGGCATGCTCTACACGCTGGGGCTGGCACTCGCCTACATCATCACCACGCTGGCGGGCGTGCCGCTGATCGGCCTGATCCTGGGCCCGGTCTTCAAGGAGAACCTCTCCTGGCGCACCCGCAACCCCGGCCGCAAGAAGGCGTACGCCAAGGCCAGTTGGGCCTGGGGGCTGATCCTGCTCGCCAAGTGCGCGATCCTCTTCCCGCTCTACTGGTGGGCGGACACGACACAGCTCGGCTGGGTGCTGATCTCGCTCAAGATCCCGCCGTTCCTGCTGGCCGTCTATCTGACCTGGGTCTTCCTCGCGAAGGCGCCCCCGCCGATCGACGTCTTCGCCGAGATGGAGGCGGAGGAGCAGGCCGAGAAGGAGCGCGCGGCGCAGGCCGCCGCCGTGACCGGCGACCGGGGCCCGGCCAGGCACCGGAGGTAGCACACGTACAGACGAATCGCCGGGGACGGGCAGCGGCCCGTCCCCGGCGATTCGTGCGTACCGGCGATCCGTCTCGGCGATGCGCGGGTACGGGACGTCCCGTCAGTCCGCGTCCCGTACGCACGCGTGCCGTCAGTCCGCGTCCGGTCAGTCCGCGGTGTCCTCGCGGCGTACCGACAGCAGATCCTCCAACTGCTCCTCGCGCGCCTGCGCCGCCACGAACAGCAGCTCGTCGCCCGCCTCCAGCGTCTCCTCCGGATGGGGCGTCAGCACCCGCGTCCCCCGGATGATCGTCACCAGCGAGGTGTCCTCCGGCCAGTTCACCGAACCGACCTGCGTCCCGGTCACCGCGGACTCCGGCGGCAGCGTCAGCTCGACCAGGTTGGCGTCGCCGTGGCTGAAGCGCAGCAGCCGTACGAGATCGCCGACGCTCACCGCCTCCTCCACCAGCGCCGACATCAGCCGCGGTGTCGACACGGCGACATCGACGCCCCACGACTCGTTGAACAGCCACTCGTTCTTGGGGTTGTTGACCCGGGCGACCACCCGCGGCACGCCGTACTCCGTCTTGGCGAGCAGCGACACGACCAGGTTGACCTTGTCGTCACCGGTCGCGGCGATCACCACGTTGCAGCGCTGGAGCGCCGCCTCGTCCAGCGAGGTGATCTCGCAGGCGTCCGCCAGCAGCCACTCGGCGAGCGGCACCCGCTCCACCGAGATGGCGGTCGGCGCCTTGTCGACCAGCAGCACCTCGTGCCCGTTCTCCAGCAGCTCCGCCGCGATGGAACGACCCACCGCGCCGGCCCCGGCAATCGCGACGCGCATCAGTTCCCGCCTCCGTCCGGGCCCTCGGCGAATGCCGCCTCGACCTTCTCTATGTCGTCCGTACGCATCATCACGTGGACGAGATCGCCCTCCTGGAGCACCGTCTGCGACGTCGGCAGCATCGCTTCGCCCAACCGGGTGAGGAACGCCACGCGGACGCCCGTCTCCTCCTGGAGCGTGCTGATCTTGTGGCCGATCCAGCTCTCCGCCGTATGGACCTCGGCGAGCTGCACCCCGCCGCTCGGGTCGCGCCACAGCGGCTCCGCCCCGGACGGCAGCAGACGGCGCATCATCTGGTCGGCGGTCCAGCGGACCGTGGCCACGGTCGGGATCCCGAGCCGCTGGTAGACCTCGGCGCGGCGCGGGTCGTAGATACGGGCCGCGACGTTCTCGATGCCGAACATCTCGCGGGCCACCCGGGCGGCGATGATGTTGGAGTTGTCACCGCTGCTCACCGCGGCGAACGCCCCGGCGTCCTCGATGCCCGCCTCGCGCAGGGTGTCCTGGTCGAAGCCGACACCGCTGACGCGGCGGCCACCGAAGCCGGAGCCGAGCCGGCGGAACGCTGTGGGGTCCTGGTCGATGACGGCGACCGTGTGCCCTTGCTGCTCCAGGTTCTGCGCGAGTGCGGCGCCCACCCGGCCGCAGCCCATGATGACGATATGCACGGCCCTACACCACACTCCCCGCAGGTCCTCTGACCTGCGTAAATGTCCTGCTCATGTCTCTCTTTCGGCTCGCCGGGCTACAGCGGCGGCCGGTTTGCGGTCGCCAGGCACCATCATGCCGGTGGAACCCGGAGCGGCCCCCTCGCGGGGGCCGGGGTGGCGCCCGCTGTTGCCCGAGACCAACGTATCGGTAAGGACCGACAGGCCGACGCCGGGCCGGTGCCCGGCGCGGACGGTGTGAGCATGACGGATGCCGGCCGGGTGTGAGCGTGACGGGTGCCGGCCGGGTGGCGACCGCCGCCAGGCGTCGGCGTCGGCACACCTCCCGACCACGGTGGGGCGACCCGGAACCCGTTGCACACCGGATGGGGGTGGTGCCCGCACACGTCACTGTTCGAACGCATACGATCCCTTCCGTGTCCAAACTGACCGACGTGCCCAAACGCATCCTGATCGGGCGGGCGCTGCGTAGCGACAGGCTGGGGGAGACCCTCCTCCCCAAGCGCATCGCCCTGCCCGTCTTCGCCTCCGACCCGCTGTCCTCGGTGGCGTACGCGCCCGGAGAAGTGCTCCTGGTCCTGTCCATCGCGGGGGTGTCGGCGTACCACTTCAGCCCGTGGATCGCCCTGGCCGTCGTCGTCCTGATGTTCACGGTCGTGGCGTCGTACCGGCAGAACGTGCACGCGTACCCGAGCGGTGGTGGCGACTACGAGGTCGCCACGACCAACCTCGGCCCCAAAGCGGGCCTCACCGTCGCGAGCGCCCTCCTCGTCGACTACGTGCTGACCGTCGCCGTGTCGATCTCCTCCGGCATCGAGAACCTCGGCTCCGCGATCCCGTTCGTAGTCGAGCACAAGGTCCTCTGCGCCGTCGCGGTCATCGTCCTGCTCACCCTGATGAACCTGCGCGGCGTACGCGAGTCGGGCAAGCTCTTCGCGATCCCCACCTACGTCTTCGTCGGCGGCGTCTTCATCATGATCGCCTGGGGCGCCTTCCGCGGTCTCGTCCTCGGCGAGTCCATGCAGGCCCCCACCGCCGACTACCAGATCAAGCCCGAGCACCAGGGGCTCGCCGGGTTCGCGCTGGTCTTCCTGCTGCTGCGGGCCTTCTCCTCCGGCTGCGCCGCCCTGACCGGCGTCGAGGCCATCAGCAACGGTGTTCCCGCCTTCCGCAAGCCCAAGAGCAAGAACGCGGCGACCACGCTCGCCCTGATGGGCGGCCTCGCCGTCACCATGTTCTGCGGCATCATCGGGCTGGCCATGGCCACCGACGTGAAGATGGCCGAGAACCCGGCCACCGACCTGATCAACGGGGGTGTCCCGGTCGGCTCCGGCTATGTCCAGAACCCGGTGATCTCCCAGGTCGCCGCCGCCGTCTTCGGCAGCGGGACGTTCTTCTTCGTCCTCCTCGCCGCGGCCACCGCGCTCGTCCTCTTCCTGGCCGCGAACACCGCGTACAACGGCTTCCCGCTGCTCGGCTCGATCCTCGCGCAGGACCGCTATCTGCCGCGCCAGCTCCACACCCGCGGCGACCGGCTCGCCTTCTCCAACGGCATCGTGCTGCTGGCCGGGGCCGCCGCGCTTCTCGTGGGCGTGTACGGGGCCGACTCGACCCGGCTGATCCAGCTCTACATCGTCGGCGTGTTCGTCTCGTTCACGCTCAGCCAGACCGGCATGGTCCGGCACTGGAACCGCCATCTGCGGACCGAGCGGAACGTCGCCAAGCGCCGCCACATGATCCGCTCCCGGGCGATCAACACCTTCGGCGCGTTCTTCACCGGGCTCGTGCTGATCGTCGTCCTCGCCACCAAGTTCACCCACGGCGCCTGGGTCGCCCTGCTCGGGATGGTGATCTTCTACGGCACGATGACCGCGATCCGCAAGCACTACGACCGGGTCGCCGCGGAGATCGCCGCCGCCGAGGACTCGGTCGCCGACACCGTACGGCCCTCGCGCGTCCACTCCATCGTGCTGGTCTCCAAGCTCCACAAGCCCACGCTGCGCGCCCTCGGCTACGCCAAGCTGATGCGCTCGGACACCCTGGAGGCGCTCTCCATCAACGTCGACGCGGCGGAGACGAAGGCGCTCAGGGAGGACTGGGAGCGGCGCGGCATCAACGTACCGCTGAAGATCCTCGACTCCCCGTACCGGGAGATCACCCGTCCGGTCATCGAGTACGTACGCGGACTGCGCACCGAGAATCCGCGCGACGCGATCAGCATCTACATCCCGGAGTACGTCGTCGGGCGCTGGTACGAGCACCTGCTGCACAACCAGAGCGCCCTGCGGCTCAAGGGGCGGCTGCTCTTCACACCGGGCGTGATGGTCACCTCGGTGCCGTACCAGCTCGAATCCTCGGAGCTGGCGAAGCAGCGGGCGAAGCGGCGCGGGATGTACAACGCGCCGGGCGCGGTGCGCCGCGGCCCGGTCGACGCGCGACCGAAGGACCCCGGTCCGGGGGAGTGACGGGGCGGTCCCGGCCGGACACGGGGCCGAAGTCCGCCGCGTAGACTGGTGGGCTGTCGTCCGGCCGGGACGCCCGTACCCCTTGATTCCCCCTGATCTTTTGGAGCCACCCCGTCATGAGCACAGAACCGCAGGCTTCGCTGATCGGGGAGGAGTACGAGGTCGAGGTGGGCCCCGTCGCCCATGGCGGCCACTGCATCGCCCGTAACGACGAGGGCCGGGTGCTCTTCGTACGGCACGCCCTGCCCGGCGAGCGGATCCGCGCCCGGGTGACGGAGGGCGAGGCGGACTCGCGCTACCTGCGCGCCGACGCCGTGGAGATCCTCGACGCCTCCAAGGACCGCGTCGAGGCCCCCTGCAAGTACGCGGGCCCCGGGCGGTGCGGCGGCTGCGACTGGCAGCACGCCAAGCCCGGCGCGCAGCGCCGCTTCAAGGGCGAGGTCATCGCGGAACAGCTCCAGCGGCTCGCCGGACTCACCCCTGAGGAAGCGGGCTGGGACGGTACGGTCATGCCCGCACCCGGCGACAAGCTCCCGGCGGGCGAGGTGCCGGCGTGGCGCTCGCGCGTGCAGTACGCCGTCGACGAGAAGGGCCGCGCCGGGCTCCGCAAGCACCGCTCGCACGACGTGGAACCGGTCGACCACTGCCTGATCGCCACGGAGGGCGTCAGCGAACTGGGCATCGAGCGCCGGGAATGGCCGCAGATCGCCACGGTCGAGGCCATCGCCGCCTCGGGCTCCGGCGACCGCCAGGTCGTCCTCACCCCGCGCGAGGGCGGCCGGCTCCCGCTGGTGGAACTGGACAAGCCCGTCTCCGTCCTCCGGGTGGAGGAGCACGACGGCGGGGTGCACCGCGTCCACGGCCGAGCCTTCGTCCGCGAACGCGCCGACGGCCGTACGTACCGCGTCGGCATGGGCGGCTTCTGGCAGGTCCACCCGCAGGCACCGCAACTGCTGGTGGAGGCCGTGATGCAGGGCCTGATGCCGAGGAAGGGCGAGACCGCCCTCGACCTGTACTGCGGGGTCGGCCTGTTCGCCGGGGCGATCGCGGAACGCGTCGGCGAGAGCGGCGCGGTCCTCGGCATCGAATCCGGCAAACGCGCGGTCGAGGACGCCCGCCACAACCTGAAGGACCTCCCGAGGGTCCGCATCGAACAGGGCAAGGTCGACCAGGTACTCCCGCGCACCCGCATCACGGAAACAGACCTGATCGTCCTGGACCCGCCCCGCGCGGGCGCGGGCAAACAGACGGTCAAACACCTCACCGGCCTGGGCGCCCGCCGCATCGCCTACGTCGCCTGCGACCCGGCGGCACTCGCGCGCGACCTGGCGTACTTCCGGGAGGGCGGGTACAAGCCGCGGACGCTGCGGGCGTTCGACCTGTTCCCGATGACGCACCATGTGGAGTGCGTGGCGATCCTTGAGCCTGCCGAAAAGGGCGCCTGACCTGCGGGTTTGGGTGGTGTGTGCTATGTGCATTGTGGGCGTTACGGGCGATATCTTGACGCTGAAATGACGCTCCGCGAGGCATCTTGACGCTCATTTGACGCTCGTTCTGATGGAGCGTCAGGCGCGAGTCCTTGCAGGTGGCAGGCGTCGGGTGCGAAGTCCTGCTGCCCTGCCTTTGCTGCTTGTTGGTGTGGCGCTGTCGGTTATGGCCTCATTTGTGGGTGAGGGGATGTGCGGTTCGCAAACGCCTGCTGGGCGAGTACCGGTGCGAGATCCGTGGTGCTGGGTCATGGCGGCGTGGGCTTCGTGCAGGGCGACTTCTCGGTCTTGCCGTGTCGCTTCCCGGTATGAATCAGAGTGAATGTGGCTACGTGTCGAGGCCACGGCTCACTGAAAGGGGCAGGACGTGACGGATCAGCCGGTTTTCTTGCTGGGGCAAGGGCTGCAGGTGGAGGTCAAGCGAGCCACCGACACCAGGGTCCGCCGCGAGGTGGTGGGGCAGATGCTCGACTACGCCGCTAACGGAGCCCGCTACTGGCCGGCGGCCCTGCTGCAGCACTCTTTCGAGGAGACGTGCAAGGCTGATGGCCGAGATCTGACCTTCTGTCACCACACTCCGCATCTCGGGGGAACCTCACTACCTGTCGGTGAGCGTGGAGAGCCGAATGGATTCAGTGAGGGCGGTTTCCGCGCCCGTTGAGTCCATGAGGCGTGCGGCGAGTGTTGCCTCGGCCAGACGGGAGGGGAGCGCCTCGCTGAACTTGAGACCGCGGATCGCGTGGCCGTCGACTTGGGGGAGGGCGAGGTTCGCTTGGGCGTCGCGCAAGGCGTTCTGCCAGCGTGGCGGTGTGAGGTCCTCGCGAAGCCGGATCCAGTCGCCGTTCGTTCGGCGGTGCGGAACGACGACGGAGGGGAGCGTGGCGGACAGTGTGGCGTTCGCGCGGTGCCCGGCCCAGGTCCACCATCGAACGTCCCCGCCGCCGCGCCGGACGATCAGTGTTCCGCCGGGGTGGACCGTGTCCAGGAACATCTCGCGTGCTTCTGTGAGCCGCAGAGAGGCCCGGTTGGTGAGGCGTACCGGAGGGTCTTCTCCCAGTAGGACGTCCCTGGTCGCACGAGTGAGGGTGAAGGAGCGGACGCGCTCGGCTCCGAACCCGTTCCAGCGGGCGCGCCCGCCTTCGTCGACCGGTTCCACGAAGCAGCGCTTGCGGTGCCAGTCGATGTACGTCACCTGCCAGTTGCGGCCCGCGAGCAGGAGTCGGCGGGGGCCTTTGATCTCCTCGGTGAGCAGATCGGGGTCGGTGCGACCGATTTCGGTGCGGCCGTTGAACACGGTGAACTCAGGGGGCGCGGTGAAGACGGCGGTGAGATTCATGAAGTGGCGGTGCCCGTAGCGCCGTTCGGCCTCGGGGCCGATGAACAGCAGGCCGCCGTCTTGGTCCAGATAGCCCTCCTGGACGAGGTGGTTGACGACACGTTCGGCTCCTGCGTGGAACGGGGTGAGTCCGTTCCACCACTGCTGCCAGAGGTTTTCGCCGACCCGGTGCTCCTGGAGGCATAGCGCGAGGATCTGCTGGGCGATCAGGTGACGAGGCTCTGGGGGAGCGATGACGGGTTCGACCCAGCCGCGGGACCACTGCAGGAGCAGAGCCGCCGAGGAGAGCAGGGCCTCCTCGCTCACCGAGAGAAACAAGCAGTTGCGGAGAGTGCCCGGCCGGCGGCCGGTCCGTCCGATGCGTTGGAGGAATGAGGCGACGGTAGCGGGGGCGTCGAGTTGGATCACCCGGTCCAAGTCGCCTACGTCGATGCCGAGTTCGAGTGTGCTGGTGGAGACGATGACGCAGTCCCGGGCCTCGGCGAATGCTGTTTCGGCACGGCGCCGTTCGTCGACAGAGAGGGAGGCGTGGGAGAGGAAGGTGGTGATCCCTCTCAGGCGGAGCTGTTCGCCGAGTTCCTCGACGGTGCGGCGGCTCTCGCAGAAGACGAGTCGCTTCTCGCCGCGGTGCAGCGCGGCAATGACAGTGGCGGCGTTGGAGACAGACCCCACGTAGTCGAGTTCAATGTCACCAGGAGGATGGGCCGGGACCGTTCCCTCTGCCGCGTGGCGGAGCGCTTCACGCTGCTCGTCTGCCAGATGGGGAGCGACGACCTGGCCCGGGCGGGTGCCGTGTCCGGAGCCCTGGAGCCAGGTCAGCAGGTCGTCGGGGTTCCCGACGGTTGCGGACAGGCCGATCCGCTGGAGTGGGCGCCCGGTGACGCGTGTGAGTCGTTCCAGTACGGCCAGTAGGTGCCAGCCTCGGTCGTCACCGGCGAAGGCGTGGACTTCGTCGACGACGATGCTGTGCAGGCCGCTGAAGAAGGCGCGGTGGTCGACATGGGTACTCACCAACATAGATTCCAGCGATTCCGGGGTGGTGAGCAGGATGTCGGGCCGTTGGGTCAGGATGCGGCGCCGCTTTGTGCTCGCGATGTCACCGTGCCAGAGCCCGACGGTTCGGCCCAGCCAGTCGGCGTAGGTCTCAAGGCGCGGGTGGAGGTTGTTCAGGAGAGCCTTGAGCGGACATACGTACAGAACGCTGGTGCCCTTCCAGCCTCGCTGGTTCATGCGTGTCAGCAGAGGGAAGGCGGCGGCCTCCGTCTTCCCGCCGGCGGTGGGGGCCAGGAGAACCGTGTCCTGTCCGCTTAGGAGAGGCTCGATGGCTTGTTCCTGCAGGGGGCGTAGGGAGCGCCAGCCGAGGGAGTTGACGATGTGGTGCCCCAGGACTGGATCGAGGAGATCGAACACGTCTGCTGGAGTGGTCATGGCAGTTCCAGCGCGATGTCTCCGGCGCCGGTGGCCGCGCTGCGTTCGGTCTCGCTGAGTTCGGAGGTGTTCAGGGTGAGGGAGTAGTGCCGACGGGGATCGAAGTCTTCGAATTCATCGACGCGGTCCAGCACGTCGGCAACGAGTTTTCGCAGGTAGAGGCGGGGTGCGATGCCGACTTTGCCTCCGAGGGAACCGGTGAGTGCGGCGGCGAGTTCGTCGAGGTAGGCATCGTCGACCCGAGCGGTGAGGATGTCAGGGTGCTGGGCACCGCCTACGTACAGGTCGCGTACCTTGCGGCCGAGGTCGCCGAGCGAGGCCAGGTCGAAACCGGGCAGGCGCAGTTGTACGGCGCGTGGCGAGTCGAAGCGGGGATCGGTGGTGAAGTCGGTAGCCAGGCGTTGAGCGAGGGGCGCGAGACGCTGCACGCCTTGCTGTCCGTCGTAGAAGGCGGGGGTGCCGGTGATGACGAGAAAGAGACCCGGAAACCGTCCGGCGTCGATCTCGTCGAGAAGCTGGCGGAGTGCGTTGAGTGATTTCTCCCGGACGTCGCCGCGTACTCGTTGCAGGGTCTCCACTTCGTCGAGTACGAGCAGCAGACCCGGGTGGCCGCAGTCGCGCAGGACGGTCAGTAGCCCCTGGAGGAATCCGAGGGCGGCGAAGTGGTCGAGGTCGCCGCGGATGCCGGCGGCCCGCTTCGCGGAAGCGGCGACCGAACGCTGGCCCGCCAGCCAGGCGATGAGTGCCTCGGCGTGGGCACCGTTGTCGTCCGCGACGGCCTGACGGTAGCCGCGCAGGGCGGCGGAGAATGCGGGGGTGGTGCGGGCGACGTCGGCGAGTCTGCGCTCCAGGAGCTGGTCGACGGCCTGGGCCAGAGCCTTCTCGTCATCGTCGGACACCTCGCCGGTGGCGAGGACTTCTTCCTCCAGCGCGTAGAACCAGGAATCGATGATGGCCCTGAGCGCGGAGGGCTGATGCGTGGAGGTGGTGAGGCGCTCGACGAGCCGCCGGTAGACCGTTTCGAGGCGGTGCAGGGGCGTCTCGGTTTCGGAGATCTGCACCTCGCTGATCGCGAGCCCGCGCCGTTTGGCGCGCTCCGCGAGCCAGCGGGCGAAGAAGGTCTTGCCCGAGCCGTACTCGCCACGTAGTGCGTGGAAGGCGGCCCCGCCGCGTGTGACGGTGTCCAGGTCGTCGTCGAGGCTGGCCTCGAAGCGTTGCAGGCCGACGGCGAACAGGCCCAGGCCGGCCTGCGGCACGGTGCCGCGCCGCAGGGCGTCGATTACGTCCTTGCGCCGCGCTGCGCTGATGTCGGGGGCGCTCATGGTGTGTCTCCCAGGAACTGCTGCTGGAGCAACGCCTTGTCGAGCTGGACGGTGCGGCCTGCCTCTACAAGGCGGAGCACGGCATAGCCATCCACGTTGAGAAGGCGTTCCAGCACGGTGGCGAAACGTTCGGGATTGCGCTGCGACTTGCCGGTGGCGGCCTGGGCCGCAGCGGCCACTGCACCGGGGGACAGCTTCCCGCCCGCGTCGACCAGCGCGTCGATGACGGCGGCGACGGCTCGCTCGGGCGGTGCGAGGCGGACGAACTCACGCTGTGCCTCGTAGGCGTCGCTCTGCACGGTCCGCTCGCCCAGCGTGCCCTGGCCGGGAAGTAGGAACATGCCTGGGGCCGGCTGCCCGGAAGGAGCTGGCACGGGCTCGTCAGGGGTGGTGGCCCGTGCGGCACTCGGGACGCTGCCCAGCCACCAGTCGGGCTGGGTGCGTTCGGTCGGCAGCAGGGTCCACCCGGACGGGACCGGCCCTTCGGCGGGCACCAGAGCGATCACTGGGATGACGACCTCGGCGAGCGAGACCCCGCCGTGGTATCCGGCCTTCCGAGCGGTGTAGCGCAGGTCCTCACGCCAGGGCGCGGTGACCCGGCCGCCCGAGGTGAGCACGCGCGGGCCGGTCAACTCCACTTCGCCGGCCTGTGCCGCTCCAGTGCGCCAGCGAGCCCCGCCCGCTCCGGCTGCCTCCGGCTGCCGGTGATCGCGAGGAGTGCGGTCCAAGACGTGACCGTGGTCCGAGACGAGGAGGACGGGGCGGCCGTAGTCGCGCGCCGCGTTCAGTAGATCGGGCAGCTTGGCAATGTCGTCGATTCGCCACCGGCCGCGTGCTGCCTCCCGGCCGTCGTCCAGGGCGTCGTCGATGGTGTTGAGTACGACGGCGACCACGTCGTCGGAGGCCAGAGCCCGTACGAGATCAGGGCTGAGACGGTGCCCGGGAAGCCCTTCGAACCCGCCCTTGTGGAACAGCTGGGCCTCACGCCGCCGCTTCTTCCAGAAGGTCTCGAAGCCCATGCGCTCGACGCTCTGCCCGCCCTCGCTGGCCTTCCCACACAGTAGGGAAGCTCTGCTGATCCTCGTGACGGAAGGGATCATGGACACGGCTGCCTGGCGGGCGGCCTCGCGGCCGGCGCCGGGCTTCGGCACCACTTCGGTCCAGACGCGGCGGTCCAGCTCGGCTGCCAGATGGACGGCCACATCCGCGCTCATCCCGTCCAGGACGAGGATCAGCGGGCGGCCGCCGTCGCGGGCGAGCGGGGCGGCGGCTTCGCCCAGGACGTCCTCGATGAGCAGGGAATCCCCGGGCGCCTGCTGCGAGGCCGTCTCGGTCCACAGCGCGAGTGCGTGGGCGAACTCTTCGTCCAGGGCGTCCCGGCGCTTGCGTACGGCCTTGATGAGCCGGTGGTAGGAGTCGGAGAGGGCCGCGTCGCGCGAGGTGTCGCCCTCGGCGAGGACGCTGACCGCAAGGTCGACCCAGGCGGTCGACGCCAGGTGTTCCCGTACCGTCTGGGACACCGAAGTCACCTGTGGCTTTGGTGCGTTCAGCCAGCGGACCAGCCGGACCGCAGTGTGCGCGCGGTCGGTGGATTCGGCGTTGAGAGCGGCGAGATAGTGGTCGGTCAGGTCACGCAGTGCGGCTTCGGCGCGCGGGGCGCGGCCGTGCAGAACGGTGGTGAGTGACTGCAGCCGGGCGCGGTATCCGGAGGGCAGGAGGCGGTCCGTGCCGATCAGCTCGGCGAGGCGGGAGTCCGCGGCGAGCTGATCGGCACGTTCGAGGACGGCCAGCACACGGTCGCGGGCCTCGCGACGTTGCGTTCCCGTGCCCTCGGCCTGCGCGATCCAACGGGTGACGACACCGGTCGCCGCCTCCGAGAACGGCCTGAGCGCGTCGAACGAGGACAGAGCGCTGCCGAACAGCGTGCCCAGGGTGAAACCCGCGGGCTCCGCGGAACTGGAAGTGAGCGCGGCCGACGCGAGGACTCCCAGGGGGAGCGCGTCGCGTCCCCGGCCGTCTGCGGCCAATGCGAGCAGGGTGGGAGCCGCAGGGCCCACAGTCGTCCCGAGCCAGCTGCCCAGGCCCGTCCGTTCGGCGGAGGGCAGAGCCGCGAACAGCGCCGGTCCGGCCGGCCCGCGGGTCCACGCGAACAGCGTGTCTGCGTCGAGATCGAGGGTGTTGGCCTGGATATCGCCCAGCTTGAGCCGGGCGGCGATCAGTGCCTGGATCGCCCGGTCCCGCGTCAGTACGGCGCCGCTGTGCGGCCAGCCGTCGACCGGTTCGGCCTCAAGGAGGGCGTCGAGCAGCCAGGACTCGCCGACCATGCGGGTGTCGAGGTCGGTGGCCCCGAAGAGCTGCTTGACGATATCTGCCCGGTTGACGGTGAGCGGCCGCCGACGCACGGCGTGGGCACGGACGTCCCAGCCGAGCTGGTCGACCGGAACGCCGCTGGTGACGACGAGCACGCTGTCGCCGTGATGGCCCGAGTCCTCGCCGTCACCCAGGTCCACGCTGCTCCCGTCGGTGAGATGGCGCCGCCAGGCGTCGGAGATTCCTAGGGGGGAGTCCTGGCTGGTGATCCGGACTCGCCTGTTCTCGCCGTCGACGCGGAGCGTGAACTCGCTGTCCTGTTCACCTCCCTCGAACACGGCGTCGACCAGGACCAGGCATCTTCCGCCGGCGGACGGGAGTTCCGACTCCAGGAGGACCTCGATGGCACGCCGTCCAACGGCCGGCCGGGCCGCCATCAGGCGGAGTCCTTAGGCGTGTGTTCGCCGTCGTGCACCGCTCGCCAGGCGATCTCCACCGTCACCTGGGGATGCGCACTGCGGAACTCCTCGATTTCGCGCCGTACGGCGGCCAGTTCATTGGCAAGGGCGGCTTCCAGGGAGGTCGTTCCGGGAGAGAGGAACCTTCGGGCGGCCTGCGCCCGGGCCGAGCCCGCCCCGGTCCCGGCGACGGATCCGGCACCGTCGCCGGGACCGGGCGAGGAGCTGCCGTCCGACGGCCGCACCGGGTGCGTGGACGGAACGGAAGGGCTGCCGCCTTCCCCCAGTGAGATCTGCCCGGCAGTGGGCGAGGGTGGGGTTGGTTCGGCCGGAGCAGGAGCCCGCTCCACTCTGAGCGCCGCGTCCACGATAGCCAGCGCGGTCTCCCGGACCGAGCCGAGGGCGGGTACCAGCGAGCGCTCGAACTCCGAAGCACGGGCCGCCTCCGCGATCTGGCCGAGGAGCCGCTGGGCGCGGTCGCCCACTGAATCATCCCGGGCGGACAGGTCACGGACACTGCCGAGCAGTCGCCAGTCCGTGTCGTCCAGCGCGGCCAGTACATCGACGGCGGTGTCCATTGTGGTCGACAGATCCCGTTCCGTGCTGTCGTACGAGGCGGTGGCGAGTTCCCGCACCAGACCGGTCGCGTCCTTGCTGTGCAGACCAATCCTGGCAAGAAGGCTGTTGGCCTCGCGTAGCAGGCCGGAGCGCGGGTACGGCTGCCCGTCGCCCAGGCCGAGAAGGTCGGCGTGACGGTCCAGCGAGGCACGCACCCCGCCCACGGCCTTCTCGTAGACCTCAGCCTTCTCCCTGACCTCTTCGGCGAGCTTGTTCACGGTGCGGGCGTACTTCGCGGGCTTGGACGAGATTCCGAACAGACGTCCGGCACGGTCCCGGGCCTGTGCGTACTCGTCGTCGCTCGGCAGCGGCTGCGAGCGCAGCGCCCAACCGGGCCCGATCTCGGCCAGTACCGGTGCGGCCTGCGCGGGGCCGGAGTGGTACTCCCAGGCCCGGTCGTCGAGCAGGGCGTACGCGGCGATGACCAGGTTGCTGGTCTGCTTCTCCAGACCGCTGTAGCCCAGGTCCCTCACGATCCACCGGCGGATGTCCTCCACTGGGAGAACCGAGGTGTCCCGGGTCTCCGCGTCCCGCCCGGCAGCCTGGTTGATCCGGGTGCGCCAGTCCGCACGCAGGACCAGAGGCCCGTCGTGGACGGTGCCCAACTCCAGGGGTTCGGCGATCCGTTTGACGGTTCTGAGGTGGTGGTCGTCGACCTCGACCCGGCCGCCATCGTCCATTGCCTTGGTGAACCACTCCAGCGTGGTTTTGATCTCGCCGGCAGTGACGGCCTTCGGCTGCCCCGTTTTCGGGTCGTTGCCAAAGTCGGGGTGCTGAGGGTGGAGCGCGGCGAACAGACCGTCGGCGAGGTGCCGCACATTATCGGAGAACGTGTTCCCCCCTTCGGGCTGAGGATGCCGAAAGCGCGGTTCGAGGGACAGCACGTGTTCCCCGTCGGGGACCTCCGCTCCGCGGGTGCCGTCCTTGACAGCTGCGATGCCGTACACCTCGGCGAGCGCGCCGGTCAGAGTACGGGTGAGAGTCTCCCGGCCGACCTCCAGCTGACGGCGGGCCTTGGCCCGGTCGTCCGGCGGGTAGTTGCGGGTGTACTCGGCCAGCCGGTCGCGTTCGAGCAGGAACAGAATGCGCATCAGCCGACCCAGCTGGGCCTTGCGCTGCTCGGAGAAAAAGTCCGGCAGCCACACCAGGGTCGGCGCCTCGTGGCCGGCCTTGATGAGGTCCTTCACCCGCTGGTAGTCGTAACTGGGGAAGAAGGTGTCCTCATCGAAGGGGTAGTCGACGACGAATCGGATATTGCCCTCGGTTGCCGGGGCGAACTGCTCGTCTGGCACGTCACGGGCATCCCTGACGTTACCGAAGACGAATTCGGCGGTCCGCCTGGTACCCCGCCAGATGATCTCCTTCTCGGCGAGGATCCGGCCGTCCTTGACACCGAGCAATTCCCAGAGCCGGTCACGCAGCCACACCCGGCGCACTCCGGCCTTGTCCTCGCCGGCGACAGCGTCGAGCAGCGGCTCCACATCCAGATCGGACAGGTGCAAGGAGAAGACCGGATCGCCCTCCCCCTCGGAGCGCAGCTCGGTGGGGAACTCCGCTTGGAGGGCCCGCATCCGGTCGATGACCTTGTCCTTGACGGGTACGGTCCGCGAGCGCACCGACCCGTGGTTCAGGGCGGCGAGACGCCCCCCGGTCAGCCGGCGCAGAGCGGGCACGTCAGGCGCGAGCGCGGCGAGCAGCAGTGTCTTGACGAACCGTTCGTCGGCCAGGAAGTCCGGGTGGTCGGTCGCCCCGTACTTCTCCAGGAGATGGTGGCGGGCCCGGCCGTGGAAGAGCCTGGCGGACTCCGCCTCGTGCTTCAGCTTGTCGGTGAAGGCCGCCCCGATGCCGTCCACCAGGACGTCCCACAGGTCCCCGAGCGGAATCAGCAGTCCGACGGCGGCATCGGCGTTCTTCTCCAGGAGCTGCTGGACCAGCTTCAGACCAGTGCGCTCCCGCTGCAGCGCGCCGGACAGTGCGACCAGGACGTTGAGCAGGGCGGGCGAGAGCGGGTAGACGGAACGAAAGTCCTCCCAGGTCGCCTGCGTGGCACCGCCCCCGTCGAGGAGGACGTCCTTGACGAGCTGGCCTGACTTGTCGATACCGGCGAATGCGCGGTCCAGGACGGCGTCCTGCCCTGGAAGGGGCTTGAGGACCCGCTCCTTGATGATGTCGGGGAGGTTGCGGTCCTCCAGGTTGACGACGCTGACGCGCTCCTTCAGGTATTCGAGCGCCTGCTCCATGTTCTTCACGTCGGAGCCGAGGATGTCGGAGCCGACCAGCTGCGACAGATCTCGCTGCCGTGAGATGAACGAGATGATCGGCACCGGTCGGTCGGGGTTGGCGGACTCGATCAGCTTGACCAGCTTCTGGATCTCGTCGTTGACGAAGGTCCGCTCCCGCATCCGCGCTTGGAGCCACAGGATGAGCTCGTCCAGGAAGAGCACCACACCGTCGTAGCCGAGATCGCGTGCGTGCTTGCTGATCGCGCTCAGCCCGTCGTCCAGCGACACGAAGGAGGCGGCGACGCCCTGCGCGTTGCTCGTGTACGACTTCATTGGCCCGTTGACCAGTGCCGCGACCAAGTTTTCGCGGCGCTGGTCGCCGGGAGGCGCGGCGAAGGCGGCGTCAAGCAGCTCGCCTGTCCAGGCTGCGGCGGGGACGGAACCGATCGGCGTGAGGTCCCCCTCGTCGTCGTCGGTTGCGACGGGCTGAGGGGCGGCGGGCGCCGCGGACGGCAGCAGAGTGACGAACATGTCGTCGCCGAGGGTCTCCCGCATGGCGCGGGCGTCGGCGAGCAGGAAGTCCGCCTTGTGCACGGGCGGGACCGGGGCACCGGGATGCAGGGCCCGCACCGTTTTCACGTAGCCGTCGAGCAGCGCGGAGTCCAGGTTCACGGCGCCGACCAGGTGGTACGGCACCATGAGGAACTTCTTGCCCGGCAGCCAGTCGTCGTGCTCGGCGACCGCCTCGCGCAGCCGCGGCTTGGCACGTACCGCAGGCTCCCCGTTGAGCACCGCGTGCAGCACGGTGAGGAAGTGGCTCTTACCCGCACCGAACGATCCGTGCAGGTAGGCGGCGTGCGACTTGTTCTTCTTTACCGCGCTGCGGACCAGGCGCAGCGCGGTGTCGAACTCCCTCCGCAGCTGCTCGGTGACGACATACTCCTCGACCGAACCCGCGGCGGAACCGCTGAAACCCCTCGACAGTTCGACCTTGAAGTCGCCGGCGAGGACGTCCTCCTTGATGTCGAGGACGTCCCTCAGCGTGATCTCACTGCCCCTGGCCATCAGCCGCTCCCACTATTTTGCCCGCCGTGCACCACCGGCCGTCCAGACCGGTCACAACTGTTCCATCTTGCCAGCTCAGCAAGGTGGGCGCGGGTGGGTGACGAGATCAGCCGCCGGTGGATCCGCCACGGAACCCGCGCTTCTTCTCCGGCCGCCACGCGGACAGGTCCGCATCCGAGAGGTGGCGGTCGGCGCGGCCCTTCTCCAGGGCGGTCCGGAATTCCTCGGCCGGGTTGCCGTCCCACTCCTCGTCGTGCGCGTCGTACCACTGCTCTACCCACGGCATGAGCTCCCGCAGGCCCGCCAGGAGCGGCACGTAGCGGGGGTCCTCTACTGGCCAGCCGTCCTGCTCGTTGCGGTCCTGGACCAGGTTGACCAGGGCTTCGGCCTGCTCGCGGCGGTTCCAACCGGCCCAGCCGAGCAGCATCGAGGGATCGGTGTCGGTGGACGCCCCCGGGTAGGAGACGAACCGCTCCTTGGGCACGTCGAGCTTGCCCCGGTTCGACCAGTAGGAGTGCCGGAGGAAGTCGGCGCCGCTGTACTTCGGCGGTGGCTTGATGCCCAGCCGCTCCCCGGTCCGGTCCTCCTCACGCTGAAGATGCCAGACCTGCTCCCACTGCTCGCGCTTGCGCAGACCGGAGTCCTTGTAGCGCAGAGCGGCCAGGTAGGGCACGTGCTCGGCCTCCACGGCGGCTTTCAGGACGGTGGCCAGTGAGGCGTCGCGGTCGTCGAGGTGGTCGGCGGCGTACAGCGCGGCGACCGCCTGCACCTCTTCGTCGCCGCGGAGGGCGTCCGCGAGCTGGTTCACAGTGAGGGCACGCGGCGCGTCGTAGCCGTTGCGCTCCTCGTACCAGAGCTCCCTTCGCTCGGTGGCGTCGAGGAGCCAGGAGCGTACGGCGGTGGCTTCGCGCTTCGACCACTCCACCAACTGCCAGCGCCGCTTGTACTCGGGGCGTTCCAGGAGGCGGATGTTCTTGTTCGCCTCGATCAGATCGAGGCGTGCCTGGACGATCTTTTTGTACGTCTCCGGCCAGGTGTCCGGAATCACGTACGCCGGCCTCGAACCGTGCCGCTCGAACCACGCGGTCTCGTCGTTCTCTGCGAGGACGCGGCGGGCGAGCGCGATCTCGAAGGCACGCTGACCGAGGGCGAGGTCGGCGGGGGCGTCGGCAGGCGCCGAGCTCGGATCGGCCAGCTTCGCCAGCACGTCCGCCAGGTCCCCGGGAAGCGTGGTGCGGGCGACCTCAGAAGGCGAGAGTAGCCCGTAGGACCCGTACACGTACCAGTCCAGCTCCTCCTGGATCAGAATCATGCGGGCACGGATGGCCTCCTGGGTGTCACTGGCGGCATCGAGGGCGGCGCGGGTCGGGGGAGGGCCGGGGGCGGCGGCGAGGGTGGAGGGCTCGTGGGTGGCGAACAATTGGGCGAGAGTGTCGAGGGCGCGGGGGTGGGGCAGGGGGAGGTTGTCCGGGAGGGGGAATTCCTGGAGCTTGGTGCCGGTGAATTCGTAGTGAGAAATCCACGCTTCAGGAGCCCAACGATTACCACCCCCGCTGGAATTATCTGCGCCACCCTTGGCCTGACTCACCTGCTTAAGCCAGAAACAGGCCGACGAAGAATTTAGCACCCCCAATAGTTCGAGATGATGTTCCTCGCTCGCCCCCTCAGGCAGCTTGATCACCGGGGCGGACTGTTTGAACACCTTCCCGCCCCGGTCTAGGACGAAGTGGTTATGGGTGGCGACGAATGAGAAAGTCAGGGAAAGAGGGTTTCGAAGTTTATTCGGGTAGATCTCCTGCCACTCATACCAAGACATTCCACGTTCGAGCATGGGTGTGCCGAATCGCTTTCGTGAAGAAATTGAGATTCGGTACGGGGAGAGTGCCTTTTGCGTCGTTCCGATGGAGCTGAATGGCAGTGTTTTGAAATCGCTGTCATACACCCAGATGGAATCGAACTCTGGCTCCAGTGAGAAATCCCGGATGACGTCGCCTGTAATGAGCGGAATTGTGGACTCCACTCCGAGTCGTGCCGCTGCGCCGTTGCGTGGAAGCAGGAACAGGTCGTCTTCTCCTGTGACGGAGGTGATTCCCATGGAGTCCGCACGGTCGGACAGCCTCTGGCGTCCTGCTGACTCGATGGCTGCCATCGTGGCGCCCGCGCCGCCCCCGCTCAGCGACCAAGGGAACGGAGCGAAGCGCCCCCGCTCCGCATCCTCGACGCTCACCCACTCCGACTCGCTCCCTGGCTTTCCGACCAGCTCCGTAATGGAAACCCAGACCGGCCCCAGTGCCCCGTCCTTCGGAATGCTCGCCTCGCCCCGCACTCCGAGGACTGCCCGAATCGACTTCCCCTGCCTTGCGAACTGGTTCCTGCCGGCCAGAATCACCGTCGGAGTACCGTGCCCCGGAATGTACGCCCCGGACGTGTCGATGATGTGTGAAAGCTCGACCCCAGGGAAGTCCCGCTTGCGCTTGTTTTTGGGATCCTTGTACGTTCCCCCGTGGAAGTACGACTCGATCAGGACCTTCCCAAATTCTCTCTTCATGAACGAATTCGCCGTGATCTGCCCCGTGAACCCGCCGTCCCGCCCGCTGCCGCTCGCCCGCTGCGCCAGTTCGAAGATGCGCTGCGCGAACGGGACGGACAGCGCATACTTCCCGGAGCAGGCCCAGTACACATTCCGGTAGTTCTGGTTCTCCTGCTTGTCCTTGACCGTGATGTACGGCGGGTTTGCCACGACCACGTGGTACGAGCCCCGGCCGAGCAGGTCGACCTCGGCCTGGTACTCCTTGATGTCCTCGGTCCGGTACGTGAAGACCTCACCCCGTTCCGCCTCGTCAAGCGTCGCGTCCGCCTCCTGTCCGGCGTCCCGCCCGTGAAGGAGCGAGTCGCCGATCGCCACCCGGATCGGCAGCTTTGGCGCCCCACGGAGGCCCCGTACCCCACACTCCTGCAGTGCGGCGGCGAGTAGCCGGAAGCGGGCGATGGAGGCGGCGAACGGGTTCTTGTCCGCGCCGTGGACGGACTCCAAAGAGCGCCGGATCAGCAGCATGTCCTCGGTGCCGGGCTCCTCGTCCCGCCATTTCGCGAGGATCCGCTTGAAGAGGCCGAGCAGAAAGTGTCCGGATCCGCAGGCAGGGTCGATGCAGCGCAGGCCCCGCACTTCCGCGTCCGCGCCATCCCCGTAAAGCTCCCCCGTCCAGCCGTCCGGCCGGTGCTTCCACGCCGGGGCGAGCCCGAACTCCTCGATGGCCGGTTCCAGAGTGAGGTCGAGGATGAACTTCTCGACAAATGGGGGGGTCTGCAGCAATGCGTACGCCTTGCGGGCGTGCTCCGACAGGTGCTGGTACAGGTCGCCGAGGAAGCGGGTGTCGAGGTCGTCGCTGCTGAAGTCATGGCGGATCGTGCCGTCGGCGCCGCGCTCGCGCCAGAAGGCGAGGAGGCGGGTGGCGGCCCCGTAGGAGGGGGTGATCTCCCAGAGCGGGTTGTGGGACCGGTCGAAGAGGCCGGCCGCCGTGGGGTGGGCGTCGGCGAGCGTGGTGAAGGCGTGCAGCAGCCAGTCGCGGTCGTTGCGCTCGGGGTTGGTCCGGAAGTACGCGTCGTGGTGGTCTTGGGCCTCGGTGAGGCGGTCTCCGGGGCCGGAGAGCAGGGCGTCGGAGATCAGTCCGTTGTCCTCGCTGAACCGGACGAAGACACAGGAGAGGACCCAGGCCGCGGCGACCTGGACCACCCGGTCCTCCAGCCACGTCTCGTACATGGCGCCCGTCGTCCGCTCGGACTCGACGGCTTCGTCGTACTCGGCCCGCAGCGCCGTCGCGAACTCCGTTTCTTCCCCCGCGCGCTTCCGCAGGTCGTCCTGGAGGAGGGCGACCTGCTTCTGTAGATCCTTGAGCAGCGCTTCGTGATCCAGCAACGTGCCTGACGTGCGGACATCCTCGGACGACACCTGCGGGACCTCGTTCCTTCGTTCGGGAGACGCCTGCCGTGTTGCTCCCACGGCTTCGGCCTCCCCCATCCTGCCAGCAGGGCGAACCCGACATCGGCCCGAGCCGTCTCAGGGCGCCTTGCGTACCCCGCCCAGGCGGCCGACCCCCAGATAGAGGCGGAAGATGTCGGGCATGTCGACACGATTCTCGCTGCGTTCCGACATCAGACCGAGGTCGACCAGTTCGTTGATGAGGCCGTCAAGATCGTTGGGGTCGCGTGGGCCGGTGCGCGGTTCCTGTTGGTCACCGGCGGTCGCGGAGCGAGCCATGTCCTCGCGCAGCAGGTCCGGCAGTCCGGCCTCGGTCCAGTGGTGGCGGACCCAGTTCCGCCCGATGGGTACCTGGAGTCCTTTGAGGAGTGTCACCGCCCTCGCGGTCCAGGGGAGATCCTCGGCTGCCTCTCGGACCCGTACTTCGGACGCCTTCTGGACTCCCTTCTGGATCGCCTCGTAGTGCAGTGCCCAGTCGTGCGTGGCGTACTCGTCACGGGTCACGGCGGCCGCGACGGCGAGGGTCTTGAGGAAACTGCGGGGGCTGATCACCTCCTTGCCGTCCATGAGGTGATTGGGCAACCAGCTGTAGGTGGAGCCCTTGCGGAAGTTGCTGCCCATGTAAGGTCCGGCAATCTGGGTGAAGAGATCGGCTTGCGCCTTCCTGTCGCCGCTGAGGCCGGACGGCGGGGTGTACCGGAGGCCGTCGGTATCGGGCTGCCAGCCACCGGTGACCGTGCGGAAGCGGCGTGCGATCTCGCTGTCCTGGTTGCCGAGGGTATGGAAAAGGAGCCCGTACAGGTTGACCGGGGCCCAGGGCAGGTCGGTGGCGGTTCCGGCCAGCTTCGAGGCGTCGGGGAAGAGCAGTGTCGCGTTGCGGAACATGTCAGGCCGCAGGAAGACCTTGAAGCGGATGTTCCGGGTGCCGATCCGCATCTCCAGGGCGAGCCGCAGCAGCGCCGCGACCATCTGGTCCCGTTCGGCGGGCTGGGGGTGCAGATGTTCCAGGGCATCGAAGAGCAGCAGCCGTACGGTGTTTTCCCTGTGGGCCTCCCGGTCGGCCTGTTCCACGGTGAGCTGTGCGGGGCCGGGGTGGCTGTGCACCCAGGCGGCCCGGTCCCGCCAGTCGGTCAGCGCGCACACCTCGGGTTGGCCGAGCGCGGTGAGCAGGACCGCGTACCAGAGCGTGTACGGGTCGGTGCCGTCGTCGATCAGCCGGCTCAGGAGCATCCGGCTGGGGTAGCGGGCCGAGTCCATGTCCGCGCCGTGTCCTGGCGAGACGGTCAGGCGGTTCAGACGGTTGATCCGGTACTCCTCGGCGGCGTAGGCGCGCAGCCGGTCGTCGAGGAGCGAGCGGTACCAGAAGGTCTTCCCGACGCCACGGCCACCGAGCACCACGGTGTTGTCGACGTAGAGCGCCGTGCGGTGCGAGTCCGGCATGAAGAGGGTATTCGGGGTCGGCGGGCTGGTGTCGGCGTCCACGGCCTCGTCCAGCGCCTCGGACAGCAGCTCGCGGTACTCCTCCGTCTGGATCGGTTCGGTCACGGAGCCGTTCCCTCGTCCTCGGAGTCGATCGCGCCGACGCGGCCGTCCGTGACCAGAGGCGTTGCGACTCGCAGGAAGTCGCGGTAAGCGGCCTGCACGAAGGCGCGGTTCTGCCAGGAGGGGGATTTGAGTGCGTCCATGCTGACCAGGCCGGGTTCGAAAAGGATCGGGATCGCGTAGTGCGGAGCGGCTTTGTCCTTTTCCGACGGTGCGAACACCTCGGAGGCCGAGCCGGCGTCGTCCGCAGGAAGCTCGTCGTACAGCGTCGCGCTGAAGTGCTCGAAGGCGTGGCCGCGGAACGACTGGAGATAGGCGTCCATGGAGTGGTGGGCCGAGTCCGGCACCATCGAGGCGACCATCTTCAGCCGCTCACGGATCCGCTCCGCCTGCCCCGAGGTCTGCCAGGCGGTGAACAGATCCCGATAGCCCGTCCACGTCTGGGAGTTGTCCGCGCCGAAGAGCAGCGCCAGATCACACAGTCGCGAGATGGTGACTGCGGCGACATCGTGGATGCCGGCCCGGCTGTCGAGCAGCACGACGTCGGGGCGCCGCTCGCTGTCACCGCGGGCCACAGCTGCTTCGCAGGCTTCCACGGAGCGCCGCAGCCGATCGGCGAAGGACGCGCCAGGAATATCAGCGTACACACGATTCAGTTTGTCGACGTAGCTGTACGGGGCGGCGTCGGTTCCCCTGCCGCGAGCCGGAGCTACCCACAGCTCGCCAAGTCTGTTTCGCGCGTTGTAATTGCTGTTGGCCACCAAGTCGAGGTCATCCGGGTCGGAGACCGCCGACTCCACCAGGTGATCCACCAGCCCGTACGTCGGGAGCTGGTCTTTGGCCAGTAGTAGCGGGCCCACCCCGGGGGATTCCAGGTCGAGGTCCACTACGAGGACTACGAGTCCCTGGTCGGCGAGGTGGCGGGCCAGCATCGCGGTCGCGGTGGTACGTCCTACCCCGCCCTTGAACCCGTACATGGCCGTGCGATATGGGCGGGAGTCGGAAGGTGTGTCGTCCGGTGCGGACACCTTCGCCCAGTCCTCGCCGACCACCGTGTTGTCCAGGAGCCGAACGCTTCCCGCACCGCCCGGGGGACGCAGCGCGTCCGGAACGGCACGCGGCGAGGCCAGCAAGGTGTCGGCGGCGAACATCGTGGAGGCCAGGGTGAGCGGCTGGGAGGTGATGTATGCGCCAAGGCGATCGGCCAGTGCGCTGTGCCAGCGTTCCTGTGTCTCGTCGTCCACCGGCTGTCGGCGGTCGTCGACGATGAGGGTGAACCGGCCGAGCACATCCCGTACGAGCAGGACGTCGAATCCTTCGTCACCCGTGGAGCGGGCCAGCGCGAGGGCGCGGGGGCCGGCTTCGTCGAAGCGGACCGGAGCGCGGCCGGGGGCGTCAGAGGCGTTCATGGAAGACTTCCAGGGTTCCGGTGATTCGAGCGGACTCGTGCAGGGCGAGGATGAACTGGGCAGCGTCGTGCAGCGCGGTGACGGTTGCCTCGGTGATGTGATCGCAGTGGTGGTAGCGATCCTGCTCCGTCCAGTTAGCGAAGGCGGAGAGTTGGTCACCGAGGGCGGTCAGCAGGTGCTGCCCCCGGCGTCCGGTTGCGAGAACTGCCAACTCCGTTTCGGACCAAGGGAGATGCCCGTACTCTTGCACTCCGCCTGTCGGCTTGGGTATCCAGGGCCTGTTCGCCTGCTTCCCCTTGGGTGGTTTCGGCTTCATGCTTGCCTCGGTGTAGCGCAGCAACAGGCTCTTCAAGGCGCACTCCGCCGCGAAGCCGAGATGGTGGTCGGCGTTGGGCCAGCGCTTGCGTTTGCAGAGGTACCGGGCGTCGTCGTAATGACGTCGTGCGGCGCTGGCGTAGTGGTCCTCGGTCGTCATCTCGGGCACACAACGGATCATAGGACGCGTTCGTCGGCCGGGGAGCGTAGGTCACGACAACTCAGCAGTCCTGAGCTCCGCCCTCGCATCGTCACTTGACCGCCGTCTGCAGCTCCTTCAGGAACAGTCCTTCAAGGACCACCCACTCGCTGACCCGGTCCACCACATCCACCGTCCGTCCTTCCAGCGCCGGTGTCGCCCGCGGATCCTCCATGGGAACCAGGAGCCACAGCCCGTGCGGAAGGTCGGCGGGACGACGCGCGGCTTCCTGCAGCGCGACCAGGAGCTCCCGTCCGCCTGCCTCCCAGTAGCGGGCGATCAGGGCACTCTCGTGCGCCAGGACGACCGTGCGCGGTTCCGCTCGTTCGGCCAGGGCGACGACCTGTGCGGTGACACGTTCTGCAGCGAGCCGGGTGTAAGAGGCGAGCCCGGCGCCGAGCGAGCCCGACACGGAGAACTTCGCGTCAGCCTTGAGCAGCGCCTGCCACTGCACCCCCTGTTCCTCGGCCAAGTCACGGAGTGAAGCCAGGAACAGGTCGCCGAGCGAGACCATGTTGACTCCGAAACGGTTGGCCAGGCTCGCGGCGATGCCGGGCATCTCGGCCCCCTTGAGCGTGAGGGCGACGAAACCGCCCCGGCGGCGCGCCGCCGCCAGGCGTGCGGCGAGCACCTCGCGCGGGTCCAGGCCCTGGGCGAGATCGCGCTGCGCGGCGGCGATCAGACTGCCCGTGCTGGTCAGCGCGGAGGCAGTGAGCGCGAGCCCAGTGCTGCCCGCTTCGGGTACCCGCGGCAGGAACCGCTTGCGGTCCTGGTCGTACTCAAGTGGGAAGCCGGCCTTGGTGAGGGCCTCAGCCACCTCGATGTACGTGATGCCGTGGAGCGCGGTGAGCCCGGGGAAACGGGCCCGCACCCGGACGAGCAGCTCGTCAGTGCTTATGCCTACACCCGGCCGCACCCCGGCAGGGGCCTGGGAAATCAGCAGAGCACGCGACAGACCGAGGGCCAGCGGGAAAAGCTCAAGGCGCGGAGAGGACCCGACCCGGACCGCCATGGACGCGGCCAGCTCCACGAGCCGGGTGTCAGCGACCGGCACCATGCCCTCGGGCGCCGGCACGGCTCGCAGTTCGCGCAGCACCGTTGCCCGGCCGGGCAACGGATCCCGTGTGGCGATATCGGTTGCCACCTCACCGAGCCGGGCGGCGTAGTCCGCGAGTTCGGCGGGAGTGGGATCGTCGGCCCCGGGCTGGTCCTCCAGTGCGAGCACGACGTGACCACCACGCCGCAGAATAGCGAGCCGAGCAGCGGGCTCCAAGTCGCCTTCGACGTGGGTCGTGGTCTCCGGACGCTTCCGGGCCTCGGTGTCGGCCGCTGCGCGTACGACGGCGAGGGCCTTGCCCAGCGTCTCGGCGGGATCCGCGCCCGCGCTCGCGCCGTGCCGGACGCGCAGCTCGGCCGCGAGCTCAGCGGCGGTTGACACCCGTCCCTGCCCCAAAAGGAGGACCACCAGCTCGTCGCGGACCTTGCAGAGCCACGGCTGGGCGGCCCATTGGTCGTTCGCGGCGACCAGGTGCTGGGAGACAGTCGGTTGGCTGATTCCCAGGGCTTTGGCGACAGCCGACTGCGCGGGCCAGGTCTCCAGCGGCACGCATCCGGGCAACTGGAGAGTGGCCGACACGACGTCGGGGCGGGGTTTCTTCGCCCGGCGACCGGAATCCTGGGGGGTCAACCGGGCAGCCAGAGTATCCACGGACTCCAGGAACTCCTCGGGGGAGTCCGGGGGCAACGGTACGGGCGCCGTGGCTGCCGGCCGCTTCCGCAGGTCCTGGGTCCACTGCCGGTGGCGCCGGTTGAGTTCCTTGCGGATCACGTTGCCCGCGCCGCGCGCACGCGAAATGGTGTGCGGCGCGATGTCGAGCAAGGCACCCACGGTGGCGGCGCCAAGGGAGGCCGCGACGGACACCGCGCGCGGTGAGAGCCCAGCCGCGTCCAGGGGGGTCTTCAATGTGGCTGCGGCCGCGGCTTGCTCGCGAATGTCCTCGACGTCCTCGCCCTGGGAGCCGAGGGTGGCGGGCGTGGTCGCCGGAGGAGTCGAGTCCGCCTGGCGGAACACCTGACGCCAGCCCTCCTGCAGATCACGCAGGCTGTCGAACCTCTGCTCCACATCACGGTGCAGAGCGCGTTCGAAGAAACGGGTGAGGCCCTCGCTGAGGGCCGGTTCGAACAGCTCGCGGGCGACGTAGAGGTCGGCGGTCGGCACAGTCAGCGGAGAGCTCTGCCCGTCGCCCCAGGTCGGACGCACCCCCGAGGCCATCTCGTGCAGGGTCACAGCGGCGGCGTACCACTCGGCGTGGTCGTCGTACCTGGCGCGGCTCCCCCCGCCGAGGAACGGATCGAGGTAGCCGCGGGTGCCGGCGTGCACATCCTGATCGGGGGCGTCGGCCAGCGAGAAGTCGAACAGCATCAACTGCCACGAGCCGTCGTTGCGCTTGAACAGGCCGAGATTGTCCGGCTTGATGTCGCGATGGCGTACTCCGCGTGCGGCCAGGCTGTCTAGGGCGTCGAAGAGGTCGTTGCCGAACCGCTCCAACTGGTAGTAGCTGAGACGGCCCTCGCCACGCAGCCGTGACCCCAGGCTCACCGCTTCCCGGTCCCCGGCGGCACGGAAACCGCCCGCGAACTCGATCTCAAGGACGGTCCGCGGACCGATCTCCCGCGGCGGGGCGAGCAGCTTCACGATGCGCCCGCCGCCCACCTCCTGGAGCGCCTTGGCCTCGGCGTACAGGCGTGCGTCCTTCTGCTGATCCAGGGCGATCTTGAAGACCCGGGGGGAGTCCTGGTCACTCGCAGGTGCCTCAGCGGTCACGGTGCGGCGGACCAGCACCGCGCGGGCCGTGGCACCGGTGCCGAGGACGCGTGTCACGGTCCAGGTTTCGTCCAGAGGCTGGCCCGGTTGCACTGAGAGCGGGTCGGTGACCACCGTCCCGGGGCGGTCCAGCGGGGTGGCCTCGGCCTCCGCGGCGTCGAGCAGTCCCAGGAAGTCGTCCACGGACGCCAGCCGGTGCTGCACGTCGGCGGCGGTCGCCCGGAACACCATCGAGTCCAGCGCGGTGGAGAGACCGTCGGTCACCGCGTAAGGATGCAAGCCGCCGTCCGCTGTCAGCCGGTCCACCAGCGCACTACGGCGATCGGCGGGGGGACGCCCGGTCAGCAACAAATAGGCCAGGCTGCCGACGCCGAAGACGTCGAGATCGACTGGATCGGCGAACTCCTGGTCGGTCTCGGGAGCCAGGTACACCTGGGCGACATCCGCGATCAGACCCGAGTCCAACGGAGTGTCGCCGAGCGACCGGTGCATGGTCGTTTCGAAGTCGCGAGCGGCGGTTTGCCAGTCCGCGATGTGCAGAGTGGGGTCGGTGCCGTCCTCGCGTGCCGAGACGTACACCGAGCGGGCCGAGAGCGCCCGGTGGTAGAGGGAACGGTTGTGGGCGTATCGCAGGGCTTCTGCCAGCTGACGCACGAGGTCCAGTCTGAGCGCAGGTGTCAGACGTCCCCCGTACGCATCCAGGTACGCGTCGAGCCGTAGATCCGTCTCCCGGTGCCGGAAGAGAATGGCCGGCCCGCCCTGGTGCTCCCGGATCTGCGTGGCCTGCACGATGCCCCGGTGATTGATGCCTTGCAGTACCTGGTACTCGCGGCGGGCCGCACGGTCCACCTTCTCGCGCTGCTGCTCCGATGCGGCCTGCCCGGCCAGGTAGATACGGACCCGGCCATTCTCCTGGACCAGTCCGTCGACCCGTACCGCCAGCCGGTCCTCCCAGCCCGGGCCCGCATCCAGGAGACGCGGTTCGAGCTTCCAGCCGTCGCCGAACCGCAGGTGCGCGGTCGAGTGGCTGATGCCGATGTGCTTCATCAGCTCTTCGAGCAGCTGAGCCGTGTTTGGGGTGACGCGCCAGCTGTCCCGCTCCGGCGGCAGCCCGAGCAGGCCGTCCCAGATCTTCGGCAGGCCACTCGAACCGCCGTTGCGGCCGTAGACGCCGGTGCGCTGCACTTCGTCCAGTTCGCTGACGAGATTGGCATCGTGGAGGAAGACGGCCGGCCTGATGAAGGGAATACGCCGCGGGTCGATCTTCCGTGCCCGGGCCGCACGTTCCAGCTGACCCTTGAGCTCCTTGGCTTTCATATCGGTCAGGTGCAGTGGGTTCTTCAGAGTCCGCACCCGGTCCGCGTGAAACTGCCAGGTGTCCCCATGATTGACGACCCGGCCTGGATGCCCCTTCAGCTCCACCAGGTAGACGCCGCCCGGCGCCGCGATGAGCAGGTCACACTCGTTGACCCGTCCGGAGGCTGCGGTGAACTGGAATGTCGCCCACGCCCGGTACGGCTCGGCGTCCGGTAGCAGCTGCCGCACATGGTCCAGTCCGTCCTGCTCCCACTCGTAGCTGGACTTGCGCGGCTGGAACCAGCGCTCCCGCCGCGGCGGAGGGCCGGGCCGGGGCGCAGACGGCCGCGGAGCTGATGTCACCGGGAAACCTCCGGATCTGGGGCATCGGTATTCGACATGAAGGTCTTCGGACAGTGGGAAGCCGGATCCTGGCTCGCACTTTTACTCCGCCCGGCCAGTCATCGTAGTCGGGCCGGCCGGATGGCCGTGATCAGTGGCCAACCCCATCTTGCTCGTGAGATTGCCGGTACCGCTACGCAGAAACGGCAGCGTCGTGGCCTCGCCATGATGGCCCGGGCGCTCCACCGCCGGCTCCCTCTACGGCGAGGCAGATCGTTGCGCAATGCAGGGTGCTTGGAGGGCAGGCTGATCGTGAGCGGTGCGCCGGCGGAAAGCGCGGGCTCTGGACCGTTTGTGTAGCCCGCCCGTTTCCTTGCTCTCTGGATGCGGGGATCGATGTCGGCCGGCTGCTCCGTGCGTTCTGCGCGGCCTGCCACGCCTCGCTGATCCGTGAACGCCTCAGCAGCGCCTCCAGTTTGGCTTCAGCGGCGATCTGTTCCGAGGCGATGTCGACATCGATCGCATGCACCAGCACGGTGATCGCCGCGTCGGTGGCGATCAGCGCGGCCTGACCCACATGATCAGGGACTTCCTTGAGGATCTGGAAGGACGCTGTGCGCGTCTCGAATCCCTCGTCGGTCATGTGCCCGACGTCGTGGTGGAAGGCACGGTCGCGTTCTTCGGTGTTGATCAGCCGCTCGGTCACCCAGCGGGCGACCGCCCGGTACTCCTCCCCCGTCCGCTCCGGCAGCTGCAGGGCGGCGAACTCGGCCACGTGTTCCACGACAGCGTCCTGCCGCACGGCCGAGGTCATGTCCGTGCGCAGGGTCACGAAGTCAATGGCGGCCAAGGCCAGCTCGGCCATGCGGTATCGGTTCCACCCGCGTTCCTTTTTGGCCTTGCTGCTGTCCAGGGCCACCAGCGGGGAGCCCACGGCCAGGGCCCGGATCCGCAAGGTGATGCTCTCGTAAACTGTCGACGGCTCTTTGAAGATCACCAGTTCTGTCCCCCCAAGTTCATTTCTGGCGCGCTGAGTTCAAGCTAAAACACGGCACTGACAATGGTCATGGAATTCGAACGCATGGCATATTCCCTGCGGGGATATTGGCGGATGTATTGGAGCCCGGGGGCACGCTTCAGGTCGAGTGTGAAGCTGGCGACTCCGTCGGTGCTGTCGGTCGGGGTGAGCGTGTAGCCGTTCCCGGAGTAGGTGTCTGGTCCGGAGCGGGTGAGTGGGTCCCTTGTGCCGCGACGCCAGAGGCGACGCGGCTCCAATTTCCGCTTCCGTGAGCGCTTCGGCTCCCGCTCAACGATCACGGTCTGAGGCGCGGCAGGCACCTCGTCGACAGATGCCGGGTCGAAGTGTCCTGGGGAGCTCCTGCGCATCGCCTCGACGTACACGGCCGCGGGGTCGCGCATGCGGCAGCTGAGGATGTCTTGGAAGTTCATCGCGACCGTCTCTGACGGCCATGAAGCCCAAGTACGCCTCTCTGTGCCTGACGGGCGGAATAGAGCAGGTGCTTAGAAGGCACCTGCTCTATCCACTGTGCTACGGAGGCTGACCCACGCGAAGGCAGCTTCCGCGGAGGCGCGAGGGGGCCTATGGGCGATCGTAGAGTCCCGTTCGCCGGAGGACACGAGCGCTCCTTGATCGAGCCGTACCCAGGGTTTCCCTTTGGTTGCGTGCCTTCAGTTCCTCCCGAAAAAACCCTTCACCTCATCGGCATTGGCGATTCTGGCTGAAGAGGCGAAGGTGTCGTGCCTTAAGTTACTCCGCAGGGTAACGATGAAGGGCGTCATTACCGAGGCCATGCCGCGTCTCGCTGAGCCCGGTATCTGGAGCGCTGGAGACGGGGTGTTTTAGGAGTACGGACGAGTATCCGCTTGCGTCACATGAGTGCAGACCGCCTCGAGGTTCTATGCATGAGAACCGCTCCGCCGCATCGGTTGAGGAGACGCTCGGCTCGCGCCAAATCTTCCGGCGTGTCTATCGCCACACCGTCGTCCAGGACGGGAACCATGTGTACGGCGTGACCGTGCTCGATGAACCGCAGCATCTCCACACCCTCGGCGCGCTCCAGGGGCCCCTGCTGGAGTTGTAGGAAGTATTGGAGAGTTGGGCCGGTGAAGCCGTATAGACCCAGTTGGCGTAGGTACCTCGGGCGGTCTCCTTTGGGATAGGGGATGGGCTGGCGCGAGAACATCAGGGCCTCGCTGCGGGCCGTGACGACGACCTTGACGACGTTGTGGTCCAGGACGGCGCCGACGTCGACCAGCTCGGTGTAGGCGTTCACGGCGAAGGTGCCCGGCGGCCTGTACTCCAGGGCCTCGGAGACGTCGTCGATGGCGGTCGGCGAGATGAACGGTTCGTCTCCCTGGACGTTGATGTACCCCTCGGCAGGCAAGCGCTCGGCGACCTCCGCTACGCGGTCGGTGCCGGTGAGGTGCTCTCCGGTGCGAATGCAGTCGATGCCCAGTTGGCGGCACGCGGCTTCGATGCGTTCGTCGTCGGTCGCCACGATGGCTCCGTCGAGGCGTTTGGTCTCCAGGCAGCGCTGGTGGACGTGCCAGAGCAACGGCTTGTCGCCGAGGAGGGCCAGTGGTTTGCCGGGGAAGCGCGAAGCGCCCCAGCGGCAGGGTATGACGGCGACGTGTCGGCGCGGTTTGGCGCCGGTCGGTTTGGCTGTGGTGGCGGCCACGGCGTCCTCCTGGTGGTCGGGTAAGAGCGGGGCTTCAGACGAGCTGGGCGAGCTTCGCGCGGACGGTGAGTGAGGCGGCGTTTGCGAACGGCCGCCACTGGTAGCCCTCGACCTCCTCTTCTTGAAGCGCTACCGCGTGTTCTGCCCCGAGTTGGAAGGCCCAGCGGAAGTCCACGTGGTGGTGGGCCGGCTCGTTCTTCGACGGGTTCGCGTCGATCGTGTGCTCGTCGATGTCGAGGGGGAACGTTCTCGTAGCCGGCGAGGGGGACGACAGCGCTGGGCGGAATGCCGGCCTCCTCGTGCAGTTCGCGCAGGGCGGCATCGCGCAGGTGCTGGTCAGCCGGTTCGTTGTGTCCGCCGGGCGCCAGCGGTTTCCCGGACGCCTTGTGTGCGATGTGCAGCACGTGCCGTTCGCCGTTGATGAGGATGGCGCTGCAGGTCACGTGGGCGGGAAAGGTCTTACGGCTGGTGGGAGCTTCCGTTCCGGCGAGCGCGGCGAACAGCAGGGTCAGGGAGTCACGTTCGTTGGGGTGGCGGGCGAGGTACGCCTCCGTGACGGCGCGGATGTGGTCGGTGGAGGGAGGCAACGAAGTCACCTTTCGAAGTGGCGGAGCCAGATTCTGGCGATGGTGTCGCGGTCGGCCGCCGGCATCTCGTGCAGTCCGGGCTGGAAGCGGGCGTGGCTGAGTGCGGCGGTGGCGGCGAGTATCTCGGCCTGGACGAGGTGGATGTAGGTGCCGACGGCGGCGCCGTGCACGAAGTTGACTGCACCCCCGTCGGCGAGAACGTAGAAGTAGTGGCCGATGACCTCGTATCGCGTCAACTGGGGTCCGACGGGCTGGCGTTCGTAGAGGTCGTGGAGGCTGCCGAGTTCCAGTTCGTCCTCGGAAGAGGTCACCGATCCGAGGTACGCGCCGTTCCGCAGGGCGGCGAAATCCTCGTGCCGAAGGGCGAGATTGCCGGTGGCGCACAGGACGAGTTCCGCGTCGTGGACGGCCGCGGTGGTGGACGCGCTGGTGCGGAAGCCGAGGGAGTGCGCCTGTACCCGCTTCACCGGATCGTTGTCGTACACGGTGACGCGCAGGTCCTGGGCGCGCAGGGTTTGTGCGATGGCGCGGCCGATTTTGCCGAAGCCGATGACGCAGGCGTTGCGGCTGGTCAGGATGTCCCCTCGGGCGCGGACGAGGGCGTCGGTGGAGAACACGATCGACCGGCCGACGAGGTGGTCCTCGCAGTCCTTGAGCGGCGAGCGGGCCACGGACACGACCGGACACGGCAAGGAGCCGAGGGCTGCGTACCGCTGGTGACCGTTCTCGGTGTCCTCGACGACGCCGAGGATGCGGCCGGAGAACTTGCTCATGAGAGTGTCGAGGCTGGCCGCGAAGTACCCGCCGATGTCCACCAGGACGACGTCCTGGCCGCCGGCCGTGTCCTCCAGGTAATCCAGGGCTTGCGTCTTGTCGGTGAACCGCTCCCGGGTCAGGTTGTGGATCGGCAGGGTGCGCCGGACGGCGTCGAGGGTCGGCTGGTGGATCGACCGGGGCTTGGGCAGTACGGCGCCCACCGTGGAGACCGCGGTCATGGCGCGCAGGAATGCCGGTCTTTCCGGGAGCAGGTGCGTGATGACCAGCGTCGTGATCGTTTCGCCGGCGGGGAACTGCGCGGTGATCTGCCGGAAGAAGGCGTCCAGCCGCGCTTGCTCGGGAGTTTCCACTACCACTCCTCTCGGGCTTCGAGGCGTAGGGTTACGCGGCCCGGCTGTAATCCGGAACCTGGGCAGCCAGCGCCTGCATGTGTGCGCGCAGCCCGCTGTGGAGGTCAATTCGCGGCTGCCAGCCGAGGACTTCTCGGGCACGGCCGGGGTCGGCGCGGGTAACGAGGACGTCACCGTTGCGCGCTTGGTCCTGGTGGAGCTGGATGTCGCGGCCGGTGAGGCTGGTGGCGATGTTGATTACGTCCAGCAGCGATGCGTTCGATCCGCCGCCGACGTTGATGGCGCCGTGGGCGGTCGGCACGACGGCGGCGGCGATCGTGGCGGCGACCACGTCGTCGATGTAGGTGAAGTCGCGACGCTGGTGGCCGTCTCCGTACAGACGCAGGGGTTGTCCGGTGAGGGCGGCGTGCAGGGCGCGATGGGTGAACATGTCGGCGCGCTGCCGGGGGCCGTAGACGGTGAAGTACCGCAGGGCGACGACGCTGGGGCCGCTGGGGCGCTCGGCGTAGGCGAGGCAGAGCTGTTCCTCGGCCAGTTTGGTTACGGCGTACGGGGAGGCGGGCTTCGGGCGGTCGGTCTCGAGGCTCGCTCCGCCCTCGGCCGGACCGTAGACGCTGGAGGAGGAGGCGACGACCAGTCGGGGGACGCCGATCCGGGTGGAGGCGTCGAGGACGCGGTGAGTGGCCAGCACGTTGGACGCGAGGTAGTCGCCGAACTGCGGTCCCCAGGAGGGCCGTACGCCGGGGATGCCGGCGAGGTGGAAGATCGCGTCCGCGTCGATCAGGAGAGGGTCGATCGCGCAGTGGAGGAGGTCGGCCGTGACGTGGTGGTATCCCGGGCGCCCCCGCAACGCAGCGAGGTTGGCGGCGGCCGTCGGGTCGGTGGACGGGTCTCGGCGGTCCACGCCGATCACGGTGGTGCCGGCCTGGACGAGGGCGTGTGCGAGGTGGGACCCGATGAATCCGGCGGAGCCGGTCACCACGGCCCGTCGAGGGGCAGCGTTGGTCGGGGGCTGCTCGTGCTGCGGCACGGGGATCTCCAGAGAGGTGTCGTCGAAGAAGGGGGTCAAGTGAGCCGGGACAGGACGGTTCTCCCGTGCGCGCTGAGAGTGGAGTCGCACTCCTGGTGGCCCTTGACCAGGGCCGTGGCCGCCTCGATGGCGCCGAAGGACTCCAGGAGGCGTCGCTCGGTGTCGTTCGGCGGCCGCCCGTAGCCGTCGAAGAAGGCGGTGCGGAGGTGGGGTGCGGCTTGCCAGCGCCGGAATTCGAGCCGGGCGAAGTCACGGACGCGGGCGTCGCGTCGCATGTGCTCGAAGTCGAAAATGCCGAGGGTGTCGCCTATCAACCAGTTACGCGGCTGGTAGTCGAGATGGCAGACCGCACTGTCCATGTGGCTGGTGCCCAGGATCGCCGCGTGGTGCTTCAGCAGGTGCTCCTCGGCCGCGTCGATCAGCGCAGCGTGGGCGGCCCGGTCGATCCACCACTGGAAGCGCTCGGCGAGTGCAGCGCCGACGGCACCGCCCTGGGGCATGGAGGTAGCCCGGTGCAGCCTGCCGAGCACGAGGCCGGCCTCGTGGTGGGCCAGTTCCTCCTCGGGTGAGCCCGGGGCCACGGTGTCCGCCCGGTCGCCTGTGAGCGCGGTGAGCAGCAGGGTGAAGGTGGCGTCGTCGCGGCCGACCAGCTCCGGCGCATGGCCGGTCAGATGGGTGCCCCACGCGCCGTAGGCACCGAGTTCTCCGGCGTACCGGTCCCGCTTCGCGTGCTGCTTGGCGATGAAGTGACGTCCGTCGTCGGCCACCAGGCGCATGACCCGGGGCGGAAGCCGGGGGTCCGGTGCGATCTCGACGGTGCCGAGGCAGTGGTGCGCCAGTCGGATCCGGGGGTCGTCCGAGGTCGCGATCACGGGGTCGGCTCCGGAGTGAGGAGGCTGAGGTGCTCGGTGTCGTTGTGACGGTCGAGCATCCAGCGGTTCTGGCCCAGGCGGTTGCGGTGGTGTTGCCAACGGGTGATGGAGGCGTGGTTGTGGGTGAAGCCGGCCGGCGAGCCGATCGGGATGCCGAGCAGCAGGGTGTGTGCGGTGATCACCGTCTCTCCGTGGGCCGCGAAGACGACGCGCTTGCCGTGGTTCTCTTCGATGAGCTGGTTCAGGTTCCTGCTGGCGCGCTTCAGGAACCCGTTCCAGGTGTCGGAGCCGGCGGCCCAGGGCGTGTCGGGATGCGCGTGCGGTCCGCCGTCGGCCGCCGTCTTCACCGCGTCCCAGGGTTGGCCGTCGGCATCGCCGTGGACCGGGCCGTCGAGACGGTCGTCGTGGCGCACCGGGATCTGGAGCGTCTGGGCGATGATCTCGCCGGTCTGGACGAGACGGATCCGTGGGCCGGTGTAGACGACGTCGAAAGGCTTCTTCAGGTGTTCGGTGGCCAGGCGGCGTGCGGCCTGTTCGGCTTGGGCGTACCCGAGGTTGGTCAGGCCGGTGCAGGTGCGCGGGCCCCCGACGAGGCCGTCGGCGTTGCACTGGGCCTGGCCGTGCCGGACGAAGACGAGTTCGGTGGTGATCATGAGGCTCCTCGGTGGCTGAAACGGAGGTGCAAGCTGTAGCGGTAGCCGTTGCGGCCTACGTACGGGGCGGTGAGCACGGCGTGCAGGCCCAGGAAGCTGTCGAGCTGGCCTCGGTCCGTCGTGCCCAGCCGGGCGTCGTGGCGTAGGGCTGCCGCGTTGTACGCGAGCAGGGCGGTTCTGACGGCTCGGTCCGAGAGCGGACCGTAGGTCAGGTGGAGTGTCGCGATGAGCTTGGCGAGGTCGTAGCCCATCGGGGCGAGGGACAGGTCGTCGGTGTCGACGGCGACGATGTCCTGCGTGTTCGTGACGATGAAGTTCCGCGGGTTGCTGTCCTTGTAGAAGGCCCACGGTCCCTGGGCGGTTGCTTCCAGCAGGCCGAGCATCGCGTGCAGGGCTGCCTTGTTCCGCAGGTAGCCCTGGTCGTGGCGTCGCCGTAGGGCGAGCTTCCGGGGGCCGAGGTAGTCGTCGAACGTCATGCCGTCCTGGAAGTGGTGCGGGGTATCCAGCGACGCGGACCGCAGGTCGCTGGCCCAGGCGGCACCGTGGGCGTGGCCCAGCAGTTCCGCCATGCGCGGGAGGTCCTCGGGGCGTACGGAGCGGCCCTCGATCCGTTGGAACGTCAGGGTGTCCGGTCCGGCGGTGTGGAGTGTCGGCTGCCGCAGCGGCTTGGCGTGCTCGGTGATCCACCGGTAGTGGCGCACAGCCGCCGCAGCGCGCTCCGGTGTGGCGTAGTGCTTGGTGAAGGGCGTGAGGGTCATGCCGGCCGTCCCTCGATCGGCTGGGCGACGACGAAGGTAATGCGGGACCGGGTGGTCAGCGGCTGGTCGGGAAGGAATTCGTGCAGGGTCGCGGCCAGGGCCCCGGGGTTGCCGTACAGGCCAGGCGCGAGGTCGTACTTGGGGTTGGTGGCCAGGTACTGAGCCGTATGGTCATGGCCCTCGAAGGTGAAGACGTGCTCCTCGTCCAGGACGGCGATCACGTCGAGCGAGGAGGAGGCCAGGTCGGCGAGGTTGCCGCTGTGGACTGAGGTATAGAGGCTCTCGTGCTGGGCGGCTCGCGGATCGAGGCCGGCGGAGGCGACCAGCTGGTCCATCTCCTGGTAGCTGTCGACGCCCTTGGTGACGAGCACGGCCAGACCCCCGGGGGCGAGGACCCTGGCGATCTGCGCGACGACGTCCTCGGGGTGCGGCGAGTGGTAGAGGCAGAACGCGGCGACTACGACATCGCTCGACCCGGCGGGCAGCGGGAGGTCGTGGAAGTCGCCTTCGACGAAGTCCACCGTGCTGTCGGGCAGCTCCTTGGCGCGCTCGCGGGCCTGGGCGAGCAGGGAGGAAGCGGCGTCCAGGCCGACGACGCGCTGCGGCCGGAGCCGCTCGGCGATGACGAGGCTGCTTGTGCCGCGACCGCAGCCGATGTCGAGCACCACGCCGAGCCGTTCCGGCTTCGGGTGGTGGGTCTGCACCAGGGTGACGATCGTCTCGGGCACGGGGCGGCCGACGGTCTTGGCGCGCATCAGGGTGCTGGTCCGCCCGGCCAGCCGCGAGGCATGCCCGTACAGCTCCCGTTGCCGGGCGGGGTCCAGGAACGCGTTGGGCTTGTTCATGCCGCGCCCCCTGACCGGGGGCGCGGGCCGGTCAGGACTGCTCGGCGGCCACATTCCGCAGCCAGCGGCGCGTCTGGCGCCGGTTGGCCAGCAGCACCACGTCGGCGCCGGAGCCGAACTCCTCGATCTTCGCCATCACGCGCGGCCGCATCTTGCGCCGGTACGTGGCGACGTACTTGATCACGCCCCAGTGGATGCGGTTGTGCACTCCGTTGCCCTTGTGCCCGGCACCGTGCCGGATCTGGCGGGAGAAGATCCCGTACAGCGCCGCCACGGTCGACACGTCCATCAGGACCACCGTGTCGCAGGCTTCGAGCCGTACCTGCAGCGTCGAGTTGTAGTTGCCGTCGATCACCCACCGCGGCTGCGCGACCAACTCGCGCTGCACGTCCGTGAACTTGTCCATGGGCAACGCGTTCCACTCGTCGTCGTAGAACGCGGCGTCCAGGTGCGTCACCGGGGCGTCGAGGATCGTGCCCAGCTCGCGGGCCACGTGGGATTTGCCGCTGCCTCCGCAGCCGACGATGGCGACCTTCTTCATGGTGCTCCAGCGTAGAGAGATTCGAGTGTTCGGCGGACCCATCCTCCGGGACACGCCCGGATGCTCTGGGCGCCGTGGCCTGTCGAGCGGTCTGCATCAGCCAGCTCCCCGCTCGGTCCTGGGGGCCTGGACGAGGCCGTGCATGACGGATTCCAGGGTGTTGACCTGCCTGTTCAAGCCGAACAGGCGCAGGCGGTCCACACACCCGGCGATCAGGTCGGCATGCTGCGCGGTGCCGGCGATCTCGCGCAGGTAGGAGAGGCGTTCGAGCACATCGCTGCCGGAGTGCACGACCAGTTCCTGCGGGACGAACCGGTCAGCGAAGCGGATGTCCGCCGGGGCCAGCGGCAGGCACCCAGCGAGTACGGCCTCGAAGATGCGCTGGGTCATCTGCCCGACGGCGGCGTACCGCTGAGGCAGCATGAGCACCGTGGCCAGGGACCGGCCGTAGACGCCGACGGCAGCCTCGAACGGGATCCGGCCCACGAAGCGGACGTGCGGCCAGCGGTCGGTCTTCGTCCACTTCCCGGCGACCAGGTGCTCGACGCGGGCGGCGGCCGGGGCGAAGAAGCGGTCGAAGGGATCGTCGCGGTCGTACTGGTTGCCCACGTAGCCGAGCACGAGGTCCCGCCGCTGCGCCGCGAGGGCCGTGGGGTCGGCCTGGGCGACGAGGTCCTCGGCCACGGGGAAGAGGAGAGAGCGCGCGCCGGGGGTCGGCGCGAGGGCGGCCTCGCAGACGCGGGTGTGGGCCGTACGGCGCCACACGCTCTCGGCGCGTAGGGTCCGGTCCTTGTCCCAGATCACGGTGGGCGTTCGGTGCCGGACCGTGTAGTGGTTGATGAGCTGTGCCTGCCGGTGGAGGTCGCAGGTGTGCCCCTCTGTCCCGCAGACCGTGGTGTTGCGCCCGGGGATCGCCCAGCGCCACTCCAGGAACAGGGCGTCGATGCCCGGGAGGCCGTCGTCGAAGGTGTACGCGTCGCCGAGGTCGTCGCCGGCTTCGAGGCGATCGCGGTCGGCCTGCAGGAAGACGATCTCGTGACCGCGGGCGAGGAGGGCGTCGATGAAGGGGTGGCGGTGGCTGCGACCTCCGTCCGGGGTGTCGGTGACGCCGTTGCCGAGGAAGCCCCAGAAGCTGTATCCGATCTTCACTTGGTGATCCACCGCCCTTCGAGGAGCAGGGCGTCGAGTCCGGAGTTGGCCAGGCAGTCCAAGGCCATTTCGGGTGTACCGCAGATCGGCTTGCCCTTGACGTTGAGGGACGTGTTGATCAGCACGGGTACGCCGGTCCGATGGCCGAAGGCGGTCAGCACCGCGTGCATGAACGGGTTCTGTGACCTGGTGACGGTTTGCAGGCGGGAGGTGCCGTTGGCGTGCACGATGGCCGGCACGCGCTCGCGCGTCTGCTCCATCACCCCGGAGGCCATGGACATGTACGGCGCCGGCTGACCGAGCGTGAAGAACTCGGCGGCGCGCTCGGCCGGGACCATGGGGGCGAAAGGCCGGAACGGTTCGCGGAACTTCACGGTGGCGTTCAGCCGCTCGACGACGCCGGGTTCCAGCGGGGAGGCGAGGATCGAGCGGTTGCCCAGGGCACGCGGCCCGGCTTCGACGCCTCCCTGGAACAGTCCGGCGATCGTGCCGTGGGCCAGCTGGTCGGCGAGGAACTCCGCGGACTCGATGCCCAGGGTCTTCTGGTGGAGGCCGGGCCAGGGGGTGAGGTCGAGGGACTGCTCCTCGTAGGAGGGGCCGAGGTAGCAGTTGCGGGCGATGCCGGCGACCGGGCGCGGGCTGCGCCCATCGAGGTGCACGGCGAGGGCTGCCCCGATCGCGGTTCCGGCGTCACCCGGTGCCGGCGGGACGAACACCTCGTCGAAGATGCCAGCCTCGATGATCTTCCCGATGCTCACGCAGTTCGTGGCGACTCCGCCTCCCACGCACAGGCGCCGGGAGCCGGTGAGCACACGGGCGCGACGTGCGAGGTGGACCATCACCTGTTCGGTCCGCTCCTGGAGGGCAGCCGCCAGGTCTCGGTGGACGTCGGTGAGCGGTTCGCTCGGGTGCCGCTCGGGGCAGGTCTCGGCGACGAACCGCCGGGATGTCCTCGGGTATCCCGACGTGAGGGTGCGCGTCGGGAAGTAGCCGGGGTCGATGCGGAAGCCCGTGACCGTCGTACGAACGGCTCTTGCGAACAGGTGGCGGAAGCGGGCGGGGTCACCGAGGGCGGCCAGAGCCATGACGGTGCCTTCCTCGTCGCCCCGCCGCCAGCCCAGGTGCTCGGTGACGGCGCCGTACACGTACCCGAGGGAGGCCGGGTCGTTGATCGCTTCCAGGGACTGGACGCGGGGGCGACGAGTGCCGTGGCCGTGGGCGATGGTGGTGGTCTGCCGCTCGCCGAGGCTGTCGACCACGAGCACGGCGGCTTCCTCCCAGCCGGAGGCGGTGAAGGCCGTGAGCTGGTGGGCGCGGTGGTGCAGAACCGGTGTGACGTGGGCCGAGGGGAACTGGCTGCCGAGGACACGCAGCCGCCGCCGGGTACGCAGGGCGACCTTGGCGAACCCCTGGGCGCGGGCCAGGCTCCGGTCGCGGGTCGTCGGCGAGAGGGCCATGCACAGGGCGGCGGGCGACTCGGCGAGGTAGCGGGCGGGCTGGAAGTTGTAGGCGACGGCATGCACGTCGGTGGCGCGCAGTTTGGCCTGGTCTAGAAGCCACCCCACGGCGCGGGCCGGGTAGAGCTTGGTGTGCTTCTGCTCGGAGAGGCGCTCCTCCTCGACGAAACCGACGAGTTCACCGTCCACGAGAAGGGCGGCCGACGAGTCGTGGGTGTACGAGCACAGGCCCAGGACGATGGAAGGTGTGCGCTTCATGGCGGCGGTCACCTTGCCCCGGCCGTCGCGGCGCGCTTGGCCGAGCGCCGCTTCAGCTCTCCGTACCAGGCGGTGAGGGCCTGGCCGAGGGGTCCGTCGATCGTGTCGGCCGCGCGCCACGCCTGCTCGTGCTTGCCGTCCTTCCACAGCCGGTAGCTGCGCAACGTCTCGGCCATCGCGTCCCAGCCGGGGTGGCCGGTCACGTCGCGGGCCTCGACCTGGGCGAGTAGACCGGCGAAGCCCGTCCAGGGCGTACGCAGGTCGGGCATGATCGGGCTCGCCGAGAGCGAGGTCAGCGCGTCGGCCAGCTCGACGTGTTCGTCGTAGATGTGCATCGAGCCGATGTGCAGGTGGAACTCGCCGAGTTCCGCATCGAGCCACCCGGCGACCAGCTCGTGCAGCACGGTGTAGAAGAACACGTCGTACGGCATGCCGATCCACACGTCCTGGCCGCGCATCGTGGTCGCCATATGCAGGCGGCCGGCGCGCAGGTGGAACCGGAAACCGAGGGTGCAGGGCACGTCCTTGTGCCCGGAAGAGTCCTGGACCGGGTCGTAGAGCTGGATCAGGGCCCGCCGGGAGTCGGGGTCCGCCTGGAGGATCTCCACGACGCGGGCCAGCTGGTCCACCTTGCCGGCCCAGTTCCGCATCCTGGGTCCGTACGCACCGAGGAGGACGCCGTCGTCGGCGAACTGCCGCAGCCGGTTGTTGTAGTCGAAGATCCACGAGGCGTCGGATCCGGACAGATGCCAGACCGTCTCGGCTACAGCGAAGGCCGGATTCACGATTCGGGACGGCGGTGCGTAGAGCAGGCGGGCGCGCGGCTGGGTGAGCAGCAGGTGGACGTCACGTACTTCGCGGGTGGCCATGCCCCGTGGGCTGACCTTCTCGCCGGACTTGGCCAGCGTGACAGCGCCGGCGAACAGCTCGGCCATGCTGTCGGCGGTGAGGTGTGTCATCGGACGGATACTCCTTCGTCCTGAGGCGACGCAGAGGCGCCCGCATTCTGGTGGTTGAAATCGGCGGCCTTTGGGACGGATGCGGCGCGGTCGGTGATGAGGCGAGCGATCCGAGCCGCGCTGTCGCCACGCCACCGGCACACCGCGTCCAGGGCCGCCTGCCTGTTCGGCGTACGTGCCTCGCGTACGCCGGAGAGCACTTCGGCGACGTCACCGGGGTCTTCGCACCGGGTCGCGAGTCCGTGACCGGCCAGGTCCAGCGTGCGTTCGCCCGGCGGGCCGATTTCGAGTACGGGGACGCCGAGCAGCGCGGCTTCGATCCCGCATGTCGAGTACGCGCTCGCCAGGGCGTCAGCGCCGGCGAGGCAGCCTCGTGCCCCGACCCGGGGATCGGCCACCGCGACGGGCGGCCCGCCGTTCCGCTTCACCAGAGTGGCGAAGGCGTCGGCTCCCTGCGCCGGGTGTGGAGCGATGACGAGACCCCAGTCGCCGTCCGCCTCGGCGAGCCCGTCCAGGAGGAGGCCCGCGTGGGACTTGAGGTGATCGGGGTTGAAGGGCTGGCAGGCCCACACCGCGATCCGGGTCGGCGCGCGCCGGCCCCCCCGGAGCGAGCAGCTTCTCCAGGTACCGCCGCTGCGCCTGGCGGCTCAGGCCGGCGAGGACGTCGAAGCGGGGCTGCCCGAGTACGTGCACCTCGGCCTCGGGGTGGCGGGCCCACCCTCGGCCCAGGGCGAGGTCCCGCTCGCCCATGACGATGATGTCGCGGCTGTGCAGGGCCGGCCAGGCGACCGATTCCGCCGTCCACGCACCGTGCTGGACGTACACCGAGTTCGCCCCGTGCCGCTCGGCGGCGTGTGCGGCCAGCACGCCCAGGGGGCTGGTGTCGTTGCTCAGCAGGACGGTGTGCGGCCGGGTGGTCGACAGAATGTCGTCGAGCCAGCTCTCCGCCCGCACCACCGTCCGCCACGACGGCTGGGTGCAGCCCCCGCTGGTCTCCAAGAGCACGGACAAGAGCCGGACGAGCCGGGCGAGTTGGACGCCGTGGCCTCCCACCTGGACGACGTGCTCGTCGTCGGGACGGTGGAGGCCCTCGGCGGTGCCGGAGAGGGTGAAGAGGTCGCTCGGAGCCGAGCGCAGCTCCATACTCGTTACCGGTCCCGCGCTGCACCGCTCGGTGGCATCGGTGGCGAGATCGAGCAGGAGACTCTTCTGCCCGTCGCGCGCCAGTTCGGCGAGAACCGGGGTCAGCGTGGCAGCGTGGCGGGAGGTCCACGACAGCGCCAGAACGTCCTGCCGTCCGAGGTCCGAGGGGAGTGGACTCGGCTCCGTGTTCGCCGTACTCGTCCGGGCGCGGTTGCGGAGCTGGGCGGAGCGGGTCGGGTTGTGCGGTGCCGCAGCACCGAGCACGTACGCGACGCCGGACCACGTCACGGTGTAGGCCAGGTACTCACGCGAGCTGCTCGAACGCAGTCCCACGAGTCCTTCGTAGGGGGCCAGGGTCAGGGGCCCTGGGGCCGAGGCGAACGGCGCCCATGCGTTCAAGGCCAAGAGCTTGCGCACGATCTCGGCGACGAAGCGTCGCACGGGGACGTGCTGGATGTGGAGCCAGCCGGCTCCGCCCGGGGTGGAGGCCAGCGTGGCGCTGTAGCGGTCGACGGCATCCATGACGTCTTCGACGCCGGAGCGCAGTAACTGCTTGTCGACGGTCGTCGCTTCCAGGTCCGTGGTGTGGATGTGGTCGGTTCGCGCCTGCGCCAGGGCGCCGGTTCCGACGAGAGTCCACGTCGGCTTGCCGGCGTTGGAGGACCGGACCAGGCCGAGGCCGCCAGTCGTGCGGGGACTCACACCGTGCTCCCCTCGACGAGCTGCTTGGCGGGTAGGAGGAGGCTCAGCAGTTCCTTGGGCGAAGCGGCCGTCTCGGGGGTGGGAGCCGTCGGCTGCCCGTAGCCCCATGCAGCGTGTACATAGGGGACGCCGGCGCGTGCGGCGGACTCCTGGTCGACTGCCATGTCACCCACGTAGACGGCGGCGGCGGGGTCGACTCCCAGGTCGACCAGCGCCAGGAGGAGCGGGTCCGGGGCCGGTTTCGTCCGGCCCGCTCCGGCAGGCGTGCGGATGGTCGCGAAGGGACACCCGAGGCGCGCAAGGAGCGGGGCCGCCCGGTCGACGTGCTTGGACGTCACGACGCCCAGCCGCCAGCCGGCGGCCACGAAGGCGTGGAGCGTCTCGACGATGCCATCGAACTCCTGCGCGAGGTGCGCGGTGGCGACGGATTCCGCTTCGTACGTCCGGCGGACTGCCTCGGTGTCGGTCACGCCCAGTCGCCGCATGATGTCGCCGAACTCGCGCCCCAGGTGGCGCTCGTAGTAGCGAAACGGAAGGGCGATGCCGTGCAGCTCTTGGACTTTGCGCCACGCCTTCCGCATCACCGGACGGGTGTCGAGTAGGACGCCGTCGAGATCGAGAAGAAGAGCGCGCGACGTGCTGTCGCTGGTTGGGATGCTGCGCGTGGGCGGAGCTGGTGGCGATTCCGGAACGGGAACGGTCATGGTCGTCCTTGTCGTCAGGGATGGCATCCGTGCTTCAGAGGGCCGAAAACGGGTCGAGTTCGCACTCGGAGTACTGGTCCGGTCCGTCGGCATCCTCGAAAACCGCATTGAGCAGCGCCACATGTATGCGGTCGTGCTGGCCTCGGGACCGCAGAGCGCGTCCGTGGCCGAAGAGGTGGTCCACGCCTTCACGGCCGTGGGGTCCTTCATGAAGCTCTTCGCGTCCTGCCGCAGCACGGCCGGTGTGAACAATCCGAGGTCGAGGCCGGTGCGCCAGAGATCAAGCCACTACTGGCACATCGGAAGAGGACCCGATTTCTCCTCCTTGGCGTGATCAGAATGGTTGCGCACCCAAGTCGGATTCACGGGGTGTCAATGCGTCGAAGCCAAGGTTGGCTGCGTCGTGCGGCGACTTGGGGGTGCCTCCGTACGGATGGGGATGACCGCGTATGTAGTCCGGCCGCCGTCGGCCACGCCCCACCGAAGTCACACACGCGACGAGGAGCAGTCCTCGCCCGCCGTGGTCGTTGGCGCCTGTACGTCGCCGTCTGGCCGGGGCGAAGCTGCCGTCCTTGACCTCGATCAGGAGCTGGTAGTGGTCGTGCCGTACCCGCAACCGAACATCCCCAGAGCCGTGGCTGATCCCGTTGGTCACCAACTCTGAGACGACGAGCAGGGCGTCTTCCGCCGGGCCGTCCGGCAACGCCCACTGCCTCAGCGCGGTGGCTGTGGTGCCTCGTGCTTGAGCGACGTGGACACTTGCCGGCTCCATGACCATCTCGAAGACGCCAGACGTCAGCGGACACCCCGAGGGTGGGGTGCCGGCGACGGTGATCCCGCCGGCGTTTCTCTCAGATCGGGGCGACGGTGCTGCCCGGTGCGTGGTCATGTGCCCATCGCACCGCGGCCTCGGGATTCGGAACAGGGGAAACCTGAGGGGGGAAAACTTGTCAAGGGGGGAAAGGAAGCGGGGAGTTGGGGAGAGGATTGGGCTGCGCCCACAGATAGAGGTCAGACTCATGGCAGCAGATCCGTTCGCCGAGCTACTCCGTCAGCTGCGTCGTAACGCGGACCGATCGCAGGACGAGCAGGCGGATGCGATCAACGCGGCTTCCGGCCGGGCGACGGTGACTCGCCGAGAGGTGAGTCGGTACGAGAACGGCGAGAACGTCCCTACAAATCACACACTGGGACATATCGCCGCTGCCTGCGGCGTCCCGTTGGATCTGCTGCTGCACGAGGCGAAGGCCGCCCGAGCCAGGCGGCGGCGGAGGAGGGACGAGGTTGAAGGGGAGGACCTGGACGACGTGAAGCGCCGAACGCTGCTGGGGGGTGCCGTCGTGGGTGCAGCTGCGGCTGCTGAGCCGTGGGGTCGACTCGCCTACGCACTCAGCAAGGGGGCCAGGATCGACCCCGAGTCGGCGGGCGTGCTCATCGATCATGCGGCCCGGTTGCATGTGGACGAGCTGAGCGAAAGCGCGCGCAGTCTGCAGAATCGGGTCGAGTCGCACCTGGACGCGATCACCGCGGCTCTTCCCCGTGCCGGCACTCGTGAGCGAGCGCTGACCATTGCAGCGGGGGAAACCGCAGCTCTTGCCGGGTGGGTCGCTTGGGATCTTGGGGAGCATGACAGGGCTGCCGCCTATTACGGGGTGACCTCGCAGTGCGCGAAGACGGCCGGGCATCCCCCGCTGCGCGCCTTGGCGCTGGGCTACGCGAGCTACGGTGCCGCCGCTCCGGCCAAGGCGCTGGAGATGCTGTCTCAGGCAGCTCAGGATGTGCGCGGGCGCGGTAACGCGACCGCTGCAGCGTGGGCCTTGGGACGGTACGCGGAGGAAGCGGCTCAATCAGGGGACGACGCCGGCGCTCTCCGAGCCCTGGAACAGGCGCGATTCGCTTACGACTTCGCCGACCATAGGAGTGAGCAGGCGTGGGTCCGTTTCGTGACGCCGTACCGGATGGACTCATTGACGCTCTCGGTGTACGGCGAACTCAAGCGCCAAGAGCTGACGGCCACAGCCGACTCCGCGGTCGAGCGTCTGGGCAAGGAGCTGCCCGACTCCGGAGTGGTTGTCCTCGGGGACTTGGCGTCTGCCCTTCTGCGCGGTGGCGACGTAGACCGCGGGGCCTACGTCGCGCACCAATTTGCAGCGGCAGCGGAGTCCAAGCCGAACACCATGGGGCGTCAGCGGGCGCAGGCCATCGTCGCCTGGCTCCCCGACACAGAGCACGATCTGGGCAGCCATCTGCTGGCGTTCGCGTCGTGAGCCGTCCTGGCGTGCAGGCTCGCAGAGGGCGAGGCACTGGGTGGCGTGCCCGCCCTCCTACTGCGGGTGCGTCTCGTCGACCACCCAGGACAGGTACGCCTCCGACCCTCCGGTCACGGGGAGCGTGACCCACTGGGGGACGTCATACGGATGCTTCTCGTGCAGCCACGCCTCCAGTGCTGGGAGGCGGTCCGCTGACGTCATGTACGAGATGCGCCACTCCTGCGCCGCTTCGACCTTGCCCTTCCACCAGTAGAAGGCGGTTATGGGCGCGTCGATGTGAACGCCCGCTGCCAGCTTGCTCTCAACCGCGCCGCGGGCGAGAGCCTTCGCCTGATCTTCGTTGTCACTGGTCGTCTGCGCGATCACGATCTCGTGGTCCATGCGGCTACCTCTCCAGCTGGGGTACCGCGACCCTATCCAGATGTCCGACACAGGCCGGCGGGTGGTAGTCACCAGGTGCATGTCATGCACTTCCGACACCCAGGGGATGAGCCCCGCGTCGGCGCTGTGAATGCCCCGCAACATGACGAGGCTTCGGTCCGGAAAGGGTGGCGACCTTCGCTCCATCACGAGACGTCATCCCGGTCGGGGCACGCCGAAAGACCGAACAGCGTTGTGACGCAGGGCCCCGAGTCAGACGGCAGTGCAGGTCATGGTTGACGTCTCGACCTTCGAGAAGGTCGTCGGCCCGGTCGGGCTGCCGTTGCCGGTGCGATGGGGACGCCGAGGGTGGCGTTTGCGCTGGTGGACAGCTCTGCGACCCGGCGTAGTCGCCATACGAGTACGTCGCTTACGGAGTCCGCCGTGCCGAGTTCCCGTCGTGCCGCGGCGTCGGTCAGGAGGGCTGCCGGGTCGTGGCCGGCTGCTTCGGCGTCGGTGAGGGTGGCGGCGAGGGCGTACCAGCCCGGCTCGGCGAGGATCCGGCTGGCCAGTTCGGGCACGGCCTCGTGCACCACCGTGCTCTGCTGGTTCAGCCGGGCGCGGCTCAGCTGTCGGCCGCGCCGGTACATGCTGTCGAGGGGTTGGGCGGCGGCGGTCTGGTAGGCGGCGCGCAGGTGTTCCGCAGCGCGGTGTGCGGCGGCAGCCTGCTGGGCGTGGCCCTGCTGGGCGTGCCAGTGGCCGGCCGTGGTGATGAGGAAGAACAGCATGTCGATCGCCATTGCTGTCGTCGCGCCGTCTTCGCCGCGGCCGAGGGCGGGGCCGCCGTGGACGAGGTCGCGGGCGGCCTGGCGCAGGGCGCGGTCGTGTCCGCGCTCGGCGCGGACGTGGGAGCGGGAGGCCCGCTCGAAGGCCCGGGCGGCGTCGCGCAGTGCGTGGCGGGTGTGGGCGGCGGACGTCTGCGCCAGTGCGTCGAGGACCTCACCGGCTGCGGCGATGTGTCCGGCGGCCAGCGTGTCCTCACCGTGCTCGACGACCAGGATGGCTCGCCAGGCGGCGGTGGCGGTGCGGCGGCGGGCGGCAGCTGCGGTGGGCGGTGTCTTGCGTCCGGTCGGGTCGGTCGGGCTGGGGGAGGTGGCAGCGTCTCGGGCGGGGGCGTCGGTGGTCCAGCGTTCTCGGATGCGGGGGAGGGACAGGTCCGGCGCGAGGCGTGCGCCGGGGTAGAAGACGGGTTGGCCGTCCTTGTCGCGGTCGTCGGGGAGGGCGACCTTGTAGCCGAGCAGGTCGCCGGAGGGCGCGGCTCGCTTGCGGATGAGCAGACCGGCGGCGGCCAGCCGGTCGAAGAACTCCTCCTCGCCTGCTGTGCCGGCCACCGCTCGGCGTGCCGTCTCGCGCAGTTCCTCCCGCGCGGTGCGTTCCCGACCCAGGCGTTGAGCCTTGTGGCGCTCGGCGCTGGTGGGCCGCTGGGCGGCGGTACCGTCGCCGGGTGTGACCCGGTGGAGGCCGTACTCCTTCTCGATCAGCCGACATTCGGCCTGGGCGCGTTTGCCGGAGCGGTAGTCGTCGGGGCGACTGCCGTCCTCGCAGACCAGGGTGGCGATGATGTGGATGTGGTCGTCGGCGTGGCGCACGGCGGCCCAGCGGCATCCGGGCCGGCCGTCACCGGGGTCGATGCCGGTGGCGGCCACGATGCGCCGGGCGATCTCCCCCCACTCTTCGCCGCTGAGTATCCGGTCGTCCGCCGTCGCGCGCACAGAGGTGTGCCAGACGTGCTTGGCGGGGCGGCCGTGCTTCGGCAGCGCATGGACGGGCTGGTCGAGCACGGCTTGAAGGTCCTTGAGCGTGGCGTTCGGGGCCCGGCCGGGATCGGGGGACATGCCGTCGAAGGAGGCGACCAGGTGAGGGTCGGTGTGCTCCTCGCGTTTGCCGGGGCCGTAGAGGTAGGTGAGCAGGCCGATCGTCCGGGAGCCGGGTGCGTGTACACGGGGGATCACGAAGTGCGCCGCTCGATCAGCCGGGTACAGGCGTCGTGGTTAGCGTCGGCGGCGTGCCGCGTCGCGGCGATGGCTGCCCAGAGTTGTGGGGTGGGCTCGGCACCGGAATTGAGGGCCTTGACCGCCTGGTTGAGGTTGCTGCCGATCCAGCCGAGCTTGCGACGGCTGTCGAACAGGGCGGTGATCACTTCTCGCTCGTCGGCTATTTCTGCGCTGGTGCGGTCGAGGTCATGGGCGGCGGCGAGGGCGGCGCGGGCGAGGAAGCCGGCGACGGACAGGTTGCAGCGGGCGGCGGCAGACTTGATCACGGCGAACTCTTCGTCGTTGAAGCGCGTGTTGGGCTGGTGCAGGCGCTTCTTATTGCGCGGCTGACGTGGACGCTGACGGGCACGGGCGGCGCGCTCGCGGTGACTGCGGCGCTCGGTCTGCTCCTTCTCCTGCCCCGGCTTCGATCCGCCCTCGGTCGAAGCCCGAACCTGCGCCTCCCGGTGCAGGTCCCCTCCCGCCCCTTCGGGGACGGGGTCGGCGGAAGCTACGCTTCCGCCCCAACTTGCTGCGCCTGGGGCTGGGATGGCCGTGCTGTGCTGCTCGTCGTCGGGGGTCTGCGGATGCGGTTGATGCATGGAGTCCTCCGAAGAGTGTCTGTGCTGGCGGTGAAAGGCGCGAGGGTGTGGGGGCGGGCGGGACGGTCCTCGGGTGGCTGGCGGTATCACGGGGCTCAGGGACCGCGGTCCCCACTGCGTTCCTCAAGGCGCGGGCGCGAGGGGACCGTGGCGCCAGCCCGGTCCCCGGTCCCCGGTCCCCGGTCCCCGGTCCCCGGTCCCCGGTCCCCGGTCCCCGGTCCCCGGTCCCCGGTCCCCGGTCCCCGGTTGGGGAGGACGGGGAGGTAGTTTCGGTTCCCTTAAGCGGCTGGTGTTGGGTCGTGTTCCGGGGACCAGCGCGCTCTTGGGCCGTTGGCCTGCTGTTGTCCGGTGTCTGGTCCCCGGTGTCCGATCGGTCCGTTGGGGACTGGTCCCCGGTGGCTGCTTGCGGTCCCTGCGTGGTGGTCGTGTTCGGTCCCGGGACGGTCCCCGCTGTGATCGGCGATCGGTCCCCAGTGAGGGATGGGACGGTCCCCGATGCTGACGGCGGTCGTTCCCCGGGACCGGTCCCCACTGTGGCCGGTGACCGGTCCCCGGCCTGCGGTGTTCGGTCCGCGAGGGGGCTCGGAGCTTGTTGCGGCTTGCTGGGAAGCGGAGCGTTCCGCTCGGAACGGGTGGTTCACCCGAGGGTGCGGCGTCGGCGGTCGGGGCCGGTGAGGATGACGCGTTCGGTCATTTCGGCGAGGCGGGAGGCGACGCGGTCACCGAGAGTGGCGCGGAGGTCGTCGGTGGGAAGGTTGGTGGTGATGAGGGTGGGGAGCAGGTGTTCGTAGCGGTGGTTGATGAGCCGGTAGGTCAGCTCCTCGGTCCACTCGCTGGACTTGGCCGCGCCGAGGTCGTCCAGGAGCAGCAGCGGGGAGCGGGCCAGAGCCTGCATCTCGCGCTCGGTGTCATGGCCAGCGCGGGGGCGCAGGCGGGCGTGGAGGTCGGCGCTGGTGATGGCTTCCCAGCGCAGCCGGACGCCCCGGGAGAGGAGGGCGCGGATGGCGCCGTATGCCTGGTGGGTCTTGCCGGTGCCGGTGGGCCCGACGATCAGCAGGGAGCCGCCCTCGGCGATGCCGGGTGCGCCGGCCGGGCCTGGGCGCCCTGCCCGGGCGATCCGGTCGGCCCAGGCGGTGATCTGGGGGTGGTCGGCGAGCGCGCCGCGGTAGCGCGCGGGTATGCGGGTGTCGGCCAGCTCCAGGGCGGTGACCGGTTCGTCGGGCGGGGCCACCGCCGTGGCTGCCGGGTCGATGCCGCGGGCGGTGAGGAGCGTTTCAAGGCGGGCTGCGACGGCACCGACGGGCTGCGGTGGGCGTCTGCGGCTGCCAGTGGCGGTGTTCAGAGCTGCCCTCCGTAGGCCGAGGCGGTGTCGGCGGGGTTGGTCCACGCCTGGCGTGGGGTGCTGTGCGAGGGGCCTGCGTTCATGACCTCGTTGACCAGGCTGGGCAGCAGGCTGACGTCCAGCCCCTTGATCCGCTGTCGGGTCAGCGCGGCGCGGACATCGTCGGTATCCATACCGTCGGCGAGCAGGGCGCGGACCTGACGCTCGAGGCGGGTCAGGAAGGCGGAGGGCGGCTTCTTGGCGCACACATCGACGTACTCGCTGATGAGGACCTCGGCCGAGACGGGCGCGGGAGTGGGAGCGGGGACGCTCCCGCTCCCCGATCCAGATCCTAGATCCATGATCCTAGGTCCTAGATCCGGACCGTGAGGGCTCACGGAGCCCTCCGTGAGCCCTCCGTGAGTCGACGATGAGGACTCACCACATCCCGTCTGACCTGTGGCTTCCTCGGCGGGCGGGCCTGCCGTGCCGCCGTGAGTGCTCATGGAGTGCTCCGTGAGACCTCCGTCAGTCCTCGGTGCGGGCCTACGGGCGAGATCGTGGTGCGGGCAGTCGGGATGGCGTAGGCCGCTGGGCCGGTTGATCTTCTGGTGGCGGGCGAAGGTGACGATGTGCAGGTAGCGCTTGCCGTCGCCGCCCTGGTAGCGGCAGATCAGGCTGGCGTCGTGGAGCTGGGTGAGGTCCTCCTCGACGCCGATGGGGCCGTGGTCGGGGCGCAGCGACCACAGCAGGCCGGCGATGACCGCGGCTTGGTCGCGGAACCGGCCGTGGTCATCGGCCTGCGTGAGCAGCCCGAAGAAGGTCCGCTCGGCGGAGAGGGACACCATCGCCAGCGACTCGGAGGAGAACGCTTCGGGCTTGATGGTGCGGATACGGGCGATGTCGATCGACCACCTTCGTCGCGATGTGGAATGCTTCCCGGCATCGTGCCGGGGCGTGTGGACAACACAGCCACACCCACGGCGCATAAGTCCAGAGTTGACTCTAGAACTCTGTACTACTCGCGCCCGGGGCCGGAAAACCATAACCCCGAAACAGCAGCCGGAAACAGGGGGCGGATTCCGACCCCTCCCCCGTATCGCTCACGGCAGACACCGAACCGCTTCCCTCGCTCGGGAAAGCAAGCTACAACACACCAATGCCGCCACGCCCTCTCGAAATCGGCCCCGCCGGACAAGCCGCCGCACAGGCCATAACGCGCCTGCGCGCCACTCGCGGCTACTCGCAGCGCCGACTCGCCGACCGCGTCACCGACCTTGGTCGGCCTCTCACCTTCACCCAGCTTTCGCGTATCGAACGCCAGGTCAGACGCTGCGACGTCGACGACCTCACGGCCATCGCCGCCGCCCTCGGAGTGGCCCCGCAGGCACTCCTTGGTCATGCCGACGCACCCCTCCAAGGCGGAAGCGGCGGAATATAGCCGACGATCGCCGGTTGGCCAAACCGGCGATCCTCCGGACCATTAAGAGCTCCGGAAATACTCGTCCGCGCTGGCCTGTTATGCGCCGATCCCTTAACGGAAGGATGTCGCTCCTTGCGTACCCAGCACTCGATATTCTCGCCCCGCCGCATGAGGGAGATCCGTTTAAGGTGTCCTTTCTCGCCAATGCCGAGTGGTCGGTTCTCTGAGAGTGCTGCCGTGCTTACGTCAGTCGGCCCATGACCGCCAGCGCCCTCCGCATGCTTACTTCCCTCAGTCTCGTCCCTTTCGAAGGACTCGCCCATGCCTTCTCGTCTGCTGTCCGTGCCTGCCGTCGCTGACCTTCTGGACGTCGACCGGCGCACCGTGTATCGCCTCATCTCGGCCGGAGAGCTTCCGGTCGTCGACCTTCGCACCGGAGCCGAGCGCTCCAGAGTCCGTATCCCCGTATCTGGCCTAGAGGACTTCCTCACCAGCCGCTCCGTCGCGAAGCCCCCGGCGAGCAGTCGTTGACAGCAGCCGCACCGCACCCGCGCCCCTTCTGAGAAAGAGGTCCCCACGTACCTGCGCAAGCTGTCCTCCGGTAAGTGGCAGGCGACCGTACGGAACCGCGCGGGAGACCGATTCAGTGAATCGTTTCCCTTGAAGTCGCAAGCGCGCGCCTGGGGTCTGGAGCTGGAGACTCAGTTCGCCCGCGGAACCTTGAGGGATCCGCGCGCCGGCGAGATCACCTTCCGCGAATGGCACGACCGCTGGTGGAAGGCTCGCATCGTCGAGCCGCACACTCTGCGTGGCGACGCGTCCAGCATCACGAACCACGTCCTGCCCTACCTCGCCGATTGGGAGATGCATGCCCTGACCCGCATGGACATCCAGAGCTGGATACGGTCCCTGACCGACAAGGGCACAGGCGCGGCGGCGATCAAGAGGGCCTACAACCTGACGTCATCCATCATGCGTGCGGCAGTCGACGACGACATCATCGCCGTTAGCCCCTGCCGCAGCATCGACCTTCCGGCCCTCGCGGTCAAGCCACCCCAGTGGTTCACCGTCGACCAGGCGCAGAGTATCCTCGACGCTCTGCCGGGAGCCTGGCGGACCGTGTGTCTGCTCGGCTTCTACACTGGCCTCCGCTGGGGTGAACTCTCCGGGCTTCATCATCACCGCATCGACCGACGCCGCTCCCGCGTGTTCGTGGTCGAGGTCAACACCAAGAGCGGCATCAAGGAGTATCCCAAGAGTTCGAAGAGCCGCCGCGAGGTGCCGCTGCCGCCGCACGTGCTGGAGGCACTGGAACGGCATGTCCACGGGTTGCAGCGAGACGCGCTGGTCTTCACCACCGTCACCAAGGGCCGGGCCGGACGCCGTCTCGACGACGGCAACTGGCGCCGCCAGACGTGGTGGCCGGCACTCGGCAGCGCCTACCACTTCGACACCGACGGCGAACTCCGCCTCGTTCCACACCACCCGCCTCACTCCATGCGTCATACCTGCGCGTCGTGGCTGGTGCAGAACGGAGTATCGCTCTACGAGGTCCAGCACCTCCTTGGGCACGAGAGCTTCCAGACCACGCAGCGGTACGCCCACCTGCAGCCGGACGCGCACAAGGCCGTCCTCGGTGCTTGGGAGCGTCTGGATACTCCGTTGACCATTGCCGCATGAATACGTCTTCGCCCCGTCCTGCACGGACGGGGCGAAGACGTCTGTGTGTTTGCAGGATGAACAGGTCAGGGACACCCGTCGGTTGGCTCGTCTTTCCTGGATGGGGCAGAGTGCGACCGGACATTGGACTGCTGGTCGGGGGTGGCGGCGGCTTGGTGGCCGTGGAGTCGGTAGACCATGTCGTCGGGACTGCGATACAGGCGGGCTTGGCGCCAAGCAGCGTCGTAGGACAGAGGGGTTGTGCTGCGCTGTTGAATGAGCAGGGCTCGGAGGCTGGTCAGGGGGGCCAGCAGTGCCCGCCACAGGACGAGCTTCATGGATGCGCCCTTCGATACGCCTCGTCGGACTCAGGCATGTCCACCGGTCCGGTGCTGTTGGGCAAACTGCCGCCGTTGAGCGCCTTGAGAGAGTCGGACAGCACGACCATGGCTTGCTGGCGCTTCTCGATGTTTGTGAACCCTTGGCCGACCTGCTCCCACTGCGCCAGGAGCGGGAACCACCAGCGGTCGCAGGAGTAGATCAGTCGAGCAAGGCGCTGGAGCTCGGCGACGTGTTCGTCGCCCAGGGTGTCGGCGGCGCGGTGTTCGAGTCGGTCCAGGACGACGAGGTCCGGATGATCGTAGAGGTTCTGCTTCAAGAAGCGCAGGCGGCGGATGCGCTGCTCGTCCGCCATCCTCTGTGCCAGTAGCTCGTGTGCTGCCCTGGGCAGCCTGAGAGCCGCGTAGACCTCCAGCAGGCGGTAGTTCGGGGCGCGGCGAGGCAGACAGCTGAGGGCGGCGTTGACGGCGTCTTGCGCGGCCGACACATCCGTGGCTTCCAGACGTGCCGCTGTCTCACTGGCCTTCGCATGCACGGCGGTGCGCACTGTCTCCTCCACATTGGGAGGCACACGCCAGAGCGGTCGCCAGGTGATTGTGTACACGGCCTCAAACACGATGCCATCGGTGGCACTGTGCAGCAGACGCGGCTGGACAGACCGACTAGTCTGGCCTGCGCGGAGCCATGGCCACCTCATACGAGGTTCTCTTCGAGCGGGAACACCGTGCGCAGACGGCTGTCAACGAGGTGGTTGTAGAAGTCGTCGGCCACGCTGACGCCCTCAGCAGTGGAGACGCCGCGCAACTCGTTCATGAGCTTCATGCCGGCCTCGAACATGTTGTGGCCGCGCAGAGCAGGCAGGAGTTGGTCGCGCAACTGTGTGTAAGCGCTAGGATCGTCGGCGCAAGATCGGATCCAGTCCGTAAGCCGTGAGATGACTTCGGAGGCGGTTTCCGATGAGGAGAGCAGGTCGTGTACGGCTCGCTGTACGTTGATGTCCGTGGGAGGGGAGCAGACGAGCTGGGGTGTGCCGTCGTGGCGCACGGTCATCAGTGCGAGGAAGGCCAGCGCGCCACTCCGGGCGGAAGAGCCCTTGCCTTCCTGCCAGCCCTGGACTTCCCGGACCAGACGATGGGCCACGGTGGGATTTTGGGCCAAAGCGTCGAAAGCGGACAGGATCTGGCTGGCTACGGTGGTGTCAGTGTTCTTGTGTGCGGCGCGGCGCAGGCGCACCATTGCCCGCTTGGCCAGTGAAGTGTCGACGGAGGACTCCTCAAGGACGCGTCGGCACAGTGCAATCACGGCAGGCGCGTAACTCTTCTGCTCCGCCCACCCGTACAGCGCCTGCCACGCGAGGCGTCCGACGTGTTCGTTGCGCACGGCGCTATCCATGACCGCGCCGAGTACCTTTGGATGACTGCTGCCAACGAGTTCGCCCAGAGTGGTGAGGTAGTCCACCGTTCCGTGCCGTACAGTCAGCTCGGCCAGCGCAGCCACTGCGTGGTCTTCGGGGTCGTCGCCTTGGGCTGTCGCGACGAGCCAGCTCAGCAACGGCTTGCGCATGACGTCGTAGTTGTCCCAGACGTACTCCAGGACCGCGCGTCCGTAGGCGGGTCGGTCGAAGACCACGGTGTCATGCAGGTCCACCCGGCCCCCGACATCTTGGATGCGCCGGCGCGTTCCCCGTCCGGCCAAGGCGCTGAGGGCCGGTGAGGATCCTGCCGCGGCGCCCGGAGCGTCGGGGACGTCCTCGATGGCTTTCAGCAGGGCGGCCGCACTGCGTGCGACTACGGGCATGGGCGCGGACTGCTGCACGGCCATGGCCAGCAGCAGACAACGGTCCTCCACCGGGAGCGAGGGGTTGTCGCGGGTGTGCGCGCTGTTCATTTCGCCGAACCTGCTGTCGAGTTCATCTCGCCAGTCAGTCAGAGCCGCGACGATGCGGTCTTCCAGGGTGACCGAAGCTCCGTCCTCGCCGTCGATCTGTACAGGCGATTGCCGGGAACCGGCTTCGATGTGCTCCTTCCAGGCCATCGCGGCAGCGTGAGCGGCCCGTACGGCCGCCACTGCCGTCAGCCCCCGCAGGGAAGCAGTGGCTTTGGAGAGGGAGCGCAGCGATGTGACCAACTGCCCGTAGCCGGAGGCGTTCAGATGCGCCTCGACCAAATTCCCCGCATCAGGTGCTTCCCGCAGACGAACTACTTGGATGCCGTCACGATCGCTTAGGCGATGATCCTTCCAGAGGTCCTGTGCCACGGTCAGTGCCAGATAGGAACGGCAGTTCCGGAGGTTGGTGGCGTGCTCCGACAGGGCGTCGAGGAAGTCGATGGATACCTGATCATTCTCTGGATGCTTGAGGTCAAGCTGGTATGCGTAGCCCCTCTCCAACGGCAGGCGCCCTTTGCTGGGGGTCTGCCAGTCCGCGTCGAGTTTGACGACAGCGATGTTGCTGGCGGTGTGCTCGGCCAGCAGTCGCAGAGCGAGGGTTGTGGAGCCGCATGAGCGGGGCGCCACAATGATGATCACGGGTTGGTGGGGGCGGCTCGTAGTGGGATTGATGATCTGCTCCCAGACCGTCTCCCAGTGCGCGCTGCGAACGAAAGGCTGATCGAGCAGCTGCTCGCGGCTTTGCTCGATGCCCTCCAGCAAGTCCCGCTTTCGGGTCTCCAGGATCAACTGTTCGATGACGTTGGCGACTACTTCGGGGTCCCCGTACACGTTTGTTGCTGCACCGTCGGTCTCGTACAGGCGCGGTGTGGGTGGCACAAAAGCCGGTGATGGGTGAGCCGCGGAGTCGGCTGGGGCGTCGGGGTCCGCGTCCAGCCGGTCGGTAGCGCCGATACCGGGACGCAGCCGATGCAGCCAGCCGACTGAGCCATTGGAACGGTTCTCGCCAGCCTCGCTGGTCGGCGGGGTGGTGTCGGAGCGCGTGGGGTCGAACGGCGCGTCAGACATATGGGAACTCCATGGTGAGTGTGTGAAGAACGGCAGGGCGGGTAGTAGGACGCCTCACCGCTGGCGACGGTCGATCCGCACGGTGTCGATGCGATCGGCGATGGTTGCGTCGCTGACCTGACCGTGGAACTGGAACGTGCCACCGCGGCTGGGAGCCGGTGTCGCCGGGCCATCGCTCGGTTGGGGGATAGGGGCGGGAGCGGCAGTCGGCGCCACGGCGTCGGTGAGGTAGGGGCGTACGGCAGGTCCGGTCAGGCCCGGCACGTGGATCCGGCAGGGTTGCTCGAATTCGGACTTGCCGCTGACGTGGGCAACCGCCTCAAGGAAGTTATGTGGCCCCAGGTCCGGCGTGCGTCCAGCGTGAACGGTGCGCTGATAAACCATCTCGGAGAGCGCGGCCGCAAGGAAGGCGCCGCTGCCCTTCGCGGCGAACAGCGCCTGGCGGGTCGCCTGGCAGTCGAGCAGCCGGGCGGTGTCATTGATGGCGTCACCGCGATGGTCGGGCAGGGACAGCGGGCCGGCGTGCACACTGGCCCGCAGCCGCAGGACGGGACTACTGGCCAGCCGCTGCTGCTCATAGCGCACCAGCGCCGCGTTGAGCCGGCCCAGCAGTGGATCCACGAGCCGTGCCAGCACCGAGGGCGGAAACAGCAAGATCGCCCCGTCGCCGCTCTCCTTGTAGCCGCCGGGCCGTTCCTGTGGGTCGGGCAGCCCGCACTCGGCAAGCACGGTCGCCAAGATGTCGTCCACGTCGCACCGGGCGGCGGCCATTTTCGCTTCGGGGATCTGGCTGTATTTCTCCATGTCGACTGCTACGAGGGCGACTTCGGCGGGAACGTCCAGAGGGTCTGTGTGCAGCGGCGCATTCATTGGCCACCGTCCTTTCAGCACGGGCTGTCAGAGAAGTGCCCATGCTGATCGGGCGGAACGGCCGTCGCTGCCCAATAGTGGGCACACCCGACGTGCGGCCTGTCACGCCTGCGTACGTGCGTGCGACTGAATCGAATGGATGTCGCGAACGAGGAGCCCGCCACCAGAGGTGGTGCGGACCCAGTCCTGCTCGCGCCAGGGCTTGAGGGCGTTGACCACCGCATTGCGGGAAGCGCCGATCATCTGGGACAGCTCTGTCTGTGTCAGCCGTACGGCGAGATCCGACGCGGAGGTGGATGCCGTGTCGACCAGCCGGGACAGGGCTGAGGCCAGGCGCAGCGGAACAGAGGCAGTGGCCAGTTCGAGCCGGACGGCCTCCGACTCCCTGACCCGGGCGATGGCATGGCGTAGCAGAGGGGCGAGCAGATCGTGCTCTTGAACGAACGTGAGGAAGGCGGCGGCCGGGATGATGCGGATTTGGCAGGTCTCGGCGGCGATGACCGTGGCGGTGCGAGGCTGGGAGTCCAACACGGCCAGCTCCCCGAGCAATTCGCCGGCGCCGCGCACGGCAAGAAGCGCTCTCTCCCCGCAGCCCCCGGACAGAGTGATCAGTGTTGACCCGGATTCCAACACGATCACGTGCGTTGCTGGATCTCCCTGGCGGAGCATCACACTCCGAGCGGGCCTGATCCGCTGCGGTGCAAGCGTCGTCAGATGCGTCCACAACTCGTCGCCGATCACCCTGGCATGCGACCGATACACACGTCCCCCTACTGCGCGGCCCCGACACACTCAGGCGATCGTCTCAACTAACCAGAATATTGCTCAATAGGCATATTCCAGCCATCACGAGGGCTGCCAGGGCAAAGTCGGCGGCCAGGCGGGCTGCTCGCAGCTTCCTGTCCGCCAGCCAGGCAAGCACGTGAAGTCGGCGGGCCTCGACATGCTGTTCAAGCTCCACGCGGGCGATCGCACTCACATCGATCCGGTGGTCTACTAACGCCTCGCCAACCAATTCGGCATGCAGTCCCACTCTGGGTACCACGGGACGCAGCGTGACCAGCGCAGCCGCGATCGAGGCCATCAGCAGCAGGCACATCAAGACCAGAGGGAAGATTCCGATCAGGGGCATGCCGCGTGTACTGGACAGGACGGCGACCCCGGCAGCCAGCAGGCCGCCGGCGATTCCGCACAAGGCTGTCGCTTTAGTGTCCGCCCGTTGCACCTCGACGAAGGCGCGTTCTGCGTGTCCCTGTAATCGCTCCGTCTCCGTCGGAACATTGCTTGGCTCGTGCATACCGCCCCACACCCCTCCGTAGCCGTCGTACGCTCTTCATGGCAGTGCCAGCCTGCTCGCAGTTGCCGGGCGGCGATGCCTACCGCAGGGCACGAGGGGTGGTGGGTGCCTCACTCCGCGGTCTTCCGCGGCCAGTCACGTAGGTGAAGGTCGGTGTCGGCAAGGCAGCGTCACTGTCCTGCCCAGCAGTACATCCATCGGTGGTGACGTTTCTGGAGGGCGCAATGGTGTAGGTGGTCACCACTGGCTGGGCGTTGGCGGGCGGAAGCCGGCACATGCTTCGGGTGTGACGCCCGTCTGACGCTCTGGGTGTCCGAAGGACCGTTTAGTGCGGCTCTAAAAGGCTCCTGACCTGCCAGTATGTCAGGCCCACCTCCTCCTGACGTCGTTCCGATGACGCACCATGTGGAGTGCGTGGCGATCCTGGAGCCGGTGGGGAAGGGTGCCTGAACTGCGGTTTTGCCTGTGCTCGTTATGTGCGGTGTGGCCGTCACGGGCGATATCTTGACGCTCATTTTGACGCTCGTTCTGATGGGCCGTCAGTCGTTTTGAGCCGCTGGTCAGCCGGTCTGTTGACGGGGTCGGCGTGGCGGGTTGTCGAGAATTTCGTGGTGCCAAGCGGCCTTACCCAGCCACATGTATGGAGGGCCCAGCAGATTCTTGGTCTGCGGGTGATGCAGGGCTGGTGTGCAGGTTGACCTGCTTAATTGCTCAACTTGGATGTGGATGATGGCTGCTTGGTCCGTGCATGGTTCGGATCTTGGTCCGCACTCTGGGCTTGGACGAGGATCCAGGGGCGCGGACAGCTCTGCTTGCAGAGCGGCTTCCGTGTAAAGGGGCCCAAGGCCGCCGAGTGGCTCTGGTGCGAAATGGCTGGGTTGTGGGCTCTACGTACCCCCGAGTTTTCGGTGTGCTGATGGCCCCGTGGCTTCAGCCGGTACTTCAGCAGGCAGGTCTGGCATTATGAGTGGTGATGTTGAGAGATGGCAGTCAAGGAATGGCAAAGCGCCTCTGAAGCCGCAGGTCGGGAAGAGTGCTTCCCGCGCGAGCGGGGGTGAACCGTAGCTCATCAACGGTGCTCCGGGTGTTGGGTGGTGCTTCCCGCGCGAGCGGGGGTGAACCGTGGCGCAGGATCACGGCGTATCGATCCGAGATGTGCTTCCCGCGCGAGCGGGGGTGAACCGATCTCTATGTCCGTTCCGGGCTCGATCCTTGTGTGCTTCCCGCGCGAGCGGGGGTGAACCGGCGATCTCGAACCCCAGCGGGGCCGCGCCGAGGTGCTTCCCGCGCGAGCGGGGGTGGATCGGTGCATTGGGGTATTTGAGGTACGAGAGGCATGTGCTTCCGTCTGGGGCGGGGCAGCTATTGCGTCGGCGTTTTCTCTTCTCCCTCTGGGGCTCTGAACTCAACGAGTGTCAGTCCGTCGAAGTCGACCGGTACTCGTCGTCGGTCGCCGACTGTGTGGAGTGTGAAGCCTTGTTCGTTGGTTTCCGGGTGGATGAGGGTTGCGGCGCCGGGGCCGATGGAGGCTTGGACGATGGACCAGAGTTCGTTGCGGACGCGGGCGGACAGGGTTCCCACGTAGAGCCCGGGTGTGGGTTCGAGCATCCAGCGGGTGAGGGCGCCGCGGACGTGGTCGGGGATGGCGGTGGTGGAGAGCACGGTCATCGACGGCATGGTGTTTGCCCCTCGCAGAAGCTGGAGTTGTCGGTCATCGGCTCACTCCTCGCTGACGGCGTAGTTCGTTCCGGCTGGTACGGATCCCACTTCGGGGTCCCAGAGGTTGACCAGTTGGGCCGTCTGGCCTTCGGGGACGGCGTCCGTCTCTTCTGGTGCGAGCAGTGCCTGTACGTCGTGGACGATGCGCGGGAGGAGTTTGAACAGGCGTAATTCCTTGCGGAAGGCTCTGCGTGCGTCGCGCTCCGGTTGGGGCGAGTCGTGGAGGGAGAAGGCCAGCGGGATGGTCAGTTCGGCTTGTACAGGTCCGCGAGGTCGTAGACGAAGGCGTGTTGTTTTCCTTGGTGGACGAAACCCAGTGCGGGGGAGCAGCCGAGTGCGACCAATGCGGAGTGCACGATTCCGTAGAGGCAGGTGTTCGCTGAGGAGGGGGCGAGGCTGACCGGACTCCACGACGGAGAAGGGTGTGGACTCAGTACTCAGGCGTTGGGTCGACTTCGCTTGCGCCGGAGAGGTTTGCAAGACTTGAGGTAAGACGTAGCTGTAGTGGGGAACGCATGGCCGTGCGGAGAGCAGCCAGCCAGCGGGTCATCGCCATCATGTAAGAGGTGACGGACCCCTGGGATCCGTCACCGTTGGCTCAGAAGAGCCGGCTGACGACTTCGTTGATCAGAACACGGAGTACCGCGCTGACCACCACGCGTGTGACCTCAAAGAGGACCTCGCGTCGCAGGACGAACTTCCGCAGGAACCTGGACACTGTTTCTCCAGAGCGCGGTACTAGGCCGAGGTTGCGCCACGTCCCTCGGGAGGGTCGTGCGTTCGTCTCGATGTGCCGTCGGCCGGAGAGCCAATGGGATTCCGCAGACCTCCCAGGGAGGCGTGCAGCAGCAAGTATGCTACAGGGAGAATAAGTTGGTGTACCTGCGGTTGGCTGAATTCCCCTCCGCCGGTCTTCAACGGGACGAGGCCAGGCGACGAGGCGTTGCAGGCCAGGCTTTTTCTGTTGCGTTCTTCTGAAGCGCATCTGCACCGAAATGCGAGACGATGAGCAGTATGTCTCTGGACTCCCGCCTCTGGGGCAAGGCTGCCCGGCTGGGCAAGGCTGCCCGGCTGGGCAAGGATGCCCGCGGTGCAGCCCATACGCACCCTCTGATCTGTCACCTGTTGGACACGGCGGCCGTCGCTGAGGTCGTCTGGGATGAACTGCTGACCGCGCACCAGCGGAGCATGGTGGTGACGGCGCTGCAGGTTTCGGATGAGCAGGCGCGGGCGCTCGCGGCATTCTGGGCGGGGCTGCATGACATCGGGAAGATCAGTGTGTCGTTCCAACTGCACAGGGATGGACCGAAGTACGAGGACGGGCAGCTGCTGACTCAGGAGCTGAGTGGTGAACCAGGGTACGGATTCGGTGCCGACGCCGCCCAGGACAGGCAGTCGCACGAAGCGGCGGCGCACTGGTGGCTGGTGGGTATCTTCAAGGAGATCGGCTATCCGTCGTCGAGGCGGCGCCCGCAGTCCCGGCTCAGTCATGCGGTGGCCCAGTTGCTCGGTGGTCACGGTGGTCGTTTCCACCCGAAGGTCTACGACAAGGACTTGAGGTGCCCTGCCGCGCGTCACCCGGGTATGGGTGTGGGAAGTTGGGAGGAGCAGCGGCGTATCCACTTCGACGAGGTGCGCAGAGTGCTCGGGGTGAAGTCGGTTCCGCACGGACGAATGACGCCAGGAGCGGCTGTTGTCCTGACGGGGTTGGTGACCTTGTCGGACTGGCTGGCCAGTATCGAAGAGGAGATCCGGACCCGGCTCAGGGAAGAGGGATGGGCTGGAACTCCTGAAGACCTGGACTCCTACTGGCAGATCGCCCGCACGGCGGCTCCTCGTCTGTTGCTGCAGACGGATCTACTCGGGACGGGTTTCGCCCGTCCGTCGGACTCTTCTCAAGCCGTGGAGGAGACCGGTCTTGGGGCGAGCGTGGCTCGCCAGGCGCCTGATCTGGTGACTGAACACGGGCCGGGCATGGTGGTCGTGACGGCCCCGCCGTCAGAGGACCGTACGGAAGCGGCCCTTAGCGCAGCGGCAATCCTTGGGCACGCAGCGAACGCGCGGGGCCTCTTCTACGCACTGCCGACCGGTTCAGCGGCTGACAGCCACATGGCACAGGTGCATGCCTTCGCCGAGCAGGCACTGACCGGCCCTTGGCGGTCACTGCTGCTTCACAGTTCTTCCCGGTTGAAGCCGGCGGAAGCCGCGGAGTGGTGGGCGCATGCCAATGCAACCGACGGAGTCAGCGCGGAGCCTGGTGAGGAGTGGGCCCCGACAGCGAACAGTTGGCTCAACTCTCATCATCGCGCGCTTTTGGCTGCGCTCGGCACGGGGACGGTGGACGAACTTCTGCAGGCTGTCATGCCGGTGAAGTTCAACGTCATGAGGCTCTTTGCGCTTTCCGGCAAGGTCGTCGTGGTGGACGAAGCCCATGCCCGCGGCGCCTGGGGGCAGAAACTCATGCTCCGGTTCCTGGAGTGGGCCGCTGCATTGCGGATCCCAGTGGTCCTGGCGGCGACGGCTGCGGATAAGTCGGTGGACGCGATGCTGGCAGCCTACCGCCGGGGTGCAGGAGGGGGTAAAGAGCCAGTTATGCAGCCTCGTCGGTTGCCAGGATGGTCGTTTGTGGATGCTCAGTCCGGAGGCGGGCACCTGCCCCAGCAGCCTGCCGAGGCAGCTCGTGCCAGCACGCTCAGCATCAGGGTCGTTGAAGGTACGGCGTATGACGAGATCCAGGCGGCTCTTGCACCGATGATCGCAGCCGGCAACGGACGGGCCGCCGTCTACCGATCGACGCCTGCGGACGCCATCCGCACGTTCCAGCAGCTCTCACAGGATCTGCCCGGCCTCGACGTGACCCTGGTCCATGAACAGATGCGCAACAAGGACCGATGGCAGCGTCTCGCAGCCTGCCGGAGTACCTTCGCCCCTAACGGTGGAGTCTCCGGCCCCTCCGCGCTGGTGACGACGTCGATGCTGGAACACGTCCGGGGCCTGCATTTCGACCTCGTCATATCCGGACCGGCACCGCTCACGGACTTGTTGGCCCGTGCGGTGCAGAGCGTGGGTGACCGGTCGAGGCTGGTGGTGCTCCGAGCGGACGACGCGTCCGAACTGGACGACGCCGCGCTGGTGCGGCGCACTGACATGGTCCTGGGGACCGGCAGGAGGGTTTCTCTGCCCGAAGAACTGCCCTTGCTGCTGGACGAGGTGTACACCGACGAGCTCGTCGATAAGCTGGGGTGGCCTGCGGCAAGTGAGCTCCAGCAGCTCGACAACCAGCGCACGGTTCGTGAACGCAGAGCCAGCGGTACTGCTGGTTGGCTGGAGGTGCCTGGACCACGGGAGCTCGATGGCGACCTCGGCCTGCTGAGCCGCGACCACCCCGGTGTGGAGCCCGAGCTGCTCTCCTCCGTGCTCGGTGAGGAGATGGTGCATGTGGTCTGCCTGTACCCTGGGCACGACCAGCAGGGGAAGCCGGTACATCTCCTGGAGGACGGCGTCCTGGAGCAGAAACTTGATCGCAATTCTAAAGGGAGACCGAAGCCGGGCCAGCTCGTCCCCTACCTGATACCGGTACCGAAGCGACTCGTCGAGGCCGTGGAGGGCGATGCCAACCGTGCCTGGCGCGATATGGCAGCACTCAAGACCGTCCTCCGGCTGAACCTGAGACGGGAAGACGGAAAGTGGGTGTACACCAGCCCGAAGCACCGATTCTGCATGAGTGAAATCGGCCTGACGATTGATCAATTGGAGTAACCGCCCACGCCGTCCCCGCTCGTCCTTCTAACATTCGGTGGACGTCCGACCACAGGGGGGAGGGGCGTGGCCACACCTGCGTCCAATTTGATCGACCAGCCATGGATTCCGGTCGCATGGCTGGACGGGAAGGCAGGACCACCGCAAGTGGGCCTGAGGAGTCTGTTCCTGCATGCCCGAGAGATTCGCACGCTGCTGATCCCGGAAGCTCCGGCTCACTCGGCGCTGCTCCGCTTGCTGTACGCGCTCACCGCCCGGATCACCGCTCTGGACGAGGCCGGTCCCGGAAGCTGGGGCGACCGGCGGGAGGAAATCCTCGAGCGGGGCTTTCCTGAGCAGAGCACCGAACTCCCTGACGGTCGAAAGGCCGGCATCGCCGGTTACTTCGACCAGTGGAGCCACCGCTTCGACCTGTTCGATCGCGATCGTCCCTGGCTCCAGGACCCTCGCCTCCCCGAACAGTGCGACAGAAATCAAACTGCCGGGGTCCACAAGCTGGTCATGAGCCGGTCAGCGGGCAACAATCACTCCTGGTTCGGGCATTGGAGCCATGACAAGCTCGTCTTCCCCGGCCTTTCGCAGACGGCACTGTCGCTGCTGACCTGGCATTACTGGGGAGCCCCCGGTGCCCTCTCGAGGCGTGCAGTCGGCAATGTGAGCCACCACCACGCGAAGGCTTCACCACTACGAGCTGCGCTGTCGTATCACCCGGAGTGCGACAACCTCTTCCTGACACTGCTGGCAGGTCTGACCCCGCCGGATGGCCACGTCAGGCGGCAGACCGACCTGTGCCCGTGGGAGCGCGAGGACCTCCCGGACCCGCTCAAGCCGATTCCGGAGCCACAGGGCCCCTGCTCACGGCTCACCGCCACTTCACAGCACGCTCTCTATCTCGTCCCCGCCCAGGACGGCGAGCACACCGCCGACGCATACACCACCTGGGCTTACAACGCCGAGCGGATCCGTCCGGAAGACGACTACCTGATCTGGAGCATCGACAAGGACGGGAAGACCTCTCCCCGTCTCGCACGCTCCTCCCGTTCCCTGTGGCGAGACATCGACGCCCTTCTGCTCAAACAGATGGACGACTCCAGCCCCGTCCAGCCGAAGGTCATGGACCACGCCTTTGACGTCAGCGAGTACTTGCGAGTACGCGCGCTCGGCTTCGAACAGGACACCAGTCAGGCCGCCAACCACCAATACGTCGACTCCACGACCCCGGTTCTCCTTTCCCGAGTAGAGGAGGACGCGGCGAGCACCGACCTGCCCGTACGCCAGCTCCGCGAACTCGGCGAGCTCTTCGGGGACCGACTGGAGCAGGCCACGAAGGAAGCCTGGCTGAGGTTCACGAATGACAAGAAGAATGATCCAGGGGCCTGGCTGGACGCGGTCACGGCACGGTACTGGCCTTCGGCGGAGGACGAATTCTGGTCCAGGTTCCGGCAGCTGACCCGCTCTGACGGCAACGTGGGCTCCGGCTTTGACTTCGAGGCCGCATGCCGGGCCTTCGGACGGCACGCGCTCGACGCGTACGAGACGGTGACCGACTCCGTGACACGCACAGCACGGGGCGCGAAGGCCGTCGCCACGGCGAAGGCGATCATCCTCGCCGCCCTGAACGACCCGCACAAGGCGATGGAGCAACCGAAGACGAAAAGGACGGCCAAGAACAAGAAGTCGTGACCGTCGCCCACCGACCCGAGGACAGGCAGTGACCTTCCAGGCCCCTGAAGCGAGCAAGCGCAAGACGAATCGTGCCTCGTATACCGCTTTCACCGTGAGTATCGAACGCCTGTGCCGCGCGGACCCCGGTGCCCGTGCGGCGCTGCGCGCGGGACTGCGCCGCGATCTGGACCACCCGCGCGCCCGCGCCATGCACCGGCTGCTGACGCCGCGACTGCCGGAAGGGTGCGATGACAAAACAGCGCAGGCCCATTACACGGTGGCCTCGCTGATCGCGGCCCAGCCCCGACACGCCTTCGCGACCGACCAGGAAGACGACAACGACACCGCAGACGAACAAGGGGTGGTGAAGGAAAAGGTCCTTCAGGGGGACGGAGACCCGGACGAGGAGGCCGCCCCGCCCGAGCCCACCCCATACGGCCCGTCGTTCGGCGCCACTCTGGGCCATGCCGTCATGGCGAAGGGCGCCTCCATGCGGATGAGTGCCGCAGAGAGCCGCATCAACCTCCTCACGCGGCAGAGCCTCCGCGGCATCCACCTGCACCTCCCTGCTGCGGTGAATCAGGCGCGCGCCACCGGCGCCTCGATCGATTGGGGTCAGTTGCTGGCAGACCTCGTCAACTGGCCGTACAGGTCAGGGCGTATCAGTCGCCGCTGGCTGCAGGACTTCTACCGGATCACCGCCCGTGCCGACCGGGACTGACCCTCACCCATAGGAGATCCTGATGGACCTCAAGCCACGCTTTCTCGATATCCACGTCGTCCACCCCGTTCCCTACGCGAACCTGAATCGGGACGACACCAACTCGGTGAAGACCATGCTCTACGGCGACGCCCTGCGTACCCGCGTGTCCAGCCAGTCCTGGAAGCGGGCCATCCGCGAGCACCTTCAGGACACGCTCGGCGACAACGCGCTGCGCACGCGCCGCATCGGCGAGCGGGTCGCCGAGGTCCTCCGCGCTCGTGGCTGGGATGAGGCGCTTGCCGAACGTGCGGGTGCGCACGTTGCGGCGGGGAGCAGCATCAAGTGGGAGGTAGCCAAGGGGAAAGACAAGCAGCCCGTCACGAACAAGGTCTTGACCAACGCGCTCGTCTACCTCCCCGAAGACGCTGTCGAGGAACTTGCTGACATCGCCGAAGCCCACAAGGACGCGCTCACGAGCGACTTCACCGGAAAAGGAACGAAGAAGCCCGAGAGTGCCCTGAAAGGGAAGATCGACAAGATCCTTCTCAAGAAGAACGGCGTCATCAACCTCTTCGGCCGCATGCTCGCCGAGGTCGACCAGGCCGGTGTCGATGGTGCCGTCCAAGTCGCGCACTCCTTCACCACGCACACCACCGAGGTCGAACTCGACTACTTCGCAGCCATCGACGACGTCACCGCGGCGAAGGGCGATGAAACCGGCAGCGGCCACATGGGCACTGCCGAGTTCAGCACCGGCACCTTCTATCGGTTCGCCACGGTCGACCTCCGGGAACTCACCAAGAATCTGAGCGACGACAACGACATCGCCGTCGACGCCGCCCGTCAACTCGCCGGCCAGTTCCTGATCTCCTTCATCGAGTCACTGCCGCAGGCGAAGAAGAACTCCACCGCCCCGCACTCACTCCCGCACCTGGTCCACGTGGCGGTCCGCTCCGACCGGCCACTGTCGTTTGCCGCAGCCTTCGAAGAACCCGTACGGTCCGCCCAACACGGCGGCTACGTCGCGCGCTCCGTGGAGGGTATCGACGCCTACTCCAAGGCCGCGAACACCCTCCTCGGCCTCGACCGTGTCCTGTACGCGGCACATGCTTCCCTCCATTTCGACAAGCTGGAGCACCTTGGGGAGCGTCACTCGTCATTCGAAGCTCTCGTCACCGCCGCCGTCGACGTTGCTCTCGCCGAGGCTCCGCAGTGACCGAAAAGCACGCCCGCGGGCTGTTGTTGCGTCTGGCAGGCCCACTTCAGTCCTGGGGCACGCACAGCAAGTACCTGTGGCGTGACACAGCCCGATTCCCCACCAGGTCCGGCGTCGTGGGCATGCTCGCCGCAGGTTTCGGGCGAGTGCGCGAGGCGCCCTTGGACGACCTCACGGCGCTGTCGATGACGGTACGAGTCGACCGACCCGGTGTTGTGCTGTCCGACTTCCACACCGTAGGCGGTGGGCTACCGGCCGATGAGACGGTGATAACCGTTGATGGGAAACGCCGGACCGGGGGCAAGGGCACTCTGGTATCCAAGCGCCAGTATCTAGCCGACGCTGCTTTCACCCTCGCACTCACCTCCGATGACGCAGAACTGCTGCACTCGTGCGCTGCTGCCCTGCGTGACCCGCACTGGCCTCTCTTTCTCGGTCGCCGGTCCTGCCCGCCGGAGGGCCCTATCCTCATGGGATTCGTGCAAGATCCGCTGCGCCACCTGGTACGGATGCCCCTCGCGGCCAAGAGGCCGCGCAGCGGCCCGCAGCCGATCGAGTTCTACAGCGACAGACCGCTAGGTGTGCTCCCCTTGGACTCTGGCGCCGCAGACAGGGGTGATGGTGACCACCACAGCGGCGAAGTCACCGACGAGCCGCTATCGTTCGCACCGTTGGAGCGCCAGTATCGGCCCCGGCCGCTGTACCGGCGTGCCGTGCACCTTCCGGATGCCTCGTACGAAGGCTTCGGCACCGGCTACCTGGAGAAGCTCCAAAGCTATATTGACACCCACTTCGTCAAGCCGGAGAGGAGCACTCGGTGACTTTGTGGTTGACCCGTATCGCGCCCTCGCCGAGTTCTCGCGAGGCCCGTAGGGACCTCGGTGGCAGCGACCAAGGCATCCGACTGCACCAACGCATGCTGCAGATGTTCCCCGACGGTGTCGAAGGCCCGGCCCGGGCCGCATTCGGAGTGTTGTTCCGTGCCGAGGAAAGCCCACGTGGACCGCAGATCCTCCTGCAGAGCCACATGGAACCCGACTCCTCACGCCTGCCAGACGCCTACGGCAGCGTCGAAACGCGCTCCCTCGACGCCTTGTTGTCGAACCTGCACAAGGGGATGGTCGTCCACTACCGCTGTGTGGCCAACCCGGTGCGCAAGCCGGGGGCCACCTCTCGGGAAGCCTATGGGCTTCCGCCGGTCGTGGCCTTGAACGGCAATGCCGCTGTTGAATGGTGGGAACGCCAGGCCAACGCAGGCGGGTTGGAACCGTGGCACATCAGCGCCCACCCGCTCGCCACGGTACGCGGCCACCGGAGCTCCAAAGGCCCCGCCGCAAGGCAGCGAATCCAGCATGCCCGCACGCAATTCGATGGGACGGCCCGAGTCCTTGACGTCGAACTGCTTCGCGAGAAGCTCGCTACAGGCATCGGGCGTGGCAAGGCATACGGATGCGGGCTTCTCAGCATTGCTCCCGCTCGATGATTTTATCCGCGCGCTGAACGGCGCCTTGCCGCACCTATAACTGTGATGCTTTCGCGCGGCCAGGACCTCTGTCTTTTCCCCGTCGCGGCCCCTGCACGAGGGTGGGGATGAGCCGTCCACCAGGGCGGTATCGGCGAGGGCGGCGTCGTGGTCCCCGCGCGAGCGGGGGTGAATCGGCCGGGCAAGGTGGCCACCGTGGCGACATCGGGCCTGGACGAGTACCTGACCCGCACGGAGAACGGCAAGACCCAGGTCTACCTGACGGACGCGCTGGGCACGGCGGTCGGCCTGGCCGACCCGGACGGCACGGTGGCGACCCGCTACACGTACGACCCGAACGGCCAACCCACCTCTTCCGGAGCCGAGTCGACCAACCCGTACACCTTCACGGGCCGCGAGAACGACGGCACGGGCCCGCTCCACTACCGCAACCGCTACTACGACCCCGAGACCGGCCGCTTCATCTCACAGGACCCCATCGGCTACGCAGGCGGAACCAACCTCTACGAGTACGCACTCAGCTCCCCGACCACGTACACCGACCCGAGCGGCAACAACCTGATGATCGCGGGCTGCGCGGGCGGTGGCCTGCTCGACGGCGGCATGCTGGGTGCCGCGGGCGGAGCGAAGTGGGCGGCGCGCGGCGGATGCCCAGGCAGCCTTCTGCCCGATAGCTTTGCGGCCGACACCCCGGTCCTGATGGCGGACGGCACCCAGAAGTCCATCAAGGACGTCAAGGTCGGCGACGAGGTCCGCGCAACAGACCCGGAGACGGGCGAGAGCAGACCACGCAGGGTCACGGCACTCATCGAAGGCGCCGGCGACAAAAGCCTGACGGACATCACCCTCACCACCAAGGAGAACGGCAAGCCCAACAAGATTACTGCCACAGATGGTCACCCTTTCTGGGTCCCCGAACTGAATTCCTGGATCGAAGCGGGCAAGCTCCAGCCCGGCCAATGGCTCCGCACAAGCGCAGGTACATGGACCCAGATCAAGGCGGTCAGCCGCCACGCTGAGTCGACCACGGTCTACAACCTTACCGTCGATGACCGATGAGCCGGATGAGGTAGTGATTGTGCTGACTGGTGATGAATCGTGGTAACCCAAAATTTCTGGCCATTAACCCAATGGATTCGCTTGGGGAAGCATTGCGTCGAAGAAGTGTGCTTTTTTCTGCCTCGGCAGTAGGAATAGCTGCCGTAGGAGCCGGTCTTTACACGGTGCGCTATGTTGATCCACTCGGCACGAGAGAGTCCGATGCTGGCGGTCCGCAGAGTCCAGTTCGGCAGCGCGGATTTCAGCCGGCGGGACGGGTTGTGCCGGTGGCGTTGGACCGGCGGCCCGGAGCGGGCGAAGGGGCCAGTTTGCGGCGGGAGTTGGTGTCAGGGGTTCGACGTGTTGAGGGGCGTGGCGTATCCGTCGGAGTGGCGTTGGGAGGCGGACTGTTTCGAGCCGCCGCTGAACGGCCACGGCAACTGGTCGAGATGCCAGGGTTTCGCAGGTGATTTGCTGGATCCCGGTCAGTCGCATGGTGCTGGTGCTGGTGCTGGTGCTGGTGCTGGTGCTGGTGCAGGTCGCGGGGGAGCGGACCGCTGATGTGCGCGCGTCCGTCGAGCGGTTGGCGAGGGGCCTGTCCGGATGGGCAGAACGGTGGCGGATCGAGGGGTTTCGGGCGGAGAATCGAGTGGAGGGCGGCCGGGGGCTGGCCCGGAGCCGTTTCATTTCACCGAGGGTTTCGGGAATCCGGCTGAGGAGCGGGAAGTCCTGGACCGTGCGCTCGTACGGGATGACCAGGGCGAGCCCGCGTGGGCTGTCGGCGGGAGTTACCAGGTCGTGCGGATCATCCGGCTGGCGACCGAACTGTGGGACAAGGACTCCGTGCACGAGCAGGAGCGGATCATCGGGCGCCGCCGGGACGGACGCTGGCTCGACGGGACGCCTGTGGACGAAGAGCCGAATTACCGTGCCGACCCCCGGGGTCGGCTGACCCCGCTCGACTCTCATGTACGGCTCGCCACGCCGGATCGCCGCAATCCTGCACCTCTCGTGCGGCGTGGATACAGCTACGACCGGGGTGACGGAGACACCGGGCTGGTCTTCTCCTGCTTCCAGCGCGACCTGGCCCAGGGGTTCGAGGCCGTACAGATGCGTCTGGAGGGCGAAGCGATGGCCAAGTATGTGCTGACCACCGGGGGCGGGTACTTCTTCGTTCCCCCACCCGGCGACGCGTGGGTGGACGCGCTGGCGCCCCGCTGAAGGCTGTGGGCGGTATCGACGAAAGCGCCTGCTGTTCGCGCCTATCTCCATCCCCAGCGCTGCTCCTACTCCCCAGGGCCGGTTCTTCGCTGACAGGTCAGGACAACTTGAAAGCCCGGCTGGCCCGCGGAACGGGCTAGGCACGGTGAGTCACCGTCACGAACGGGGCCGTCACAGCATCAGCAGTTTTTCGTCTGCCGGTGGTACAGAGGCAGTGAGTGCTGATCTGAGCATATGGTGGCCATGGGCTGCTTGTTCGTGACGTCGGCCCGGGGATGGTCCGGATCTTGGTTTGCTGGGCCAGGCGGTCGTACTGGGCTTCCAGCCGCCATTCCCTTCCGCCGCTGCGACCGAGCTGGACAGCTCGGGCTGCCCTCGCGGCGGCGAACTGTCTGGGAGGACGTACATGGAGATCGCCGCTGAGACCGCAGGAAGTGCGGTGCGGATCCGATCCGAGATGCGCGCAATGTTGGCGACGAGCTGGGAGGGAGCGGCATTGACTGCAGCGACGATGCTGTCGTCGGAGGATGAGCGTGCGTCGCGCCGGATACTGCGGATGGTGGCGAGCGAGATGTGCGTGGCTCGGGCCAGGCCAGCCTGGGTGAAGTGGTGCGTGCGCCGATGTGTCACATTCCGCGGTCCTTAAATCACCCTCTCGGCTATTTCGGCATCGTATCGTCCGGCAGCGCGGGTGACGATCTCCGTTAGCTCATCAGTCCGTCGATCTGCCGGTCCGCAGCAGCAGGCCGGTCGGCCCATATGCAGCCCCACGGACCGCGGTGCAGGTGCGCGTAAGGAGACCGGCGGAACGCGCGGGCCGCCGTCGTTGGCGGGATGGTCGCCGACGTACAGGGTTTCCCAGGAGGCCGCGCCGCCGGATGCGTCGAGGTCCCGCGCGAAGAACTCCGGTGACCGCTTCGCGACGCCCCACTCGCCAGAGGTGGCGATGAAGTTGGAGGGCAGGTCGAGATTGCGCGCAGTAGTTCGCCGACGCGGACCGTCTGGTTGCCCGCGATGACCACGCGGACGTCGAGCTGCTTGAGGGCAGCGAGGGCCGGGCGTACGTCGGGATAGAGGTCGGATACGTCGAGCCGTTCTCCGCGGTCGGCGTCTTCGGCGGCGATGTTGATGTCCGGGCGGATTAGGCGGAGCGCGTCCGCATTGTTCCGGCCCTGAGTAAGGGGATCAGGGGGCCGTGGCCGATCAGCCGATCAGATGTCGCGGAAGAGACTGGGCGGCTTCCTGACCCGCTGTGATGGCTGCTTGAGCGGCGCTGACCTGCGCGTACTCTCTTTCCCGTCCTTTAGCTCTCGTGCCCGCTGATGTAGCTGAAAGTCCCAGAGAAGTCCCAGGAGGCGCATTCGCTTCCTGCTGCCAGGTGCGATTTTGGTCGCCCCGCAGGGCGACCACCACGAGCGCGGACAGCCGCTCGATCGCAACCCCCACGCTTCCGCCGGCCGTGTACGTAGGGGCCGGACGTGGTGGTTGCCCTTCGTTGTGACCGAGGCCCGCAACGGCTCCACGGTGAGGCCAAGGCGGATGTGGAGGGCTTCGTCGAGGGCTGGCCAGGTAGATCAGCCTCGGCGCGCTCCACTGGTCCGCGTCGCTGTTGGTGTGGAGGAACGTTCTGCGCCTGGATCGCCGGACAACACCCGCTCTTCTCGTTCGACGTCGTCCAGTCCGGCGGATCGCCCAGCAGCGGGACAGTTGCGGCGTACGGGTGTATCGGACAAGGCCAGCCCTTTTCCTGAGCGCGCCGCCGGCCGACAGATCGAGACGGGAAGGAAGCCCTTGAAACCTTCCCTGTACCTTTCGCGATTTTCAAGAAGTCACGCCACCCCGCTTCCACGCGCCTCTGCGATACATCACGCTCATGTGCGAGGTGGTTGAGGAGGGCCGTGTCGAGTTGCGTGGTGCGATGTCCCCGCCGAGACGGTGGGCCGCTCCGGGTGGCGGCCTGGCGTCGGCTTCGGGACTGGACCGAGGCCGGTGTCCGGCCACGCCTGCACACGGCGCTGACCGAGATGCGCCGCGCAGGTCTGCTGGACCTGGACGACTGCTCCGTGGACGGGTTGCACGTCCGGGCTCTCAAGGGGGGATCATGTCGGCCCCTCGCCCGTCGATCGCGCCCGTTCCGGTTCCAAGCGCCGCCTGATCGTCGACAGCTCGTACCTTGATCTCTTCGACGATCACGCCCAAGGGTTCGCAAGGACGTTGGCGTCGGCAGGATGACCAGCAGGCCAGGGCGGAACGCGAGCTTCGTTGGCAAGCAGCCATGGGCGTGGCGAAGGGACAAGCCGGCGAACGACTTGCCCAGGTGCTGCACGAAGAGGCCGGGTGCTGAAGGTGGCGCTTCTTCGGGGGTGTGGGGGAGTCAGGGGGCGTGCCGAGGTGGTGGTGTTCGTCCGCGGGCTCCGGGAGTCGATTCTGCCGACGCGGCTCTCATGGGTGGGGCGTCGTGGAGGGCCCGCTTTCGCGTAGAACGAGGTCGAGCAGACCGGGGAATCGCCGGTCGAGTTCCTCGCGGCGCAGCGAGTTGCCCAGCTTGTTGCCGTCCTCCCACTGCCGAATCAGGCCGGCTTCGCGTAGGACCCGGAAGTGGCGTGTGGCGGCTGACTTCGAGACCTGCATGTCGATGGCGCCGCACGGCAGGCGGTCGTGCTGGGCGAGGGCGAGGACGACACGGCGACGGACTGGATCGGCGAGGGCGGCCATGACCCTGAACAGATCAAGGTCTTCCTCGTCAGGGGTGGCGAAGCCCGACGCCGTACGACTAGCCATGGCATTCATCGTAGCCGACATGATGTACGCGCTGTTGCGTACATGAAGTAGAGTCGGCATGCCCATTGGCCGCAGGCGGTGTTGACGTTTTCCGGCGCAGCCCGTCCGGCCCCGCAGAGAGAGTCTGGAGCGAGAACGTGACCGCATCGTCCGCGCCGCAGCGTGCTCACATCGGGTTCACTTCCCACATCGGGGCCATGTGCGCCCTCGACGGCCTGAGCACTCCGGACGCGCAGAAGCTCGCGCGTGACATCGAGAACATGGGGTACGCCTCGTTGTTCTTCCCCGAGGGCGGCGGGAAGGAATCGCTGACCCAGGCCGCTGCTCTGCTGGCGGCCACCGAGCACCTTGTGATCGGGACCGGGATCGCCAACATTCATCTGCGCGACGCCGTAGCTGCCGAAGCGGGCGGCCGAGCGCTCAGTGCGATGTACCCGGGGCGGTTCGTCCTCGGTCTCGGCGTCAGTCACCAGCCGATGGTGGAAGGCCGGTTGAACAAGATCTACGAGAAGCCGCTGGCCACCATGCGGAACTATCTTGAGCGCATGGCGTCCGTCCCCGAAAACATCGACCAGGAAGCCGGGCGTCCCCCGCGAATCCTGGCGGCGCTGGGCCCGAAAATGATCGAGCTCTCGGGCTCGGACGCAGACGGCGCGATGCCCTACCTGGTCACCCCTGAGCAGACCCGCTTTACCCGTGAACGCCTCGGCCCGGAACGATGGGTGATCTCCGAGCAGGGCGTCACCGTCGGCGGCGACGCCGAGCAGCAACTGCGGCGGGCTTACAACCACCTGCACATCTACGACGGATTTGAGAACTACCGCGCGTCCTGGCGGCGCCAGGGCTTCCATGACTCCGACTTCGCCCCCGGCCCCTCGGAGCATCTCGCTCGCTCCATGGTCGCCATGGGGGGCGCGGAATCGGTGGTGGCCATCGCGAACGCGCACCTCGATGCCGGAGCTGACCATGTTGTGCTCCAAGTCATCGGAGACGGCCTGTACTCAGATCCTCGACAGGCGCTCGACGAGATCGCCGCAGCCTTGGAACTCGAACGCGTATGAGCTGAGCGGCCGGCGGCCGACCGGATCTGCTGAGAACCCGTCTTCACAAGTCGCTGGTGTTCCCGTCCGTGTTGGTGAAGACGAACGGGCGCCCCCGGGTATCGCGTTTCAGGTGAATCTTGCTGGTCGGACCGGGCCCCGGCAGCGTGCTGGTGGGCACGGACCACGGTCGGTCGGCAAGGGCGGGCAGGGGGAATCGACTGCCCGCTCCGCCGCTGACACATCCGGTATCACCCCACGTCCTGCAACGACCCGTGAGGCTCAACCACGCTCATGGGAACGGACCATCACTGAAAGGAATCCTCTTGCCCGCCACACCTTCGCCCTTTTCAGACGTCATGCGCTCCCGGTACTCCGTTCGGAAGTTCCTGCCCACTCCGCTGTCCCCGTCGGACATCCGCGGCGTGCTGGAAGACGCCCAGTTCGCTCCGTCGAACTGCAACACCCAGCCGTGGACGACGCATGTCGTCTCGGGTGCAGCACGCGACGCCCTGAGCAAGGAACTGCTCAAGGCCCATGATGAGGAACGCTTCTCCTACGATTTCACCTTCGACTACGCCGACTTCGGCGACGGCGCTTACTACGAGCGGGCGCAGGACCACGGCGCGACCCTCTACCAGGCTCTGAAGATACCGCGCTCGGACCGGTCGGCGAGGAACGCGCATGCCCGAGCGAACCTGGAATTCCATGGCGCTCCCCACGCCGCCTTCCTCTTCATGCCGGTGTTCGGGGACGGGGTACGGGTAGCTGCCGACATCGGCATGTACGCGCAGAACTTCCTGCTCTCACTGACGGCCCGCGGGTTGGGCGGAATCCCGCAGACCATGCTCGGAATGTACGCCGACACCGTCCGCGAGTTCCTGGGTGTTCCCGAAGAACACAAGCTGCTGTTCGGCATCTCCTTCGGCACAGCCGATGTGACCGCACTGGCCAACAGCTTCCATATGGGACGCGCCCCGCTTGAACAAAGCGTCGTTGTGCACGACACCCCCGGAGTTCTCGACGAGCAGTAGTTCTTCGCCGGCGCCATCCGTTCCGCCACTGTCCGTCAATGAATGATCCATTTGCCATCTCAGTTACAGGTGACATGGACGGGGTGACGGGACTACGGAGCATCTGAGACAGGGCTTCTTTGCCGCCCTTGCCGGGTCGGGCTCGTGATTCAGCCGAGGGCCGGCATGGCCGGGGCGAAGGCGATGAGCAGGGGCAGGAGCGGAGCGAGGGCCGCGGCTGTGGAGGCGGTGGCGCGGTGGGTGAGGGCGAGGCGTGGCGGGGGTTCGAGAAGGCGCTGGACGCGGTCGCCGAGCAGACGTCGGGTGGAGTCGCAGGACAGGAGGCCGCGGTGTCGGTTGAGTTCGATCAGGGCGACGGCGGTGGTCAGGTGGCCGCAGTGGCGGGAGGCCGTGTCATCGGCGGCCAGCTCGACCAGGCGGTGGGTCTGGTCGCGGAAGTGGGTGAACAGGCGGATTCGGGGGAAGCCCGTCGCCAGTGCGGTGGACAGATGGAGGAGCCAGTGGTGGCGGGCTCGGATGTGGCCCAGCTCGTGGGTGAGGACGGCATTGAGCTGGCTGTCGGTCAGGCGGCGCAGCGCGCCGGTGGTGACGACGAGCTGGGGCCTGGTGCCGGGCATCAGCCAGGCGTCGGGGTATTCGTCTTCCAGAACGAGCAGGGTGCCGTGCGCGTCCGGCAGGCCGGCGGGCAGGTCGGGGGAGCGTTCGCGTAGGTGGGCGCGGCGGAGGCGGCGGTGGTGCCGGGCGTGGACGAACTCGCGGGTGAGCGCGGCAGCGGTCCAGGCGGCTCCGCAGGCCAGCAGCAGGGTCAGGGCGGCGACCAGCGGTGGTGCGGCGGCGGAGCCGTACGCGGCGGTGACCGCCGGTGGCGCGGGGGCGAAGAGGTGCGTGCGGCCGGCCTCGGAGACGGACGCGAGGCCCAGGAGGAGGGCTGCCAGGCAGCAGAGCAGGACGGTGGCGACCAGACACTGCCACGCCCAGAGCGCGACAACCGGTTCCTTCCCGGGCCAGGCCGCCCGGGTCAGTGCGCGGGGGGCCGGCACGGCGGCCGTCAGGGCGACGGCCGCCAGCAGGAGCAGACAGACGGTCACGCGGCGGGCTCCTTCTCCGGAACCACCTGGGCCCGGGCGGGCAGGGCGAGGCGGCGGGCGGTGAACACACTGCCAGCGATCAGTGCCGCGGCGGTGATCAGCAGAGTGAGTGTGTAACCGTGGTCGAACGCGTTGCGGGCCGCGGCCAGCAGTGGGTCCGCCCGGTCGGCGGGCAGTTCTGCGGCGGTGGAGCGGGCTGCGTCCAGACTGTCCTTCGCCAGGTCCGGAACGCCGGAGGGCAGGTGGACGGTACTGGTGTAGAGGGCGCCGAGGACACTGCCGAGGACCGCGACCCCGGACAGACTGCCGAGTTCGTACGAGACCTCCTCCACGGAGGCGGCCATCCCGGCCCGATGGGCCGGCGCGTTCCCCATGATCGCGGCCGACGCGGCGGTCATGGCGAGGCCCATCCCGGCTCCGGCGACCATGAGGCCGGGCACGATCCACCCGGGGTGATCGGGGTGGACGGCGACCAGCGGCACCACGCCCGGGGTCAGGAGCAGGGTGAGCAGGACTCCGGCCGCGCCGGTCAGCAGGCCGCCGGCGATCAGCGGTCGGGGGCCGGTGCGGTGGACGAGTGAGCCGGCGACGGCTCCGGAGGGCAGACAGCCGGCCGCGAACGCCGCGACCAGCAGCCCCGCGTGCAGCGGGGTGAGGTCGAGGACGAGCTGCAGCCGCTGCGTGAGCACCAGTTGGATCCCGGCGGTCGCGAACATCGCCAGCGCGGCGGCCACCATGCCGGACAGGATCCGGGGGTCCCGCAGCAGCACGAAGTCGAGCAGCGGATGCGTCCGGCGGCGCTGGCGGCGTACGAACAGGGTGAACCCGGCGGCTGCGGCCAGGAGCGCGATCACGATGTGCAGCGGATCAGGGCCGGGCTTGGTGGCTTCCTTGACCGCGTGGACGAGACCGACGAGGCCGACCATGATCTGTACGGACGCGATGAAGTCCCAGGGCTTGTCCGAGCGGCCCGACGCGCCGGGCGCGAGTACGGCGCCGGCGATCAGGGCGAGGACCACCACGGGCACATTGATCAGGAAGACCGAGCCCCACCAGAAGTGTTCGATGAGCAGGCCGCCCAGGATCGGGCCGAGCGCGGTGCCGACCACCGACATCGTGCCCCACACGCCGATCGCGACGTTCCGCTCGTGCTCGTCCTCGAAGGTGGTGCGGATCAGCGACAGGGTGGCCGGCATCATCGCGGACGCGCCCACCGCGAGGAAAGCCCGTGCCCCGATCAGCACGTCGGCCGAGGGCGCGAACGCGGCCACCGACGAGGCGACACCGAACAGAGCCAGTCCGGCGAGGAACATGCGCTTGTGCCCGACGCGGTCGCCGAGCGTGCCCGCGCCCAGCAGCAGCCCGGCCATGACCAACGGGTAGGCGTTGATGATCCATAACTTCTGGGAGGCATCCGCGTGCAGTTGCTCCGTCAGCGTCGGCAGCGCGGTGTAGAGCACGGTCATGTCGACCGAGATCAGCAGCAGCCCCACCGCCACGGTCACCAGCAGCCACCAGCGTTTCGTGCCGCTCATGTATGCGCTCGTCTTTCGTATCGCGTTGATCAACTGGGCCATGAAGGTGGAGCGCCCCCGGCGAACACGGCCGGGGGCACGGGGGAGTGCCGGAGGGGCACGGCCGCCGAGGTCAGGTGGCGTCGGTGTCCTCCGCCTCGGTCAGGGCCATCAGCCTCTGCCTCAGGGCTTCCCGGACCGGCCCGGGCACGGGGACGCCGCTGGTGGCCTCGTACAGCCACAGCCCGTCGACCGCCAGCCGGGCCAGGAACAGGTCGACGTCCCGCGCTTCGGCCGAACGGGTCGGCGGGGCCCAGCGGTTCATCAGGTCGTTCCACACCTGGGCCAGCTCCGGGTGGGTCACCGACTCGACCATGAAGGCGAGATCGGCCTTGCTCGCCCCCGCCTCGCTCCCCACCCGGGCGTAGGCGGCGGTGGTCTCGCGCGCCGACGCCTCTCCGAGCGGCTTGCCCAGCTCGGCCGCGAGCCGCTCCTCCCACGCGCCGGTCAGGTGCCGCTGGATCGCGAGCAGCAGCTCCTCCCGCGTGCGGAAGTGATACATCAGCCCGCCCTTGGTGACACCGGCCTCCTCGGCCGCCGACTCCAGCGTCAGGCCGGTGATGCCTGCGCGCTCCGTCACACGGATCGCGGCATCCAGGATCAGATTCCTCGAACTCGGTCGCATGCCCAAACTATACCATCCAGAAGGTATAGTTATTGGGGTCGCGTGCCGGACGGAGGGGAAGGGGAAACGTAGGGCAGGGCTGTCCTGTCAGCTCCGGAAGGCACCGGCGTTTTCGGAGACCCACTGGGCGAAGGGGAGCGCGGGGCGCCCTGTCACGCGCGGCACCGTGTCGGTGATCCGCCGGGTGCGGTGCACGGCGGCGAGGTCGCCGAGGACGGCGTCGGCGATCTCGCCGGGCAGACCGGTGGCGAGCATCGCTGCGCGGGCGTCCTGCGGGCTGATCTCCTCGAAGCGCACCGGACGCCCGGTGACCTCGCCGATGATGCGGACCCGGTCCCTTTCGGTCAGCCATTCAGGGCCGGTCAGGCTGTAGTGCAGGCCGCCGTGGCCATCCTCCAGCAGTGATCGCGCGGCCACGGCGGCGATGTCCCGCGCGTGGATCACCGCCGTGGCGGCGTCGGCGTAGGCGCCGTGCACCACGTCGCCGGCCCGCAGGTGCGCCGCCCACTCGAAGAGAGCGTTGCCGGCGAAGTCGTCGGGCCGCAGCGAGGTCCACTCCAGACCCGATGACTCGACCATCTGCTCCTCGGCCCTGTGCTTCCTGGCGACGGCGCCGGGCTGCTCGTCAGGGGTGGCACCGTCACGGACGTAGCCCGACGACAACAGAACCACCCGGTTCGCCCCCTGGTGGCGGGCCAGTGCGAGGAACTCGGCCACGTTGTCGCCGAGGGCCATCGTGTTGAGGAACACCGCGCTCACGCCGTCGAGGGCATCGGCAGCCCGCATCGGGTCGCTTGCCAGGTCGGCGACGACCGGGACGGCGCCTGCCCACCCGAAGTCGCCTTCGCCGGTGCCACAGCCGGCTCCTGCAATCTGATGGCCTTCGTCGTCTGCCGCGACAGCACCACGATGTACCGCTATCTGAGTACCACACTCGGCTCACTTCGGAGATTTCGCGCCGTTCTCGTCAGCCTTCACCAGGGGTTCTGTCAGCCTCCCCGCCCGAGCGCCGAGGCGAGAGGGTGACGGGCCCGTCCCCCGATCCGCGGCGGCTGACGCGGGGGTCGGAAGGCTCGCGCGGAGTGGCCGGAACCAGGCGCCCACGACCGCAAGATATATAACGATGCGGTAACGCACCGGGTGTAGGGCCGGTAGTGTTCATCTCGGGAAACGCCTTCCGTCGCATGTCTTCCGTCGCGCGCTCCATGACCTGACCTGTCCCAGCGTCAGCTCATGCGTCGGAGACTTCGCGGCGTCATGGGTGTCGCTCGTGTCCTGTGAAAGCGGGAAATCACTGTGAGCCATCCCTCCACTTCCGTCGGCGAGTATTCGCTCGTTGTCGCGGAACGGGTCGAATCCGCCGACGACGTGGTCTCTCTCGTCCTCCGCCACCCTGATGGCGAGTCGCTCCCGGAGTGGCAACCCGGCGCCCACATCGACCTGTTGCTCGACGGCGGCCTGGTCCGCCACTACTCGCTGTGCGGTGACCCCGGTGACCGTTCGTCGTGGCGCATCGGGGTGCTGCGCGTCCCGGAGGGGCGCGGTGGATCAGCGTACGTGCACGGCAAGCTGCACGCCGGAACGCCGGTGCGGGTCCGGGGGCCGCGCAACAACTTCGCGCTCCGGCCGGCCGGGCGCTACCTGTTCGTGGCGGGCGGCATCGGCATCACGCCCGTGCTGCCGATGATCGCCGCGGCCGAGGCCGCGGGGGCGGACTGGCGGCTGCTGTACGGCGGCCGGTCCCGCTCCTCGATGGCCTTCCTGGACGAACTGGCCGCGTACGGGGACGCGGTGGCCGTCCGGCCCCAGGACCGGTACGGGCTGCTCGACCTCGACGGCTACCTCGGCGAACCGGCCCCCGGAACCCTGGTCTACTGCTGCGGCCCCGAACCGCTGCTCGCCGCGGTCGAGGAGCGATGCCGCGCGTGGCCGCCCGGAGCGCTGCGCGTGGAACGGTTCCAGGCCAAGGAACAGGAAGAGGCGGCGGCGGACGCCGGGGCGTTCGAGGTGCTCCTCTCCCGGTCCGGACACTCCCTTCAAGTGCCTCCAGGGAAAAGCGTGTTGGAGACGGTGCGGGCGGCCGGGGTCTCCGTGCTCTCCTCCTGCGCCGAGGGGATCTGCGGCACCTGCGAGACCGAGGTGCTGGAGGGCGAGCCCGACCACCGGGACTCCGTGCTCAGCGCGGAGGAGCGGGAGTCCGGCGAGACGATGATGATCTGCGTCTCCCGCGCCCGCGGCCCCCGGCTGGTCCTCGATCTGTGACGGCCCTGTCGCCCTCTTCCGCCACATCTGCGCGACGCACACCTACCCGGAGACTTCCATGCCCGTCCCTGAAAACGTCGACTTGAGTCATCTCAGCGCCCCGGCGGGCGGCTCCCAGCGGCTGACCGGGCACCTTGGCCCGGCCCGAGGGGCCGGGGCCGTGGCCCGGCGTCGTCGTCGTGCACGAGGCCCTCGGCGTTGACGACGTCATGCTGCGGCAGGCGGAGCGGCTCGCCCGAGCCGGTTATCTGGCCCTGATGCCGGACCTGTTCACGCAGGGCGGCGTCCGGCGCTGTCTGGTGCCGACCATGCGGGCATCGCGGTCCGGCCACGGCCGGGCCTACCAGGACATCGAAGCGGCCCGGACCTTTCTCACCGAGAGCCCGGACTGCACCGGAGCGGTGGGCATCATCGGTTTCTGCATGGGCGGTGCCTTCGCCCTGATGTCCGCGGGGAAGGGGAGCTTCGACGCGGCCTCCGCCAACTACGGGATGCTCCCCGCGCAACTGGACCGGGTCCTGGCCGGGGCCTGCCCGGTCGTCGCGAGCTACGGCGGACGGGACCGGATGCTCAAGGGAGCCGCGGCGGAACTGGACTCGGCGCTGGAGCGGCTCGGCGTCGTACACGACGTGAAGGAGTACCCGCGGGCCGGGCACGCCTTCCTGAACGACGCGGAGGTCGGACCGCGCCCGCTGCGGCCGCTGCTCCGCGTGACCGGTATGGGACCGCACCCGGAGGCCGCCGCCGACGCGTGGCGGCGCATCGAGACCTTCTTCGGCACCCATCTCAAGCAGCCGACGACTTCCGGGTGACCCACGGGCACGTGCCCGTATCCCCGATGTCCTCGGCACCACCGGAGCGCCCGATCGTCGGGCGTTCACCTCACACGAGAGTGGAGTTCATGAGCACCACACAGTCAGAGCAGGCAACCCAGGTGGCGGACGGCGAGAAGGGCTGGAGCGTCGACGACCGCTGTCTGAACTGCAACATCGCCCGGCAGATCGCCCCCGGCATGATCGGCTTCAAGGAGGGCGGGGAGTACGGCGGTCTGTCGACCGTCATCCGTCAGCCGGAGACCGAGGCCGATGTCGCGCTGATGTACCAGGCCGCGCACGCCTGCCCCACCCGGTCCGTGCACCCGCCGGCCGATCAGTGGGACGAGGACTCGGACCCGTACCCGATGGCGCTGGACGAGGACGCGACCGTGTTCCTCTGCGGGCACGCCTCCCCGCAGACGTACGGCGCCACCTCGTACCTTCTGCGCCGTCCCGACGGTACCGGGATGATGATCGACACCCCGCGCTGGCGGCCCGCCCTGGCCCGCCGCTACGAGCAGAAGGTCGGGAAGATCACCGACGTTCTGATCACCCACCTCGACCATGTCGCGCACGCCCGTAAATACGCCGACGCCTTCCAGGCCCGGCTGTGGATCCACGAGGGCGACCTGCACTCCCTCCCCTCGGCCGACCAGGTCATCCGCGGCACGGAACCCGTCGAGATCGGGCCCGGCGTCATCGCCCACCCGTTCCCCGGGCACACGGCGGGCTCCACGCTCTTCATAGCGGACGACAAGTTCTGCTTCACCGGTGACGCGTTCTTCTGGTCGAACGGCCAGCAGACCCTCGAAGTGGCGCACAGCGTCGTCTACGACTCGATCAAAACCCTTGCCGAGTCGGTGGCCCGTGGGGCCGAGGAGCTGACCTTCGAGTGGGTCCTGCCGGGCCACGGCGATCTGCACCACCTCCCCGCCGACGAGATGCGGGAACGGATGCGCGGCCTCGGCCGCCGCGCCGCGACCTACCCCGCCGAGCCGATCGACTACGGGGCCGTCCGCTACTGACCGGCTGAACACCGAACCCGTACGGGGGCTCAGGGGCGTCCGCGACCACGCGTACACGCCCCTGAGCCTCCCCCGATCGAGCGGAAACCAACAGTGAGGCAGGGGACATGACAGGGAGTGGGCAGGGGCCGCGCACCACCGGCCCGTGGGCGGCGCTGGCCGCCCTGTCGCTGGGACTGTTCATGATCGTGGTGGACACGTCGATCGTGTCGGTGGCCGTGCCTGCCATGGTGCGCGGCCTCGGCACCGGTCTCAACGCGGTGGTGTGGGTCACCAGCGTCTACCTGCTCGCGTACGCCGTCCCCATGCTGTTCACCAGCCGGCTCGGCGACCGCTACGGCCCCCAGCGGGTCTTCGTCGCCGGGCTGGCCGTGTTCACCGCGGCCTCCCTGGGCGCCGGGCTCTCCACGGGCGTGGAGACGCTGATCGCCGCCCGCGCGGTGCAGGGTCTGGGAGCGGCGTTGCTGACCCCGCAGACCCTGACCCTCATCACCCATCTCTTCCCGGACGGCGACCGCGGCCGGGCGATGGGGATCCTCGGCGGAGCCTCCGGGCTGGCCACCGTCACCGGCCCGCTGCTCGGCGGGGTCCTGGTGGACGGCCTCGGCTGGCAGTGGATCTTCTACGTCAACGTCGTGGTCGGCACCGCGACCCTGGCCCTGAGCCTGCTCGTCGTACCCGACGTCCGCCCGGCGCGCGCACCGCGCTTCGACCTGCCCGGCATCCTGCTCTCCGGCGCCGGACTGCTCCTGATCGTCTTCGGCATCCAGAACGGCCGGACGTACGGGTGGGGCGAGATCCTCGGGCCGGTCACGGTGTTCCGTGTCATCGCGGTCGGCGTGGCGCTCCTCGTCGCCTTCGTGATCTGGCAGCGCGTCCACCCGTACGAGCCGCTGGTGCCGCTGCGCGTCTTCGCCGACCGTGACTTCTCCATGGGGTCGCTGACCACCGCGGTCCTCGGCTTCACCCTGACCGGCATGTTCCTGCCGCTGGTCATCTACACGCAGTCCGCGCTCGGCCTCTCGCCGACCGACGCCGGGCTGGTCACCGCGCCGATGGCCCTGGTGTCCGGGCTCATGGGCCCGTTCGTGGGCCGCTTCTCGGACCGTGTCCCCGGCAAGTACCTGGTGATCTCCGGGCTGCTGGGCATGGCCGCCGGCCTGGGCGTCGTCGCTCTCCAGGCCAGGGCGGACCTCCCGCCCTGGCAGCTCGTCCCCGGGCTGCTGGTGTGCGGGCTCGGCATGGGGTGCGTCCTCGTCCCGGTGAACAACGTCGCGATGGGCACCGTCCCCGCCGAACTCCGCGGAGCCGCCTCGGGCATCTTCTTCACCGCCCGCCAGTTGGGCGCGGTCCTCGGCAGCGCGACGATCGGCGTCCTGCTCCAGATCCGTATCGCGACCGCGACGGCCGAGGCGGCGCGGACGGCCTCCGTACATCTGCCCGCCCCCCACCGCCAGGACTTCCTGGCGTACGTACGGGACGCGGCAGGCCGGGCGACAGGCGCCGCCGACCCGGGGACGACCCCCATGGCCCTCCCCGGACACCTGGCCAGCCGAGGACACCAGCTCGCCGAACAGGCCGTCCACCAGGGCCTGACCCAGGCCGCGAGGGAGACCCTGATCCCCCTGATCGCGGTCCTTCTCCTGGGCACGCTGGCCGGTGCGGCGATGCGCCGCACCGGGACGGCCCAGAGCCTCTCGCAGCCGACCGACCACCCTTCCCCACGCATACCCATTGCCCTCAGGAAAGGCTCCTCATGACCTCCCCCAACGGCTCAGGCCCGCGCATCGCCCTCGTCACCGGCGCCAACAAGGGCGTCGGCCGCGCCGTCGTCGAGCAGCTCGCCGACCTCGGTACGACCGTCTACCTCGGCGCCCGCGACGAGCAGCGCGGCCGCGCGGCCGAGAACGAACTGCGCGCCGACGGCCGCGACATCCGGTTCCTCCGGCTCGACGTCACCGACGACTCCGGCGTCGCCCTCGCCGCCAAGCGCATCGAGGAGGAGAGCGGCCGGCTCGACATCCTCGTCAACAACGCCGGGATCAGCACCCCCTGGCGGGTCCCCAGCCAGACCCCGATCGACGAGGTACGGCACGGCTTCGAGACCAACGTGATCGGATACCTCACGGTCACCAACGCCATGCTGCCGCTGCTGCGCCGCTCGGAGGCCGCCCGCATCGTCAACATCAGCAGCGTGCTCGGCTCGCTCACCGCCGCCGCCGAGAACCACGACCCGACCGGTGCCTTCCCGGACGGCGGCTTCCCCGTCATCCTCGGCTACAGCCTCTCCAAGACCGCGGTGAACGCCCTCACCGTCATGTACGCCAACGAGCTGCGCGCGGAGGGCATCCTCGTCAACGCGGTCTCCCCGAACTGGGTGCCCACCGACGCCAACGACCACTCCGGCATCCTGACGCGGGAACAGGGCGCCGTCATGCCCGTACGGATGGCCACGCTCCCCGACGGCGGCCCCACCGGCACCTTCACCTGCTCCGACGCCACCGGAGCGGGCCAGCACCTCCCGTGGTGACGGGAACCCCCGCCGCATGACCGTGGTACCGGCGCGGACACCGCGCCGGTACCACGGATGCCGGGACGCGTCCGGACCTCTGTGAAGAGCGCACGTATGACAGGAAGGGCGGCTCGACCGAGTGAGAGACTTCATCGCCATCAAAGGTGCCCGTCAGCACAATCTTCGTGACATCTCCGTGGAGATTCCCCGTGACGCGCTCGTCGTTTTCACCGGGGTGTCCGGTTCGGGCAAGTCGAGTCTGGCGTTCGACACCATTTTCGCCGAAGGGCAGCGGCGGTATGTCGAGTCACTCTCGGCCTATGCGCGTCAGTTCCTGGGGCAGATGGACAAACCTGATGTCGATGTCATCGAGGGCCTGTCGCCCGCCATCGCCATCGACCAGAGGACGACCGGCCGTAACCCGCGTTCCACGGTCGGCACCATCACGGAGCTCTACGACTACCTGCGCCTGCTGTACGCCCGTATCGGCCTTCCCCACTGCCCGGTGTGCGGAGCGCCGGTCAGCCGCCAGACCCCGCAGAAGATCGTGGACCGGCTTCTGGCCACGGAGGAGGGCACACGTATCCAGGTGCTGGCCCCGGTCGTTCGTGGACGCGAGGGCGAACATGCCGAAGTCTTCCGGCAATTGACGGCCGACGGCTTCAGCCGGGTGCGGGTGGACGGCACCGTCCTCCGACTGACCGCACCGCCGGCGCTGGACCAGCGCGAGAAGCACTCCATCGACGCCGTCGTGGACCGGCTGGCCGTCACACCGGGCGTCCGGCAGCGCCTGACCGATTCCGTCGAGACCGCACTCGGCCTCGCGGGCGGTGTCGTCCGCGTCGACTTCGTGGATCTCGACGCGGAGGACGCCCGACGGGAGCTGACGTTCTCGGAGAAGATGGCGTGCCCGCAGGCTCACGACCTTGATCTGGACGTGCTCGAACCTCGGCTGTTCTCCTTCAACGCCCCCTGGGGCGCGTGCCCGGAGTGCGAGGGGCTCGGCTCGCGCACGGAGACCGATCCCGAACTCGTCGTACCGGACCAGGAGAAGTCTCTTGCCGAGGGAGCCATCGCTCCCTGGATCCATACGAGCGGTGCCGAGTATTTCGCCCGGCTGCTCGAAGCGCTGGCGTCGGAGGTGGGCTTCAGCACCAGCACTCCGTGGCGGAATCTGCCCTCCGCGGTGAGAAGGATGGTGCTGCACGGGACCTCGCGGCAGCTTCACCTCACGTACCGGAACCGGTTCGGGCGCGAGCGCTCCCATCCCGCCCGGTTCGAGGGCGTCCTCCCGCACATCGAGCGGCGCCATGCCGAGGCCGTCGCCGACGGATCCCGGAGCCGCTTCGACGGGTACATGCGCGAGCTGCCCTGCTCCGCCTGCTCCGGGGCGAGGCTCCGGCCCAGCGTCCTCGCGGTCACCGTGGGCGGACGCGGCATCGCCGAACTGACCACCCTGCCGATCGATGAACTCGCCCTCTTCACCACGGGACTGGAACTCGTCGGCTGGCAGCGCCGGGTCGCCCAAGCGGTCCTCAGGGAGATCGGCGAGCGGCTGCGGTTCCTCCTCGACGTGGGCCTGGGCTACCTGTCGCTGAGTCGGCCCGCCGCGAGCCTCTCCGGCGGAGAAGCACAGCGGATCCGGCTGGCCACCCAGATCGGAGCCGGGCTTGCCGGGGTCCTCTACGTGCTGGACGAACCGAGCGTCGGGCTGCACCAGCGGGACAACCAGCGGCTGATCGAAACCCTGCTGCGGCTGCGGGACCGGGGCAACACCGTGATCGTCGTGGAACACGACGAGGACACGGTGCGAGCGGCCGACTGGGTGGTGGACATCGGGCCGGGGGCGGGTGAGCACGGCGGGCAGGTGGTGCACTCGGGGACGCCGGGGGAACTGATGGCCCACCCCACCTCCCTCACCGGGGCCTATCTCTCCGGCCGCCGGGAGATTCCGCTGCCGGAGCGGCGCCGGCCGAGGGCGGACGGCCGTGAACTGACCGTGCACGACGCCACCGAGCACCATCTCAAGAACGTGACGGTGTCCTTCCCACTGGGACAGTTCGTCGCGGTCACCGGTGTCTCCGGCTCGGGCAAGTCCACCCTGGTCAACGACATCCTCCACACGGCGTTGGCCAGGCACTTCCACCGGGCCCACAAGGTGCCCGGCCGGCACCGCACCCTCACCGGCGTCGAGGAGATCGACAAGGTCGTCCAGGTCGACCAGTCACCGATCGGCCGCAGCCCCCGCTCCAATCCGGCCACATACACGGGGGTCTTCGACCACCTGCGCAAGCTGTTCGCGCAGACACCGGAGGCCAAGGTACGCGGCTACCAGCCGGGCCGGTTCTCCTTCAACCTCAAGGGCGGCCGCTGCGAACCGTGCCTCGGCGACGGCACCGTCAAGGTCGAGATGAACTTCCTTCCCGACGTCTACGTCCCGTGCGAGGTCTGCCAGGGAGCGCAGTTCAACCGCGAGACCCTCGAAGTGCACTACAAGGGCAAGTCCATGGCCGACGTGCTGGCCATGACCATCGAGGAGAGCCTGGACTTCTTCGACGGGCACGCGGTCATCTCGCGCCACCTCAGGGCCCTGTACGGCGTGGGACTGGGGTACGTCAGACTCGGCCAGCCCGCCACCACGCTGTCCGGGGGCGAGGCCCAGCGCGTCAAACTCGCCGCCGAACTGCAACGGCGTACCAAGGGCCGCACCCTCTACCTTCTCGACGAGCCGACCACCGGCCTGCACACCGCCGACATCCGCCAACTGCTCTCCGTGCTCCACCAGCTCGTCGACACGGGGAACACCGTTGTGGTCATCGAGCACAACCTCGACGTGATCAAGACCGCCGACTGGCTCATCGACATGGGCCCCGAGGGCGGCCGTGGCGGCGGCACCGTCATCGCCCAGGGAACCCCGGAAGAGGTCGCGGCCCACCCCCGTTCCCATACCGGGCGATTCCTGCGCCCGCTTCTGGACGGCGGCTCGTCGTGACGGTGGCATTGTGTACGAGGCGATCGGGATCCACCGGCTGGAACAGGAGTCGCCGCGCCGCTCCGGGTGTCACGGGGTGAGGAGGACCTTGAGGGCTTCGCGCCGGTCCATCGCGCGGTAGCCGTCAGGGGTCTGCTCCAGGGTGAGGGCGCGGTCGAAGACACGGCCGGGTTCGACGGTGCCGTTCAGGACGGCGGGCAGCAGTCTCTCGATGGAGGCGCGTACGGGGGCCGGGCCGCCGGTGAGGGTGATGTTCGGGCCGAAGAGGCTGCCGAAGCCGACGGGGGCGTCCTCGTACTGGGGGACGCCGACGCGGCTGATGACACCGCCGGGGCGGACGGCTCCGACGGCCATCTCATAGGCGGGCATGTGGCCGACGGCTTCCAGGACGGCGCGGGTGCCATGGCCGCCGGTGAGGTCGCGGACCTTGGCGATGCCCTCGTCGCCGCGTTCGGCGATGACATCGGTGGCACCGAAGTACCGGCCCAGGTCGGTACGTTCCTTGTGGCGTCCCATGAGGATGATGCGCTCGGCGCCGAGCTGTTTGGCGGAGAGCACGGCGAGCAGGCCGACGGCGCCGTCGCCGATGACGGTGACGGAGTCGCCGGGCGCGACCCTGGCCTGGTGGGCGGCGTGGTGGCCGGTGCCGTAGACGTCGGCGAGGGTGAGCAGGGAGGGCAGGAGCGCCTCGTCCACGTCGCGCGGGAGCTTGACCAGGGTGCCTTGTGCCTGGGGGACACGGACGGCCTCGGCCTGGGCGCCGCCGACGCCGGCGGCGAAGAAGCCGCCGTTGGGGCAGGAGGTGTGCAGTCCGGCGCGGCAGAACGCGCAGGTGTTGTCGGCGAAGGCGAAGGGCGCCACGACCAGGTCACCGCGCCGGAGGCCGGAGACCTCGGACCCGGTCTCCTCGACGGTGCCGAGGAACTCGTGGCCCATGGGCACCGGGCCGTCGGCGGCCGTCAGGGAGTGGTACGGATGCAGGTCGCTGCCGCACACGCAGGAACGCAGGACGCGGACGATCGCGTCGGTGGGCTGCTCGATGACCGGGTCGGGGGCGTCCTGGACGCGGACATCGCCGGCTTCGTACATGAAAGTGGCCCGCATGGGGTCGACTCGCTTTCTCGTCGGTGGGTTCTCGGTGCCGCCGAAGGTCAGGGCACCGTGAGGATGACCTTGCCGTGGGCCTGGTGGGAGCGGAGCCGGTCGGCGGCCTCGGCTGCGGTGTCGAAGGACAGGGTGGTGTCGATCAGGGGCCGTACTCGTGCGTCGGCGACAGCGGCGAGCAGTGCCTGCCCGGCGGCGGCGATGACGGCGCCGAGCTCGGCAGGCCGGGTGAAGCCGAAGGAGACCCCCGCGACGCGCAGATGGCGGTAGGCGAGGGCGTCGAGGTCGATGGTGGACTCGGCAGTGTCGAGGCGTCCGATGTTGACCACGGCACCGTCGGTGCTGGTGGCGGGCAGGCACGCGGCGAAGGTCCGTCCGCCCACGTGGTCGAGAGCCACATCGACGCCTTGGCCGCCCGTGGCGTCCAGCACCGCCTTGGCGAGGCCCTGCTCGCCGGCGACCACGACGGTGTCGGCTCCGGCCCGGGTGAGCAGGCCGCGCTTGCCGGCGCCGCGGGTGGTGGCGATGATCCGACCGGCGCCGAGTGCCTTGGCGACCTGTACCCCGATCAGGCCGATGCCGGAGGTGGCTCCGGTGATCAGTACCGACTGTCCGGGCCGGAAGCCAGCGACCGTGAGGGCGCCGTGTTCGGTGAGCAGCCCGGTGGGCAGCGCGCACGCCTCCTCGTGGCCGAGTCCGTCGGGGACGGGCAGGACGTGGCGGTGGTCGGCCAGGACGTACTGCGCGAAGCTGCCCGGGGAGGTTCCCATGACCCTCTCGCCCACCGCGGGCGCGTCCACGCCGTCGCCGACCGCGGTGACCTCACCGGCGAACTCGTAGCCGGCCCGGTACTCCTTGCCGGTGCCGCCGGAGGTGGGGTCGGCGCCGGCGAGCTGGGAGATGTCGGCGTTGTTGAGCGCGTTCGCGCGGGCGCGGACCACGATCTGCCCGGGACCGGGGTCGGGTACGGGGAGTTGGCGCGGGGTCCAGTCGGGGCCGGCGCCGCCGAACAGGGCGGTCATCGTCTCGGGCATGGGCGGGAGTTCCTTCGCGGGGTTCGGTCAGCGGCTGTGGCTGTGGTTGTGGCTGCGCGTGCGCTCGGCGTTGTACTGCTCGTCGGTGACGTGCTCCAGCCAGGTGGTCTCGGGCCGATCGTCGTCGGGGGCGGTGCCGTCCCACAGGGCGAGGTGCTGCATGAAGCGGTCCTCGGTGGCTCCGTGCCAGTGCTCCTCACCGGGCGGGCAGGTCACCGTCTCGCCGGGGTGGGCCTCGTACACGACCCCGTCGCGGGTGCCGATCAGGGCGGTGCCGGCGGTGATGTGGAGGGTCTGGCCGACGGCGTGGTGATGCCAGGCGGTGCGGGCGCCGGGGGCGAAGCGCACCATGTTGGCGCGGATACGGGACGGTTCCTGGCCGGCGCGGATGACGTCGAACCAGACGTCTCCGTTGAACCAGTCGGCGGGTCCCTTGCCCGTGGGCCGGGGCTTGACGAATTCCATGCGGGTCCTCCTCGGAAGGGGCGAATTCGAACTGCATTGCGCGACCACAAGCTCATGACGTGTCCTGCGGCCCGGTCACGCCATCAACATTCACCGATAGCGCCGCGCCCGCAAAGAGGAGGATTTCCTCCCGGGAGGGAAACATCCTGGGAGAGATTCCTCCCCCTCACGCGGCCCGCTTCCGCTGCCACACTGGAAACATGAGCCAGACACCGCGTCTCAACGAACTGGGCGAGTTCCTCAAGGCACGCAGGGCCGAGCTGACCCCGCGCGCGGTGGGCCTGCCCGACAGTTCCGGACCGCGTCGTGTGGCCGGGCTGCGGCGTGAGGAGGTCGCGCAGCTCACAGCGATCTCCACGGACTACTACACCCGGATGGAGCAGGGCCGCATGGCGCCCTCGGCCCCGGTTCTCAAGGCGGTGGCCGACGCCCTCCACCTGGATGAGGACCAGCGCCGCTACCTCTTCGGCCTGACGGGCATGGAGACCGCGGGGCCCCGCCGCCGCGCACTGCAGAAGGTGCAGCCGCAGCTTCGCCGAGTCCTGGAAGACTTCACGTCCACCCCGGCGATCGTGATGGGCCGGCGCATGGACGTCATCGCGTGGAATCCGCTGGCGGCGGCGCTCATCACCGATTTCGGCGCCGTACCGGAAAAGCGGCGCAATTACGTGCGTATTCTCTTCGCGGATCCGGCGATGCGCACGCTCTACGCCGACTGGAAAAGCGTGGCACGGACCGCGGTCGCGCAACTGCGGATGGAGGCCGCGAAGTATCCGGACGATCCCCGGCTGACCGCGCTGGTCGGGGAACTGTCCGTACAGGACGCCGACTTCCGGCAGTGGTGGGCCGCCCACCACGTCGCCACCCTCAGCGTGGGCACCAAGGTCCTCCACCACCCGATCGCCGGTGAACTCTCCCTCGACTGGGACACCCTCACCGCCAGTACCGATCCCGACCAGCAGTTGGTCGTGTGGACCGCCGAGGTCGGCTCTCCCACGCACGACGGGCTGCGCATCCTGGCTTCCTGGGCCGCCGGGCGGAGTCCGTCCGGCGTCCCCGGGCACCCGTGATGCTCTCCGCGGAGACGAACGCCGGCCGTGCATCTCACTCCGGGGCCATGATCTGGGCCAGGCGCGCCTCCTCCGCGTCCAGTTGCCCCTGCACGCGCAGGAGGACGGCGTCGTCGATGCGGTGCCGGTCGCGCAGGCCGATGACGGCGGAGCGCTTGTGTTCCAGGAGAGCCAGGCGCAGGGCGGTCTCCTGCTGGTGGCGTCGTACGAGTGCTCCCGACCCCGGGGCGTCCGCGGCGCCGGTGGCGTTCAGGGTGCGCAGGTGGGTTTCGTACTCGGCCCGCAGCCGCTCGGCGACCTCGGCGTCGGTACCGAGGTCGGCCGCCACCGCGGGGAGGGCGTCGAGTGCGGCCTCGGACGCCGTGGTCCGGGCCAGACCGAGTTCGCGCTCGGTGTCCGTGTCGCGGGGCAGCCCCGCCCGGCGGGTGACGGCCGGAAGGACCAGCCCCTGCACCACGAGGGTGGCCACGACGACGCCCGCGGTGACGAAGACGATGGCGTCCCGATCGGGGAACGGAGCGCCCGAGCCGACGGTGTACGGCACGGACAGCGCCAGCGCCAGGGAGACGGCCCCCCGGAACCCGGCCAGGGCGCTCACCACCCGGGCCCGGTGGCTCATACGGCGTTTCCGCTGCTGGGGACGCCTGTCCAGTGCTCTGATCGCGTACACCGAGACGAACAGGAACAGGAACCGGACGGCGACCAGAGCGCCGTAGACCGCTACCACCATGAGCAGCGCCTGGGGCAGGGCGGTGCCCGAGAGGCCCCGTACCGCTGCCTGCGCCTCCAGCCCGACCAGGACGAACAGGGCGCCGTTGAGCAGGTACATCGCCAGCGACCAGAACGCCTCCGTCTGCCGCCGGGCCGCTGCCCGGCCCAGGCTCGGCCCGGCCTGGCTCATGATCAGCCCGCACACCACCACCGCGAGCACCCCCGACGCCTCGATGAACTCGGCCAGCAGGTAGGCGGTGAACGGGATCAGCAGAATCGTGAGGTTGTCCAGCAGCGCGTCGCCCAAGGCGCTCACACGGCGTCTGACCCTGACGCCGAGCCAGGCCACCGCCACGCCGACCGCGATCCCGCCCCCGTAGGACAGCGCCACGAGAGCGCTGATGTGAGTGGTGGTGAGGTGTTCGGAGCCCACGGTGACGCCGACCGCCAGCCCGTAGACGACCAGGGCCGTGCCGTCGTTGATCAGCGACTCGGCGCGCAGCAGCGTGATGTTGCGGTGGGGCAGGAGGCGGGAGACCACGCCGACCGCGGTGGCGTCGGTCGGTGCGACGGCGGCCCCCAGCACCCAGGCCGGCCCCCAGGGCAGGCCGAGCGCGTGGGCGAGGGCCGCGACGGCCCAGGCGGTGCAGGCCACGAGGAGCGTGCCGGTCAGGACGATGCCGCGCAGATCCCGGCGGATCGTCCGCAGCGACGTGGTGACGCTCTCCCAGTACAGGATCACCGGCAGGAAGACCAGCAGCAGGATGTCCGGCGGCAGCTCCGTCCCGCGCAGCGCCGGTACGAACCCCAGCAGGATCCCGGCGGCCAGTTGCAGGACGGGAGCGGCCACCCGCAGCCGGTGGGCGAGCACGCCGCTCACCAGCAGCGCGCAGGCGAGGATCACGACGAGCTCAAGCCCTGCCACTACTCGTCCTCCTTGCTCGGACCGTCGGACGGCCGGACCCTCGGACGGCCGGCGTGCGCGGTGGCCGGACCGTCGGACGGCCGGACGTGCGCGGTGGCCGGACCGTCCGTCACTGCCCGGCCGGGCAGTCCGTCGACCGGGCCGGACCGGGTCGCGCGGCATACGGTGCCGGTGCTCTAGGGGGTGTACTCACCCTGCGGCAGCCGATGGGGCGGCGCGACCCGGCGGTGTGCCGACCACCTCAGGCTTCGGGGATGGCGCGGCTGAATGTGGCGAGGGTGACGTCCTCCGGCTCGGGTCCGCCGCGGCGGCCGGTCTCCAGGGCGTCGAGGGCCTTCAGCTCGTCCGCGGTGAGTTCGAAGTCGAAGACGTCGGCGTTCTCGGCGATGCGGTGGCGCTTGGTCGACTTGGGGATCACCGAGCGGCCGTGCTGGAGGCCCCAGCGCAGCAGCACCTGGGCCGGGCTCTTGCCGTGTGCCTCGGCGACGCCGGTGACCACCGGATCCTTCAGGACGCTCGTGCGGTTCTCGCCGTACCCCGGGTAGAAGGTGATGCCGCCGATGGGGGACCACGCCTGGTTGAGGATGCCGTGCGCGTCATCGAAGTCGAGGACGGCGCGCTGCTGGAAGTAGGGGTGGATCTCCAACTGGTTGACCGCGGGGACGACGGTGGTGGCGTCGAGCAGTGCGGTCAGGTGGTCGACCATGAAGTTGCTGACGCCGACGGCCCGGACCTTGCCGTCGGCCAGGAGCTGTTCCAGGGCGCGGTAGGCGGCGAGGGTCCTGTCGAAGTCCGACGGGAGGGCCTGGTGCAGGATGAGCAGGTCGATGCGGTCGACGCCCAGCTTGGCGGCGCTCTTGTCGAAGGCGTGCAGGGTCTCGTCGTATCCGTAGTCGTTGATCCAGATCTTCGTCTCGATGAAGATGTCGTCGCGGGGCACCGCCGAGGCGTGGATGGCCTGGCCGACCTCGCGTTCGTTTCCGTACGCGGCGGCGGTGTCGATGTGCCGGTAGCCGAGGTCGAGCGCGGCCGTGACGGCGGCCCGGGTCTCGTCCGGCGGGGTCTGGAAGACGCCGAGCCCGAGGGCGGGCATCTCGACGCCGTTGTTGAGGGTGAGGGTCTGCATCACAGGGACCTTTCGGTGCGGGTGGCCCGCGAGGGCACGATGAGGGTGACGACGGCCGGGGCCGCCAACGCGAGCAGGACGGCCGATCCGGTCAGCGCGGCGCCCGGGTCCGCCGACGCGACGCCGTCGACATCGCCGGCGGTCGTCGGGGCCGGGGCCGGCCCCTGTCGGGCGCCTACGAGCACCATGGGCGGTGCCACTCCCGTCATGTAGGGGGTGTGCCGGTCGAGGCGGCTGAGCCGGGCCAGGGGCCGTGGTCGGGGCGACCCCGGTAAGCAGCACTTTCGGCCCGCTCACGCGCTCCGGCAACCGCACGGTGCTCCCTTCGGATCGGTCTCCGGTCCGGCTCGGTCCGGCTCGGTCCGAGCCGGTTCGGGCCCGGTCGTGGTCGGCCGGGACCTCGGCCTTTTCCAGGGAACCGTGCCTCGGCCCGTACGTGGGAGTCACTGCTCTTCCAGGTAATGGCAGTACCTCGCAGCCACGCGCCGACGGATCTACGGTGAGGAGACCGGCAGGGATGCGCGACGATCAGGCCGGCACAGGATCACGACGATCAGGACGATCAGGACGATCAGAAGGAGCCATCGCATGTCCGCCCTCGCCGCCACCGCAGGAGCTCCGGGGCCCGAGCATGGCTGACACCGGCAGGAAGACACTGGCCGCCGAGGTCCGTGACTTCCTGAGCACCCGGCGGGCTCGGATCACCCCGGAGCAGGCCGGGCTGCCGGTCTACGGCGTGAACCGTCGTGTCGTCGGCCTGCGCCGCGAGGAGGTCGCCCTGCTCGCGGGCATGAGTGTGGACTACTACATCCGGCTGGAGCGGGGGAATCTCACCGGCGCTTCGGACTCGGTGCTCGACGCCCTCGCGCACGCACTCCAGATGGACGAGGCCGAACGTACCCACCTCTACGACCTCGCCCGCGCGGCGACGCCGCGCGGCCGACGGGCCACGGTGACCGCGTCCCGTGTGCGGCCCACGATCCTGCGGCTGCTCGACTCGATGGCCGATGTGCCGGCGTACGTACGTAACGCGCGCTTCGACATCCTGGCCGCCAACAGGCTGGGGCGGGCGCTGTACGCACCCGTCTTCGACTCGCCGCTGTTCGCCCGGCGCGGTCCGGTCAACAGCGCCCGCTTCATGTTCCTCGACCCCGCCGGCCCGGAGTTCTGGGTGGACTGGGAAAGGGGCGCAAACGACGCGGTCGCCTTCCTGCGCACCGAGACGGGCCGGGCACCCCACGACAAGGCGCTCACCGATCTGATCGGAGAGCTGACGACCAGGAGCGACGACTTCGCCCGCCGGTGGGCCCGCCATGACGTGAAGTTCCACCGTTCCGGCGTCAAGAACCTCCACCACCCGCTGGTCGGCGATCTCGCGCTGCCCTACGAGGCGATGGACCTGCCGGCCGATCCCGGCCTGCGTCTCAACTTCTACACCCCCGAGCCGGACTCCCGGGAGCGGGAGGCCCTGGGCCTGCTCGCCAGTTGGGCCGGTTCCGGCACCGTCGTTCCCACCGTGAACGACCGACCACATCCGAGGAGAACAGACTGATGCAGTACCGACCGCTCGGCCGCACCGGCGTCCAGGTCAGCCCGCTCTGCCTGGGCGCGATGATGTTCGGCCCCTGGGGCAACGAGGACGAGGCCGACTCGATCCGGATCATCCACCGCGCCCTCGACGCGGGCGTCAACTTCGTCGACACCGCGGACGTGTACTCCGCCGGAGTCTCGGAGGAGATCGTCGGCAAGGCCCTGAAAGACCGCCGCGAGGACGTTTTCCTGGCGACCAAGTTCTTCATGCCGATGGACCAGGACGACCCCAACCAGCGGGGCGGATCGCGGCGTTGGATCATCCGCGAGGTCGAGAACTCCCTGCGGCGGCTCGGCACCGACCACATCGACCTCTACCAGGTCCACCGCCCCAGCCCCGACACCGACGTCTCGGAAACCCTCGGCGCTCTCTCCGACCTGGTCCACCAGGGCAAGATCCGTTACATCGGATCCTCGTCCTACTCCGGCTCCCAGATCGTCGAGGCCCAGTGGGTCTCGCGCGAGCGGAACCTGGAGCGGTTCGTGACCGAGCAGCCGCCGTACTCGATCCTGGTCCGCGGCATCGAGGAGGACGTACTGCCCACCGTGCGCCGCCACGGGATGGGCACCCTCACCTACAGCCCGCTGTCCGGGGGCTGGCTCTCCGGCCGCTACCGCAAGCACGCCACCGAGGGCCCTGCCTCCGCGGCCCGCCCCCAGGCCCGCTTCGACATGAGCACCCCCGCCAACCGGCGCAAGCTCGACGCCGTCGAACAACTCGCCGTCCTGGCGGAGAAGGCCGGTCTCACGCTCATCGAGCTCGCCGTCGCCTTCGTCGTCAACCACCCCGGCGTCACCTCGGCGATCATCGGGCCCCGCACCATGGAACAGTTGGAGGCGTTCCTGCCCGCCGCCGATGTCACGCTCTCGGCCGACGTGCTCGACGCCATCGACGAGATCGTCGCCCCCGGGGTCACGGTCAACCCGGTCGACAACAGCTACGGCGACTTCGAACTCCGCGCCGACCAGCGACGGAGGTGACACGGGACGGCTCGGCAGGTCAACGGCACGCTAGCGGCCCCGGTCGGCGCTCCGGTCCCAGCCCCGGTCCCGGCCGAGTGTGGGGGAGGCCGGGGCAGCGGCTGTGCGACAGTGGGGAACATGCGTCCGGCGGGAGGGAAAGAGGCCATGCGAATCGGCGAGGTGGCCGCGGAAGCGGGGGTCAGTACGCGGGTGCTCCGCTACTACGAGCAGCAGCGTCTGCTCGTCTCGACCCGGACGCCGGCCGGGCATCGCGCGTACGACCGCACCGCTGTGGAGCGGGTCCGGCTCATCCAGATGCTCTACGCCGCCGGGCTCTCCAGCAGGACCATCCGCGGGGTGCTCCCCTGTGTGGAGAGGGGTGAGGCGACCCCGGAGCTGCTTGAGCTCCTGGCCACCGAACGTCAGCGTGTGGAACAGCAGATCGCCGGCCTGCTCACCGCGCGCAGCCGCTTGGACGACGTGATCGAGGCCGCGGGCAACCCCCACCACGACTGTGTCGAGCGTGCCCTGACCCGGTGAGGAACCCGGCGCTTGCACGTGACACCGGTGTCAAGCCTTAGCGTCCGGAGTCATCGGCAGGGTGCCGACACCATGGGGCCGTCCAGCGTCGGCGCCCGTGGGGTGTGGTTCAGGAGATGACGATGAGTGAGGCGTTCGGGTTCCGCGCGTTCGGCGGGCCGCAGGTCCAGGAGTTCTTCGACCGGCCGGATCCGGTGCCGGAGCCGGCGGAGGTCCTGATACGGGTCACCGCCGCCGGCGTCAATCCCCTTGATCACAAACTGCGTTCCGGCGTCGTACCGCACTTCTACGGCGAACGGCCGTTCCCGCAGGTGTTCGGGGCGGAGGCCACCGGTGTCGTCCTGGCCGTGGGAGCGGAGGTCGAGGGACTCGACGTGGGCGACACCGTGTTCGGCTGCGCGATCACCGGGGCCGGAACCTACGCGGGGACCACCGTCCTGGTCGGCGCCAACACCGCGCGCAAGCCCGCGGGGCTCCGCGACGACTGGGCGGCCACCATCCCGGTGGCGGCCACGTCCGCCCTGAACGCGGTAGACCAGCTCGACCTGCCCCGCGGCGCGACGGTACTGATCAACGGTGTCGGCGGAGGCGTCGGGCTCGTGACCGCGCAGGTCGCTCGCGAGCAGGGCCTGAACGTCATCGGCACGGGTGGCACCGCCAAGCGGACGCTCGCCGAAGCTGTCGGCGCGAGGTTCGTCGACTACACCGACGGCGATGTCGTCGACCGGGTGCGCGCGCTCGTACCGGACGGTGTCGACGGCCTGGTGGACCTCGTCGGCGGCGCCTCCCTGCGCACCGTCGCCCCGCTGGCCCGCGAGCCCGGAAAAGTGGTGTCCGTCGCCGACGGAACCGTGGCCGAGCTGGGCGGCGAGATGGTGCGCCGCCGCGTGGACCGGGCCGACCTGGAACGCGCGGCCGCACTCATGGTGCAGGGGCGCCTCGACCCGTACATCGTCGGGACGTACCCCCTCGCGCGGGCGGCCGAAGCCCTGGCCCTGGTGGAGAGCGGCCACGCTCTCGGCAAGGTCGTCATCGACCTGACCCGCGGCCCCGGCGTCGGGGCCGCGGAGTAGGCGGCGGGCGGTAGCCCCTCGTCAGGCGTCCGTCAGGTCCAGCAGGACCTTCGAGGCGACCGCCCGGTCGTGGGCGATGTCGAAGGCGGCGTGGGCGTCGGCGAGGGGGAAGGTGTGGGTCACGATCGCGTCGACCGGGAGACCCTGGGCCAGTAGGGTGATCGCCTCGTCGAACTCGGCGTCGAAGCGGAAGGCGCCCCGGAGGTTCAGTTCGCGGGTGACGGCGATGTTGCCCAGGAGGGGGACCTCACCGGGGGGCAGCAGGCCGAGGAGTACGACGGTGCCGCCGCGGCGTACTCGTTCGACGCAGGTGCGCAGGGCCGGGGGTGCCCCGGATGCCTCGACGGCGATGTCGAACGGCTCGGCCCAGGCGTCGGAGTCGGCCCCGGCGTCGTCCGCGCGGAGTGTGCGGGTGGCTCCGGACGCGGTGGCGATGGACAGAGGGGTGTCGAGGAGGTCGCTCACGACGACCTCGGCGGCGCCCCTGTGCCGCAGAACGGCGGTGACCAGGCAGCCGATCGGGCCCGCACCGGTGACCAGGACCCGTCGGCCGGTCACGTCGCCGGCCCGGTTCGCGGCGTGCACCGCCACCGACAGGGGTTCGGCCAGTACCGCGCGGCGCAGGTCCAGTTCCGGAGGCAGCGGGCGGATCTGCGCCGCGGGCACGGTGACCAGTTGGGAGAATCCGCCCTGGACGTGGGGCGTACGGGCGGCGCTGCCGAGGTAGCGGGTGTCGGCGCAGATGTTGCGGTGGCCGGCCGCGCAGTCGGCGCAGCGGTCGCAGGGGGTGGCGGGGTGGACGGCCACCGGGGTTCCGACGGCCGGTCCCTCGGAGCCGGGGCCCAGGGCGGTGACATGACCGACGACCTCGTGTCCGAGCACCATCGGCTCCTGGACGGTGAAGTCGCCGACCCGGCCGTGGCGGTAGTAGTGCAGGTCGGAGCCGCAGATTCCGCCGAGGGCGACGGCGACGGTCACCTGACCGGCTCCGAGCGGGGCGGGGGAGCGGTGCTCGACCCGGAGGCCCCCCGCGGGGTGGACGACGCAGGCTCGCATGGTGGGTTCCTTCCCTCGGGGGTGTCCGTCACAGGCGCCCGTCACAGGGGTCCGTGGCAGGGGTGTCCGTCACAGGTGCCTGTGACGGGGCTCTGTCGCAGGGGTCCGTCGCAGGTGTCCGTGACAGAGGCTCGTCACAGGGATGCGTCACAGGACGGAGAGCATGCCGCCGTCCACGTAGAGCACCTGGCCGTTGACGAAGTCGGACGCGGAGGAGGCCAGGAAGACCAGGGCTCCCACGAGGTCGTCGACGGCGCCCCAGCGGCCGGCCGGTGTGCGGGTGCGGACCCAGGCGCTGAACTCCTCGTCGGCCACCAGGGCCGAGGTGAGTTCGGTGGCGAAGTAGCCGGGGCCGATGCCGTTGACCTGGATGCCCAGCGGGCCCAGGTCGGCGCACATTCCCTTGGTGAGCATCTTCAGGCCGCCCTTGGTGGCGGAGTAGGCGGCGATGCCGGGGCGGACCGCCTCGCTCTGCAGCGAGCAGATGTTGACGATCTTGCCGTGGCCCCGGGGTGCCATGCGCCGGGCGACCTCGCGTCCCACGAGGAAGGCGCTGGTGAGGTTGGTGTCGACGAGGCGGCGCCAGTCGGCGTCGGTGAACTCCAGTATCGGGGTGCGGTGTTGGGTTCCCGTGTTGTTCACGAGGATGTCGATCGGGCCGGTCTCCTCCTCGATGTGCGCGACACCGGCGGCGACGGCCGCCGAGTCCGTCACGTCGAAGGCGGCCGTCCGTACCCGGTCCCCGAAGGAGGCCGCGAGTTCCGTGCCCGTCGCTTCCAGGGCCGCGGCGTTCCGTCCGTTGAGGACGACCGTACAGCCGGCCTCCAGCAGGCCCTTGGCCAGTGCCTTGCCGATACCGCGGCTGGAGCCGGTGACCAGGGCCGTCCTGCCGGTGATGTCGAACAGCGGGTGGCTCATGAGCGTGCTCCGGCGGTGCCCGCGGGGGTGCCCGGCACGGCGGGACCGCCGGGGAGCGGGGTACGGGCGGGGCGTTCGGCGAGGACGTCGAGGAGGTTGTCGACCGCCAGGTCGACCATGGCGGCCCGGGTGGCCTCGGTGGCCGAGCCGATGTGGGGCAGCGTGATGACGCGCTCCTCCGCCACCAGGGGCGACAACTCCGTCCCCATCGGCTCGTGTTCGAAGACGTCGAGCCCCGCGGAGTGCAGCCGCCCCTCCTGGACGGCGTGCAGCAGGGCCTCTTCGTCGACGACACCGCCCCGGGAGGTGGAGACCAGGGTGGCCGTGGGCTTCATCCCGGCCAGTTCGCGGGTCGAGATCAGGTGCCGGGTCTCCTCGGTGAGCGGCACGTGCAGCGACACGATGTCGGACTCGGCCAGCAGCGTGGCCAGACCCACCGAGGTCGACAGGGCGTCGTCGGGGGCGTACGGGTCGTGGTGGAGCACCCGCATGCCGAACCCCTGGGCCCGGCGGGCCACCGCGCGGCCGATCTGGCCGTAGCCGATCAGGCCGAGGGTGGCCGAGTGGATGTCCAGGCCGAGGTAGTCGTGCATCCGGAACAGACCCCAGGAGCCTTCCGCGAGGCTCGCTCCGGCGGCGCCGAGCCGGCGGCGGGCGGCCAGGATCAGGGCGAAGGTGAGGTCGGCGGTGGTCTCCGAGAGCACGCCGGGGGTGTGGGTGACGACGATGCCCCGCTCGGCGGCGGCGGCCCGGTCGACGTTGTCGAAACCCATGCTCGCCAGCGAGACGACGCGCAGCGAGGGGCCGGCCGCGTCCATCAGCGCGCCGTCCACCGGGTCGTTCCCCAGCGCCAGCACGCCACTCACCCCGGAGGCGAGGGCGGCGAGGTCGGCGGGTCCGGGCTTCCCCGTCCCGGGCCAGGCCACCACGTCCACGGCCTCGGACAGGCGCTCCAGGCCGTGGCCGGGCAGGTTTTCACGGGTGGTGAGGACACGCTTTTTCATCGGGGTCTCCAGTGACGAGCCATGCGGGGGCGGCCGGGCGGCTGGTTTCGAGAAAACTAGCCGGGGCGGTCACCGGAGACAAATAGCGGTTCTGTGTGACGCTATCGGCGATTCTTATTCTCACCGGGATTCTTGTCAGGAGTCTCGCCGGGATTCTCGGCAGGATCCTCACCGGGATTCGGGGCTGGATCCTCGCCGGGATTCCTGTCGGGAGCCTCGCCGGAACCCTCGCCGAGGTTCGTGTCGGGATTCTCGTCCGGGGACCCGTCGAAGGCGGTGACCAGTTCGAGGAAAAGATCGTGCACCGCCAGGGCGGGTTCCCCGAGGGGCTGATTGTCCGAGGTGACCAGGGACAGCTTGACCTGGATGACGGGATCCACGATGCGGCGTACGGACAGGGCGCGGACGTCGAGGATGGCGCGCGCCGCCGACCAGGGCAGGATCGTGGCGCCGAGGCCCGCGTCCACGGCGTTGACGAGCGTCAGCGCGGACTCGACCTCGCCCACCACGTTCAACTGGAGCGACGCCTGCTGGAAGGCGGCGTCCACGACCTGCCGGATCGTGTGGATGCGGCTGGGGAGCAGCAGGGGCACGCTCGTGAGCTCCTCCAGGTTCACCTCCCCCTGTCCCGGCGGGGCCGTTTCGCCGGGCGCGCCGATCAGGAACAGGTCCTCCGTGCGTACGGGCTCGAACTGCACGCCCCGCAGCGGGCCGGCCCCGTAGATGAACGCCATGTCCATCCGGCCCGTCATGATCGCCTCGCTGATCACACCGCCGAAGTTCTCGTTGATGTGCAGCAGGATGTCCGGATAGCGCTCGCGCACGCTCTTGAGCAGCGGCAACGCGAGCGCCGCACCCAGGCTGTACGGGGCGAGCCCCACCGACACGCTGCCGGCGGGGGCCCGGCCGGAGACCTCGACGGCGGCGTGGGCGAGATCCACCTGGCGGAGGATGAGCTGCGCGTGCCGGTACAGCGCCCGGCCCGCCTCGGTCGGGGCGACCCCGCGTTTGCTGCGGATCAGCAGTTGCTGCCCGAACTGCGCCTCCAGCGCGGACAACTGCTGGCTGAGCGCGGGCTGCGCGATGTGCAGGATGTCGGCCGCGCGCGTGATGCTCCCCGCATCGATGATCTTGATGAACGAGTACAGACGCCTGGTGTCCATGCGGGGCCTTCCGTGGGGAGCAGGGCCTCATCGTAGGGAGGGGGCCGACCCGAAGCGTAGCTTCGGCGGGCCTCCGGTGTGAGGTGGGTCATAACGGTTCGTGATAACGCCAGACCGAACGCATATTGGCGGTCATGCGACCAGGAGATTAAGTTGAGCGAATCATCCACCCGGAACCGACCGGCACATTGAATTCGAGTCGGCCGCCAGGGGCTCTTCCTGGTCGGACCCTTCCTGCTCGCGATCCGCTCTCGCTCTGCCCGCGATCGTTTTTGTGCCCGAGGAACGCGGATTCTTTTCCGGATATCACGAAGACGTGGTGGCCCTCTCCTTCCCAGAATTTCCTCCCGGAGGACGTCATGACTCCCATGGTTGATCTCGTCGCCGATCTCGGTGAGGGATTCGGTGCCTACTCGATGGGCGACGACGAAGCCCTTCTGGAGATGCTGACCTCCGCCAATGTGGCCTGCGGATTCCATGCCGGTGATCCGCGCATCATGGACGCCACCGTCCGGCACTGCGTGGAGAAGCGGGTGGCCGTGGGCGCCCATCCGAGCTTTCCCGACCTGGTCGGCTTCGGCCGCCGCGCGATGGACCTCACCCCTGAGGAGGTCCGTACGGACGTGCTCTACCAGGTCGGCGCCCTCCAGGCGTTCGCCGTGGCGCACGGCACCCGGGTGCGCCATGTCGCCCCGCACGGACGCCTCGGCAACCTGGTCGCCGTACGCGCCGACTACGCCCGTGCCGTCGTGGACGCCGTCGCCTCCCTGGACGAGTCGCTGATCATCCTCGCGCAGGACGGCGAGCTGGCCGACGCGGCCCGCGCCCGCGGACTGGGCGTGGGCATCGTCGGTATCGCCGACCGCGCGTACCGCGCCGACGGGACGCTCGTCCCCCGCTCCGAGCCGGGGGCGGTGATCCACGACCCGGAGGAGGTCTCCCGGCGGACGCTGCGGATGGTCACCGAAGGCGTGATCCGCAGCGTCGACGGCACGGACATCTCCGTCACCTGCGACACCGTCCTGCTGCACGGCGACAGTCCCGGGGCCATCGCGCTGGCCGGCCGTATCCGCGAGGGACTCCTCGCCGCCGGAGTCGCGATCACCCCGCTCGACCGAGTGCTGAGCTGTAAGGGCGCCTGACATGAACAGCAACGCCATGAACAGCAATGCCATGAACGGCGATGTCACGAACGACGTCATGAACAGCGACGTCACGAACGGCAATGTGGTGATCGCGGACTGCGGTGACTCCGCCCTGGTCGCCCAGGCCGTGGGCCTGGGCGCAGAGGACGCCTGGCGGCTCGTCCACGCCCTCGCCGACGCCCTGGACACCGTACGGCTCAGTGGTGTCCACGACGTGGTGCCCACCTACGACGCCCTGCTCGTGGAGTTCGACTGCGCCGCCACCGACCACGGCACCGTCCGGCGGGTCCTGGCGCACGAGGCGGCCCGCCTCGGACCGAGCCCCGCGAGGACGGCGCCGCCCCGGCGTTTCCTCGTACCCGTCGTGTACGGCGGTGAGTACGGCCCCGACCTGCCGGAGGTGGCCGCCCAACTCGGCCTGGCCGAGAGCGAGGTCGTCGCCGTCCACTCCGGATCCGATCTCACCGTGCGCTGCCTCGGCGCGCCCGCGGGCGCGCCGATGATGGACGGGCCGCCCTTCCCCGGGCCGGTGCCGCGGCTGGCGTCGCCCCGCACCCGGGTCGACCCCGGATCGGTCGCCGTCGCCGGCCGGCAGGCGGTGATCTGCCCGATGCCCTCGCCCGGCGGCTGGCCGCTCCTCGGGCGGACCCCGCTGCGCGTCCTCGACCCGCACCGCGACCCGATCACCGCCTACCTGCCCGGCGACACCTTCCGCTTCGTCCCCATCACGCCCGACGAGTGGGACGACCACGCCGGCAAGCCCCTGGCGGCGTGCCATGGCTGACACCCTCAGGATCAGGACCGCGGGCATCGTCACCGTGCAGGACCTCGGCCGGGTCGGCCGCTCCCGCTACGGTCTGCCCGCCAACGGGGCTGCCGACCAGCACTCGGCGCGCGTCGCCAACGTCCTGTGCGGCAACGACGAGCGCGCCCCGCTGCTGGAGATCACGGCGCTCGACTTCGCGTGCGTCCCCTCCAGCGACATCCTCATCGCCGTGACCGGCGCCCCCGCCGACGTGATCGTCGACGGGGTGGCCCGCCCGCAGTGGGAACCCGTTCCCGTACGCGCCGGCGAGACCGTCCGTATCACCGGCATCCGGCGGGGACTCCGCGTCTACCTGGCCGTACTCGGTTCGTTCGAAGCCGAGTACCTCCAGGGCAGTTGCGCCCCCGACACCATTCTGGGGTTCGGCCCCGCCCTGCGCGGCGGCGACGAACTCGTGCTGCGCACCGCCTGCCCGCCCATCGATCACCCCTTCTCGCGGATCCCGCTGTTCCGCCTGCACGCGCCCGTCCCCGCCTTCCCCGCCACCTGGACCATCGACGTCACCGACGGTCCCGACCGGGCCGAGTTCGGAGACACGGGAAGGCGCCTGTTCGACGCCCCCTTCACCGTCAGCCCGCAGAGCAACCACATCGGCCTGCGGCTGAGCGGTGAGGTGCCCCGCCGGGTCACCCGGGGCGAGATGCTCTCCCGCGGTGTCCCCATCGGGGCCGTCGAGGTACCCGCGGGGGACGAACTCCTCGTACTGCACCGCGGTCGCGGTGTCACGGCCGGCTACCCCGTCCTCGCCGTCGTCACCGCCACGGGCCTGTCCGACCTGGGGCAGGTGCGCCCCGGGCAGACCATCCGCTTCCGCCACCGCACCCTCGACCAGGCGGTCACCGCCCACCGCGCGCGACGTCACGCCATCGACGCGCTGCGGACCCGGGTCCGCACGGCCTTCGACACCCTGCGTATCCGCGCCCCCGCCGCCGGTACACCCGCCGCCGGTGCCTCCGCCGGTCTCGGCACCGGCTGAACCCCGCCCCGCTCAGTACCCCCTTCGCCCGCCCGCACGGAGCCGAACACCCCTCATCCCCAGCCTGCTTGCCAGACAGGAGAGCCATGACCACCGTGGCCGCTCAGCCGACACCCAACACCGTCGACCCCAAAACAGCCCGTAAGGTCACCCTCGCGGGGTGCGTCGGGATCTTCGCCGAGCTCTACGACAACGGCATCTTCGGCTTCATGGCCGGAACGCTCGCCGCCGTCTTCTTCCCCGGCTCCGACAACGCCATCCAGCTCGTCTTCCTCGGCTACGCCGTCTCCTTCTTCTTCCGCCCCCTCGGCGGCATCATCTGCGGACACCTCGGCGACCGCATCGGACGTCAGAAGATGCTGGTCTTCGTGGTGATGCTGATCAGCGTCGCCACCGCGGCCATCGGCGTCCTGCCCACCTACGCGAGCATCGGCATCGCGGCGCCCATCCTGCTGATCCTGCTCCGCGTCGCGCAGGGCTTCTCCGTCGGCGGTGAGGCGTCGGGCGCCATGAGCTTCCTCGCCGAGCACGCCCCGGAGGGCAAGCGCGGCCTCTACACCAGCTACGCGCAGATCGCCTCGTTCCTCTCCCTGCTCACCGGCACCCTGGTCGCCGCCGGCATGACCAGCGGACTCGGCACCGAACGCATGGAGTCCTGGGGCTGGCGCATACCGTTCCTGCTCGCCGTCCCCCTCGGCGTCACCGGCATCTACATCCGCAAGCGCATCAGCGACACGCCCAACTTCATGCGCCTGAAGGAAGAGGGCGGCCTGTCGAAGAACCCCCTCAAGGAAGCCTTCACCTCCGCCGAGCACCGCCGCGCCATGCTGCTGGCCCTGTTCATCCCCCTGATGAACGGCTCCGGTTACTACGTCCTCTTCAGCTACATGCCCACCTTCATGAGCAGCGAGCTCAACTTCGGCAAGGTCCAGGGGCTCCTCGTCACGGCCTCCAGCCTGGTGGCCATCTGTATCGCCATCCCGTACATGGGCCGGCTCTCCGACCGGGTCGGGCGCAAGAAGGTCATCGCCGGCGCCGCGATCGCCATGGCCGTCGTCGGCGTTCCCTGTTACCTCCTGATCGGTACCGGCAACGTCGCCCTCGCCGCCCTCGGCGCCTGTGTCATGGCCATCGTGTTCGCCGGGCACACCGGTGTCATCCACATCCTGCTCGTCGAACTCTTCCCCACCCGGGTGCGCTACTCCGCCTACGGCCTGGGGTACAACGTCTCCTCCGCACTCTTCGGCGGCACGGCCCCCCTGCTGATGACCTACCTCATCGACCGCACGGGCAACGTCAACATGCCGGCCATCTACGCCGTGGTCACCGCGCTCGGCACCCTCATCGCCGTGTCCCGGGTGAAGGACCGCGCCCACCTCCCCCTGCGCGACGTCTGACCCGCTGCGCCATCCGCACACCCCCCGCATCAAGGAGCACACCACCATGCCCATTTCCGACTACAGGACGGCCCTCGTCACCGGAGCGTCGACCGGCATCGGAGCCGTGGTCGTCGAGCGGCTCGCCAAGCGCGGCCTCGAAGTGCACGCCGTGGCCCGCAACGCCGAACGGCTCGACGCCCTCGCCGCGGCCACCGGCTGCATCCCGCACGCCGTCGACATCACCGACACCGAGGCGCTCACCGCCGTGCTGGAGGGCCTGGAGATCGACGTCCTCGTCAACAACGCGGGGGTCTCGCGCACCGGCAACATCCTGACCGCCGACGAGTTCGCCATCGACGAGCAGGTCGCCGTCAACATCCAGGCCGTCCTGCACCTGGTGCGCCTGCTCATGCCCGGCATGGCCGAGCGCGACCTCGGCCACATCGTCAACATCAGCTCCATCGCCGGCGTCTACAACTTCGGCGGCAACACCATCTACCACGCCACCAAGGCGGCCGTGCACACGCTCTCCCGCCAGTTGCGCGTCGACGGCTACGGCCGCCGGATCCGCGTCACCGAGATCTGTCCCGGACGCGTGGAGACGGAGATCTTCGGCCGCCTGCTCGGCGACATGGAAGAGGCCCAGCGGCAGTTCTACGACGGTTACGAGTCCCTCAAGCCCGAGGACATCGCCGACGCCATCGAGTTCGCCGTCGACACGCCCCGGCACGTCAACATCGGCCACGTCGAGATCCTGCCCACCTTCCAGGTCCCCGGCGGACTCAACTTCGAACGCCGGGAGGGCTGAGACGATGAGCGGCCTCCCCCCTGCCACCGCGGCACGCGTACGCCGTATCAACCCCTCGCCCAGTACGGCGGCGGCGCAGCGTGTACGCACGCTCAAGAGCCAGGGGCTCACCATCCTCGACCTGACCGTCGGTGAGCCGGACTTCGACACCCCCGAACACGTCAAGGCCGCCGCGATCCGGGCCATCGAGGCGGGCGAGACCAAGTACACGCCCGTGAACGGCACCCCGAAGCTGCGTGCCGCGATCGCCAGGAAGCTCCGCGAACGCCACGGGCTGGAGTGCGGCGACGCCCGGATCACCGTCGGCGGCGGCGCGAAGCAGGTCATCTTCCTCGCCCTGATGGCCACCCTGGACGAGGGGGACGAGGTCATCGTTCCCGCGCCCTACTGGGTGTCCTACCCCGACATGGTCCGTGCCAACGACGGCACCCCCGTGATCGTCGAATGCCCCGAGACGGACGGCTTCAGGCTGACCCCGGAGCGGCTCGGGGCCGCACTCACGGAACGTACGCGCTGGGTCGTCCTGAACACCCCCGGCAACCCGACCGGATCCGCGTACACCGTCGACGAACTGCGCGCGCTCGCCCAGGTGTTGCTGGACCACCCCCATGTACGCGTCCTCACCGACGAGATCTACGACGAGATCTGGTACCGCGAGGAGGACACCCCGAGCCTGGCGGCCGTCGAACCCCGCCTGGCCGACCGGGTGTTCCTCACCAACGGTGTCTCCAAGACGTACGCGATGACCGGGTGGCGCATCGGCTACGGAGCGGGTCCCGCCGACCTGGTGACCGCGATCAACACGCTCCAGTCCCAGACCTCCTCCTGCCCCTCCTCCGTGAGCCAGGCCGCCGCCGTCGCCGCCCTCACCGGACCGCAGGACTTCGTCCGGGAGACCGTACGCGTCTACCGCGCACGCCGCGACGCGACCGTGAAGCTCATCAACGACGTTCCCCTGCTCCGCTGCACCGTCCCCGACGGCGGCTTCTACCTCCTGGTGAACTGCCAGGACGCCCTGGGGCGGTTCACGCCCGCGGGGGAGCGGATCGAGAACGACGAGGACTTCGCCCGCCACCTGCTCGACAGTGAACAGGTCGCCGTGATCCACGGAGCCGCGTACGGGGCGCCCGGCTACTTCCGTATCTCCTTCGCCACCTCGACGGAGATCCTCACCGACGCGTGCGCACGCATCGCGACGGCCTGCGCCGCGCTCTCCTCCGCCCCGCCCCTCTGATCCGCCCCTCTGATCCGAAAGGCCATCATGATCCGCGTCAGCACCACGTTCGAGCGGCCGGAGCCCGCCGTGATCGAGCGACTGAGCGCCTTCTCCTCCGCGACCATCCACGAGGCACAGGGCCGGCTCGGCGCGCTGGACTCGGCCATCAAGCCGGTCGACCACCGCATGTCCCTGTGCGGCCCCGCCTTCACGGTCCAGTGCGCGCCACGCGACAACCTGATGCTCCAGACGGCCATCGCCTACGCCCGCCCCGGGGACATCGTGGTCGTGTCCGCCGGCGCCTACGAGGAGGCGGGCTCCTTCGGGGACGTACTCGCCAACGCCTGTCAGTCGAAGGGGCTCGGCGGCCTCATCACCGACACGGGCGTCCGGGACACCGAGGACCTGCGCGCCCTGGGGTTCCCGGTCTTCTCCCGCAGTGTGTCCATCAAGGGCACGGTCAAGGAGACCGTCGGCCCGATGTGCGAGCCGATCACCATCGGCGGCGTACTCGTCCGCCCCGGCGACGTGATGCGGGCCGACGCCGACGGTGTGGTCGTCGTCCGCCGCGAGGACGCCGCCGAGGCGGCCACCGCCTCGCAGGAGCGGGTCGACACGGAGGCGGAGTACATCGCCGCGTACCGGGCGGGCAGGACGGTCGTCGAGATCTGCAACCTTGAGCCGCTTCTGGCGGCCAAGGGCCTGGTGATCGAGGACTAGGGCCACCAGGGCCCTGGGCTGCGAAGCCCGAGCCTCAAGCCGTTGTGACGGCTGTTGTACGGCGCCGAACCCCCGGGCTCGGCGCCGTACTCACGCGCACGCCCACGCCCACGCTCACGTCAGGACGGCGGGCTCCCAGGCGCGGTCGACCACCCGTACCAGCCCCAGGTCCGTCAGCTTCACCTGCGGGGAGACCGGCAGCGTCATGGTCGAGATGGACATGAACGCGTTCCGGTGCGCCCAGCCCCAGCGGTGCAGGGCGTCACGGATCGCGGCCGCGCCCCGCGACACCTCTTCGGCGGGGCGGTCGGAGAGGACTCCGGCCACCGGCAGCGGCAGATGCACCGGCTGTTCGCCCGCGGCGATCACGCAGATCCCGCCGTGCGAGCCGATGACCCGGTTGGCGGCCTCACGCAGCGCCGCGGACGTGGTGGCGATCACCGTCAGGTTGTGGCTGTCGTGCGCGTACGTGGTGGCCGCGGCCCCGTCCGACAGGTCGAAGCCGACCACCGGGGCGGTCGCGCGCCGGCCGCTGCGGTGGTGGCGTTCGAACACGGTCAGTACCGCCGTCCGGCCCTCCCAGCGCACGACACCGTCCCGTACGGGGAGGACGACCTCGGCCGGTTCGGTGAAGGTGTCCACCGGGTTGACCCGCAGGGCCCGGAAGACATGGTCGCCGTCCGGCAGGTCCACCACCCAGTCGTGGCCGTCCGCCTCCAGCGGGTCGAGGTGGACGGAGTCGGCGAACGGGTTGCCGGACAGCTCCGCGGGGGCGCTCTCCCCGACCGGCTCGCCGCCGCAGACCACCATGACCGGGGTGAAGTCCGCCAGTTCGCGCAGCAGCACCAGGTCGGCGCGGCGGCCGGGCGCCACCACGCCGCGGTCGTCCAGACCGAGCCGGCGCGCGGGGTGCAGGGTCAGTGCGCGCAGCGCCGTCAGCGGGTCCATACCGGCGCCGACGGCGACCCGCGCGATGTGGTCGAGGTGGCCGCGCTCCACGATGGCGTCCGCCGCGAGGTCATCGGTGACCAGGCAGAAGTCGGGCAGGACGGGCAGCGCGGCGAGGCTGCTCACCAACTCCGGGGTGAGGCACTTCTCCTGGAGCATGAGCAGCATGCCGAGCCGGGCCTTCTCGACCGCGACCTCGGGGGAGTTCTTGGTGTGGTCGGAGTCGATGCCCGCCCACAGGTACTCGCCCAGGTCGTCGCCGGAGAGGTTCGGGCAGTGTCCGTCCAGCCGTACGCCCTTGGCGCGGGCCGCGGCGACGATCTCCCGCATCCGCCGGCCGCCGTCGACGACGGCCCGGTAGTCCATCACCTCGCCGAGGGTGGTGACACCCTCCCAGTCCAGCATCTCGGCGATGTCGTCGGCGCCGAGCGCGGCGCCCGCCGTCTCGAACCCCTCCAGGGCCGGTACGCAGGAGGGCACCGCCCAGTGCATGGACTGCTGGGCGCCGCGGCCCTGTTCGATCATCCACGCCATGGCCTCGCGGCCGGCGACGTTGACGATCTCGTGCGGGTCGGCGAGCACCGTCGTGGTGCCGCGGGGCAGGGTGATCCGGGCGAACTCGCGCGGGGCGAGCAGCGAGCTCTCGATGTGCATGTGCGCGTCGATGTAACCGGGCGCCACCAGCAGGCCGTCGGCGTCGATGACACGCGCGGCGTCGATCCGCGTGCCGGGGCGCAGCAGGGCGCGGATCCGGTCGCCGGTGATCGCGACATCGGCGGCGGTCAGCTCCCCGGTGTGTACGGAGACCACGCGGGCTCCGCGGATCAGCAGGTCGCAGTGGCTGGGCGCAGGCATCGGGGGTTCTCTCGTTCGGTCGTCGGCTTCGGGGCGGGTGGCGAAGGTGTCGGCGTGGGGCCGGTCAGGCTGGGCGGTTCAGGTCGGGCCGGTCGGGCCGGGCCGGTCACGGGTGCGCGGGCGCCCCGTACGTGTGCAGCAGCCGGGTGATCAGGAAGGAGCGGAAGGCGTCGGCGTCCACACCGGTGGCCACCCGGGCGTTGTGGGGGAGCCCGGTGCGGCCGTGCACATCGGCGATCAGCTTGCCGCGGGAGAACTCGCCGCCGCACTCCACCGTCACCCAGGCGTCGGTCCACTCGATCAGGTCCGGGCGTACGGCGGCGGCCACCGCCAGCGCGTCGTGGACCGCGCAGGCGTCGATGCCGTGGCGCCGCTCGTACCGGGTGGCCAGATGGTCGAGCATCCGGCCCGCCGCGCCGGTGACCGGCGCGCCGTCGGCCAGGAGCCGGTCGATGTCGGCCCGGGTGGTCAGCGCCGCGCGGGTCACGTCGAGTCCGACGATCCGCAGCGGCACCCCGGCCTCGGTCACGTACCGGGCCGCCTCGGGATCGGCGAAGAAGTTGAACTCGGCGGACGGGGTGACATTGCCGGGCGCGAAGGCCGCCCCGCCCATCACCACGATCTCCTTGATCGCGGGGGCGGCGTCCGGATGGGTGTGCAGCAGCGCCGCGATGTTGGTGAGCGGTGCGGTGGCGATCAGGGTGAGGCCGCCGGCCGGGCGGGCGCGCAACCGCTCCGCGAGCCAGGCGACGGCGTGTTCGGGGTGCGGCGTCCGCGCCGACGGGGGGAGGGTGACGCCGCCGAGTCCGCCCTCGCCGTGCACGGGTTCGTCCGGGATGCGGACGGCGCGGGCGAGCGGTCCGGCGTGGCCGCGCGCCACCGGCAGGCGCGGGTCCGTACCGATCAGGTCGCACAGGCGCAGCGCGTTGTCGACGACCTGTCCGATGCCCACGTTCCCGGCGACGGTGGTGATGCCGGTGACGTCGAGTTCGGGCGACGCGAAGGCCAGCAGCAGGGCGACGGCGTCGTCGATACCGGGGTCGCAGTCGATGACGACGGGCTCCGGGGAAGCCGTCTCCGGGGAGGGCGTCTCCGAGTAGGGCGTCTCCGGACGGTTCACCCGGACACCTCGCGCTGGAAGCGGTCGACCCACTCGGCGTTGTTCTTCGCGGCCAGCTCCAGATCGGGGGTGGTGAAGCCGTTCGCGGCGGGGTCGGCTGCGGCCTCGCCCACCACCTTGCTGATCTCCTCCGGGATCGCGGCGTCCTTGTTGACCGGCTTGTCGTGGAAGGTCGCCGCGGCCTTCTCCTGGACCTCCGTCGACAGCAGGTAGTCGATGAACTTCTCCGCGCCCGCCTTGTTGTGGGCGCCCTTCACCAGTTGCGCGGTGTTGGAGACCACGTAGCGGCCCTTGTCGAGGGGCGCCCAGGCGATCGGCTTGCCCGCGGTGACGGAGTCGATGGCGAAGAGGTCGAGCGCCGGGGCCATCTCCACCTCGCCGCGGTCGAGCAGGCTGACGAGTTCGGTGCTGCGGCTGAAGTACTTCAGTACGTTGGGGGAGTTGGCGGCGAGCTTCTTGAACGCCGTGTCGGTGTCCCCGGGGCCCGAGCCGTAGGTCGCCGCGGTGCCGTAGAGGAAGGGCACTCCGGCGCTGGTCGAGATGTCGGGGACGGCGATCCGTCCCTTGTTCCCGGCCTGCCACAGGTCCTTGATGCCGGGCGCCTTGTCGACCTTGTCGGTGCGGTAGAGCATGCCGAGCAACTGGTAGGTGTACGCGGGGGCGTAGCCGTCCTTGTCCTTGGCGAAGTCGTGGATCTTCGCCAGGTTGGGCAGGGCCGACGCGTCGACCTTGTCGAACAGCCCCTGCTCGCGGCCCATCCGGGCGAACAGGTCGGAGATCATGACGACGTCGACCGTCGGGTTGGAGCGGTTGATCCTGAGCTTGGTGAGCCGCTCGGCGTTGGCCCCGCTCTCGATCTCGACCTCGATGCCGGTCTTCTCCTCGAACGGCTTGACGATGTTCTTCTCGAACAGGTCGGCGCCGAAGCCGAAGGTGGAGACGGTCAGCTTCTTGGGGTTCTGCTCCCCGGCGACGGATCCGGCGCAGCCGGCGAGCGGCAGGATCAGCAGGGTGGCGGCGGTGGTGACGGCGAGTCGTCTCATGACGTGGGAGTCTCCTGGCTCTGAGGGAGGTCTACGGCCCGCTCCGCGGGGAGGTCCACGGCGTGGGCCGCGGGGAGATGGAGGCGCACCCGCTGTCCGGCGGACAGGGCGAAGTCGGTGCTGGTGGCCAGGACGGTGCGGCCCTGGGATTCGGCGGTGACCACGCAGTCGGTGCCGCGGAACCGTACGGCGGTGAGGTCGGCGTCGACCGTGGTGCCGCCGGCGGGTACGGGGGATTCGGGGGCGAGCACCTCGACGTGCTCCGGCCGGATGGTGACCGTACGGCCGTCCGGCAGCTCGACGAAGTTGTCGTAGCCGAGGAACTCGGCGACGAAGCGGCTGGCGGGCGCGCGGAACACCTCGCGCGGGGCGCCCTGCTGGGCGACGGTGCCCCGGTTGAGTATGACCATGCTGTCGGCGAGCTCCAGCGCCTCCTCCTGGTCATGGGTGACGAGGATCGCGGTGAGCCCGGTCTCCTTCTGGATACGGGCGAGTTCCTGGCGCATCTGGATGCGCAGCCGCGCGTCGAGGTTGGACAGCGGCTCGTCGAGCAGCAGGACGGAGGGGCGTACGGCGATGGCGCGGGCGAGCGCGATGCGCTGCTGCTGACCGCCGGACAGTTGCTTCGGCTTGCGCCCGGCGAGGTGGGACAGGCCGACCATCTCCAGCGCCTCGCCGGTGCGGGTGCGCTGCTCGGCGTCGGGGACGCCCCGCATCCTGAGGCCGAAGGCGACGTTCTTCTCCACGGTCATGTGCGGGAAGAGCGCGTACGACTGGAAGACCATGCCGATGTTGCGGCGTTCCGCCGGCAGCCTGGTGGCGTCCTCGCCCTCCAGCAGGATGCGTCCCGCGGTGGGCTCCAAAAACCCGGCGATCATGCGCAGGGTCGTGGTCTTGCCGCAGCCGCTGGGGCCGATGAGCGCGGTGAACTCCCCACGCTCCACGGTCAGATCGAGGTTCTCGACCGCCACGGTTCCGCCGAACTCCCGGTGGACCGATTCGAGTTGAACCACTGGCTTCATCGTCGTACCCCTCTTGCTCCTGTAGTGGCCCGCCGCGCTCATCGGCCGAAGACCTTGTTGAATCCGACGAGGCGTTCCGTCAGCAGGGCCGCGCCGACCGTGGCGGCGAGCAGCAGGGTGCTCACCGCGGCCACCACCGGGTCGTAGGAGAACTCGACGTAGTTGAGCATCTCGACGGGCAGTGTGGAGATTCCCGGTCCCTTGAGCAGCAGCGAGAGCGGGACGTTGTTGAACGAGGTCAGGAAGGACAGCACGGACGCCGAGACGATGCCCGGCGCCATCACCGGCAGGGTGATCGCGAAGAACGTCCGCAGCGGTCCGGCGCCGAGGCCGCGGGCGGCCTCCTCCAGGGCCGGGTCCGAGAGGGCGAGCGAGGCGCCGGTGACGCGGACCGCGTACGGCAGCAGCAGGACGGTGTGGCCGATCAGCAGCGCGCCGAGGGCGGTGATCCGCAGGGTCACCATGAGCTGCTGGAAGAGCGCGAAGCCCAGGACGAGTTCGGGGACGATCGCGGGGGAGAGGAAGAGGTTCTCCACCGCCTTGCGGCCACGGAATTTGTGGCGCTGCACGGCGAGGGCCACCGGGATGCCCAGCACCAGCGCGAGCAGCGTCGACACGGCCGCCACCAGCAGACTGGTCAGCAGGCCCTGCTGGAAGGCGGTGTTGGAGAGCGCCAGCTCGAACCAGCGTGTGGAGAGGCCGGACGGCGGGAACTCGACGGTGTCCCCGGCGGAGAAGCCGATGGCGACGACCAGCAGGATCGGCCCGAGGAGGAAGGCCATCGCCAGGGTCGACAGGAGGGTGAGTACGGGGCGTCGGCGTTTCACGACGTGGCCACCTTCGCCGATATCCTGCCCGAGGCCCAGCCGACCACGAGCACCAGTACGGTCATGAGCAGGGCGACGGCGCCTGCCCCGTTCCAGTCGAGCTTCACGTTCGCGTAGTCGTAGAGCAGGGTCGCCAGGGTCCGGTTACGGGAGCCGCCGAGCAGCAGCGGTGTGGTGAAGGCGGTGACGGCCCCGGCGAACACCAGGGTCGCCCCGACCAGGACACCGGGCACCGCGAGCGGCAGCACGATCTGCCGGAAGGCCCGGCCGGGGCTCGCTCCGAGGCCGCGGGCGGCGTCCTCCAGACCGGGATCGATGTGCGACAGCGAGCTGTACGAGGTAAGGATCATCAGCGGCATGAAGAGCTGGGTGAGACCGGCGACCAGGGCGAACTCCGTGTAGAGCAGCTCCGGCGGGCTGTCGGTGAGCCCGGTCGCCAGGACGACGTCGCTGATGATGCCGTTGCGGCCGAGGATGACCAGCCAGGAGAAGGTCCGTACCACCGTGCTGAGCAGCAGCGGGAAGACCGCGAGCGCGAGCAGCAGGCCCTGACGGCTCTTCGGGGCCCGGGAGATGAGATAGGCCGTCGGGAAGCCGAAGAGCAGACAGACGAGGGTGACGGTGACGGCCACGCGTACGGTCCGGGCGAGGACGCCCAGTACGTAGCCGTCGGTGAGCAGGGAGCCCAGGGTGCCGACGACGTCGGGGTCCTCGGCCGCGGGCGGCGCGAAGAGCGTCGTGACGAAGGGGAACGCGAAGCCGAAGGCCAGCAGGGCCAGTCCGGGCGCGAGCAACAGCCCCAGGGTGGCCTTCCGGGACACGGCCACGCCTCCTCTCGTGAGTCTTCTGTCGGAGTTTCCTACAACCGGTTGCTGCAACCGGTTGCAGCAACCGGCAGTGGGGGACGATACTCACGCTGGAATCGAAGCGTCAACGCGCTCGTGTAAAGATCCCGTTACGCACACCCTGGGGGCGAGATGGTGAGGCTGTCGGACGTCGCACGCGCGGCGGGGGTGTCCACGGCGACCGCGTCCCGCGCGCTGAGCAGACCCGGCATGGTCGCGGCCGGCACGCGCGAGCGGGTGCGGGCGGCGGCCGAGACCATGGGGTTCGAGTTCAACGCCAGCGCCCGCGCGCTCACCACCGGCAGGACCGGCCTGACCGGCGTCCTCGTCCCGAGCCTCGCCAACCCGTACTTCGCCCCCATCGTGACCGGTGTGCAGCGGGCGCTGTCGCAGGACGGTGACAACATCCTGCTCGCCGTCTCGGAGGGGTCACGGGGCAGCGAGCTCGAACTGGCGGGGAAACTCGCCTCCCGCGTCGACGGGCTCGTCTTCATAGCGCCGGTGAGCCCGGACCCGGTGATCAAGGGGTTCACCGCGAGACTGCCGGTCGTCACCGTGGACCGTACGGTGCCCTCGGTGCCCGGCGTCCTGATCGACACCCCCGGCGGCGTCGCCGACATCGTGACCCATCTGGCGGGCCTCGGCCACCGGGCCATCGCCTACGTGGGCGGCCCGGACGGCTCCTGGATGGCCGAACGGCGCACCACCGCGGTCCAGGAGGCGGCCCGCAGGGGCGGCGTCGACCTCACGGTCCTCGGCCCCGTCGCCCCCCGCATCGACGCGGGACTGGCCGTCGCCGAACGGATCGCCGCCGAACGGACCGTCACCGCCGTGGTCGCGTACAGCAGTTACCTGCTGATCGGCCTGCGCCTGGGGCTGCGCGACGCCGGCGTACGGGTCCCCGCCGACATCAGTCTGGCCGCCTCGGACGACCTGACCGCGATCAGCACGGACCGCCCCGACACCACGGCGCTGCGGGTCCCGCTCGAAGAGGCGGGCGCCGCGGCGGTCCGGCTGCTCCAGGAGCCGCACCCGCCCAAGCGCGCCCGGCGGGTGCGCGTCGCCACCGCACTGATCGTCGGCGCCTCCACGGCACGGGTCGCCGGGGCCGCGGAGGCCGCCGGAGCCGCAGACGTCGCCGGGGCCGCGGATCCCGCCGACGGCGCGGTGTGACCGGCGGTCAGTCACCGGACAGGCTCTGCTCGGCCCAGATCGTCTTGCCCGTGTACGTCTGGCGGGTGCCCCAGCCCTGGGTGAGCTGGGCGACCAGGAGCAGACCGCGGCCACCCTCGTCGAAGGTGCGGGCCCGGCGCAGGTGGGGCGTGGTGCTGCTGCCGTCGGACACCTCGATGACGAGGTTGCTGTCGCGGATCAGCCGGAGCTCGATGGGGGCGGCGCCGTACCGGATCGCGTTGGTGACCAGTTCGCTGACCACCAGTTCGGTCACGAACGCCGCCTCGTCCAACCCCCAGGCGGTCAGTTGCAGGCAGGCGTTCTTACGGGTCTCCGCGACGGCGGCGGCGTCGCACGGCACCTCCCAGGTGGCGACATGGGCCGCGTCCAGGGCGCGGGTACGGGCCATCAGCAGGGCCACGTCGTCGGCCGGGCGGTCCGGGAGGAGCGCGCCGAGCACCGCGTCGCACGTGTCCTCCAGGGAAGCGGCGGGACGGGCCAGCACCTCGCGCAGCGTGCCGAGGCTCTCGTCGACGTCGCGGTCACGCGCTTCGACGAGACCGTCGGTGTACAGCACGAGGACGCTGCCCTCGGGCAGTTCCAGCTCGGCGGCCTCGAAGGGCAGGCCGCCGAGGCCCAGCGGCGGACCCGCGGGGATGTCGAGGAACTCCACGGCGCCCTCCGGGGTCACCAGCGCGGGTTCCGGATGGCCGGCGCGGGCCAGGGAGCAGCGCCGGGAGACCGGGTCGTAGACGGCGTACAGGCAGGTGGCGCCGGTGTCGCCGGAGACGCTGTCCTCGTCGTCGGCCTCGGCGGACAGGTGGATGACGAGGTCGTCCAGATGGGTGAGCAGTTCGTCGGGCGGGAGGTCGACGTCGGCCAGGGTGCGCACGGCGGTGCGCAGCCGTCCCATGGCGGCCGACGCCTGGACGCCGTGGCCGACCACGTCGCCGACGACGAGGGCGACCCGGGCGCCGGAGAGGGGGATCACGTCGAACCAGTCGCCGCCGACGCCGACCTGGGTGCTGGCGGGCAGGTAGCGGGACGCGACCTCGACGGCGGCCTGCCGGGGCGGCCGTTCCGGCAGGAGGCTGCTCTGCAGGGTGAGGGAGGTACGGCGCTCGCGGCTGTAGCGGCGGGCGTTGTCGATGCACACCGCGGCCCTGGCGGTGATCTCCTCGCCCAGGAGCAGATCGTCCCGCGCGAAGGGCTCAGGGCGCCGGTGGCGGGAGAAGATGGCCACGCCGAGGGTGATGCCGCGGGCGCGCATCGGCACGGCCAGGACCGAGTGGATGCCGTACCGCCGCACCCGCTCCGCCCTCTCGGGGGCCTCGTGCTCCCATACGGTCATCCCCCGGGCGGTCACCTTCCGGATCAGCGGCCGGCCCGTGGCCAGGCACTCGGCCGCCGGCGAGGCGTCCGGGTAGACGGCCACCACTCCGCGCGGGACCACCGCCTCGGGGCACCCCTCCAGTACGGACCGGGCGGCGACCCGGCGCAGCTTGACGGGGCTGCTCGGCACCCCTGCGCGCGGGTCCTCGCCGCCCTCGATGGAGGGGAGCAGGTCGACGGTGACGAAGTCGGCGAGCTGCGGGACGGCCACCTCGGCCAGCTCCTCCGCGGTACGCACGAGGTCCAGGGTGGAGCCGATCCGGACGCTGGCGTCGTTGAGCAGCACCAGCCGCTCCCTGGCCAGGTGTTCCTCGGTCGTGTCGCGCGCGGAGAGGAGCACGCCCCGCACCGTTCCTCCGGCGTCCCGCACCGGGACGAGGGAGAGCGCCCAGACGCTCTCCCGCTCGTGGCCCGCCAGCCGCAGGGCCGCCTGCCCCTGCTGCCGCGCGCCCGTCTCCAGCACCCGGCGCATGAGCTGTTCCGTACGGTCGCCCTGCGGGTCCGCCACGATCTCCGAGACGCGCAGGCCCCGCATCGCCTCCTCGGGCAGTCCGAGCACGCGTTCCATGTCCTTGTTCGCCAGCCGCAGCCGCAGGCTGGTGTCGTAGAGCGCCATCGTGGCCGGGGACTGGGCGAACGCCCACATCACCAGTGCCTCGTCGTCCCGGGGTGACGACGGCGGGCCGGGCAGGGCGGAGACCAGGAGCCATCCGCCGTCCCCGCTCCCGTTCCCGCCGCCCCCGCCGTCCGGTGGGCGCCGGTGGGCCAGCAGGTTCACCGGGAGGCTGCGGCCGTCCCGGTGGAGCAGCGTCACCCTCCCGTGCCACCGCGGCAGCGTCTCCAGGGCACGCACCGTCGGGGCGTGCGGTTCCCCGGCGAGCAGTGCGGCGGCGGGCCGGCCGACGACCTCGGAGGACCGGTACCCGAGGAGCCGGCGCGCCCCCTCGCTCCACCCCGTGACGATGCCGCGCGGATCCACCGTGGCCCTGGCCGTGGCGGCCCCCGCGGCGGGATCCTCCGGCCGCGGGGGCCGGTCGTCGCCGGTGGTTCCCGATCGCGTCATCGTGCCCAGCCCGCCCTCACCTCGGTCTTTCCACCATGGGCCGTGGCCGGGTCACCGGCAACCGAGAGCGGAGTCCGGCGGCGCGAGCGCCCCGGGGGATCCCGCCGCCGGATCCATCACCGCAGACCCATTGACCCCGTGGGGCTCACCTATCTAGCCTCCGTTCTTGTACGTGGACGATGTCTCTGTATGGAGACGAGCGCTGATCACGCTCCGCCGCGGGACGCGCCTCGCCCGCGTACACGCCCTTTGCTCCACCGCACGGTTCATCCGCTTGTCCGGTGCACAGTTCAAAGGGGAACCGACCCATGCCACTCGTCGTCGTCGGGATCAGCGTGCTGGTCCTGCTCTTCCTCATGACACGGCTCAAGCTGAACGGTTTCGCCGCACTCCTGCTCGTCGCCGTCGGTGTCGCCCTCGTCCAGGGCATTCCCCTGACGAAGATCCCGGACATCCTCTCCGAGGGCATCGGCGGGCAGATCGGCGACACGATGCTCACCATCGGGCTCGGCGCCATGGTCGGCCGGGTGATGGGGGACTCCGGCGCCGCCCAGCGCATCGCCACCCGGCTCCTCGCCGTCTGCGGCACGCGCGGGGTGCAGGTGGCCATGGTGGCGACGGCCATGCTCATCGGCGTCACGATGTTCTACGAGGTCGCCTTCGTCATCATCGTGCCCGTCGTCTTCACCCTCGTACGGGTCACCCGGTCGAACCTGCTGTGGGTCGGGCTGCCGATGTCCATCGCCCTGTCCACCATGCACAGCTTCCTGCCGCCGCACCCGGGACCGACCGCGGTGGCCTCGGCCTTCCACGCCTCCGTCGGACTGACCCTGTTCTACGGCCTGTTCATCGCCGTCCCCATCGGCGCCCTCATCGCTCTGGTGTGGCCGCGGCTCGCGTTCATCCGGGCCATGAACCCCTCCGTACCCAAGGGCCTGGTGAGCGAACGGGTCTTCGAGGACGAGGAGATGCCGGGCACGGCCTGGTCGCTGGCGGTCGCCCTGCTGCCCGTCGTGCTCATCGCGGGCGCCGCCGTCACCGACATGGCCACCTCGGCGGACACCCCGGTCACCCACTTCGTCGCCTTCATCGGATCCGCGCCGATCGCCCTGCTGCTGACGCTGGTTGTCGCGATCTGGGCGTTCGGGCCGCGGATCGGCCGGGACCTCGCGGAGGTCAGCGCCTCGTGCCGGGGAGCGGCGCAGGCGATGGCGATGATCCTGCTGGTGATCGGGGCCGGCGGTGCCTTCAAGCAGGTCCTCGTCGACGGCGGGATCTCGGACTACATCAAGGACGTCACCGACGGCTGGTCCGTCTCACCGGTCGTCCTCGCCTGGCTCGTCGCCGTGATCCTCCGGGTGGCCCTGGGGTCGGCGACGGTCGCCGTCGTCACGGCGTCCGGCGTGGTGCTGCCGCTGCTCGCGGACAGCGGGGTCCCGCCCGAGATCATGGTGCTGGCCGTCTCCTGCGGCTCGGTCGCCTTCTCGCACGTCAACGACCCGGGCTTCTGGATGTTCAAGGAGTACTTCAACCTGTCGGTCGTCGAGGCGATCAAGACACGTACCACCTATACGACCGTGCTCTCCGTCCTCGGCCTGGGCGGTGTACTCCTCATGGAACGCGCCCTGGACGTCCTCAATCTGTGAACTCCCCACCGTCCCCGGGCCGTACGGCCTTCTCCGGGGCGTACGGCCTTCTCCGGGCGTACGGCCCCACCGGCACCCCCGGTCACCCCACCGGCACACCCCCGGTCACCCTCCTCGGTCACCTCCCGGTCACCGATCCTGGAAGGACTCCTCCCATGAGCCAGCCCGTCGTCACCGGCTTCTCCGTGTATCCGGTGGCAGGCCGTGACTCCATGGCGCTCAACCTCTCCGGCGCGCACGCCCCGTACTTCACCCGCAACGTCCTGGTCGTCCAGGACTCGCAGGGCCGGACCGGCGTGGGTGAAGTGCCGGGCGGTGAGCGCATCACCCGGACGCTGCGCGAGGCGGAGCCCCTGGTCGTCGGCGCGCGGGTGGGCGACCACAAGCGGGTGCTGCGCGCCCTCGGGGAGCGGTTCGGCGGCCGGGACGAGGCGGGGCGCGGCGAGCAGACCTTCGACCTGCGCACCACGGTGCACGCCGTGACGGCGGTGGAGTCGGCGCTGCTCGACCTGCTGGGGCAGCATCTGGAGGTGCCGGTGGCGGCCCTGCTCGGGGACGGCAAGCAGCGTGACTCGGTACGTTTCCTCGGGTACCTCTTCTACGTCGGCGACCCCGGCAGGACGGATCTGGAGTACGTCAGGGAACCCGGCGCGGACGTGGAGTGGTACCGCCTGCGCCGTGAGGAGGCGCTGACCCCGGAGTCGATCGTCCGGCAGGCCGAGGCGACCTACGCACGGTACGGCTTCCGGGACTTCAAGCTCAAGGGCGGTGTCCTGCCCGGCGCGGAGGAGGTCAAGGCCGTACGGGCGCTGAAGGAACGCTTCCCCGAGGCGCGGATCACCCTCGACCCCAACGGGGCCTGGTCGCTGCGGGAAGCCGTCGAACTCTGCCGGCCCCTGGTCGGCACGCTCGCGTACGCCGAGGATCCGTGCGGGGCCGAGGACGGCTTCTCCGGCCGGGAGATCCTGGCGGAGTTCCGCCGGGCCACCGGTCTGCCCACCGCGACCAACATGGTCGCGACGGACTGGCGTCAGCTCATCCACGCGATGGCGTTGCAGTCGGTCTCCATCCCGCTCGCGGACCCGCACTTCTGGACCATGCGGGGGTCGGTGCGGGTGGCCGAGCTCTGCCGTGCGGCGGGCCTGACATGGGGCTGCCACTCCAACAACCACTTCGACATCTCGCTGGCGATGATGGCCCAGTGCGGGGCCGCCGCCCCGGGGGAGTACAACGCCCTGGACACCCACTGGATCTGGCAGGAGGGCATGGAGCGGCTGACCGTGGAGCCCCCGCGGATCACCGCCGGCGAGATCGCCGTCGACGACACCCCGGGTCTCGGCGTCGAGGTCGACATGGACCGGCTGCTCGCGGCCCATGAGCTGTATCGGGAGAAGAAACTCTCCGGGCGGGACGACGCCGCAGCGATGCGCTTTCTGGTGAAGGACTGGGAGTTCGACGGCAAGCGCCCCTGCCTGGTGCGGTGACCCGGCCCGCCGGAAGGGACGCGTGAATCGACATGCCGTCAGAAGAATGAACGGCACGGAGAATTCGGTGGCGCCCCCGGTCAATTCCCGCGGACTGTCCGCAGTTGTCGGGGCGTCGGGTGGAGGCGTGCCGGATCCCGCAACCCGACGGCAGCCCGACGGCAACTCGGCGCGACCCAATGATGGGTCTTTGTCGGAATTGACCGTTAGGCGGATATAGGCATGATTAATGTGCCTTGACACCTCTAACGCCTTTTGCCTGTCCGATAATTCCGTTACGTTCGTGACCTGCGTCATACCCCCGGCGACGGGCGGGCGGGGCGAGGTGGGCGCTTTCTCTCACAGGGGAGGAAAGTTGAGTTCCCGGAACCTCTCCGGAAAGGCGATTGCGCCGCCTTTGCGGAACTTGTGCGGCCCTGATTTCTCGCTTACGTTCACGTCCATCCGGATGGACCGCCAAATCCTGCCGCCGTCCGGAATCCCACACACCTATCCGTCAGAAGGCAGGAGCGGGGGACCCAGGTAAGTCGCCGGTCCGGAATTCCGGACCGGCTCGGGGTGAAGCCGTACGCACCGTCGTACGGCCGGGCATCTCCAGCCCGAACCCGACAGCTCACCTCGCAGGCGACGGAGAGGAATTCGTCGTGCCCAGAAACGCCAAGCACCGCCGTTCCAGAGCTGGCTCCATCGCCCGTCGCCTCGTCGCGGTGGGCACCGGGGGCGCCGCCCTCGCGATCCCGCTGGTGTCCGCGGCCACCGCCCAGGCGGCGGAGGCCCCCGCCGCCCCGGCGAAGGCCACCACCTACGTCGTGGTCTCCGGCGACTCCCTGTCCAAGATCGCGCACGCGCACTCGGTCAGCGGCGGCTGGAAGAAGCTGTACGAGGACAACCGGAGCGCCGTCGGCGCCGACCCGTCGCACGTACGCCCCGGCCTGAAGCTGACCCTCAAGGGGACGGCCCCGGCCACCGCCGAGAAGACGGCCACCAAGGCGAGCACGAAGTCCGGTACGAACGGCTCCGTCACCCAGGCCGCCGCGAAGACGTACAGCGACAACCTGGACGGCTGGATCCGCGAGTCGCTCGACGTCATGGCCCAGCACGGGATCCCCGGCACGTACGAGGGCATCCACCGCAACATCATCCGTGAGTCCGGGGGCGACCCGAACGCCATCAACAACTGGGACATCAACGCCCAGAACGGCGTTCCGTCCAAGGGCCTGCTCCAGGTCATCGCCCCGACGTTCCAGGCGTACCACGTGCCCGGTACGTCGACGGACAGCTACGACCCGGTCGCCAACATCACGGCCGCGTGCAACTACGCCGCCGACCGGTACGGCTCGATCGACAACGTGAACGGTCCCTACTAGACCGGACCGGCGTCGCCCTCGCGCGCCCCGCACACCGGCCCCGGCCCCGCCGTCCTACGACGGCGGGGCCGGGGCCGGTTCCCGTACCCCACGCGGCACCCGTGTCACACGCGTCGCGCGCGCAGCTCCCGTACCCCCGCCACCGCGAGCACGAGCGCCGTCGCGCCCAGGGACCACAGGAGCTGCGGGCGGGCCGCGTCATCGGTGAGCATCAGGACGAACACCGTCGCGATCGCGGCGAGCGTCGCCCAGGTCAGGCCAGGGAAGAGCCACATCCTCAGGACCAGGCGCTCCGGTGCCTCCCGCTCGATGCGCGGGCGCAGCAGGAGCTGCGACACGGCGATCATCGCCCAGACGAAGAGCAGCACCGCGCCGACCGCGTTGAGCATGTACAGGAAGACCGTGTCGGGCCACTTCAGATTGAGCAGTACGGAGACGAACCCGAACGCCACCGACGCCAGCACCGCCCGCCGCGGCACACCCGCGCCGCCCACCTTCAGCAGGGCCTTCGGCGCCTCGCCCCGTTCGGCCAGCGAGAAGACCATCCGGGACGAGCCGTAGAGGTTGGCGTTGAGCGCCGAGAGCAGTGCCACGAAGACCACGATGTTCATGATCTGTCCGGCCGACGGGATACCGATCGCGTCGAGGACGGTGACGTACGGGCTGAGCCCCGCCTTCTGCGCCGTCCAGGGCAGCACGGTCACGATGACCGCCATCGAGCCGACGTAGAAGAACAGGATCCGGAAGACCGCGCTGCGCACCGCGCGGGCCACCGAGCGCACCGGGTCGTCGGACTCGGCCGCCGCGATCGTGACGACCTCCAGACCGCCGAAGGCGAAGATCACGGCGAGCACCCCGGAGGTGACGCCCTGCCATCCGTTCGGGAGGAAGCCGCCCTGTCCGGTGAGGTTGGCGAGACCGGCCGGGCCGGTGTCGGGCAGGACGCCGAAGATCGCGAGCAGCCCCAGAACCAGGAACGCGACGATCGCGAAGACCTTCAGGGCCGCGAAGTAGAACTCGAACTCGCCGAAGTTCTTCACGGCCGCGAGGTTCGCGCCGGTGAAGACCACCATGAAGACCAGGACCCAGGCCCACTGCGGTACGGAGGGCAGCCAGCCGTTCGCGATCTGCGCCGCGCCCGTCGCCTCCACGGCGAGCACGACGACCAGCAGGAACCAGTACAGCCAGCCGACGCTGAACCCCGCCCACCGGCCGAGCGCGCGCTCGGCGTGCACGGAGAACGAGCCCGACGCGGGCATCGCGGTCGACATCTCGCCCAGCATCCGCATCACGCACATCGCGAGCACGCCCGCGATCAGATACGAGACGACGATCCCGGGACCGGCCAGCGCGATCCCGGCGCCGGAGCCGACGAAGAGCCCGGCGCCGATGACACCGCCGAGCCCGAGCATGGTGAGGTGGCGCTGCTTGAGCCCGCCGGCCAGTGGTTCGCCGGACGGGGACGCGGCCCGCGTGGCCGGGGGAGGAGGGGGGAGTCGGTCGTGCATGGGGTGGGTTCAGACTGCTTTCCGGGCTGGTGGGGACGGAGACGGTGCGGCCCTGGCAGTCTCTCCGGACGGCCCCCGTCCAGGCAAAACGATTCCGGAGGCCGGACTCCGGAGGCCGGACGCCTGCCGCCTGGCGACCGCCTCGTACCCGCGGAGGTCCCGCTCAGTCCAGCCACGCCTCGTACGACATCACGGAGCCCGCCGGGACCCGGTGGCGGGCGAGGTCCCGGGTGTACGTGATCTCGATGCCGAGCACCCGGCCGTCGCGCGGTTCCAGGATCACCATGCGCCGCAGGGGCTCCCCCCGGTCCGCGGGGGAGTCGTACACATACGCCAGGCCCGTTCTGCCCAGCCGGTCGGTGACCGTTCCCGCGGGGCGCAGGCCGGGCTCGGCGGCCAGGACGCCGACGAGCGCGGCGGTCTCCCGGGGGCCGGGGGTCCACGCCTTGAGGTAGGCGGAGACGGCGCCCAGCAGCGCCGGAAGGCCCGGAGGGTCCGGCAGGCCCGCGCCGCGCAGCAGATAGGCGCGCAGCCCGGTCACGGTGTGCGGCGGGCTCCCGGGGTACGACGTGTCCGGCGCGTTCCCCGCGAGCCGCGTGGTCCGCTCCTCGGCCACGGTGACCGGGGCGGCGCGGCCGTCGTCCCGCGGCCCCATGCTCCAGGTCCGGACGTCCGTTCCCGGGAGGGGCGCGGCCGTACGGTCCGCCGCCGCCCGGCGGGCCCGCTCGGCCAGCTCGGCCAGCGGGACGGCGGGCGCGCCGGTGTCCACCGTCAGCGGGGAGGGCCCGGCCACCGCGCCCTTCGTGGCCGCCCCGCCGAACAGCACGGCCAGCACGGCCAGCACCACGATCGTCGCGGTCGCCGCCGTCGCGAGACCCCACGCGGTACGCCGCCGGCACCGCGCCCGGCCCTCGCGCAGCAGCCGGTTCAGCCGCCGCTCCGCCTCGGCGGACAGCGGGCGGTCCCGCCAGGGCCCCTCGTCGGCGGGCGCCGGGTCGGCGGCCCGCAGCAGGTCGATCTCGTCGGTCATGGGCGCTGCCTCTCCGCGGCGTCGGGAACGGTGGTGGTCGCGGCGGGAACGGCCCGGTGCACGGGCAGCGCGTCGATGCGCTCGCGCAGCCGCCGGCGCGCCCGGTGGACGCGCATCGTCGCCGCGTGGGTGCTGCAGCCGACGACTATCGCGATGTCGCGCGCCTCCAGCCCCTCCCAGGCGGTGAGCCGCAGAACCTCCTGGTCCGCCTCCGGAAGCTGGGCCAGCGCCTCGTGCACCCAGTCGCCCGGTGTTCCGGCGGCCGGGCTGTCCACGACGTGCGCGCGGTGCGCCACCGTGTGGTGGCCGATCCGCTGGAGGAGCCGCCGGTGACGGCCCGCGCCGCGCACGGCGTTGGCCAGGCAGTACCGGGCCACTCCGTACAGCCAGGGCAGTGGTTCGGCCGGCAGTTCGTGGCGGCGTCGCCAGGCCACCACGAAGGCGTCGGCGACGATCTCCTCCACGTCGGCTCTCTGGCCGCCCAGTCGCCGGGCAACGAAGCGGCTGACCGCCCAGTAGTGCGCGCGATAGGCAGCGGCGAAAGGCTCTTCGTCGCTCATGTCCGTCCTGTGTCCGGGCGGCCCCACGTCCTCACCGACCCCTCATGGGTGTGACCCAGGTCTCATCTCGCCCGTTCCGGTGAGGGGCGGCCGGGCACCGGACATGACCAGGACATGAACAGCTCCGTAGGACGCCAACAGCCGGGCAATGCGGTCATGCGGTGGTTAACCACCACGGGTCGCGGGACGAGCGGCACGACAGGTCCGAACGCGGTGGCAGGGTGACGGCGAAGGACGCGGCCGAACCCTCGCCGCCCGAGGAGACCGCGACGGGCCTCCGGCAGATCGAGGGGTACCTCCTGCTGACCGCCGCGCACACCAAGGGCGAGGAGCGGGCCCGCAGGATCGCCGACCGGCTGGAGTGGATGACGGCGGATCAGCGCCGGATCTTCGAACAGCTCTATCTCCAGGACCACATGGAGATCACCCAGGAGTCGCTGTGCCGCGTCACCCACCGCTCCGCCGAACTGCGCGCGGAGTACGAGCGGCGCTACACCCGTCTGCGGCGGCGGCTGGTCGCCGGTCATCTGGTGGCGCTGGCGGTCTGTCTGTTCGTGCTGTTCTGACGGTCCGCCGGTCGCCAGCCCCGGCCGCCCCGGTCTGAGGGTCCGCCGCTCACCCGCCCCGGCCGCCCCCCCCGATCAGGCATCTGGCATCAGCCGTCAGCCATCGGCCGTCAGGCGGAGCGGCCGGGCCGGTGAGTCCTACGCGTCGAGCGGCGGCCGGTGGCCCGGGGAGTCGGCGATGCTGCCGCCGGTCCTGGTGACCGTGGGGTCGAACTCGGTGATGGTGAGCTGGAATCCGACCGGACGGCGGGCGGCGAGCGGCTCCAGATGCTTCTCCGCCGCCGCGAACAGCTCGTCCGCTATCCGGCCCCTGACCTCCTCGGGGCGGCCGGGTGCGATCGTCAGTCTGATCTGCACATGGCCGTTGTCCGGCCCGGCGTCCGGACGGTCGCCGACCCGGGCGGCGGTCGCCGGCATGGCGAGGGTACGGGTGCCCCGGCGGGGGAAGACGCCCAGGCCGAGGGCGGTCTCGTGCAGGACGTCGAGGAGGGTGTCGACGTCCAGCTCCTCGGCCAGGTTCGGGGTGTACTCGACGATGATGTGCGGCACCTTCGGATCTCGCTTTCGTATCCGTACGGGAGACGCCGGCGCCCCGGCGATACCGTGAGTCTGCACGCCTCGCGTACGGACCCGCGTACCGCCGGGGCGAACCGGGCCACCGGAATTCCGCGCCGCTCAGGCGAACTTGTCGCTCACCGACTCGTAGACCGCCTTCGCCCCGGCGCCGAGGTGCGGCCCCGCCAGCCAGGTCTGCTCGCTCGGACCGATCGACGTGTTGCTCACCAGCGCGGGCAGCCCCTTCGCGTCCTCGATGAACCAGCCGCCGCCGGAGGAGCCCCCGGTCATGGTGCAGCCGATCCGGTACAGCGAGGGCTGGTCGTCCCTGACGGAGAGCCTGCCGGGGCGGCCCCGGCAGGTGAACATCCGCTCGCCGTCGAAGGGCGGCGACGCCGGATACCCCCAGACGCCCATCCCCGCGATCTTCGTCGCCGACGGCGCGTCGAACATGACGCGGGACGCGCCGCCGACCGTCTCCTCCAGCGACGTGAAATCGCTCCCCGCCGGCTTCTTCACATGGAGCACGGCGAAGTCGAACGGCGAACCCTTGCCGCCCGACGGGGTCCCCTCGGAGATCCACTGCGGCGAGGTCTGCGCCCAGTCCGCCCACCAGATCCCGAACGGCGCGAGCTGACTCTTGCGCACCCCCGACAGGGCCGCGCCCTCCAGCCCCTCGTCGTTGTAGGACGGGACGAAGACGATGTTGCGGAACCAGCCGCCCTCCGCCCCCGCGTGCACACAGTGCCCGGCCGTCCACACCAGGTTCGAGGCGCCGGGGTTCGCCGGGTCCGTCACCACCGTCGCGGAGCAGACCGAGGGCCCCTCGGGGGTGTCGAAGAAGAGCTTGCCGACCATCGGGGCGTTGTCGCGGTACGAGACGGGCGCCGGCTCGGCGGCGACGGGCTCCGGCTCCGGGTCGGAGACGCCCGCGTCCTCGAACTCCCCGTCCACGGGTTGGTCCGTACTGGTGCCCTGGAGCATCCGGCCCGGAAGCCACAGCCCCTCGATGACCGGGTTGAAGAACGCGGCGGCCTCCCGGGCCCAGTCCGCGGCGTCCCAGTCGCGCCAGCCGCCCTCGCGCCACCCGTCCGGCGCGTCGGAGCCGACGGCCCCGGCGGGCCCGGTGTCCCCCGCGGACCCGGTGCCTCCGGCGGACCCGGAACCCGTGCTGCCGGCGGGCGCGGAGCAGGCGGTGGCGCAGATCGCCAGTAAGGCGAGCAGGCAGGCCATGAGCATCGCCGGGCGGTGCCTGGAGCGCATGGATCGTTCCTCCGGTCCCTCAAGTGCGTCGAACGGTGTACGCACGGGGCCCGGGTTGGTACGGAGTCCGGCGACAACCTGTCTTGAGGAGGTAGTACGTGGTGGAGCCCGCCCCGGTTCAAGACACCGCCGCGCGGCGGCCGGAGCCCCTTCGCGAACACGCCCCGGGCGGCCGGAGGTTACGGCGCGGGGGAGGACGCGGGGCGCGGGAACGACGGCCGGGACTCCTCCAGCCGTACGAAGGCGATCCGTTCGCCGGCCGCCCGGTACCCCTCGTCGCCGTCGGCCTCCGGGGCCGGGTCCAGCGACGCGCGGAGCGTTCTCGCCGCGCGGGGACGGACCCGCGCGTACCGCTCCATGATCCGGCCGGACTCCTCCGGAGGGACGAAGTGGGCCGTGACGGCGTGGTAGCGGCGGCCGGTCTGGATGGTGACCTGGGGGGTGTGCCGCAGGTTCCGGTACCACTGCGCCGACGCGGCGGATCCGGCGGCGACGGTCCAGCTCCGGGGCGCCGTGTCCTGCTCGACGACCTCGATCACGTCCTGCCGCGACAGCCCCGAGACCCGCCCGGTGTGGATGAGCAGCAGCGTCCGCCGGCCGAACAGCGGTCCGAGGCCCGCGCGGTAGAGGAGGATCGGCAGCCGGGTCAGCTTTCTTCGCCATCCGGTGGGGGGACTCGCGCGCGGCGGCGGGGACGGCTGGTTCACAGCCCTGCACCTCCTGGCACCGGAGAGGCCGGATGACGGCGTCGATTCGATAACGACGAGACGTTCATGGAGCTTTCACGATGCTTTGACAACAGAACCTTTGCATAGTCTAAACATGGGCGAGGCAGGAGCGGGCATGGTGCGGGAGGGCCGATCGGGAGGCCGGTCCGGCGCACCGTCCGGCGCGCGTACGGACATCGGGCGCACCACCGCGGGTGACGACCTCTCCACCCCCGTTGTCCTGGGCGTTCTGCCGTTCGCCGCGCTCGCCGTCGTCGCCCTGGTGGAACTGCTCGCCGGGCCCAGGATCGGTTTGCTGCCGCTCTTCTCGCTCGGCCCGGCCTTCGCCGGGCTCGTCGGCGGCTGGCGGCGTACCGCCTTCATCGGCGCCCTCGCCCTGGTGTGCTGTCTCACCCTCGGGCTGTACGACGGGCTGGTGCAGAGCCGCCGCGGTTACGCGGCGTTCGGCTCGGTCGCCGGGGCGACCGCGGCGAGCCTGGTCGCCGTCGGGATGCGCCGGCGCCGCGAGGCCGAACTCGCCAGCGTGCGCTCCATCGCGGAGGTGGCCCAGCGCGCGCTGCTCCGCCCCGTACCGCGCACGGCGGGGCCGCTGCGCGCCGCCGTCTCGTACACCTCGGCCGTGGCGGAGGCCCGGATCGGCGGGGACCTGTACGAGGTGGCCGTCGGGGAGGGGCGCGTGCGCGTGATCGTCGGCGACGTCCAGGGCAAGGGGCTCGAAGCGGTGGAGACCGTCGCGGTCGTCCTCGGGGCCTTCCGGGAGGCGGCGCACGACGAACCCGAACTGACGCGGGTCGGCGCCCGGGTGGAGCGCGCCATGAGCAGGGAGCTGGACGGCGAGAAGTTCGTCACCGCGCTGATCGCCGAGATCGGCGGGGACGGCGGCGCCGTCTTCCTCAACTACGGGCATCCGTCGCCCATGCTGGTCCGCGCCGACGGAGCGGTGGAGTTCCCCGAACCCGACCAGTACGCGCTGCCCCTCGGCCTGGAGGCACACGCCACCGAGGGCCCCCGGCCCTTCCGGGCCGAGTTCGCCCCCGGCGACCAACTCCTCCTCTACACCGACGGGGTGACGGAGGCGCGCGACGCGGCCGGGACCTTCTACCCGCTCGGCGAGCGCGCCCCGCTCCTCGCCCACCCCGACCCGGCCACCGCGCTGGAGGCGCTGCGCAGGGATCTCGTACGCCATGTGGCGGGGCCGCTGCACGACGACGCGGCCACCCTGCTGCTCCGGTACGCACCGGAGCGGCAGGGGACCCCGGCCAGGGTTCAGGACGCCGATCTCAGCGGGCCAGTTCCTTCGTGACGCGGTCCAGCATGAACGCGGACGACTCCTTCGCCCGCTCCTCCCACGCGAAGACGCAGACCGTCGCGACCCCGTCGAAGTTCATCTCGCGCAGGGTCGAGAAGAAGGTGTTCCAGTCCACCTCGCCCTGTCCGATGTCGAGGTGCTGGTGGATCCGGGCGGCCGTGCCCGGCGGGTTGAGGATGTAGCGCAGTCCGGACGAGCCCTTGTGGTTGAAGGTGTCCGCGATGTGCAGGTGCTGGAGCTTGTCGCCCGCGTACCGCAGCATCTTCGCGATGTCCGCGCCCGGGTCGCCGCCGGAGAGGTGGAAGGTGTGCGGGGCGCAGTACAGGTAGTTCACGTACGGCTTGTTGATCGCCCGGACGAGATCGACGGCCGGGTCGTTCTCCTCGCAGAAGTCGTCCGGGTGGGCCTCCAGGTTGAGCGCGATGCCCTCCCGCTCGAAGACCGGCAGCAGCTCCTCCATCGACCGCCAGAACGCGGCCTCGCTCTGCTCGGCGGCCTCGGGGCGGCCGTTGAACTCGGAGTTCATCAGCGTGCAGCCGAGCTGGGAGGTGATCTCGATCATCCGCTTCCAGTAGCGGACGGCGGTCTGCCGCTCGGTCTCGTCCGGGCTGGACCACTTGTAGAGCGGCAGCACGCTGGAGAGCTGTACGCCGGTCTCGTCCAGCGCGCTCCTCAGCTCGGCCACCCGCTCGTCGTCGGCGCGCGGGTGGAGGAAGAAGGGCATGAAGTCGTCGCGCGGCGACAGTTCGATGTACGAGTACCCCAGGTCGGCCACCGTGCGCACCATCTCCCGGATGGGCAGCGCGCGGAGCATGTAGGGGTCGAGTGCGATCTTCATCGTGCGTCTCCTCCGTAGAATGCGGGTCGCTTCTCCAGCGCGTCGACCCGTACGATCGCGCCGGACTCCAGCGCCTCGACGAGCGCGCCGGTGATGACGGTCGCGGCGTAGCCGTCCCACGCCGAGGGGCCGGTGGGCTCGTCGCCGGCCGCGACGGACGCGGCCCACTCGCGGAACTCGGTGTCGAAGGCGCTCTCGAAGCGGCCCTTCCAGTCCTGGAGGACCCCGGTGGAGTGCCGGCCCGCGCGCCGTACGGAGACCGCCGCCGGGTCGGGGAGGCGCACCAGCCCCTCCTCGCCGACGGTCTCGCACTGGATGTCGTATCCGTACTGGCAGTTGACGAAGACCTCCAGGTCGATCCTGACCCCTTCGGCGGTCTCGAAGAGCATGATCTGCGGGTCCTGGAGGTGTGCGTGCCGCTTGCTCGTCCTGCGCGGTGTCAGCACCTGTACGGAGCGGATCTCGTCGTCCAGCAGCCAGCGCAGGACGTCGATCTCGTGGACGGCGGTGTCCTGCGCGGCCATCGCGGAGGTGTAGGACTCGGGGACGCTCGCGTTGCGGTGGGCGCAGTGCACCATCAGCGGCTCGCCGATGGCACCCGACTCGATGACCTTCTTCATCTCGCGGTAGCCGGCGTCGTAACGGCGCATGAAGCCGACCTGGACGAGCCGGGAGCCGTGGGCCGTCTCCGCCTCGATGATCTTGAGGCAGTCCTCGGCCTCCGTGGCGAGGGGCTTCTCGCAGAAGACCGGCTTGCCCGCGGCGATGGCGCCGAGGACGTGCTCGGCGTGGGTCGGGCCCCACGAGGTGACGACGACGGCGTCCACGTCGGGCGCGTCGATGACCTCCCGCCCGGTGGCCAGGGCGCGGGCGCCGACGGACGCGGCGACCTCCTCGGCCCGCGCGGTGTCGATGTCGAACACCGCCGTGACCCGGGTGCCGGTGATCACCTGGGTGAGCCGGCGGATGTGGTCCTGGCCGATCATGCCGGTGCCGATCACACCGATGCGCACAGTCATGGGGGTTGTTGCCTTTCGGAGGAGAGGAGGTCGGCGAGGTTCAGGAGGTCGGCAGGGGTCAGGAGGTCGGCGCGGGCGCCGGGTGGTCGGCCGGCTTGCTGTAGCGGGTCCGCAGCTCGCTCTGGAGGGTTTCGAGCGACCGGCCGCGCGTCTCGGGGACATGGCGTTCGACGAAGACGATCGCGGCGACGCCGAGCACCGCGAAGACGAAGAACGTCGCGGAGATCCCGATGGCGTCGACCAGGACCGGGAAGGTCAGCCCGATCGCGAAGTTGACCATCCACAGCACCACCCCGCAGACCCCCATGCCGAAACCGCGCATCCGCATCGGGAAGATCTCCGCGAGCATCAGCCAGGTGACCGGCGAGATCGCGCCCTGCTGGAACGCGAGGAAGGTGACGGTCATGGCGAGGACACCGAACGCGCGCCCGCCGCCCTCCGGCAGCACGATCGAGAAGACGCCGATCATCAACAGGGCGCAGGTGGTGCCTATCTGGCCGACCATCAGCATCGGACGGCGGTCCACCCGGCCCAGCAGCCAGATCCCGAAGAAGACGGCGAGCACCGAGATCACCCCGTTGGCGATGTTCGCGGTGAGCGCGCTGTCGGCGGCGAAGCCGGCGTCGGTGAGGATCTGGGTGCCGTAGTACATGATCGTGTTGACACCGGTGATCTGCTGGCAGATCGCGATGCCGATCCCGACCCAGACCAGCCGCCGGATCCACGGCGTCTGCCGCAGATCCGCCCAGCCGCCCGCCTTGGCCCGCTCGTCGGCCACCGCGAGCCCGGTGACCTCCTTCAGCTCGGCCCGCGCCCGCTGCTCCGACCTGACCTGCCTCAGTACGTCGAGCGCCTCGGAGTACCGGGTCTGCGAGGCCAGCCAGCGCGGGCTCTCCGGCATCACCAGCATGCCGAACCACAGCACCACGGCCGGCAGGGTCGCGATCACCAGCATCCAGCGCCAGATCCCGGCGCTCTCGCCGCCGAACCCGGCGATGACCGCGTTGAACGTGAAGGCGGCGAGCTGGCCGACCACGATCATCAGCTCGTTACGGCTGACCAGCCCCCCGCGCTTCTCGGCGGGCGAGATCTCCGCGAGGTAGACGGGCACGGTCACCGAGGCCCCGCCGACGGCGAGACCCAGGACGAACCGGGCCACCACCATGAACTCCGTGTTCGGGGCGAGCGTGCACCCCAGCGCCCCGAAGAAGAAGACCAGCGCGAGGAGCATGATGTTCCCGCGCCGCCCGCGCCGGTCGGAGAGCCGGCCCCCGAAGAGCGCGCCGAGCGCCGCCCCGAACAGCAGTGAGCTGGTGACCAGTCCCTCGGTGAACGGGGTGAGCCCGAGGTCGTCCTTCATGTACGGCAGAGCGCCGTTGATCACACCGGTGTCGTAGCCGAAGAGCAGTCCGCCGAAGGTGGCGACCAGGGTGATCACCCGGAGCCGGCGCCTGACCGCCGGGGGCGGATCGTCGGCCGGTGCGGTCGGCGAGGCGGGTGAGGCGGGGGGTCCTGGCATGGAGGAGGCTGACGTCTTTGTCATGGGAGGTGGCTCTTTCCAGCGGCGAAAAAGAGGGGAAGGCGGCCCCGATCAGGCGGTTCCGGTCACTCCGAGGTGGGGAAGTTGAAGCCCGCGGTGGTCGCCACCGCGCGCTGCGGCCAGCGGGTGGTGACGACCTTGGCGCGGGTGTAGAAGCGCACGCCCTCGGGGCCGTGGACGGGACTGTCGCCGATGAGCGAGTCCTTCCAGCCGCCGAAGGAGTAGTACGACATCGGCACCGGGACCGGCACGTTCACCCCGATCATGCCGACCTTGACCTTGCGCTGGAAGTGGCGCGCGGTCCCGCCGTCCGAGGTGAAGACGGCCGTGCCGTTGCCGTACGGGTTGGCGTTGATCAGCGCGATCGCCTCGTCGACGGTGTCGACGCGTACCACCGCGAGCACCGGTCCGAAGATCTCCTCGCGGTACGCGTCCATCTCGGTGGTCACCCGGTCCAGCAGCGACGGGCCGACGAAGAAGCCGTCCTCGTGCCCCGCCACCTTCAGCCCGCGCCCGTCGACCACGACGGTGGCGCCCTGCGCGGCGCCCCCGGCGACCGCGCCGATGACGCGCTCCTGCGCGGCGGCCGTGACCAGCGGGCCCATCTCGCTCGCCGGGTCGTCGCCGGGGCCGACCGTGATCTCGCGGGTCCTGCGCTCCAGGACCGCCACCAGCGGATCGGCGGCGGCGCCCACGGCCACGGCGACGGAGATCGCCATGCAGCGCTCACCGGCCGAGCCGTACGCGGCGGCGATCAGGTGCTTGGCGGCGAAGTCGAGGTCAGCGTCGGGCATCACGACACCGTGGTTCTTGGCGCCGCCGAGCGCCTGGACGCGCTTGCCGTGGGCGGTGCCGCGCTCGTGCACGTACCGGGCGATGGGCGTCGAGCCGACGAACGAGACGGCCGCGACGTCCGGGTGGTCGAGGATCGCGTCGACGGCGGTCTTGTCACCGTGGACGACGTTGAAGACGCCGTCGGGCAGCCCGGCCTCCGCGTACAGCCGCGCGACGAAGTTCGCCGCCGACGGGTCGCGCTCGCTGGGCTTGAGGACGAAGGTGTTGCCGGTGGCTATGGCGACCGGGTGCATCCACAGCGGCACCATCGCGGGGAAGTTGAACGGGGTGATGCCCGCGCACACGCCCAGCGGCTGACGGAAGTTGTGCACGTCCACATCGGTGGACACCTGGTCGGAGAAGGACCCCTTGAGGATGTCGCCGAGCCCGCAGACGTACTCGACGACCTCCCGGCCGCGGACGATCTCGCCGCGCGCGTCGTCGACGACCTTGCCGTGCTCGGCGGAGATGATCCGCGCGAGTTCGTCCTCATGCCGCACCAGCAGCTCGCGGAAGGCGAACATCACCTGGATCCGCCGGCTGAGCGAGGTCTCGCTCCAGCTCTCGAAGGCGCGGGCGGCGGCGGCCACCGCGGCGTCCACGTCGCCCGCCTCGGCGAGCCGCACCCGCGTGGTGGACGCGCCGGTGGCGGGGTTGAAGACGGGGGCGGTACGGGAGGAGGCGCCGGGGGTGGGCGCTCCGTCGATCCAGTGGTCGATCGTGGTCATGTCAGGTTCCTCGGAGGTAGGGGTGCCGGCGCCGCGAGCGGCGTCAGAGGTAGTGGCGCTGGGAGCGCTTGGCGTCGCGGTACGTCCCGTACGCCTGCCGGGTCGAGTCCAGCTCGGAGACCTCGCTGACCGGGACGTCCCACCAGGCGCTGCCCGGCGGGTTCGGCCCGTACAGATCCGTCTCGACATGGACGACCGTCGTCCGCTCCGAGGCCCGGGCCTTGGCCATCGCCCGGCCGAACTCCTCGACCGTGGTGGCGGGGAGGACGTCCGCGCCGAGCGAGGCGGCGTTGGCGGCCAGATCGACGGGGAGGACATCGCCGTCGAGCTGCCCGCTCTCGCCGTCCCGGTAGCGGTAGCGCGTACCGAAGCGCTGCGAGCCCAGCGACTCCGACAGCGCGCCGATCGAGGCGAAGCCGTGGTTCTGGACGACCACGATGATGACCTTGATCCGCTCGGAGACCATGGTGACGATCTCCTGGGCCATCATCAGATACGAGCCGTCACCGACCAGGACGACGACCTCGCGGCTCGGATCGGCCATCTTCGCGCCGAGCCCGGCGGCCACCTCGTACCCCATGCAGGAGTACGCGTACTCGACGTGGTACGCCTTCGGATCGCGTGAGCGCCACAGCATCTGGAGGTCGCCGGGCAGCGATCCCGCCGCGTTGATCACGACGTCCCGGTCGTCGAGCGACCGGCGCAGCGCGCCCAGGATCTCGGTCTGTGCGGGCAGCGGCCCGTGGCCGACGGAGAAGCACTCCTCCGCCGTACGCCGCCACTCGGCCGCCAGCTCCAAAACCCGCTGCCGGTAGGCGTCGTCGGTCTTCCAGCCGTCCAGCTCCCGCTCCAGCGCCTGGAGTCCGAGCCGGGCGTCGGCGACCAGCGGTTCGGCGGAGTGCTTCACCGCGTCGAGCCGGGCCACGTTGAGGTTGACGAACTGCACGTCCGGGTTGCCGAACACGGTGTGGCTCGCGGTGGTGAAGTCGCTGTAGCGGGTGCCGACCCCGATGACGACATCCGCCTCGGCGGCCAGCGCGTTGGCCGCCGCCGTGCCGGTCGAGCCGATGCCGCCGACCGCGCTCGGATGGTCCCAGGGCAGCGCGCCCTTGCCGGCGTGGGTGTCCGCGACCGGGATGCCGGTGGCCTCGGCGAAGTGGCGCAGCGCGGCCTCGGCGCCGGAGTACACGACCCCGCCGCCCGCGACCAGCAGCGGCCTGCGCGCGGTGCGCAGCAGTTCGGCGGCGCGCCCCAGCGCGGCGGGCTCCGGCACGGGGCGCCCGATGTGCCAGACGCGGCGGCGGAAGAACGTGAGGGGCCAGTCGTACGCCTCGGCCTGCACGTCCTGCGGCAGACAGAGCGTCACCGCGCCGGTCTCCACCGGGTCGGTGAGCACCCGCATCGCGGCGAGCGCGGCGGGCACGAGCTGTTCGGGCCGGCTGATCCGGTCGAAGTACTTCGACACCGGACGGAAGGCGTCGTTCACGGTGACGTCGCCGCCCCGGGTGTCCTCCAACTGCTGGAGCACCGGGTCGGCGGCGCGGGTGGCGAACATGTCGCTGGGCAGCAGCAGCACCGGCAGCCGGTTGGTGGTGGCCAGCGCGGCGCCCGTGATCATGTTGGTGGAGCCGGGCCCGGTGGACGCGGTGCAGGCGTACGCGGAGAGCCGGTCGCGCATCTTCGCGAAGGCCACGGCGGCGTGCACCATGCCCTGCTCGTTGCGGGCCAGATGGTACGGGAGGTCGGCCTCGCCGGTACGGTCCGCCTGGAGCAGCGCCTGCCCGATGCCCGCCACGTTGCCGTGCCCGAAGATGCCCCAGACGCCCGGGATCAGCCGCTGTTCCCGGCCGTCGCGCTCGCTGTACTGGTTCGCCAGGAACCGTACGAGGGCCTGCGCGGTGGTGAGCCGTACGGTCCGCGTCGACATCACAGCTCCTTCGGGGTGCCGGCGCCGAACGGCAGCCGGGGGTCGGTGGCCTGGTCCTCCCAGGTGGCGCGGACCCAGCCGTGCGCCGGGTCGTCGCAGATCAGCCAGGCGCGGTCCTGCCCGGGGCCCGCCATGACGTTCAGGTAGTAGAGGTCGTAGCCGGGGGCGGCGATCGAGGGGCCGTGCCAGCCGTGCGGGATCAGCACCGTGTCCCCGTCGCGCACCTCGGCGAGGACGTCGAGGGGCCGCTCCGCCGTCCCGTACACCCGCTGGTAGGCGAGTCCGGGGCCGGCGGGTCCCGGCGCGATCTCGAAGTAGTAGATCTCTTCGAGCTCGCTCTCGACGGGGTTCCCCTGCGCGTCGTGCCGTACCTCGTCGTGCTTGTGGGGCGGGTACGAGGACCAGTTGCCGCCGGGCGTGAGCACCTCGCAGACGAGGAGCTGCTCCGCCTCGAACGTGCCGGGCAGACAGTAGTTGTTGACCTGGCGCGAGCAGTTCCCGGCGCCGCGCAGCTCGGCGGGTACGTCCTTCGCGGGGCCGTACCGTACGGTCAGCCGCCGCTCGCAGCGCGCCGACGGGAGGGCGAACCGGCCGCCGCGCTCGCTGCGGACCACGGCGTCGGTGTCGCGGGGCAGGTACGCGAAGTCGGTGACCGCGTCGAAGACGCCGTCCCGGCCCGCGAGGAGCAGCGTCGTGCCGTCGGCGGCGACCGTGCAGGACCCGGCGAGCGGCAGCACCAGGTACTCGCTGTCGCCGGTGGCGAGGGAGACCTCCTCGCCCGCGGCGAGTTCCACGACGCGCAGCCCGGAGTGGCCCCAGCGCGCCGACTCGGGGGTGACGACGGTGGTGAACGGTCCCTCGGCGGTGGAACCGGCGGGCAGATGCAGGGTGTGGTCACTCACCACGGACTCCTCGTCGTCCTTGTCGATGGCGCTGTCCCTGTTGTCGCTCACAGCAGGCTCACCGCGCGGTCCACGGCGCCGGCGACATCGCCGTCCGCGGGGTAGAGCAGCGAACGGCCGACGATCAGACCCTGCACGGTCGGCAGGGCAAGGGCCTTCTGCCAGGCGGTGAACGCCGCCTCCGCGTCCTTGACCTCGCCGCCGAGCAGCAGCACGGGCAGCGTGGAGGAGGCGAGGACCCGCTCCATCTCCTCGACGACCGGCAGCTTGAGCCAGGTGTAGGCGCTGCGCCGGCCGAGCCCGGACGCGATGGTGATCGACTTGATCACCGCGTCGGGGGAGAGGTCGTTACGGATCTTCCCGTCCACCCAGCGGGAGAGGAACGGCTCGACCATGGCGATCAGTTCGCGCTCGTTCAGCTCGTCCACGGCCCGCGCGGTCTGCTCCAGCACGGAGGGCGTGGCCGGGTCGTCCAGGCAGATACGGGTGAGCGTCTTGCCGCCGTCGAACCGCATGGCGGCGATGGTCTCGGCGTCGTACCCGGTGAACCGGTCGTCTATCTCGAAGGCCGAACCGGCCAGCCCCGCGCGGTTCATGGAGCCGAAGACGCTCTTGCCGTCGAGCACCCCGAGCAGCAGCAGGTCTTCGAGGATGTCGGCGGTGGCGAGGACCCCGGTCACCCCGGGGCGCTCCAGCGCGGTGCACATCCGGTCCAGGAGCCGGCTGCGGTCGGCCATCGCGGTCGGGTCGGAACCGACCGTGTTGGCGCCGCGCGCGGGATGGTCGGCGGCGATGATCATCGCCCGGCCGTTGTCGCCGAGCGGCGAAGTGGCCCGGACCCGCCGGGCGGCGGCCTCGGCGATGGCGCCGGGGTTGTTGACCCGCGTCTCGACGATCCGCCGGATCCGGTCAGACACCCTGGACTCCCTGGACACCCTTGCTCTCCTCTTCGATCGTGCTCTCGGTGCTCTCCGCGAGCTTCGCCGTGACCGCCGCCGCGTCGGGCATGGCGTCCGAACAGGCGAGCTCACCCGCGACGATCGCGCCCGCGGCGTTGGCGAAGCGCATCATCCGGGTCAGGTCCCAGCCGGCCAGCAGGCCGTGGCAGAGCGCGCCGCCGAACGCGTCGCCCGCGCCGAGGCCGTTGACGACGTCCACGGGGACGGGCGGCACCTCGACCGCGGTGCCGGAGCGGTCCATGGCCAGCACCCCCTTGGGGCCCTGCTTGACGACGGCGATCCCGACGCCGAGTTCCAGCAGCGCGCGGGCGGCGGCGTACGGCTCGGTCTCACCGGTGGCGACCTCGCACTCCTCCCGGTTGCCGACGGCGACGGTGGCGTGGGCCAGGGCCTCGCGGTAGTACGTACGGGCCTCCGCCATCACCTCGCCCGGCGGGACGTCGCGGCCACCCGCGTACGCGCCCTCCCAGAACATCGGCCGCCAGTCGAGGTCGAAGACGGTGATGCCCGCCCGGTCGCGGTGCCGGAGCGCAGCGAGCGTGGCGGACCGGCTCGGCTCGGCGCTCAGCCCGGTGCCGGACATCCAGAAGATCCGGGCCGACGCGACGGAGTCGAGGTCCAGCTCGTCGGGGCGGATGTCCAGGTCGGGGGCGAGGGGCAGCCGGTAGAAATAGAGGGGGAAGTCGTCCGGCGGGAAGATCTCGCAGAACGTCACCGGGGTCGGCGCGACGCCGGAGACCCCGACATGCGTGGGGTCGACGCCGTACTCGGTCAGCGCGCGCCGTACGTACTGCCCGAAGGGGTCGTCGCCGGTCTTGGTGATCACCGCCGCGTTCCGGCCGTAACGCGCCGCGGCGACGGCGACGTTGGTGGGGCTGCCGCCCAGGTACTTGCCGAACGAGGTGACATCCGCCAGCCCGACGCCGGTCTGCAGCGGATAGATGTCGACTCCGACCCGTCCCATGGTCAGGACGTCCAGGACTGCCATGTGTGGGGACCTCCAGCACCTGGCACGCTCTACTAGCGCGCTCTAGTTGCGAGTACGATGCTCGATGTCCATATGTCCTGTCAATAGTTTGTTACATGCGGTTTTCCGTGAAGGGACGGGGAGGTGAGCGAGGAGATGGGCGGCCACATGGACCCGGCGGACCCGGTGGGCTCGGTCGGGAAGGCGCGCGGGACGCGGCGCCCCACGATGGCCGATGTCGCGCGGCGGGTCGGGGTGTCCCGTGCCCTGGTGTCCCTGGTCTTCCGGGAGCAGCCGGGCGCCAGTGACGAGACCCGGCGGCGGGTGCTGGCCGCCGCCGACGAACTCGGCTACCGGCCCGACAGCGCGGCCCGGCTGCTGGCGCGTGGCCGCAGCCGCACCATCGGCGTCGTCCTGGCGGTCCGGCAGACCTTCCAGGCCGACCTGGTCGAGTCCATCTACCCGGAGGCCGAACGCCTCGGCTACGACGTCCTGTTGTCGGCCGGCGCCCCCGGCCGCGACGAACGCAAGGCCGTCGAGGCCCTGTTGAGCCACCGCTGCGAAGCCCTCGTCCTGCTCGGCCCGCTCGCCGGCACCGCCCGCCTGGACGAACTGGGGCGCCGCAGCGCCGTGGCGGTCGTCGGGCGCGCGGCCAGGGGCGCCCGGGTGGACAGTGTGCGCACGGCGGAGGCCAAGGGGGTCAACCAGGTCGTCGGCCACCTCGTGGGCCTGGGCCACCGCCGGATCGCCCATGTCGACGGCGGCCGGGGCCCGGGGGCCGCCGAGCGCCGTCAGGCGTATCGCACGGCCATGCGCCGGCACGGGCTGGCGGACGCGATCCATGTGGTCCCCGGCGCGCACAACGAGGAGGCGGGCAGCGCGGCCGGACGGCTGCTGCTCGCCGGGGACCATCTGCCCACCGCGGTCTTCGCGGGCAACGACCGCTGCGCGATGGGGCTGATGGACACGCTGGACCGGGCCGGGGTCGCGGTGCCGGGCGAGGTCTCCGTGGTGGGCTACGACGACAGCCATCTCTCGCACCTCTCCCACATCGACCTCACCACGGTCCGCCAGGACGCCGTCCGCATGGCCGAACACGCCGTGCGCTTCGTGGTGGAGCGCCTGGACGACGCGGCCCTCGCGCCCCGGGAGGCGGTCCTCGACCCGAAGCTGGTGGTACGGGGGACGAGCGCGGCGCCGTCGGCCCCGCGCTGACCGCGGCGCTCGCCCGCCCCGTACCGGAACGGCGGTCAGACGGGGCCCAGGGCCCCGCGCCGGCCGTCCCCCTTCGGCGCCTTGCCCCTGCCCGTGGTCTTGCCCGCCGGTGTGCTCTTCGTCGCGGCCGTGCCCTTCGCCGTCGCCGTGGCCTTTCTCTTCCGCGGGGCCTTTCCCTCGGCCTTCGCCCCGCTCTCCTCGGCGGACTCGGCCTGCCGCATCCGCTCGCCCTGTGCGCGCGCCCGGGCGATCAGGGCCGGCGCGTCGCACTCCGGCTGGAGCGCGGTCAGGAGCAGCAGCCACAGATCGTGCAGCCCCTCCTCGATCTGACGGCGCCCCTCCAGCGCGTCGGAGACGGTGTGCAGTCCGAAGAACGCGCAGACCAGTCCGTGCGCGGCCATGTCCGGGGCGATCCCCTCGGCGAGCGCCCCCTCCTCGCGCGCCTCTTCGAGCAGTCGGGTGACCGTCTCCAGCCACCCCACGAAGGGGCGCGGCAGCGTGACGTCGATGGCGGAGCGCTCCGCCCAGAGCCGGGATCCGGCGCGGATCACGACATCGTCTCGGAAAGCCCTGGCCACATCGAAACTCAGTGCGACCAGTCGCTCCAGCGCCGGAAAGTCGGCCGTCCGGTAGCGTCCGATCAGCGCGGGCCAGGCGGCGAAATGCTCCTGGACGATGGCCAGCGCGAGATTCTCCTTACTGGAGTAATGAAAATAAATAGCTCCGCTCGTACGACCTGATTGTGTGCTGATATCGCTGATACTGGTTCCGACATATCCGCGTTCGTCGAACAGACGTGCCGCTGCCTCCAGCAGAAACCTCCGTGTCGTTTTCGCCCGCACCTGCTCCGCCCGTACCTGCACATCTACCCCGAATTTCCGTTCCGTCACCTGACACTGAGCAATCTAGCGCCTTTACCGGCGGCCTCAGGGGTGCTGCCGCAGGACAGGAGCGGGTGCGCAGGCATGAGAATTACGATGTTCTGGTCGCATGAACACATCGGTTGATATCGACGGGCACGACCGACCGCTGTCCTGGTCGCGCACCGTCGCCCGCGAACTGGTGCACCGCGCCTCCGTCGCCGAGGTACTGCTCACCGACGTACGGCGGGCGAAAGGCGGCGGATTCGAGGCCGCGGCCTCCTGGCCGCGCTCCCATCCGACCTTCCCGCGCGGCGGCGGCGACCTGCACAGCCCGCTGATGATCGTCGAGACGCTGCGCCAGCTCGGTATCTACATTCCGCTGCGGTACCTCGCGATCCCGCAATCGGCGAGCCTGGTCATCACCGATCTGTTCTTCGAGATCGACCCCGCCGCCGAACCGCGGCTGGTCTCCGGCGCCACCGGTGTCACCTGCCGGGTGGCCGTGAGCGGCCTGCACCACGACGCCGACGGCGCGGTCGACGGGGTCCGGCTGGACGTCGACTACCTGGCCGGCGGGGTGTGCTTCGCGCGCGCCGGGGGCGGCGCCCGGTTCTTCCGTCCCGAGCAGTACGACGCCGTACGGGCGGGCCGTGCGACGGCCACCGCGCCCGCCGCCCCCGCCGACCGGATCCGCCCCGAACCGGGCGGGGTCGGGGTGAGCGGTGCGCACGACGTCGTGATCGGGACCGACGGGGCCACCCTCCTGGTGGAACCCGCGGACATGAGGCACCCGTACTTCTTCGACCACGCGACCGACCATCTGCCCGGCATGATCGTTCTGGAGGCGGCGCGTCAGGCGGCGGCCTTCGTGAGTCGCGGCAGACTGCTGCGCCCTACCGCCGGTCGGCTGAAAACGGCGCGCTTCATCGAATACGCGCCGCCCGCCCGCGTGCTCTGTGTTCCGCACCATGCGACCTGCGTTTTCCGCTTTTTCCAGGACGGTCAGCAGAAGGCTTTCGGGGTGCTGCGTTACCAATAAGCAGATAGCGATACTAAATGCGATCGCTTGACTGCTCAATGTTTCCCTCTCTAGCGTAGCGATCGTTATGTTCTTCGGTGGTCGTTGGATCCGGCCTCCATTCCGAGGTCGCGCCCGCCTGGAACCACACCCGCCTCGTCGCGGGTGACCCTCGCGCCCGAGATGTATTCACATCGATGCGGTGGCCAGCGCTACCGCTGTCAGGGCTCTCCTGAACGGAAACAATCGGATGACAGCTCAACGCATCCTTTCCTGGACACCCGCCGCCATCGTCTTCGACTGTGACGGCACTCTCATGGACACCGAATGCCACTGGCAGGACGCGCGCCTCCGCGCCCTGCGCGAGTTCGGATTCACCCCGGCGCCGGGCTTCGCCGAGCGCGCCAAAGGGCTGCACTACACGGAGTGCGGCGTTCTCATGGCCGAGGAGGCGGGCCGTCCCGAGCTGAGCGAGGACCTGACGGAACGGTTGCTCGCACACTTCGGCGCCCTGGTCGCCGACCGGCCCCTGACCATGCCGGGCGCGCGCCAACTCGTCGAACAGACGGCCAGTTTCGCCCCGCTGGCCGTCGCCAGCAACTGCCCGAGAGAGGTGGTGGAGTCCTCGCTCGCCACCGCGGGACTGCTCGACCGCTTCGCGCACGTCGTCGTCCCCGACGACGACCGGGGCATCAGACCGAAGCCGCACCCGGACGTCTATCTCACCGCGGCCGGGCTCTGCGGCGCGAACCCCTCCGACACCCTCGCGGTCGAGGACTCCCACTGCGGGATCGAGGCCGCGGAACGGGCCGGGATGCGCATCCTGGGCGTCGGCCCGTGGCCCGACGAGCGCACCATGGCCCTGGTCGACCTGTGGGTGCGCTCACTGGACGAGCCGGAGGTGTGCGGCTGGGCGGGCGACCGCGTGCCCGCCCAGATCCCGTGGAATCGGCCTACCATGAAGCCCTGAGGACATATCTCTCCTAATATCCGCCGCACAGGGAGATGGCCATCGGATGGACGAGGAACGTGCCGGCCGTCTCGTGTCGTCGCTGCGCGCCCGGGGCGTACCGGCCCATCTCGCGCACCTGGGCGTGTACCAGTGCGGCGTACGGGTCGTCCTCTTCGACGGCGGTGAGGCCGTCTGGGACATCGACGGAGAGCTGGGACTGCGGGCCGAGGTCGTCGAGGACGGGGTGCTCGTCGGCTTCGTCCCGCATGTCCGGGACTCCGAGGACTTCGACGAGGAGCGGCTCGTGGAGGTGATCGCGACCACCCGGTACGACAAGGAGGGCCTGCGCCTTCCGGCCGACACGGGCACCGGCACCGCCGACGGGCCCGGCGGCTCCCGGCCCCCCGGAGCGGGCCCGGCTCCCCCCGGGCGCCGCCCCCGCCGTACCCCCCGATGGCCCCGGTGGCTGCGCCGCCGGTGACCCCGGTTCCGTCGCGCTCCACCCGTACGGGTGTACGGGGGGAGTGGTTCGTACGCGGACGCGCGGCCGCACCCGGGGACGGGGCGGAGGACCGGACCTCACGGCACGGCAACGGCCCTGTCAGCAGCGCGCGTTGACGTGCCCCGGCTCGCCCGCCGGTACGACGTCGAGGTCCCGCAGCACGATCGACAGCCGCTCGCCCCACTGCTCGCACGCGGTGGTGAAGTCCGCCCGCCGGTACTCGACCACCAGCACCTTGTCGTCGTACGCGTCCGCGTACTCCCCGCACTCTTCGTAGCGCCCGCACTCCTCGGCGACCGCGAAGTCGAAGCCGATCTCGTCCCGCGCCCCGCTCATCTCCACCGCGTTCTTCTGGCCGATCGCCAGCCCCGCCCGGTGGGCGCGCGCCGCCAGCAGGTCGGCGAAGGCGACCGCCTGCTCGCGGTCGAGCAGGGAGTCCGACCGCAGATACGAGTCCAGGTTGTCCGCCTCGACGGCGTCGAAGCCGTCCCGCGCGCAGCCGTCGATCCACCCGCCGACGATGCCCGCCAGCCGTTCGCGGCGGTCGGCGGTGGAGACGTCCAGCAGCGGCTCGTCCCAGTCCTCGTCGATGACGGTGTCGCCGTCCGTGTCCCGCAGCAGCAGGTCCGGATGGTTCTCCTCCCACCAGTCCACGGCGTCCGGCTGCGCCTGATAGGCGTTGACGTAACAGATGTTGTACGCCCCGGGCGCGGGCTGCGCCGTACGGTCCCTGATCACCGTACGCACCCCGGCGGGCGGCTCGTACGCCCCGCCGAGCTGGTAGTCGAAGGGTTCGTTCGCCTTCGGCTGCTTCGGCTGCTTCACCTGCGGGGCCGAACTCGCGCTCTTGGCCGGGGAGTTGTCCGACGAGCCGCCGGGGGAGTCCTCGGTGGTTCCGCAGCCGGTGAGCGCGAGCGCCAGGGACAGGGCGAGCAGAGGAGCCGCCGCCGCGCGGGCGGCCGGTGCGAATGGCAAGGTGGTGCCTCGATCTCGGTGCGGAGCTGTGCGGTGTGCGATGTGGCGCCGGGTGGTGCGGTGTGACGGCGCCATTCTCCCACCGCCTCCGCCCGGACACGGCTCCGCCCCTGGTCGGAGGGGGTCGCACGGCCGCCCGGCGCGCACCGTGCGACCGGCCCGTTCACCCCGTCAGCAGGCTCGGCCTCGCCGCCCCGGCGACCGGCAGGAAGGCGTCCGGCACCGGGTACTGCCCCAGCATGAAGCGCAGGACGGCCGCGTGCATCGCCTCCACGGGCGCGATCGTCGCCGCCGTCCCGGTCACCGCCTCGTTCCGCACGCTGTAGGTCGAGAGCAGATACGTCCGCGCCGCCTGATCCTCCAACTGAAGCGCCAGCGCCGCGACGTCGCCCACACTCCGGGCCTTGCGCAGCGCGGTGGCGACCTCCTCGCGGTCGGAGAGCGGCACCCCCATGACCGCGGGCCTGTCCGCACCCGCCAGCACCGCGTTCCACGCCTTCGCGTGGTCGGTGTGCTGGGCCATCGCCGTGGTGACGAAGGCCGACACCGCGGGCGGTACGGAGCCGAGCCGGCCCGCCCCGGCCGCCGCCAGCGCCGTCCGGTACGTCTCGACCGCCTGGTTCTCCAGCGCGGCGGCCAGCGCCACGGTCCGCAGATCACCGGGGTACGTGGCCGTGTCCGCGACGGGCGCCGCCGCGGAGCCGGAGGGCGGCGCGCCGTTCCGCCCGCCCGAGCAGGCCGCCAGAGCGAACGCCGCCCCGGTGCCCCCGGCGCCCCGCAGGAACCGGCGGCGCCCGGCGTCCGCGGGCCCCTCCCGCTCCGTACGGCCGGCCCGGAAACGTTCCGCCAGCTCCGCGGCCGACGCCCGCATCGCGGGCAGGGTCTCCCGGTGTGCCTCGACCGTCTCCCGGGTGAGACGGTCGAGCTGGTCCTCGCCGATGGGCAGCTCCCAGCCGCCGCGCGCCGTACACGAACCCGTACCTGAACCCGAACCCGTACCCGAACCCGTGTTCATCGGACCGCTCCTTCCGAGACGGGCGATGCGTCGGCCGTCGGCTGGAACGCGTCGGGGAAGCCGACGGAGCCGACCGCCGCGGGCACCTTCGCGACCTCGGTGGGGATCGCGATCAGCCGCTCCTCCCCGGCGGAGAGCAGCGCCCGTACCGCCAGCAGCGTCGCGCGGTGCTGTGCCTCGACCGGGGCGACGGAGCCGAAGAGCCGGCGCAGCGATGCGCTGGTGACCTGGCCGACGTTCTTCGTGTACGTCTGCGCGGCCACGTCCTCCAGGGAGATGGCCAGCCCGACCACGTCCCCCGGGGTCCTGAGGGTCGGCAGCGACTTCCCGACCACGGCCGCGTACTTCGGGTCGGTGCCGGTCTGCGGCTTGCCGCCGGCCCGGACCGCCGCGTCGTTGAACGCCTTGGCGTGCTCCTCGTGGTGGCGGGCGGTCCTGGCGATGAACGTGGCGACGGTCGTGTTGCCGTTCCTGATGAACGGCAGCCGGGCGGCGCTCCGGTAGACGCTCACCGCCAGGTTCTCCAGCGACGCCGCCGTCTGCAGCGCCATGATGTCCTCCTCGGAGACGACCGGCGCCATCGCCCCGCCCGTGACGCGCCGTGCGCCGATGCGTTCCGTGCCCATCACGCCCCCTCTCGTCGGGGCCCGCACGGCCGCGGGCACCCCCACGACACCTTCGCGAGAGGGACACGGGCGGAACGGGGGACGCCACCGGCCGGGCGGCGGTGATTCACCGGATCGGCCGATTACGCGCCCCCGCCGGCGCCCGCGCTACTCCTTGACGGCCCCCGAGTTGGCGCCGCTGACGAAGTACCGCTGGAAGCAGAAGAACAGCGCGGCCACCGGCAGGGTGGAGAGCAGCGCCGCCGCCAGCTTCAGCGGATACTGCGTACCGCCGCCGAGCCCGCCCGAGACGAAGCGCGCCAGACCGGTGGTGAGGGTCTCGTACTGCGCGGACTGCGTGGCGACCAGGAAGTGGGTGAACTCGTTCCACGACCCCTGGAACGACAGGATCGTCAGGGTGATCAGCGCGGGCCGCGCCATCGGCAGCACGACGGACCAGAAGATCCGGAACACCCCCGCCCCGTCGACCCGCGCGGCCTCCTCCACCTCGCGCGGCACCGATTCGAAGAACTGCTTCATGATGAAGATGCCCGCCGCGTCCACCATCAGCGGCAGGATCATGCCGGTGTACGTGTCGAAGATCCCGAAGGTGTTGAGCACCAGGAACTTCGGGATGAGCAGCGCCACCCCGGGCACCGCCATCACCGCGAGGACGAAGCCGAACAGCAGTTTGCGGCCCCGGAAGCGCAGCCGCGCCAGCGCGTACCCCGCCATCGAGTTGAACAGCACCCGCCCCGCCGTCACCAGGACCGCCACCAGCGTCGAGTTGGAGAGCCAGCGCAGGAACGGCACCCCGTCCCCGGACTCGCTCAGCCCGAACAGCCGCTGGTAGGCGGCGGTCGTCGGCGTCGTGGGCAGCAGCGCCAGCGGATGCGCGGCGGCGTCCGGGTCCGTCTTGAACCCGGTCACCAACTGGAGCGCGAACGGCAGCAGATAGAGCAGCCCCATCCCGACCACCAGCGCGTACCCCACCACGCGCAGCGGCACCGGGAACCGGGGCAGTACGGGGCGGGCCCGGTCGCGCACGCGCGTGCCCGAGGCGGTCATGGGTTCCTCCTGGTACGTCGGTTCCCCCTGGTACGGGCGCCGCGCTCGCGCAGCACCCAGCGCTGGAAGGCGGTGAGGCAGAGGATCAGGGCGAGCAGGATGAACGCGATCGCCGAGCCCTGGCCGAAGTCCGCGTTGTCGAAGCCCGCGGAGTACGACAGGAACGCGGGCGTCAGCGTCGTGTTGCCCGGGGCGCCCTGGCCCATCACGTACACCTGGTCGAAGACCTGCCAGGTGGCGATCAGCCCCAGGGTGAGGACCAGGAAGAGCACGGGACGCAGCGCGGGGAGCGTCACGTACCGCAGGAGCTGGCGCCGGTTCACGCCTTCGAGCGCCGCGGCCTCCTCCAGCTCCCTCGGGATGTCCTGGAGCGCCGCGAGGAAGATCAGCATGAAGGTGCCCGAGGTGGTCCACACGGACAGCAGGATGATCGTGCACATCGCGACCGACGGGCCCGACAGCCACTCGAACCACGAGAGCCCCATGGCGGTGTGCTCGGCCAGCATCCCGGTCGGGTGGTCCGGGTCGACGACGCCCAGGGCGCCGAGGAGCAGGGAGAGCACCCCGCGCGGGTCCGCGAACCAGTTCGGTCCCTTGACCCCGATCCACGACAACAGGGAGTTGACGGCCCCGCTGCCCTGGAAGAGGAAGAGGAAGACCGTGGAGACGGCGATGGAGCTGGTGACCGACGGGAAGAAGAACGTGGTGCGCAGCGCGCCGCGCCCACGCAGCATCTTCTGGTTGACGACCAGCGCCAGGGCCAGCGCCAGGCCGGTCTGGAGCGGCACGGTCAGCACCACGAAGTAGGCGTTGTTGCGCAGGGCGGTCGCGAAGAGGGTGCGGTCCAGACCGTCCTGGGTGAGCAGCGTCCGGTAGTTGTCCAGACCGACGAAGTCGGCGTCGGCGGAGAACGGGTTGGACTGCCCGTCCCAGTGCAGCAGGCTCACCCACAGCGCCATCAGGATCGGCAGGACGAGGAAGAGGCTGAGGACGATCACCATGGGGCTGACGAAGAACCAGCCCCAGGCGCCCTCCCCGCGAAGGGCCACGCGCGGGGCGCGGCCCTTCGCGGTCGTACCGGCCGCGCCGGGCGTGTCAGGTTCGCCCGGCGCGCCGGCGGATCGGGGTGCGCGGCTCGCGCGCACCGTACGGGGTGGCGTGGTGCGGAGGGGCATGGTGCTCAGTTGCCCTTCGCGATCGCCTGTTCGCCGTTGCGCTGGAGGTCGGCGAGGATCTTCTTCGGGTCCGCGGTACGCAGCGACTGGAGGTCGGTGTTGAACTGGCTGAGCACCTTGTCGAACCCGGCGATGGTCACCGGACCCTGCGCGTAGGCGCTGCCGTCCACCCACGCCTTGGCCTGGGGCTCCTGCGCGGCGTACGTCTTCAGCGCGCTGGTGCGCGTGGGCATGACGCCGAACGCGTCGGCGAAGGCGATCTGCTGGTCGGCGGAGGTGAGGTACTTTACCAGGTCGACCCCGGCCGTACGGTGCGCGCTGTCGGCGGCGACGCCCCAGCAGTTGCTGAAGGCGAGCGTGCCCTGGCCGGCCGGGCCCGCGGGGAGCGGGGCGACGGCGTACTTCACGTCCGGGTAGTCGGACTTCATCCCGCCGTCGAGCCAGTTGCCCTCGATGGTCATGGCGGCCTTGCCCTTGCCGAGGGCCTCGCCGCCCCAGCTCGTGTCCACCTGCTTGGCGAACTTCATCGAGCCCGACTTCAGCAGGGACCGCACGTAGGAGAGGCCCTCGGCGTTCTGCGCGGTGTCCGCCGTCATCTTCGTCTGGCCGCTGTCGGTGATCCAGCCGCCCGCCTGCTTCATGAAGACGCCGAGGCGCTGGAACTCGTCGCTGGTGACCAGGCCGGTGACGCCGTCGCCGGTGAGCTGGTCCGCGACCTTCTTCAGGTCCGCCCAGTTCTTCGGGTAGTCCTGCTCCGTCAGCCCGGCCTTCTTCCACAGGTCGGTGTTGATGGCGAGGCCGAGCGTGGAGGTGTCCTTGGGCAGGCAGACGAGCTTTCCGTCGTACGAGAAGGACGTGCGGAGCTGCTGCGAGAAGTCGTCGGCGTCGGATATCTCGTCGCCGTACGCGTAGAGCGAGCCGCCCTTGGCGTAGTTCGCGAACTGGTCGGAGTTGACGTAGAAGACGTCCGGCGGCTTGTGCCCGGCGAACGACTGGGCGAGCTGCTGGTTCATGTCCTTGGCGACCTGGACGTCCACCGTGTTGCCGGACTTCTTCGCGTACGCCGCCGCGGCCTTCTTGACGGCCTGGGTCTCGGCATCCCCCGACGTGGCGATCAGCACGGTCAGGTTCTGCTTGCCGGTGGTGTCCTGGGCGGGCGCGTTGCCGTCGGCCTTGTCGAAACCGGACGAACAGCCGGTGGCGGTCAGCAGCGCCGCGCAGGTGGCGAGGGCGGCGACGGCCGTGCGGGTGACCATGTATTCCTCCAGAAAAGATGAAATGTGCTGCTCAAGTTCGGCTGTGGACGCCGCCCGCCCGATGCGGGCGGCCGGCCGGGGAAGGTGCGTACAGGTACGTACGAGTACGTACGAGTACGTACGGTGCGTACGGGAAAAGGCCCGGGGCGGTGACGGGGCGGGCCCGCCCCGGGGGTTCGGGGCCGGGCTCAGCCGCCCGGCGGGGGCGTGCTGTCACGGATGACGAGGGACGGTTCGAGCAGGACGCGCTCGGGCGGCGCGTCGGGGGCCGCCATCCGGGCCAGCAGCAGCCGGACACACTCGCGCCCGACGGCCTCCAGGGGCTGGGCGACGGTGGAGAGTCCGGGGGAGAGGAGCGCGGCGGCCGGCGAGTCGTCGAAGCCGACGACGGCCACGTCCCGGCCGGGTACGGCGTCGCGTTCGCGCAGCGCCCGGTAGCAGCCGAGCGCGAGCATGTCGCTCGCGGCGATCACGGCGGTCGCGCCCGCGTCGAGAAGCGGCCCCGCGGCGGTGTGCGCGGAGTCCAGGTCGTCGACGCTCTGCGCCCGGCGGCCCCGTACGGGCAGACCGTGCCGGCGCATGGCGCGCTGCCACCCCTCGGCGCGGTCGTCACCGACGCCCGAGCCGCGCGGCCAGCCGAGGAACGCGATCTTCCGGTGGCCCAGGGCGACCAGGTGCTCGACCGCGGCGTCGGTGCCCGAGGCGCCGTCGACGTCCGCCCAGTCACCGATCTGCCGGCCCGACCACATCCGGCCGAAGCCCACGAACGGCACGCCACGCCTGGCCAGCCACGCCTGCCGGGGGTCGCCGCGGTCGGTGCCGCTCAGCACGAAACCGTCGACCCTGTGCAGGTCGAGCAGTTCCTCGTGGCCGTCGAGTCCGGGGCTGCCGGGCGGTGAGGCGAACAGCAGGATCCGGTAGCCGGCCTCGTCGGCGGCCCCCGACAGGGCGTGCAGGAAGCGGTCCATGACCGGGGCGGTGCTGCCGGGGGCGGTGGGGCGGATGCCGTACCCGATGAGCTTGCTGGAGCGGGTGCGCAGCGTCTGCGCGGCCCGGTGCGGGCGGTAGCCCATCGCGTCGATGGTGGCGCGGACCCGCTCCAGGGTCTCGGGCTTGAGCAGCCCCGGTGCGTTGAGGGCGTTCGAGACGGTCTGCGGGGAGACCCCGGCCCGCCGCGCCACCATGGCCAGGGTCACGGGACCCGGCTTGGACGAAGGGGGTTTGGTGGAGCGGGGCATGGCTGTCTCCGGAACCGTTCTCACGCATCGACGGGTGAATCTGGCGGGTGGATCTGTGGATCTGTGGATCGGCGAATCTGTGGATCTGTGTGGGTCTGGCGGGTGGATCTTCTGGTGACTCTACGAGTTGATTGGAGCGTTCCAATGCCATTGTCAACGAGCTGAAGTCGTCGTTAGGGTTCTTGGAACGCTCCAATGACTGAGAGGTTCTGCTCTGTTGTCCACCACTGTCAAGACCCACGACACTATGAACTCCGTCGCAGCGGCCCTCCCGGCGGCCGAAGGACTGCAACCGTTCCTGCACGACGCCTGCGTCACGCTGTACGCGCCGAGCTTCGCGATATCCCACGCGGACGGGCAGGTCCACGGCGGTGCCGACGGTTTCTACCACGGCGACAGCAGAGCCCTCGCCCGGCTGACCGTCGAGGCCGACGGCATCGGGATCGCGCCGGTACGGGGCGCCCTCGAAGGAGCGGACCGCGCGTCCTTCCGCGCGGTGCTGCGCGGTCTGGGCGAGGACACCCCGGACCCCGCCGTCACCCTGCGACGGCGCCGCCGCATCACCCCGGGGAGCCTGGAGGAGACCCTCGAACTCGCCAACGCGGGGCGGCAGCACGTCCGCGTCACCCTGATCGTCACGGCGGCCACCGACCTCGCCCTGATGGAGCGCGTCAAGCAGGGCGACGCACAGCCCGCCCTCGCCGCCACCGCCACGGACGCCGGGCTCGACTGGGCCAGGGACACCTTCTCCGTACGGCTGACCAGCGCCCCGGAGCCGGCCGCCGTCGACGCGGCGTCCGGACGGCTGACGTACGACGTCGAGTTGGCGCCCGGCACCGGATGGACCGCCGTACTGCGCTGCGACGCGGCCCACGAGGACGGCGACCAGTTCCCCGCCCCGTCGCCGGAGAGCGTGCCGTGGCGCACCCCGGTGCTGCGCAGCGCCGACCGCCGCTTCGACCAGTGGCTCGGCCAGTCGGCCGCCGACCTCGACCGGCTGCGGCTCACCGACCCGGAGCGCCCCACCGACCAGTTCCTGGCCGCCGGAGCCCCCTGGTTCCTCACGCTCTTCGGCCGCGACTCCCTGTGGGCGGCCCGTATGCTGCTGCCGCTCGGCACCGGACTCGCCGCGGGAACGCTCCGTACGCTCGCCCGCCGCCAGGGCGTGCGCACCGACCGGGAGACCGAGGAGCAGCCCGGCAAGATCCTGCACGAAGTGCGCCGCGCCGCCCAGACGTTCCACGACAGCTTCGCCCTGCCGCCCAGCTACTACGGCACCGTCGACGCCACCCCGCTCTGGATCACGCTGCTGCACGACTCCTGGCGCTGGGGGCTCGCCCCCGAGGAGGTCGAGGAGCTGCTGCCGCACGCCGAGGCGGCCCTCGGCTGGATGGCCGACCAGAGCGACGCCGACGGCGACGGCTTCCTGAAGTACGTCGACAGCACCGGCCGCGGCCTGGCCAACCAGGGCTGGAAGGACTCCGGCGACGCGATCCGGCACCGCGACGGACGCCTCGCCGCCTCGCCGATCGCGCTCTGCGAGGTGCAGGCGTACGCGTACGAGGCGGCCCGCGGCGGCGCCGCCCTGCTGCGCGCCTTCGGCCGGCCCGGCGCCGACCGCTGGGAGGAGTGGGCGGAGCGGCTGCGCGACCGGTTCCGCAGCCACTTCTGGGTGGAGGACGAGCGCGGCCCGTACCCGGCCGTCGCGCTCGACCGGGACCGCAGGCCGGTGGACTCCGTCACCTCCGGCTTCGGCCACCTGCTCGGCACGGGGCTGCTCGACCACGCGGAGAGCGCGCTGCTCGCGGCCAGGATCAGCGCGCCCGACCTGGACTCCGGGCACGGGCTGCGCACGCTGAGCAGCGACTCCGTGGGGTACAACCCGTACGGCTACCACATCGGTTCGATCTGGCCGCACGACACCGCGATCGCGGTCCACGGACTGGTCAGGGCCGGTTTCCCGGACGCGGCGGCGCCGCTCGCGGCCGGGCTGCTCACCGCGTCCGCGGGGTTCGACGCCCGGCTGCCCGAGCTGTTCGCCGGGCACGGCGCGGCGATCGACCCGGTGCCGTCGCCGTACCCGGCGTCCTGCCGTCCGCAGGCGTGGGCGGCGGCCTCGTCCGTGCTGGTCCTCCGGTCCGCGCTGGGGCTCGACGCCGATGTCCCGGGCGGCACCCTGACCGTCGCGCCCACGTTCACGGAGGCGTACCGGCCGCTGAAGGCCGAGGGGTTCGACGTCGCGGGCGGGCGGCTCGACATCGCCGTCGACGCGGACGGTACGGCGCACATCGAGGCGCCCGCCGGCCTTGAGGTGAGGAGGGAACACCTCCCGTCCCGTTGAGACGAGGGCGCGCGCGATGTGAGGATGGGCCCTGAAGGGGTACGGGGGCGGGGGCCCATCCCTCCGGATTCCTGTCCGGTGGAGCCCTGGAGCCCGGAGCCCTTCAGGGCCCTGGAGTCCGGGGGAGTCGATCGTCACACAGTCGTGGACAGCCGTGTCGCTGATGGGCCGAACGGGTGAGACGCGGGAGGATGACCTGATGCAGACAGAGCGTGCGGGCAGGGTGGTCCGGTGAGCAGGTACGGCCGTTACGACGGATATGACGCCACCGATGAGCAGTGGGAGGGCCTGGCGCAGGTCGTTCCGTTGCGGGGCCGCAACGAGTGGCCCTCGCGGGTGGACCACAGGACCGTCCCCCGGGAGCCCGCCGAGGAGCACCGGCGCTTCATCGTGCTGCGGGTCCAGGTGTTCGCGGACGCGCGGGAGGTGGCCGACCATCTCATCGCCCGGATCCCGGTGCTGCTGGATCTGACCGGCGCCGAGACCGATGTGGCCAAGCGCATCCTCGACTTCAGCAGCGGGGTGGTCTTCGGCCTCGGCAGCGGGATGCACCGGGTCGACAAGAACGTCTTCCTGCTGGCCCCGATCGGCACCGAGGTCGAGGGGATCGCGGCGGACACCATCCCCCGATCGTAGGAAGGTCCCGCAGGCGGAACGGTTCGCCGCCCGGGCCGCCGCATACGGTCCGGCCATGGAAGCCATCCGCCCCGTCCTCCTGAGGTCCGCCGCCGCCCGGCCCCGCCCCGTCGTCACCGAACTCCGGCTCTCCGCCTACACCTCGCACCGCGGGGCGGCCTTCCCGCTCGGTCCCGTGACCCTCTTCACCGGCGCGAGCGGCAGCGGCAAGTCGACCGCGCTCGCCGCGTACGAGTCACTGGCCCGGCTCGGCGCGGGCGCCACGCTCGGCGAGGTCTTCCCCGACCCGGCGGCCTGTGTCCCCGAGCGGGCCGCGGCCGACGCGCAGGGGCGGCGCGGCTTCCGGATCGGCTGCACCGTCGACGGCCCGGCCGGCCCCGTACAGCTCGACCTCGCCGTCCAGGCCGAACCCGAACTCCGCATCGTCGGCGAGCGGCTGACCGGCGGCGGGCAGACCCTGCTGGCCACGGCGCTGCGCGATCCGGGGCGGCCCTCCGTGCAGGCGGCCTGGCACACGGCGGGCGCGGTGCCCGTGACCCGCGCCCCGCTCCCCGACGACCGGCTGGGCACGGCGTTGCTGCCGCTGCGCGTCGCGGGGCGCACGGAGGGGCAGTTGCGGGTGCTCGCCGCCGCCGAGCAGACCGTACTCGCGCTGCGCTCCGTCTTCGCCTGCGACCCGCAGCCGCAGCTCATGCGGGTGCCGGTGGCCCGCGGGCAGGGGCGGCTGCGCCGGGGGTGCGGGAATCTGGCGGCGGTACTCGACCGTACCCTGGAGCACCGACAGGACCGCTGCGCCGGGCGGTTGGCGGCGGCGGCGCGCGCGGGGTGCGCGGGCCCGGTGACGGAGCTGGCCGTCGAACGGTTCGCGGACGGTACGGTACGGGCGCTGCTGGCCAGGGACGCCTCGGGCGTCCGCCCCGCGACCCCGGTGGACCGGCTCGGTGAGGGCGAACTGCGGTATCTGGCGCTGGCGCTCGTCCTGTTGACGGGCCCCGGCGTGCTGGCGGCGGACCAGCCCGCCGAGGTGGATCCGGCGCTGCGCTCCCTCACCGTCCTCGCGGACGGCTTCGACCGGAGCCTGGACCGGCGGCAGACCGGCGAACTGCTCTCCCTGGCGGCGGCGGTCTGCGCGGAGGACCGGCTCAGGCTGGTGGGGGCGGTCTCGGACGCGTCGTACGCGCGCGGGGCGGCCGGCGTGACGGTGGTAGACCTGAACCCGTGACCGAACTCGATGTGGTGGAACTGCAACGGAGACTGGCCGCGTTCGCGGCGGCGCGGGAGTGGGAGCCGTACCACACCCCCAAGAACCTGGCGGCGGCGCTGAGCGTCGAGGCGTCGGAGCTGCTGGAGATCTTCCAGTGGCTGACGCCCGAGGAGTCGGCGCGGGTGATGGCGGACCCGGAGTCGGCCCACCGGGTGAGGGACGAGGTCGCGGACGTGCTCGCGTATCTCCTCCAGTTCTGCGGGGTGCTGGGCGTCGACCCGCTCGCGGCGCTCGCCGCGAAGGTGGAGCGGAATGAGGTCCGCTTTCCGCCCAAGAGGGCTGTCGATCATGATGATTGAGGGCGATTGTCACTCTCCGGAGTGGCCAAGTTATGCACAACGAGCCTGCTGTCCACAGATTTCCGCAATGCTCTAGCTTTTTTGCTCCGATGCGCTCACTCTGGGTAGTGGAGTTCATGGGCAGGATTCTCGCGGGAATGGGGACTGCGGATGGATGCGGAACGGCTCATCGGCGTGAGCCGGCATGCCCTGGCGGCGAGCGCGGAAGAAATGGACGTCATCGCGGAGGCGTGGCAGGCACAGGCCCTCGCGCAGGCGATCGGCCATCAGTTGGCGTTGAGAGGTCCGAAGGAACTGCGAGGCGAGGCGCGGGATCTGCGCGATCTGCGCGATCTGTACGGGGACGGCGGGGGCGGCTGCGTTCCGCCGGAGATACCGGGGCTCGGCGTCGGAGCGATACGGGCGCTTCAGCTCTCGGGGGTACGGGACGTGCGGGCGGCGCTGACCGGACTCGGGGCGTTGCTGGGTGAGGTGGGCATCGCGCTGGTCGCGGTGGCGTGTGCGACGGACGAGGAGGCTCTGTACTGGCAGTGCATCGAAGCGATCGACGCGGCGGACGAGTCGAACGACCGGGTGGGTGGGATGCTGCGTCGGCTCCTCACGCAGGAGCGTGAGAGGGAACGGGTGATCGAGCGGGAGCGGGACCGGGAGGAGGAGCGCGTCTGGCCGAGCGAGTGGCGGCGCGAGCGGGGATGGGACGGGATGCCGGCCGGAGGCCGTGACCGGGGACGTGCCGGGGATCACATTCCGGAGCGTGTCCCGGACCGAGTCGGGGACCGGGGCGCGGACCATGGCGGGGATCACGGACGGGAGCGGGGCAGAGGACGCGGCAGGGAGGAGGCGGCCGACTCGCCGGTGGGGCCGCTCTGACGAGGGACGTCGGAGAGGCACCCCGCGCGAAGGTGCAGGATGGAGCCATGGATCTGCGCATCTTCACCGAGCCCCAGCAAGGGGCGAGCTACGACACACTGCTGACCGTGGCCAAGGCCACCGAGGACCTGGGCTTCGACGCCTTCTTCCGGTCCGACCACTATCTGCGGATGGGTTCCGTGGACGGTCTTCCCGGGCCGACCGACGCCTGGATCACCTTGGCGGGGCTGGCCCGGGAGACCAAGCGGATCCGGCTGGGCACCCTGATGACGGCCGGGACGTTCCGCCTCCCGGGCGTCCTGGCCATCCAGGTCGCCCAGGTCGACCAGATGTCCGGCGGCCGGGTCGAACTGGGGCTGGGCGCAGGCTGGTTCGAGGAGGAACACAAGGCGTACGGGATCCCGTTCCCCAAGGAGAAGTTCGCCCGGCTGGAGGAGCAGCTCGCCATCGTGACGGGGCTGTGGGCCACCGAGGCCGGCCAGACCTTCTCGTACGACGGCACGTACTACCAGCTCACCGACTCGCCCGCGCTGCCCAAGCCCGCGCAGCGCAAGGTGCCGGTGCTGATCGGCGGGCACGGCGCGACGCGCACGCCTCGGCTCACCGCTCAGTACGCCGACGAGTTCAACATCCCGTTCGCCTCCGTCGAGGACACCGAGCGGCAGTTCGGCCGGGTGCGGGACGCGGCCGAGAAGGCGGGGCGCGCGGCGGACGACCTCGTGTACTCGAACGCGCTGGTCGTGTGCGTGGGCAAGGACGACACGGAGGTGGCCCGCCGGGCCGCCGCCCTCGGACGGGAGGTGGAGGAGCTGAAGGCGAACGGGCTGGCGGGCTCGCCCGCGGAGGTGGTCGACAAGATCGGACGGTACGCGGCCGTCGGTTCCTCGCGGATCTACCTCCAGGTGATGGATCTGGACGATCTGGACCATCTGGAGCTGATCTCCTCGCAGGTCCAGTCGCAGTTGAGCTGAACCACCCGTACACGCCGGTGCGCCCGGCCGGGGGCGCCCCCGGCCGGGCCCGGCCCGCCCGATCCGTCCGGCCCTCCCGGCCCGCCCGATCCGCCCGCCCGCCCGCCCGATCGTCCGACACACCTGAGTCCTGGAGCCACCGTGAAGCCCGCCCGCACCCTCGCCGCCGCACTCGCCGAGGGGACCGTCGTCCTCGACGGCGGTCTCTCCAACCAGCTCAAGGCGCAGGGCTGCGACCTGTCCGACGAGCTGTGGTCGGCGAGGCTCCTCGTCGACAGCCCCGAACAGATCGAGGCCGCCCACGCGGCGTATGTGCGTGCGGGCGCACAGGTGCTCATCACCTCCAGCTATCAGGCGACGTACGAGGGGTTCGCACAGCGCGGCGTGGGCCGGGAAGAGGCGAGCGCGCTGCTGGCCCGCAGCGTGGAGCTGGCCCGCGACGCGGCCGAGGTGGATCCGCGTGAGGTGTGGGTGGCCGCCTCGGTGGGCCCGTACGGCGCCATGCTCGCGGACGGCAGCGAGTACCGCGGGCGGTACGGGCTGTCGGTGGCGGAGCTGGAGCGCTTCCACCGGCCGAGGATCGAGACCCTCGCGGCGGCAGGCCCCGATGTGCTGGCACTGGAGACCGTGCCGGACGCCGACGAGGCGCAGGCGCTGCTGCGCGCCGCCGAGGGGTGCGGGGTGCCGGTGTGGCTCTCGTACTCCATCGCGGGGGAGCGCACCCGCGCCGGCCAGCCGCTCGCCGAAGCCTTCGCCCTGGCGGCCGGCAACGCGGCGGTGATCGCGGTGGGCGTCAACTGCTGCGAGCCCGGGGACGCGGACCGCGCCGTGGAGATCGCCGCCGAGGTGACGGGCAAGCCCGTCGTCGTCTATCCGAACAGCGGCGAGGAGTGGGACGCGGTGGCGCGGGGCTGGCGCGGGGACCCGGCGTTCGACCCGTCCCGGGTGCGCTCCTGGCAGGCGGCGGGCGCGCGACTGGTGGGCGGGTGCTGCCGGGTCGGCCCGGCCGAGATCACCGAACTCGCCGGATTCACCGGGCGCTGACGGCGGAGGGCGAGCGGCCCCGGCGGGGGAGGGGGCGGTGGCGCCCGCGGGGAAAACCCCTCGTGGTGGCGGGCCGACCGGGCAATACTCGATCGGGTGTTCCTGACGATCAGTACCACCGGCACCCCAGAACGCCCCGCTACCGACCTCGGGTTTCTGCTGCACAAACATCCCGACCGGGCGCAGACGTTCTCCACCTCCCATGGCACCGCCCATGTGCTCTACCCCGAGGCGTCCGCCGAGCGCTGCACGGCGGCGCTGCTGCTGGAGATCGATCCGGTGGCGCTGGTCCGGCGGGGCAAGGGGAAGGGCCGGGGCGGCGCCCCCGACGCGGCGCTCGCGCAGTACGTCAACGACCGCCCCTACGCGGCCTCCTCGCTGCTCGCGGTCGCGCTGGCCACGGTGTTCAAGAGCGCGCTGCGCGGCGTCTGCGCCGCGCTGCCCGAGCGGGCCGCGAGCCCGCTGCCGCTGCGGATCGAGATCCCCGCGGTGCCCGCGAGCGGCGGCGCCGAACTGGTCGGCGCGCTCTTCGGACCGCTGGGCTGGACCTCGGTGGAGGCGCGGCCGGTGGCGCTGGACGAGCGGTTCCCGCAGTGGGGCGAGTCCCGTTACGTACAGCTCGTCCTGGAGGGCGAACTGCGGCTCGCCGACGCGCTGCGCCAGCTCTACGTACTGCTGCCGGTGCTCGACGGCGCCAAGCACTACTGGGTCGCGCCCGACGAGGTGGACAAGCTGCTGCGGGCGGGCGAGGGCTGGCTGGCCGGCCACCCCGAGCGGAAGCTGATCACCAGCCGTTATCTCGCCCGCCGCTGGGGGCTGACCCAGGAGGCCATGAACCGGCTCGAACTGGTCAGGCTCGCCGAGGCCGACGACATCGAGGTCGAGGCGCTCGACAACGCGGTCGAGGTGGACGTCCCCGCCGAAACCCCTGACGAGGCCGCCGCAGTCGCCGCAGACGACGCCGGTGGTGAGGTGGCCGAAGCCGGCGACGCCCTCGCGAAGGCGCCCTCGCTCGCCGCACTGCGGCGCGCCGCGATCCTGGCCGCCCTGCGTGACGCGGACGCGAGCACGGTGCTCGACCTGGGGTGCGGCCAGGGGCAGCTTGTCCAGGCGCTGCTGAAGGACCCGCGGTTCACCCGTGTCGTCGGTGTGGACGTGTCCGTACGGGCGCTGACGGTGGCCGCGCGCCGGCTCAAGCTGGACCGCATGGGGGAGCGCCAGGCCGAGCGTGTCTCGCTCGTCCAGGGCGCTCTCACGTACACCGACAAGCGGATCGCGGGCTACGACGCTGCCGTGCTGAGCGAGGTCGTCGAGCATGTCGACCCGCCGCGGCTGCCCGCCCTGGAGTACGCGGTGTTCGCCGCGGCCCGGCCGCGCACGGTCGTGGTCACCACACCGAACGCCGAGTACAACGTGCGCTGGGAGACCTTGCCCGCCGGGCACGTGCGCCACAGCGACCACCGCTTCGAGTGGACCAGGGCGGAGTTCCGGGCCTGGGCCGAGGAGGTGGGGCGGCGCCACGGCTACGGGGTGACCTATGTCCCCGTCGGGGACGACGACCCGGAGGTGGGACCGCCCACACAGATGGCCGTCTTCGCCGGGAACACGACGAACGAGAAGGAGGGGAAGACCGGATGACCGGCGAGAACGACAGTCCCATCGAGAACGCCAGCGGGAGCGACAGTGGGAAGGGGAACGAGAACGGGATCGACGGTGGGACCGTGGCCACCGGCGGCCCGCGCGCACCTCGCCTCCTCCCCGTGCCCGACCTCTCCCTCGTCGTGCTGATCGGGGCCACCGGATCCGGCAAGTCCACCTTCGCCCGCAGCCGGTTCAAGCCCACCGAGGTGGTCTCCTCCGACGTCTGCCGCGGCCTGGTCGCCGACGACGAGAACGACCAGAGCGCGAGTGGCGACGCCTTCGACCTGCTCCACTACCTCGTCGGCAAGCGTCTCGCGGCCGGCCGGCTCACCGTCGTCGACGCCACGAACGTGCAGGCCGACAGCCGCAAGCGGCTCGTACGGCTCGCCCGCGAGCACGATGTGCTGCCCGTCGCGATCGTGCTCGACCTGCCCGAAGAGGTGTGCGCCGCGCGCAACGCGGCCCGTCCCGAGCGCGCCGGGATGCCCCGCCGGGTGATCAAGCGTCACCGCGGCGAGCTGCGCCGCTCGCTGCGCGGACTGGAGCGCGAGGGCTTCCGCACGGTGCATGTCCTGCGCGGCGAACGGGAGGTGGAGGGCGCCGAGATCGTCCTCGAACGCCGTTACAACGACCTCCGCCACCTCACAGGCCCCTTCGACATCATCGGTGACATCCATGGCTGCCGCTCGGAGCTGGAGACGCTGCTCGAAAAGCTTGGTTACGTCGACGGCGTCCACCCGCACGGACGGACGGCCGTCTTCGTCGGCGACCTGGTCGACCGGGGCCCCGACAGCCCCGGGGTGCTGCGCCGGGTGATGGGCATGGTCGGATCGGGCAGCGCCCTGTGCGTCTCCGGAAACCACGAGAACAAGCTCGGGCGCCGGCTCAAGGGGCGGAAGGTCCAGCTCACGCACGGACTCGCCGAGACGGTCGAGCAGTTGGGGACGGAGGACGACGCGTTCCGCGCGCGGGTCGGGGAGTTCGTCGACGGGCTCGTCAGCCACTACGTACTGGACGGCGGCGCACTGGTGGTCTGCCACGCCGGGCTGCCCGAGAAGTACCACGGCCGGACCTCGGGCCGGGTCCGCTCGCACGCCCTGTACGGGGACACCACGGGCGAGACCGACGAGTTCGGCCTGCCCGTGCGCTACCCGTGGGCCGAGGACTACCGGGGCCGGGCGGCTGTGGTCTACGGCCACACCCCCGTACCGAACGCCTCGTGGCTCAACAACACGCTCTGCCTGGACACCGGAGCGGTCTTCGGCGGCCGGATGACCGCGCTGCGCTGGCCCGAGCGTGAGCTGGTCGACGTACCGGCCGAGCGGGTCTGGTACGAGCCGGCCAGGCCGCCGGCCACCGAGGCGCCCGGTGGCCGGGAGGGCCGGCCGCTGGACCTCGCCGATGTGCACGGCCGGCGGATCGTGGAGACGCGCCACATGGCGCGCCTCGCGGTGCGCGAGGAGAACGCGGCGGCGGCCCTGGAGGTGATGAGCCGTTTCGCGATCGACCCACGGCTGCTCGCCTATCTGCCGCCCACCATGGCCCCGACGGCCACGTCGCACGAGGAGGGCTTCCTGGAGCACCCGGCCGAGGCGTTCGCGCAGTACGCCGCGGACGGCGTCGCGCGGGTCGTGTGCGAGGAGAAGCACATGGGTTCCCGCGCGGTGGTGCTGGTCTGCGAGACCGCGGCGGTGGCCGAGGCGCGCTTCGGGGTGCGCGGAGCCACGGGCGCGCTGCACACCCGTACCGGGCGGCCGTTCTTCGACGACCCCGAGGTCACCGAGGAGATCCTGGGCCGGCTGCGGACCGCCGTGACCGCCGCGGATCTCTGGCGAGAACTGGACACGGACTGGCTGCTCCTGGACGCCGAGCTGATGCCCTGGTCGCTGAAGGCGACCGGCCTGCTCCGTACCCAGTACGCGGCGGTGGGCGCCGCGGCGGGCGCGGCGTTCCCCGCGGTCACCGGCGCCCTCGAAGCCGCGGTGGCCCGGGGCGTACCGGCGGCCGGACTGCTGGCGGCCCAGCGCGAACGGGCCGCAGACGCCGCCGCGTTCACCGAGGCGTACCGGCGGTACTGCTGGACCACGGACGGTCTGGACGGTGTGCGTCTGGCGCCCTTCCAGCTCCTGGCCGCGCGGGGCCGCAACCTCGCCGGTGAGCCGCACGACCGCCAGTTGGCGTGGCTGGACCGGCTGGTCGAGCACGACCCGGCCGGGCTGCTCCAGGTCACCCGGCGGCTGCTGGTCGACACGGGCGACGCGGACTCGGTGCGCGGCGGGGTGGACTGGTGGCTGGAGATGACGGAGCGCGGCGGCGAGGGCATGGTCGTCAAGCCGCTCCAGGCACTGGTGAAGGACGCGAAGGGACGGCTGGTCCAGCCGGGGATCAAGGTCAGGGGCCGCGAGTACCTGCGGATCATCTACGGTCCCGAGTACACCCGGCCGGAGAATCTGACGCGGCTGCGCGGCCGGTTCCTCGGCCACAAGCGCTCCCTCGCGCTCAGGGAGTACGCCCTCGGCCTGGAGGCCCTGGACCGGCTGGCCGACGGTGAACCGCTGTGGCGGATCCACGAAGCGGTCTTCGCCGTGCTGGCCCTGGAGTCGGAACCGGTGGACCCGAGGCTCTGAGCCGCGGGAGGACCGAGGCTCTGAGCCGCGGCGACGCAGGTTGTCCACAGGGAGGGGGAGGCACTGTCAGTGCCTCCCCCTACGGTGTTTTCCAGGCACGGAGGCGAACACGTGTACCACATTCACCGCCGTCCTGAAATCGATCCTGCCATTCCGTCGGTAACAGGAGGTTTTGAGGAGCATCATGGTCGAGTTGACGGGGCTGTGACGAGGTCCTAACGTTTCGTCCCCGTCAGTTGACCCGTAGTCAAAAGTCTTACGGTCAAGGCGACTTGGCGCAAAACAAAGGCACCTTGTGGCGGCTGTTACCGGTGTGACGGCTGTCCGGAAAATGCAATTCTCACGGGGGTGAGTATGAGCCTGTTCGAGCGTAATCGTTCCTTCCTTGACGCCCTCACCCCCCAGGACCGTGCCGCCCTGCTCGCCCTCGGCTCGCTCCGGACCTACGCCCCGGGCGAGGCGATGCTCAGGGAGCGGGACACGACGACCTTCGTCCTGGCCCTGCGGTCGGGCTGGTCCGTCGTCTCCGTCGACACCGACCGGGGCGCCCGGCTCATCCTCGCGCTGCGCGGCGCGGGCGAAGTGGTCGGCGACCTGGCCGCGTTCGACCAGGGGCCACGCAGCGCGACCGTCACCGCGCTCGGCCGGGTGGAGGCCACGGCCGTCTCCGGCGAGCGGTTCCGCAGCTTCCTCGCCGCGCGACCGCACGCCACCTCACTGATCATGCGCCAGCTCAGCGCCCGGCTGCGCAGCGCCGACGTCGAACGCCGCTCGCTGGCCTCCGGCTCCGTCCTGCAACGCCTCGCCGCCCGGCTGGTGGAGCTGACGGAACGGGTCGGGCGCCCGGGCAGCGACGGCACCGTGGTCGAACTGCCGCTGCCCCAGCACGACCTGGCGGCGGCGATCGGCGCCACCCGGGAGGCCGTCGCCAAGGCGCTGCGCCTGCTGCGGGAGCAGGACGTCGTACGGACCGGCAACCGGCGGCTCACGGTCACGGACATACAGGTGCTGCGGCTGCTCGCCGACGGGCGGCAGTCGCAGCGGGCTCGTGCGGAACGGCCGGAGAAAACTCCTCCGGCTGTGTAAACGGCTACATCGCCCGCCGCGTTTCGCGGCCAGGCTTGATCTGTCACCACGGCACAGGGGGAACAGTGAGCAGTGTGGGAGCGGTCAGCAGACTGGTGGTCTTCGGCGACGTCAGTGGTTCGGGCACGCTGGGGATGGAAGCCAAGAAGCGGATGCGGAACGCCCTGTACGGCGCGTTCGACGAGGCGTTCGCCGCGGTGGACATCGATCCCCACGGCCTCCACCAGGAGGACCGCGGGGACGGCATCCTCGCCGCGCTCGACCCGGGCACACCGTCGTCGCTGATGGTCGGGGGCTGGCTCGAAGCGCTGTACCAGTACCTGCGCGAGCACAACGAGGGCAGCGCGCATCGGCTGCGGCTGCGGATCGGGATGAACGCGGGGCCCGTGTTCGACGACGGCAGGGGGCTGGTGGGCCGGGCGGTGGACCTCGCCTGCCGGCTCTGCGACAGCCCGACGGCCAAGCGGACCATGGCGGACGCCTCCGGCTCCGACCTGCTGCTGGTCGTCTCCGACTGGCTGTACGTGAACGTGGTGGCGGAAGGCGGGCGCCAGGTGGAGCCCGAGCACTATGTGAGGACACGGGTCCGGTTCAAGGAGACGGACGAGACCGCCTGGTTACACATCCCGCGATTACCCGCGTCCGCGCTCTCCGGCCTGGCCGGGGTGTCGGGAGCGCCCGACGGGGGCGCGCCTCCGGACGGCGGGGGCGCGGCGCGGCACCAGACCGGCGGTGGGCCGACACCGGGGGACGGCCCACCGCCACCTTCCACGGGGAGGGTCATCACCGCCCAGGGTGACCTCCAGTACTTCGAGAACAACGTGATCCACGGATTCACCGGCATCCGCAAGAGCCGGGGCCCCGCCTCTCCGGAGCCGGGTGAGCCCGCATGAGCGACCTGGACGAGGCACCGGACGTACCGGATCCCCAGGACGAGTCCGAGGACCGGTCGTCCGAGAAGAACGCGGCCGACAAGAAGTCCGACAAGAAGGCCGACAAGCCCGAGAAGGGCGCCGACCGGCGGACACCGGGCGAAGGCCCTGAGCCCCCCGAGCCCAACCCCTTCGACCAGGCGGGCCGCAACCCGCTCGGCAGCTCGGGCGGTACGGGCGGCTCCGGTACGGCGCACGCGGCCCTCCAGACCTTCGCGGCCGGCAAGACGGGGCGCGCCATCGGATTCGGCGCGGACGGCCAGTACTACGAAGGCAACACCTTCATCGGCCGGCTCGGCATCGGCGCCGGACACGCCATGGTCCAGGGCCCGGTCCCGGCCGAGGAGCTGACCCGCCTCGCCGGTGTGTACTGCGAGGCCCCGGAGTACGAGGAGATGGAGAAGCGGCTGCGCAAGCGCGGACTGCTGGTGCTCTGCGGAGAGCGCAACAGCGGCCGTACGGCGACGGCGCTCACCCTGCTCGCGGGTGTGGCGGGGGACAAGGTGACCCGGCTCGACCCCGGCGTCAAGGTCCACGAGATCGAGGAGATCCAGCCGGGCCACGGCCATCTCCTGGCGATCGAGTCCGAGGACACCGGATGGCAGGAGACGGAGCAGGTCAACGGTCGCGCCAGGACCCGGGTCCGGCGGGCGGAGCCGACCGAACTGCACCTCGACGGCCTGCGCAGCAAGCTCGTCAAGGCGGGCGCCTTCGGCGTGCTCCTCGTGGAGAACGGCGAGCTCGCCGACCGGCTGCTGCGCGGCCGGTACGGAGTGGTCTGCGCCTCGCCGTCCTCCGAGAAGGTCCTCCTCCAGCACCTCCGGGTGCTTCTGGAGGACGCGCCCGACGGCGCCCTGGACGAGGCCCTGGCGCTGGCCGCCGAGGAGGACGTCACCGCCGCGCTCGGCCTGGACGAGCTGCGGCCCGGCGAGGCCGCCCGGCTCGCCGACCGGCTCGCCCGCCGTCAGAAAGGAGAACTGACCCACCGTCAGCTCCTCGCCGACTGCGCGACCTTCGTCGACGCGCAGGCCAGGACCTGGTTCGCGGGCGCGGACCGCCCCGGCACCCTGCCCGAGGCCCTGCCGACCCTGAGCGCCGCAGCGTTCCGTATCGCCGTCGCCGTCTTCAACGGTTCGCCGTACAGCCTCACCGCGGAGGCGGGCGAACAGCTCGCCTGGGAGCTGGCGGTCACCCTCGACCCCGGGACCCCCGCCGGACGCAGACTGTTCGGCACCCACGCGGTGGCCAGGCCCGTCGCCGCCAGGTCCGTGCTCCAGAACGGCGAGCTGGACCTCGGCTACGCCAAGGTTCCGGTACGGGCCATCCGCTTCCAGGGCGAAGCCCTCGCGACCGCGGTGCTCCGGGAGGTCTGGGACGGCTACCACAACGCGCGCGGCCCCCTCGTCCGCTGGCTGCGCACCCTGTGCGACGACCCGCGGCCCGTCCTGTGGGTACGGGCGTCCATCGCGGCCGGGGTGCTGTGCTCCTGGGACCTGCCCTACGTGTCGGGTGAACTGGTCGTGCCCATGGCGGCCTCCGACAGCCCGTTCCAGCAGATGTCGGCGGCGACCGCGCTGGCGGAGGCGGCGCGTGAGCCGTCCGTGCAGCCCGCGGTCGCCGCCCTGCTCAAGGAGTGGACCAAGAGCGGTCACGAGGAACTGCTGACCACCGCGGTCCTGGCGCACGGCTACGGGATGGCGGCCGGGTCCGTCGCCGCGTCGCTCGACGCCCTGGCCAAGGTGGCCGTCCGCGCGAACGACGACACCGACTCCGCCCGTGACACGGACATCCTGAACGACGCGTCGTTCAGCGTCGCCCGGCTGCTGGCGGGACCGGAGCCGGAGGTCGTCGTCCACCGCCTCGACACCTGGCTGCGCGGCACCCGGCGGGGGCCCGCCAACCTCGCCCTGATGACCGTGATCAAGGCGCTGCGCACCCGTACGACCTTCCTGTGGGGCCTCCATGACATGCCCGACTTCGAAGCGCACGGCAAGCGGATGCTGGTCTCCGCCCTGCTGGAGACCAACCCCGAACTGACCGGGCGGCTGGCCTCCCTGGTCCGGCGGGCGCTGGCCACCCCGCGCGCCGGCGCCGCGACCCAGGACGCCCTCGCCCTGCTGCTGCCCCAGGCCGCCGCGGACAGCCACCAGTTGGACTTCGTCTGCCGCTTCCTGGTCCGGCTGGCCGAGGAGCGCAGGGACCGCGACCGACTGCGCCACCTGCTGGCACGACTGGTCAAGGACCCGGACGAACCGTTGGACAAGAGCGCGGCCCGCACGATGTGGGACGCGGTGGGAGAGGGGGCCGAGGCATGAGCCCGTCACCGTACGAAGAGCGATCCGCGGAGGGGAACCGTGATCGCCGCGGCGAAGAGCAGTACGCGCAATGGCTGCACGAGGAGCGGCCCCGCCGGCGCGCCGGCGAACAGCGGGCCGACGGCCCGCGCGAGGGGGAACGACGCAACGGGGAGCAGCGGTACGGGGAGCGGCGCCCGGAGTACGGGGCGCCCGACCGGCGGGGCCCCGACCTGACGGAACAGCCGGTGGACGGCGACGAGGTGGAGCAGTACCGGGACAGCCCGGTCGGCCCGCTGGTGCGCGAACGCAGGCCCCCGTACCGGCGCGAGAGCGGCCAGATCGCCGCCGTACTGCTGTACCAGAACGGCGGGCACAGCGTGGTGTGGCCCGACCGCAGGGACGACCACGACAAACCCAGACTCCGGCCCCCGTACACCGTGTTCGAGGTGCTGCTCGGCCGGAACGTGACCTCGTTCGAACTGGCCCTGCCCGCCGCGGGCGACGCGCAGTTCTTCGACGCCAGGGCCGAGGTGCACTGGGAGGTCGAGGAGCCGCACACGGTCGTCATGAAGCGCGTCTGGGACGTACGCGAACTCCTCCACGGCGAACTCCTCCTCGCGCTGCGCCAGCTCTCCCGCCGCTTCCGGCTCACGGACGCGCAGCGCGCCGACGAGGCGGTCCAGGAGGAACTGGCCAAGGGCCGTATCGACCTGGGCCGCGATCTCGGACTGCGGCTGCGCATACACGTGTTCATCGATCTGAGCGATGTCGTCCGACAGCGCAAGAGCGAGCGCGACGACATCGACTTCGACATGTCCAGGGACGAGGCGCAGGCCGAGGCCGACCGCCGCAAGGACGCGATGGAACGCAGGCTCGTCAGGGAGCGCGCGGCCGAACTCGAAGCGGTGTTCCGGCGCGGCCAGGAGGCCGAGATCATCCACCTCATGGCGCGCAACCCCGCCAAGGAGTGGGAGATCCGCGAGGCCATCCGGGAGCAGAAGCGCGAGGGACAGACCGACCTCATCAACCTCTTCAACCGGCTGCTCGACACCGGACACCTCGAACGCCACGACATCGGCGACCAGATGTTCGAAACGCTGCGGCTGCTCCGGGAGAGCGGGGGAGCGGTGCTCGGCGGCGTCACGGACCAGATGCTCCTCGGACAGCGGCCGAGGCACGAGCTGGAGGAGGGCCCCGCCGCCCGCCGCCGGCGCGAGGAGGCACCCCGCGCCCACCGGACGGACGACGGGGACGGCTTCGGCGACGACACGCGGAGCGGCTACCGGGACGACCGGGCGAACGGCTACGCGGACGACCACGGCGAACCGGACCGCCCCCCGTGGGACGACGAACCGCGGGTCTACCGGCCGACCAGGGTCGAGTCGTCCGCGGAACGCGACCGCGACGCGCGCCGCGAGCGCGCCGACCGGGACGACGAGCACGGCGGCGCACGGCGCGGCTCCAGGCCCAGCGCCGACTTCGACGACTGGGGGGACGAATGAGCGGCGGAGTCCCGGCCTTACGGCCGGAAGGATCCGACAGCGCCGATGTCAGATATCTGGCCGAGCGCCTGGTCGTCTCGGTCCGCGAGGACATAGGGAGGGCCGACACGAAGGCCGCGATCCTGCTCTCCGGGGCCATCGCCTTCTGCGCCGTCGCGTTCACCAAGGACGGACTGCGGGAACCCCTCGCGCCGGTGAGGCTCTCCCTGCTCTCCGCCGGCGGAGTCCTCTGCGTCGCCGGACTGCTGATGCTGATCGCGGTCGTCCTGCCCCGCACCCGGATAGGAGCGGAGAGCACCTTCCTGCACGACCTGCTCTCCGGCACCCCGTCCGACGAACTGCTGGTCCGGCTGAACACGACGGGCGAGGACGTCGTGGGCTGGCTGCTGAGCCAGGCGTCCGTGCACGCCGCGGTGCTGGCCGCCAAGTACCGCTGGCTGCGCATGGGGGGCTGCTCCCTGATGCTCGGCGCGGTGCTGGTCCTACTGAGTGAGCTGTGGTGAGAGACGGTGCACATGAGAAACACAACGCGCGCGACACATCGGGCCGGAGTGAGACATCTGGCCGGAGTCCTGCTCGCCCTGGCCGGACTGCTCGCCGCCACGGGAGCGGCCCCGGGCCACGCCACCGGCGCGCCCGGCCGGGTCGGGGCGGTGGCCGAAGGGGCTGATCCGATCGACTTCGCCGTGGTCGTCGACCAGTCGGACAGCCTCTCCGAGGACGACCGAAACCGTGAGGTGGAGGCCGCGGCGCTGATCGCCCAGGGAGAGATCTCGGACCGCTCACGCGCCACCGTCATCGGCTTCGGCAGCTCCGAGAAGCCCGGCCAGACCCCGGTCGACGAGGTGTGCCCCCCGACCGTCGCCGACTCCTCGGGACGCTCGTACCTGAACGGCTGCGTCAAGGAACTCTCCCGCCGCGACGCCACGATGGGCCCCGGCACCGACTTCCCGGCCGCCCTGCGCCAGGCGCTGACCCGGCTCACCGAGGAGGGCGCGCCCGACGCGCCGAAGGTGATCTTCCTGCTCACCGACGGCAAGCTCGACGTCCGGGACAGCCCGGAGTACGGCGCCGACGCGGCCAGCCGCCAGACCGACGCCGCCCGCCAGCTCGGCGAACAGCTCGCCCGCGCCCGCGAGGAGTCCGTGCAGATCTGGCCGCTCGGCTTCGGCGACGCCATCGACCGGGACGCCCTCAAGGCGATGGCCGAGGGCGGCTTCCGCAACGGCTGCGCCGAACTGGCGTCCGCCACCCCGCGGCTGCGGGTGGTCGACAGCGCCGCCGGGATCGACAAGGCGCTCCAGGAGACCTTCGCCGCCGCCCGCTGCGCCCAGGTCGTCCAGGGCACGGAGGGCAAGCCGCCCGCCGACCTGTACGTGACCATCCCCAAGATCGCCACCGACGGTTCGATCACGGTCAGCAAACACGACCCGAAGGTGAGCGCGACCTACTACGACCCGCGCGGCCGGAAGGTCGTCACCGACGGGTCGTTCGACGGCTCGACCTTCGAGATCACCGGCCAGAGCGGCCCCGTCGAGGCGCTGCGGGTGAAGAATCCACGCCCCGGACGCTGGCGCGTCCACCTCGAAGCGCCCGAGGGACACCGGGAACGCGTCGTCGCCGTGCGCGCCATCTGGCAGGGCCGGCTGCGCTCCTCCGTCATCCTCGACCCCGCGTCCCCCCGCCCCGGCGAGAAGACCTCCGTCGAGGTGCGAATGCAGACCCGGCGCGGCGTCGTCATCGACGACCCGGACGAACTGAAGGGCATCACGGTCGCGGCCCGGCTCTCGGGCAGCGGCTTCGAACCGGTGTCCGTACCGCTCAAGGACGACGGCAAGGCGCCGGACGCGCACGCGCGGGACGTCCGGTTCACCGGGACGCTGACCGTACCGGCCGGCGCCGACGGGGACCTCGCCCTGACCGCCGAGATGTCGGCGCCCGGAGTCACGGGCGACCACCGGCCGTTCAACGCGCGCATCACCTCGGGGCCCCCGCCGGTCACCGCCGCGCTGACCGTGGAGCGGGACACCGTGCACCCGGGCGAGTCGGTCACCGGCCTGCTGAAGGTGGACAACAAGAGCAAGGAGACGCGTACGGTACGGCTCGCCCTCGCCGATCAGCCGCCCGGCAAGGAGCTGACGATCAGCCCCGCGCAGGTGGAGGTCCCCGCGGGCGAGGGCAGGAGCGTCCCCTTCCGGGTCGGGATCGGCTCCGGCACCGCGCCCGGCGAGATCGACGCCCGGATCACGGTCGCCGACACCGACGACGGGGGACGTGTCCTGGACAACACGTTCCTGGAGATCGACGTCGACCCTGTGCCCACCTGGTGGGACCTGTGGTGGTGGGTCGTCGCCGTGGCGGGCGCCGTGCTGCTGGCCGTCGCCGTGTTCCTGGCGGTGCGGTACGCGGCACGGCGCCGCCGCCGCGATCTCGTCGGCGTGAAGCTGGAGTTGCGCGGTGAGGGGATCCGGTCCGACGAGCTGACGGTACGGGCGGGACAGAGCCCCGGCGGAGAGTTCCACTTCGTGATCGACCGTGCCCGGGGCGGCTCGCCCTCGCTCCAGCGCGGCGGCCCCGGCGCGGCGGCCTCCCACCGGCTGCGGCGCACCGCGGCGGGGGAGTTCCTGCTCAAGCCGCCGCAGGGCCGTGAGCGCGCGCTGCGTCCTGAGGAGGCCGCCGCGCTGGGCGACGGGCTGGAGCTGGTGGTCCACGACCGGCGCGCCGCCGCCGGCCGGGGCCGCAGCGGCCGTGACCGGACCAGGGACGGCAGGGGAACCCGTACCGGCGACAGGGACCGGGACAGGGACCGGGATCGGGACCGGGACAGGGACCGGGATCGGGACCGCAGCAGGATCCGGGGCAGGAACCGGGACCGTACCGAAGGCCGGGACGGCGCCCGCGTCAGGCCGCCCCGTACGTCCGCCGGAGGAGAGAACAGACCGTCGGGCGACGGCGGCGCTCCTTCCGGGGAGGGGGAGCAGCGGGCGGGCGCGAGCCGGTTCGACCCGAATTTCTGAGTTCTGAGTGACGACGGGCCGTCGTCGCGACGCGGCGACGGCCCTACGGGAGACGACATGAAGATCTACCAGCCCATGCTGTTCGTCGGTCTGGGCGGCACCGGAGGCAGAATCGGCGCCGAGCTGGAACGCGGTCTGCGCCGGGAGCTGTGCGGCCCCGACGGTACGAAACTGGTGTCGGACGGCCGGCGCGCGCCTTTCCAGCTTCCGGACTGCCTCCAGTTCGTGTACGCCGACTTCAGCGAGTCCGAGCTGAACCGGCTGCCGCACCTGAGCGCCAAGGGCACCGAGGCCGCGGCGTACGCGCGTACCGCGCGCGTGATCCACGACCTGCTGCCCGCCAACTACGACAGTTCGCCCGAGGTGACCCGCATGCTGCGGGTCGCCCTGCACGACGAGACCCACGACTGGCTGCCGCCCCAGGACCGGCAGCCGCGCGTGGCGCCGCTGCACAACGGCGCCGGACAGCTCCCCACGGTGGGCCGCGCCGCGCTCTTCGCGACCCTGCGCAGCGGCCTGGAGCCGGTCCTGCGCCAGCTACGCGCCGCCATCGGCACGATCTCGGGATCGGCCGGTGATCTGCGCGAGATGGGCGGCCGGCAGATCCGCGGCTGCGACGTGTTCGTGGCGTTCTCCGTGGCGGGCGGTACCGGCGCCGGTATCTTCTACGACTTCCTCCACCTCATCGGGCACGAGTTCCGCAAGTCCAAGGTGCCCGGGGTGAAGATCTACCCGCTGGTGGTCATGCCGTCCGCGTTCCCGCCCGAGGCCGGCGGCGGCCGGGAGGCCGAACTGAACTCGGCCCGTGCGCTGGTGGACCTCTCCCGGCTGGTCGACGACCAGAACGTGCCCGACGCGCAGGACGACCTCGGCGATGTCGCCCAGCGCGGTGTGCTCGGCGTCCGCTACCCCGGGGACGGTTTTGTCGCGCTGCGCCCCTCGACCGTACAGACCGCGTTCCTCTTCAGCCGGCCCTCCGGCATCCGGCCCGAGGACCTGCGCCGGTCCATCACCGCCATGGTGCTCTCCCTGATCGGCACGGAACTCGGCGACGAGAACAGCCAGGGGCGCGCGGAGGGCGACCACCAGTCGTTCGCCGCCGGATTCGTCAACAAGAGCGTCGAGCGCTCCACCCCGTCCCGCTCCGGCATCGGCTACCGGGGCATGTCCACGAGCCTGGCGGCCTCCCTCACCGTCCCCGTCGACGACCTCGCGGAGATCGTGGCGGGACGGCTGCTGGCCCAGGCCGTACGCGGCATGGCCGAGGACGCCCGGCGCCACGACGAGGACGGCACTCAGCTCGTCAGGGACCTCTTCGACCGGTCGGGCATCGGACGGCTGTGGACGCGCGAGGCGCCCGAGGTGCCCGCGCCCGACCCGCTGCCCAAGGGCAGCCGGGCGATCAGCCAGGCGCTGCGCGACCGGATCGGCGACATGGAGGACGGGCTCGGCCGGCTCGACCGGGAGCTGGACCGGGAGATCCCCCGGCTCGTGGAGGACTTCAAGCCGGGCACCGGCGCCCGCGAACTGCTGGGCCTGCTCGGCCCGTTCCGGCTGGAACGGGTGATCGCCGGGCTGCCGGGACACCCGCAGCGCCCGGCCGAGGCCGGGTTCGCCGGGATGCTGGACAACCGGAAGAACGACCCGGAGCGCCCCGAGGGCGTCGAGCCCTCCGCGCCGCAGATCCCCCGCATCAGGCGTTCGGCGGGCGGCATGGTCCCGGCCCGCTGGGGCGACCCCGACGTACAGGACGCGGTGGACGAGCAGGACGCCTGGTACCGCTGGCGGGCCAACCGGCAGTGGCACCGCGGCTGGAAGGAGCACGAGGCCCGCTGGCGCCCGCCGCTGATGCGCTCCATGAAGGAGGTAACCGAACTGGTCCGGGCGCTGCGGGCGCACGAGGAGGACGAGCGCAAGCTGTTCGCCGAGCGCCGCAAGGAGCTCTACCGCGACGACCGCACGGGCGTGTCCTACCTGCTGCCCCCGCAGAACAACCTCCGGGCCTTCTACGACGACGTCTTCGACCGGCTGGCCCAGCACGAGAGCCTGCCGGAGAACGCCGACGCCGCCGGGCTGCTGAGCAGGCTGGTGAACGCCGATGACTGGCAGCGCGCCCTGGACGCGGTACGCCGCTCCCCGCGTGCCGCGGTGAAGGAGATCAAGCAGGTCGTGGAGCGCCGCGTCAAGGCGCTGTTCGGCGAGGCGAGCGTGCTGGACGACCGCCCCCTGCTGCCCTCCCTCGGGGTGCTGCTGCGCGCCGCCGCCGGGGACGAGGACGCGGTGGCCACGGTCGACGGCCGCTGGCTGGAGCAGTTCCGCTCACAGCTCGCCGGGCTGCTGCCGGTGGGCTTCACCCCGGACGGCAGCGGCCCGCTCAAGGTGCTCATCGTGCACCCGCAGAGCGAGGCCGACGGGCGCGCCGCCCGCTACCTCCAGCAGGAGCTGAACCTGCCCAGGGACCCGGGCATCGCCCCGGAGTTCCGGGCCGTGGAGGCGGAGGCCATCACGGTCGTGCTCTTCCGCAGCGGCATGAGCCTCACCGACGTCTCCGAGGTCCGGCACGCGCTGCGGCTGTGGGCGGAGGCGCGCGAAGCCTCCGGCGGGGACGACTTCCTGCACTGGAGGCAGCGCCTCGGCCACCGCGACGACTGGCTGGCCAGTACGGAGGAGGACCGCACACGCATCCTGCACCGGCTGCTGTGCGCGATGTGGAACGACCGGGTCGACTTCGAGGGCGACCCGGCCTCGCCCGGGCTGATCCGTATCCGGCTCCAGGAGGGCGACTCCGCGACAATGACGCTGCGGCTGGACTCGTTCGACGGAAACGTGTCGAGCTGGGCGGGGCTGCTGCGCGCGTACGAGCAGTGGGCCCTGCTGGACGAGGGGCAGATCATCGAGGACTTCTGCGACCGGCTGATGCGCACCCAGCCCACCGGCCTCTCGACGACGCCCGCGCCGCCCTCGCGCCTCTTCCGCAGGCTGGTGCACGAGGTGGCGCCCCGGCAAGTGGCCCTGCTGAACGAGTTGTCGGGGCAGTTCACCGCGGAGGACGAGGAGTGGCTCGTACCGCTGCGGCACTTCTGGGAGGAGACCTTCGCCGCCGCGCTCGACCTGCGCTTCCCGGGCGCGCAGCGGCCCACACGGCCCACGCTGCGCGCGCTCGACCAGCGGCACACCCAGGGCCCGGGGGCGGGCAGGGGAACCGCCGCCAGGACCAACGGCCACCGCCGCGCGGCGCCGTCCACGGAGCGGCGCGAGGACGAGCCGAGGATCGTCAGGCCGCGCCACGAGGAGCCATTGCGCCGCGAGGAGCCACCGCGCCGCGAGGAACGGCCCCGCCGCGCGGAGCCGGCCCGGTACGACGAGGAGCCGCGGTACGCGGCGGACCCGCGGTACGACGATCCCCGGTACGACGAGGGACCCCGGTACGACGACGCGCGCCACGAGCCGCCGCGGTACGACGATCCGCGGTACGACGACACGCGCCACGAGCCGTCGCGGTACGACGACGCGCGGCACGAGGACACGCGGAGCGAGTCACGGCGGTACGAGGACCCGCCGTACGAAGACCCGCCGTACGAGGAGCCCCGTTACGAGGAGACGCGTCATGAGGAGCCGCGTGACGAGGAGCCGCGTGACGAGCGGCCCCGGCGCGCGAGGGCCCGCAACGACGCGTCGCGGTACGAGAAGCCGGCCAGGCACCGGGAGCCGAAGGCCGACGAGCGCGGGGGCGCGGCGGCCCCGGCACGCGGGGCGGACCCGTGGGACGACGACGAGTGGGGCGACGGCGAACCCGACGACGCGGGGCGGGGCGCGCCGCGCCGGCGCGACGACGGACAGGAGGGGACCAGGCTGTGATCACGGACCGACTCCAGGCCGGGGTGGTCTGCCTCGACCTGCGCCACCGCGGCGATCCGGCCGACGCCCCCGCCGCCCTCCACGGCGAGGTGGGCGACGCCCTGGCGCGTACGCGGCAGTCGGACGTACGGCGCTTCCTCGTCCTCGACGACGCCGCCGAACTCGTCGCGCACCAGCTCCTCTACGAACGGCTCTACGCGTACGGACCGGCCCAGGTGCTCTGTCTGGCGCAGGGCGGTGGGGGCGACCGCGCCCTGCGCCGCCCGCACGCGCTGAGCCCGCCGTCCGCCGGAGTGCTGTGGATCCCCGACGTGTTCGCCGGGGCGGGCGGCCGGGACGGCGGACCCGTACCGTCCCCCGGCGAGACCGACGAGGCGCTGCGCCCGCTGGTCGAACTGCTCGCCGACGCCTCCCTCTTCGACACCGTCCTCGGTGAACTGGGTGAGGTCCTGCACAGCGTCGCGGTGCCCGCCGCCCAGGTCCTCGAACACGATCTGACGGAGGAGGCCAGGACCCGTACCTGGCGGCGGACGCTGGAGAACCTGGCGGGCCAGGACATTCCGGCGCCCGTCCTGGTCACCGACGGCTCCCGCTCCGGCGCGGGCGACTCCGTCCCCGCCGAGCTGGCCCGCTTCCTCGGCGACGTACCGGCGGGGACCCTGGCCGACGGCTCCTGCCTGGTGCCGGGAGGACCGGCCGAAGAGGCGCGACGGGACGGCGACCGGGCGCTGCGGGACGCCGAGGACGGATACGAACAGGTGCGCCGCCCCGCCTCCCTGTTCACCCCGCGCGCCCGCGCGGTGGACCTGCCCGAACGGCTGGAAGCGCTCTCCGAGGCGCTCGGCTCGTACCGCGACACCATCGCCGGCGCCCTCAGCGACGGGGGCGGCGACCGGCTCCGTCCTGAGCAGCGCGGCCGTCTCCTCAAGCGGGGCATCCGGCTGCCCGAACTCCCCGAGGCGCCCCGCGCCGATGTCGGCCCCGGCCTGCGTACGTACACCGAACGGCTGCTGGCGTACGGGCTGCCGCTGCGCTCCGTCGCCGCCCGGCTCGGCGCGCTCTCGGACCTGTCCGCCCCGGCGGGCAGCGCGGCGCGGCTGGCCAGGCTCGACGAGATCTGCCCCGGCCGCCGCGTGGCGGAGCTGGCCGTGCCACCCCCGTTCACGGTGCGCGGCTCGCCCTTCGCGCACGCGGCGCCCGTCTTCCTGCTGGCGTTCGTCGCCGGGCTGTGGCCGCTGCTCGGCTGGGTGCTGGGACCGCTGACAGGGTTCGCCGCCGCGGCCCTCACCCTGCTCATGGTGCGGCGCAGGCCGAGCCGCTCCTACGACGGCCGCCTCGACGGCGGCGGCAGCACCCGCTCAGGACTCCGGCTGATCGCGGGCCTGGTGGGCGGTGCCGGCGGCGCGCTGACCGGCCAGTTGCTCGATCTGCCGCTCTGGGCGGGAGCGGCCGGACTGGGCGTGGCGCTGATCGCGCTCGGGCTGCTCGTGGCGCGGGACTGGACGGACGCCGTCGACCTGTGGTGGCGGGAGACGGAGGCGGAGTTCGCCGCGGACGCCCTCTCCGCCGTCGACGGGCTGCTGACCGAGACCGTCCTGCACGACTGGCTCTTCGCCGACGCCCGCTACCAGTGCTCGGACGGGGCGCGCGCGGTCTCCCTGATGGTCCGGGGCCTCGCCGAGACGGTCGAGGAACGGCTGATGACCGCCGCCGCGCCCTCCGCCGCCCGGGGCGGAGCCGACCGTACGGCAAGTCGACCGTCGTACCCCACGACCCAACACCCCACCACCGAGGGCGCCTTCGGCCAGGACGGTCCGGCCCATCATCCCGGCGACGCCTGGAACTGGGACAGTTGGGGCGACAGCTCCGCCGACGACGGCTGGTCGGGCAGCGTGGCGGGTACGGAACCGGCGGCGGGCCCCCTGGAGTACGACCTCCCCGAGGACCCCTGGCACCCCGCCGCACCGGCCGATCCGCCCTGGCTGGAGCGGGAATGGGGCGACGGCGGCCCCGCCCTCGTGGACACGCTCCTCGCCGACCTCGCCCACGGCGTCCGGGGGATCCTCGCCGGACGGTGGGCGGCCGTCGAGCGCGACCCGGCAGAGGCGGGCCGGGTCTCCCTGCGCCGCCCGCTCCTCGACGTGCTCGACGAGGAGCACTCCGTCCTGCTGCGCGACGGCGGCACCTCGGCACCGCACTTCGCCCGCGACCCGGAACTGCGCCCGGGAGCGGCCGAGTTGCTGGGCGTGGAGGCCGACCACGCGGCCCGGCTGATCGCCACCGCAGACGAGGAGGACGAGGTGGTGCCGTTGTGCGCCGCCGAGGACCGCAGGATGCTCTCCAGGGATCCGACGGGGATACGCCGGGTCGGATTCGCCCCCGAGGCGATGCGCCGGGGCACCGAACAGGATCCCGCGCACGACGGCGGAGCCGGGGCGGGCGAGGACGTGGTGTGGACACCCGGCGGCCGGCACGCGGGTGTGCTGCGGCTGGTCCCGCTGCGCGGAGAGATCGTCAGGACCGTCCGGGCCGAGCAGAGGGACGCGCCATGATCACAGGCAACGACGGCACGAGGAAGGGCAACGACCCCACGGCCGGGGGGCCCGGCCGCGCAGGCCCCCGCGACCACGGAGGCGACGGAGGCGACCCCGGCGGAGGCGGGGCCGGCTCCACCTGGGCGCAGGGCGACTCCATGGAGCTGGAGTTCTTCACCCACGGCGGAGAGGCCGTCCGCTTCGCTGCCCGGCTGCACGCCGACCTCCGGATGCCCGAGCCCGCACCGCTGCTGGCCCGTCCCGTCACCCTCGGCGAGGGCTGGCGCGTCCTGCAGTACCGGCTGCCGTTCGGCGCGCAGAGCGACCCCGCCGCGTACAGCGCGCTGGAACGGCAGGTGAGCGCCGGGGTCGCGATGGAGCGGCGGTACGGCTCCGAGCGGTACGGCGAGGTCTTCACCCGCATGATCGGCTTCGACCTGGAGGCACCGGAGCCCTTCGTCCTCTACCGCGTCCCCGACGGCGAGCCGATCGCCCGCCGCCAGGGCACGCTCACGGTCGAGGAGCAGGGCAAGGTGATCGCCCAACTCGTCCTCGCGGTACGCCTGCTGGACGAGGTGGGACTGGTCCACCGGGCCATCACCCCGTACACCGTCCGCTGGGACGGGACCCACGTCCGGCTCGCCGAACCGTACGGCGCGCTGCGCGCCGACGAGCCCCGGGAAGCCTACGGCGCCGCGCCCTGGGCCTCGCCCGAACAGCGGGAGGGCACCGGCAGGACCGACCCCAGGGACGACCTCTGGTCCGTCGCCCAACTCGTCTACTTCCTGCTGGCGGGGCGCCCGGGACCCGGCTCGGGGCCACCCGCGGACCTCGGGGAGTTCCGCCGGCTCGCGGCGCTCCACGAAGGCGGCGCCTTCGCCCCGCGCGCCGACCAGCGCCCCTCCGCCGGTGAGCTGATGCGGCTCCTGAACGTCCCCGACCCGCTCGCGCACGCGCCCGGCGGCGCCGACGTACTCAGCCGGGCACGCGCCGAGTTCGACATCCAGCGCACCAAGAAACGCCAGGACACCGGGCGGGACGACCCGCCCGAGGAGGCGGCCGATGACCGGACCTACTACGAGTCGCCGCCCCCGCGCCGCTCCCTGCGCTCCTGGCTCACCGGTACGGCCCCGGTCCCGCCGCCCCGGCCCGTCGAGCACACCCCGCGCCCCGCGCAGCCGCTGCGCCGCCCCACGCTCTGCCCGCACTGCCTGCTCCCGGTCTCCTTCGACCAGAGCCGGCTGGTCACCCTCGACTCCAAGAAGGTGGCCAAACCGCTGGACCTCAGCGCGGAACGGCGCCCCATGCACTACCAGGACGCGCTGCGCCAGGCGTACCAGGCATGCCCGCACGCCCCGGCGGCGGCGCCGCACTACCTGCCCGTGCCCTACCTCAACAGCGGCGAGCCGCTCACCATCGCCCTCGTGGGCAGCTCGGCGGCCGGCAAGACCCATCTGCTCGCCGCGATGCTCGGTGAGATCGAGCAGGGCGGCCTCGAACCGTACGGACTGAAGTGCCTGCCCCTCAACCCCGACACCCACCGCGAGTTCCTTCAGGAACGGGTCCAGCGGCTGCACCGCGGCAAGGTGCTCGAATCCACCGGACACGCCTCCTTCGCGCACTTCACGGACGGACTGCTGGTCACCGGGGCCGACGGCACCCGGCCCGTCGTCTTCTTCGACCTCGCGGGCGAGGACCTCGCGCAGAACGGCGAGGTGACCAGTTTCCTCATGGGCGTGGGCGCCTTCATCTTCGTCCTCGACCCGCTGCGCGCCCTGCGGCTGCCGTCGCTGGACCCCGTCCGCGCGCGGACCAGGCTCCAGCAGCGTGACCTGGGCGACGAGGCGTTCACCACCGTCCTCAACCGGATCCCGCGCCTCGGCGCCTACATCGAGGCGCCCGCCGCCGTCGCCCTCAACAAGAGCGACCTGATCCGTTTCGACCCGTCCGCCGACCGCTGGCTGAGCCGCGCCCTGCCCGTGGAGCTGGACGAGGAGACCCTGCGCGCGGAGAGCCGTGACGCCTACGCGTTCGTCGCCCACCACGGCAGCCCCGCCTGGCTGAAGCCGTTCGACGACTGCGCGCGCTGCACGCTCCACTTCGTGGCGGCGACCGGGGCGCAGGAGCGCGGCGACGTCTACCCCCACGGCGTCAGACCGCGCCGGGTCCTGGCACCACTGCTGTCGATCTTCGCCATGTGCGGGCTCCTCCCCGGAGCGGAACTGAGAGAGGTGGGGACCTGATGGCCCTGATCGCCCGTCAGGAAGACCTGGTGGACCAGATCGTCTTCCGCTGGGACACCGAGAACAGCCTGGGCACCACCGGATTCGGCCCGGTGGCCTGGTCCTGCCAGCGGGACACCGCCGAGAGCCTGTTCAACAGCGCCGCGCCGCTGCTGCGCACCACGGCCTCCGAGACGGTCCCGGCCCTGGTCAAGCTGGAGAGCCGGGGACAGGTGCTGCTCGTGCGCCGAGCCCCCGTACTCGACCTGGACGGGCACTCGGGGGCGGTGTGCCACGCGCTCTTCGGCCCGGCCAAGACCCTCGACCCCGAGACCTGCCTCGGACTGCACGACTGGGCATGGGAGGGCGGTGGGCTGCCGCTGGGCGAGGTCAGGGGCGTACTGGAACAGGTGCGCGTGGCCGGGTTGCTGGCATCGGCCGAGGAGGGACAGCGCGCGCTGCTCGCCGGACTGCCCGAGCTGGCGGAGCCCCTGACCACGATGACCGCGGAGCTGCTCCGCCACCCGGGCCAGCGGTTCACGGTGCTCGACCGGCACGGCGGCGACGCCCCCTGCCGGACGCTGTGGGGGCTGTACGGCATCTTCAGCGGGCTGTTCCCCGAGGGCTGGACGTTCGCGACACACGACACGGTCGAGACCCCGGCGACCCGCTTCGTCTTCGTACGGCGCTGGCCAGGACCGGCCCCGCAGTCCACGGAGCGGCTGCGCACGGACCCCGAGGAACGGACCGACGACCGCGCCCAGGCGCTGGCCGCCGGGCTGGTCGGGCACTACCTGCGCCGGGTCGAACGGGGCGAGGGCCGCGAGTACGAGGTGGCCGAGGCCCTGGCGGCGATCTCGGGCCCGTGGCCGCCCGCCGCCCGCGGCACCCTCCTGGACACGGCGGAGGACGCGCTCGCGCGCCTGACCGAGCGGCAGCCGCGCGGAAGGGGACGGGACCCGAGGGAACGCGACCCACGGGTACAGGACCTGCGGGAACGCGACCCGAGGGAACGCGACCTGAGGGAGCGGGATCCGTACGAGGAGCGCCCGCCGTCCCCGAAACGGGTGCCGTACGACCGCGGTCGCCCGGACGAGCCGCGGGCCCCGTACGAACCGGGCGACGCGTACGACCGCCACCGCGGCGACCGGTACGGCGATGACGGCCGGTACGGCGATGACGACCGATACGGCGACGAGCGGTACGGCGATGACGACCGGTACCGGGCCCCGTACCGCGACCGGCGGGATGACCGGCACGACGACCGACACGAGGGCCGTTACGCGCCGTCGTACACCCAGGCGCCCCCCGTACAGCAGGCGCCCGAGCCACGGCGGCAGGGACGCCGGATGTTCCGGCCCGTTCCCCCCGAGTGGCCGGTCTCGCCCGACTCGGCCGGGTTCTTCGCGACCCGCCGCAAGATCACCGTCGAACTCGACCACCTCCTGGCCGTGCTGCACACCTTCCAGGAACCGAACGCCTCGTCGCGCAACGTCAAGGAGGCACTGCGCGGCAGCGGCAGCAAGAGCCTGATCGCCGCCGTGGGGGAGGACGGGCTGCACTACGCGGCGGTCACGGCCCTGGTGGGCGAGATCGCCACGCGGTACGCCGAGTGGCCGCGGAACCGACGCCAGGAGCTGTGCGAGGCCGTGCTCAAGAGGGAGCTGTTCGTGGGGGACCGGGCATGGCCGGCCGCCGTGGGCGTGCCGTCCCGCGAGACCCGCGCGGCCAACGCCGCCGCGCTCTACGGCTGGGCGGTGGGACCGCTGGCGGGCATGGCGCCGGTCAGGGCCAGGCTCCTCGAACTGCTGCCGCGGCTGAGCGGCGACGCGGGCGGCGCCGGCCGGGCCGCGGTCGAACAGATCCTGGAGGGGGAGAAGGCCCCGGGGCTGGGCAAGGACGTCTGGCTGGCGATCGTCAGGTCCGGATGGCGCGACAGCGGCTCCTCCCCGGTCGCTTCCTTACCGCCCACGCCACCCGGTGCGCCTCCGGACGCACCACCACCATCGCCACCACCACCATCATCGCCACCACCGTCGTCGGCACCGCCGTCATCGCCACCGAACTCGCCGCCCCCGCCCCCGCCCCGGCCGGAGACCCGTCCGGGTGTCGCGGCCGGCCCCGGTCTGCCCGGCCCTCCTCCGTACGAGCCGCCCCGGCCGGAGCGGCCCCCGGGCCGTCCTGCGGGCCCTCCCCTCCTGCGCCGCCTCGCCCGCTTCTTCGGAGCCGACGCCACCGCCGGTCCGGACGACCGGCGCGAGCCGGGGCCCGAGCCGGGGCGGCGACCGCCGGACGGCCGGAACTTCGTGGCCGGGCTGATCATCGTCTTTGTCGTATTCGTCGTATGTCTGGTGATAGCGCTGTTCCGCTGATCAGGCGACGATGGGGGCATGGGATTCCATGTCGACTCCGAGACCGGGCGGCTGCGCCGCGTCATCCTGCACCGCCCCGATCTGGAGCTGAAGCGCCTCACCCCCGGGAACAAGGACACGCTGCTCTTCGACGACGTGCTCTGGGTGCGCCGCGCCCAGGAGGAGCACGACGCGTTCGCGGCGGTCCTGCGTGACCGGGGGGTCCAGGTCCATCTCTTCGGGGATCTCCTCGGCGACTGCCTCGACCTGCCCGAGGCGCGCGGCCTCGTACTGGACCGGGTCTTCGACGAGAAGGAGTACGGCCCGCTCGCCACCGGCCATCTCCGGGAGATCTTCGACGGGCTGCCGACGGCCGAACTGGTGGAGGCGCTGGTCGGCGGCGTGACGAAGCGGGAGTTCCTGGAGCGGCACGAGGAGCCGACCTCGGTCCGGTTCCATGTGATGGCGCTGGACGACTTCCTGCTCGACCCGCTGCCCAACCACCTCTTCACCCGCGACACCTCCGCCTGGATCTACGACGGCGTCTCCATCAACGCGATGCGCTGGCCCGCCCGGCAGCGCGAGACCGTGCACTTCGAGGCGATCTACCGGCACCATCCGCTCTTCGCGGCGTCGTCCGCCGGGGCCTTCCACCACTGGTCGGAGGGGCAGGACGACTACCCGTCCACCATCGAGGGCGGCGATGTCCTGGTCATCGGCGCGGGCGCCGTACTGATCGGGATGAGCGAGCGCACCACCCCGCAGGCGGTCGAGATGCTGGCCCGCGGGCTGTTCGCGGCCGGTTCCGCCACCACCATCGTGGCGCTGGACATGCCCAAGCGGCGGGCGTTCATGCACCTCGACACGGTGATGACGATGGTCGACGGCGAGACGTTCACCCAGTACGCGGGGCTCGGCATGCTCCGCTCGTACACCATCGAACCGGGCGGTGACGGTACGGAGCTGAAGGTCACCGACCATCCGCCGGAGCACATGCACCGGGCGATCGCGGCGGCGCTGGGGCTGCCGGAGATCCGGGTGCTGACCGCGACCCAGGACGTGCACTCGGCGGCCCGGGAGCAGTGGGACGACGGCTGCAACGTGCTGGCCGTCGAGCCCGGTGTCGTCGTGGCGTACGAGCGCAACGTCACGACCAACACCCATCTGCGCAAGCAGGGCATCCAGGTGATCGAGATCCCCGGCAGTGAGCTGGGCCGGGGCCGCGGCGGCCCCCGTTGCATGAGCTGCCCCGTCGAGCGGGACGCCGTGTAGCGGAGCAGGCGGTCTGTATAGCAATACAGGTCATCGTATAGAGTTCCAGTCTCCATCATGCCCATCCCTCACGATTCGCGCCCCAGGAGCAGCCACCATGGCCATACACCTCGAAGGCCGCCACTTCCTCAAGGAGCTGGACTTCACGGCCGAGGAGTTCCGCGGCCTGATCGAACTGGCAGCCGAGCTGAAGGCCGCGAAGAAGGCCGGTACCGAGGTGCCGCGGCTCCGCGGCCGGAACATCGCGCTGATCTTCGAGAAGTCCTCGACGCGTACGCGCTGCTCCTTCGAGGTGGCGGCGGCCGACCAGGGCGCGTCGACCACGTACATCGACCCGGCGGGCTCGCACATCGGCTCGAAGGAGTCCGCGAAGGACACGGCCCGTGTCCTCGGCCGGATGTTCGACGGCATCGAGTTCCGCGGGGCGGACCAGACGACGGTCGAGGAGCTGGCCGCGTACGCGGGCGTCCCCGTCTTCAACGGTCTGACGGACGACTGGCACCCCACGCAGATGCTCGCCGACGTGCTCACCATGACCGAGCACAGCGCCAAGCCGCTGCCGGAGATCGCCTTCGCCTATCTGGGTGACGCCCGTTTCAACATGGGCAACTCGTACCTCGTCACCGGCGCCCTCCTCGGTATGGACGTACGGATCGTCGCGCCGCGCGCCTACTGGCCCGCCGACGAGATCCTGACCCTGGCCCGGGAGGCCGCCGAGGTCAGCGGCGCGCGGCTCACCCTCACCGAGAACATCGCGGAGGGCGTGGCCGGCGCGGACTTCGTGGTCACGGACGTCTGGGTGTCGATGGGCGAGGCCAAGGAGGTCTGGGACGAGCGGATCGCGGCGCTCGGTCCGTACGCGGTGACCATGGACGTGCTGCGCGCGACCGGCAACCCGGACGTGAAGTTCCTGCACTGCCTGCCGGCCTTCCACGACCTGGGGACGGCGGTCGGCCGCGAGATCCACGCGCGGCACGGGCTGACCGAGCTGGAGGTCACCGACGAGGTCTTCGAGTCGGCGCACTCGGTCGTCTTCGACGAGGCCGAGAACCGGATGCACACCATCAAGGCGGTGCTGGTCGCGACGCTGGCGAAGGACGAGGGCGAGGGCGCGGCCTAGACCGGGAGCGGGACCGCGGGCAGCGCCTGGACCGAGGGCGGAGCCTCCATCGAGGCCGGGCGCGCCCCCGGCCTCGGTGGCGCGCTCCCCGCCTCGGTGGCGCGCTCCCGCTCAGACCGCGGGCAGCGTGAACCAGACCGCCTTGCCCTGGTCCGTGGGGCGGTGGCCGCAGGCCGAGCTGAGCGTACTGATCAGCAGCAGGCCGCGGCCGTCCTCCTGCCAGGGGTCCGGCATGGATCCGGGGTGCGTCAGATTGCCCGGCGGCGCCGGGTCGCAGTCGTGCACCTCGACCTGGCAGCCGGTCGGCAGCAGCTCCACGACCAGCTCGATGGGCTCGTCCCCGTCGGTGTGCTGGATGGCGTTGGCGACCAGCTCCGCCGTGAGCAGCTCCGCCGTGTCGCTGTGGGTGGGCTCGGCCAGGTGCGCCAGCGCCGAGCGGACCATGGCGCGCGCGAGCGGCACAGCTTCGACGCTGTGCGGCAGCGTGACCCTCCAGGGGGAGGATTCGGCGGCTTGTGGCATGCGGGGCGTTCCGATCGGGGCACGGTGGGGGCCGTGGTGGGGACGAGGGAAATTGCTATCGCGTTCAACCATACGGAGCGTGAGCAGGTTAACAAGGGGCGGCGGCCTGCCGGACTTGGGACCTATGTCCTGTGTCGCCCGGGACCTTTGGCAGCCTACGGGAGGGATGTCGCGGTCACGTCACGGGTCTATCGCGCACTCGTGACGGAAGTCACGTAGGAGTGATACGGTTCCGTGGCGAGGCTGTGACACGGGCCGTACATCGGTGGTGGCCGCCACCGCGAGCCCACGGCGCTCGCCGAAGGAGGCCGCTCCATGAGCCCGTTCTCCGGTTCCGCGCCCCGCACCCAGGACTGGCGCCACCTACGGCTCACGCGCCGTGACGACGGGGTCGCCACCGTCACCCTCGCCCGCCCCGCCAAGCTGAACGCGCTGACCTTCGGCGCCTACGCCGACCTGCGCGACCTGCTCGCCGAGCTGTCCCGGGAGCGTTCCGTACGCGCCCTGGTGCTGGCCGGCGAGGGGCGCGGCTTCTGCTCGGGCGGCGATGTCGACGAGATCATCGGCGCGACCCTCGGCATGGACACCGCCCAGCTTCTCGACTTCAACCGGATGACCGGACAGGTCGTCCAGGCGATCCGCGCGTGCCCCTTCCCGGTGATCGCCGCAGTGCACGGGGTGGCGGCCGGCGCGGGCGCCGTCCTCGCGCTCGCCGCCGACTTCCGGATCGCGGACCCCTCGGCCCGCTTCGCCTTCCTCTTCACCCGGGTCGGTCTCTCCGGCGGCGACATGGGCGCGGCCTATCTGCTGCCCCGCGTCGTCGGCCTCGGCCACGCGACCCGGCTGCTGATGCTCGGCGAGCCCGTGCGCGCCCCCGAGGCCGAACGCATCGGGCTGATCAGCGAGTTGACCGAGGAAGGTCGGGCCGACGCGCGTGCCAGCGAACTGGCGGGACGGCTCGCCTCGGGGCCCGCGCTGGCGTACGCGCAGACCAAGGCGCTGCTCACCGCCGAACTGGACATGCCGCTCGCCGCGGCAGTCGAACTCGACGCCGCCACCCAGGCGTTGCTGATGCACGGCGAGGACTACGCCGAATTCCACGCCGCGTTCACCGAGAAGCGGCCCCCGAAGTGGCAGGGGCGCTGACCATGTATCCGACGCCGACACAGACCAGTGACATGCGGAGCGGTGACACACAGGGCCGCGACACACAGAACAGCCCCCGGAGTGTGACGCGTGTCGCCGTCATAGGCGGCGGGCCCGGCGGCCTCTACGCCGCGGCCCTGCTCAAACGGCTCGACCCCGCCCGCGAGATCACCGTCTGGGAACGGAGCGCCCCCGACGAGACCTTCGGCTTCGGGGTCGTCCTCTCCGACGAGACCCTGGGCGGTATCGAGGAGGCCGACCCCGTCGTCCACCGGGCGCTCCAGGCCGAGTTCGTCCGCTGGGACGCCATCGACATCGTGCACCGCGGCCGTACGCTCACCTCCCGCGGCCACGGCTTCGCGGCCCTCGGCCGGCGCCGGCTGCTGGAGATCCTGCACGAGCGGTGCGCGTCCCTCGGCGTACGGCTCCTCTTCCGTACGGAGGCCCCGCCCGCCGGTCAACTGGCCGCCACCCACGACCTGGTGATCGCCGCGGACGGAGTGCACAGCCGCACCAGGGAGACCCGCGCCGAGGTCTTCGGACCCACCGTCACCACCCACCGCTGCCGCTACATCTGGCTCGCCGCCGACTTCGCGTTCGACGCGTTCCGCTTCGAGACCGCCGAGACCCCGCACGGGGTGATGCAGCTCCACGGCTACCCGTACTCCCCGCACCGCAGCACCGTCATCGTCGAGATGCGCGAAGAGGTCTGGCGGGCCGCGGGCTTCGACGGCCTCGACGAGCGGCAGTCCACCGAACGGTGCGGCCGGATCTTCGCCGACGCCCTCGGCGGACGCCCGCTGCGCTCCCACGCCTCCGCCTGGACCGCGTTCCGTACCGTCACCAACGCCCGCTGGAGCGACGGCCGTACGGTACTGATCGGCGACGCCGCGCACACCGCCCACTTCTCCATCGGCTCCGGCACCAAGCTCGCCGTCGAGGACGCCCTCGCGCTCGCCGCCGCCGTCGAGGAACACTCCGACCTCCCGGCCGCGCTCGCCGCGTACGAGAGCGAACGCCGCCCCGTCGTCGAGTCCACCCAGCGCGCGGCGGCGGCCAGCCTGCGCTGGTTCGAGGAGCTGGCCACCTACACCGGACAGCCGCCCCGCCGGTTCGCCTTCGGGCTGCTCACCCGCAGCCGCCGCGTCACCCATGACAATCTGCGGCTGCGCGACCCCGGCTTCACCCGGGACGTGGAGCGGGACTTCGGCTGCCCGCCCGGCACTCCACCGATGTTCACGCCCTTCCGGCTGCGCGGACTGACCCTGCGCAACCGGATCGTCGTCTCGCCCATGGACATGTACGCGGCGCGCGACGGAATGCCCGGCGACTTCCATCTCGTCCACCTCGGCGCCCGCGCGCTCGGCGGCGCGGGCCTCGTCATGACCGAGATGGTGTGCGTCAGCCCCGTGGGCCGGATCACCCCGGCGTGCACCGGGATCTACACCCGGGAACAGGGCGACGGCTGGCGCCGTGTCACCGACTTCGTCCACGCGTCCTCGCCGGGCACCGCCATCGGCATCCAGCTCGGCCACTCGGGGCGCAAGGGTTCCACCCGGCCGATGTGGGAGGGCATGGACGAACCGCTCCGGACGGGCAACTGGCAGGTGTGGGCCGCCTCCCCGCTGCCCTACCGTCCCGGAGTCAGCCAGCTCCCCAAGGAGTTGAGCATCCGCCAACTCGACACGGTACGCGAACAGTTCGCCTCCGCCGCCCGGCGGGCCCGGCGCAGCGGCTTCGATCTGCTCGAACTCCACTGCGCCCACGGCTACTTGCTCTCCGGCTTCCTCTCCCCGCTGACCAACCGGCGGACCGACGCGTACGGCGGCTCGCTCGCGGGCCGGCTCCGCTTCCCCCTCGAAGTCTTCGACGCGATCCGCGCGGACTGGCCCGACGACCTGCCCATGACGGTACGTATCTCCGCCACCGACTGGGCGCCGGGCGGCACCACCGCCGAGGAGGCCGTCGAGATCGCCCGCGCCTTCACCGCGCACGGCGCCGACGCGATCGACGTCTCCACCGGTCAGGTCGTCGCCGACGAACGCCCGGAGTTCGGCCGCTCCTACCAGACGCCGTACGCCGACCGGATCCGCAACACCCTGCACGTCCCGGTGGTGGCGGTGGGCGCCATCTCCTCCTGGGACGACGTCAACTCCCTGCTCCTGGCGGGCCGTACGGACCTGTGTGCGCTCGGGCGGCCCCATCTCCACGACCCGCAGTGGACCCTGCACGCGGCGGCGGCCCAGGGGTACGCGGGACCGGGCGCGCCCTGGCCGCTCCCGTATCTGGCGGGCAGCCGCCCGCCCCCGACCGGCCGGACCGACCCACCGCGGCCGCGTCTCACCCCGCGCTGACGGGCGGCTGCACGAACGCGAGCCCCGCGTCCCGCAGCCGTGCGTGCAGCCGGGCGAACACCTCGGCGGAACGTTCCCCCGGCCAGTCCTCCGGCAGGAGTTCGGCGGGCAGACCAGGGTCCGCGTACGGCAGGCGCCGCCAGGAGTCCAGGGCCAGCAGATAGTCCCGGTAGGCGTCCCGCGGCGCGTCCTCGGCCGCCCCGGGGGTCCCGTTCTCCCAGCGGCGCAGCACCGGCTCGTGCGCCGCGAGGAACTCCTCGTGCCGGCCGGCGATCGCCGGCAGGTCCCACCAGCGCGCCACGGCCTCGGCCGTCGCCTCGAAGCCCAGATGCCGGCCGCTGAACAGATCGACGTACGGGGCGAGTTGGAGCCGCTCCAAGGTGTGGCGCGTCTCCTCGTGGAGCCGCGCGGGGGCGATCCAGACCCCCGGCGCTGCCGTCCCGAAGCCGAGCCGCCCCAGCCGTGAGCGGAGCAGATGGCGCTTGTGGCGCTCGGCCTCGGGGACGGTGAAGACCGCGAGCACCCAGCCGTCGGCGAGCAGCGGCGCGGGACGGGCGTAGATCCTGCAGTCCCCGTCGTCGAGGAGCTGCCGCGCCTCGTCCGACAGGACATAACCGGCCGCGCCCGCCGCCGTACGCTCCGGGACCAGCAGGCCGCGCCGCTTGAGCCGGGAGACCGCCGAGCGCGCCGACGGAGCGTCCACCCCGACCGCCTCCAGCAGCCGGATCAGCTCAGCGACGGGGAGCGGCGCGTCGTCCGGCGCCCGGCCGTACGCGCCGTACAGGGTGACGATCAGGGATCGGGGGGTGTGCAGGTCGGCCACATGGTCACTTTAGGCCAGGGGCCGGCGGCGCGACCGGGTCCGGGGTGCGCAGCAGGTAGCGCTGGAGTTTGCCGGTGGGGGTACGGGGGAGCGCGTCCCGGAAGACGAACACGCGCGGGCACTTGTACGGCACCAGCCGCGCCGTGACGAACTCCCGCAGCACCGCCGCCATCCCCTCGTCGCGCGCCGCCCCCTCCCGCAGGACGACGTACGCGGCGACGATCTGGCCGCGCAGTTCGTCAGGGCGGCCGACGACCGCCGCCTCCAGCACATCGGGATGGGCCAGCAGGGCGTCCTCGACCTGGGGCCCGGGGATGTTGTAGCCCGCGGAGATGATCATGTCGTCGGCGCGGGCGACATAGCGGAAGTAGCCGTCGGGCTCGCGTACATACGTGTCGCCGGTCAGATTCCAGCCGTCCCGCACATACTCCGCCTGGCGCGGATCGGCGAGATACCGGCACCCCACCGGCCCCCGTACGGCCAGCAGCCCCGGCTGCCCGTCGGGCACCGGCGCCCCCGTCCCGTCCACCACGCGCGCCTGCCACCCGGGCACCGGCACGCCCGTGGTGCCCGGTCTGATCGCCTCGTCCGCCGCGGAGATGAAGATGTGGAGCAGTTCGGTCGCCCCGATGCCGTTGATGATCCGCAGCCCGGTGCGGCGCTGCCAGGCGTGCCAGGTCGCGGCGGGCAGATTCTCGCCGGCCGAGACACACCGCCGCAGACTGGACACGTCGTACGGCCGCTCCCCGGCGCCGTGGGTCGTCTCCGCCGCGTCGAGCGCGTCGAGCATCACCCGGTAGGCGGTCGGCGCGGTGAACAGGACCGACACCCGGTGCTCGCCGATCGCCGCCAACAACGCCTTGGGCTGGGCCTGTTCGAGCAGCAGCGCGCACGCGCCCGCCCGCATGGGGAAGATCACCAGACCGCCGAGGCCGAAGGTGAAACCGAGCGGCGGGCTGCCCGCGAAGAGATCGCCGGGCTCGGGGCGCAGCACCTCGCGCGAGAAGGTGTCCGCCACCGCCAGCACATCGCGGTGGAAGTGGACACACCCCTTGGGCCGCCCCGTCGTCCCCGAGGTGAACGCGATCAGCGCCACATCGTCCGCCGCCGTCTCCACCGCCGCGTACCGCTCCGGCTTGCCGCGCGCCCGCCGCAGCAGATCGTCCGGCGCGTCCCCGCCGTACGCCGTGATCCGCAGCCCGGGTACCCGCGCCCCGGCCAGATCGTCCAACGACCGTACGTCGCACAGGGCATGGCGGATCCGGGCGATCTCGCACATGGCGGCGAGTTCGGGCGACCGCTGCTGGGCGAGGACCGTCACGGCCACCGCGCCCGCCTTCAGCACCGCCAGCCAGCACGCCGCCAGCCAGGGCGTCGTCGGACCGCGCAGCAACACCCGGTTGCCGGGCACCACTCCGAGGTCGTCGGTGAGCACATGCGCGATCCGGTCGACGTGGCCGCGCAGTTCGCCGTACGACCAGACCTCACCCGTGGCGGTACGGAAGACGGGGCGGTCCCGGCCGGACCGTTCGGCCGTACGGTCCAGCAACTCGACCGCGCAGTTGAGGCGTTCGGGAGTGTGCGTCCCCTGCGAGAAGGGGAGGAGCCGGGGCCACTGCTCCGCCGGGGGCAGATGGTCGCGGGGGAAGGTGTCGGTGTGGGCGGACGGTGTCAGCTCCATGGTTCGCCCCCTGGTGATGTGTGGGGTCGCCCATCGAGCGTATCGTGAACTTGACGACAGTCAACGGCGCGTCATAGGCGCGCTGGAGGTGGTGCCCGGATGTCCGTGTTCTCGCTCGATCCGGTACGGACCGCGTGGTGCGCGGAGCTGCGCGCCCTGACCGCGCGGCGGCTGCGCCCGCTCGCGGAACGGGGCGGGCCGGGCCGGGTGAACCGCCCTCTTGTCATGGAGCTCGGTCGACTCGGGCTGCTCGAACGGATGCTCACCTCTTCGGCGCTGGACCTCTGTCTGCTCAGGGAATCCCTCGCCCAGGAGTGCACGGAGGCCGAGACCGCGCTCGCGCTCCAGGGGCTCGGTACGTACCCCGTCGTCCTGGCCGGTACGGAGCGGCAGCGCGACCGGTGGCTGCCGGAGGTGTGCGCGGGGCGCGCGGTCGCCGCGTTCGCGCTGAGCGAGCCGGGCGCCGGGTCGGACGCGGCGGCGCTCGCGCTGCGGGCCGCACCGGACGGTGGGGGCTGGCGGCTCACCGGGGAGAAACGGTGGATCTCCAACGCGCCCGAGGCGGACTTCTACACGGTCTTCGCACGAACGGGCGAAGGCGCGGACCCGGGCGGGTTCCCGGCTCACGGCACGGCACCGGCCCCGGCCCCGCGCTCCGGGGCCCGGGGTGTGACGGCGTTCCTCGTCCCCGCCGACCGTCCGGGGCTGACCGGATCGCCCCTGGAGATGCTCTCCCCGCACCCGGTCGGCGCCCTCGCCTTCGACGCCGTACCCGTGACCCGCGAGGACGTGCTCGGCGAGGTGGGCCGGGGCTTCCGAACCGCGATGACCACCCTGAACCTGTTCCGTCCCAGCGTCGGCGCGTTCGCCGTCGGCATGGCGCAGGCGGCCCTGGACGCGACGCTGGAGCACACGGCCACCCGTACCGCGTTCGGCGGCCCGCTCAAGGACCTCCAGAGCGTCGCGCACCAGGTCGCGGAGATGGCGACCAGGACCGAGGCGGCCCGGCTGCTCGTGTACGCGGCGGCCTGCGCGTACGACACCGGAGCCCCGGACGTGCCCGCCCGCTCGGCCATGGCCAAGCTGTACGCCACGGAGGCCGCGCAGTACGTCGTCGACGCGGCCGTCCAGCTCCACGGCGCCCGCGCCCTCCAGCGCGGCCATCCGCTGGAACACCTCTACCGGGAGGTCCGCGCGCCACGGATCTACGAGGGCGCCACCGAGGTCCAGCGCACCATCATCGCCAAGGAGTTGTACGGATGAGCCCGGAGCGCGTCAACCCCGCCGGCCTCGCGCCCGCCACCGGCTTCTCGCACGCCGTGGTCGCCACGGGCGGCCGGATCGTCCTGCTGGCCGGGCAGACCGCGCTCGACGCGGACGGCAGGATCGTCGGCGCCGACCTGCCCGCGCAGTTCGCCACCGCCCTCGGCAACCTGCTGACCGCGCTCGCGGCGGCGGGCGGCGCGCCGGGCGATCTGGCCCGGGTCACCGTCTACGCCACCGATGTCGCGGACTACCGCGCGCACACGGCCGAACTCGGCCGGATCTGGCACGGGTTGGCGGGCCGCGACTACCCGGCGATGGCGGTGATCGGAGTCGTACGCCTGTGGGACGAGCAGGCGCTGGTGGAGCTGGACGGCATCGCGGTCCTGCGCTGAGCCGGCCCGTACCGCGAGCCCGGCGCCGTACCCCCGCGCGCCCTGAGCCGGCCCCTGACGGCGACTCCCCGACCGGAACCGGGGCGCGGTCCCGGTCGGGGAGAGCCATCCGCCGTCACGAGTCGATCGGCGTGGTCTTCGTGCAGTTGGTGAACGGGACCCAGGGGCGTCCGCCGCCGCTCTGCGGGCCCGTCGCGTACGTCGGGTTCCCGGTGATCTTCTGGTTGCGCTCCTCGTGCGTGATGTCGATGCCGAAGAGCTTGAAGCCGAGGGTGAACTGCCCGGCGGAGACGCCGAATCCGATGCCGAGCGAGGCGTTCCACCAGTCGGTGTTGGCCTCGTAGTCCAGCCGGGTGAGCTTCCCCTTGTCGTGCAGCAGCCGGTCGATCGGGCCCGCGTCGTCGGTCAGCGGCTCGGCCGCCGAGGTGGGGGAGGGGATGGCCTTGCCGGCCGGGTTGTCACCGCGCCCGCGCAGCCAGTCCTCCACCGCCTGGCTGTCCGCGTCGTTGTCGAGCTTGACCTCGGCCGACTCGGTGTGGACCTGCGACTTGATGGTGCCGCCCCCGCCGCCGACGTCGATCGTCACCGGACCCGCGTTGGCGCCCGCGCCGACCTGGACTCCGGGGCCGTCGCCGCTCTCCTGGCTGGAGGTGATGACCAGCTTCTCCGGGTGGTGCGGCTGGTCGTCCTTCTCCTCCTGGTCGTAGGCGGCGGCGTCGTACGTGACGGCTATCTGCTGCATCCGGCTGCCCTTGGCCTGCGCGACCGCGCCGACCGTACCGTTCAGGGAGAAGGTGTAGATGAAGGTGATCTTCCCGGCGTCGGGCCCGGTCTTGGTGCGCATCACCACCACGTCGTTGCTCATCGCACCCGCCAGCCCGTCGGCGGAGACATTGCCGACGTCCTTGGTGTCCTTGGCCGAGCCGATGACGCTCTTGCTCTGGGACTCCTTGATGAGCTTCTCCAGCGCCTCACCCTTGACCTTCGGGTTGTTCTTGGTGACCTCCTTGGCGATGGTGTCCTTCAGGGCCTTGACCCCCTTGTCGTCCTTGGCGAACGACTTGCCGAAGCTCACCCCGCCGGACAACTCCGTGGACGCCTTGGTGATGTCGACGTCCGGCGCCTTCTCCGGATCGATGTCCGGCCTCTTCTTCTGGGCGCCGGCGTTGCATATCATCCCCAGCTCGGCGGAACGGGCCCCGGCGGGACGGCTCTGGCACTTCTCCGCCGCCTTGAGGAATTCGGCGAACTGCTTGGCGTCCTCAAGGTTCGCCTCCAGGTCCGCCTGCGGATCGTCGCTCTTGTTCCCGTTGAACAGCCACTGGCCGCCGCTGCCGCTGCTCTTCATGTAGCTGCCGCTCAGCGAGGCGCTGCCGCCCCAGTCCTTCAGCCCGGGGATGCCCGCCGAGATGCTCGCCGTGACACCGCCCCCGGTCTCGGTGACGCGCTCCAGGGTGACGGTGCCGTCCGACCACTGGCTGACCTTGATCTGCTCCGAGCTGCTGATCTTGATGAAGAGGATCTGCACCACGACGGTGGTCTTGGTCTGGTCGACGGAGAGCAGGCACTTCGTGGGCTGGAACGGATCGTCCACGGGGACGACCGGGTCGTCGCCCTTCCCGTCCCCACCGCCGTCGTCGTCCTCGCCGTCCCCGTCCTTGCCGTCCTTGCCGTCTTTTCCGTCCTTGTCGTCCGAGACATCGACCTTGGCGCAGGACTCGGCCCCGCCCCACGGATTCATGGCACGGCACGCCGCGTACTGCAGGCCCTCGTTCTCCGCCCTGGACAGGGCCGCCACCGAGATCCCACCGATGAGCAGGACCACCACACCGAGGAGGGCGAGGTACTCGATCCCGGTCTGGCCTCTGCTGTCGCGATAGGGGTGACAGGCCGAATATCCCGGATATCCGTCCTGCGTGTGCCTCTCGCGCACCCCTCGGGAGCGCCTCATCCGTACTCCTCACCCGTGCCGTCGCCATTCCCCCGAGCGCCGGTAGCCTAAAGATGAACGTGGGCCCAACGGCAGGGTCCGGGGGCCCAGTTCAGGGCCCAGGTCCAGACCTATGACAGGGTGTCGCATAGGCCCTGAGCTGCCCGGCGAGGGCCGGCGGCGGCGCGGAGGGGCACGGGACGGTGTGGGCCCGTGCGGGTCGGCGCGGCGAAAGAAATTCGGATCCGGGCACTCCGCGAATGAACCGGCCGGGGCCAACTCCCGTCTTCCGGGCCGATCCGGGTTGGTCGAATCTTTACTTCATCTCTTTACTTCATCATTGGGGGAGAGTTGCACCGAAGCACACGCAGAGCCGGCGCGGCCATGGTCGCGGCACTGCTCACCGCGGGACTCACGACGGGGGCGGCCGCGGCCGGCCAGGACACGGCGGGGACGGCGGGGAACACCGCCGGGGACACCACCGCCGCCCAGGCGTTCGAGGCGAAGGCCCGCCAGGCACAGCGCGGTTCGTCCGTGGTCACCCTGATCACCGGGGACCGGGTGCATGTGGACGCCAAGGGCCGGGTGGCCCGTATCGAGCCCGCGCAAGGGCGCGAGGGCATACGGATATCCGTCCACCGGGTCGCCGGTGCCACCTACGTCGTCCCGTCCGACGCGAACGCGCTGATCGCCCAGGGCACCCTGGACCGGCGGCTGTTCGACGTCACGGGGCTCATCAAGAACCAGTACGACGACGCGCACCGCTCCACACTGCCGCTGATCGTCTCGTACACGAAGGACAAGGCGCGGGCGAAGTCGGCCATCTCGGCCGCGGACGTCTCGGTCCGCCGGAACCTGCCCGCCGTCAAGGGTGAGGCGGTGACCGCGCCGAAGACGGACTCCGCCGACGTGTGGCACGCGCTCACGGCGTCGCCCACCGCGCGCCGCGGCGCCGACCGTACGGTGGCGACCGGCATCGAGCGGGTGTGGCTGGACGGCAAGCGCCGGGCGAGCCTGGACAAGAGCGTCCCGCAGATCGGCGCGCCCACCGCGTGGAAGGCCGGCTACGACGGCAAGGGCGTGAAGATCGCCGTCCTGGACACCGGGGTCGACCAGACGCACCCGGACCTCAAGGGTGTCGAGATCGCGGAGAAGGACTTCTCCGGGTCGGGCAACACCGTCGACCACGTCGGCCACGGCACGCATGTCGCGTCGACGGCCGCCGGTTCCGGCGCCAAGTCCGGCGGGAAGTACAAGGGGGTCGCGCCCGGCGCGAAGATCCTCGACGGCAAGGTGCTCGACGACGCAGGCTTCGGCGACGACTCCGGCATCATCGCCGGTATGCAGTGGGCCGCCGACCAGGGCGCGCAGGTGGCCAACCTCAGCCTCGGCGGCGGGGACACGGCGGAGGTCGACCCGCTGGAGGCGGCGGTCGACAAGCTCTCCGCCGAGAAGAACATCCTGTTCGTCATCGCTGCGGGCAACGACGGTCCCGACGCCAGGACGATCGGCTCGCCCGGCAGCGCGGCCTCCGCGCTCACCGTCGGCGCGGTCGACCGCAAGGACGCGATCGCGGACTTCTCCAGTGTGGGGCCGACGGCCGACGGCTCGCTCAAGCCCGATCTCACCGCGCCCGGCGTGGACATCGTCGCCGCGAAGGCCGCCCAGGGCCAGCTCGGCGACCCGGCCGCCGACGGCTACGTGGCGATGTCCGGTACGTCGATGGCCACCCCGCATGTGGCGGGCGCCGCGGCGATCCTCGCCCAGCAGCACCCGGACTGGAGCGGGCAGCGGATCAAGCAGACGCTGACCGCCTCCGCCAAGCCCGGCACCGGCCTGACCGCGTTCCAGCAGGGCACCGGACGCACCGACCTGACCAAGGCGATCACCCAGACGGTGGTCAGCGAGCAGACCTCGGTGAACTTCGGCGTCCAGCAGTGGCCGCACACCGACGACAAGCCGGCGACCCAGCAGATCACCTACCGCAACGGCGGCAAGGCGCCGGTCACCCTCGACCTGTCGGTGGAGTCCACCGGCCCCCAGGGCAAGCCCGCCCCGGCCGGCTTCTTCACGACGGGCGCGGACCGCGTCACCGTCCCCGCCGGTGGCACCGCGACCGTCGCGCTGACCTCGGACACCCGGGTCGGCAGTCTCGACGGCACGTACTCCGGCGCGCTCGTCGCCCAGGCCACCGAGGGCGGCCAGAGCGTCCGTACCTCCTTCGGTGTGAACCGTGAGGTCGAGTCCTACGACCTCACCATGAAGTTCATCGACACCAAGGGCAAGCCCGCCGTGTCGGCGGCTTCCGTCTACGGCCACGACGGCGTCGTCTGGGAGAACACCCCCGGCAAGGGCAGCGTCAAGGTCCGGCTGCCGAAGGGCACGTACCTGATCGAAGCCCCGGTCGAGACCCCGAAGGCCGGCGGCGACCCGGACCTGGCCGTGATGGCGCAGCCGAAGTACTCCGCCACCAAGAACGGGACGGTGACCTTCGACGCCCGCAAGGCGAAGCCGGTCTCCATCACGGCGCCGGAGTCCGCCAAGTCCACGGACGCCTTCCTCAACTACGCCCTGGAGACGCCCGACACCAGCTACGGCGCCACCTTCTTCCTGGGCGGCTTCCAGGGCATCCGGACCGGTCAGGTCGGTGCCGCACTGCCCGCGAAGCAGTTCGACGCCCAGGTCGGCGGCCTCTGGCAGAAGGGCAGCACCAGCTACAACCTGCTCTACACGCGCACCGGTTCGCTGTACACCGGCTTCAGCCACAAGACGGCCACGAGTGAACTGGCCCGGCTCAACCTGAAGATCGGGGCCTCCGCCAAGAGCCGCTACGGTGTCGTCAACCCCTTCTGGTCCACCCCGTCGTACGGCATCGGCACGGTGAGCGACCCGTTCGCGCTGCCCGCCACGGCGAAGACGTATGTCACCGCGCCCAAGGGCATCAACTGGGAGTTCTTCGTCAGCCAGCAGGGCCGTACGGAGGACGGCGGCGAAGCGTACCTCGGCGCCGACCCGGCCAGGACGTACGCCCCGAAGAAGACGTACGACCGGACGTACAACGTCGGTGTGTTCAGCCCCAAGGTGGACGCGACCAACCTCGCCCAGCGTCTCAACAACGAGATGATGGTCTGCGTCGATGAGTTCACCGACGGTGCCGGGCACTCCGGATCCTCGCCGGTGACCAAGCAGCAGACCGCCATCAGCGCCGACGGCAAGAAGCTCGTCGACGTGAAGGCGCCGCTCTGCCAGTACACCGACGCGCTGCCCACGAAGTCCTCCCGCTACGTGATCAGCACGGACGTCTCGCGCTCCACCAAGGTCGCGGGCGTCACGAGCCGCCTCACCGCCGCCTGGTCGTACACCTCGAAGAAGCCCGCCGCCGACACGATCGTGGACCTGCCGCTCTCCACCGTCCGCTTCGCCCCGAAGCTGGACCTGGCGAGCACCGCCGCGGCGGGCAAGAAGCTCACCGTTCCGCTGTCGATCCAGGGCCCCGCCGCCGGGAAGGGCTTCAAGTCCCTCGCCGTGCAGGTCTCCTACGACGGCGGCGCCAAGTGGACCAAGGCGCCGGTCACCACCGCCAAGGACGGCAAGAAGAGCCTGTCGCTGACCCACCCGAAGAAGGCCACCTCGGTCTCCTTCAAGGCGAAGCTGACGGACAAGAACGGCAACACCTACGACGTGACCGTCCTGAAGGCATACCTGCTCAAGTAGTCAGGCCGCACAAGGAAGTTACGTCACCACCCGCGCCCGGGGAACGAGCACCGTTCCCCGGGCGCGGCCCTTTTCCGGCCCCGCCGCCCGACCTGAGTACGGGTACTCAGCGGCCCGGCGCCCGAGTTGAGTACGGGGGCCGTGCCGCCCGGCCTCCCCTGCCGCGAAGCTGAGGCCATGGAGCTGAACGCACGTTCCCTCGCCGCGGCCACTCCGGCCGGCCGGGACCGGTACATCGACCTGCTGCGCGTGGCCTCCCTGGGCACCGTCGTGCTCGGCCACTGGCTGATGGCGGCGGTGACGGTCGACGCGGACGGCCGCGCCGGGGTCGGCAATCTGCTGGCGGTCGAGCCCTCGTTGCAGCTCCTGACCTGGCTGCTCCAGATCATGCCCGTGTTCTTCTTCGTGGGCGGCTTCTCACACGCCCTCTCCTACCGCTCACTGCACCGCAGGCTCGAAGGACAGGGCGTGTACGCGGCCTTTCTGCGGGCCCGGCTGCGCCGGCTGCTGCGGCCGGTCATGCTGTTCGTCACCGTCTGGGGCGTCACCGCCCTCACGCTCCAACTCATCGCTCCGGACAGCCAGTTGGCGAACATCGCGGCACGCCTGGTCGCCCAGCCGCTCTGGTTCATCGGTATCTATCTGGCGATGGTCGCGCTCACCCCGCCCCTGCTGAGGCTGCACGAGCGGTACGGATGGGCCGCGTTCGGCGCGCTCACCCTCGCCGCCGCCACCGTCGACCTGCTGCGCTTCGCCCTCGCCGTGCCCTACGTCCCGTTCCTGAACTTCGCGTTCGTGTGGCTCGCCGTCCACCAGCTCGGCTTCCTCAGGGCGGACGGCCGGCTGCGCGCGCCCCGGCTCCCGGCCGCGCTGGCCGCGACCGGGCTGGCCGCCGCCGCCGCGCTGGTCGCCCTCGGCCCGTATCCGCTCTCCATGGTCGGCATGCCGGGGGAGAAGATCAGCAACATGGCCCCGCCGACGTTCGCCCTGCTCTGCCACGGCCTCTGGCTGGTCGGCGCCGTCGAACTGCTCCGCGCCCCCGCCGCCCGGCTGCTGGCACGCCCTCGGGTGTGGCGTGGGGTCGTCGCCGCCAACGGCGTCGCGATGACCGCCTTCCTCTGGCATCTCACCGCGATGCTCGGGGTGTACGCGCTCGCCCTCGGGCTCGGCGCGCCCTTCCCGGCGCCGGGGACCGGGGCCTGGTGGGCCCAGACCCCGGTCCGGCTGACGGTCGCGGCCGTACTCACCGCCCTGCTGGTCGCCGTCTTCCGCGCCGCGGAACGCCCGCCGGGCCCGGTCTCCGCCCGTACGGTCGCGGTGTCCGGCCGTACCACCGCGGAGCGCGCCCGGACCGTCCGGTGGGGCGGTCCGGGCGCGGCCCTCGGTGTCACCCTCACCCTGTTCGGTGTGCTCGGGCTGTCGGCGGTCGGCTTCGCCGGGCTGCTGGAGGGGCACTCCGCGGTGCTCGTCGCGGTCCCGGTCACCGCTCCCGTCGCCGTGGCCATGACGGCGGCGGGGTGGCTGCTGGTCGAAGTCGCGGGCCGACAGCCGTCACCCGGAGGGACCTCAACCCACGGCGCAGGCCGAGCCGTTCAGGGTGAACGCCGCGGGCTTCCCGTTGGTCCCCGTCCATGAGGCCGTGAACCCCACGGCGACCGTGGCGTTCGGTGTGATCACCGCCGTGTAGGAGGCGGCGGCGACACTGACCGCGGACCCGCTCTGGGACGCCGTACCGCCCCACAGGTTGGTGATCCGCTGCCCGTTCGGGAAGGTCCAGCCGAGCGTCCAGCCGTTGACGGTGGAGGCGCCGGTGTTACGGATGACGATCTCCCCCTGGAACCCGCCGCTCCACTGGCCGCTGACCGTGTAGGCGACCGCGCACGACGCCGTCGACCCGCCGCCCGGCGCGGTGGTCACCCGGACGGTCGCCGACCGCGCCGACCGGTTGCCCGCCGCGTCCCGCGCGTAGACGGCGAAGTCGTAGGCCGTGGCGGCGGACAGACCGGTCACCGTCACCGAGGGGGTGGCGGAGCTCGCCGCGCCGGTCTCGGCCGTCCCGCTGACGCGGACCACGTCGTACGCCGTCACCCCCACCGCGTCGGTGGACGCGGCCCAGGACAGGGCGACCGAGGTGGCGGTGACGCCGGAGGCGGTCGGCGTCCCGGGGGCGGTGGGCGCCGTGGTGTCACCGCCGGGCGAACCGCCGTACACCGTCGCCTGCTTGGCGGTGGCGGCGATCCCGTTGGCGCCCCGGAAGATGCGCTGGCCCCACGTGCTCAGCGCGTTGGGGTCGAAGCCGGTCGCCATGTCGAGATACTCCACACCACCGCTGTTGCCACTCCACGACCAGCCCAGATAGCCGAGGCCCAGGGACTGGGTGGTGGACATGATGGCGTCCTCGTCCGGGTCCCCGTCGGAGTGCAGTTGGCCGAACTCGCCGACCAGGATGGGCAGTCCGGCGCCGACGAAGGTGTTCAGATACGAGGAGATCTCGGCCGCCGTGTCGAAGACGCCGTACATGTGGATCGAGAACATGGTGTTACGGGCGGGGTCGGCGGCGAAGACCGACGCCGCGTTGTCCCGCATGGTGAAGGACCAGTCCTGGCCCCAGTTCGGCGCGTCGACCATCAGGGTGTGCTCGAAGCCGGCGCTCCGCAGCCGCTGGATCGCCGCCTTGGTGTCGGCGGTCCAGCCCGCGTAATTGGTGTTGCCGTACGGCTCGTTGCCGATGTTGACGACGACGTAGTTCTCCTGGCCGGTCAGCGCGCTCCGCACACTGATCCAGTAGTCGGCGGCGCGGGCGAGGGAGACCGCGGCGCTCTGTTCGCCGTAGCCGGTGGTGTCATGCGCCTCCAGCACACAGATCAGCTTGTTCTGCTTGCACTGCGCGACGATGTTCGCCACATCGGTGGCGTCGTTCCTGGTCCACTGGTCGCCGGTGCTGAGCACCACCCGGACGGTGTTGGCGCCGAGGGCCTTGATGTCGCTCAGCGCGGCCGTGGTCCGGCTCGGGAACCAGGTGTGGGCGTGGTTGACGCCCCGCATGACGAAGTCGTTGCCGTTGCCCTCCAGCAGCCGCCCGCCGCTGATGTGCAGACCGGTGGCCCGGACGGCCGCCTGGGCGGGCGTGGCGGCCAGGCAGGGAGCGAGCAGCGAGAGGACGGAGAGGAGCAGGCCGAGGAGTGTGGCCGTGGATGTCCGGGTGGGGGGTCGTGGACTCATGGGGTGTGGACGCATACGGGTCTCCTGGATACGTGGATCTCCTGGACACGTGGACGGTGCGGGTGTGCGCGGCTCAGCCGGCGGTGCAGCCGCTGACCTGCGCGGCGGGTGTGGCGGTCCCCGGCCGGGTGGCGATGAAGCCGAAGGCCGTGGAGGCGCCGGGGGCGAGCGCGCCGTTCCAGGACACATGGCCGACCGTCGCACCACCGGTGGCCGTGGTCAGCACCCCGTTCCACACCTGGGTGATCGTCTCGCCGCCCGGCAGTGTGAGCCCGACGGACCAACCGCGCAGCGCGGAGGCGCCGTTGTTCACCACGGTCACCTCCGCCTGGTAGCCGCCCTGCCAGGACGAGACGGTCCTGACCGACGCACCGCACCCGGCGCCGCCCGGATCGCTCGGGGTCGGCGTGGGCGTCGGTGTCGGGGTGCCGGGCGTCAGCAGCGCGGTCAGCGCCGGATACCAGCGCGCGGCGATCTTGGTGTCGCCGGAACTGTTGGGGTGGACGCCGTCGTTGGTGTCGGCGGCGGTGCTGAAGCCGGTCCACTGGTCCACGGGGATCACCGGCGAACGCTCGGTGCTCCGCCCGGCGGCCCAGGCGGGGATACGGCTGTTGAGGTCCACCACCCGCTGGGCGCACTCGGCGCAGGAGCTCGGATTCATCGGGATGAGCTGGGCGACGAGGATCTTCATGTCGGGGTTGCTCGCCCGCATCTGGCCGACGAGCGTGTCGTACGCGGCCAGGATCCGGTCGGGCGCGATGTTGCTCCACACGTCGTTGGTGCCGAAGTGCATGACAACGATGTCCGGGTGAGTCGCGTCCAGCCAGCCGGGAAGCTGGTTCTGCGCGGCCACATTGGTCGCCAGGAAGCCTCCGTGGCCCTCGTTGTCCCCGTCGTACGGCTGCCCGCACCCCTGCGGGCCGAGCGTGCCGACGAAGTCGACCGAGGTGTAGCCGGAATCCTGGAGACGGTTCCAGAGCACGGAGCGCCAGCAGCCGGGAGACCCGGTGATCGAGTCGCCGAGCGGCATGATCCGCACCGGATCGGCCGCCGCGGAGGCGGCGGTGCCCGGGTGCGTGACCAGCGCGGCGAGCAGGGCGACGGTGAGCGCGAGGACGGCCAGGAGCGCCCGTGGGGCTGTGCTGTTCCGCATGGCCAAGGTCCCTTCTCGTGGATGCGGAGCGAGAGGACGGCGGCCCGCCGAGAGACATGGGAGCGCTCCCACTCGCGGCCGGAGTGGTCCGCGTTCCGTTCGGGGGCCTGGGCACATCAATGCACCGTTGTCGAAGGCACGTCAAGAGTTCCGGCACGCATGGCCGCCGTCGGACGCCGGCCCCGCGCCGCCGGGTACCGGCTCCGAGCGCCGCCGGACGTCGGCTCCGCGCGGCGGCCATGCCTGAAGGCGCGCTCAACCCGCCGAGGCGATCAGGGTGTTCAGCAGAGCCAGCAGGGCCCGGCGCCCAGGAGCCTCCCGGAGATAGAAGTGGCCCCCTTCCACCACGGTCGTCCGGCTGGGACCCGTGGTGTACCGCGCCCACTCGGAGAGCAGGCCCGGGTCGAGGTCGTGGGCACCGCCCATCACGTACAGGGGGCAGTCCGGTACGGGTCCCGGCGTGGGCCGGTAGGTCTCCGAGACCGACACGTCCGCGCGGAAGGAGCGCATGAGCAGGGCGCGTACGGTCTCGTCCAGGAGGAGTTCCGTGGGAACGCCGCCGCCGTACCGTTCGTCGATGGCCGTGAGCAGTTCGGCGTCCGGCAGATCGCGCAGTCCCTCGTCCCGGGGGTGGTGGGGCGGGGCGCAGGACGAGACCACCAGGAAGCGCGGTCCGGCGCCGCCCCGCGCCACGATCCGCCGGGCCGTCTCATAGGCCAGCAGGCCCCCCATGCTGTGGCCGAAGAAGGCGAAGGGCGGGGCGAAGTCGACCTGGTCGAGCACTCCGTCCAGTACCTCGGGCAGGGTGGTCAGCGCCGCCGCGCCCGCATGGGAGCCCCGCCCCGGGAGCTGGACGCCCCGCAGGGCGGCGCCCGGCAACTCGTCGGCCCAGCGCAGGAATTCGCCCGGTGATCCGCCGCTGTGCGCGAAGCAGTACAGGGTCAGGCCGGCATCGGCCGGTGTCCTGCGGCCCACCAGCCAGGGGGTGGCGGGTTTCCTTCCGGTGGTGGCGCGGTTCATCGTGGGGTCCTCCGTCGGTAAGGGTCGGCCGACAACCGGACCTCCGTGCCCGCGCCTTCGGCCCGCGCGCGCCGCAGGACGGACCGTGCGGCGACGACGTCCTGTACGGCCAGGCCGAGCGAGGCGAAGACGGTGATCTCCCGCGCGGAGGTCCGGCCCCGTACCGTGCCGAGCAGCACCTCGCCGATCTCCGCGCGCAGGTGTTCCTCGCCGATGAGCCCCTCCCGGATCGGGACGAGCAGGTCGCCCGCCTCCGCGAGGGCGGAATCCCGGCTGTCGGTGAAGACGCTGGAGCGGGCGACCAGGGCGCTCGTCAGTTCCCTCCGGGAGGGGAAGACGGCTCCCACGGCGTTGATGTGGGCCCCCGGCGCCACCGCCGCCACGTCCAGCACGGGCTCGCTCGCGGCGGTGACGGTGCAGATCAGGCCGGCGCCCGCCGCCGCCTCGGCCGCGTCGGGGAATGTCACCACGGAGGGGTGCCGTCCGCCGTCGGCCAGGAACTTCCGGCAGTCCTCGGCGAAGGCGCGCGCGTGGCCGGGCGTGCGGCCCCAGATACGGATCTCCCGGCACGGCCGTACGAGGCAGAGGCTCTCCACATGGCTTCGGGCCTGGGCCCCCGTACCCAGCACCGCGAGGACGTCGGCGTCCGGCGCGGCGAGCAGATCGGTGGCCACGGCCGAGGCAGCCGCCGTACGGATCAGGGTGATGCTGGTCGCGTCCACCAGCGCCTCGGGGGCGCAGGTGTCGGCGTCGAGCAGCAGGACCACGCCCGGGTGCGGGTCGAGCCCCCGCGCGGGGTTCGCGGGCTGTACGGCGATCGCCTTCAGCCCGAACCCCGCCAGGTCCGCGCCGGGCACGTCGCCGGTGCCGGGCATGGCGGGCGCACCCGGTGCGGCGGGCGTCCCGGACGGGGCGGGCGTCCCGGATGCGGCGGGCGGCGGCAGATACGCCGGCATGGCAGCGAGCACCTCGCCGGATCCCTCCCCCGGGGTCATGACACGACGGGGCTGGGACGCCCGTCCCGAGCTGTAGAGCAGGAAGGCGGCCCGCATGTCCTCGATGGCCCGGGACATGGGGTAGAGCGCCCGCACCGCGGTGTCGTCGATCACGATCATCGTCGCCTCCTCAAGGGCTGTACGCGGCCGGACCGGGCCCGGACCAGGTCCGGCACCCGCTCGTACCGCGTCCGGATCCGACCGCTACAGGGGCAGGGACTGCCCGATGATCTCCTTCATGATCTCCGTGGTGCCGCCGTAGATGGTCTGCACCCGCGCCTGGGCGTAGACCCGGCCGACGAGGAAGTCCGTGGTGAAGCCGTACCCGCCGTGCAGTTGCAGGCACGTGCCCACCACGTCGTTGCAGAGTTCGGAGTTCCACCACTTGGCCATGGACGCCTCCTCCACGCCGAGTTCGTCCCGGTCGAGGGCGCGGACACAGGTGTCCGTGAACGCCCGCGCCACCCGCACTGCCGTGGCCATCTCCGCCAGCCGGAAGCGGTTGTGCTGCATGTGCCCGATCGGCTGCCCGAAGGCCCGCCGCTCCCGGCAGTACGCCATCGTCACCTCCAGCACGCGTTCGGCGAGCGCCAGGGAGGTGACGGCGATCGACAGGCGCTCCCTGGGCAGGTTCTGCAGCAGGTAGAGGAAACCCATGCCGGGCCGCCCCAGGACATCGCCCGGCTCCACCCGTACATCGGTGAAGGACAGCTCCACCGTGTCCAGGGAGTGCAGGCCGATCTTCGCCAGGGGCTTGCCGACCAGCAGGCCGTCCACCGGAGGGCGCAGCACGACAAGGGTGCACGCCGGGGGGCCGTTCGGCCGGCGGGCGCCGGGGTCGAGCGCGGCGACGATGACGAGCCCGGCGAGCGAACCGTGGGTGACGAAGCTCTTCCTGCCGTTCAGCAGGAAGGAACCGTCGCCGCTCGGCGTCAGCCGGGTGCGGATCGCGGCGACATCGCTGCCGGCCTCGGGCTCGCTGATGGCCACGGTGCTGATCAGCTCGCCGGAGCAGAAGCCGGGGAGCCAGCGGCGTTTCTGCTCCTCGGTGGCCAACTGGGCGAAGTAGCCCCCCGCCACCTCGCTGTGCAGGTTGAAGGCCGGGCTGAGGGTTCCGGCCCGCGCCAACTCCTCGCCGCGCACCACGTGGTAGCGGTAGTCGCTGACCCCTCCGCCGCCGTGGGCGACGTCCATGTCGGGCGCCAGCAGCCCGTGCTTGCCGGCCGTGCGCCACACCTCGGGGCCGACGCTCCCCGCCGCCTCCCAGGCGGCGAGGTGCGGGGTGATCTCCCGCGCGACGAACGTCCTCACCACCTCGCGGAACGCCTCGTGGTCCGCGGTGAACAGATCACGCGCCACCGGGTCCCCCCGCGTCGGGTACGGACGCCGCGGCTTCCCGCCCCGGCAGGCAGACCGGGAGCAGGGTGCGCAGACGCTGGATCATGACGTGGCAGTACCCGGCGTTCTGTTCCATGGTGCGGTGCCGGGGTACGGGCATCTTCCCCTGGCCGGGGTGCTCGAACCGCAGCTCCGACGGGGCCGGCGAGCCCTCGGGGAGCAGGCCCAGTTCCACCGGGAGGTGCTCCAGCCCCGGGGGCAGCCCGATCGTCAGCGACGTAGGCGTGGCGCCCGTCAGCCGCGCCTCGGCGAGGGCCAGCCCGGGGCGCTGGACGGGCTCGCGGTAGATGTACGGACGCGCCACCAGATCGAGGTCGAGGGCGAACCGCGCGGCGGGATCGGACCACCAGGGCTGGGCACGGGCGAACTCGCCCAGCAGCCGGTCGAATGCGGCACGGTCGGAGTGCAGGACGAGGTGAGCCGCCTTGCCGATGTTCAGCAGGTCGTAGTTGTCCGCGGTGGAGACGCTGTCGGCGACGAAGCGGCTGAGGGCGTTTTCGGACCGCTGCCAGTACCGGGTCGCCGCGGCGAAGAACTCGTCGTACGGCTGGATCCCGGAGCGGTCCAGGTAGCGGGCCAGCCAGAAGGCGCCCCGCGCGTTGTAGAGGCTCTGCACGAGGTAGTAGAACCACGCCCCCTCCTCGCAGTCCGCCCGGTCGACCCAGCGGGTGGCGACGACGACGTCCGCCTCCGCCGCGGGATCGGGCGCGCGCTCCGTCTCCACACCGAACGTCTCCCGCTGGTCGTACAGGGCGGTGTTGTGCAGGAGGAGCTGCGGGTACACCGTCAGGGTGTCGGCCTCCATGCGGCACAGCCGTGCGATGCCCTGCTTGAAGGTGGTCAGACTCTCCCCGGGCAGCGGCCAGATCAGCTCGATGAAGGAGCTGATGTTCTTGGCGTTCAGGCTGCGCTGAAGATCCGTGTACGTCGTCTCCCGGATGTTCTGGCGGTCGATCAGGTGCAGCGCCTCGGTGTTGACGGTCTGCAGGGAGATGGGCTGGCTGGTCACCAGCCCGCCCCGGACCAGGATCTCGGTGATCTCCGCCACCCGTTCCGGCCGGTTCTTCGCCGCCGCGATCACCATGGAACTCGGGAAACCGTGCTCCTCCTTGCAGCGCACGATGTGCCGGCTCAGGTCGACGTCCCTCGGTGACAGGCCCCAGTTGGCGTCCGCGATGAAGACGCTCGACACCCCGTGCTCGGCGATCCACTCGATGTCCCCGCGGACGCGGTCCTCCTCGAACTTGTAGACCTTGGAGTTGGTCGCGGCGCCCCAGAAGCAGAATCCGCAGTGGAAGGGGCAGCCCCGGTTCGTCTCCAGGACGGTGAAGGTGTACTCGCCGTCGTCGAAGAGCTTCTGGGCGAAGGGGGAGGGCAGTTCGTCCAGCGTCCTCATCCGGGGCGGCTGCTCGGTGGTACGCAGCTCCCCGTCCTCCCCGCGGTAGCTGACGCCGCTGACCTGGGAGAGGTCGGGGCGGTCCGAGACGACCTGGTGCAGGAACTCGTAGAAGGGCTGCTCGCCCTCGCCGTTGCAGACCACGACGTTGCGCACGTCCGGCCCGATGTACTGCCGCGCGTGGTTGATCACCTGCGCCCCGCCGAGGATGATCCAGGCGTCGGGCCGCCGCGCCACGAGCTGGTCGAGCAGGACACGGACCAGCCCCATGTTCCAGATGTAGCAACTGAACGCGTACACATCGCTGTCCCGGGCCAGCAGGTCGTCCAGCAGCTCGCCGGGGTCGGTGCGCAGGCCCCGTGTGAAGAACTCGAACGCGCAGGATCCGGCGATCCGGCTGTCCTGGGTGGCGTACGCCTGCAAGTAGCCGGAGACCAGAGGGACCGTGTTCTCGTAGACGCTCAGCTCGACGAAGGTGACGCGGCGCGGCCTGGCGGGGGCGGTGAGGGTCACGGGGATGCCTCCTCGGGGGCGGAGTGCGGTGCCGGAGTCCCCTCGGCGGAGGGAGCGACGGCGCGGGCGAGATCGGCGAGTACGGGATGGGCGTACACGTCCTCGGGGCGCAGCCGCAGGCCCTGTCTGCGTGCCCGGCTCACCAGACGGATGACCCGGAGCGAGTCACCACCCACCTCGAAGAAGTCGTCCCCGGGCACGGCGGCCGGGGTGCCCAGAACCTCGCACCACAGCGGTTCGAGGACATCGAGGACCGCCGCCGCGCCGTCCGCGCCGGGGGAGTGCGCCGGGTACCCGAGGGGCGGCGGAGCCTCGGGGGAGTGCGCCGCCGCGAGGGGCCGCCGGGAGAGCGCGGCCCGGTCGACCTTCCCCTGCGGGGTGAGCGGAATCTCCGGGACGACCGTGACGAGGGAGGGCAGCAGGAACTCCGGCAGGCGGCGGGCGGCCCAGTCGTGGATCTCCCGCGTCCCCACGCCGTCCCGGAGCGTGGTGACGAAGGCGGCGAGCCGCGGCTCCGGCTCGTCCGTACCGACGACCACCGCCTGCGCGAGGGCCGGATGAGCCCGCAGTACGGTCTCGGTCTCGGCGGGTTCCACCCGGATCCCCCGGATCTGGATCTGGTCGTCGCCCCGGCCGAGGTAGTGCAGAACCCCCTCGGCGTCCCGCCGGACCAGGTCCCCGGTGGCGTACAGCCGGGCACCGGTACCGGGCCGGAAGGGATCGGGCCGGAAGGCGCGGGCGGTGCCGGCGGGGCGCCCCGCGTAGCCGTGGGCGAGCTGCGGGCCACCGAGATGGAGTTCCCCCGTGGTACCCACCGGGACCGGGGTCCCGTCCGGGCCGAGGACATGGGCCGTCACCTGGGGGAGCGGCCTGCCGATGGGCGGGGGCTCCCCACCGGCGGCACCGCCGGCGGGGGTCACCGGGCGTTCGTCGGCGGGTGACACCAGCCAGCAGGTGGCGACGACGGTGCATTCGGTGGGGCCGTAGTTGTTGTGCACCCGGAAGGGCAGTCCGGCGGGTGGCCTGCGGTGCATCCGGTCCCCGCCCACCAGCAGGTCGCGCAGCGCGCACGCCGCCCCGGGGGCCGGCCAGTCCAGCGCGAGCAACTGCTCGGCCAGCGGAGTGGGGACGAAGGAGAGGGTGATACCGGCGTGGCACAGCCAGTCCCGCAGCAGTTCGGGGTCCTTCAGCGCCTCGTCCGGTGTGATGTGCACCGAGGCCCCCGCGCACAGCCCCGTCCAGGTCTCCAGCACGAACGCGTCGAAGGTCGGCCGCGCGAGCTGGCTCAACCGGTCGCCGGGACCCGCGTCGTACCGCTCCTGGAACCAGTCGACGAGGTGGGAGAGGCCCTCGTGCCCGACGACCACTCCCTTGGGCCTGCCGCTCGAACCGGAGGTGTAGTTCACGTACGCCGGAGCCGCGCCCCCGCCCGGCGGGCGCGTGGGCGCGGCGGTGCCCGGTTCGGATCCGGCCCCGAGGGAGCCCAGTTCCACGAGGGGCGGCGGCCGTCCGGGCCCGCCCCGTACGGCCGGCGGGACCGCGCCGACGACCGCCCGCGCCCCGCTGTCGTCCAGCAGCGCCCGCAGCCGCTCGGCCGGGTGGGACGGGTCCAGTACGAGATAGGCGGCGCCCGCCGCCATGACGCCCGCGCAGGCGGCCACCGTCTCGACGGAGCGCTGCCCGCAGACGGCGACGACATCGCCGGGGCGCACCCCGCGCGCGCCCAGCCGGCCGGCCGTGGTCCGCATGGAGGAGAGGAGACCGCCGAAGCTGAGGGTCCGTGTCCCGTCGACGAGGGCCGGGGCGTCCGGTCGCCGCGACGCCCGCGCGGCGATGCGCTCGGCCACCGTGGAGTGGGGGAACGGGGGAGTCGTCGTGCCTGGAGTCGCGTCGAACACTCCGGTGCCTCCTCGGGTGAGATCTCCTCTTCGGGCTTCGCCGCGGTCGCCGTCGACCACGCCTTCCCCGCTCGGCACCACAGGGGACGCACACCTGTGCCCGCCGGCACGACAGGGAGAAGGAACAGCGGGCACAAGTCTGAGCCGCGACCGGGACCGCCCGCCATGGGACCCAGGTCCCGGGTGGCCGTTGCGCGTGCCGCACCCACCTCCCCCGGGTCTGTATGGCTCACTCCGTACTGGTGTGACGGCGCCGATCCCTATAGGCAGGAGTGGTGGTTCCGTCAGCGCGAGCCGGGGGTGGTCGTGGTGTACGCGTCAGGCATGCCGGGGGACTGGTTTCCGCGAAGGGGCCGGCCCGGACCACCGGCCGCGTCCGGAGTACGGAGCAGCGCGCACGCTCCTCCCGAACTCCCCCCGGCGGTACGGCTCTTCTGCTTCCCCCACGCCGGAGCGGGGGCCGCCGCCTACGGGCGGTGGGCACGCGCCGCTCCCCCGGGCGTCGAGGTACGCGGGGTGGAACTGCCGGGCCGGGGTTCGCGCTTCGGGGAGCCACCGCGCCGCAGACTCCACGAGGCCGTTGACGCGCTCACCGCGGAGCTCCCGCCCCTCCTGGACGCACCGTACGTCCTCCAGGGGCACAGCATGGGCGCGCTCCTCGCCTTCGAGACGGCCCGCCGGCTGCGTGTGCTCGGGGAGCGGGACGGAACCCGGCAGCCCTCGGGGCTCGTGGTCTCCGGCATGCCGGCCCCGCCCCAGTGGCCGAACCGGCCACCTCTGCACCGCCTCGGCCGGTCCGCCCTGGTGCTGCGCGAGACGGAGCTGGGGATCCCCGCCGAGGTGCGCGAGGACACGGATCTGCTGGATCTCCTGCTGCCCGCCCTGCTGGCCGACCTGGAACTCACCGAGACCTACCGCTACCGGCCGCCCGCCGAGGGGCGCCCCCTGAACCTGCCGCTGACCGTGCTGACCGCGACCCGTGACCCCCGTGCCCCGGCCCGGGGAGCGGCCGCGTGGGCGGCGATGACCGAAGGCGCCCTCGACATCCGCACCTTCGAGGGCGGGCACTTCTTCCTGCACGAGCACGACGGCGTACTCGGGGCGGTCCTCGCCACCCCCGGTCTCGCCGAGGCCGGCCGGTCCCCGAGCCCCGGCGAGCGGTGAGGCGGCGTGGACGGCGAGGCGGCAGCGGAACTCCACGAGAAGACCCCGGCGGACGACGCCGGCCCCCACCGGGACCGGGCGGTCGCCTTTCCCGAGCGGTTCGACCACTGGCTGCGCCTGGCGGGCCTCGAACGGCTGAAGCTGGCCGTCCGGATCGCGGAGAGCGAGGGGCGCGGGCTCGGGGACGGCGAGGGCGACCCCGACTCGGTCGGCCAGGCGGTGCGGTGGCTGTGCGAGGGGCGCGACGAGGTCGTACCGCCCCTCGTGCTGGAACACATCGCCACGTACACCAGGACCGTCGACGACGAGGCGAGGCGCCACACCCGCCGAGCCTCCCAGCTCACCGCCGCCACCGCCGCCCTGATGGAGAGCGCCGAGGCGACCCGCGCGGACCGGTGCGGCGACCCCCTCGGGACCGGTCACCCCGCGAACCTCACGGCCCGCGAGTACCAGGTGCTCCTGCTCATCGGCGCGGCCCTGAAGAACCGTCAGATCTCGGCGTCCCTGCAGATCTCCGAGAAGACCGTCAAGAACCACATCACGTCCCTCTTCGCGAAACTGGGCGTCTCCGACCGGACGGAGGCCGTCATCACCGGGCTGCGCGAGGGACTGCTCACCGTCCCCGACGACGGGCGGACGGCTGAGGAAGGCGACGAGGTACGGCCACGCCGTCGGCGCGGCCACGGCGCGCGGTGACCAACCCGCCCGGGTGGGCCCGGGGTCCCAGGCGGGCGGCCACCGGGCCCGTCGCCGGGGGGCGGCGGAAGCCTCGTCCGGGACTTTCAACCCATGGTCGCCCTGTCCGCCCTTCCCACACACTGAAGCTCGATCCGGTGCCGCCACGAAGCGGGAACGGCGTGCCGCGCCGCAGGAGATCCCCCGTCGGGAGCTCCCACCCAGGACGGAGGAACCCCCTTGCCAGGCGATCAGCGATACACGGGCGATCAGCGGTACACGGGCGATCAGCGATACATGGGCGATCAGCTCTGCACGGTCGTGATCAACGAGGAGCTCCAGTACGCCACGGTCCCCGCCACCTGGCCCGTACCGGAAGGGTGGCGGCAGACCGGCGCGAGCGGCACCGAGGAGGAGTGCGTCCGCTATGTCGAGACCCACTGGACCGATATGCGCCCCCTCTCCCTGCGCCGGGCGATGGAGGAGGACACCGTGACGCCCCGGGAACACCGATGACCGCGTTCGCCCGGCCGCCCGCCGCGCGGGTCCTCGCCGGCGGACGAACGGACGGTGAGCTGTGAGCACAGCACTGCGCTTCGGACAGGGCCCGCTGCACGACATCGATCTGAGCAACCCGGTGGTCCACGCCGAACGCGACCTGCGCCCGGTGTGGCGGCTCCTGCGGGAGCGGACCCCCGTCGCCTGGCACCCGCCGACGCGGGGCGGGCCCGGCTTCTGGGTCGTCACGCCCTACCGCCTGGCCATCGAGGTCTTCGGCGCGACCGACCGCTTCACCTCCGGACGCGGCAACAACATCGCCACCCTCCTGCACGGGGGCGACCCGGCCGGCGGCCGGATGCTCGCGGTGTCCGACGGACCCCGGCACAAGCAGTTGCGCAGAGAACTCGGGCGGGGCTTCACCGCGGGGGCCCTCGCCCCGTACGAGCGGCGGATCGCCGCGAACATCGACGGGCTGGTGCGCGACGCCGTCGCGCGCGGGGACAGCGACTTCGCCCGGGAGGTGGCCCGGCCCGTCCCCATGGCCGTGGTCTGCGACCTGCTGCGCGTTCCCGAGGCGGACCGCCCGGCCCTGTACGAGGACGCCAGTGCCGCCCTGGCGTCGGAGGCACCCGTCGCCGCCGACCTGGACACCCGGCTCGCCCGCAACCAGATCCTGCTGTACTTCGCCAAGCTGGTCCGCTCCTACCGGAAGCAGGAGGACGACCTGCTGGGACTTCTGGTCCGCCTGACGGAGACGGCGGTCGAACTCAGCGAGGACGAACTGCTCTACAACTGCTACAGCGTGCTCCTCGGCGGCGAGGAGACGACCCGCTTCGCCATGAGCGCCTCCGTCCAGACCCTCGCCCAGTGGCCGGGCGAGTGGCGCCGTCTCGTGCGAGGCGAGGTGACGGTCGCCTCGGCGGTGGAGGAACTGCTGCGCTGGACCACCGTGTCGATGCACTCGGGCCGCACCACGCTGCACGACACCGAACTCGGCGGTGTCCCCATCGCCAGGGACGACATCCTCACCGTCTGGAACAGCGCCGCGAACTTCGACGCCGAGCAGTTCCCCCACCCCGACCGCCTCGACCTGGGCAGGGAGCCCAACCGGCACCTCAGTTTCCTGCACGGGCCGCACATCTGCCCAGGCGCGCGGCTGGCCCGTCTCGAACTGACGGCCCTGCTGCGCGCACTCCTCGACCACGCCGACCACTGGGAGCTGACCGGTGAGCCGACGCCCGTCTACTCGACGTTCATGAAAGGGCTGTCGGGCCTGCCGGTACGGTTCACTCCCCGCCGGGGCGCCCGTACGCGGGCGGTACAGGCGGCTTCGCCCACGTCGCCCGAGCCGAGCACGTCGCCCATGTCGCCCACGGAGGGAGCCCGGTGACCGCGGACGTGTCCACCCCCAGCCCCAGCCCCAACCCCGGTGCCGGCGTCGGTGCCGGGGAGCCACCGCCCCTGCTCCTCCACGAGCGGTTCGCCGCGGTGGCCCGCGCCCTGCCGGACGCCCCCGCGATGACCTCACGGGAGGGAACCGTCGGATACGCCGCGCTCGCACGGCGCGCCCGGCACCGCGCGGCCTGGCTGCGTGCCGCCGGGGTGGGGCCGGAGGCGATCGTCGGTATCCACCTGGACCGCTCCGCCGAGGCCGTGGTCACGATGCTCGCGGTACTGCGGGCGGGCGCCGCCTATCTGCCGCTGCCGCTCGACTACCCCGCCGCGCGGCTGGCCCTCATGGCCCGGGAATCACGGATGCTGACGGTGGTGGCGCGCAAGGAGGCGCCCGGCCCGTTCACCGACGTGGCGGCCCTCTTCCTGGAGGAGGAGCCGACCGCCGATCCCACCGCCGAGCCGGCCGAGCCGCCCGAGCCCGTGGTGATCCATCCCGACAACCTCGCCTACCTCGTCTACACCTCCGGCAGCAGCGGCGCCCCCAAGCCGGTGGGCGTCACCCACCGGGGAGCGGTCAACCTCGTCGACCCACGCCAGGACTACGTGGACTTCCGCCCCGGCGAGACCTTTCTCCAACTCGCGCCCCTCGCCTTCGACGTGGCCGCGTTCGAGATCTGGGGCGCGCTCACCAACGGCGGCCGGCTGGTGGTCCCCGCCCCTTCCTACCAGGCCGTCGAGGAGCTTCCCGATGTCCTGGTCCAGGAACGGGTCACGACCATGCTGATCACCACCACGCTCTTCAACGTGCTGTGGGACGCGCGTCCCGAGGCCCTGGACAGCGTGCGGCGGCTCATCGTCGGTGGCAGCGTGATGTCCGCCGACCGGGCCAGGCAGTTCCTCGAACGCCACCGCCGACGAGGCGCGGACAACCGGCTCATCAACGGGTACGGACCGTCGGAGGCGACGACGCTGGACAGCGCGTACTCCATGGAGACGCTCCCGGAGGACGAGGACAATCCGCCCCTGGGCACCGCGATCGACGGCGTCTCCCTGCGGCTGCTCAACGAGCGGCTGCGCCCGGTCCGTACAGGAGAGGAGGGGCAGATCTTCATCGGCGGGACCGCCGTCACCCGGGGCTATCTCCACCGTCCTGGCGCCACCAGCCTGCGCTTCGTACCCGACCCGTACGCGGTCGGGGCGCGGATGTACGCCACCGGTGACAAGGGGCGGCTCCGGCGGGACGGGCTGATCGAATTCACCGGCCGCTTCGACGACCAGGTCAAGGTGCGCGGGTACCGGGTGGAGCTCGGCGAGGTCGAAGCCGCGGTACGGGACCACGCGCGCGTACGCGACGCCGCTGTCGTCCTGGTCCGGGGGGACTCCGGCGCGGAACGGCTGGTGGCCCACCTGGTCCCGCGCACCCCGGGCGCCGACCTCGGCGCCGCGGTGGCCGCCCATGTCGCGGACGTACTGCCGGAGTTCATGCGGCCGGCGTCGTACGTCCACCACGAGGTGATGCCCCGAGGGCTCACCGGCAAGATCGACCGCGAGGCGCTCGTCCGGCTGAGCGTCCGTGCGCGGGACGGCGGCGGGGGAACAGGCTCCGTCGGGCGGATGTCCCGGACCGAGGCGGTGCTGGCCGGGATCTGGGCGGAGCTGCTCGGGGTGGAGGAGGTGGGCAGGGACGACGACTTCTTCGATCTCGGCGGTGACTCGCTGCTGGCGGTGCACGCGGTGCTGAAGGCCGAGGAACGGGGCGTACCCGTCACCCTGGCCCAGGTGTTCACCCGCACCGGCCTGGGGGAGCTCTGCGAGGAACTGGAGAGGAACGAGGCCGCGGGGACGGGCCGCGAGGGCACGCCCTCCGGCTGACGGCCCGATCGGGTGACGGAGCCGGATCCCGGGCACGGGAGCCGGGACCGACGGGCCGCAGGTCCCCGCCGGTCCCGGCTCCCGTGCCGGGTACGGGTCGTCCGGCGCGGCTCAGGAGTCCGCGAGCGTACGGAGTTCGTACTCCTCGCCGTACTCACGGTGCGCCCAGCGGTTGAAGGCCACCACGCACAGATCGCGGAACCCGCCGCTGCCATCGGTGCACGCGATGTCGGTGGCGTGATGCCACATGGCGCTGTCGTCGAAGACCAGTGCCTGCCCCGGCTCCAGCGTGATCTCGAAGAAGGGCTCACCGCCGCCCGTCGGCAGCAACTGGCTGACGCCACCGGAGACGTTCTGCCGGCCGAGCACCGCGATCATGCTGAAGTCATGACCGTCGCGGTGCGGCCCTTCGGGCACCGCGACGCTCGTCTCCCCGGGGAAGGCGAGCAGCCGGTTCTGATGGACGTTCAGTTGCCAGCTCTCGTCCCGGTCGAGCTGGAGCGCGTCGGCTCCCGCGGTGATCAGCGGGGCGAGATCCACCCGGATCGGCTCGAAGTGCCGGCGCACACCACCGGCGAAGCCGTTGACCCGGGCGGACTGCACGAACGGCCGGTGCGGCAGCAGTTCGAGCGCCCAGCCGCCCTCGGTACCGGCCTCGGCCTCCATGCGGAACTGCGAGAACCGCCGGTGCCGCTGCCGGCCCCCGGCGTACGGATCGAGGGGCAGCGTCGCGTAGTCGGCGAGCGTGCCGGGCTCGGGCAGCGGCAGATCGATCACGCGGTGGAAGCGGTCCGGGGACGGTGTCATGGTGCCTCCTTGTCGAGGTCGCGCACGCGGGTGGAGCCGGGGGAGACCAGCCGGGGGACACCCCGGCTCACGAGCCACAGAACACAGCCCAGGCCGATCAGGACGCCCGTCCGCACGTACACATCGGCGGACCGCCCCACCAGAGGGCTCGCCAGACACAGACAGGTGAGGACCCCGATCACCGGAAGTGCGGTGGGCGCCCGGTAGTGCCGGTGGGCCACCGGATCCGCGCGCAGGACCAGCACGGTGGCGTTGAGCACGGCGAAGACCGTCAGCAGCAGGAGCACACTGGTGTCGCCGAGCCCTTCCAGCTCACCGGTGGAGACCAGGACCAGGCCGATCGCCGCGCTCAGCAGGATGCCGGTCACCGGGGTACGCCGTACCGGCAGCACCGTGCCGAGCGCACGCGGCAGGACCCCCTCCCGGGCCATGCCGTAACAGAGCCGTGAAGCCATCATGAGGTTGATCAGCGCCGAATTGCTCACGGCGCAGAGCGCCACCAGGGCGAACAGCCAGCCGGGGAAAGCGGATCCGGCCACCTCCATCACATGGAGCAACGGCGCCGACGAGCCGGAGAGTTCGCGGGCGGGCACGAGGACCGAGGACACGAGCGCGATCAGTACGTAGAGCAGGCCGGTCAGCGTCAGCCCGAGCAGGATGGCACGCGGATAGTCCCTGACCGGATCTCTCGCCTCCTCCGCCATGTTGACCGAGTCCTCAAAGCCCAGGAAGGAGAAGAACGCCAGGGCGGAGGCGGAGAGCAGCGCGGGCAGGAGCGCCTGGCCGGAGGGGGCCGCGAAATCGGTCAGCCGGGAGGGGTCCCCCGCTCCGCCGGCGACCGCCACCGCGCCGACGCCGAGGACGGCGAGCAGCCCCAGCACCTCGACGACGGTCAGTACGGTGTTGGCCTTGACCGATTCCGAGACACCCCGCAGACAGAGGACCGCGAGGCCGACGACGAACAGGAGCGCCACCAGCGTCGGGGACACCCGCACCAGTCGCTGCATGTAGTCGCCGCCGAAAGCGCGGGCGGCGGCGCTCATCGAGGCCAGCCCGGAGCAGTACACCATGAAGGCGATGAGGAACGTGACGAACGGCCGGCCGAAGGCACGCTGTACGTACACCGCGGCCCCGCCCGCACGCGGGTACTTCGTGACCAGCTCGGCGTACGAGACGGCGGTCAGCAGCCCCACCGCGTACGCCACCAGGAAGGGCAGCCACAGCGCTCCGCCGGAGCGCCCGGCGACCTTCCCCATCACGGCGTAGACGCCGGCGCCCAGGATGTCGCCCACGACGAAGAGGACGAGGGTGCGCCGCCCCATGACGCGTTTCAGACCACCCGGTCCGCTCTGTCCGCCCGGTCCTTCCCGCTCTCCCCGCCGCTCTTCCCGCTCTCCCGGCTCTTCCGGCTCTTCCCGCCCTCCGCCTCCCTCGGACCCTCCGGACCCGACAGCACCCACAGCGCTCCTCCTTCGTCGGCCGTGACCCGTGGTGGCTTCGGCACCAGGGGCTGAGACCGGCGCGGGCCGACGCGCCGTGGAGGTGATGACTTCCCCGGCCCGGGGCGGCCTAGCCGGGACGGGTCGGCGAAGTCCGGAACTGTACGGGTTCCGTCCTCACGTGAGCGCGGCCATGAAGGTCCCGAGCCGGGCGATGCCTTCCCGTAGCTCGTCCGTCGACGCCGCGTACGAGAGACGGACGTGGGTGTCGGCGGTGTGCGTGCCGAAATCCCGGCCCGGGGTGAGAGCGACCCCCGCCTCCTGGAGGGCGCGCTCGCAGAACTCCCAGGACGTGAGTCCGGTACGGCCGACGTCGAAGTAGACGTAGAACGCGCCGTCGGGCGGGACCGGGACCGGCAGCCCGATCCGGTCCAGGCCGTCGAGGACGAGCGCGCGCCGCTGGGCGAACTCGACGCGGCGGGCCTCGCCGACCGCCAGGGATTCCGGGGTGAAACAGGCCAGAGCCGCGTGCTGCGCGGGCGCCGAGGCGCAGAGGAAGTAGTTCTGGGCCAGACGCTCCATCGCCGGTACGAGCGCGTCCGGGACGACGCACCAGCCCAGCCGCCAGCCGGTCATGCCGAAGTACTTCGAGAAGCTGTTGACGACGATCGCGTCCGGGTCGTACGACAGGGCGCTCCGCGGCGGCCGGCCCCGGTCGTCGTGGTCGCTCAGGTCGAGATAGATCTCGTCGATGAGGCGCCACGCCCCGCGCTCGCGTGCGAGGCGGCAGATCGCCGCCAACTCCTCGGACGGAACCGAGGTGCCCGTCGGGTTGGACGGGGTGGCGACCATGACCCCGCGCGTGTTCTCCGTCCAACTCGCCCGCACCGACGCCGCGTCGAGCTGGAAACGGGTCTCGGCGGTGGTGGGCACGAGAGTGACGCGGGCGCCGAAGCTCTCCACGATCTGCCGGTTGCAGGGATACGACGGGTCGCCGATCACCACCTCGTCACCGGGGTCGACGAGCGCCGCGGCGGCCAGCACCAGCGCGGCCGAGGCCCCCGCGGTCACGACGACCCGGGAAGGGTCGACATCGACGCCGTGCCGGTCCCCGTAGAACCGCGCGATCGCCTGCCGCAACGCGGGGAGCCCGAGCGCCGCCGTGTACGTCAGGGGCCTGCCGTCCATGACCTCGCGCATCGCGGTCAGCACGGCCGGGGGCGCGCCGAAGTCCGGTTCGCCGATGCTGAGTTTGACGACACGGTGCCCCCGCGCCTCCAGAGCCGCGGCCTGCTTGCCGAACTCCATGGCGTAGAACGGGGACACGGCCTGGGCGCGTCGCGAGATCCTCATGCTCCGGCCTCCGGTTCGATCGCGGCGAGAAGGGCGAGAATGGACCGGTTGGCCGGGACGTCGATGCCATGGCGTTCGGCGGCCCGGACCACGGCTCCGGTGAGTGCGTCGTATTCGAGGGGCCGGCCGGCGAGGCGGTCCTCCCGCATCGAGGTGGTGCTGCCCTCGGGGACGTGCTGGAGCCAGTCGACGGCGCGGTCGATGTGCGCCTCGGTGAGCGCCGCGCCCTCCGCCCGGCCGGCCAGGACGGCTTCGGTCATGAGACGCCGGGCGACGCGCTCGATGCCGGGGTCGCGCATGACGTCGGCGCGCCGGCCGGTCAGGGCGGTCAGGGGATTCGCGGTGATGTTGGTGAGCAGCTTCGTCCACGCGACGGTCTTCAGGTCGGCCTCGGTGGAGGTACGCATTCCACCGGCCTCCAGCTCGGCGGCGAGGGCGGCGCCGGCCGCGTCGTCGGGCAGGGCGATGTCGAGCGCGCCGACCCGCCGGAGCCGCGCGCGTCCGGGCGCGGTGCGCTCGACGTTGAGATAGACGACGCTCGGCACGATGTGGGCCGGCCCCACATGGGGCAGGACGCGTTCGCGCTGCTCGACGCCGTTCTGCGCGACCAGCACCGTCGAGCCGGGCCGTGCGAGCGCGCGCAGCCACTCCGAGACCGCCGCGGTGTGGTGCGCCTTCACGGCGACGATCGCGGTGGTGTGCCCGGCGATCCCCGCCGGGTCGGTCACGTGCCGGACGGGCCAGGTCTCCGGTGTGCCGTCCTCGGTGACCTCGATCCGGTCGACGGGCTCGCGCCCACCGCAGACCGTGATCGACCGGCCTGCACGGGCGAGCGCGGAGGCCAGGGAGAGGCCGATGGCGCCCGCGCCGATGAGCGCCACGGGGGGTTCGTTCGCGGATGGTTTCATGTCGTCTTCCCGGTTGGATCCCTCTAGGAGGGAAGATAGGCGATTCACGCGCGAAGGTGTTGCCGTATTTCCCCTGGATTCCTCAGGCATCGAGGACAATATTCTCCATGGATAACGTGGACCGGAAGATTCTTGCCGAGCTGCAGATGGACGGCCGTCTGACGGTGACCGAGCTGGCCGCCCGTGTGAAGCTGAGCGTGTCGCCCTGCCACCGGCGCGTGCGCGACCTGGAACGGACGGGCGCGATCCGCGGCTACCGCGCCGTCGTGGACCCGGCCGCCGTCGGCCTGGACTTCGAGGCCCTGGTCTTCGCCACCCTGCGCTGGGAGGACCGCGACACCGTCGCCGCCTTCGAGCGGGCCGTGGAGGCGGTCCCGTACGTGGTGCAGGCCCAGCGCCTGTTCGGAGAGCCCGACTACCTGCTGCGCGTGGTGGCCGCCGATCTGCCGGCTTTCCAGCAGCTTTACGACGGGCAGTTGGCCACGCTGCCGGGCGTCCAGCGCCTGACCTCCACCATCGTCATGAAACACATCGTCGGCGACCGCCCGCTGCCGGCCCGCTGACCGGGCTCGTGCGCCGGTGGTCCGCCGTGACCGGACGGCACGCCGCCCGTTCCGGTGCTCACCGGTGTGCGCGGAAGAATTCGGTGAGGTCGTCCGCGAGGAGTCCGGGTTCCTCGTGGGCGGCGAAGTGCCCGCCACGGGGCATGAGGGTGTACCTGGTGACGTGGTACGTGCGCTCGGCCCAGCTCCGGGGCGGCCGGCTGAGGTCGGCCGGGAACAGGGCGACGGCGGTGGGTACGTCGACCCGCTCGACCCGCCTGGTCAGCCGCCGGGCGTAGGCGTAGTAGGGCTGGAACGAGGTCGAGATGGAGTGGGTGAACCAGTAGAGCGATGCCTGGGTGAGGAGGAAGTCGTCACTGAACCGGGACGACAGGTCCCCGCCGCAGTCGCTCCACGCGCGGTACTTCTCGACGATCCAGGCGAGCAGTCCGGTCGGCGAGTCGGCCAGCCCGTAGCTCAGTGTGAGAGGGCGGGTGCTCTGCTGGTGCATGTACGCGCCCTCCTCGGCGGACCACCCCGCGACGGAGTCGAGGTACGCCCGCTCCTCGGGGGTGACACCGGCGGCGTCGTAGGCGGGCGGGCCGGCGACCGCCGTCAGGTGGATGCCCACCACGGCCTCGGGATGGGCCTCGGCGAGCCGGGAGGTGATGCCGGCGCCCAGGTCTCCGCCGTGGGCGCCGTAGCGGGCGAAGCCGAGTTCGTGGTGCATGAGCCGGTGCCAGATCTCGTGGGTCTGCGGCGGCTCCGTGAGGGAGGGGCGCTGCGGTGAGAACGTGAATCCGGGCAGTGAGGGGACGATGACGGTGAACGCGTCGGCCGGGTCGCCTCCGTACCGCGACGGCGTGGCCAGTCGGCGGGCCAGGGCGGTCAGTTCGAGGAAGGAACTGGGCCACCCGTTGGTCAGGACGATCGGCAGGGCGCCGGGATGTTCGCCGTCGAAGCGGAGGTAGTGGACGGGCGTTCCGTCGATGTCCGCGTAGTGGGACGGCAGGGCGTTGATGGCGGCCTCGTGGACCCGCCAGTCGTAGGCGGACGCCCAGTGGGTGACGAGGCGTCTGAGCTCGCCGGGGTCGGTGCCGGCCTCCCACCCGTCGACGGGCCAGGGCGTCGGCCAGCGGGTGTGGAGGAGCCGTGAGCGCAGTTCGTCCAGCTCGGCATCGGTGACGGCGATCAGGGGCGGGTGGTGGGTCACGTAGGTCTCCGGAGGTCTCGTTCTCGCAGGACAGCGGTGCGTGCCTGAGCGATGCCGGAACGGGGGTGCCTGCCGGGGGCGGAGGCGGCCGTGCCCGTCACGACGGGTGCCGGCCCGCCGGGCCGAGCGTCCGGTCGATCGCGTCCCGCGTCGTCGCGCGCGACTTCGGCGCGGTCGTGAGCAGAGCATGCATGATCATCCCCTCCAGGAGCGCGTCCAGGCGCGCGGCGCTCTCCGGATCGGTGAAACGAGCCGGCACGCTGCGGCTCTCCTCCGTCCACGCCCGCGTCAGGACCCGCAGTTGGGGGTTGCGGAGCGCCGCCAGGCGCAGTTCGAAGCCGAGGACCGCACTGCGGTGCCTGGCAGGACCTCCGTGTACGAGATCGACCAGGACCTCGACGAATCGCTCACGCGTCGCGACCCCGACGAACAGCTCCTGGAACACCGCCGGCCGCTTTCTCGGCCGTGTCGCTTCCCGGAGGAGCCGCCGGCGGCGGTTCGATGCGCTGCATACGGACAAATGCACAAGCCGTAAGAACAGATGTACAAAGCGGTGGGTGACGGCACGGCACATGACCCGGGCGGGGCGCTGCCGTCGGCCTGGTCGCCCGACGGCCGCGCCATCGGCCGGTCAGATGTCGCGAAAGATCTCGATCTGCGCGCCCACCGAGTTGAGCCGTTCCGCCAGGTCCTCGTACCCCCGGTTGATGACATAGACGTTGCGCAGGACGGACGTGCCCTCCGCCGCCATCATCGCCAGCAGGACGACCACCGCGGGCCGCAGCGCGGGCGGGCACATCATCTCGGCGGCGCGCCAGCGGGTCGGGCCCTCCACCAGGACGCGGTGGGGGTCGAGGAGTTGGAGACGGCCGCCGAGGCGGTTGAGGTCCGTGAGGTAGATGGCGCGGTTGTCGTAGACCCAGTCGTGGATCAGTGTCTGGCCCTGGGCGACCGCCGCGATGGCCGCGAAGAACGGCACGTTGTCGATGTTGAGGCCGGGGAACGGCATCGGGTGGATCTTGTCGATCGGCGCCTCCAGCTTCGAGGGCCGTACGGTCAGATCCACCAGCCGGGTGCGGCCGTTGTCGGCGCAGTACTCGGTCGTACGGTCGTGGTCGAGGCCCATCTCCTCCAGCACCGCCAGCTCGATCTCCAGGAACTCGATCGGGACGCGGCGGATCGTGAGCTGGGACTCGGTGACCACGGCGGCGGCGATCAGGCTCATCGCCTCGACCGGGTCCTCGGAGGGGGAGTAGTCCACGTCCACGTCGATGGAGGGCACACCATGGACGGTCAGGGTGGTCGTGCCGATGCCGTCGACCCGTACGCCCAGCGCCTCCAGGAAGAAACAGAGGTCCTGGACCATGTAGTTGGACGAGGCGTTGCGGATGACGGTCGCGCCGTCGTGGCGCGCGGCGGCCAGCAGGGCGTTCTCGGTGACGGTGTCCCCGCGCTCGGTCAGCACGATCGGGCGGTCCGGCGAGACGGAGTGGTCCACCTGGGCGTGGTACAGCCCCTCGGTCGCCGCGATGTCGAGACCGAAGCGGCGCAGCGCGATCATGTGCGGCTCGATCGTGCGCGTACCGAGGTCGCAGCCGCCCGCGTACGGCAGCCGGAAGGCGTCCATCCGGTGCAGCAGCGGGCCGAGGAACATGATGATCGAGCGGGTGCGGCGGGCCGCCTCCGCGTCGATGGCCTCCATGTCCAGCTCGGCGGGCGGCACGATCTCCAGGTCCACGCCGTCGTTGATCCAGCGGGTGCGGACGCCGATGGAGTTCAGCACCTCCAGCAGCCGGAAGACCTCCTCGATGCGCGCCACCCGGCGCAGCACCGTACGCCCCTTGTTGAGCAGCGAGCCGCAGAGCAGCGCCACGCACGCGTTCTTGCTCGTCTTGACGTCGATGGCCCCGGAGAGCCGCCGCCCGCCGACCACGCGCAGATGCATCGGGCCCGCGTACCCGAGGGACACGATCTCGCTGTCGAGTGCCTCACCGATGCGCGCGATCATCTCAAGGCTGATGTTCTGGTTGCCGCGCTCGATGCGATTCACGGCGCTCTGGCTTGTGGCCAATGCGTCGGCGAGTTGGCTCTGTGTCCACCCCCGGTGCTGCCGGGCGTCACGGATGAGCTTGCCGATGCGTACGAGGTAGTCGTCTGCCATGGCGACAGGTTATCTCACATGTGAGATAACTGCCCTCCTGGGGTGGGCCGTCGGAGTGTCACCCGCCTCATCGTGCGGCCGACCGCACGATCCGGCCACCGGGGTGCGGCCGTACGGGTGAGGAGCCCCGTCGGTGAAGCGACAAGGACCCGACGAGGCTCCTGGGTGTTTGAAGTGAGGGCGAGGTCAGCCGCCGTACTCCTCGACGGCCCGGCGACGAGCCTCGCGCCGGCCCGCGTGGCGTTCCTTGCGGGCGTCGGCCTTGGCCCACCGCTGCCGCTCCTTGATGTGGGAGCGCGTCTTGCACCCCGAGCAGCAGGTGCCGCCGGACAGCAGCAGAGCGGCGGGGTCCTCCCACCGGCAGTGTGTGCCGGTGGCCTTCCGGGCCGGCTTCGGCGGTAGATCGCACACGCCGTGACGGTGATCGTGGACCGGCCGGGGGTCGTGCTCGGCATGGCGCACCCACAACGGCTTCGTCCTGTCCGTACGGGACATCTCGTTCCTTCCGGAACCGCCGCCCCGGCCCGGACCTTCCGGGTGGGCGGCTGGGTTCGCCACTTCACGGCGACCCCCTCCTTCCTCTGTCCGCGACCCCGACCGGGCCTGGCGCGGACGGCAGTTCAGGCGCTCTTCCACTCCCCATGTCTCCATGGAATCTGGAAAACCTGCAAGGGTACTGACCGGCACCGGTGGTGCACAAGAGCGTCGCCCCGGGACGAGGCCGCTCAGCGCTGCCGCCATACGAGCGTGTAGCGCCAGAACAGCCTGCGCCGCAGGCGTGCGCCGGGCAGGACCGCACGGGCCTCGCGGACGATGTCGGGGAAGCTCATGTCCGCCGGCCTGGTCGCGGCCGTCATCGAGACGGGACGCGGTGCGGTGCGCCCCCTGTTCCTGACCCAACCCGTGGCGGCGTTGAGCGGGGCGGCCACGGCTCCGAGCAGGTGGTCGCCGGGCGTCGTCGGGCGCGACAGTCCGAGAACCACGAGGGTTCCACCGGGCGCCAGATGGCGGCGGAAGGCGCTGAGCGCGTCGGTGAACGGCAGGTGGTGGATCGCGGCGACGCAGGTGATGACGTCGTAGGAGGCCCCGGGGATCCCGGTCGGCGCGTCCGCGGTCGTGAAGGTGACGGGAGCTGCCGCAGGGGTCAGTTCCCGGGCCCGGGCGGTGATCCGCGGGTCGGAGTCGACGCCGAGCACCGTGTCCGCGCGCGTGGCCAGGAGCCTGGCCAGGTCGCCGGCGCCGGAGCCGATGTCCAGGGCGCTGCCGAAGCGCCGGGGGAGCTGCCGCAGGATCCAGCGGTGGTAGTGGGCGTTGTGGTCCCACGGGTGGGCGGCGTTGAACCGCTCAAGGGCCACGAGGACGCGGTGCGGCAGTGTCGTCATGTCGTCACTCCGTCAGGATGCTCGTACCCGCCGACGAAGGTGTGCGTACGGGTGTATGTGGTGAAGCCCCCGGATTCGTGGAGCCGCACGGGCGCCATGCTGCCGACGGCTCCGTGCGCCATGCTGCCGGACGGCGCCCGACCGGGCAACGGAGGAGCACCCGGAGGCGAGCGGCTCACGCGACCCGATGTCAGTCCTCGGCCGTAGCGTGTGCGGGTGACCCAACTCGTGCAGAGCTACTCCTACTTGCGCCCTTCGGCCGTGCGCGATTCCACCGCCGGGCGCACGCTCGCGCTGGAGACGTCCGGCGGTGCCACCCCGGCAGGGGAGGCGGCCAACCCCTGTTTCTTCAGCGGGTCCCTGACCGCGCCGGAGCCTCGCTCGACCCGGTGGTGACGGCCGACGGTGACCGGCTGCGCCTGGAGTCCTTCTCCGGATGCTGCGGCGTCCACGCCCGGCTCGATGTCCTCGCGCCAGGTCTCGACAGTGACGGCATCGGGCACGGCACCACGAACGTGGACGTCAACCTGCCGCTGCGGCGGGCGCTGGCCGGGATCGGTGGGCTCGACCCCCTCCATCTGGCCGTCGGCCCGAGGAGTTGGCGGTCCGCACCGTCGACGGCGCGTTCGTGGAGAAGAAGGTCCCGCTGCCGGAGCGCCGGCTGCGCGGCTTCACCGAGGCCCAGGTTCTCGCGGCGGGCCTCGCCCCGCGGGCCGAGGTGCCCGCCGCGGAGGTGCCCGCCGCGGAGGTGCCCGCCGCGGAGGCGGCCGCCGTGCTGCGGGCGCTGCCCCGGCCCACCCACCGCACCGGTGCCCGCACCACACGCTGGGCGGTGCCCACGGGCCGCACCCTGCGCCCCACGACCAGACCGGCGCCGTGCGCCGTGCGCCTGCCGGGTATGCGCCTGTCGCCGCCGGGTGGCCACCTACGCCCAGGAGGTCCTGAACGGCGTGGACGAGGCCGGGCTGCTGGAGCCCGACGTGCGCACCGAGATGTGCGAACGCCTCCTGCTCCGCCCGGAGAAGAAGCTGGTCCGCGCTGAAGCCGGTCCTGCGCAAGGAACCGCTCGGCGTCCGACTGCGCCCATGCCGACGTGTACGACGTGGCCGCGGCGCTGCACGGCCGCGAGTCGAGGGAGTTCTCCTCCACCGTCCGCCTCAGGTACGACCGCTTCTCCCCGGCCGAGGAGAAGCTGAGGGCGCGCCTGGCCGGGGCCACCGGCAGCGCCGCCCGCGGCCGGGCCCGTCCGGAGAACCGTGCGCGGTCCGCCCGGCGTCCCTTCCGGGAACGGAACCGGAACGTACAGAAAGCTCGACCCCATGCGCACACAGCACACACAGCACGACCGTACGGTGCGACCGCCGAGCGGGACTGCGCAACGCGGCCCGGCCGCCACGACCTTCGCCGTCCTGCGGCTCCACCGGGGCGTTCTGGCGCGTGCGACGGCACGCGTCGTCGGCCTGTCCGGACTGGCCGGGCTGCTGATGACGGCCGCGATATTCGCGCTCGCCTGGCCCGTCTTCACCCGGATGCGGAACCAACGCATCTGGTACCACCACATCGAGGACCCCTACCTGCACGACCTCACCGACCTGGTCCTGGTCGCCCTCGGCACTCTCCCGCTCTTCCTGCTTCTCCTCGGCACCGGCGGCGCGGCCCTGCAGAGCGTGTGCTCGCGGGCGGTCGCGGCGGGGTCCCGCGCGCCCTCGCACGGGGACCGGTCGGGTGCCACGGCGCCCGCGCGGCTGCGATCGGTGCTCGCCGTGTACACGCTGCGCGGCCTGATCGTCTGGCCCCTGCCGCTGCTCGTCGCGTTCGTGGCGGACCGCCTCACCGGCCTCCATCTCGACACCGAGGAGCAGCTTCTGGAACGCGGAACGTGGCCCCACACACTCATCGAGGTCTCCCCGGTGGTGGCCGCGTTCGCCGCCGTGCTGCTGCGCCTCGCGCTGGCCCTCGCCCCGGCCGCCGCGGCGGAGGGCCTCGGCCCCCGCGCGGCTCTGCGCCGTTCCTGGTCCCTGACGCGGACGCGCGCCGGAGCGGCCCGCGTCCTGGCCCTCGCGCTCCCGCTGGCCGTGCTCACCGCCGGGGTGCTCCGGCTGGTGGTGCAGCTCGCCCTGCCGCTGCGGCCCCTTGTACGAACCCTCCTCGAACAGGCCACGGGTAACTTCTTCGCCGCGTACTACGCCGGCATCCTCGCTCCCGTCATCGTCGGCATCCTGGTCACCGCGGCCGTGACCCTCCCCGTCACGTTCACGGCCTTCGCGGTCCTCCAGGACCGGCTGCGGTCGCTCCGTACCTCTCCCCGAGGTGCCGGGGGCGAGAGGGACATGGCGGGCTCCGCCACCTGACGCGGGGCCTTCGCCGACACTTCGATGAAACAGCACGACCGGGCCTGGGCATGACCGAGCAGCGGTCATGTACTAGAGTTATCTCGACATCGAGATATCTGCCCGAAGGCGTACCGCGGCCGCCAGCCGGTAAGGGTTACCTAACTAAGCCTTACCTTAGCGGATCGGTGAGGAGCCGTGGCGGCAGCATGACGTAGTACGTGCACATTGATGAAGGAGACTGTCGTGTCGGCGAACAGCTTCGACGCCCGCAGCACGCTGCGCGTGGGCGACGAGTCGTACGAGATCTTCAAGCTGGACAAGGTCGAGGGCTCCGCACGCCTGCCTTACAGCCTGAAGGTGCTGCTGGAGAACCTGCTCCGTACCGAGGACGGCGCGAACATCACCGCCGATCACATCCGCTCCGTCGGCTCCTGGGACTCCCAGGCGCAGCCGAGCCAGGAGATCCAGTTCACGCCGGCCCGCGTGATCATGCAGGACTTCACCGGGGTGCCCTGTGTGGTGGACCTCGCCACCATGCGTGAGGCCGTGAAGGAGCTGGGCGGCGACCCGGCGAAGATCAACCCGCTGGCGCCGGCCGAGCTGGTCATCGACCACTCCGTCATCGCCGACAAGTTCGGTACGCACGAGGCGTTCGCGCAGAACGTCGAGCTGGAGTACGGCCGCAACCGCGAGCGCTACCAGTTCCTGCGCTGGGGCCAGACCGCCTTCGACGAGTTCAAGGTCGTCCCGCCGGGCACCGGCATCGTGCACCAGGTCAACATCGAGCACCTGGCCCGTACGGTCATGGTCCGTAACGGCCAGGCGTACCCCGACACCCTCGTCGGCACCGACTCGCACACCACCATGGTCAACGGCCTGGGCGTGCTGGGCTGGGGCGTCGGCGGCATCGAGGCCGAGGCCGCGATGCTCGGCCAGCCCGTCTCGATGCTCATCCCGCGCGTCGTCGGCTTCAAGCTGACCGGTGAGCTGCCCGCCGGCACCACCGCCACCGACCTGGTCCTCACGATCACCGAGATGCTGCGCAAGCACGGCGTCGTCGGCAAGTTCGTCGAGTTCTACGGGGAGGGCGTCGCCGCCACCTCCCTCGCCAACCGCGCCACCATCGGCAACATGTCGCCGGAGTTCGGCTCCACCGCCGCGATCTTCCCGATCGACGACGAGACGCTGAAGTACCTGCGCCTGACCGGCCGGGACGAGCAGCAGGTCGCCCTCGTCGAGGCGTACGCGAAGGAGCAGGGCCTCTGGCTCGACCCCGCCGCCGAGCCCGACTTCTCGGAGAAGTTGGAGCTGGACCTCTCCACGGTCGTCCCCTCCATCGCTGGCCCGAAGCGCCCCCAGGACCGCATCATCCTGGCCGAGGCCAAGGCGAAGTTCGCCGAGGACGTACGCAACTACGTCTCCGAGGACGAGGAGTCGGGCAAGGAGTCCTTCCCGGCCTCCGACGCCCCGGCCTCCGCCAACGGTGTGCCGACCCGCCCGACCCTGGTCACGGCCCCCGACGGCTCGACGTACGAGATCGACCACGGCGCCGTCACCGTCGCCGCGATCACCTCCTGCACCAACACGTCGAACCCGTACGTGATGGTGGCCGCCGCGCTCGTCGCGAAGAAGGCGGTGGAGAAGGGCCTCAGCCGCAAGCCGTGGGTCAAGACCACCCTGGCCCCGGGCTCGAAGGTCGTCACCGACTACTTCGACAAGGCGGGTCTCACCCCGTACCTCGACAAGGTCGGCTTCAACCTCGTCGGTTACGGCTGCACCACCTGCATCGGCAACTCGGGCCCGCTGCCCGAGGAGGTCTCCAAGGCGGTCAACGAGCACGACCTCGCGGTCACCTCGGTGCTCTCCGGCAACCGTAACTTCGAGGGCCGGATCAACCCCGACGTCAAGATGAACTACCTGGCGTCCCCGCCGCTGGTCGTCGCGTACGCCCTCGCCGGGTCGATGAAGGTGGACATCACCAAGGACGCCCTGGGCATCGACCAGGACGGCAAGCCGGTCTACCTCCAGGACATCTGGCCCACCGAGGCCGAGGTCAACGACGTCGTGGCCAACGCCATCGGCGAGGACATGTTCAACAAGTCCTACGCCGATGTCTTCGCGGGCGACGCCCAGTGGCAGGCGCTGCCGATCCCCACCGGCAACACCTTCGAGTGGGACCCGCAGTCCACCTACGTCCGTAAGCCCCCGTACTTCGAGGGCATGACGATGGAGACCACGCCGGTCGCGGACATCTCCGGCGCGCGCGTGCTGGCCAAGCTGGGCGACTCGGTCACCACCGACCACATCTCCCCGGCCGGCGCGATCAAGGCCGACACCCCGGCCGGCACGTACCTGACGGAGCACGGCGTCGAGCGCCGCGACTTCAACTCGTACGGTTCCCGGCGCGGCAACCACGAGGTCATGATCCGCGGCACGTTCGCCAACATCCGCCTGCGCAACCAGATCGCGCCGGGCACGGAGGGCGGCTACACCCGCGACTTCACGGTCGACGGCGCCCCGGTCTCGTTCATCTACGACGCCTCGCGCAACTACATCGAGCAGTCCATCCCGCTCGTCGTCCTGGCGGGCAAGGAGTACGGCTCGGGCTCGTCCCGCGACTGGGCCGCCAAGGGCACCGCGCTGCTCGGCGTGAAGGCCGTCATCGCCGAGTCGTACGAGCGCATCCACCGCTCGAACCTGATCGGCATGGGTGTTCTCCCGCTCCAGTACCCGGAGGGCGCCTCGGCGCAGTCCCTGGGCCTGACGGGCGAGGAGACCTTCTCCTTCACCGGCGTCACGGAGCTGAACAACGGCACCACCCCGCGCACGGTCAAGGTGACGACGGACACCGGCGTGGAGTTCGACGCGGTGGTCCGCATCGACACCCCGGGTGAGGCGGACTACTACCGCAACGGCGGCATCATGCAGTACGTGCTGCGCAGCCTGATCCGCAAGTAGGCCCCCGCGGCTCACGCCACGCCGTCACTCCACCAGGGCCGTGCCCCGTACGTATCCGTACGGGGCACGGCCCTCGGCGTTGGCGGGAACTTGCCCCTGCCGTACGTTGCTCTCCGTAATCAGCCGCATATACAATAGATAGCGGTTGTATGCTCAACCAAACTGAGTGGAGGCAAGGATGCAGCGTGCCTGGGAGGCCGACCCGTCCGCGTTATTCTCCCGTCGGCTCGGGAAGTCGGCGAAAGAATTAGGCAATTCCGACGGCCGGGACCAGTGCCCGGACATCTGGCAGCTCGACAACGGCGATATCGCCGTGATCGGCAGGGACCTCACGGCCCATTACGCGCCGCGGCTTCCGGAGGGCGTCGCCCTCGCCGCGGACGAGCGGCTCGTCGTCATCCCCGGAAACATGCTCCGGGCTGCCAAACCGGACATCGCCGATGCTTGACCTCAGCGCCCCGGCCCTGCGCCGCGAGCAGGGTGTGCGCCTCGTACGGGAGGCATACAAGCGGGAGTTCTGGCAGCGGGACGCGGCGGTTCGTGACCGTGACTCGTGGAAGCTGGAGCGACGTCAGCACTTCGAGGAGCAGGGCAGCCCCAGTCGCGACGCGCTGTCCCGGGGCGACTGGACGGAGTCGCTGCGGCTCATGGAGGAGCGGCGCGAGCGATTCCTCGCCGACGCCCGCGAGGACGAGCTCCGCAACTCCACGTTCCACCGGGTGCGCGTGGTCGAACAGCCGCTGACCCCGTATCTCCAATGGGAGCTGCATTCCCTGCGGCAGCAGGCGGAATGCGGAATGCCGGTACGTGTGGTCGGTGTCGAGCACGTAGCCGCGTCGGAGAGCGACGGCCTCCTGCCGGAATTGGTCATTCTCGGCGGTGACGTGCTGTTTCAGGTGCTCTACACCGAATCCGGTGTTCCGGACGGCGCGATCAGCTATACCGACCCCGGTGTCATCGGGGCCTGGGAAAGCTACATCAAGGATCTCTACCGGACGGGCGAGGACGTGAGGAGCTACTTCGACCGCGAGGTGGCCCACCTTCCCCCGCCGACGACGAAGGCGGATTGAGCGATCAACGAGTCCAGCAGAAGCGAGGATTACCCCGCCAGGTCGCGGAACGACCTGTCGGGGAATTCCCGTGATGTCGTACAGGCCGGCCAGGTCACCGGCGGAATTCACTTCCACGAACGCGGTGCACCGGACGGGGACGGCTCCAGGAACCCCACTCCACGGCAACTCCCCGCCGACATCAGACAATTCGTGAACCGTACGGACGAACTCGACCAGTTGAACGCCGTGCTGGCCGACGAGGACGGCCGTCCGCTGGTCATCTCGGTCTGCGTCATCGCGGGGACCGCCGGTGCGGGAAAGACCTCGCTCGCGCTGCGCTGGGCCCACCAGGTCCAGGAGCGCTTCCCCGACGGGCAGCTTTACGTCAATCTCCGCGGCTACGACCCGGGGGAGCCGGTCACCGCACAGGAGGCGCTGCACCGGTTCCTGCCCGCTCTCGGCGTACGTCCCCGCTCGGTGCCGCAGGATCCCGACGCCGCCGCCGCGCTGTACCGCTCCCTCCTGGCCGACCGGCGGATACTGATCATCCTCGACAACGCCGCCACGGTCGCCCAGGTCCGCCCCCTGCTCCCCGGCAGCAAGGACTGTCTCGTGGTCGTGACCAGCCGCAGCAGACTCTCCGGGCTGGCCGTCCGCGACGGGGCGCGCCGGCTGACCCTGGGCACCCTGCCCCAGCCGGAGGCCGTCGCCCTGCTCCGCGCGGTCACCGCCGGGTACCGGCCGGAGGACGACGCGGACAAGCTCACCGAACTGGCCGAACTCTGCGCCCGACTGCCGCTGGCGCTGCGGATCGCCGCCGAACGCGCCGCGAGCCACCCGCACATGCGGCTGGACGACCTGATCGCCGACCTGCGGGACGAGAGCGCCCTGTGGGACGCCCTCAGCACCGGGGACGACGAGGAGGCCGAAGCGGTCCGTACGGTCTTCGCGTGGTCCTACCGCGCCCTGGCCGACCAGGCCGCCCGGCTGTTCCGGCTGCTCGGTCTCCACCCGGGACCCGAGTTCGGCCTGCACGCCGCCGCCGCGCTCGCCGCGCTGACCCCCGGCCGCAGCAGGCAACTGCTGGACTCCCTCGTCGGCGCCCATCTGCTGGAGCAGACCGGCCCCGACCGCTACCAGTTCCACGACCTCCTGCGCGCCTACGCCACCGACCAGGCGACGCAGGAGGAACCGGCCGAGGAGCGGGAGGCCGCGCTCCACCGCGTCCTGGACTGGTATCTGCACACCGCCGACGCGGCCCAGAGCTGGATCAGCCCCGCCGAACCCCACCTGGACCTCGCACCACCGGCCGCCGGGGCGCGGCCGGCGTCCTTCACGGACTACGACGCCGCCGTGGACTGGGCCGAGCGCGAGCACACCAACCTGCTCCAGGCCGTACGTACCGCCGCCTCCGCCGGACACGACGAACGCGCCTGGAAGCTCGCCGCCGTGCTGGCGAACGCGCGGTTCCCGTCCTCCCCGACCGCGGACTGGCTGGCCGTCGGGCGTATCGGCCTGGCCGCGGCGCGGCGGCTGGGCGAGCGCGCGGGGGAGGCCCAGCTCCTCACCGAACTGGGCATGAGCTACGCCCAGATCAATCACCTCACCGAGAGCCAGGAGAGCCACCGGAGCGCCCTGGTGATCTGGCGTGAGCTGGGCGACCGGCTCGGCGAGGCCCATTCGCTCAACCTGATCGGCCTGTTCCATCTCCGCAGCCGTCAACTGGCGTCGGCCGCAGACCACTTCGAGCAAGCCATCGCCGTCTTCCACGAGCAGGACTCCGCCCACTGGGCGGCCACCGCGCTCTCCAACCTCGCCAGCACCCACTACGAGGCCGGGCGGCTGCCGGAGGCCGCCGCCGTCACCCGGCAGGCGCTGGAGGCCCACCGCTCCCTGGAGAACCAGCGGGGCGAGGGCAACATCCTGCGCCTCCTGAGCCAGATCGAGTGCGAGCGGGGTGAGACGGAGCAGGCCCTCGCCTCGGCCCGTGCCGCCCTCGACATCGCCCTCGCGCTGCGCGACCACCGGCTGGAGGGCTACTGGCTGCTGCCCCTGGGCGCCGCCCAGCGCGCGAGCGGCGCGCTCGCGGACGCCCTGGAGTCGTACCAGCGCTCCGCCACACTCCAGCGCCGCCTCGGCAACCGCAGCCGCGAGGCCCAGGCGTGGTACGGCGCGGCGCTCACCTACCGCGCCCTCGACCGGGCCGAGGAGGCCGCGCGCTTCCACCTGCTGGCGGCCACGGTCCACCGGGAACTGGGCGACACCTGGGACGAGGCGCAGGCCCTGGACGGGCTCGCGGCCACGCTCCTCGGGGACGATCCGGCGGGCGCGGTGCGTCACTGGACGCGGGCGCTGGGGCTTCTCGGCGGATACGACGATCCCCGGGCGGCGGCCCTGCGCGACCGTGTCGAGGGTGAGTTGGCGGCGGCCCGGCCGGAGTGACCGTGCCGCGGTGACCGTACGGCGTGGGGCGGGTCACCCGGTCTTCACCGGGTGCCCCGCCCCTCGCCGTAGCTGAGTCGTCAGCGCAGCAGCTCCACCTCCGCCAGGGTCGCCGGCGCGTTGCTCACCAGGCGGTACTTCGCGTACGTCCCCGGCTTCGCCACCGTGAAGACGCGGGTCTGGCGGTCCCAGGTGAAGGACTGTCCCGACCGGGTGTCCAGGGTCCGCCACGTCGTACCGTCCGTGGATCCCTGCAACGACCACCCCGCCGGGGCCCGGGCCGCCGTGGCCGAGGTCAGCGTGTACTGGACGGCCTTCGTCGCCGACGCGACCGGCAGCTCCACCGACTCGACGGGCGCCTCCGTGCGCGAGGTGTTGTCGAAGAGCGGGCCCGCCCCTGTCAGGGCGTCGGTGCGCGGCGAGGGCACCTTGTCGTCCCGCGTGATCGAGACCGGCGCCGCGTCCCGGCCCGCGCCCTTGCCCTTGCCGGTGCCCCAGGACGACGGCTTCGGGCCCATGGCGAACTCCACCGTGCCGCCCCGCGCCAGGACCTCGTGCGGCAGCGCCGTCGAGTTCCAGCTCTTCCCGTTGACCTTCAGGCCCTGCACGTAGATGTTCTTCGCGCTGTTCTTCGGCGCCTTGACGACCAGCGTGCGCCCGTTGTCCATCCGTACGGTCGCCTTCGTGAAGAGCGGCGAGCCGACCGCGTACTCCCCGCTGCCCATCACCAGCGGATAGAAGCCGAGCGCCGAGAAGAGGTACCAACCCGACTGCTCGCCGTTGTCCTCGTCACCGTGGTAGCCCTGGCCTATCTCGCTGCCGGTGTAGAGCCGGCCCAGCACCTCGCGGACCTTCTCCTGTGTCTTCCACGGCTGCGCCGCCGCGTCGTACATGTACGGGACGTGGTGGGCGACCTGGTTGGAGTGGCCGTACATGCCCATCCGTACGTCGCGCGCCTCAGTCATCTCGTGGATGACCCCGCCGTACGACCCGACGAACTCCCGCCCGGCCGTCTCCGGCGTCGCGAAGTACGTGTCCAGCTTCTGGGCCAGGCCGGCGCGTCCGCCGTACAGGTTGGCCAGCCCGCGCGAGTCCTGCACGGCCGTGAACGCGTAACCCCACGCGTTCGTCTCCGTGTAGTCGTAGCCCCAGACCCTCGGGTCGAAGGTGTCGGAGGGGACCCGCCAGTCGCCCTTCAGGTTCCGGCCCTGGAAGAAGCCCGCCTTCTTGTCGAAGAGCGAGACGTAGTGCTGGGCGCGGTTGAGGAAGTACGCGGACTCCTCCTTGTACCGGGCCTTGCCCGTCTTCTTGTACAGCGCCTCGCCCATCTTCGCGATGCCGTAGTCGTTGAGGTAGCCCTCCAGCGACCAGGACAGGCCCTCGTGGGTCTCCGTGGAGGCGTAGCCGAGGAACGGCGAGGTCTCCGTGCCCTTGCGGCCCACGCCCGCGCTCGGCGGCGCCACCGTCGCGTTCTTCAGCGCCGCGTCGTACGCCGCCTCCGCGTCGAAGCCGACCCCCTTGACGTACGCGTCCGCGAAGGCCACGTCCGAACTGGTACCGGTCATCAGGTCGGCGTAACCGGGGGAGGACCAGCGGGAGATCCAGCCGCCGTCCTTGTACTGCTGGACGAAGCCGTCGACCAGCGACCCCGCCTTCTTCGGGGTGAGGAAGGAGTACGCGGGCCACGTCGTCCGGTACGTGTCCCAGAACCCGTTGTTGACGTACACCTCACCGTCGACGATCTTCGCGCCCGTCCGGGTCGGGGTGTCCGTCCCGGTCTTCGGCGAGAAGGGGCTCGCGTACTGCTGCTTCGGCCGCGCGAGCGAACCGGTGTTCTCGAAACCCGAGTTGGGGTAGAGGTAGAGCCGGTAGAGGCTGGAGTAGAGCGTGGTGAGCTGGTCGTGGTCCGCGCCCTCCACCCGCACCCGGCCCAGGATGTCGTCCCAGGCGCGCTGCGCCCGGTCCTCGACCCGCTCGAAGCGGGTGCCGGCCGGGATCTCGTCGGCGAGGTTCTTCTTCGCCTGGTCGACGCTGATCAGCGAGGTCGCCAGCCGCAGGGTGACGGTACGGTCGGCGCCGGCGTCGAAGCGCAGATAGCCGGTGACGTCCGCGCCCCCGCCGCCGGGCAGCTTGCCGCTCGCGGTGACCGGCGCGTCGAAGACGCCGTACACGAAGAGACGGGTCGCGCCGGTCGACAGCCCGCTCCGTACGTCGGAGTAGGCGGTGAAGGAGCGCGTCTCCGGATCGAGGGTCAGCCCGCCCGCGTTGGAGACGTTGTCGAGGATCATGCTCGCGTTGTCACCCGGATAGGTGGTGCGCACCATCGCCGCGTGGTCGGTCGGGACCATCTCGGTCTTCAGACCGTTCTCGAAGGTCACCCCGTAACGGTGCGGCTTCGCGCTCTCGTTCTCGTGCCGGAAGGGCAGCGCGCGCGCCGTGCGGGAGGCGTTCGGGGCGCCCTCGGCCACGGACGGCATGAGCTGGAAGGTCTGCCGGTCGCCCATCCACGGGCTCGGCTCGTGGCTCGCGGCGAACGCCTGGAGGGTGGGCAGGTTGTCGGCGTTGTTGCCGCGGCTGTACTCGTAGAGCCAGCTCGACGAACCGGCGTTGGTCACCGGCGTCCAGAAGTTGAACCCGTTCGGCACGGCCGTCGCGGGGAAGGTGTTGCCGCGCGAGAACGAGCCGCTGGAGTTGGTGCCGCGTGTGGTGGACGCGTAGTCGGAGAGGCGGGCGAGCGGTTTGTCCGCCGCCTTGGGCGCCAGGATGATGTCGTCGATCCACCCCTCGAACTCCCCGGGGCCGGTACGGGAGTCGTACGCGACCAGGATCCGGTCGACGGTCCTGCCCCGGGCGACCTGGCCGATCCGGGCGTCCACCTGGTTCCACTGGTTGACGTAGAGCCGCTTGGCGTCGCCCTGGCCCTGCGGGGTCAGCGCCCCGCCGTGGGAGTCGCGCGCGTTCAGGTCGCTCAGATAGGTGCCGTCGGTGAAGGCGAGATCCACCGACACGTTGGTGGCGGGGTAGTTCAGATCCGTCCCGGTCATCGAGGGGTGGATCCGGTACGAGAGCGCCGTGTCCCGCCGTACGGCCACATCGACGTCGAAGATCTTGTTGTACGAGTAGGCGCGCCCCTCCGCCTTGTGGGTGCCCGCGTACTTCAGCGCCCGCTTCCCGGTGAATCCCGCGCCGGACTTGGCGGTGGGGGAGCCGACGGGACCGCGGTCGACCTGGGTGCGCATGTCCTCGGGGGCGGGGGTGCTCGTACCGCCGTCGGAGAACTGGACATCGGCCAACTGGGTGGCGTCGGAGGCGCCGTTGTTCTTCCTGATGTCCAGCCGGTAGTGCCGGTACGCGCCGGCCGCGGCCGCGTCGATGTCGTAACTGACGGTCCGGAAGCGCTCGGGGAAGGTCTGGCCCTCGCGGGTGTCCAGGTCCTTCCACTCCTTGCCGTCGGTGGAGCCCTGGAGCGTCCAGTCCCGGGGGTCGCGCTCCGCGTGGTCGTTGGCCGAGGTCAGGGCGTACGTGACGACCTTGACCGGCTCGTCCAGGTCGAACTCGACCCAGGCGGTGGGCGTGAACGCCAGCCACTTCGTGGCGGAGCGCACGTCGACCAGGTTCTCCTTGGTCTCGCCGCCGCCGGTGTTCTCCCCGCTGGCGCGCAGGTCCACCACCCGGTCGGTGACGCCGCCCGGAATTCCGCCGGTGAGGCCCCCGTCGACACCGGACGACCGCTTCTCGCCGTCGGGTCCCACCTCGACGGTGTTGCGCCAGTCCGGCGGGGATTCATCCTGTTCGAACGACGACGTGAATTGTCTTTCCGCCGATGCCGTACGCGGTGGGGCGGGTTGTGCCGCGGTGGCGGACTGGGCGGTGACGACGAGCAGTGAGGCGGCCGCCACCAGGGCGGCCGAATGCCATGGTCCGGGACGGAGTCCGGGTCTGAGCTGCATACCGGGCTGCATACGAAGCTGCATACGGAGCTTTCCTCCTGCGTACCGAGCTGGACAACGTTGTCAAACCAGAGGCGCAGGGTCCAGTAGGAGGCAAGTGCACAGTGGTGTCAAGGGTGTTGGCGGGGCAGCGTGTCCGGAAGTAGACGTGGGAGAAGCACCGGTGCGGTCGAATGCGGCAGGCGACCGGCGCGGATATCCGGGAGGTCTCAACTAGGGAAAGACTGCCGGGCAAACTCCCTTTTGATCTTGCTCAGTTGACAGGAAATGGACTATACCTGTCGGCGTCCGCCCCTGATGGCCGAACATGATCGAGCACGACATTCCTGCACGACCCAGCTTCATTCGACCGCGGTGGCGGAGCCCTTCTCCTCAGGCGAGAAGGACGGGCGACCGGTACACCGCCTGAGTCCTGGAGAAGGCGAGGACTTGAGCATGGGATCCACCTCCGCTCGGAACGACAACGCGGGCCTCGGCCGTCGTGATGTGATCAAGCGGTCCGCCGCGATCGGTCTGATCACCGTCCCGACGATGAGCTTCCTCGCCTCCTGCGCGAGCAGCGACAGCGGGAGCGACAAGAAGGTCGAGAAGGGCAAGACGTCCGAGAAGAACCCGCTCGGGGTGAACGAGAGCGCGCCGCTCGACTTCGTCCTCTTCAACGGCGGGTTCGGCACGGAGTACGGCAAGGACGCGGCCAAGCGGTACGAGACGGCCTTCCCTAAGGCGAAGGTAAAGATCGCTTCGACTCAGAAGATCCAGTCCGAGCTGCAGCCGCGCTTCAACGGCGGCACTCCGCCCGACCTGATCGACAACAACGGCGCCGAGCAGATGGACATGGGCGTCCTCGCAGGGAAGAAGCAGCTCGCCGACCTGACGCCGCTCTTCGACGCCCCGTCGTACGACGACCCTTCCAAGAAGGTCCGCGACACACTGCGCCCCGGCGTCGTGGAGATGGGCCAGCTCGACGGCGACCCGGTGTGGATCATGTACTACGCGTACACGGTCTACGGCGTGTGGTACTCGCAGACCGCCCTCGACCGGCTGGACGCCGAGTACCCCGAGGACTGGGACGGGATGCTGGCCCTCTGCGCGAAGGCCAAGAAGAAGGGCATCGCCGGATGGACGTACGCCGGCAAGTACCCGTACTACATCCCCTTCTCGCTCTACCCGTTCATCGGGAAGATCGGCGGCCGTGAGGTCCTGGACGCCATCGACAACCTGGAGCCGAACTCCTGGAAGCACCCGGCGGTGAAGGCCGCCTTCGAGGCGTACTACGAGCTGTTCAAGAAGGGCTACATCCTCCAGGGAACGCCCGGTCTCGACCACACGCAGTCGCAGACGGCGTGGACCGAGGGGGAGGCGCTCTTCATCCCCAACGGCTCCTGGGTGGAGAACGAGGCGGCGAAGACCACGCCGAAGGACTTCCAGATGAAGGTGTCCGCGCCGTCCGGTCTGGACAGCTCGGACAAGCTGCCGTTCGGCACGATCTGGGCCTCCGGTGGGGAGCCGTTCATCGTGCCCGCGAACGCCAAGAACCCCGACGGCGCTATGGAACAGCTCCGCATCATGCTGAGCGAGGAGTCCTCGAAGAACTTCACCGCCAAGGTGAAGTCCCTGACCGCCTTCAACGGCGGCACCGACGGCCTCGCGCTCTCCACCGCGCTCCAGTCCGGGGTCGACGCGCTCGCCAAGGCGGGTGACAACGCGCTCAACCCGCGGCTCCAGGACTGGTACGTGGAGCTCCAGAAGCAGAAGATCGGGGTGGGCGTGCTCGGCGAGCTGATGGCCGGACGCATGACGCCGGCCGAGGCCGTCAAGAAGTGCCAGGAGTTCTCGGATGCCGCGGCCAAGGACAGCTCCATCAAGCACTACAAGCACCAGTAGACAGGTAGCAGGTACCTAGCAAGGCAGCAGCAGCGGAAGCGTCCGGAGGCCCCGGTTCAGGGGCCTCCGGGTCACGGCCCGTCGTACGGGCCCCCAGAGCGGCACGGCGCCACCCGCCGGAGATTCGGGGTCGGGAGACATGCAGCACGGCAAGTACCGTTTCATCGTGGGGTTTCTGGTATTCCCCCTCGCGCTGTACGCGCTTTTCGTCATTTGGCCATTCGTCCAGTCCATCTACTACTCGTTCACGGACTGGACGGGTCTGAGCCCCGACTTCTCGATGGTCGGCTTCGACAACTACAGCCGGATGCTCGACGACGACACCTTCTGGAGCTCGCTCCAGCACAGCCTGCTCTTCGCGCTGCTGCTGCCCGTCGTCGTCCTCGGCCTGGCACTGTTCTTCGCGTTCATGCTGAACGTCGGCGGGCGGAGCCGTAAGGGAGCGACCGTCTCGGGCGTCCGCGGCTCGTCCTTCTACAAGATCGTCTACTTCTTCCCGCAGGTGCTCTCGATCGCGATCGTCGCGCTGCTCTTCCAGTTCGCGTACAACCCGAACAGCGGCGCCATCAACTCCGCGCTCACCGCGGTCGGTCTGGACAGCGTGAAACCCGACTGGCTCGGCGATCCGAAGCTCGCGCTGTGGTGCGTGATGGCCGTCCTGGTCTGGAGCACGACGGGGTTCTTCGTCGTCCTCTTCTCCGCGGGCATGGCCTCCATCCCGAAGGACTTCTACGAGGCGGCGCTGCTGGACGGCGCGAGCCGTGTCACGACCTTCTTCCGCATCACACTGCCGCTGCTCTGGGACACCGTGCAGTCCGGCTGGGTCTACATGGGCATCCTCGCGCTCGGGGCGGAGTCCTTCGCGGTCGTCCAGATCATGACCGTGGGCCCCGGCGGGCCCGCCGATTCCACCAACGTCCTGACCCTGCTCGTCTACCAGAAGGCGTTCCGTGACGGTCAGGCGGGCTATGCGACCACGATCGGTGTCGCCCTGCTCCTCGTCACGCTGGCCTTCGCCGCCCTCGTGATGCGGCTGGGTCGACGTGAGCGGCTGGAGTACTGATGAAGACCACCGACACCCCTCCGCCGGCCGATCTGCCCCCCGCGGCGGACCCTGCGGCCAGGACCGCCGTGACCAAGACCGACACGCCTCCCGCCAAGGAGAGCGCGACCGGCGGCGTCCTCAACGTCTTCTCGCACGGCGTCCTCGTCATCTGGGCGTTCCTGGTCGTCATGCCGCTGCTCTGGGCGGTCATGACCTCCTTCAAGGACGACCGGTCCATCTTCACCAGCCCCTGGGCGCTGCCGGACCGGCTGCACTTCGAGAACTGGTCGCGCGCCTGGACCCAGGCGCACATGAGCGACTACTTCCTCAACACCATCCTGGTGGTGGCCGGTTCGCTGGTCGGCACGCTGCTCTTCGGCTCGATGGCGGCGTACGTCCTGGCCCGCTTCGAGTTCCCGGGGAACCGCTTCATCTACTACCTGTTCATCGGCGGGATGAGCTTCCCGATCATCCTGGCGCTGGTCCCGTTGTTCTACGTCATGAACAATCTGGGCCTGCTCAACTCCATCCACGGTCTGATCCTGGTCTACATCGCCTACTCGCTGCCGTTCACGGTCTTCTTCCTGACCTCGTTCTTCAGAACGCTGCCCACCTCGGTCGCGGAAGCCGCGATCATCGACGGCGCCTCGCACACCCGGACGTTCTTCCAGGTGATGCTGCCGATGGCCAAGCCCGGGCTGATCAGCGTCGGCATCTTCAACTTCCTCGGGCAGTGGAACCAGTACCTGCTGCCCACCGTGCTCAACACCGACCCGGAGCGCAAGGTCCTCTCCCAGGGGCTGGTGCAGCTCGCGGTCAGCCAGGGGTACAAGGGTGACTGGTCGGGGCTCTTCGCCGGTCTGGTGATGGCGATGCTGCCGGTGCTCGCCGCGTACATCATCTTCCAGCGCCAGGTCGTCGCCGGGCTGACGGCGGGAGCGCTCAAGTAGGGATTCACAGGTCAAGTGAGGAGGGGCGCCACATATGTGGCGCCCCTCCTTATGTAGCTGGTCAGACCCTCATCCGCAGTTCGCGAATGCTGTTCGCCCGTTGACGCCTCCGGCGATCCTCCCGCGGAAGTTTACGCACTGCCCTGTGGTGTACTCCTTGACGGCAGCGTAATGACCGAATGTTCCGGAATCAGTCCGATAGGCGATGGCGCCGCTTCTGCTCTGGATGCCGAGTCGTGCTTCCATCGATATGGGAATCCCGTGGCCCGCTGTTTGAAGTGTGACCACGCAATTCTGTCCGGTTTTGCCATTCCAGACGAGGTGCACGAGGCCCAGCTCCGCGCCAGCTTGGTTAGAGATGATGTTGCCGCCAGTGTTGAGGATTACGTAATCCTCCCGGGCCCATCCGCAGCCTTCGGATATCGCAGTGTAGCTGGTGTGTGCTGCGGCTGGTGTCGTGGTGACCGCGGTGATTCCGCCGGCCAGGAGTGCCGTTGACGCACCGAGCGTCAAAAAGCGGCGCACGAATCGCTTAGTGGATGAAGCCGACAAAGTGACTCTCCTTTGTGTTTTCTTATGACAAGAAGTGACCCTATAGCAATTCGGGTGTCATGGCAGGTGAATTAATTGATGCTGCTTCCCTGAGCCGCGCGTCCGTTGACCAGGTGGGGTGCGAGCGCACGATGGGCCCTGTCGTCAGCGGCTCACTCATCCCAGCCGTAGTTGCTCAAGGTCTTGACGGGAGCGGGCCCGAAAGCTGTGCTTAGGGTTCACAAGTTGGAGATACGTCGGGGTCTCATTGGCGCGGCCCCGGCCGGCGGCGGTCGTCGTGCCGTCCGCCAAGGGCAGGAGTGGATGAGTCGTGGAGACTCCAGGGTCGCAGTCGTCTCTGCACCGGGCCAACCTCGAACGGGTCGTACGCGCGGTGCGCTTGGCCGGTTCGCTCACCCAGGCGGAGATCGCACGGAGCACGGGACTGTCGGCGGCCACGGTCTCCAATATCGTCCGTGAGCTCAAGGACGGCGGAACGGTCCAGGTCACCCCCACGTCGGCCGGTGGCCGCCGGGCCCGCAGCGTCTCCCTGAGCGGGGACGCGGGCGTCGTCGTAGGGGTGGACTTCGGCCATACGCATCTGCGTGTGGCGGTCGGCAACCTCGCCCACCAGGTGCTCGCCGAGGAGTCGGAACCCCTCGACGTGGACGCCTCGTCCGCGCACGGCTTCGGCCGCGCCGAGGAGCTGGTCGAGCGGCTGATCGTGACCACCGGTGTCAGCCGTCAGAAGGTGATCGGTGTGGGGCTCGGGGTACCGGGCCCGATCGACGTCGAATCGGGCACGCTCGGCTCCACCTCGATCCTGCCGGGCTGGACCGGCATCAACCCCGGCGACGAGCTGGCCGGGCGCCTCGGCGTACCGGTGTACGTCGACAACGACGCCAACCTCGGCGCCCTCGGCGAGCTGGTCTGGGGGAGCGGGCGCGGGGTCAGCGACCTGGCGTACATCAAGGTCGGCAGCGGCGTCGGCGCCGGTCTGGTCATCGAGGGCCAGATCTACCGCGGCCCCGGCGGCACGGCGGGCGAGATCGGGCACATCACGCTGGACGAGTCGGGCCCCGTCTGCCGCTGCGGCAACCGCGGCTGCCTGGAGACCTTCGCCGCGACCCGCTACGTACTGCCCCTGCTCCAGTCCAGCCACGGCGTCGACCTGACCATGGAGCGCGTCGTCCAGCTCGCCCGCGAGGGCGACCCCGGCTGCCGCCGGGTGATCGCGGACGTCGGCCGCCATGTCGGCAGCGGCGTCGCCAACCTCTGCAACCTCCTCAACCCCAGCCGTGTGGTGCTCGGCGGGGACCTCGCGGAGGCCGGTGAACTGGTGCTCGGGCCGATACGGGAGTCCGTCTCGCGGTACGCCATCCCGAGCGCCGCGCGGCAGCTCTCGGTGCTCCCCGGGGCGCTCGGGGGCCGGGCCGAGGTGCTGGGGGCGCTGGCGCTCGTACTGAGCGAGATGGGCGATTCGACCCTGCTGGAGAGCGCTCTTCCGGCCGCCACGCCCGCCACCTCATCCGTGTCGGCCCCCGCCTTCACTTAGATAACGGATGGCACCGTTGTCATCTCGTTAAGGATTTACTCCTTGACGTCGACATCGGACGAGAGTTGACTTCCAGCCACCTCGGCCGCAACGACGCGGCCTCGTCAGGGAGGTTTTTGAAGTGAACGCAAAGATGCGTCGCGCCGCCGTGGCCACCGTCGCGACCGCGATGGCCGTCTCCCTCGCCGCCTGCGGCAGCGCGAAGGAGTCCGGCGACAAAGCCGAAGCGTCCACGTCGGACAAGAAGGGCCCGATCACCATCGGGCTGCTCCTGCCGGAGAACCAGACAGCTCGGTACGAGAAGTTCGACAAGCCGCTGATCGAGAAGAAGGTCAGCGAGCTGACCGACGGCACCGGCAAGGTCGTCTACGCCAACGCCAAGCAGGACGCGACGACGCAGAGCCAGCAGGTCGAGACCATGATCACCAACAAGGTGAGCGTGCTCGTCGTGGACGCCGTCGACTCGAAGGCCATCGCCAGCTCGGTCAAGAAGGCCAAGGAGGCCGGCATACCGGTCGTGGCCTACGACCGGCTCGCCGAGGGGCCGATCGACGCGTACACCTCCTTCGACAACGAAGAGGTCGGCAAGGTCCAGGGCCAGGCGCTCCTGGACGAGCTGGGGGACAAGGCCAAGTCCGGCGACATCGTCATGATGAACGGCGCCGTCACCGACCCGAACGCCGCCCTGTTCAAGAAGGGCGCGCTCTCCGTCCTCGACGGCAAGGTGACCATCGGCAAGTCGTACGACACCAAGGAGTGGAAGCCGGAGAACGCCAACGCCAACATGGAGGGCGCCATCTCCGCGCTGGGCAAGGACAAGATCATCGGCGTCTACTCCGCCAACGACAGCATGGCGGGCGGCATCATCACCGCCCTCAAGGGCGCCGGCTTCTCCAAGCTCCCGCCGGTCACCGGACAGGACGCCGAACTCGCCGGTGTGCAGCGCATCGTCACCGGTGAGCAGTTCATGAGCGTCTACAAGTCCTACCCGCAGGAGGCCGAGGTCGCGGCCGAGATGGCCGTCGCGCTCGCCAAGGGCGAGAAGCTCGACTCCATCGCCAAGACCACCGTGGACAGCCCCACCACCAAGGGCGTCCCGACGGTGCTCGTCCCGGTCGTGTCGCTGACCAAGGACAACATCAACGACACCGTGATCAAGGAAGGCATCTACACGGCCGCCGAGATCTGCACCGGCAAGTACAAGGCCGGCTGCGACGCCATCGGCGTCAAGTAGGCCGACCGGGCCCGCACCAGGCCGACCGGCGTCAAGCACGCCGACCGGCCCGAAGCAGGCCGACCGGCCCGCAGCGGGTCGACCGGCCCGCACCAGGCCCGGTCCGTACACCTGTCCGGCACCCCGCCCGTCAACGCCCCGCAGCAAGGGCGGGGCGCCGGACGGACCCGCGACGGCCGTCGTCCCCGGCCGCCGTCGCGGGGCGTTCCACCCGCCGTGCCCCGCGCCCCGTGTTCCCCGCGCGGCAGGCTCCCCCCGTTCTCTGTGCTCGACCTCCGCGCCTCACCCCGGCGCGGCATCCCCGCCGGTCAGGCGGCGAAGGAGATGGTTCATGTGACCGCTACGCCCGTGCTGGCGTTGCGAGGGGTCTCCAAGCGGTTCGGTGCCGTCCAGGCGCTCACCGACGTAGAGCTTGAGGTCCACTCCGGTGAGGTGGTCGCCCTCGTGGGCGACAACGGTGCCGGGAAATCCACGCTGGTGAAGACCATCGCCGGCGTCCACCCCATCGACGACGGCGTCATCGAGTGGGAGGGCAGGCCCGTCTCGATCGGCCGGCCGCACGACGCCCAGAACCTGGGCATCGCGACCGTCTACCAGGACCTCGCCCTCTGCGACAACATCGATGTCGTCGGAAACCTCTATCTCGGCCGTGAGCTGCGCAGTTGGGGCGTCCTCGACGAGGTCGAGATGGAACGCCGCTCGCGCGAGCTGCTGACAACGCTGTCGATCCGTATCCCCAGCGTCCGTATCCCGATCGCCTCGCTCTCCGGCGGGCAGCGCCAGACCGTGGCCATCGCCCGCTCGATGCTCGGCGAGCCCAAGCTCGTCATCCTCGACGAGCCGACCGCCGCCCTCGGCGTCGAACAGACCGCCCAGGTCCTCGACCTCGTCGAGCGGCTCAGGGAGCGCGGCCTCGCCGTCCTCCTCATCAGTCACAACATGGCGGACGTCAAGGCCGTCGCCGACCGGGTCGCCGTACTCAGGCTCGGCAGCAACAACGGTGTCTTCGATGTCGCGAGCACCTCGCAGGAGGAGATCATCGCCGCCATCACCGGCGCCACGGAGAACGCCGTGACCCGCCGCGCTTCGCGCAACGTGGAGGTTCAGAAGTGAGTACGGACAAGACCTCCCCGTCGCTCGCCAAGAGCACCGACGCGCAGGTTCCCGCCCAGGCCCCCGCCCCGGTCGACGCCCCGCCCGCCGCGGACGGCGCGGTCACCGCGGTCGACCCCCGGCTCCTCGTACGCGAACAGGGCTTCGCCGGCTACCTGACCGAGTTCAAGCGGAAGATACGCGCCGGCGACCTCGGCTCCATACCGGTCGTCATCGGCCTCGTCGTCATCTGGGCCATCTTCCAGAGCCTCAACTCGAACTTCCTCACCGCGGGCAACCTCTCCGACATCTCCGTCGCCATGGTCGGCACCGGAATGATCTCCGTCGGGATCGTCTTCGTCCTGCTGCTCGGCGAGATCGACCTCTCGGTCGGCTCGGTCAGCGGGGTGTCCGGCGCCATCGTCGCCGTGCTGAGCGTCACCCACGGCATGAACGAGTGGCTGGCCCTGCTCGTCGCCATCCTCAGCGGTACGGTCATCGGCGCGATCCACGGCTTCTTCTTCGCCCGCGTCGGCGCCCCCGCGTTCGCCGTCACCCTGGCCGGGCTGCTCTTCTGGTCCGGCTTCATGCTCCAGATCCTCGGCAGCAACGGCACGATCAACCTCGACGCCGACGGCGTGGTCGCCCAGCTCACCAGCTACTACTTCACCGATGTCGCCGCGGCCTACGGCCTCGCCGTCGTCGCGGTCGCCGCGTACTTCCTCACGGCGTTCCTCGACAACCGCCGGCGCGAGGCGGCCGGGGTGCCGTCCCGCCCGCTCAGCGAGATCCTGCTGCGCACCGGACTGCTCGCCGTCCTCTCCTTCGGCGTGGCGATCCTCTACAACCAGTACAAGGGGCTGCCCCTGGCGGTGGTGATCTTCCTCCTGGTGCTCGTCGTCACCGACTTCGTGCTGCGCCGTACCTCCTACGGCCGGAAGGTCTTCGCCCTCGGCGGCAGCGTCGAGGCGTCCCGCCGCGCGGGCATCAACGTCACCCTGATCCGGATCTCGGTCTTCTCGATCGCCGGTACGTTCGCGGCGGTCGGCGGCCTCTTCATCGCCTCCAAGATCGCCTCGGCCAACCAGGGCGCGGGCAGCGGTGACCTGCTGATGAACGCGATCGCGGCGGCCGTCATCGGCGGCACCAGCCTCTTCGGCGGCCGGGGCCGCACCTGGAACGCGCTGCTCGGTGTGCTGGTGATCGTCTCCATCCAGTACGGTCTGGCCCTCCAGGGCATCGCCTCGGCGATCCAGTTCATGATCACCGGCGCGGTGCTGCTGGCGACCGTCGTCATCGACGCGGTCACCCGCAAGACCCAGAAGACCGCGGGCCGCGCCTGACCCGGCGGAACGCGCGCACGACGCCGCCCGGCCCCCGGTCGACCTCCGGGGGCCGGGCGGCGTCGTGCCGGCGTGTCAAGGGCGCGTCGGTGTGACGTTCGGATTTGACATGTATACGTCCAAACGAGTGATGTGCAACGCACCGCCCCCCACCCGCCCGTCCGAGTGGAACATTAGACTCGGCGGATCGGCAGGCTTGACGGCTCATACACGCAAGGAGGCACGGGTGGCGATGTTGACCCGCATCAGGGGACCGCGCGATCTGGACCGGCTCGGCCCGGAGCAGCTCCAGGAGCTGGCCGGCGAGATCCGGTCCTTTCTCGTGGACGCGGTCTCCAAGACCGGCGGCCACCTCGGCCCGAACCTCGGGGTCGTCGAGCTGACCATCGCCCTGCACCGTGTGTACGACTCCCCGAACGACAAGGTCCTCTTCGACACGGGCCACCAGTCGTACGTGCACAAGCTGCTCACCGGGCGTCAGGACTTCTCGAAGCTGCGGAGCAAGGACGGCCTCTCCGGCTACCCCTCCCGCGCCGAGTCCGACCACGACATCATCGAGAACTCGCACGCCTCCACCGTCCTGGGCTGGGCCGACGGCCTTGCCAAGGCCAACGAGGTCCTGCGCAAGGACGACCATGTCGTCGCGGTGATCGGTGACGGAGCTCTCACCGGCGGCATGGCCTGGGAGGCGCTGAACAACATCGCCGCCGCCAAGGACCGCCCCCTCGTCATCGTCGTCAACGACAACGAGCGGTCGTACGCGCCGACCATCGGCGGCCTCGCCAACCATCTCGCGACCCTGCGCACCACCGACGGTTACGAGCGCTTCCTGGCCCGCGGCAAGGACCTTCTGGAGCGCACCCCGGTCGTCGGCCGCCCCCTCTACGACACGCTGCACGGCGCCAAGAAGGGCCTCAAGGACTTCATCGCCCCGCAGGGCATGTTCGAGGACCTCGGCCTGAAGTACGTCGGCCCCATCGACGGCCACGACATCGAGGCCCTGGAGTCCGCGCTGCTGCGCGCCAAGCGCTTCGGCGGCCCCGTCATCGTGCACTGCATCACGGAGAAGGGCCGCGGCTACGAGCCGGCCGAGCAGGACGAGGCCGACCACTTCCACGGCATCGGCCCCATCCACCCCGACACCGGGCTGCCCATCGCCGCCGGCGGTATGGACTGGACGTCGGTCTTCGGCGAGGAGATGGTCAAGCTCGGCCACGAGCGCGAGGACATCGTCGCGATCACCGCGGCCATGCTCCAGCCCGTCGGCCTGGCGAAGTTCGCGAAGGCGTTCCCCGACCGCGTCTACGACGTCGGCATCGCCGAGCAGCACGGCGCCGTCTCCGCCGCCGGCCTCGCCACCGGCGGGGTGCACCCGGTGTTCGCGCTCTACGCGACCTTCCTCAACCGCGCCTTCGACCAGGTCCTGATGGATGTCGCCCTGCACCGCTGCGGAGTGACGTTCGTCCTGGACCGCGCCGGGGTCACCGGCACCGACGGCGCCTCGCACAACGGCATGTGGGACATGTCGATGCTCCAGTGCGTGCCGGGTCTGCGCATCGCCGCGCCGCGCGACGCCGACCAGGTGCGCGCCCAGCTCCGCGAGGCCGTCGAGATCGAGGACGCCCCGACCGTGGTCCGCTACTCCAAGGGCGCCGTCGGCCCGGCCGTCGCCTCCCTCGGCCGGATCGGCGGCATGGACGTACTGCGCAGGCCCGAGGAGGGCACGGCCGACGTGCTCCTCGTCTCCGTCGGCGCGCTCGCCCCGATGTGCCTGGAGATCGCCACGCTGCTCGACAAGCAGGGCATCACGACGACGGTCGTCGACCCGCGCTGGGTCAAACCGGTGGACGAGACGCTCGCCCCGCTCGCCGAGCAGCACCGCGTGGTCGTCACCGTCGAGGACAACGGCCGGGTCGGCGGCGTCGGCTCGGCCGTCGCGCAGGCGCTGCGGGACGCCGGGGTCGACGTACCGCTGCGGGACTTCGGCATTCCGCCGCGCTTCCTCGACCACGCCTCCCGCAAGGAGGTCATGGCCGAGATCGGGCTGACCGCGCCGGACATCGCCCGCCAGGTGACCGGTCTGGTCGCCAAGCTCGACGGCCGGCTGGCCGACGCGTCCGCCGAGGTCGCCCGCGACTGACCCTCCTCCGACATCCGGATCTCACCGCGCCGGATGGCGCGGATGGGCCGTTCCGACCACCCTTCCAGGGAGGTCGGAACGGCCCATCCGTGTGAATTACGCCGATACCGGGTATATCGGGGCCCGCAACCTCTCGATTATTGCCGGATGAACGCGCACACGGAGGTACGCCGGTGAGTACGCAGCAGGAGCCAGGACCGGCCCGAAGCGGTCTTTTCCGTACAAAGGACGTAGAGCAGTCGATCCGTGACACCGAAGAGCCCGAGTACGCGCTCAAGAAGACCCTCTCCGCGCTCGACCTGACGGTCTTCGGTGTCGGAGTCATCATCGGTACCGGCATCTTCGTGCTGACCGGCGTCGTCGCCAAACAGACCGCGGGACCCGCCACCGCGCTCGGCTTCGTCGTCGCGGGCATCGTCTGCGGCCTGGCCGCGCTCTGCTACGCCGAGTTCGCCTCGACCGTGCCGGTCGCCGGATCCGCCTACACCTTCTCGTACGCCTCCCTCGGCGAACTGCCCGCCTGGATCATCGGCTGGGACCTCGTCCTGGAGCTCGCGCTCGGCTGCGCCGTGGTCGCCGTCGGCTGGTCCGGGTACGTACGCTCCCTGCTCGGCAACGCCGGGGCCAGCCTGCCTGACTTCCTGTCCGGCACCCAGAACGGGAAGTTCGGCTTCGACCTCCTGGCCTTCCTGCTCGTCCTCGTCCTGACCGCGATCCTCGTCGCCGGGGTGAAACTCTCCTCCCGGATCACCGGCATCATCGTCGCCGTCAAGGTCACCGTCGTGCTGCTCGTGATCATCGTCGGCGCCTTCTTCATCACCGGCTCCAACTACAAGCCGTTCATCCCGCCCGCCGAGGAGAGCCAGGGCGGCGGCGGGCTGGCCGCGCCGATCATCCAGCTCATGGCCGGGTACACCCCCACCAACTTCGGCGTCATGGGGATCTTCACCGCCGCGGCCGTCGTCTTCTTCGCCTTCATCGGCTTCGACATCGTCGCGACCGCCGCCGAGGAGACCCGCAACCCGCAGCGCGACGTACCGCGCGGCATCCTGGGCTCGCTCTTCATCTGCACCGTGCTCTACGTCGCCGTGTCGCTCGTCGTCACCGGCATGCAGCACTACACCGAACTGTCCGTGGAAGCCCCCCTCGCCGACGCCTTCAAGGCGGTCGGCCACCCCTTCTGGGCGGGCCTGATCAGCTTCGGCGCGGCCGTCGGGCTCACCTCGGTCTGCATGATCCTGCTGCTCGGCCAGACCCGCGTCTTCTTCGCGATGAGCCGTGACGGACTGCTGCCGAGGACCTTCTCCCACGTCCACCCGAAGTTCGGCACGCCCTACCGCTCCACGATCCTCCTCGGTGTGATCGTCGCGGTCGTCGCGGGCTTCACCTCCATCGAGGAGCTGGCCGAACTCGTCAACATCGGCACCCTGTTCGCCTTCATCGTGGTCGCGCTCGGCGTCATCATCCTGCGCCGAAAGCGCCCGGACCTGCCGCGCTCCTTCCGCACGCCACTCGTGCCCTGGGTGCCGATCGCGTCCGTACTGGCCTCCCTGTGGCTGATGCTCAACCTCCCCGCCGAGACCTGGCTGCGCTTCGGCATCTGGATGGTCGTCGGCTGCGTCGTGTACTTCGTGTACGGACGGGCGCACAGCCGCATCAACACGCCCCGCTGACACCGGCCGGGCTTCCGGACACACGCCCCCGGCGGGCCCGCGCTACGCGGGCTCGTCCGGGAGTTCCCGTACGGTCCTCGGCCCCGTGCACCGCGCCCCGTACGCCGCGACCCGCAGCCGCAGCTCCCGGTCCGCCGTGACCACGACACACCCGACCCCGTCCCGCTCCGCCCCCGCGGCCAGCTCCACGATCCGGTCGTCGCCGCTGCCGGCCGCCGGTTCGACCCGTACCCCCGGCACCGACTCCACGCCCCGGGCCGCGCCCTCCACGACGAGCACGACCTCGACGGGGCCCGGCTGCCCGGCCACCCCGTCCGCCGCGAGCGGCACGAGGGAGTCACGCAGCCGCTCCGTGGCCCCGCGCCGGTCGCGCCACCATCCGTCGGGGACGGAACCGACCACATTCGCCGCGTCGACGATCAGCTTGTTCAGCACAGTCGCAGCGTGCCACAGCCACCGCGCCGCGTCCGCCCGCCGAGCCGCACGGACCGAGCCGCACGGACCCGGGGCAGGCGGCGAGGCCGGGGCGGTTCCCGAGCGGGGAGGCTGCCGCGCCGCGCCGCATACCCGCGCGTACTATCGTTGTCTGGGTTTTCTCGTACTCGGGAAGGTGGCGGCGGGCCATGGCACCGAGGTCCGGACGGACGTCGAAACGGTCGGGGGACGGCGGGGGAGACGCCGCGCCGACCACCCCGCCGTCCACGGACCCGCACCGCGCCCCCGCCGCGCAGTCCGCGGAAGCCTCCCTCCCCGCGACCACCGGCTGGCTGCTGCGCGGCAAGGACGGCCGGCTGACCGCGTACGCCGCCACCCCGGGCGGGGTCCTCCGCTGGACCGAGACCCGGGCCGGCGGCCCCGCGTGGTCAGGACCCGAGCCGCTGCCCCTCGCCGGGCTCCTGCCGTACGTGTCGGTGGCACGGAGCGCCGAGGGCTTCGTCCACCTGCTGGGGGTACGGGACCGGCAGCGCCCCGAGGGGGACGTCGAGCGCGATCTCGTCCACGCCGTCCAGTACCAGACGGGCCGGCCGCTGCGGGACTGGCAGTCGGTGGGCAATCCGCACGGCAAGGACCGCGGGAAGGGCGCCCGTATCGGCATGCCGTCCGCCGTCCTGGACGCGACCGGCTCGATGCACCTGTTCGTACGCAACGCCAACGGCGGCCTCTCCGCCAAACACCAGTCGCCCACCGGCCGCTGGCAGCCCTGGGGCGGCGCCAACGCCACGGACACCACCCTGACCGGCGAGACCTCCGCCGCCGTCACCGACCGCGGGGCCATCGACATCCTCGTCCCGGCGGGCGGCGGTACGGTGCGCTGGCTGCGCGGCACGCCCGACGCGAAACTGGAGCGCGCCGAGGAGGAACCGGCGGCGGCCGTCGCCCACGCCACGGTCACCGCGGAGCGCACCGGCACCGGCGCGCTCACCCGCTTCTGGCGCGACGCGGACGACTCCACCGTCCGCGCCTGGCGCCCGGGGACCGAACCCGCCTCCCTCGGCGGCCCCGGCACCGGCCCGCTCGCCCTGCTCCGTACCCCCGTCGACGGGTACGACTGCACGATCCTGGCCGGCCGCGGCCCCGACGGCCGCCTCCAGGTCGCCGCCTACCCCACCGAGGACGAGAAGGTGGGCCTGAACTGGACCCCCACCGGCGAACCCTGCGCGGGCGCCCCGGCGCTCGCCCTGGACGGCACGGGACGGGTGGTCCTGGCCTGCCTCGGACTCGACGGAGCCCTGCGCGTCACCCGGCAGAAGGACGAGACGGGCCTGGCGCTGGAGGCGTGGCGCCGGGTCTGACGGTCAGCCGTCGGCGGGCTCCAGCTCTCCGTGGTCCCGGGCGCGCGCCACGCCCTGGTCGGCCGCCCCGTCCGCGAACTGCGTGCGGTACAGCTCCGCGTACCGTCCCCCGGTGGCGAGAAGCTCTTCGTGCGTGCCCCGTTCCACGATCCGGCCGTCCTCGACCACCAGGATCAGATCGGCGGCCCGTACGGTCGAGAGCCGGTGCGCGATCACCACGGCGGTACGCCCTTCCAGCGCCTCGGCGAGCGCCGCCTGGACCGCCGCCTCCGAGGTGTTGTCGAGATGCGCGGTCGCCTCGTCGAGGATCACCACACGCTGACGGGCGAGCAGCAGCCGGGCGATGGTCATGCGCTGGCGTTCGCCGCCGGAGAGCCGGTAGCCGCGCTCGCCGACCACGGTGGAGAGCCCGTCGGGCAGGGAGCGGACGAGACCGTCGAGGCGGGCCCGGCGCAGGACGTCCCACAGCTCGTCGTCGGTGGCTCCGGGCCGGGCGAGCAGCAGGTTGGCGCGGACGGACTCGTGGAAGAGATGGCCGTCCTGGGTGACCATGCCGAGCGTGGCACGGAGGGACTCGGCGGACAGGTCGCGTACGTCGACACCGCCGATCCGGACGGCGCCCGCGTCGGTGTCGTAGAGGCGCGGGAGGAGTTGCGCGATGGTCGACTTGCCCGCGCCGGACGAGCCCACGAGAGCGACCGTACGGCCGGGCTCCGCGCGGAACGAGATCCCGTGCAGCACCTCGGCGCCGCCGCGGGTGTCGAGCGAGGCGACCTCCTCCAGCGAGGCGAGGGAGACCTTGTCGGCGGAGGGGTAGCCGAAGCGTACGGCGTCGAACTCGACGGAGACCGGCCCGTCGGGAACCGGCCGCGCGCCGGGCCGCTCGGCGACGAGCGGCTGGAGGCCGAGGACCTCGAAGACCCGCTCGAAGCTGACGAGGGCGCTCATCACCTCGACGCGGGCGCCGGCGAGCGAGGTCAGCGGCGCGTACAGACGGACGAGGAGCAGGGAGAGCGCGACCACGGCGCCGGGGTCGAGGCTGCCGCGCAGGGCGTAGGAGCCGCCGAGACCGTAGACGAGCGCCAGGGCCAGGGCCGAGACGAGGGTCAGGGCGGTGAGGAAGGTGGCCTGCGCCATGGCCGTACGGACCCCGATGTCCCGTACCCGGCGGGCCCGCGCCGCGAACTCGGCGGACTCGTCGTCGGGCCGCCCGAACAGCTTGATCAGCGTGGCGCCCGGTGCCGAGAACCGCTCGGTCATCCGGTTGCCCATCGCGGCGTTGAGGTCGGCGGCCTCCCGCTGGAGCCGCGCCATCCGGGTACCCATCCGGCGCGCGGGCACGACGAACACGGGCAGCAGGACGAGCGCGAGGAGCGTGACGCTCCAGGAGAGGGTGAGCATCACGGCGAGGGTCAGCAGCAGCGTCACCACATTGCTGACGACACCGGAGAGCGTGTTGCTGAAGGCGCGCTGCGCGCCGATCACATCGTTGTTGAGCCGGCTCACCAGGGCCCCGGTGCGGGTACGGGTGAAGAAGGCGACGGGCATGCGCTGGACATGGTCGAAGACCGCGATCCGCAGATCGAGGATCAGCCCCTCGCCGAGGGTGGCGGAGAGCCGGCGGCCGAGGAGGCCCAGGCCGGCTTCGGCGAGCGCGATGAGCGCGATGAGCAGGGCGAGCCGGACCACCAGCCCCTCGTCGCCGCCGGACACGATCGCGTCGACCACGCGGCCCGCGAGCACGGGTGTCGCCACCGCGAGCAGTGCGGTGGCGACACCGAGCAGGACGAACTGGATGATGCCGCGGCGGTGCGGCCGGGCGAACTCGGCGATACGGCGGAGGGTGGCGCGGGCGAACGGCCGGCGTTCGGGCCGCGCGTTCATGACGTTCTGCAACTGCGTCCAGGCCGTGGACTCCATACTCATGGCAGGACCGTAGAACCTCAAGCGGCCTTGAGGTCAACTCGTCGCGAGGGACCGGCGTCGCGAGGGACCGGCGCCGTGAGGGACCGGCGTCAGGAGGCGTCGGCGTCAGGAGTCAGGACCCGAACCGGGCCCGGAGCGTGGCCCCCGGTCCGGGGCGACGAGTTGTTCGAGCCGGTCGAACCGCAGATGCAGGGCCCGCAGCTCCCGGGCGGCGTCCGTCCTCCCCTCCGACTCGACGTGCTCAAGGGCCTTCGCCACCCTGCGGGCACGGCGCGCCGCGCTGCCGACGAACCAGGTGGCGAGGGACGCGGTGACGATGCTGAAGACCGAGATCCCGACGAGCATCACGACGCCCGCGACGACGCGTCCGGGCGCGGTCACCGGATACAGGTCCCCGTACCCGACGGTGGTGGCGGTCTCGACGGACCACCACAGCGCGAGCGGGAACGAGGTGATGGTCGCCCTGGGAGCCGACGACTCGAACGGAACGATGATCCAGGAGCCGAGCACCAGGACCACCACGACCCCGAGGACCGCCCACACGGATGCCTTCACATGCAGCCGCTGCCAGCGGTCCCCACGCAGCAGCTTGCGCAGTACATAGAACGGCGAAAACGGAGGCATGGGCCGAAGCTAGCCATTTCGGCACCGGCCGGCCGACAGGACACACCCCTGCCCGCCGGGGGATGTCCGCTCCGGCCGGGATCCCATCGGGCCGCTCCCCAGCGGTCCCATCCGTTTCCCACCGCGCCCCCATCGAGTTCCCACCGGACCACAACCTCCGCCCCCCACTCTTGTCGATGTACGGACCAACACGCACCCATGGAGGAGGCTCCTCTTGCTGTCACCGGCCAAGCGGGCAGGCGTCATCGCCGCCGCGATTCTGGGGGTCGTCGGGTCGGCGCCCCACGCGTCGGCCGCCGTCGACCCCCTGGCGGTGAAGTTCACCAACCAGCGGAGCGCGCTGTGCATCAGGCTCCAGGACGGGGCGCTGATCAGCGACTGCTTCGGCACGTCGGGCGAGATGAACTGGACGCTCGCCCCGATCGACACGGCGCCCGTCGAGTACCGCTACATCAGGAGCAACTTCAACGGCTCGTGCCCCGCCGTCTCGGGCAGCACCCTCACCCTGTCGTCGGCCGGCTGCACCTCCGGCAGCGGCACGGCCCGGATGTGGCAGATCGTGCGGTACGAACCCGGTGCCCCGCCCGCGGGGATGGCGGGCGTACGGATGGAGAGCATCGTCGGCAGGAAGTGCATGGACACGGACGCCGCCGACAACTGGGCGATCATCCCCGGCCCGTGCAGCAACACCTCGACGTCGCAGCAGTGGAACATCCCGCTGGACAAATTCAACGCACTCTTCGGCTGACGAAGGAAGACCACGGTGTTCCTCCAGGACCTGGGATGGGGCCTTCTCCCCGCACGCGGGGATGACCTGGACCGCGCTCGACCGGAGCGCCGGTCCCCGGAACCGACGGGCGAGGGGGGACGGGGGAAACGGGGGGACGGGGGACACAGGGAAACGGGGGGACGGGGGAAGGGGAAAAGGGGGAGGAGGACCGGCGGCCGGTGAACGCTCACCGGCCGCCGGTCCTCCCGCACGCCCACGCCCGAGGGCCCGGGAGCGGTCAACAGCGGTTCAGGGTACGGCGGTCAGCTCGGCCAGCCTGCGCCGCGACCGCTGCGCCCAGCGCACACAGCCGAGTTCACCGTTGTGCCGGACCGCCCCGCGCATCAGGGTGGCCGCCACCGTACGCTCGCCCGCGACCTCGGCGACCTCGGCGAGGAAGTGGTCGATGGAGCCCCAGCAGAGCATCGCGGAACCGGTGGTGACGGCGCGCCCCGCGTACGGGAGCAGCCGGTCGAGCGCCCAGCGGCACGAGCGCACATCACCGCAGAGCGCCCACGTGTAGGCACGCAGGACCATCTGGAGGAGCCAGAGCCAGTCGTGCGGCGGTTCGGGCAGCGCCTCGGCGGGCGGACAGTACGTCCCGGCCTCGGCCAGACGACCCTGGAGAGCCAGGACGAGACCGAGGTGCTCCGGTGTGATCGGGGTACCAGGACGGTTGGCCGCGAGGACGAGCGCCTCCATCTCGTCGTACCGGTCCGCGTCCAGCAGCCAGGAGACCCGGTGGGCGAACAGGGCGGGCTCGGCACCCCACGCGGACTGCTGATGGTGCCGGTACGCCTGTCCCGCCAGCCGCTCCGCCGTCGGCAGATCCCCGGCCAGGCCGTGGCGCAGCGCCGCCCACCAGCGCAGATGGGCCTCGATCTCGGGCAGTCTGACCCGCCGGTTGGCGGCGGCGCAGTCGTCGATGTCCCGCTGGGCGCCGGGCATGTCACCCGCCTCCAGCCGGATCAGGGCCCGGCGCAGGAGCAGCATGGGCATCCAGTCGGGGCTCACCCCGGGGCGCCCGGCCAGGTCCAGTTGCTCCTCGACCAGGCGCTGCCGCTCGGCGAGGGTGTCCGGGTGGCGTACGGCCTGGTGGCGCAGGTGCAGCGCACGCAGCAGCAGGGTGTCGTCACCGAGCCTGCGGGCCATCTCCACCGCCTGCGCCGAGAGCCGCGCCTTCGCCACGAGCCCGTCGGCGCCGGGGGAGCCGTTCTCGGCGCCCGCGAAGTACCGTTCGGCCGCGAGCGCCGCGAGGGCCAGGCAGCGCAGCGGCGCGTCCTGCCGGGGCAGCAGCCGTACCGCGTCCCGCAGCGCCGTCAGTACGGTGTCGTGCGCACTGCCGTACTCCCGTACCGGGGTGAAGGTCTCGATGGTGTGGACGGTCGCGGCGCGCGCCAGGGCCTCCGGGTCGGCCAGCTCACGGGCGAGGCCGATGGCGCGGTCCAGGGCCAGGACCGATTCGGGGCGCAGGGCGCCACGACAGCACAACCGGCCCCAGCGCAGGACGAGTTCGAAGAGCCGCCGGGTCTCCTCGGGGGTGGTGGGGGCGGCGTACGCGTCGACGACACCGATCGCCGCCTCGACGAGCCGGGCCGCGTGCCGGTGGGCGTACACCTGCTCGGCCCGCTCAGCGGCGGCCGTGACGGCGGCGAGGGCCTGCTCGGCGTGGCCGACCGGGGCCGCGGCGAGCCAGTGGAACGCGACCGCGTCGAGCAGTTCGGTACCTCCGGCGGTGCCCTGGGCCGCCCGGCGTTCCAGGGCGCCGGCCACCCGGGCGTGCAGGCGCGCCCGGCGGATCCGGGAGAGCGAGTGGCGGAGCGTGTCGCGGATCAGGGCGTGGCCGAACCGGTAGTGGCCGACGGGCCCGGACTCCACGACCAGGCCCCACGCCACCCCGGCCTCCAGGATGTCCAGGAGCCGGTCCGCCTCCACTCCGGCCGCCTCCGCGACCACGTCGAGGCCGAACCGCTCGCCCAGTAGGGCCGCGACGCGCAGCACGTCCTCGGCGCCCTCGGGAAGGCGCCGCAGCCGGTGCCGGATGAGGTCCCGGGTCCCCTCGGGCAGCGCGTCCGCCGGCGTTCGGGCTCCGGGTCCGGCCCCGGGCAGCAGCTTCGCCAGCTCCACCACATGGAAGGGCACACCGCCGCAGCGCCGGTGGACGACCGAGGCCAGTCCTGGATCCGTACCGGGTCCCGTGTACGCGGCGAGCATCTGGGCCACCTCCGCCTCGGTGAGCCGGGCCAGCGGGTGGCGGGTCACCCAGTCACCGGTCAGCCCGGCCACCACGGAGGCGGCGGAGTCGTCGAGTTCGGGGCCGTCACGGCTGGTGACCAGGACGAGCAGCGGCAGTTCGGGCACCATCGTGGCCAGTACGCGCAGCACGCTCACCGAGTCGGGATCGGCCCAGTGCAGGTCCTCCAGGACCACCAGGAAGGGCCGTGTCCGCGCCGCGCGGACGAGCTGTTCGACCATCGCCGCGGGGGTCCCGGAGCGCCCGCGGTCACCGGGGGCGGCGTCCGGGCCCCCGCCGGGCGGCGCGGCGCGCAGCACCTCCAGCCAGGGCCACAGGGCGGGCACGCCCTCCCCGTCGGGACAGCGGCCGACCGCGGCCGTGGTCCCGGCCGCGCCGGCCCGCGCGACGGCGGCCTCGGCGATCCGGGTCTTGCCGATGCCCGGCTCCCCGGTGACCGTCATCAGCCCGCCACGGCCGTCCGCCAGCGCCGCCAGCGCCCGGTCCACCGCGGCCAGCACCTCCTGCCGCCCGGCGAGCGCGGCACCACCCACCGCCGCTTCCGGTACGGGCGGGGCGGCGGCCCGGGGCGCGTCAGTGGTCGCGACCGGTGTCACCGGTGCCACCTGTGCCCGCTCCCGGGCCGCGTCGGGCGTGAGCCCCGGCGTCAGATCCAGCTCCGGGTCCTGGTGGAGAATGGCCTGTTCCAGTCGGCGCAGCCGCCGCCCCGGCTCCACACCGAGGTGCTCGTCGAGCATCCGGCGGGCGTCCCGCAGGGCGGCCAGCGCGTCGGCCTGCCGGTCGGACCGGTAGAGCGCGAGCGCCAGCAGCTCCCACCGCCGCTCACGCAACGGCTCCGCCGCGACCAGCGAGCGCAGTTCCGCGGCGGCGGACTCGGGCCGCCCGGCGGCCAACTGGGCCCCGCAGCGCCACTCCTGGGCCGTGAGCCGCAGCTCCTCCAGCCGGTCGGCCTCCAGCACTGCGAACGGCTCCGCGCCGAACTCCCCGTAGGCGGGGCCGCGCCACAGCGCCAGCGCCCGGTCGAGTTCGGCGAGGGCGTCGAGCGGACGGCCACCGGCCAGCCGCAGCCGGCCGGCCTCCGCCAGCGCGCCGAAGCGCGCCGCGTCGTACTGCTCGGGCAGCACGCGCAGCCGGTACCCGTCCTCCACGCTGACCAGCACCTTCCCGGCCTCACGCGGGGGCCGGTCCGGTTCGAGCGCCCGCCGCAGATGGGCGACGTAGGAGCGCAGGGTGCGGACCGCGGACGGCGGTGGCGTCCGGCCCCACACACTGTCCACGAGCCGTGACACGGGGACCACACTCCCGGCGTCGACCAGCAGGGCCGTCAGCACCCGCCGCTGCTTGGCTCCCCCCAACTCCGCCGTCCGGCCACCGACCTGCACCTCCACCGTTCCCAGCACCGCCCACCACACAGCGGTGAACGTAGCCGCGCGGGCGGTGCCGATCAACGGCCCGCCGGTTGTTGGCTCAGACGCGACGTCCGTACCCACATCCGTACAGGCGTCCGTCACACACCCGTACACGCGGAACGGGCCGTACGGAGACTCCCGTACGGCCCGTCGACCCGCCCTGCAAGATCCCGTCAGGTCCGGTCAGTTCAGGGCACTACGCCGGCACGCTCGCCACACCCGGCGCCAGGAACGGCTTGCCGTTCACCCGCTCCGAGACGCCCGCGCGGTCCAGGTACGGGGTGACGCCGCCCAGGTGGAAGGGCCAGCCCGCGCCCGTGAGCAGACACAGGTCGATGTCCTGCGCCTCGGCGACGACGCCCTCGGCCAGCATCAGACCGATCTCCTGGGCGACCGCGTCCAGGACCCGGTCGCGCGTCTGCTCCTCCGTCAGCACGGTGTCGCCCTGCTTCAGCAGCGCCGCGACCTCCGGGTCCAGCTCCGGCGCCCCGGAGTCGTAGACGTAGAAGCCGCGCTTGCCCGCCTTGACCACCGCGGCCAGGTTCTCGGAGACCGTGAAGCGGTCCGGGAACGCGCCGTGCAGCGTCTCGGAGACATGCAGACCGATCGCGGGGCCGACCAGTTCCAGCAGGACCAGCGGGGACATCGGCAGCCCCAGCGGCTCCACCGCGCGCTCCGCCACCTCGACCGGGGTGCCCTCGTCGATGACGTTCTGGATCTCGCCCATGAAGCGGGTGAGGATCCGGTTGACGACGAACGCCGGGGCGTCCTTCACCAGCACCGCCGTCTTCTTCAGCTTCCTCGCCACACCGAACGCCGTGGCCAGCGACGCGTCATCGGTCCGCTCGCCGCGCACGATCTCCAGCAGCGGCAGGATCGCGACCGGGTTGAAGAAGTGGAAGCCGACGACCCGCTCGGGGTTCTTCAGCTTCGACGCCATCTCCGAGACCGACAGCGACGAGGTGTTCGTGGCGAGGATCGCGTGCGCCGGGGCGACCGCCTCGACCTCCGCGAACACCTGCTGCTTGACGCCCATCTCCTCGAACACGGCCTCGATGACGAAGTCCGCGTCCGCGAACCCCTCGGCCTTGTCCAGCACACCCGAGACCAGGCCCTTGAGCCGGTTGGCCTTGTCCTGGTTGATCCGGGACTTCAGCAGCAACTTGTCGATCTCGGCATGGACATAGCCCACGCCCTTGTCGATCCGGTCCTGGTCGATGTCGGTCAGCACGACCGGCACCTCCAGGCGGCGCAGGAACAGCAGCGCGAGCTGCGAGGCCATCAGCCCCGCGCCCACGACACCCACCTTGGTGACCGGGCGGGCCAGCGACTTGTCCGGGGCGCCGGCCGGCCGCTTGGCGCGCTTCTGCACCAGGTTGAACGCGTAGATCCCCGAGCGCAGTTCACCGCCCATGATCAGGTCAGCGAGGGCCTGGTCCTCGGCGTCGAAGCCCGCCTGGAGGTCGCCGTCCTTCGCCGCCGCGATGATGTCCAGCGCGCGGTACGCGGCCGGGGCCGCGCCGTGCACCTTGGAGTCCGCGACGGACCGCCCGCGCGCCACGGCCGCGTCCCACGCCTCGCCCCGGTCGACCTCCGGCCGTACGACCGTCACCTCGCCCTTGAGCACCGACGCCGTCCAGGCCAGCGACTGCTCCAGGAAGTCCGCGCCGTCGAACAGCGCGTCCGCGATACCCAGGTCGTAGACCTGGCCGCCCTTGAGCTGCTTGTTCTGGTTGAGGGAGTTCTCGATGACGACCGAGACCGCCCGCTCCGCGCCGATCAGGTTCGGCAGCAGCGTGCAGCCGCCCCAGCCGGGCACCAGACCGAGGAAGACCTCCGGCAGCGAGAACGCGGGCAGGGCCGCGGAGACCGTACGGTACGTGCAGTGCAGCCCGACCTCGACGCCGCCGCCCATCGCCGCGCCGTTGTAGTACGCGAAGGTCGGCACGGGCAGCGCGGCGATCCGCTTGAAGACCTCGTGGCCGCCCCGGCCGATCGCCAGCGCGTCCTCGTGGCGCTTCAGCAGCTCCACGCCCTTGAGGTCGGCGCCGACAGCGAAGATGAACGGCTTGCCGGTGATCCCGACCCCGACGATCGCCCCCTCGGACGCCTCCCGCCCGACCTGGTCGAGCGCGGCGTCCAGGTTCGCCAGCGACTGCGGGCCGAACGTCGTCGGCTTCGTGTGGTCGAGGCCGTTGTCCAGCGTGATGAGCGCGAACCGCCCGGCCCCCGCCGGAAGTTCGAAGTGGCGTACGTGCGCCTGGGTGACGACCTCGCCGGGGAACAGCTCGGCCGCGCCCTTCAGGAGTTCAGCGGTGCTCACTTGGTGCCTCCGTCGAAGTGCGGGTTCTCCCAGATGACCGACGCGCCCATGCCGAAGCCGACGCACATCGTGGTCAGGCCGTAACGGACCTGCGGCTGCGCCTCGAACTGCCGGGCGAGCTGGGTCATCAGCCGTACGCCGGAGGAGGCCAGCGGATGGCCGTACGCGATCGCGCCGCCGTACTGGTTGACGCGCTCGTCGTCGTCCGCGACGCCGTAGTGGTCGAGGAACGCCAGCACCTGCACGGCGAACGCCTCGTTGATCTCGAACAGACCGATGTCCGCGATCGACAGCCCCGCCTTGGCGAGGGCCTTCTCGGTCGCCGGGATCGGGCCGTACCCCATCACCTCGGGCTCGACGCCCGCGAAGGCGTACGACACGAGCCGCATCCTGACCGGCAGCCCCTGCTCGCGCGCGAAGTCCTCGGCGGCGATCAGCGAGGCGGTGGCGCCGTCGTTCAGCCCCGCCGCGTTGCCCGCGGTGACCCGGCCGTGCGGCCGGAACGGGGTCTTCAGACCGGCCAGCATCTCCAGCGTCGTACCCGGCCGCATCGGCTCGTCCGCGGTGGCCAGCCCCCAGCCGGTCTCCCCGGTCGCCGGGTCGGTACGCCGGATCGAGATCGGCACCAGGTCCTGCTGGATCGAGCCGTTGGCGTACGCCTTCGCGGCCTTCTCCTGCGAGCGCACCGCGTACTCGTCCGCGCGCGCCTTGGTGAGGTGCGGGAAGCGGTCGTGCAGGTTCTCCGCCGTCATGCCCATGAACAGCGCGGAGTCGTCGACGAGCTTCTCCGAGACGAACCGCGGGTTCGGGTCGACGCCCTCACCCATCGGGTGCCGGCCCATGTGCTCGACACCGCCCGCCACGACGACGTCGTACGCGCCGAAGGCGATGGAGCCCGCGGTGGAGGTCACGGCGGTCAGCGCGCCCGCGCACATACGGTCGATCGAATAGCCGGGCACGGACTGCGGCAGCCCGGCGAGGATCCCCGCGGTACGGCCGAGCGTGAGGCCCTGGTCACCGATCTGCGTGGTCGCGGCGACGGCCACCTCGTCGATCCGCGCGGGGTCGAGATCCGGGTTGCGGCGCAGCAGCTCCCGGATCGCCTTCACGACGAGATCGTCGGCCCGGGTCTCGTGGTACATGCCCTTCGGGCCCGCCTTGCCGAACGGGGTGCGGACGCCGTCGACGAAGACGACATCCCTGACGGTACGAGGCACGATGGCTCTCCTCCAGGGTGCGGGATGGCACTGCGGAGCCCGCACGTAGCACGGGCCCACCCCCATGCTACTTACCAGTAACCAAGTTGCCCAGTCCTGCTTGTTTTTTGAGGCTCGGTTCGCCTCCGGGGCGCTTCATGTCGGCGCCGACGGTTGACCGTGCTCGGTTCGCTCGTACCTCACGAACCTGCGCGCGCTCGCCCTTACGTCGCCGACGCGCCCCTTCGGCTCACTCGCCACCAGGGTCGGGCGCACCCCGGGGCCGGCGAGAGGGTTCCCCGGTGCCGGAATCCTCGGCCTGAGTGCGCGCCTGGCCGGCGAGTGAGCCGAAGGGGCGCGCCGCTGTCGAAAGGGAGAGCGCGCAGGCCCCGAGGAACGAGGGGCCGAGCACGGTCGACCGTCGACAGTGGCATAAAGCGCCCCGGAGGCGAACCGAGCCCCTAAAGAACCAGCGCCTGTGTGAGGAGGGGGGCTACCAGGTCGACCTGCCACTGGCGGGCGCCGTGGCCGGTGAGGGCTGCCGCCACGTTCTCCTCCGTGGGGTCCTGCGGCGGTTCCCAGCAGACGCGGCGGACCGTGTCGGGGGTGATCAGGTTCTCCTGCGGCATGGTGATGCTCTCGGCCAGTTCCGAGACCGCGGCGCGTGCCGCCGAGAGCCGGGCCGCGGCTTCCGGGTCCTTGTCGGCCCAGGAGCGGGGCGGCGGCGGGCCGGTGAGGGGCTGGCCCGGCTGGGGCAGCTCCGTGTCGGGCAGGGCCTTCGCCCGGTCGACAGCGGCCTGCCACTGTTCGAGCTGGCGTCTGCCCATCCGGTGTCCGAACCCGGGCAGCGCCGTCAGCGCCTGCACGGTGGCGGGCAGTGACAGCGACGCCTCGACGATCGCGGTGTCGCTGAGCACCTTGCCGGGGGAGACGTCACGCCGCTGCGCGACCCGGTCGCGGGTCGTCCACAGCTCCCGTACGACCGCCATCTGCCGGCGGCGGCGCACCTTGTGCATGCCCGACGTGCGGCGCCACGGGTCCTTGCGCGGCGGGGCGGGCGGGGCGGCGGCGATCGCCTCGAACTCCTGGTGCGCCCAGTCGAGCTTGCCCTGCCGGTCGAGCTCCTTCTCCAGCGCGTCCCGCAGGTCGACGAGGAGTTCCACGTCGAGTGCGGCGTACCGCAGCCAGGGCTCGGGGAGCGGGCGGGTCGACCAGTCGACGGCGGAGTGGCCCTTCTCCAGGGCGTACCCGAGGACGTTCTCGACCATCGCGCCGAGGCCGACCCGGGGGAAGCCCGCGAGACGGCCCGCGAGCTCCGTGTCGAAGAGGCTGGTGGGGATCATGCCTATTTCGCGCAGGCAGGGCAGGTCCTGGGTCGCCGCGTGCAGGATCCACTCCGTACCGGAGAGGACCTCGCCGAGTCCGGAGAGGTCGGGGCAGCCGACCGGATCGATCAGCGCCGTGCCCGCGCCTTCGCGGCGGAGCTGGACCAGGTAGGCGCGCTGACCGTAGCGGTAGCCGGAGGCACGCTCGGCGTCGACGGCGACGGGTCCGGTGCCCGCGGCGAAGGCCGCGATCACCTCGGCGAGCGCCTCGTCGGTGGCGACCACCGGTGGAATGCCCTCGCGGGGCTCCAGCAAGGGGATCGGCGCCGCTTCGACGTCGTCCGGGGGAAGCGACACCAGCGACTGCCGCCGCGGGCCCCCGGTGGTTCGCAGTGCTGGCTCTGCTGCGGTCTCTTGGGCGTCGGTCACCTGTCAAGGGTATCTGTGAACGGACGGCGCCCGTCGACGGAACGTTCCGTCGACGGGCGGTGGGGGCGAGAAGCGGTCAGTGGCCCGGTCGGGTGGTGTGTCCGGTTCAGTGGATGATTCCGGTACGGAGGGCCACGGCGACCATCCCCGCCCGGTCGCCCGTGCCGAGCTTGCGCGCGATCCGGGCGAGGTGGCTCTTGACGGTGAGTGCGGACAGGCCCATCGAGACGCCGATGGCCTTGTTGGACTGGCCTTCGGCGACCAGCCTGAGTACCTCGACCTCGCGGCCCGACAGCTCCCGGTAGCCACCGGGGTGGTTCGGGGCGCCCGGAGGGCGGCGGTGCATGCGCTGGCCGGCGCCCAGGGGGGCGACGCCGGGGCGGCCGGGGTGGCCGATGTTCGTACGGGTGCCGGTGACGACGTAGCCCTTGACGCCGCCCGCGAGGGCGTTGCGCACCGCGCCGATGTCGTCGGCGGCGGAGAGGGCGAGGCCGTTGGGCCAGCCCGCCGCCCGGGTCTCGGACAGCAGGGTCAGCCCGGATCCGTCGGGCAGGTGGACGTCGGCAACGCAGATGTCGCGCGGGTTGCCGACGCGGGGGCGGGCCTCCGCGATGGACGACGCCTCGATGACGTCACGTACTCCAAGGGCCCACAGGTGGCGGGTGACGGTGGAGCGGACGCGTGGGTCGGCCACGACGACCATGGCCGTCGGCTTGTTCGGGCGGTAGGCGACCAGGCTTGCGGGCTGCTCAAGGAGAACGGACACCAGGCCTCCTGGGAAGGTGCGGGACGGGGCCGGCTGCGGGGGATGAAGCCGGGGCGAACCGTGTGTGAAGGGTCATTGACCTCTTCGGCAGCAATCCCGCTCGCCTTTAGAGAATGATCACGAATTAGTGAGTAACAATTCGGGCAATTCGGATGCGTGATCGATCATCCTACGAGTGGTCCCCCGGGCGGGGGTGTACGGCGGACGAGTGAGGGACGCCCGGCGGACGTGGTGTGACGGAGCGGTGAAGGGGCGTCAGGGGAGCCACGGACTCCGTCAGGGGAGCCGTAGGTGGGCGGGAGGAGATCCGTGGGCCGCGTCGGGAGATCCGCAGGCCCCGTCAGGGGATGCGCGGGCCGCGTCGCTGGGGCAGGGACACCACGCCGGCGCCCCCGGTGTCCCCCGCGCCCGGCGGCAGCCCCGCGACCTGGCAGAGCAGATCGCACCACGCGGCCAGGTGCGCCGCCGTGTCGGGCAGTCCGCCCCGGCCCTCGCGCGGGGTCCAGGACGCCCGGATCTCGATCTGGGTGGCCGGCCTGCGCTCCGCGAGCCCGCCGAAGTAGTACGACCCGGCCCGGGTGACGGTGCCGCTCGCCTCCCCGTACGACAGACCGCGCGCCTCCAGTGCCCCCGTCAGCCACGACCAGCACACCTCGGGCAGCAGCGGGTCGGCGGCCATCTCCGGCTCCAGCTCCGCCCGTACGAGCGTCACCAGCCGGAACGTGCCCTGCCAGGCGTCGTGTCCTGACGGGTCGTGCAGCAGGATCAGCCGGCCGTCGGCCAGATCGTCGTCGCCGTCGACCACCGCCGCCTCCAGGGCGTACGCGTACGGCGCGAGCCGCTTCGGCGCCGGGGTCGGGTCGATCTCGACGCCGGGACGCAGCCGCGCCGTCCGCAGCGCGTCGACCGCGGAACGGAACGCGGGCGGGACGGAATCCCCCTCCCCGCCGCCCGTTCCCCCGGTGCCGTTGGAATGATCGGAAAACTGTCCCTGAGCCGCAGCCATGCGGGGAAGAGTAGGCGGAACCCGCGCCTCGCGCAGGGAGGGACACCCTGCCCGGGGCGGCGGCTTCCCCGTACATGGGAAGATTCTGTCCGTGAGCGCCAACGAACGCCCCCCGGGCCAGCAGACGAAGACGTACGAATCGGCCTTCCTGAAGGCGTGCCGACGTGAGCCGGTACCGCACACACCGGTGTGGTTCATGCGTCAGGCGGGGCGCTCGCTGCCCGAGTACCTGAAGGTCCGCGAGGGCATCGGGATGCTGGACTCCTGCATGCGCCCCGAGCTGGTCACCGAGATCACGCTCCAGCCGGTACGGCGCCACAAGGTCGACGCCGCGATCTACTTCAGCGACATCGTCGTCCCCCTCAAGGCCATCGGCCTCGACCTGGACATCAAGCCGGGCGTCGGCCCCGTCGTCGCCGAGCCGATCCGCACCCGCGCCGACCTGGCCCGGCTGCGCGACCTCACCCCCGAGGACGTCGGTTACGTCACCGAGGCCATCGGCATGCTCACCGGCGAGCTGGGAGCCACCCCGCTCATCGGGTTCGCCGGGGCGCCCTTCACGCTCGCGAGCTACCTCGTGGAGGGCGGCCCGTCCCGTAACCACGAGCACACCAAGGCCATGATGTACGGCGACCCCGAGCTCTGGGCCGACCTGCTCGACCGGCTCGCCGAGATCACCGCGGCCTTCCTCACCGTGCAGATCGAGGCGGGCGCGAGCGCCGTCCAGCTCTTCGACTCGTGGGTGGGCGCCCTCGCCCCCGCCGACTACCGCCGCTCCGTGCTGCCCGCCTCCGCCAAGGTCTTCGACGCGGTCGCCGGGTACGGCGTCCCGCGCATCCACTTCGGGGTCGGTACGGGCGAACTCCTCGGCCTGATGGGCGAGGCGGGCGCCGATGTCGTCGGCGTCGACTGGCGCGTCCCGCTGGACGAGGCGGCCCGCCGGGTCGGCCCCGGCAAGGCGCTCCAGGGCAACCTGGACCCGGCCGTCCTCTTCGCCCCGACCCCGGCGGTGGAGACCAAGGCCCGTGAGGTGCTGGACGCGGCGGCCGGGCTGGAGGGCCACATCTTCAATCTGGGCCACGGTGTGCTGCCGAGCATGGACCCGGACTCACTGACCAGGCTCGTCGACTACGTGCACACGCAGACCGCTCACTGATTGGCCGAAAAGTGTTGGTGGGGCGGGAGTGAGGCGGGAGTGGGACGGAGGTGATTCGCCCCGGAGTGGCGGGGATGAGGTAATTCGTCCCTTATCGCCGGACCTGCCCGACCTCGCCCGCCCCCGCCGCCCGCGCGGTGCTCACCAGCCCGCCGCCCTGACCGCCGTCGCCGCCTTGCGCGCGGCGACCAGCACCGGGTCCCAGACGGGCGAGAACGGCGGCGCGTACCCCAGGTCCAGGGTGGTCATCCCCTCCACCGACATCCTGGCGGTCAGCGCCACCGCCGCGATGTCCACGCGCTTCGCCGCGCCCTCCCGGCCGACGATCTGCACCCCCAGCAGCCGCCCCGTACGCCGCTCCGCGAGCATCTTCACCGTCATCGGCGCGGCGCCCGGGTAGTAGCCGGCGCTGTTGGTCGACTCGATCGTGGCGCTCACGTACTGGAGCCCGGCCCTGCGGGCGTCCTTCTCGCGCAGCCCCGTCCGGGCGATCTCCAGGTCGCAGACCTTGCTGACGGCCGTACCGACGACCCCGGGGAAGGTGGCGTAGCCGCCGCTCACGTTGGTGCCGATGATCTGGCCGTGCTTGTTCGCGTGCGTGCCCAGCGCGACATGGCGGGTGGCGCCCGAGACCAGGTCGAGGACCTCCACGCAGTCGCCGCCCGCCCAGACGTTCTCGTGGCCGCGTACCCGCATCGACAGATCGGTGACCAGCCCGCCGTACGGTCCGACGGGCAGCCCGGCGGCGCGGGCGAGGGCCGTCTCCGGCTCGACGCCGATACCGAGGACGACGACGTCCGCCGGGTACTCGGCGTCCGCGGTGGCCACCGCCCGCACCCGGCCGTCCTCGCCGGTACGGATCGCGGCCACCTCCGCGCCGCCCACGGTGGTGATGCCCAGCCCGTCCATCGCCTCATGGACGAGGCGCCCCATGTCCGGGTCGAGGGTCGCCATCGGCTGCTCGCCGCGGTGCACGACGGTGACCTCGTACCCGCGCTTCAGCAGCGACTCGGCCATCTCCACGCCGATGTACCCCGCGCCGACGACGACCGCGCGCCCGCCCTCGGTCGCGGCGAGGGTGTCCAGCAGCGCCTGGCCGTCGTCGAGGGTCTGCACCCCGTGCACGCCCGGCGCGTCGATCCCGGGCAGCGCGGGCCGTACGGGGCGGGCGCCCGTCGCGACGACCAGCTTGTCGAAGCCGGTCCAGCTCTCCGTACCGGCCTCCAGATCGCGGGCGCGGACCCGCTGCCCCGCCAGGTCGATCTCCACGGCCTCCGTGCGGGTCCGCAGCCCGATGGCGCGGGCCCGGTGCTCCTCGGGTGTACGGGCGATCAGCGCGTCCCGCTCCGTGACGTCGCCGCCCACCCAGTACGGGATGCCGCACGCGGAGTACGAGGTGAAGTGCCCGCGCTCGAACGCGACGATCTCCAGCTCCTCCGGGCCCCGGCCCCTGCGGGCCTGCGACGCGGCGGACATGCCCGCCGCGTCGCCCCCGATGACCACCATGCGCTCCGCCGCCATGTGCGCGTCCCTCCGTCCCTGTTCACCAGGGAGTTGTTCACCAGGTCGTCGTTCATAAGGTCGTACCGGAAGGGAACGCTACGCGGACGGAACCGGTCAGTCCTCCTCGCGCCCCCGCTCGGCGGGTTCGGCCGGTGCCTCGGGTGCTGCGGGTTCGGCGGGTTGCGTGGGCTTCACCGGCCCGGCCGCCACCAGCGGCGGAGCCGACGCGGGCAGCAGCCGGCGCACCAGCCGCCACAGCAGGTAGAGCGCCCCGAGCGCGGCGGCGAACGGCAGCGCAGCCCCGAGGACCACCCCGATCCACCGCAGGGTCGTCAGGAGCGCGTCCCAGCCGCCGCCCAGCGCGTCCAGGAACCCCGGATCCTCCGCCTTCTCCTCCTCCTTCACGACCGGGTTCTCGAAGAGCTCCAGGGTGATCGTCGCCAGCGTGGTGCGGTCCTTGAGGGACGCCTGCTGGGCGAGCAGCGCCTCCAGCGCCGACTGCCGGCTGCTCAACTCACCTTCCAGCGCCACCACATCGCTCAGTTTCGTGGCCCGGTCCATCAACTCCCGTACCCGCGCCACGCTCACGCGCTGCGAGGCGACCCGGCTGTCGACGTCGACGACCTGGTCGGTGACGTCCTCGGCGTTCGCCTTGCGCGTCAACAGCGTTCCCGTGCCCGACAGTTCGGCCAGCACCGCGTCGTACTTGTCCTGCGGGACGCGCAGCACGATCCGCGAGGTCACCCCGCTGTCCTCGTCCCGCTCGGTCACCTCGTCCTGCACCAGACCGCCGGCGTTCCCGGCCGCGGCCCGCGCCGTGGAGAGCGCCTTCCGCGTGTCCTTGACGCGCACGGTCAGCTCGGCGGTACGGATTACATGGACCCCGGCGGGCGCGGCGCTCTTCCCGTCCGCGCCCTTGGCGCCGGGCGTGGCGGCGTCACCGGCGCCCGCCCCCGCCTCCAGGCCGGCCGCCTGCCCTCCCGGCCCCTCCGCGGGCCTGGCGACGCCCTTCGAGGCCGCCTCGTCGGCGGATCCGGCGCTGCATCCGGCGAGCGCGAGTGAAACGGTGAGCAGTGCCGCCGCGAACGCGGGCATCGCACGCATGGTCCCCCCAGGTATTCGGTTGATGTCGCCGGTTCGACGTGTGGGGCCCCTGCGCGGGTTGCCCTTCCACGGTTCCGAAGCGGTCACGGTCAGGACTCGTTACCGGCGGGGTGAACGTGTTTGAGAGAGTGGGGCCATGGAGTCGAGCGCGCAGCACGTGGACACGCATACGGGCCATGTCGTCGTCATCGGGGGCGGTATCGCCGGTCTCGCCGCCGCCCACCGGCTGCTGGGCGCCGGTATCCGGGTCACCCTGCTGGAGGCCAGCGACCGGCTCGGCGGCAAGCTGCGTACGGGCGAGATCGAGGGCGCCCCCGTCGACCTCGGCGCCGAGTCCATGCTCGCCCGCCGCCCCGAGGGCGTCGACCTCGCCGAGGCCGTCGGGCTCGGCGCGCTGCTCCAGCCGCCCACCGCCACCACCGCCTCCGTCTGGACGCGCGGCGCGCTGCGGCCCATGCCCAAGGGCCATGTGATGGGCGTGCCCGGCGACCCCGCCGCCCTCGCCGGACTCCTCTCCGACGAAGGGCTCGCCCGGATCGCCCGCGAACCGGAGCTGCCCCCCACCGAGGTCGGCGACGACGTCGCGGTCGGCGCGTACGTCGCCGAGCGGCTCGGCCGCGAGGTCGTCGACCGGCTGGTCGAACCCCTGCTCGGCGGGGTCTACGCGGGCGACGCCTACCGCATCTCCATGAAGGCCGCCGTCCCGCAGCTCTTCGAAGCCGTCAAGGCCCATGACTCGCTGCTGGCCGGCGTCCGCGAGATCCAGGAGCGGACCGCTGCCAAGCAGCCGGGCGGCGCCGTCTTCGCGGGCATCGAGGGCGGCGTGGGCCGCCTGCCCGGCGCCGTCGCCGACGCCGTACGGGCCGGGGGCGGCGAGATCCTGCTGGAGACGCCCGTCCTCGCCCTGACCCGTACCGCCGAGGGCTGGCACCTGCGCACCGGGCACCCCACCCGCCCCGACGCGCGTGTCCTCACCGCCGACGGCGTGGTCCTCGCGACCCCCGCGTGGTCCGCCTCCGCGCTGCTCGCCGACGCGTCACCGGCCGCCTCCGCCGAACTCGCCGCGGTCGAGTACGCGTCGATGGCGCTGGTGACGATGGCCTTCCGGCGCGCCGACATCGGTGCCATGCCCGAGGGCAGCGGCTTCCTCGTCCCGCCCGTCGACGGCCGCACCATCAAGGCGTCGACCTTCTCCACCCGTAAATGGGGATGGGTCGACAGGGCAGCCCCCGACCTGTTCGTGCTGCGCACCTCCATCGGCCGCTACGGCGAGGAGGAACAGCTCCAGCGCGAGGACCCCGAACTCCTCGACGTCTCCCTGCGCGACCTGCGGGAGGCGACCGGCCTCACCGCCCGCCCGGTCGCCCACGAGGTGACGCGCTGGATCGACGGGCTGCCCCAGTACCCGGTCGGCCACCAGGCCAGGGTCGCCCGTATCCGCGACTCCGTCGCCGAACTCCCCGGGCTGCGCGTCTGCGGCGCCGCGTACGACGGCGTCGGCATCCCCGCCTGCGTCGCGAGCGCGCGGCGCGCCGCGGACGAGATCATCGCCACGTCGACCCTGGCGCCGGGCACCGGTCGCGGCGCGGGAGAATAGCCCCATGACTGCTGCTCCCGAGAAGATCCCGAACGCCGGCAAGAAGGCCAAGGACCTCAACGAGGTCATCCGCTACACGCTGTGGTCCGTCTTCAGGCTGCGTGATGTCCTGCCCGAGGACCGGACCGGTTACGCGGACGAGGTCCAGGAGCTGTTCGACCAGCTCGACGCCAAGGACGTCACCGTGCGCGGCACGTACGACGTGTCCGGGCTGCGCGCCGACGCCGACGTCATGATCTGGTGGCACGCCGAGACCTCGGACGAGTTGCAGGACGCGTACAACCGCTTCCGGCGCACCCGGCTCGGCCGCGCGCTGGAGCCGGTCTGGTCGAACATGGCGCTGCACCGCCCCGCGGAGTTCAACAAGTCGCACGTGCCGGCCTTCCTGGCCGACGAGACGCCCCGCGACTACGTGAGCGTCTACCCCTTCGTCCGCAGCTACGACTGGTACCTGCTGCCCGACGAGGACCGCCGTAGGATGCTCGCGGACCACGGCAAGATGGCGCGCGGCTACCCTGACGTACGCGCCAACACCGTGTCGTCCTTCTCGCTCGGCGACTACGAGTGGGTACTGGCCTTCGAGGCCGACGAGCTGTACCGCATCGTCGACCTGATGCGTCATCTGCGCGGGTCCGAGGCGCGGCTGTACGTGCGGGAGGAGATCCCGTTCTACACGGGCCGCCGCAAGTCGGTCGCGGACCTCGTGGCAGGGTTGGCGTGACGGAATGACGTGGTGGCCGGGTCCGTGACCGTACGGACCGGGCCACCCCACCCGGAAGATCAGACGGGCGGCGGCAGTTCCCTGCTGCGCGCACGCCCGTCCAGCGACACCGGGTTCGGCTCCGGGTTCCCATCGGCCGCCGGCCTGCGGAAACGCTGTGACCTACGGGGAAGAACCTCGTTCTTCCCCGGTCCAGCCCGTTCCGCCCCGGTCACGGCCGATGGAACCCGGGTCGGTGCTTGTCAGCCGAGGGCCGAGTAGTCGGTGTAGCCGCCCTGGTCACCGCCGAAGTAGGAGGCGGGGTCCGGGGTGTTGTAGGGGCCGCCGGCGGCGAGGCGGGCCGGCAGGTCGGGGTTGGCGAGGAAGAGGGCCCCGTAGGCGATCAGGTCGGCGGTGCCGTCCTCGATGAGCTTCAGCTCGTCCGGGCCCGTGGGCTCCGTGCCGGTGAAGGGGTTGAGGACGAAGGTGCTCGGCCATGCCTTGCGCAGCCGCAGGACCAGGTCGCGGATTCCGGGCGCCTCCATCTGGTGCAGGTAGGCCAGGCCGAGCGGGGCGAGCGCGTCCACGAGGGCGGTGTAGGTGGCCTCCACGTCCGGCCGGTCGCTCTCGTCGATGTCGTTGTAGGTGTTGCCGGGCGAGATACGGAAGCCGACCTTGTCCCCGCCGATGGCCTCGGCCACGGCCTTCGCGGTCTCGACGGCGAAGCGGATCCGCCGCTCGGGGCTGCCGCCCCAGGCGTCGGTGCGCTGGTTGGAGTTGGGCGCCAGGAACTGGTGGATCAGGTAGCCGTTGGCGCCGTGCAGCTCCACACCGTCGAAGCCCGCCTCGACGGCGTTGCGGGCCGCGGTGGCGAAGTCGGCGATGGTCGCCGCGATCTCCGTCTCGGTCAGCTCGTGCGGTTCGACGAAGTCCTGCGGCCCCTGGTGTGTGTAGACCTGGCCCTTGGCCTTGACCGCCGAGGGGCCGACCGGGGTGAGGCCCATCAGGCTCGGGTGGCCGACCCGTCCGGTGTGCATGATCTGCAGGAAGATCGCGCCGCCCTCGGCGTGTACGGCGTCCGTGATCCCGCGCCAGGCCGCGATCTGCTCGGCGGAGTGGATACCGGGGGTGTCCGGGTAACCCTGGCCGATCGCGGACGGCTGTGTGCCCTCGGTGACGACCAGACCGGCGCTCGCCCGCTGCGTGTAATAGGTCGCCATCAGCTCCGTGGGGGTCTGCCTGGCGCCGTGGGCGCGGCTGCGGGTCATGGGGGCCATCACGATGCGGTTGGACAGGCGGATGCCGCCGAGTTCGTAAGGGGCGAAGGCCGTAGTCATGATCAGGATCCTGTTCGGTTCGGCTGGGTGACACCACGCGATGTCATTGCCTGTTCGAACAAGTAAATAGCCTCGCCGCATTCCTGAGCTTCTGTGATGTGCGTCACTCTCCTGTGTTGGGGTGCTGGTGGCGCCCGTCCCGCAGGGCGCAGGGCGCGTCGCGGTAGAATGTTCCTGTTCGGGCAACAATCAGCGTGAGGGCGTGAGGGGCTGTGAGCGGCGTGAACGACATGGCGAAGGATCCGGGCGGCGCCCCGTCCGCGGACCCCTGCGCGAACCCCTGCGCGGGCATGACCCGCCCCGAGCTGCCGCCGTCGGTCAAGGCGGGGCCCGTGAGCCACGCGATCTTCCGCGTGGCCCGCCTGCACCGGATGCTCGCCGGACAGCTCCTGCGCCGCGTGGGGCTGCACCCCGGGCAGGAGCTCGTCATGATGCAACTGTGGGACCTCGGCCCGCAGCGTCAGGCCGATCTGGTGCGGCTGCTCGGCTCGGACGCGGCCACCATCACCCGTACGGTCAAGCGGCTGGAGAACGCGGGCTTCGTCCGCCGGCGGCCCAGCGAGACCGACAGGCGCGCCACCATCATCGAACCCACCACCGCCAGCCTCGCGCTGCGCAAAGGGGTCGAACAGATCTGGGCGGAACTTGAGGAGGGGGCCGTCGGCGATCTGGGCGCGGGCGAACAGGACGCCATGATCCGCGTCCTGGACCGTATCGAGGAGAGCCTCAGCCTGGCGGTCGAGCGGCGTCCGCCCCTCGACCCCACGGCGTGCACTCAGGAATGAGAAGCCGGACCGGGCCTTCCTCGCAGATCGGCGAGCCGGGCGGCCGGTTCGAGTGAGATCGGGTTCGGCTCGGGGTGCGGCGCGCACTCGGTGCGCCGCGCCGGTGTCCTCCCGGTCAGCAGATAGTCCTCCAGATACGCGTTGGCGCACGGGTTGTCGCCGCCCGAGACCCCGTGCGTACCGGCGTCCCGCTCGGTCACCAGCGCCGAGCCCGCCAGCCGGCGCTGGAGCTCCAGCGCCCCCTCGTACGGGGTGGCCGCGTCCCGCTCCGCCGCCAGGATCAGCGTCGGCGGGAGCTGTCCGGGGCGGGTGCGGACGTCGACGGGCTCCTGCCGGGGCGCGGGCCAGTAGGCGCACGGCAGGTTCATGAAGGCGTTGTCCCAGGTCTCGAACGGGGCGTGCCGCGCCAGCGCCGTGTTGTCGCGGTCCCACACCTGCCACCGGGTCGGCCACGGCGCGTCGTTGCACTCGACGGCGGTGTAGACGGCGTTGCTGTTCTCACCGCTCGCGGCGGCCGCCGGGCGGGGGGTGGCCTGGGAGATCAGCGGCTCGGGGTTGCCCCGGACGTACTCGGAGAGCGCGGTGGCGCGCAGCGCCCAGTAGTCGTCGTAGTAGCCGGCGCCGAGCATCGCCGCCTGGAGCTGCCCGGGGCCCACCTTGCCGCCGGCCGGTTCGTGCGCGACCCCGGCGCGCACCTGCTCGTAACTCCGCTGCACCTGCGCGGCGTCGGTGCCCAGGTGGTAGGTCGCGTCGTGCTTGGCGACCCAGGTACGGAAGTCCTCCCAGCGCCGCTCGAACGCGGCCGACTGTTCGAGGTTGTTGCGGTACCAGATCCGGTCCGGGTCCGGGTTGACCGCGGAGTCGAAGACCATCCGCCGTACGTGCGAGGGGAAGAGCGTCGCGTAGACGGCGCCGAAGTACGTCCCGTACGAGGCCCCCATGAACGTCAGCTTCCGCTCGCCGAGCGCGGCGCGCAGGACGTCGAGATCGCGGGCGTTGTTGCGGGAGTGGTAGTGGCGCAGCGCCTCACCCGCGTGGGCGGCGCAGCCCCGCGCGTACGCCTTCGCCTCGGCGATCCGCTCCCGCTTGTACGACGCGGAGGGGTGCGTGGGCGCCTGGGTCGGCGCCTTCCCGTAGTCCGCCGGGTCCTGGCAGGAGAGCGGCGCGGAGCGGCCGACACCGCGCGGCGCGTAGCCGATCAGGTCGTACGCGGCGGCGATCCGCTTCCACCCGGACACCTCGGCGGCGAGCGGGAAGTACATGCTGGAGGCTCCGGGGCCACCGGGGTTGTAGACGAGCGCCCCCTGCCGCCGGTCGGCGGGACCGCTCGCGGTGACCCGGCTGACGGTGAGGCCGATCGTGGGTCCGTCGGGCGCGGCGTAGTCGAGGGGGACCTCGACGGTGCCGCAGGTGACGGGGGCGGGCAGCTTCTCGGCCTCGGGGCAGGCACCGAACGTGACACCGGCGGCGGCGGCGCGCGCCGCCGCCCGGGCCACGCCGCGGGTCTCCGCGGTGGCGGCGGCCGGGCCGTTGTCGGCGGAGGCGCCGTCCGCCGGGACGGCGACGAGGGCCGACAGGACCAGGGAGCCGAGGGTCGTCAGAGCCCCGTACTTCGCGACTGCTCTCATCGTGTTCCCTTCGTGCGTGCGTACGAGCGGTCCGGAGGTCTCCCGGAATCCGGGGGTCCGGGGGAGCGACGGCACGACGAGCGTCGGCAGGGGGCCGGGACTTGGCAAGGACCGGTGAGCGGTGTCGGAGGCCGATGACCCCGATGCGCCCCACGGCCACTCCTGGGCGCCGCCCGGCGTGCGGAACGGGCGGGAGTGTGCGAAGAGGCGGTCCCGGGCGACGGTTCAGGAGCCTCCGCCGCCTCCGCAGCCCCCGCCGCCACCCCCTCCGCCGCAGCTACTGCCGCCGCCACAACTGCTCCCGCCTCCACCGGACCCGGAGTCGCCGCCCGCGCCCCCGCCTCCGCCTCCGCCGCCGCAGGATCCGGCGCCGCAGCCGGACCCCGACCCGCCGCACCCCGTCCCCGAACCGGGCTGCGCGCCGGAGCACCACCCCACGGCCCCGACGGCGAGATGCGGCGCGGGCGAGAAGTCCCGTCCGGGGCGCAGCCTCGCCGCCGTACGCAACTGCTCCCGCAGCAGCGGGTCGGCGACCCCGGCCAGGCCGTGCGCCGCGACCTGCCCGGCGACGGACGGCGGGGCGTACGGCTGCCCGGCGACGAAGGCGCGCAGGGCCCGCCGCCCGGCCGGCGTGATCCGGCGCCCCGCGACGGAGGCGCAGACCAGGCCGACGACGGAGCCGATGACGAGGGTGGGCAGGAGGGTGAAGTTGTCGAAGCCGTCGCCCAGACCGTCGTCGTGGAAGGCCGACAGGAAGGCCACGAAGAAGGTGACGGGCACGGCCAGCAGACACAGCAGGCCCTGGAGCACGCCCCACCGCCGCCACGGACGGGCCCGCCCAGGACGGACCAGCAGCCCGCGCTCCGCGAGCGCGTCGCCCACCCGCTGGACGTTCGGGCCGCGCATCACCGCCAGCCGCAGCGCGTGCAGCCCGCCGTGCGGCGCCGCCGCGTGTTCGTCGAGCACCGACCGCTCGACGGGGTCCTGGGCGACCGGCCGGAGTACGGCGACGATCCCCGGGCCGCCCACCGAGATCCGGCCGTCCGCGTGCATCCCGGCGAGCGCGGCGTCCACGACGCGCCCGGGGCCACCGCCGAGGAACGCGGCCTCCGCCACGTCATGGAGCGGGCCGGCGCCGGCCGCGCCCCGGCCGCGCCGACCGGCCACCCCGGCGATCAGCGCCACGGACGAGGCCACCACGGTGAGATGCGCCGCCAGTACGGGAAGGGAGGTCATCGCCCGTCACCCCCCGACCAGCGCGGCGCGGGCCGCGCGGACGAGCCGTACCGCCCGGCGCGGCGGGCGCGCGCCCGCCCGCTCCTGCCACCACAGGGTCAGCCGCCGCCGGGCCGCGGGATCCTCGGGGCGCCCCTCGATCAGCAGCGTCTCGACGAAGTCCAGCGCGTCCCTGCGGTAACCGCCGCGCATCGGCTTCCGCGCGGCGTACGCGAGGAACGCCGGACGGAAGCCGTCGCCGAGGATCCCGGGCAGCTCGGGTGCCACCTTGGCGACGACACCGGCACGCTTGGCGGCCAGCGCGCGGCTCTGCACGCCGAGCCGGCGCGGATCGAACCCTTCCGGTACGGGGGTGCCGGCGACCAGCGCCGAGAGCAGCGCGGTCTCGGCGAGCGCCAGCCGCGCCCGGGCCGCCTCGGTGGTGTCGGCGGGGTCGGTGGCGTCGGTGGCGTCGGCGAGGTCGGCGGGGTCTTCCGTCGCGGGCGAGGAGGCCCGTACCGGAGCGACGGCTTCCGGGGCAGAGGAGGCCCGTACCGTCGCCGCCCCGCCGGCCTCCAGCGTCTCGCGTATCAGCGTCAGTTCGCCCGCCAGCTCCGCCGAGGGCGGGAAGTCGTCGTCCCGCTCCAGCAGGACGCCCGGCGGCGCCACCCGCGAGCGCAGCTCGGCGAGGATGTCGAGCACGGGCCGGGTGACCGGATGGGCGTGGGTGTCGTGCCAGACGCCGTCGCGCTCGATCCCGCCCGCGACATGGACGTACGCGATGGCCTCGACCGGCAGTTCGTCCAGCGCCCTCGCCGGGTTCTCGCCCCGGTTCACGTGGTTGGTGTGGAGATTGGCGACATCGATCAGCAGCCGGACCCCGGTGCGTTCGACCAGTTCGGCGAGGAACTGTCCCTCGCTCATCTCCTCGTCCGGCCAGGAGATCAGGGCGGCGATGTTCTCCACGGCGAGCGGCACGGGCAGCGCGTCCTGCGCGATCCGTACGTTCTCGCAGAGCACGCGCAGCGCGTCGCGGGTGCGCGGTACCGGCAGCAGATGACCCGCTTCGAGTACGGGGGACGCGGTGCGCGGCCCACCGGCCCGTACGAAGGCGATGTGCTCGGTGACCAGGGGGGAACCAAGGGCCTCGGCGCACTCCGCGAGCTCCGCCAGCCGCCGCGGATCGGGGCGGTCCGCGCCGCCGAGTCCGAGCGAGACCCCGTGCGGGACGACGGTGACGCCGCGCTCGCGCAGCCGTACCAGCGACTCGGGGAGATGGCCGGCGCACAGGTTCTCCGCGACTGCCTCGACCCAGTCGACCCCGGACAGGGCCTCCACCGTGTCGGCGATCTCCGGGCGCCAGCCGATGCCGGTGCCCAGACGTGGTGTGTCGTTCATGGTTTCCCCCTGTTGCGGACTCCTCCGTACGCGACCTGGCTCGCGGTTGCAGGGGTCATGACCCCGAGAACGCCTCCGTGAATCCTGGAGGGAGGACGTTCAGAGGTTGATTTGAGGTTCCACGCCCCCGCCACGAAAGCACGGTGCCTCCCCCGGTACGGATGTGAGGGGGAGGCACCGTGCTGTGGAACCGCTGCGGAACCGTTGTGGCACCGCCTTGGAACCGCCGTGGGTCAGCTCGCGCCGGGGTCCGGCCGGTTGGTGTTGATCGAGGTGGGGGCGCCCGGCCCGGTGGAGGGCTCGGAGGTCAGCTTCTCGTTCCCGTTCGGCACCACCGGCTCAGCGGCCGGGGGCAGGTTGCCGTTCGGGGGCGGCGGGCCGGTCGGGCTGGCGGTCTTGGTGCCGGCGGCCTCGTTGGCGATCGAGTCGAAGTCGACCATGCCGGTGGCCTCCAGCATGGTGATGTGGTCGAGGACGGTGATGTTGGCGTCGCTGGCGAGATTGCGGATCAGGGTGTTCCTGGTGGTGTGCCGTACCTCCGCGATCAGGGCGAAGACCTTGCCGTGCGCGTTGCGCAGCAGGTTGGCGAACTTCTGCTCGTACTCCTGGCCGGTGGCCGCCGACAGCTCCCTGAGCCAGCCCTGCTGCTGGTCGTTGGGCTGGTTCGGCAGCTCGACGCCGAGCTTCCCCGCCACGTCACGGGCCCGCTTGTCGAGGTCGGTGTGGCCCACGACGAGGTGGTCACCACATTCCTTGATCGCCTTGGTGGGCGCGCGTTCGAGGGCCTGCTGTCCGGCGGGCAGCTCCCAGAGCCCCGCCAGCCTGACCTTGACCAGGAAATCACGGTCGGTGGCCGTCAGGGGGCCCCACTGGGTGGAGACGGACGACGCGTTGATGTTGGCCTGCCCGGTCCCGGAACGGTCGGCGTACGACCACACGGGGAAGGCCAGTGCCGCCACTGTGGCGACCAATGCCGCGATGATGAGCGCCGAACCGTTGATACGTCGCAACAATGTGCTGCCTCCCGAACCGAAAACTGACACCGCTGAATCAACCGCTGAGAGCGCGGCCGTTCAACCCGCCTTGGCGGTATGGAGGAATACGCACGGCGCGCCGGGTGTGTTCAACCCGGTGGCGGCGGATGATCGATGACCGTGCGGGCCGCTCTCCCGGGCGTCGGTCAGCGGCGCAGCGACGGGTGGTCGGCGACCACCGTGCAGGATCCCGCGGCGATCTCCGTGAAGCCCGCGTCGCGGACCACCGGCAGCCCGGCCGTGGTGAGTTGACGCCATTGCGTGGGGTCCGCGGTGCGGACGGAGAGCGGGAACCCGGCGTCGCGCCAGGACGCGCGGTCCGTCTCCGGCAGTTCCCACCAGGCGAGTTGGGCGCCGTGTCCGGCCTGGGCCATGGCTTTGCCCGCCGACATGTCGAGGTCGGGGCTCAGCCACAGCACCGGGTGGGCCGGGTCGGCCGGGGGCGGCGGCGCGGGGTCGTCCAGGTCGGTGCCGGAGACCTGGAGCTTGGCCAGCTCCTTGGGCCAGCCGTCGAGCGGGACGGGCGGGAAGACCCGTACCTCGGCGACGGACGACGACGCGCCGGCTTCCGCAGTCGGCGCACCGTCCGCGACCGGCGCACCGTCCGCCGCGGAGGCCGGCGCACCGTCCGCGGGCGGCGCACCGTCCGCGGGCGGCGCACCGTCCGTGGCCGGCGCCTGCGCCAGCGGGCCGCGGCCCGTCACCGTGATCCCGGGGAGCGTGCAGGCGCGGCGCCACTCCGCGCCGCGCGCCCGCCGTACCACCTTGCGGATCCGGGCGTCCTGCCAGTCCCGTACCGCCTGGGCCCACTCGCCCTCGTTCTCGCCCTCGCCCAGGGCCCGTTCGTCGGAGAGCAGGGTGAGCACCGCGCGGGCCGCAGTCTCCAGGGCGTCGGTACGGGTAGGCGGCGCGGCCTTCTCGATCCGGACCACCAGCGGCAGTACGTACTGCGGGGCCTCGTCCCGGGCGGTCGACTCGTGGCGGAAGGGACTCTCCGCCGGGGCGCTCTCGTTGCTCTCGCTGCTCACGGCCCCAGTCTGCCAGCCGCCGCGCCCCTGCCGGCCCGCGGATTTCTTGGCCGAACCTTTCTTGGCGGAACGTACCGGTCCGGGCGACGATGCACGGCATGAAGAGCGACCTTTTCTCCACGGGACACATGGCCCAGCCGGCCACCGCGCCCGGGATGACCCTCCAGAACGCCAAGTCGATCAAGTACGCCGTCAACGGTGAGATGTACGCGCGGCAGGGGGCGATGGTCGCCTACCGCGGCTCGCTGGAGTTCGAGCGCAAGGGGCAGGGCCTCGGCGGGCTCCTCAAGCGCGCGGTCACCGGTGAGGGGCTGCCGCTCATGACGGTGAAGGGCCAGGGCGAGGTGTGGCTCGCGCAGGAGGCGGCCCACTGCTTCATCGTCGATGTGGAGCAGGGCGACGCGCTCACCATCAACGGCCGTAACGTGCTCTGCTTCGATCCGACCCTCAGCTACGAGATCAAGACGGTGAAGGGCGCGGGGATGACCGGAGGTGGTCTCTTCAACAGTGTCTTCACCGGCTACGGCAAACTCGGCGTCATCTGCGAGGGCGATCCCATCGTGATTCCCGTCACGGCGCAGGCACCGGTGTACGTCGACACGGACGCGGTCGTCGGCTGGAGCGCACAACTCGGTACATCCCTGCATCGCTCCCAGTCCGTGGGGTCGATGATCCGCGGCGGATCCGGTGAGGCCGTCCAACTGATGCTCCAGGGAGAGGGCTTCGTGATCGTACGGCCGAGCGAGGCGACTGCGCAGAAGCCCACCGCGCACTGACGCGAGCTGAGATCATGCCCGGATGAACCTCCAAGGTGTGGGCCGCCGTTACGGCCTCCGCGGGCCCTGGGTGCTGCGCGGGGTCGATCTCGAACTCCCCGCGGGCGCCCTGGTCCGGGTCGAGGGCGTGAACGGCAGCGGGAAATCAACCCTGTTGAGGCTGATCGCGGGCATCGACGTGCCGACCGAGGGCCGCCTGCACGGCCGTTGCCGCACGGCGTACGTTCCCGAGCGCTTCCCCGTCTCGCTGCCCTTCACGGCCGCCGGATATCTGATGCACCTCGGCCGGATCCACGGGCTGCGCCGCGATGTCGCGGCGGCGAGCGCCGTCGAGTGGCTGGAGCGGTTCGGCGCGCAGGAGCACGCCCGGACGCCGATGGACGAGCTGTCCAAGGGCACCAGCCAGAAGGTGGCCGTCGCACAGGCGCTGCTGGCCGAGCCCGAGCTGCTGGTCCTCGACGAGGCGTGGACGGGGCTGGACACGGCGGCCCGCGCGGAGCTGGACCGGGCGGTCGCCGAGCGTGTCGCCGCGGGCGGCACGGTCGTCTTCGTCGACCACGACCGGCGGCGGCTGGCCGGGGCGTCCGACGCGTTGTACGGGGTGGTGGACGGCGGCGTGGTGCCTCGTACCGAGGCCGCGCTCCCCGACGACGAACGGGACGGGGAGCGGGCCGAGGTGGTACGGATACTCGCCGAGGGGCCGCCGGGCACGGCGCTCGACGGCGCGGCGGCGGCCGCACTGCCCGGGGCGCCCGCCTGCGACGTACCCGCCGAGGACGGTTCCGTCCTGCTGACGGTGGCCGCGGAGCACTCCGACGCGCTGCTGCGGGCGCTGCTCACCGCCGGCCCGCCCTGGCACATCAGGGAGGTGGGTCAGGCCGCTGAGCCGGCCCCGGCAGGTACCGCCACCACGGAGACGGAGCGCATCTCCTCATGACCGCACTGCTCAGCTATCAGATCGCCCTGCTGCTGCGCTCGCAGCGCTGGCTGCCGCCGCTCCTGCTGTACGGGATCTTCCTCGGCGTCGGGGTGCAGTCGGGGCAGCCGATCCTGGACTCGCTCGGATACGCGGCGGCGGCCCTGCTGCCCGTCACCGCCTGGCTGGTCCGGATCTGTGTCACCCAGGAACCGGCGGCCTCCCGCGCGGTCGTCGGCGCGGTGAACGGGACGCGCCGGGCGCATCTCGCCACGCTGCTGGCCGCCGTGGCCGTCGCGGGTGCCATCGGGGTGGCGGGCACGCTGCTCGTCATCCTGATCAGCGAACCGAAGAACGCCGACTTCACGGTCGGGGTGGACGTGGTGTCCGCCGGTACGGCGGGGCTGCTCGCCGCGCTGGTCTGTCTGCTGGTCGGCGCGGCCGTCGGAGCGCTGTGCAACCGGCCGCTGCTGCGCGCCCGGGGCTGGTCGATCGCGGCCACGACGGTGGTCTCGCTGGTCGCGCTGGTGATCACCGGGTCCCCGGCGCGGTACGCGGTCAGCGGCCTGGTGACCGGCTCGCTGACCGGGGAGGTCAGCGCGCCGGGTCCGGCGCTGGTGGCCGCCGTGCTGGTGGCGGGCGTGGCGGCGGCGGTGGCGTGCGTGATCGGCACCCGGCGGGACGGCTGAGCGGGCGACGGGAGCGGGCGGACCGGAAGCGGGCTGGCCGGGAGTGGGCGGACCGGGAGCGGGGCGGACCGGGACCGGAGAACGGGCGGGCCCCAGTAGGCTCGACCGTATGAGCGAGCGGACGAGCGGGCGGACGGCCGGAGAACCGGTGGTGACGGCGTACGCGGACTGCGTGCTGTGCGGGGAGCCGACCGAGCACCCCGAGACGGTCAGGGGCGCGACCCTCTGCCCCGTCTGCGAGTGGCAGGAGGCCCAGCGGACGGCGTGCTCGGGCTGACCCCGTAAGGCTGACCCCGTGGGGCGGTGCCGTCCGCCGGACTCCCCGTCGGTTCAGTGCGCCATCAGCTCCGACACCCGGACGAAGCGGAAGCCGCGCTCCCGCAGCTCCGGCACGATCCGCCGTACCGCGTCCTCCGTCACCGGCGCCGCGCTGCGCGTGCAGTGCATCACCACCAGGGAGCCGGGCTTCACGTCCGCCAGCACCTGGTCCGCGACGGCGTCCGGGTCCGTGGCGAAGGCGTCGCCGCTGACGACGTCCCACTGCACGGCGGTCACCTTCTGCGGGGCGAGCGCGCGCAGCGCCGCCTTGTCGTAACAGCCGCCGGGGAAGCGGAAGTACGGCACCACGTTGCGCGCCCCCGCCGCGTGGAACGCCTTGAAGGCCCGTTCCACGTCGCCGGCCATCCGCTCCTTGCCGATGACCGGCAGCCCGTAGCAGTCGGCGGTGAAGGCGTAGTGGCTGTACGAGTGGTTGGCGATCTCGAAGAGCGGGTCCGTGCCGATCGACTTCGCCTGGGTCGGGTACTCCTCGGCCCAGCGTCCCGTCATGAACACGGTCGACGGCACTTCGAGCCGGCGCAGCAGCGCGATCAGCGACGGGTTGTCGAAGCGCTCGCCGCCCGCGGCCCGCGGGCCCTGGTCGGCCGTCATGTCGGCGTCGAAGGTGAGGGCCACCGTCTTCCCCGCGGCGGGGGCGCCGCGCTGGAAGACCGGTGTCAGCCCGTCGGGCCCCGGAACCATGCTGGGCGGCCCCTTCGCCACGGCGGGGCGGGGCGACGCGGTGTGCGGGGGAGAGGCGGCTGTGGTCCCGGCACCGGCGCGGTCGGCGCCCGCGCACCCGGACAGGGCGGAGCCGAGCAGACCGAGTACCCCGAGGGCGCCGACGGCGGTGAGCATGCGTACATATCTGGTCACACGCGGAAAATATATGATGATCTGTCTGGAATCGGTGCACGGCGCTCACGCACCCCGAAGATTTGGTCCGGCCGGTCGCGCCGGGCTCAGCCCGGCCGGCCCATCGCGAGCAGCCGCCTGCGGCTCTCCTCGACGTCGAAATCGCCCGCCGGGTACGCCGGATCCAGCGCGTCCAGGTGTTCGAGCAGCAGGGTGCTGATCGCCCAGTTGCGGTACCACTTGCGGTCCGACGGTACGAGGAACCACGGCGCCGCCTCCGTGGAGCAGCGCCGCAGCGCCTGCTCGTACGCCTCCTGGTAGGCGGGCCACAGCGCCCGGTCCGCGATGTCGGACGGCTGGAACTTCCAGTGCTTGTCCGGGTCGTCCAGCCGGGCCAGGAGCCGGTCGCGCTGCTCCTCGTACCCGATGTGGAGGAAGACCTTCACGATCGTCGTCCCGTCGTCGGCCAGCTCCCGCTCGAAGCGGTTGATCTGTCCGTAGCGTGAGGCGAGGTCCCGCCGGGAGGCCAGGGCGCGGACGCGGGCGATCAGGACGTCCTCGTAGTGCGAACGGTCGAAGATGCCGATCTCGCCGGGCCGGGGCAGCGCCCGCCGGATCCGCCAGAGGAACGGATGGCTCCGCTCCTGCGGCGTCGGCTCCTTGAACGCCCTGATCCGGCAGCCGGACGGGTTGAACAGCCCGATCACATGCTTGACCGTGCCGCCCTTGCCGCTGGTGTCCATGCCCTGGAGGACCAGCAGCAGACGGCGCGTGTCGCCCGCGGTGGAGGACGCGTACAGACGGTCCTGGAGTCCGGCCAGACGGGCGGCCAGCGCGCTCATGGCCGCGCGGCCCGCGGCCTTGTCCGCCGGGCCGCCCGGGGTCGCCCTCGTGTCGTACGCGGAGAGGTCGACGGGGCCGCCCTCGGGGACGCGCAGCAGCTCACGGAGGGCCGGTACCGGTCCCGGCCGCTTACCGGCCTCTCCCGGCTTCTTCCGCTTCCTGTCGTCCTTCGTGTCTTTCGCGCCCTTCGTGTTCTTCTTGTCCTTCGTGGCCACCGCGCACCCCTTCCGCTCGGTCGGCCCCTCACCGAAGAGCCCTCACCGCAGGATGCGACGGATCGGCGCGCCCTGCGACCGCTGTGCGGTCGGCGGGGCGCGCCGGCGGGGACGCGTATGCGTCAGGGTGTGTACCGCGTCAGTGCCAGGGGCCCGTCACCGCGAACGTCGTCCCCGGGGTGTAGCAGTTCACGTACATCGTGGTGCTGTCCGGCGAGAACGTCACTCCGGCGAACTCGCCCCACTCCGGATCCTCCGGGGTGCCCACGTTGTTGGCGCCCCGGGCCATCGCGTACACCTCGCCGCGCCGCGTCACCCCGAACACGTGCTGCGCGCCGCCGCCGTCCTCGCACACCATCAGACCGCCGCTGGGCGCCAGACAGATGTTGTCCGGGGACTCGCCGGGCAACTGGATGTCGGTGTCCGGGCCGAAGACGATCACCAGCGTGAGCCGGCGCCGCTGCGGCTCGTACTTCCAGACCTGCCCGTAGTGGTCACCCGCCGAGCCGTCCGAGCTGTGCGCGAAGCTGGACACGAAGTAGACCGCGCGGTCGCCCCAGTAGCAGCCCTCCAGCTTCTGCGCGTGGGTGATGCCCCCGGCGCCGAAGTCCTGGAAGCGGATCGGGGTCTCCTTCGCCAGCGGGTCGGGTACGGGGACCCACTCGATCCGGTCGAAGGTCGCGCCGGTCTCCATGACCGTCGACAGGTCCGGCACCCCCGGCACCCGCATGGCCTCCAGCGTCCCGCCCGCGCGCAGCGAGCCGACACCGCCGCGCGGCTTCTCGGGGAGGAAGCGGTAGAAGAGCCCGAACGGCTTCTCGAACGCGTCCTCCGTCTCGTACACGACGCCGGTGCCGGGGTCGATCGCGACCGCCTCGTGCTGGAACCGGCCCATGGCGGTCAGCGGTACGGCTCCGGTGCGGCGCGGGTCCGCGCCGTCGACCTCGAAGATGAAGCCGTGGTCCTTGGTGTAGCCGTTGGTGCCCGCGCGGTCCTCGGTCTCCTCGCAGGTGAGCCAGGTGCCCCAGGGGGTGGGCCCGCCCGCGCAGTTGACGGCGGTGCCGGCGATGGCGACGCGTTCGCCGAGCACGTTGTCGCGCCCGTCGAGTTCGAGCGCCGTACAGCCGCCCTTGCCCATCGGGTCGTAGGTGATGCCGTCGACGGTCGGTACGCCGATCCGGGCGGTGGGGCGGTTCTCGTGGTTGCGTACGAGATGGACCCGGCCGCGCCGGCCCGCGAAGGCGGCCATCCCGTCGTGGTTGCTGGGGACCCGGCCCTCGCCGGAGCGGAGCGGGTCGCCCTCCCGGGAGAGGACCTTGTAGCGGAAGCCCTTGGGCAGGTCGAGCAGGCCGTCCGGGTCGGGGACCAGAGGGCCGTACCCTCCGCGGCCCATGGTGTGCGCCGCGGCGGTACCGGTGAACAGCTCCGATACGGCCCCGGCGAAGACGATGCCCGCGGCGGTGGCACCGCCGCGGGCGAGGATCTGACGTCGTGTTGCGGACATGAGGCAACTCCCTGCTGGCGGACAGGAGACGTGACCCGCATGTGTGTATCACGTGCACATGGGACACGTGAACCATGCGGGTCACCGAGAGCCTCTGGTGTCGCATGGGGCACCGCTCGTCAACAACGGGGTGACGTCATGTCAATTCCGCGTTGACACCGGGTGAACGCCGGGCGGCGCCCCGTACGGCGCCCCGTACAGCGCCGCCGTCAGACGAGCGACGCGCTCAGCGTGATGGTCGTCCCCGTCAGGGCCTGGCTGACCGGGCAGTTCGCCTTGGCGTCGGTGGCCGCGGCCTGGAAGGCGTCCGCGTCCAGACCCGGGACCTCGCCCTCCACGGTGAGGTGGATACCGGTGATGCCCTCACCCGGCTGGAACGTGACGTCGGCCTTGGTGGTCAGCTTGGTGGGCGGGGTGCCCGCGCCGGTCAGGCCGTGCGACAGGGCCATGGAGAAGCAGCTCGAATGGGCGGCGGCGATCAGCTCCTCCGGGCTGGTCTTGCCATTGGCCTTCTCGGCGCGCGACGGCCAGGAGACGGGCTGCTCGCCGATGCCGGACGAGTCGAAGGTGACGGTGCCCGAACCCTTGAGCAGTTCGCCTTCCCAGACCGTGTGAGCGGTGCGAACAGTAGCCATGATGGTTCCTTCCGATGGTCAACGGCGGCGCCGGGGCGGCCACGGGGGCCGGCCGCTCCGGCACGGGGGTTTGCGGCCCCCAAAGCCCCCAACCTACTGGACCCTACGGAGTGACCAGCCCCTTCGCGTCCCTCGCCAGCGCGGTGAGACGGGAGATCGCCCGGAAGTACTTCTTCCGATAGCCGCCGTTCAGCATCTCGTCGCTGAACAGTTGGTCGAACGGCACACCGGAGGCGAGCACCGGCACCTCCCGGTCGTACAGCCGGTCCGCGAGGACCACGAGCCGCAGCGCCGTCGACTGGTCGGGGACCGGGACGACCTCCGTGAGGCAGACGGCCCGTACCCCCTCCGTGAGCGCCCCGTACCGGCTCGGGTGGACCGAGGCGAGATGGTCGAGCAGCCCGGGGAAGTCGTCCAGGCTGGCGCCCTCGGTGGCGTACGCCGCCCGGGTCACCGCCTCGTCGGAGTACGGGGCGGGAGCCTCCGGCAGCCCCCGGTGGCGGTAGTCCTCGCCGTCGATGCGCAGCGGCCGGAACTGGGCGGAGAGCCCCTGGATCTCCCGGAGGAAGTCGGCGGCGGCGAAGCGGCCCTCGCCGAGCTTGCCCGGCAGGGTGTTGGACGTCGCGGCCAGCGCCACGCCCCGCTCGACCAGCCGGCCCAGCAGGCTGGAGACGAGAACGGTGTCGCCCGGGTCGTCGAGTTCGAACTCGTCGATGCACAGGAGCCGGTGCCCGCCGAGCGTCTGTACGGTCTGCTGGAAGCCGAGCGCGCCGACGAGGTTCGTCAGCTCCACGAACGTGCCGAACGCCTTCTGCTCGGGCGGGGCCGGGGTGGCGTGCCAGAGCGAGGCCAGCAGATGCGTCTTGCCGACGCCGTACCCGCCGTCCAGATAGACCCCGCGCGGCCCCGTGGGCGCCGGCGGCTTCCGCGCGAACCAGCGGCGCATGCCGCCCCCGGAACCCCCGGAACCGGCGACGCGGTGCGCGCCGCCCAACCCGGCGGCGAAGGCGTCCAGGACGGTGACGGCCTCGGTCTGGCTCGGCTGGTTGGGGTCGGGTACGTACGTGTCGAAACGTACGGAGTCGAAGCGCGGCGGCGGCACCATCTCCGCGACCAGCCGGTCGGCGGGGACGCGTGGCTCGCGGGCGCAGAGGGAGAGGGGGGCCGACTCGGTTGCCGAGGCGGGACCGGAGGCGTGGGTGGAGGACGACACAACTCCTCACTCTATGCTCCGTGCCAGACTGCTGGACATGCGACGCCTGTTCCCTGTGACCGATCAGACAGCGCCCGGCACCCCCGCTGACCTCCCCGTCGGCGCCGAGGGGGCCGGGCGTGAGTGGACGCTCGACGAGCTGGCGGACGCCTACGCCTACCCGGAGTACGCGGGGGGCGAGGGGCCGGAGGGCGGCCGGGCCGTGCTGCGCGCCAACATGGTCTCCACCTTGGACGGCGCCGCCCACCACGACGGTCTGTCGCACGCCCTCTCCTCCGACGCCGACATGCGGATCTTCGGCACGCTGCGCGGGCTCGCCGACGCGGTCGTGGTGGGGGCGGAAACGGTTCGGCGGGAGGGGTACCGGCCGGCCCGCGCCCGCGAGGCGTTCGCCGCGCGGCGCGCCGCGGCCGGCCAGACGCCCGCGCCCGCGATCGCCGTCGTCACCGCCGGCCTGGACCTGGACCTCGCGGCGCCGCTGTTCACCGCGCCCAGCGTCCCGACGCTCGTCCTGACCGGCGCCGCCGCCCCGCGGGACCGGGTGCACGCCGCCGAGAAGGCCGGCGCGGTGGTGATCGTCGCGGGGGAGGGGGCCGGGGTGGACCCCGCCCGCGCCGTACGCGCCCTGGCGGAGCGCGGCCTCGTCCGGCTGCTCACCGAGGGCGGCCCGCGGCTGCTGGGCCAGTTCGTGGCGGCGGGCGTCCTGGACGAGCTGTGTCTGACGCTCTCCCCGACGCTCACCGCCGGGGACGCGCAGCGCATCGCGGGGGGCCCCGCCGTCGCCGTACCGGAGAGGTTCGCACTGGCGTCCCTGCTGGAGCAGGACGGGTTCCTCTTCACCCGGTACCACCGCGTCCGACAATGAGCGGAATTCACCGTTCCGGTTAGCTTCCGCTGGGCAGACTTATTCTCGGACCCCGTGCGGGCACGGGGAAGGATGGTTTCCGCAGCGGGTCCGGAGGGCCCGTGCACCAAGTGGCTCAGTCGACCCAGTGGAACAGCTCAGTGGAACTGCTCAGTGGAACAGAAGGGCGCCTGTCGTGTTCACAAGCGTATTGATGATCGAGAAGCCCCTGACGCCGGAGGACGTGGAGTTCGTCACCACTCTCCACGGCGACGAGACGGTCTCCTTCGTGGTGCTCATGCAACCCCGCGGCGACCAGGCGGACGTCCTGCTGCGCGCCATCGACGACGTCGCCGTCGGTGAACTGCGGGACGCCACGCGCGAGGGCGACGAACTGGAGGGCACGGCCGCCAGACAGCCGGCCGAACTGGCACTCGAACACTCCTTGAGGGCCCTGCGCGCGGCGGGCTCCGAGGCCGTGGGCCAGGTGGTCGAGGAACACCCGCTGGACCTGCTCAAGACCGTCGTGGAGGACGCGGCGGCCGACGAGGTGATCGTGCTGACCGAACCGCACTACGTGGAGGAGTTCTTCCACCGGGACTGGGCGTCCCGGGCCCGTCACAAGGTCGGCGTACCGGTGCTCAAACTCTTCGCCCACAGCGAATAGGCTGAATCGACGGCACCGGCAGTGCCGGACGTACGCTGTCGGTCCTTGCCCAGCACCCCGCTCGCACCTTGGGAGAAACACAGATGGCACCCGGTACCGGTATCCCCGTCGCCATGGAACGGCCGCACTTCATCGGTATCGGCGGCGCCGGGATGTCGGGCATCGCGAAGATCCTCGCCCAGCGCGGGGCGAAGGTCGCGGGCAGCGACGCCAAGGAGTCGGAGACCGCTCAGGCGCTGCGGGCGCTGGGGGCCACCGTGCACATCGGCCACGCCGCGGAGCACCTCGCGGACGACGCCTCGTGCGTGGTCGTCTCCAGCGCCATCCGGGCCGACAACCCGGAGCTGGCGCGCGCCGCCGAGCTCTCCGTGCCCGTGGTGCACCGCTCCGACGCGCTGGCCTCGCTGATGGGCGGCGGCCTGCGGCCGATCGCGGTCGCGGGCACCCACGGCAAGACGACCACCACGTCCATGCTGGCCGTCGCCCTCACCGAGCTGGGCCTCGACCCGTCGTACGCGATCGGCGGCGACCTGGCGGGCCCCGGCACCAACGCCCGGCACGGCGGCGGGGAGATCTTCGTCGCCGAGGCGGACGAGAGCGACCGCAGCTTCCAGAAGTACGACCCCGAGGTCGCGATCGTCCTCAACGTCGAGCTGGACCACCACGCCAACTACGCCTCGATGGACGAGATCTACGAGTCCTTCGAGACCTTCGTCGGCAAGATCGTCCCGGGCGGCACCCTGGTGATCTCCGCGGACCAGCCGGGCGCGGTGGAGCTGACCGCGCGGGTCCGCGACCTGGCCACCGTGAAGGTCGTCACGTACGGCGTGGCCGAAGGCGCCGACGTACGGGTCCACAAGATCACCGCACGGGGGCTGACCAGCGAGGTGACGGTCCTGCTCGACGGCCGCCTGCTCACCTTCACGGTCTCCGTGCCCGGCCGGCACTACGCCCTCAACGCGGTCGCGGCCCTCGCGGCGGGCGTCGCCCTCGGCATCCCCGCGCACAACCTCGCCTCGGCCATCGGCACGTACACCGGGGTCAAGCGCCGCCTCCAGCTCAAGGGCGAGGCCGCGGGCGTCCAGGTCATCGACTCGTACGCGCACCACCCCACCGAGATGACGGCCGACCTGGAGGCGATGCGCGCGGCGGCGGCCCCCGGCTCCCGGCTGCTGGTCGTCTTCCAGCCGCACCTGTTCTCCCGTACCCAGGAACTCAGCACCGAGATGGGCCAGGCGCTCGCCCTCGCCGACGCGTCGCTCGTCCTCGACATCTACCCGGCCCGCGAGGACCCGATCCCGGGCGTCACCAGCGCCCTGATCGTCCAGGCGGCGCAGGCGGCGGGCGCCACGGTCACGGCCGTCCACGACAAGGACGCGGTGGCGGACGCGGTGGCGGGAATGGCGGGCCCCGGTGATCTCGTTCTCACCATGGGGGCGGGCGACGTCACGGACCTCGGCCCGCGGATCCTGGCCCGCCTGGCCGGCTGACCCGCCCGGCGGACCGGTCAGGCCCTGACGACCCAGAGAGGCAAGAGAGCCATGGCGTACGAGATCGACAAGCCGGAAGAGCAGTGGCGCGCTGAGCTGTCGCCCGCGGAGTACAAGGTGCTCCGCGAGGCCGGCACGGAGCCCGCCTTCGTCGGCGAGTACACGGACACGAAGACGACCGGCGTCTACTCCTGCCGCGCGTGCGGCGCCGACCTCTTCCGCTCCGACACCAAGTTCGAGTCGCACTGCGGCTGGCCGTCCTTCTACGACCCGAAGGACACGGACGCGGTCGAGCTGATCGAGGACCGCTCGCACGGCATGGTCCGCGTCGAGGTGCGCTGCGCGCGCTGCGGCTCGCACCTGGGCCATGTCTTCGAGGGCGAGGGGTACGCGACCCCGACGGACCAGCGGTACTGCATCAACAGCATCTCGCTGCGGCTGGCGCCGGACGAGGACTGAACGGTCCGCGCTGTCGCGCAGTCCGCCGTGTCCGCGCTGTCGCGTGGGACCCGGGGTCCGGGGTCCGGCTTTCCCTCGGCTCCCGGGCCGCCCCGGTCTCCGGGGAAAGCCGGACCCCGCTCACCGCTGCCGGCCGAGGGAACCGAAGCGGCGGCCCAGCCTGCTGAGCGCGCCCGGCCGGTTCCAGGCGCGGAACTCCTCCGCCCGGTGGCCCCCTCCTGTTCGAGATGGTGCTCGACGGCGGCGACGTCCGCGTCGGGGAGGGCGCGGACCGCCGGGCGCAGGACCTTGTCGCGGAGCGCCGTACGCGTCGTGTCCCACGCGGCGCTCGCGCCCGGCAGCGAGCTCCACGCGACGAAGCAGTGTGCCGCGTACGCGGGGGACGTACGCAGCCGGTCCGCCACGCGGGGCTCCTGGGCCGCCGCGGCGTACGCCGTGAGCAGCGCGGGCTCGCCGCAGTGGATCAGTGTGTACAGCTCGCCCTCCGGCCTCTCCTCCGAGAGCAGTTGACGGCCCAGGGTGGCGAACAGCCGGTCCAGCAGGGTCGGTTCCACCGGCTCGGCGTCGGCCCGCAGGGACAACGCCCGCTCCGTCCACGGCGGTTCGGCCCGGCCCGAGCCGAGCTCGCGGAGGAAGTCGAGGAGCAGCAGCGCACCCCGTACGCGCGGCTCCAGCCTGTCGGGGAAGCAGCGCAGCAGATCGTGCGCGAGGTCCGGGGCGTCCGGGTCGTCGGCGGGGCTGTCGAGCGCCGCCCGGACGAGCGTGGTCCACGTGCCCGCCGCGCGGTGCGCGTCCGAACCCGTCTCGCCGAGCAGCCGCCCCGCCTCGCCCGCGGTCGGCGCGCCGCCGCCCCACACCAGCCGTACCGCCGTACGCAGCACGAGCGGATCGGTGAACGCCGAGACGCCGCAGGCCCGTAGCGCGGCGTGCAGCGCGCTCAGACCGTCCCCGTCGGCCTGCCGCGTCCAGGGCGCGCCCGCGCACATCCGCAGATGCGGCAGCGTCTGCACCCCGCCGAGGGGGAGGTCGACCGTGCCCAGCAGCCGGGTGGCGGCGGCGGGATCGTCGGCGGCGTGCGCGTCGAGGGCGCCGAGCAGCGCGGTACGCAGCTCGAAGTGGTCCTCCAGCACGGTACGTACGGCCGGGACGCGGGCCGTCTCCGGATCGGTGGAGAGGGCGCGCACCAGGTGGGCGGCGAGGCCCGGAAGCAGCTCCGTACAGTCCACGCCGAGGATGGCGGCGACGCGCAGCAACTCCACCGGACGGGCGATGTCCGGCCCCGTGTCGTCGGCGATGCCCGCGAGGAGGCCGGGGGCCAGCTCGTCGGCGAGCCGCCGCTTCAGCTCCTCGGGGAGCGCCGACAACTCCGCCTCGGGGAGCGGCTCCTGGGGTACGCGGTCCATCCGTACGGCCGTGGTCAGCACGAGCGCGCCGAGTACGCCGAGCGTGGCCGCCGTACGGCCGCCGTCCCGCCCCGTCGGCCGCGCCAGGGTGTCGAGTGCCGTGAACAGCCGCGCCAGGGCGGCGCATTCGGCCTCCGTACGGTGGTCCTCGGCCGGGGCGGCGAGCGCTTCGACAAGCCGGTGCAGCCGCCCGGGGGACAGCTCGCGCGCGTGCCGGCCCGCCCAAGTAGCTGCCTCCGTACGGCCTTCCGGGCCCAGGGTGAGGTCCGCGCAGAGCGCGGCGAAGGCGAGCGCGCCGGGGGAGAGGGCGCCGCCCGGCAGCGCCGCCGCCTCCGTGAACACCTCGGGGGCCCTGCCGAGCCAGACGCGCGCGGCGATCTCGCCCCAGACGTACGCGGCGTACCGGGGCGACGCGGACGGGGGAGGACCCGTCGGAGCGGGGGCGCGGCCGGTGCAGTCGAGGACCCGGAGGCGCTGATCCGGCTCGGTCCATTCCCGTACACCGTCCGGGAGTACGCCGACGATCCGCTGGGTGGCCTCGCGCGGCCGGCGGGTGTACGTGGTGAACGTCAGCGGCTCGGCGTGCTCGCGCGGCAGGGCGGCGCAGGCCAGCGCGATCCACTGGGCGACATCGGCGCTGCTCCGCTCGACGAGGACGATCCGCGCGGAGGTGCCGGTGCCGGTGTTGCTGTCGGTGTCGGTACCGATGCCGGTGTCGGTGTTGGTCTGTTCCCGCAGCCCGGCGAAGAACCGCGCGAGCCACGGGGCGCGCGCGGCGGCGAACCCGACCAGCACGTCCCGGCCGAGGAGCCCCAGCGGGGGCAGCTCCTCCAGCGGCGCCGGGGTCCCGCTCTCCGGCGCGGAGGTGGCCCAACGCACCGAGTTCCAGGCCGATATGGGCAGTCCGCCGCCGGGCAGCCCGGCGTCCCGGGGCAACAGGACCGCATGGGTGTGGGAGCCGCCCGTGCCGGTGGCCGTTCCCGTGCCCGTGCCGGTGGCCGTCATGGTGCCGACCGTACGGGCCAGGAGCCGGCTGCCGTCGGAGAGCACGCTGTGGCTGAACGCCTGTGGCAGGGAGGCGGGTTCGGCGTCGGTGGGGTGCGGCGGGGCGCCCTCGGGCGGCTCGTACCCGATCAGCCGCTCCACCTCGTCCAGCAGCGACCGGGGTATGCCCGGGGTGACGGCGACGAAGCCGGAGCCCGGCCCGTCCGGGCCCGGTGGGGCCGAGGTGTAGTGCAACTGCGCCAGGCCCATGGGCCGGCCCCCTTCGTTCCTGGCTGGTCCGGCCCGCACCCGCCGTGAACCCGGGGAGGGCGCGCCGGATTTCGGCAGCACGAAGGTACCGCCCCGCGAAGGCCCGCGCGCACCGGCCCCACGACCGCGCCGGGCCTACGCGGGCTGGAGCAGGTCCCAGAGGTTTCCGTACAGGTCCTCGAAGACCGCGACCGTTCCGTACGGCTCGTGGCGGGTCTCCCGCACGAAGCGGACACCGGCGGCGGTCATGCGGGCGTGGTCGCGGGCGAAGTCGTCGGTGTACAGGAAGAAGCCGACCCGGCCGCCCGTCTGCGCGCCGATGCTCGCGCGCTGGGCGTCGTCCTTGGCACGCGCCAGCAGCAGACCGGTCCCGGCCGCGCCGGTGGTCCCGCCGGTGGTTCCGTCGGTGGTTCCGTCGAGCGCGCGCGGGCCGACCACGACCCAGCGGGAGCCGTCGCCGCGGTCGGTGTCCTCGACCAGTTCGAAGCCGAGGGCCTCCGTGTAGTGGGCGATGGCCTTGTCGTAGTCGTCGACGACAAGAGTGACCAGAGCGATATGGGACATAGGGTGAAGTTATACGTATGATCAGGCTCGGGGCAAGGCGGTGCGAGAAGCCCCCGTACCGCGCCTGCCTCGTTGTCACACCCGAGGACTAGCATCGGAAGTCCGAGATCACCCGGGATCCGTCCCGGGATCCATCGGGGCCCCTGGCGGTCACCGGGCTCCCCCGCGTTTTCCGGGGGAGCGGGCGGGACGGTGACGACGCGGGGCGGACACGGGCGGAGGCGATGGTGTGGGGCTGTTCCGGCGAGGGCCGAGGCGTGACGGACGTGACACGCCCCGGGACCCCGCGTTCTCGTTCTTCTCGGTGGACGAGGCCGCGCTCTTCCGCGGCCAGGTCCGTGAGGCGTTCGCCGAGCACGGACTGGAGGTCACGCTCTACGCGGACATGGTGACCGACAGCGCCGGCCGCCAGTTCGGCCTGGGCAACCTCGCCGCCGTCTGCCACAACGACGACCGCGGGCCCCGGGTCTGGGGCGATCTCGCCCGCAGACACGCGGGCATGGTGCTGCGCACCATGGACGGCCCCTCCGCGCTCGACACCCTGTCGCCCGAGCAGATCCGCGCCCAGCTCTACCCCCGGGTGATCAGCGAGGACGGCCTCGACGCCCAGACGTTCGGGTACGCGCGCTCGGTCGCCCCCGGGCTCTACGAAGTGCTCGCGCTCGATCTGCCGGAGAGCGTCATGATGCTCACCGACGAGGCGCTGGAGCCGCTGGGCGAGGTCAGGGACCTCCGCGAGCGGGCGCTGCGCAATCTGCGCGAGCTGCCCGTCGAGGGGCGCGAGACCGTCAAGGACAAGGGCGCCGACGGGATGCGGTTCGAGGTGATCCTCGGCGACTCCTTCTACACGGCCAGCCGCGTCCTCGCCCTGGAGACGGTCGTACGGCAGGTCACCGGCGAGCGGATACCGCCGGACGGGGCGCTCGTCGCGCTCCCGTTCCGGCACCAGCTCGCCTTCCATGTCATCCGTGACCTGACGATGATCCCGTCGCTGAACGCGATGGCGTCCTTCGCCGCCTCCGGGTACGAGGACACCCCCGGCGCCATCAGCCCGTACGTCTACTGGTGGCGCGGCGGTACGCTCACGCAGCTCAGCGAGGCGGACGACGACGGCGAGGGGCTGCGGATCGTCGTCGGTGACGACTTCCAGGAGCTGCTGGAACGGCTGGACCCGGACGGGCGGATGCCACCGGGAGTGGAGTAGGCCCTCTCGTGCGGATCCCGCCGGGCCCGCGTGCCCGCGGTGACCTCAGCCCGCCCGCACGGACACCGAAGAAGGAGACCGTATGACCCTCGCCCCGCCGCCCGTCGTCCCGCCGCCCTTCACCGCGGACGACTACCGTGCCCGGATGGCCCGCGCCGCCGAGTCCGCGGCCGACGCCGGTCTCGCTGGCCTGCTCGTCGCCCCTGGGCCCGACCTCGTCCATCTCACCGGCTACCGGCCGACCGCCGACACCGAGCGGCTCACCCTGCTCGTCGTCGCCGCGGGCCGGGACCCCGTCCTCGTGGTGCCCGCCCTGGAGGCGCCGGACGCCGCACGCGCCGCCGGGGCGCCCGCGCTCACCCTGCGCGACTGGACGGACGGCACGGACCCGTACGGCGTGACGGCCCCGCTGCTGGACCCGGCGGGCCGGTTCGGCGTCAGCGACAACGCCTGGGCGATGCATCTGCTCGCGCTCCAGCGGACGCTGCCCGGCACCTCGTACGTCGCGCTGACCGAGGGGCTGCCGATGCTGCGCGCCGTCAAGGACGCGCGGGAGCTGGAGCGGATCGGGGCGGCGGGCGCGGCGGCCGACGCCGCGTACGACGACATCCTGAAGGTCCGGTTCGCCGGACGCCGGGAGACGGACGTGGCCGCCGATCTCGCCCGCCTCCTGCGGGAGCACGGCCACTCCCAGGTCGACTTCACCGTCGTCGGATCGGGCCCCAACGGCGCGGATCCGCACCACGAGGCCGACGAGCGGGTCATCGAGCGGGGCGACATGGTCGTCCTCGACTTCGGCGGGCTCAAGTACGGGTACGGCTCCGACACCACCCGGACCGTCCATGTCGGCGAGCCGACCGCCGAGGAGCGGCGCGTGCACGACGTCGTACGCGCGGCGCAGCAGGCCGGGTTCGAGGCGGTACGCCCCGGGGCCGCCTGCCAGGAGGTCGACCGGGCCGCCCGCGCGGTCATCGCGGACGCCGGGTACGGCGCGTACTTCATCCACCGCACCGGCCACGGCATCGGCGTCACGACCCATGAGCCGCCGTACATGATCGAGGGCGAGGAGCGGCCGATGGTGCCGGGCATGTGCTTCTCGGTCGAGCCCGGTGTCTATCTGCCGGGGCGCTTCGGGGTCAGGATCGAGGACATCGTCACGGTCACGGAGGACGGCGGCCGCCGGCTCAACAACACCCCGCGCGAGATGGCGATCGTCGAGTAGGCGCGAAGGGGCCCCTGGCAGGGATCGGCGGGGGTGCGGAGGCTGTTCCACGGGCGGGCGGGGGCACGGGGTTCCCCTCTCCCCGTTCGCCCGCGCAGCCCCCGCGCACGCCGCGCCCGCGTCCCGTGCGAAACCGGGGGTGACCTGGCCTTTCCCGGTCTCCGGTGGCACCGTACCCCCCATGAGGGAAGGGGAGTTGATGGACCGGGACACACGCACGACCGAGGATGTGCTGAGGCTGCTGGACGGCCTGTTCGCGCCGGAGGCCGACCGCTGGACGGCCGAAGCGGCCACCTGGTGGGACGGCTTCTACGCCGACCGCTCCAAGCGGGTGCCGTTCTTCGTGGCGAAGCCGGACGAGAGCCTGGTCTCGTACCTCGACCGGGGCCTGGTCGCACCGGGCCGCGCGCTCGACCTGGGATGCGGCCCGGGCCGTAACGCGCTGTATCTCGCCTCCCGGGGCTTCCGGGTGGACGCTGTCGACCTCTCCCCGGCGGCCCTCGACTGGGCGCGGGAGCGCGCCCGCGACGCCGGTGCCGACCTCCGCTTCCACCTCGGCGACGCCTTCGCCCTCGACCCGGCGGAACTGGGCGGCCCGTACGACCTGATCCAGGACTCGGGCTGCTTCCACCACCTGCCGCCCCACCGGCGGATCAGCTACCTCGCCCTCGTCGACCGCGTGCTCGCCCCCGGGGGCCGTCTCGCCCTCACCTGCTTCGCCGCCGGGGAGGCGGGCATGGGCTCCGAACTCCCCGACGCGGCCTTCTACGGCCGACCGGGCCGGTCCGACGGAACCGAAGGAACCGACGGAACCGGCGGAATCGACGGAACCGGCGGAACCGACCGGCCCGGCCTCCACGGCGGTCTCGCGTACACGCCGGACTCCCTGCGCCGGATCTTCTCCGGCCTCACGGAGATCGAGGTGCGCCGCATGAACGACGAGCCGCCCGAGTCGCCCCGCTTCGGGGAACCCTTCCTGTGGACGGCCCTGTTCCACCGGGCCGGGGCCGGTTCAGCCGTCGGTCAGGATCACGCATGACTCCGGCGGCATCCGCAGCACCCCGTCCGCCCCCGGCGCCGCCACCGGCTCCCACGCCGCCAGTACCCGGCCGGAGCTGTCCGTGGACAGGCCGTCCAGCGGGATCTCCACGCCCCGCGCGGAGAGGTTCACCGCGATCCGCAGATCGCCCCTGCGGTACGCCAGCCAGCGCGCCCCCTCGTCGTACGCGACCCGCACCGCCGCCAGGTCCGGATCGGCCAGATCCGGCTGGGCGTGGCGCAGCGCGATCAGTTCGCGGTACCAGGCCAGCAGACGCGCGTGCGGCTCGCGTGCCTGCTCCGAGCGGTCCAGGCACGAGCGTTCGCGCGTCGCCGGGTCCTGCGGGTCCGGGATCTCCTCCGCCGCCCAGCCGTGCGCGGCGAACTCCCGGCGCCTGCCGCTGCGTACGGCCTCCGCGAGCACCGGATCGGGGTGGTCGGTGAAGAACTGCCAGGGCGTGGTCGCGCCCCACTCCTCGCCCATGAAGAGCATCGGGGTGTGCGGCCCGGTCAGCACGAGGGTGGCCGCGCAGGCGAGCAGCCCGGGGGAGAGGGTGGCCGAGAGCCGGTCGCCGAGCGCCCGGTTGCCGATCTGGTCATGGGTCTGGGCGTAACCGAGGAAGCGGTGCGCGGGCGTCCTCGTACGGTCGACGGGGCGGCCGTGCGTACGGCCGCGGAAGGTCGAGTACGTACCGTCGTGGAAGAAGGCGTGCGTCAGCGTCTTGGCCAGCGCGGCCAGTGGCTCGCGGGCGAAGTCGGCGTAGTAGCCCTGGGATTCGCCGGTGAGCGTGGTGTGCAGGGCGTGGTGGAAGTCGTCGTTCCACTGGGCGTGCAGTCCGAGGCCGCCCTGCGCGCGGGGCGTGGTGGTGCGGGGGTCCCCGAGGTCGGACTCGGCGATCAGGAACAGCGGACGGCCCAGGTCGGCGGAGAGCGCGTCGACGGCCGTGGACAGCTCTTCGAGGAAGGTCAGTGCGCGGTGGTCGGCCAGCGCGTGCACGGCGTCCAGCCGCAGCCCGTCGAGCCGGAAGTCCCGCAGCCAGGCCAGGGCGCTCTCCCGCAGATACGCGCGGACCTCGTCCGAGCCGGGGGCGTCGAGGTTGACGGCGGCGCCCCACGGGGTGTGGTGGGTGTCGGTGAAGTACGGGCCGAACGCGGGCAGATGGTTGCCCGCCGGGCCCAGATGGTTGTGAACGACGTCGAGGACGACCCCGAGGCCCAGCCGGTGCGCCGCGTCGACAAATCGCTTGAGCGCCTCGGGGCCGCCGTACGGCTCGTGCACCGCCCACAGCGACACCCCCTCGTACCCCCACCCGTGGGTCCCGGGGAAGGGACACACCGGCATCAGCTCGACATGGGTGATCCCCAGCTCGGCCAGGGGCGCGAGCCGCGCCGCCGCCGCGTCGAAGGTGCCCTCACGGGTGAAGGTGCCGATGTGCAGCTCGTACAGGACCGCGCCGGGCAGCGGCCGGCCCGGCCAGGGGACGCGCCAGTCGTACGCGGCCTGGTCGACGACGGCGCTGCGGCCGTCGGGGCCCTCCGGCTGGCGGCGCGAGCGCGGATCGGGCCGTACGGGGCCGCCGTCGAGCGCGAAGCCGTAGCGCGCCCCGTCGGCCGGGGCGGGAGCCGTCTCGGCGGTCCACCAGCCGGGTCTGCCCTGGTCACGCTCCATGGGGAGGACGACGGGGCTCGCCCCGCCGCGGCGGTCGGGTCCGTCGCGGCCCGTCCCCTCCAGATGGAGATCGACCCGCTCCTGCGCCTTCGGTGCCCACACCTCGAACTGCACGGGTGGCTCCCCCTTGTCGTCGGCACTGTCCCTCTGACGGTGACACCTCTCATGGTGGCAAGGGAGAGGGCCGGGGGCTCGGTGATCACGGTGATTCGGGTGGCCGTGGCGCGGACGGGAGGGGGGAAGCGTGTTGACGGAAACGGCGGGTGGCGGAGGGAGGAACCCCGGACCGTACCGCGAGGAACCCCGGACCGTACCGCGAAGAACGCCGGACCGTACCGCGAAGAACGCCGGACCGCTTGCACGGGAACACCGGACCGTCTGGACACGTCAGGGCCGCCGGAAGGACAATCACGTCTGTGACGTCCTCCTTCGAGTCCCCCGCGTACCCCGTGCGGCTCTCCGACGCCGAGCGCGACCGTGTCCTCGCGGTACTCAGGGAAGGCATGGCGCAGGGAAAGCTGTCGCACGACACCTTTCTGCGCCGGACGGACCTGGCGCTCGCCGCCCGCGGGGCCGACGAGCTGAAGCCGCTCGTCGTGGATCTGGAGACCGAAGCCCGCTGGTCCCGTGGGCTGTTCGCCGCGGTCGGCCGGATCTCCGCGTTCTCGCACCGGCTGGGCAGGGCGTGGCAGGCCGAGCGGCTGCCGAAACTGCTGCTGCCGCAGCCGGGCCCGTATCCGCTGCGGATCGGCCGCGACCCGGTCAACGGGCTGCGGCTCAGCCATGACACGGTCTCGCGGCTGCACGCGGAGCTGAGCAGGCAGGGCGAGCGGTGGGTGCTGCGCGACCTCGGCTCGACGAACGGCACGACCGTCAACGGACGGCGCGTCACCTCGACGGTCGTCGTACGGGACGGGGACATGGTGACGTTCGGTCAGATGAGCTTCCGGCTCGCCGTCGACTGAGCGGTGCCGGGCGGCCGTCGAGCGGCCGTCGAGCGGTCCCGGCCCGCCGCCCGGTGTGGGGGGTGTGACGGCGGGCCGGGTGCTGTCCGGCGTCCGGGTGGGGGCCGGGCCGGAGTGTGCGGGTGCGCCTGTGGTGACGCGGGCGCGCCCTGGTCAGTGCACGGTGCAGGGCGCTGTGGTGGCGGTGTCCGGTGGTCCGCCGGTGGCGACGTAGTTGAAGGTGGTGGAGGCGCCGGCCGCCAGCGATCCGTTCCAGTCGACGTTGTGGACCATCACCTCCTGGCCGCCGTAGGTGGCGTTGCCGTTCCAGAGGCTGTCGACCTTCTGGCCGGTCGGCAGGGTGAACTCGACCATCCAGCCCAGGATCGGGTTGGCGCCGGTGTTCTTGACGGTGACCTCGGCCTGGTAGCCGCCCGACCACGAGTTGGTGGTCTTCCGGGTGGCGGTGCAGGTGGCCGTCGGGTCGGTCGGCGGGTCCGTCGGGCTGCCCGCCTCACCGACGCCGGTCACCTCGCCGTTGCCGCCGTCGAAGACCACGTCCGAGCAACTGTAGAAGGTCTCGTTGCTGTCCGAGCGCTGCCACACCATGTAGATGATGTGCCGGCCGCTCTTGCCGCCGGGCAGCCTGCCGGTCCACTTGTAGGCGCCCTCCACGGTGCCGACGCTGCCGGTGACCTGCGGGTGGTCGACGGTCATGAACGGGGTGGACTCCAGGTCGTCCCAGGTGAAGGTCTTCGTGGGGTCGAAGCCGTCCTTGGTGACGTACACGTAGAACCAACCGGGGTGCGCGGCCCACGCGTTGTACGAGAAGTCGAGGGACGCGCCCGAGGTCAGGTGGGTGAGCGGCCAGTCGCTGCGTGACTTGTTGAAGCCGTTGAAGGTGGTGTTGCCACCGCTGCACAACTGGCCGTCGGGGATGAAGCCCTTGGTCCGCCCGGCGCCGTCCGAGCGCAGCACGGAGAACCAGTTGTAGAGCGGGGTGGTGCCGCTCTCCGCGACCGCGGCCTTGCACGCGGGGTTGACGGGCTTGATCTCACCCGTGCTGGTGAGACCGTCCCGCCAGCACATGAAGGTACGGCTGGCGGGCTTCATGGGGGTGCCGTGGGCGGACGAGGGCTGACTGTCCGTCACGACCAGCAGCAGGGCGGGGAGTACGGCGAGAAGGGCGAGGAGTACGGCTCTGCGGGGGTGTAACAGCCACAGTGGGGGGCGTTTCATCATGCGGGTCCCTTCGGCATGATCATGACAAGTGAGCGAGTGGCGTAAATGGGAGCGCTCCCATTTCTCGGAACGTAGCGCGGCTCGGTCCCTCTGTAAACGCCGTGAACCGAACTTCCGGTAACCGGCCCGGCGGACCGGGGCGGCGGACCGGCCCGGCAGCGGCAGTCCGGCCGGTCGCCCGCGGGACGGTCGGTCGCCCGCGGGACGATCGGCACCCTCGTGATCGAGGACGCCTACGGGCGCACCAGCCCATGGCGGTCGGCCCAGGCGTTGATCGCCGCGGCCAGTTCCTCGGGGCGGTCCTCCGGGGAGTGGTGGCCGGCGAGGCCGTGGCGGGAGATCTCCAGGCCGGCGATGTTCTCCTCGCACCAGGCCACCGCCCTCCGGTCGGTCATCGCGCCCGGGCCCGGCTCGAACGCGGCGAGCAGCTTGGGGACTTCGGGGCTGGCGGCCAGCCAGGCGGCGTAGTGCCCGACGCGGGCCACGATGTCGGCGGGCTCGGCGTCCAGCGGCATCATGCGCGTCCACGCCAGTATCGGGCGGCGACTGTGCGGGGTCGGGAAGGGGCGGCGGTAGACATCCAGATCGGCAGGGTCGAGCGGGGTGGCGAGCGTGTCCGGGAGTCCTTCGATGAACAGGGACTTCTCCAGGATCATCTCCTCGCCCACCCCGGGGGTGCGCAGCATGGCGAACAACTCCCGCCCGGCCGCCGGGAATTCATCGCCGACCAGCGGCTTGACGATGGTCTCGGTGAAGGCGAGGCCGCGGACGCGGCCCGGGAGGCGGGCGGCGCGGTCGAAGGCGAGCGCGCCGCCCCAGTCGTGGCCGACGAGGACGGCCTCGGCAAGGCCGAGGGCGTCGAACCAGGCGTCGAGATAGCGGGCGTGGTCGTCGAAGGAGTAGGCGAGGTCGGGCTTGCCGGAGTCGCCCATGCCGATGAGATCGGGGGCCAGGAGCCGGCGCCCGGGCGCGGCCACACCCGGCAGGACGTTCCGCCAGAGGTGGGAGGAGGTGGGGTTGCCGTGGAGGAAGACGAACGGCAGCCCGTCGGGGTCGCCGGACTCGCGGTGGTACAGGGTGGAGCCGAGGACGGGAGTGGTGGGCATGGCGGTGTCACTTCGCTTTCAGGACGGGAATTCAGGGGGTTCAGGGGGTTCAGGGATTCCGGGGGGTTAAGGGGTTCAGGGATTCAGAGGTTGAGGCCCAGGACACGGTCGACGGCGATCTCGACGACGACCAGGTCCGGAGGGGTGGGCGGGGCCGCGCGGTAGCGGAGGGTGTAGCGGCGGACGGCCTCGGCCAGGCGCGCGGGATCGTCGGTGACGGTGGCCCGGCCTTCGAGGGTGGCCCAGCGGAAGCCGTCCGCCTGGCAGAGCGCGACTCGGGCCGTAGGACCGCCCGCCACCACGTTCCGGGCCTTGCGCGCTGCCGCCCGGGTGGTCACCCGGGCCAGGCCGGTGGCCGTCTCGAAGGTGAAGCGGACGGGGGTGACGTGCGGGGTGCCGTCGGGGCGGAGCGTGGTCAGGGTGGCTGTACGGGGGCCGGTGAGGAACGCCCCTGTGGCGGAGTGGAGTTCGACGGTCACCCGGCTCATTTCCTCCGCACGCCCTTGTTCCGGATCAGCTTGGCGATGTCCGGCTTCACGGCCGTGGTGATGACACCCATGGCCGTACGGACGTACCGCCGCTCCTCCGGATCGCCGCAGCGTGCTCGCACCTCGTGGCCGGCGGCGAGGGCTTGGTCGGTGAGGTGGCGGCCGGTCGGTCCATCGGCACCGAGGACTGCGATAGGCATGGCGTCGGGTTGTCCCTTCGTGTGGTCACCGGAATGCCCTTGACTGTGCCGATCACGAAAAGCAGGCTCAACGCTGATGAATAACGCCGCTCCCGCCCCCGCCCGCACCCGAGGCCGCCCCCGCGGCAATCCGCCGACCCGCGAGTCGATCGTCTCGGCGGCCCGGACGCTGTTCCTGGAGCGCGGCTACCGGGGCACCACTGTGCGCGCGGTGGCCGGGGCCGCCGGGGTCGACCCGGCGCTGATCGCGTACCACTTCGGTTCGAAGAAGGGCCTGTTCGCGGACGTGATGCAGTTCCAGTGCGCCCATGCGCTGACGGTGGACGACGTCCTCGGCGGCGACCCGGCCACCCTCCCCGAGCGTCTGATCGACGCGGTGACGGACCTGTGGGAGGACGCCGACTTCGTACAGCTCACCACCCGGGGCGGGGAGGCTGCCGAGGCGATCCGCGAATACCTGGAATGCGAGCTGCTGGCCCGGCTTGTTGAATTTCTCGGCGGCCGGGACGCGACCGCCCGCGCCACGGCCGTGGTGACGATCCTCGGCGGCCTCATATACACCCGCTACCTCAACCCCCTCCCTACCCCCGCCGCCCTCACTCCGTCCGAGACCCGCCACACCCTCGCCCCGGCGCTGCGCGCGGCACTGACCCGGCGGCCGGGCACCGCGGTAACCATCGAGCGCGGGCCGTCGGGGCTCACCGGTCTCCGGTCGAGGCGGGACGGCGACGGGGTGGCACGGTGACCGACCGCGATGACGGGGCGGCTGTCCGGCCGTTGACCCTGGATTGGGTGAGCCGGCATCTGGAGGCCGGTGAACGGATCGTCAGGACCGAGGCGCTGCACGGCGGTATCACCGCCGAAATGCGGCGGCTGACCATCCGTACGCGGGACGGGGGCACCCGTGACCTGGTGCTGCGGACCTTCGTCGACGTGGAGCACGCCGAGGACGGGCTGAACAGGGAGGCCGGCGCTCTGATCCTGCTCACGGGGACCGACGGGACCAGTGGGGTCGATGGGGCTGATGGTGCCGGTGAGTTCAGTGGGACCGGTGGGGCCCGCGTGCCGGCTCCTGGGCTGGTCGCGGTCGATCCGACCGCCGCGCGGTGCGAATATCCGTCGCTCCTCATGACCCACCTGCCGGGCCGGACGGTCCTCGACGACGAGGGAGTGGCGACGCGCGTCCCCCTGCTGGCCCGTCAACTCGTGGCGATCCACGCGGTGCGACCCGCCGTGCGGCCCCCGGAGTACGTGGCGTGGACGACCGCCGACACCGTCGTGACCCCGCAGGGCGCCGACGCGGCGGCATGGGCCGCGGCGATCGACGTGATCCGCGAGCCCGCGCCGCCCTATGAGGGGCGGTTCCTGCACCGGGACTTCCACCCCGGCAACGTGCTGTTCGACATGGAGCACCCGGATCCGGCGGGGGCCCGGATCACCGGCGTCGTCGACTGGCCAGCGGCCTCCTGGGGCCCGGCGGACCTCGATGTCGCGCACTGCTCCACCAACCTCGCGCTGCTGCACGGCCCGGCGTGGGGGCCGCGGTTCGCTGAGGCGTACGAGGAGGCCGGCGGGGTACTGGCGGCGACCGCGAGCGAACGGCTGTACTGGCGGGTGCGGGACGCGCTGGCGTTCTCGGAAGACGTGCGGCTGGTGGCGCGTTCATGGCGGGAGACAGGGAGGACGGAGCTGACGGCGCGAGCCGTGGAGGAGCGGCTGGACGCCTATGTCACCGCCCTGATGGCCGCACCGGGCTGAGCCGAGGCGATCCGGGGTGGTCCGAGGCGATCCGGGGGGTCCGGGGCGCGGCCCCGGCGGCGAACCGCCCGTGCCGGTGCTCCACCTCGACGCGCACCGCGGCATCGCCCGCCGTGACCACACCCGTGACCACGGCCGTGCCCCCCCGTGACCACTCCCCGTGATCGGTGACAGCCCCCTGGCAGCACCCTGAGAGCTGCCCCGCCGGTCCCCCTCAGTCCGTCGTCAGCAGGGCCACCGGGAACTGGTCGAGCAGCTCGGCGAGCCGTACCATCCCCGACACCTCACGCCCCGTCAGCACATCCCGCCACTGTCCCGGTGGCAGCGGCAGCTCCGTCGTACGCCAGCCGCCGGCCCGCTCCAGACCGTACGGAAGCCGCGTCGCGACCGTGACCGTGGCGCCGGTGCGGGCGAAGGCCAGCGCGTGTGCGGCGGCCGGGCCCACCGCGTGCAGCGGGGTGTACGTGCCGGACTCGCCGAAGACCTCGGGCCGCTCCCGGCGCAGCCGCAGCGCCGCCGTCGTGACCACCGTACGGTCGTCGGGCGGCCCGGTCCTGAACGGCCGCCGGTTGTCCGGGTCCACCAGCGCCAGGTACTCGCGCTCCGTGCCCTGGTAGAGGTCGGGCACCCCCGGCATGGTGAGGTGCACCAGCGCCGCGCCCAGCGCGCTCGCCCGTACGTACGGCGCCAGGGCGCGGTTGAACGCCGTGACCGTACGCCGCGCGGGGCCCGCGGGGCCCGCCTCGACGAACGCGGCCACCGCCTGCTCGTACAGCGGCTCCGGCTCCGTCCAGCTCGTCCGCAGCCCCGCCTCCCGTACCGACTTCAGCAGCGCGGGCACCATCCGCGCCCCGTCCGGCGGGGTCCCGTCCACGGCCGGGGTGAAGCCCACCGCCGTCTGCCACGCCTGCCACGCCACCTGCGGGTCCGGCGCCGCCACCCCCGCCACCTGCTCCAGCAACTGGTCCCACCGCTCGGGGCACTCGGCCAGGATCGCGATCCCGGCCCGTACGTCCGCGCTGCGCTTGGTGTCGTGCGTGGTCAGTACGGTGCCGGTGGACGGCCAGTCGCGCGCGAGGCGCAGGCAGTACGCGTGGAACCGCTCCGGGCTCACCGCAGGGCTGCCCGGGTCGCCGCCCACCTCGTTCGCCGAGATCAGCGGCACGTACCGGTAGAACGCCGTGTCCTCCAGCGACTTGGCGCGCAGCGCGGACGCGGTCTGCGCGAACCGCGCGCAGAACACCGCCTGGTCCTCGCCCGTACCGAGCCGGCCGAGCGCCAGCTCCCGCACCACGTCCACGACGGTCGCCTCCCGCTCCACCGCGAACGCCGTCTTCGCCTGCCGGACCGCCTCCTCGGAGACCGCGGCCTCGGCCGCCTCCGGGCAGGGCCCGCCCGCCGTCGTGTACGGGCGGTAGACCGGCACCCGGACCAGCAGCTCCCGGATCGCCGTGCGCAGCGCCCAGGGCGCGTGATCGCGCAGCGCGGGGTCGGCGGCGCAGACGCGTCCCGCCGTACGGACGAGGAAGGCGGTCTCGGCGGCCAGTTCGTGGAAGACCACCTTGTAGGCCGCGCGCCGGGCCGTACCGTTCCAGTAGCCGCCCCGGTCACCGGCCGGGCCCGCGACGTCCCGGTAGCGCTGCTCCAGGACCTCGGCGCCCGCCCCGTCGGTGAACACCCCGTCGATGTGGCGCAGCGCGTCGTAGCCGGTGGTGCCCGCGACGGCCCAGCCGGCGGGCAGCACCTCGTCGTCGGCGAGGATCTTCTCCACCACCGTCCAGCAGCCGCCGGTCGCCTCGTTCAGCCGGCGCAGATACTCCTCCGGATCGGCGAGCCCGTCCGGGTGGTCGACGCGCAGCCCCTCGACGACGCCGTCCCGTACCAGCTCGACGATCTTGGCGTGGGTGGCGGCGAAGACCTCCGGGTCCTCCACCCGTACCCCGATCAGCTCCGGGATGGTGAAGAACCGGCGGTAGTTCAGCTCGGTGCGGGCCAGCCGCCACCACGCGAGCCGGTAGTGCTGGGCGTCGAGCAGCTCGGGCAGCGGCAGTTCCTCGCTCCCGGCGGCGAGCGGGAAGCGCTGCTCGCCGTGGTGGAGCATGCCGTCCTCGACGCGCAGCGCCCCCGCCGCCAGCTCGTCGCCGACCGGGCCCGGCAGCACCGGCAGCAGCACCTTGCCGTCGCCCGCCGCCCAGTCGATGTCGAACCAGCGGGCGTACGGCGACCCGGGGCCCTCCCGCAGCACCTCCCACAGGGCGCGGTTGTGGACGGGCGCCGCGGCCATGTGGTTGGGGACGATGTCCAGCACGATCCCGAGGCCGTGCTCGCGGGCGGTGGCGGCCAGGCGCCGCAGCTCCTCCTCGCCGCCCAGCTCGGCCCGTACGGCGGAGTGGTCGACCACGTCGTAGCCGTGCGCGGAACCCGGCACGGCCTCCAGCACCGGTGACAGGTGCAGATGCGAGACCCCGAGCGCGGCGAGATACGGCACGGCCCTCCGGGCGGCCGAGAACGGGAATTCCGGCTGGAGCTGGAGCCGGTAGGTCGCAGTGGGCGTCATACGGTCGTACGTACCCCGCTTCTCGACTTCTGTGTCATGGGAGTGACTCATGTTCCACCTCCACCGTAGGGCCTGTTGCCCATGGTGTGTGAACGTATGGCGTGGTCGTGCTCAGGACGGTGAAACCGAGGCGCTCCAGAATGGGACGGCTCATGTCCGTCGCGTCGACCTGGAGGTAGGGGTAGCCGCGGGCGGCGGCGATCCGGGCCCGGTAGGTGACGAGCGCGCGGTAGATGCCCTTGCCGCGCCACTCCTCCGTTGTACCGCCGCCCCACAGACCGGCGAACCGCTTGCCGGGTGGCAGTTCCAGCCGCGCCGCGCTCACCGGTACGTCGCCCGCCACGGCGACGACCGCGGAGACCGTGTCGGGGAACTCGGTGAGTTGGCCGAGGAGCTGCTGAGCGATGCGGCTGCCGTCCGTGCCGAACGCCTGATCGTGCACGTCCGCCATGAGGGCGACACCGGCCGCGTCGGTCACGGGGACCAGCCGGACGCCCTCCGGTGGCTCGGCGTCGTCGAGCAGATCTTTGACCTCGGCGACCATGAGCGCCTCTGTGGGCTCGGCGACGAACCCCGCCGCGAGCAGCAGCCTCCCGAGACCGGCGGGAGCGTCATGGCTGTAGAGCTTCCACTCGGACTCCAGGCCGAGCCCGGTGAAGTGCGCCACCTGCTCCGCGATCGCCGCCGGGGCCGAGTTCTCGTCCAGGTCCGACCAGAGGACCCCGTTCCAGTCGTGCGGGCCGCCGCTGCGGCGCACCACGTTTCCCACCCGCTCCGGCGACGCGCGCGAACCGTCGGCTCCCGCATGGAGTCGCATGTCCCGGTCGAACGCCTTCAGTACGGTTTCCTTGTCCATCCGGGCACTGGATCACCGGCGGGGCGGCGCGGCAACCGGATTTCCCGGCCGGCCGCGCCGCGTACGCCCTCCCGCCGACGAGGCCCTACGCCGGGCGCATCAGCACCGTCATGCTGCGGCCGATCATCTTGAGCCGCTCGCCGCCGTCGACCTTCTCGCCCTGCCCCCGCACCACACCCTCCGGGCGGGCCGTGTCCACCATGACCTGCCACTGCCGCCCGTGGTTCACCGGCACCCTGAACTCCAGCTCCTCCGCGCTCGCGTTGAACATCAGCAGGAACGAGTCGTCCGAGATCCGCTCCCCGCGCGGCCCCGGCTCCGAGATCGCGTGGCCGTTGAGGAAGACCGTCATCGCCTTGGCGTGCGCCGCCTGCCAGTCCTGCTGGGTCATCTCCTCACCCTCAGGGGTGAACCAGGAGATGTCCGACAGGTCGTCGTGCGTGCCCTCCACCGGACGTCCGTGGAAGAAGCGCCTGCGCCGGAAGACCGGATGGTCCCGGCGCAGCCACACCATCGCCTGGGTGAAGGCCAGCATCGTCCGGTCGGTCTCCGCGCCCGGCTCCGGCCAGCGGACCCAGGAGACCTCGTTGTCCTGGCAGTACGCGTTGTTGTTGCCGCCCTGCGTACGGGCGAACTCGTCGCCGTGGCTGAGCATCGGCACGCCCTGCGAGAGCATCAGCGTCGCGATGAAGTTGCGCATCTGGCGGTTGCGCAGCTCCACGATCTCCGGTTCGTCGCTCTCGCCCTCCGCCCCGCAGTTCCAGGACCGGTTGTGGCTCTCGCCGTCCCGGTTGGACTCGCCGTTGGCCTCGTTGTGCTTGTCGTTGTACGAGACGAGGTCGTGCAGGGTGAAGCCGTCGTGGCAGGTGGTGAAGTTGATGGAGGCCAGCGGGCGCCGCCCGTCGTCCTGGTACAGGTCGGACGAACCGGTCAGCCGGGACGCGAACTCGGCGAGGGTCCTGGGCTCGCCGCGCCAGAGGTCCCGTACGGTGTCGCGGTACTTCCCGTTCCACTCGGTCCACAGCGGCGGGAAGTTCCCCACCTGGTAGCCGCCCTCGCCCACGTCCCACGGCTCGGCGATCAGCTTCACCTGGCTGACCACCGGGTCCTGCTGGACGAGGTCGAAGAACGACGACAGCCGGTCCACCTCGTGGAACTGGCGGGCCAGGGTCGCCGCGAGGTCGAAGCGGAAGCCGTCGACGTGCATCTCGGTCACCCAGTACCGCAGCGAGTCCATGATGAGCTGAAGGACGTGCGGGCTGCGCATCAGCAGCGAGTTCCCGGTGCCCGTCGTGTCCGTGTAGTAGCGCTGGTCCTCGGAGAGCCGGTAGTACTGCGCGTTGTCCAGGCCGCGGAAGGAGAGCGTCGGGCCGAGATGGCTGCCCTCGGCCGTGTGGTTGTAGACGACGTCGAGGATGACCTCGATCCCGGCCTGGTGCAGCGCCCGTACGGCCTGCTTGAACTCCAGGACCTGTTCGCCCCGGTCGCCCCACGACGCGTAGGCGTTGTGCGGGGCGAAGAAGCCGATGGTGTTGTAGCCCCAGTAATTGGCGAGCCCGGCGTCCGCCAGCCGGTGGTCGTTGACGAACTGGTGCACCGGCATCAGCTCCAGCGCCGTGACCCCCAGCTCGGTCAGGTGCTCGATCACCGCCGGATGGGCGAGCCCGGCGTAGGTGCCGCGCAGCTCCTCGGGAAGCTCCGGATGGAGCATCGTCAGGCCCTTCACATGGGCCTCGTAGAGCACGGTGCGGTGGTAGTCGGTCCGCGGACGGCGGTCGTCGCCCCAGTCGAAGTACGGATTGACGACGACCGAGGACATCGTGTGGGGGGCGGAGTCCATGTCGTTGCGCGAGTCCGGCTTGCCGAAGTGATAGCCGTACACCGACTCACCCCACTCGACGGAGCCGCTGATCGCACGCGCGTACGGGTCGAGGAGCAGCTTGGCGGAGTTGCAGCGGTGTCCGCGCTCCGGCTCGTACGGCCCGTGGACCCGGAAGCCGTAGCGCTGACCAGGCATGATGCCGGGCAGATAGGCATGGCGCACAAAGGCGTCGGTCTCGCGGAGCTCCACCGCCGTTTCTGATCCGTCGTCGTGCAGCAGGCACAACTCGATCCGGTGCGCGACCTCGGAGTAGACCGCGAAGTTCGTACCGGCGCCGTCGTACGTGGCGCCGAGGGGATATGTCTGTCCCGGCCAGACCTGCATAGATAGGACTCTTCCATTTCTGATCCGGGTGGTGCGGGCTGTTGAGCCAGATCTTCCCCGAAAGTAGGGCAACCACCTAGGAACCCGCAGCGTTCTTGGCGCTTCTTGCCCGGAGGGTCAACCGCGTGCACCGCGCCGTCCCCCGGACCGGTCACGGTGCTCAGCGGCCCCACCGGACCCCTCCCGCCCCGCCGGTGCGCGGCGAAGATCGGGCGCAATCGTGATGAACCATCTCACTCCGGTAGAAGTCACCACCAGGAACAAGCCTCACGAACAAGGGAGTTGAGAAAGGAGCCTGTGCATCCTGCTGCACCTGGTCCGGTCGGCGGAGTACCCTTCCTTGATCGTTGAAAAGGGAGAGAAGGCGGTGCGCGGGTGAGCTCGGGAGGGCTGGAGCTGCCCCCAGGTGACGCAGGTCATGCGGGGGAATCCGGCGACATCCCGCCCGGAGTGGTCTCCCTCGCGCGACCGATGGAGATCGGGGCGGAACTGGACTGGGGCGCGGACGCCTGGAGCGAGGTCCGTACGCGCGCACAGCGGGCCGGGCGGGCCTACATCTGGCTGAATCTGGTGGAGCAGCGGCTGCGCGCGGTCGTCGCCGCGGTCCTGCGGCCCATCTACGAGCCCGTGCACGGCGAGGAGTGGGTGGTCGCCGCCGCCGGACCGGCGGGGCAGGAGTGGGTGCAGCGCGCCGTCGCCGTACGGGAGGTGTCCCGGCGCAAGGGCTATCTCCTCGACCCGGCCGACGACAACGTGCTGAGCTTCCTCACCCTTCCGCAGCTCAGAGAGCTGATGGTGCAGCACTGGCCCTGCTTCGAGCCGTACTTCGACGACCGCCGCGACGTGGAGCTGGCGCTCGACGAGCTGGAGGTCGCGCGGAACGTCGTCTCCCGCAACCGGGCGCTCTCCGAGACGGTCCTCGCCCAGGCGGAGCGGGCCTCCGCCAGGCTGCTGGAGATCCTCGGCGGCGGCAGCGGCATACCGTCCTCGCAGCGGCTGCGCGTCGACGCGGTCGAGGACCTGGTCGGCGACCGGTACGGGGACGTCGTCTCCGTCCACTCCGACCGGGTCAGGCTCCAGCGCCAGCTCCCCGCGGAGGACCTGTTCGGCGGCGCCCGGCGGCTCGACGCCATCGGCATCGGCCTCAACCTCCTCGTCCAGAACTTCTCCGGACGCCGGCTCATCCGGCTCGCCGAGTCCGGCTGCCGGACGCGGCTGGTCTTCCTCAACCCGGCGAGCAGCGCGGTCAAACGCCGCGAGCGCGAGCTGGGGCTGCGCAAGGGGGAACTGAGCCGTTCGGTGGAGATGAACATCCTCCACATGCGCCGGGTGCGCTCCAAGCTGCGCGACCCGGGCGCCTTCGAGATCCACGTCTTCGACGAGACCCCGCGCTTCACCGCGTACCTCGTGGACGGGGACGGCTCCGACGGCCTGGCCGTCGTCCAGTCGTACCTGCGCCGCGCCCGCGGCATGGAGGCCCCGGTCCTCGTACTGCGGGGCGGCGGGCGTGAGGTCGTCCGGGCAGGGCAGGACACGGAGACCGGACTCTTCCAGACCTACCGCGAGGAGTTCGAGTCGGTCTGGACGGACTCCCGGCCGGTCTCCTGAACCGGGGCGTTGTCAGTGGCCCGTGGCAGGGTGAAGGTCCGGCGGGGAGATCCGACGGGGGGAAGCGGGGGACGCGCCACCGCACCACGAAGGAGGGCCACACGATGACTTGGCACGGGGAACCACTGGTCGGTTTCGACCTGGAGACGACCGGTACGGAGCCGCTGGAGGCCCGGATCGTGACGGCGGCGGTCGTCGAGGTCCGGCGCGGCGAGGTGATACGGGAGCGGAGCTGGCTCGCCGACCCGGGCATCCGGATCCCCGCCCAGGCGTCCGCGGTGCACGGCATCAGCAGCGAGCGGGCGGCCTCGGAGGGGCGCCCCGCGCCCGAGGTGGCCGGTGAGATCGCGGAGGTCCTGCGCGGCTACTGGGCGCGCGGGGTGCCCGTTGTGGCGTACAACGCGCCGTTCGACCTGACGCTGCTCGCCGCCGAGCTGCGGCGCCACGGGCTGCCGGAGCTCGATCCGGTCGGCCCGGTGATCGACCCGTACACGATCGACCGGGCCGTCGACAAGTACCGCAGGGGCAAGCGCAATCTGGAGGCGGTCTGCGCGGAGTACGGCGTGGTGCTCGACGCGGCCCACGACGCGGGCGCGGACGCGCTGGCGGCGGCCCGGGTGGCCACCGCGATAGCCGAGCGGCACGCCTCGGTGGCCGCGCTGACCCCGCCGGAGCTGCACGAGCGTCAGATCGCCTGGTACGCGGAGTGGGCGGTGGACTTCCAGCGCTTCCTGCGGAAGAAGGGGAACACCGACGCGGTGGTCGACGCGGTGTGGCCGCTGCGCGAGCCGGTGGTGACGACGGCGCCCTGACCGCGGGCGGCTGGTCAGAAGGGGTACCAGCGGACCTCGGGGTCGTCGTCGCGCAGGGAGGCGACCCGGCGCCGGAACTCCGCGAGCGCCTTGGGGTTGGCCGGGGCGTGCTGCGCCACCCAGGCGCAACTGGCCGTCTCGCGGGCGCCGCGCAGCACCGGGCAGCCCGACCAGGCGCGGACGTCCCAGCCGTAGACGGCGGTGAACCTGTCGTACGCCTCGTGGTCCAGCCCGTACCGGTCCCGGGACAGCGCCATGACCACCAGGTCGTGTTCGCGGAAGTCCGCGGAGAAGGTCTCCAGATCGACCAGGACGGGCCCCCGCGGGCCGACATGGACATTGCGCGGCAGCGCGTCGCCGTGGATCGGACCGGCCGGGAGATGCGGGGTGAGCGTGGCGGCGGCCTCGGCGAAGCCGTCCCTGCGTCCGCGCAGGTAGTTGGCGTCGGCGGGGTCGATCGTGTCGCCCGCGATCCGCAGCCAGCGCTCCACACCGCCGAGCAGTTCGCGGCGGGGAAGGGCCAGTACGGAGGGATCGGGGGTGGGCAGCGCGTGGACGAGCCGCAGCAGCGCGGCCAGATCGGCCGGTCCCGCCGGGCGTTCGGCCTCGGGCAGCCGGTGCCAGAGCGTCACCGGATGACCGTCCACGGAGCGCGCCTCGGGTTCGGCGGCCCGCACGGCCGGCACCCCGGACTCCGCGAGCCAGGACGCGAGGGCGACCTCGCGCCGGGCCCGCTCCAGCAGCTCGGGGTGGTCCCGCGCGTCCCTGCCGACCTTGACGACCAGCCCGGCCGTCCCGAACACCGCGTTCTCGCCCAGGGCCAGCAGCTCCGCGTCGTGCGGCAGCCCCGTCGCGGCCAGAATCTCCCGCGCCCGCGCCTCGTCCATCGTTGGCTCACTTACTTCCGGTCGTTCCTCCGCGCGGTCCACCGCGTCCCGCGCCACCGCGCAGTCTCCCATCCGCGCGTGTGTGCGTGCTTGACGTACCGAGGGGGCGTCACCACGATGACGAGGCCGGACAGGACGGCCCCTGACAGTCCCACCCGAAGGAGTCGCATCCGTGACATCGGCCACCGCGACGACGCGGTCAGAGCGGGAGAGCAGGGGCGAGGGCCGCTCCGGTACCGGCCGGACGGGCCGGGGCGGGCGGCCCCGGAAGCCGCTGGACCACGGTGCCTGGTTCCTGGTGCTGCCCGCGCTGCTGCCGATCCTGGTGCTGAGCGTCGGCCCCCTGCTCTACGGCGTCACGCTCGCCTTCACCGACGCCCAGTCCGGCCGAACCGAACCCACCCGGTGGATCGGCGCCCTGAACTTCCAGGACCTGCTGCACGACACGCTCTTCTGGGACTCCTTCGGGATCGGCCTGCTCTGGGCGGTCGGGGTGACCGTGCCGCAGTTCGCGCTCGGACTCGGCCTCGCCCTGCTCCTCGACGAGGACCTGCGGCTGCGCTGGCTGGCCCGGTCCCTGGCGATCATCCCCTGGGCCATGCCCGAGGTCGTCGTCGCCGTCATGTGGCGGCTCGTCTACCACTCCGACGCAGGGGTCCTCAACGAGACGCTGCGCGATCTGGGCCTGGGCGAGGGGCGGGACTGGCTGACCGGGCTCTCCACCGCCCTGCCCGCGGTGATCGTCGTCGGCGTCTGGGCGGGCCTGCCGCAGACCACCGTCGCCCTGCTGGCCGGCCTCCAGAACACCCCGCGCGAACTGCACGAGGCCGCCGCGCTCGACGGCGCGGGCGCCTGGCGCCGCTTCCGTACCGTCACCTGGCCGGCGCTCCGGCCGGTCGCCCTCGCCATCACCGCGCTCAACTTCATCTGGAGCTTCAACTCGTTCGCGCTGGTCTACGTGCTGACCAGCGGCGGCCCCGGCGGCCGCACCCGGCTGCCGATGCTCTTCGCGTACGAGGAGGCGTTCCGCTACGGCCAGTTCGGCTACGCCGCCGCGATGGGGTGCGTCATGGTCGCCGTGGTCTCCGTACTCCTCGCGCTGCATCTCGTCGGCCGGCTCACGAAGGGGGCGGAGGCATGAGCACACGCACCAGCGGCTCCGTGCGCGCCGGACAGTACGCCGCGCTCCTGTGCTACCTCGTCTTTCTCGCCTTCCCGTTCCTCTGGCTGATGTCCACGGCCTTCAAACCGGCCAGGGAGCTGGGCAGCCTCCACCCGACCTGGATCCCGCACCACCCGACGCTCGACAACTTCCGCCAGGCGTTCGACGAACAGCCGCTGCTGCGGGCGGCGGCCAACAGCCTGACGGCCGCCCTCGCCGCCGCGCTGATCGCCGTCGTCGTCGCGACCCCGATGGCCTATGTGATGGCCCGCCGGCGCGGCAGGCTCGCGGCGGCGGCCACCGGCTGGGTGGTGGTCAGCCAGGCGTTCCCGTTCGTCCTGGTGATCATCCCGCTCTTCCTCGTCCTGAAGAACCTGCGCCTCGTCGACTCCGTGGGCGGCCTGGTCCTGGTGTACGTGGTGTGGTCGCTGCCGTTCGCGCTCTGGATGCTCACCGGGTACGTCCGCGCGCTGCCCGCCGAGCTGGAGGAGGCCGCGGCGGTGGACGGCGCGGGCCGGATCCGTACGCTCGTCTCCGTCACCGCGCCGCTCCTGGCGCCCGGCATCGTCGCCACGGCGCTCTTCGCGTTCATCACCGCGTGGAACGAGTTCTTCTTCGCGCTCGTCCTGCTCAAGTCGCCCGGGAAACAGACCCTGCCGGTGGTGCTCACCCACTTCGTCGGGGCGGAGGGCGTCGCGGACCTCGGGCCGCTCGCCGCCGCCGCGTTCCTCGCGACCCTGCCCTCGCTCCTCGTCTTCGCCCTCATCCAGCGCCGGATCACCGGCGGGATGCTGGCCGGGGCGGTGAAGAGCTGATGCGCCGGCCGAAGAGGCTCGCGGCCCTGGCCGTCGCCGCCGTTCTCGCCCTGCTGCTCGGCGGCTGCTCCGGCGGCGGGACCGACGGCGCGCGGGACGGCCGGATCACCCTGCGCTTCCAGTCCCTCGCCTGGCAGGACGAATCGGTCCGCGCCACCAAGGAGCTGGTGAAGGAGTGGAACGCGGCCCATCCCGGCATCCGGGTCGAGTACGTCCAGGGAAGCTGGGACAGCGTCCACGACCAGCTCCTCACCTCCTTCGAGGGCGGCGAGGCGCCCGACCTCATCCACGACGCCTCCGACGATCTCGCGGACTTCGCCTACGGCGGCCACCTCGCCGATCTGCGCCCCTTGCTCCCCGACCGGCTCACCCGGGACATCCCGCGCCGCAGTTGGGACACGGCCACCTTCGGGGACGGTGTCTACGGCGTGCCCTTCCTCCAGGAGCCCCGTGTCCTGATCGCCGACAAGAAGATCCTGGACGCCTCCGGGGTCCGGATCCCCACCGCGGAGCGGCCTTGGAGCTGGCCGGAGTTCCGGCGGATCAGCGGTGAACTGACCACCTTCATGAGAAAGGGGCAGGGACAGGTGCCGACGAAGGGGCGGTTCGCGGTCGCCTGGCCGCTCAAGGACCCCGTCTCCGCGACGCTCAACCTCGGCCTCTCCACCGGCGGCCGGCTCTTCCACCGGGGTACGGACGGAAAGGTGACGGTCCGGTTCACCGAGGGCGACGCCGTGGTCCCCGACACGATCCGGCGGCAGGTCGTGGCGGACCGGAGCGCGTCCGGCGCCACCCTCGGGATGGGCGGCTCCGACACCCTGCCGGGGCTCTTCGGCGGCAAGTACGCGATGGTCCCGCTCGGGTTCTCGTACCGTCAGCAGATCATCCAGCAGGCACCGGAGGGCTTCGAGTGGACCGTGCTGCCCGCCCCCGCCGGGGACGGGGCGGCCAGGGCCGGGGAAGGGGCCGCCGAGCCCGCGCAGGGGGTGAGTCCGCAGACCCTCTCCATCGCCCGGGACAGCCCGCACAAGAAGGAGGCGGCGCTCTTCCTCGACTTCCTGCTGCGCCCCGGGAACATGGTGCGCCTCGCCAAGGGCGACTGGATGCTGCCCACCGGTACGGCGGCCCTCGCGGACCCGTCCCTGCACACCGCCGAGCACGGCTGGGCGACGGGCGCGGCGCTCGCGCGCGGACTGCGCCCGGCCCCCGCCCAGTCCGTACGCGGCTATCCGGAGTGGAAGGACAAGGTGGCGACCCCGGCGCTCCAGGAGTACTACAGCGGCGCGATCGACCGCGCGGAACTGGAGAAACGCCTGGTCAGAGACGGTAACCGGGTTCTGGCCCGCTATCAGCGGTAGACAGCCGGGGCCGCCTAAAGAAGTTGCACGAGACGTATCGTCTTGTTTACGTTGTGGGCATGACCGCAGCCAAGCCCGCCCACATCGCCATGTTCTCCATCGCCGCCCACGGGCATGTGAACCCGAGCCTCGACGTCATCAGGGAACTCGTCGACCGGGGCCACCGCGTCAGCTACGCGATCCCCCGGAACTTCGTGGAGAAGGTCGCGGCGACCGGCGCCACGCCGGTGATCTACAGCTCCGTCCTGCCCACCCCCGAGGACGACCCCGAGGAGTGGGGCACGGAACTGATCGACAACCTGGAGCCCTTCCTCGACGACGCGATCCAGGCACTGCCCCAGCTCGTCGACGCCTTCGAGGACGACCGCCCCGACCTCGTCCTCGGCGACACCACCTCGTACCCGGCACCCGTCCTCGCCCACCGCTGGGGTGTGCCGTTCTTCCAGATCTCCACGCACATGGTCGCCTGGAACGGCTACCGCGAGGAGGTCGCGGAGCCGATGATCGCGGAGCTGGAGAAGTCGGAGCGCGGCAGGGCGTACCGGGCACGGTTCGCCCAGTGGCTCGTCGACCAGCACATGGACCACACCGACCCCGACCGGCTCGCCGCCGAACCTGGCCGCTCCCTCGTCCTGATCCCCAAGGCCCTCCAGCACCGGGCCGACGAGGTGGACGAGTCCGTCTTCACCTTCGTCGGCGCCTGCCAGGGCGACCGCGCCGACCAGGGGGAGTGGCACCGCCCCGCCGGGGCGGAGAAGGTCCTGCTCGTCTCGCTCGGCTCGTCCTTCACCAAGCAGCCCGCGTTCTACCGGGCGTGCGTCGAGGCGTTCGGCGGAGATCCGGGCTGGCACGTCGTGCTCCAGATCGGCAAGAACGTCGAGGTGTCGGAGCTGGGCGAGATCCCGGCCAACATCGAGGTACGGGACTGGGTGCCGCAGCTCTCCGTCCTCCGGCAGGCCGACGCGTTCATCACCCACGCGGGCGCGGGCGGCAGCCAGGAGGGTATGGCCACGGCCACCCCGATGGTCGCCGTACCGCAGGCCGTCGACCAGTTCGGCAACGCCGACATCATGGTCGGCCTCGGCGTCGCACGCCGGATCGACACGGCGGAGGCCACCCCCGAGGCGCTGCGCGAGGCCGTCCTCGCCCTGACCTCCGACCCGGAGGTGGCCCGCAGGCTCACCGGGATCCAGGCCGGGATGGCGGCGGAGGGCGGCACCCGGCAGGCCGCGGACCTCATCGAGGCCGCGCTCGCAGCGGACGCGGCACGATGACCGCACGGGGATCGGTGTCCGGGGCACGCCGGGTGCCCCGGACACCGAACCCCGCCCTATCGTGGGCACATGATCACGACCTACGTGGCGCTCCTGCGCGGAATCAATGTCGGCGGCCACCGGAAGGTCCCCATGGCGGACCTCCGGGCGCTGCTCACCGGGCTGGGCCACGGGCAGGTCCGTACGTACCTCCAGAGCGGCAACGCCGTCTTCACGAGCGCGTCCGACGACGAGCAGGCCCTCGCCGCCGCGCTGGAGCACGCCATCGAGGAGCGCTTCGGCTTCACCGTCGACTGCCTCGTACGGAACGCCGCGTACCTGCGGGCCGTGGCCGACGCCTGTCCCTTCCCGGCCGACGCCCTGGAGGGCAGGCAGCTCCATCTCATCTGCTTCTCCGAGCGGGTGGGCCCCGAACGGCTCGCGTCGCTCGACCCGGCCGCGTACCTCCCGGAGGAGTTCCGGCTCGGCGACCGGGCCCTCTATCTGTACGCGCCCGACGGGCTCGGCCGCTCCAAGCTCGGCGACGCGCTCGGCAGGCCCGCCCTGTTCCGGGGCACCACGGCCACCAGCCGTAACTGGAACACCGTCGTCAAACTGCTGGAACTGACCCGCCTGCTGGAACTGACCCGTGACTGACCGCACCTCCGCGATCGCCGCGGCCATCCGCGCCGAACTGCGCCTCCTCGACCCGGCCGTCCGCGCCTCCCCGGCGCTCCTCGCGGAACTGCTGCACCCGGAGTTCCGGGAGTTCGGCTCCTCGGGCCGGGAATGGACCCGTGACGCGATCATCGCCGCGCTCACGGCGCCCGGCGGGCCCGCGCCCCGGCCGATCACCACCTCCAAGATGCGGGGCGTACAGCTCGCCCCCGACGTGGTGCACCTCACCTACGACACCGAGACGGACGGCCGCCGGGCCCACCGCAGTTCGCTGTGGCGGCTCACCGGCGACACCTGGCTGCTCCACTTCCACCAGGGCACGCCGTACGGCTGCTAGCAACTCGCGTGGAACGGGCCGCCGGTGGCGAAGGCCAGTTCGGCGAAGCGTTCGCCCATCCGGCGGTGGGTGGCGGCGTCCGGGTGGAGGGCGTCGGGCAGCGGCAGTTCGGCGGAGTCGGCCTCACCGTAGAGGGCACGACCGTCGAGGTGGTGCAGGTTCGGGTCCTCGGCCGCCCGCCGCGCCACGATCCGCGCCAGCTCCTCCCGGATGACCCCCAGGGTCAGCTTCCCCTGTGCGCGCTCAGCGGGATCGCCCGTGGCCCGGAACCGCACGCGCCCCTCGCCGAGGCCGGAGAAGTCCGGGGCGCTGGGGCCGGGGGTGTCCTCGTGGATGGGGCAGAGGATGGGCGAGACGACCAGCAGCGGGGTGGTGGGGTGGCCCTCGCGGATGGTGTCGAGGAAGCCGTGGACGGCGGGGGTGAAGGCGCGCAGCCGCATCAGGTCGGCGTTGACCACGTTGATGCCGATCTTGACGCTGATCAGGTCGGCGGGGGTGTCCCGCAGTGTGCGGGCGGTGAACGGGTCGAGCAGGGCGCTGCCGGCCAGGCCCAGATTGATCAGCTCCACACCGGCGAGGGAGGCGGCCAGAGCCGGCCAGGTGGTGGTGGGGCTCGCGGCGTCGGAGCCGTGGCTGATCGAACTGCCGTGGTGCAGCCACACCGCGCGGCCCGGATCGGGCGCGGGCTCGACCGGGGCGTCGGTGCGCAGGGCGACCAGTTCGGTGGTCTCGTTGTGCGGCAGCCAGATCTCGATCTCCTTGACGCCCTCGGGCAGATCGCCGAAGCGGAGGGTGCCGACCGGCCCCGGCGTGACCTCCATCGACCCGGCGGTCATGTCGATGGTCAGGGTGTTGCCGCCGGTCACACCGGCCTGGCCCGCGAGACGGCCGTCGACGAGCAGGTCGTACACGCCGTCCGGGCGGGGCGGGGCGCCGATGTAGGACCGCTTGGTGGGCAGCGTGTCCAGCTCCAGGGCGGTGGCCCGGGTACGGAAGGCGAGCCGCACCCCGGAGGGCTGGGACTCGGCCATGGCGAGCTGCCCGTCGGTGTACTGGGCGCGGGCCCGGGCGGGCAGCCGGTGCGGCAGCACGCCGTGCTCGGTGCGCTCCACTTCGAGGGCGCCACGCAGCAGCTCCGCGGTGACGGGGGTGGTGGTCCAGTGGTTCCGGGTGCTCATGGTCTCAGCCTGTTGGTCGGTGGGCCCGCGTGAGGCCGGACGGTCGGGTGGTCGGAGGGAGGGGCGGTCGGCGGGGCGGGCGGGAGGCGCGCGTTCAGGGCGCGGACCAGCCCCGCAGCAGGGCGTCGAGGCGGTCGAGGGTCCAGGACCACGACTCCTGGGAGTCGGGGGCGCTGTGGCTGAAGCCGCCCGCCAGCTCCAGGCTGACGTAGCCGTGGAAGACGCTGCCCAGCATCCGTACGGCGTGGGTCTCGTCCGGCTCCGTCAGGTCGTAGCCGCGCAGGATCGCCCGCGTCATCCGCGCGTGTCTGCCCCCGGCGCTGGCCGCGGCCGTCTCCGGGTCGAGCCGGAACTGGGCGGCGGCGTAGCGGCCGGGGTGCTCCCGGGCGTAGTCGCGGTAGACGTTGGCGAAGGCGGCCAGGGCGTCCTTGCCGGCCCGCCCGGCCAGGGCGGCGGCGCCCCGGTCGGCCAGCTCCTCCAGGGCGAGCAGGGCGATCCTCGTCCTGAGGTCGTGGGAGTTCTTCAGGTGCGAGTACAGGCTCGCGACCTTGACGTCGAACTGCCGGGCGAGCGCCGAGACGGTCACCTGGTCGAAGCCGACCTCGTCCGCCAGCTCCGCCCCCGCCCGGACCAGGCGCTCCGTGGTCAGTCCCGCGCGTGCCATAGCCATCCCTTCATCGGCCTGAACCGATTATGTATTTGCCTATAGGGCTTAGGCAAATTAGCTTACGGTGTATGAAGCCGCTGACCGAGCAAGAGATCCGTGCCGCGTTCGTGAACTGCACCAAGGGCCAGGCCAAGCGCCTCTCCGTGCCGCGCGACCTGGCCGACCGGCCCTGGGACGACCTGGACTACCTGGGCTGGCGGGACCCGCAGGCCCCCGACCGCGCCTACCTCGTCGCCGAGCTGGACGGCCGTCCCCGGGCCCTCGCGCTGCGCTCGCCCAGCCCCGCCTCCTGGCAGACGCGGCGCAGCATGTGCTCGATATGCCTGACCCTGCACACCGGTGGCGTCTGTCTGATGGTCGCGCCCAAGGCGGGGAAGGCCGGACAGCAGGGCAACACGGTGGGCACATACATGTGCGGCGACCTCGCCTGCTCGCTGTACGTACGGGGAAAGAAGGACGCGGGCATCGGCTCCCGCCTCCCCGAGTCGCTCACCCTGGAGGAGCGGATCCACCGGACCGTCGGGAACGTCGCCGCGTTCCTGGCCAAGGTGACCGCCTGACCGGGTACTCCGTCAGCCGACGGGATCGAGCGGGGCGAGCGCGTCCAGGTCGCGCAGGTCCTCGGCGGACAGCCGGATCTCCGCGGCGCCCAGGTTCTCGTCGAGATGGGCGGGCGAACCGGTGCCCGGGGTCGGGCAGAGCACGGGGGAGCGGTGCAGCAGCCAGGCCAGGGCGATCTGCCCGCGTGTGGCGCCGTGCCGCCCGGCCACGGAGTCGAGCGCCGATGCCGCCACACCCGTCAACGCGCCGTTGGCCAGCGGGAACCACGGCAGGAACGCGAGCCCGTGTGTCTCGCAGAGCTCCAGCACCGCCGCCGACGCGCGGTCCAGGAGGTTGAAGCGGTTCTGCACCGAGGCGATCCCGGTCAGGGAGAGCGCCCGGTCGAGCTGCTCGGCGGTGACGGTGTCCAGGCCGACGCAGCGGATCTTGCCCTCCCGCCGCAGCTCGTCCAGGGCCCCTAGCTGCTCCTCCATCGGCACCGCCGGATCCAGCCGGTGGAGCTGGTACAGGCCGATCGTCTCCGTACGCAGCCGGCGCAGGCTCGCCTCGCACATCGCCCGCAGCCGCTCCGGGCGGCCGTCGACGTGCCAGGCGCTGTCGCTCGTGCGCACCACACCGCCCTTGGTCGCCACGGTCAGCCCGGCCGGATACGGTGCCAGCGCCTCGGCGACCAGCTCCTCCGCGAGCCCCGGCCCGTAGTTGTCCGCCGTGTCGATCAGGGTCACCCCGCGTTCGACGGCGCGCCGCAGGACGGCGACGGCGTCCGCCCGCTCGCCGCGCGGGCCCCAGTAGCCGGGGCCGGTGAGCTGCGCCGTACCGAACCCCAGCCGCCGTACGGGGAGTCCGCCGCCCAGCACGAAGGTCTCCGCGACCGGTTCCCGCTTCGCCTGTCGGTCTGTCCGTTCCGTCATTCCCGGACGGTATCCGACTGCGAGACTGGCGTTCATGACAGCACAGGAACCCCTGATCGTGGTGGCCGCGGCGATCGTCAGACAGGGACGGCTCTTGGTCGTCAGCAAGAGGGCGGCCCCGGAGGTCTTCTACCTGCCCGGCGGCAAACCCGATCCGGGAGAGAGCCTGGCGGGCGCGCTGATACGGGAGCTGGACGAGGAGTTGGGCGTCGTGCCCGAGGAGCCGCGCTTCCTGGTCGAGGTGGAGGCGGTCGCGGCGCTGGAGGGGGTGCCCATGCGGATGACGGTCTTCGAGGCGCGGGTCGGCGGGACCCCCCGCGCCGCCGCCGAACTGGCCGACCTGCGGTGGACGACCGGTACGGAGGAGGACCTGCTGCTCGCCCCGGCCGTACGGAACCACGTACTGCCCCTGCTCCGGCTGGGCACCGCCGCCTACTAACCGGCGGGACCGGTGGGACCGGCGACCGGCGGCCGGCGCGGGCTCAGTAGACGTCGCGGACGTACCGCTTCTCGGCGGCGAGCCGCTTGACGTACGCGGCGGCCCCCTCAGCGTCCAGACCCCCGTGGGCCATGGCGAGTTCGCGCAGCGCGCGGTCGACGTCCCTGGCCATCCGGGAGGCGTCGCCGCACACGTAGAAGTGGGCGCCGTCCTGGAGCCAGGACCAGAGCCGGCCGCCGTGCTCGCGCATCCGGTCCTGGACGTAGACCTTGGCCCGCTGATCGCGGGAGAAGGCGGTGTCCAGCCGGGTCAGGGTGGCGTCGCGGCGCAGCTCCGCCAGTTCGTCCTGGTGGTAGAAGTCGGTGGCGCGCCGCTGCTCGCCGAAGAAGAGCCAGTTCGGGGCCTGGTGGCCGCGGGCGCGCCGGTCCTGGAGGAAGCCGAGGAAGGGGGCGACACCGGTGCCGGGGCCGACCATCACCATAGGGGTCGCGGGGTCGGCCGGCGGCCGGAAGTGCGGGGAGCGCCGCACATGGACCGGGACGGGGCTGCCGGGCGCGGCGTCCGCGAGGAAGGCCGACGCGACGCCCTTGCGCGGCCGGCCGTGGCGGTTGTCGTACCGGACCACGGAGACCGTCAGCCGGACGAGCGCGGGGTCGGTCAGCGGGCTGGACGATATGGAGTAGAGGCGCGGGCGCAGCCGTTGGAGGGTGTCCGCCCACTCCGCCGCCGTGGCCCGTACCGGGTACTCGGCCATGATGTCGACGCACTGACGGCCCCACGTCCACTGGGCCAGCTCGCCCTTGTTGTCCGGCCGCAGCAGCTTCCTGAGGGTGCGGTCGTGGGTGCGTTCCGCGACGAGGCGCAGCAGCGCGGGGGTGATCGCGGCGATGTCGAGATGGCGGTGCAGCGCGTCGCCGAGGGCCACCTCGCCGAGGCCCGTCAGGTCGACGGGCGCGGCGGCGTCGAGACCGGTGACGGCGAGCCATTCGGCGACGAGATCGGGGCAGTTGCGGGGCTGCACGCCGAGCGCGTCGCCCGCCTCGTAGACAAGCGGGACGGGGCTGTCGCCGGTGTCGAAGGTGAACTCGCGCACCTCCTTGGCGGCGCCGGGGAGGCCGAGCAGCCGGTTCCCGGTCAGCCGGGCGGTGACGGGCGCGGCCTTGGCGGGACGGACACCCGGCGCGGGCGGTGTCGGTGTCGGTGTCGCGGGTACGGGCGGTGTCCCCCCGGCCGCCTCGGCCGCCGCGCCCGCGCCCGGCCCGGCGCCCGGCTCCGTACGCAGCGCCGCGCGTACCAGGTCGAGCCACTGCCCGGCGGGCTGTTCGTACTCCGGTTCGCAGTCGGTACGGGGCACCAGGCGGACGGCGCCCAGTTCGTCGAGGCGCGCGTCGAGCCGGCGGCCGTGGCCGCAGAAGTCGTCGTACGAGGAGTCCCCGAGGGCGAGCACCGCGTACCGTACGCCGTCCAGCCGCCGCGCGTCGGACGCGCTGAGGGCCGCCCAGAACCGGGAGCCGTTGTCCGGGGCGTCGCCGTCGCCGAACGTACTGGTCACCACCAGCAGATCCGCGCCGCGCCCGACCGCGTCCGGCGCCGCGTCGTCGTCCATGTCGAGCAGCCGCGCCGCGTGTCCGTCCTCGGCCAGCCTCCGCGCCACCAGGGCGGCGGCCTCCTCGGCGGTGCCGGTCTGCGAGGCCCACAGGACGACGACCTCGCGTCCGGGCGCGGCGGCGGGGGAGGCGCCGGGCGGCGTTCCGGTGACCGAGGGCGCGGTGGTACGGGAGTACATGCCGGCGAGGACGCCGTTGACCCACAGGGCGTGCGCCGGGGCGAACGGCGCACCGTCCGGCAGCACCGGCGTGGCGACGGCGGACCCCGCGCCACCTCCATCCGTCCCCGCGCCCGTCCCCGTACCCGCCTCCGCACCCGCCTCCGCACCCGTCCCCGTACCCGCCTCCGCGCCCGTCCCCGTACCCGCCTCCGCGCCCGTCCCCGTACCCGCCTCCGCACCCGTCCCCGTCGCCGTACCCGCCTCCGCGGCGCCCAGCCCGGTGAGGAACCCCGCCAGGTAGCGGCGCTCCTCCTCGGTCAGCGCCGGTGGCGCGAGATCCGCCCCGAACACCCCCGCCAGCGCGGCCACCGACCCGTGACCGGGACGGTCAGTTGCGGCCGGCGTCTCCGCCACGGGAGGCGTGGCGGGTGCGGTGGCGAGCCGCGTCAGCGACACCGCGCACACCTTGAACTCCGGCTGGAAGGAGATCGGGTCGACCGCGTCGCTGGTGACCGCGTTGACGCAGGTGTACTCCCCGAACAGGTCGTTCCAGTGGAAGGGCGCGAAGCAGCCCCCGGGCCGTACCCGCTCGGTCACCACCGCGGGCAGCACCGCCCGGCCCCGCCGCGAGGCCACCTCCACCGGGTCGCCCTCCGCGATGCCCAGTTCCCGCGCGTCGTCCGGATGGATCTCCACGAAGGGCCCGGGGTTGAGCTTGTTGAGCTTGGCGATCTTGCCCGTCTTGGTGAGCGTGTGCCACTGGTGCGGGAGCCGGCCCGTGTTCAGGACGTACGGGAAGTCGTCGTCCGGCAGTTCCGCCGCGGGCAGGTGCGGGCGCGCGTGGAACACCGCCCGGCCGGACGCCGTGGGGAAGACGAGCCGTGGCCTGCCGCCGTCGGGTCGCTCGGCCAGGGTCTGGCTGACGCCGTCGTTGAGGTAGCGGACCGGGTTGCGGTCGGGGCCCTCGGCGGCGGCGCTGGGCCACTGCACGGGGGTACGGCGCAGCCGTGCGTAGCTCACCCCGCGCAGGTCGTAGCCGGTCTTCGGGTTCCAGGCGCGCTTGATCTCCTCGAATATCTCCTCGGCGTCGCTGTAGCCGAAGGCGTCCTCGTACCCCATCTCGCAGGCGATCCGGGCGATGATCCGCCAGTCCGGCCACGCCTCGCCCGGGGGATCCACGGCCTGCCGGCTCAGGGTGAGGGTGCGTTCCGAGTTGACCTGGACGCCCTCGGACTCGGCCCACAGGGCGGCGGGCAGGGCGACATCCGCGTACGCGTTGGTCTCGGTCTCGGCGAAGACGTCCTGCGTGACGACGAACTCGGCCCGTTCGAGCCCCTCGATGACCGTTCTGCGGTTGGCCACCGAAGCGACGGGGTTGGTGCAGATGATCCAGCACGCCTTCACCTCCCCGTCGGCCATCCGCCGGAACAGGTCCACCGTGCCCTCGCCGAAGCCGTCGGCCCGTACGGTCCCCGGCTCGACGCCCCACAGCTCCTCGACGAAGGCCCGTTCCCCCTCCACCAGCACCGACCGCTGGCCCGGCAGCCCCGGGCCCATGTACCCCATCTCGCGCCCGCCCATGGCGTTGGGCTGGCCCGTCAGGGAGAACGGGCCGCTGCCGGGGCGGCAGATCGCCCCGGTCGCGAGATGCAGATTGACCAGCGCGTTGGTGTTCCAGGTGCCGTGCGTGGACTGGTTGAGCCCCATCGTCCAGCAGCTCATCCACTCGCCCGCGTCCCCGATCCACTCGGCGGCGCGCCGGATGTCCGCCTCGGGGATGCCGGTGATCTCCGCGACCTTCTCGGGCGGGTACTCCGCGAGGAACGCGGGCATCTCCTCCCACCCCTCGGTGTGCTCGGCGATGAACTGCGGGTCGGTGCGGCCGTTCTCGACGAGGAGGTGCAGAAGCCCGTTGAGCAGGGCGAGATCCGTGCCCGGCCGGATCTGGAGGAAGAGATCGGCCTTGGCGGCGGTGGCCCCGCGCCGCGGGTCGACCACGATCAGCTTCGCGCCCGCCCTGACCCGCTCCATGAGCCGCAGGAAGAGAATCGGATGGCAGTCGGCCATGTTCGAGCCGGTGACGAGGAAGACGTCCGCGTGCTCGAAGTCCTCGTACGACCCGGGCGGGCCGTCGGCGCCCAGCGACAGCTTGTAGCCGCTGCCCGCGCTCGCCATGCACAGCCGGGAGTTGGACTCGATCCGGTTGGTACGGAGGAAGCCCTTCGCCAGCTTGTTGGCGAGGTACTGCGCCTCCAGGGTCATCTGCCCCGACACGTAGAGGGCGATCGCGTCCGGGCCGTGCTCGTCGAGGATCGCGCGCAGCCGCCGCGCCGTCTCCTTGACCGCCGTGTCCGTCGGGGACGGTACGGGCTCGTCGCCGCGCTCCGCCCGTACCAGCGCGGTGGTCAGCCGCCCGGGGGCGGTGAGCAGATCGGCGGAGGTCGCGCCCTTCGTGCAGAGCCGGCCCCGGTTGGCCGGGTGGGACGGGTCGCCGGACGCCTTCAGTACGGTCCTGCGGCCGTCGGGACCCGCGCCGACGTCGAGGAGGATTCCGCAGCCGACACCGCAGTACGAGCAGACGGTCCGCACCTGGGTGGTGGTGGCGGTGGCGCCGTCCTGGTGATGCGCTGCGGTCACGGGCGGCCTCTTTCGTGGACGCGGGGTCCGGGGTTCCGGGCTTCCGGGGGTCCGGGAGCGTACGGCCCCGACCGTACGAAGGGCCCGTTACCCGGAGGTCACGCCGGACGCGTGCGAAGGGTTACGCCTGCCACACAGCCGCCCGCACCGCCCCGTGAGGCCGGGGGAGGCCGGGGCAGGCCGGGGAGAGGCCGGGCCCGGGGCGGCCCCTCACCCGATCAGGTGGAGCGGCCCCGCTTCCGCCCCGCCCGCACCCCGGCGTCCGCCACGCTGTCCCCGTTGCCCGTCCGCCGCCCCGCCGAGGAGCCACCATGCCCGACCTCTGGATGCCCGATGCGGAAAGACTCGACATCAGGGACCACGCCCCCACCGACGGCGGCCCGGCCAAGGCCGTCGCCCACATCACCTGGGACAGGAACGCCACGGAGGCCGAGCCCCAGGACCTCGTCCCGTACGCGAACCTCAGGACGTACTTCTCCGGCGACGGCAAGGGCGTCGCCCCGCATCTCCTCTGGGACCCCTTCACCGGTGGCTTCTGCCAGTTCGTCCCGGCCGACTCCCGGTCGAAGTCCCTCGCCGACCTGCCGGGCGGTACCCGGACCAACCGGGCCGGGGCGGTGGTGATCCAGATCGAGGCGCTCTTCTTCCCCTGGTGCGTGGTGAAGGGGAAGGTGTACGAATCGCTCAAGGACACCCCGTGCGCGGGGTGGCGGGCGCTGCACGCCTGGATCAAGGGCTGGGGCGTCCCGGACTCCTGGCCGATGGGGCGGCCCGACGGGTTCGTGAGCCGCCGTGACGAGAACGTCTGGGCGGAGAAGGCCGGCTGGTACGCCCACGCCCAGGTCCCGGAGAACGACCACACGGACCCCGGCACCTGGCCGGAGTTCCCGAAGGCGGGCTGAGGGGACCCGGCCGCGAAGGGCTACTGCCCGAGGCTGTCGAGCACGCGCCGGGTGACGTCCTCCACCTCGCCCAGCGCGTCGATCACGGCCGTGCACCCCGCGTAGTAGGCGAGCAGGGAGTCGGTCTGCTCGTGGTGGATCCGCAGCCGGTGCCGGATCACGCCCTCGGTGTCGTCGGCGCGTCCGCGCGCGAGCAGCCTCCGTACGACGATCTCGTCGTCGATCCGGAACTCCAGGACCCGGTCCAGCCGCTTCCCGAGACCGGCGAGGATCGTGGTCAGCGCGTCCGCCTGGACCACACTGCGGGGGAAGCCGTCGAGCAGGAACCCCCGGGCCGCGTCCGCCGCGCCGAGCCGCTCCGTCACCAGCGCGGCGGTGAGTTCGGCGGGGACCAGCTCACCGGCGCGCAGATACTCGTCCGCCTCCAGGCCCAGCGGCGTCTCCTGGGCGATGTGCGTACGGAACAGATCGCCGGTCGAGACGTGGGGCACGCCGAACTTCGCCGCGAGGAGGCCGGCCTGGGTGCCTTTGCCCGCGCCGGGCGGGCCGAGAAGCACAAGTCGCACGCTGGAATCCTTCGCGGGTCGCGTTCCGTCCTCTTCTTCCTGCGAGGACCGTCCGGTCGTTATACCCGCGCCCACCGAACCCAGACGTGACGCCGCTCACGGGCTGTCGGCGGGCTCGCCTATGCTGAAGGCGTCGTACCTGAACGGGGGTCGGGAAACGGGGGTCGGGATGCGTTACGTCATCATCGGGGCGGGAGCGGTCGGCGGCAGTGTGGGCGGCCGGCTGGCGGAGGCCGGCCAGGACGTGGTCCTCGTCGCCCGGGGCGCGCACCACGCGGCGCTGCGCGAACACGGCCTGCGGCTCACCACACCGGACGGCACCTGGGTGCACCGGCTGCCCGTTGTCGACGGACCCGAGGCGCTCGAACTGCGCCCGGACGACGTCCTGCTGCTCTCCGTGAAGACCCAGGACAGCACGGCGGCCCTGGACGCCTGGTCGGCCCGGCCCGTCGCGGGTGGTGGTACGGCGGGCGAGCTGCTGCCGCTGGTCTGCGCGCAGAACGGGGTGGAGAGCGAACGGCTCGCCCTGCGGCGCTTCCGGCACGTGTACGCGATGTGCGTCTGGCTGCCCGCGACCTATGTCGAACCGGGCGCGGTGAGCGCCGGAGGCGCCCCGTACACCGGCATGCTGCACCTCGGCCGATACCCCTCAGGTACGGACGCGACGGCCACCGCGATCGCCGCCGGACTGGAGAAGGGCAGGCTCCTCGCGCCCGTCGTGCCGGACGCGATGCGCTGGAAGTACGCCAAGCTGCTGGCCAACCTCGCCAACGCGATCGAGGCCGTCACCGGAGGGATCGGCGAGGAGACCTGGGAGCTGGTGCGGCGCGCCACGGCGGAGGGCGCGACCGTCCTCGACGCCGCGGGCATCGCGTACGTGGGCCCGGAGGAGCAGGCCGAGAAGCGCGGCGACCACATCACCTTCGACCCGGCCGCCGGCGTCGAGCGCGGCCACGGCTCGTCCTGGCAGAGCCTCAGCCGGGGCACGGGCACGATCGAGGCGGACTACCTCAACGGCGAGATCTCCCTGCTGGGCCGGGTCCACGGGGTGGCCACCCCGGTCAACGACACGCTTCAGCGGACAGCCAACACCTTCGCGCGGGAGCGCCGCGCGGCGGGCTCGATGAGCGTCGCCGAACTGACGGCACTGATCGACGCGGCCGGCTGACGGCCCACGCCTCACGCGTGGCCGACGAGTTCCCTGGCCGGGGCCGCCGCGTTGTCATAGCGATGCAGGAGCAGCGAGGCCACCTCCGGCGCCGCGCCCAGCACCTCGGCCAGCACGTCAGCGCCCGCCTCCCGCGCGCCCGCCGCGATGCGGTCGGGCAGTCGGCCGGGGGCGATGACATACGGGGCCACCGCCACCCGCCGGACGCCCTCCGCGCGCAGCGCGCGGACCGCGTCCGCGGTGCGGGGCAGGGATGCGGAGGCGAACGCAGGCCGCACGGCGCACCAACCGGTGTGCCGCCACTCCCGCGCGATTTCAGCGATCACTGCGATCGCCTCCGGGTCCGATGAGCCCGCCGAGGCCAGGACGACCCCGGTCGAGCTCCTGTCGGCGGCCGTCAGGCCCGCCTCGTACAGCCGCCGCTCCAGCGCCGCGCCCAGCAGCGGCGACGGGCCGAGCACCGCGGCCTGCCGGATCCGCAGGCGCGGGCCGCGCTCCGCCGCCGCGCGCAGCACCGCCGGGATGTCGGACTTGGCGTGGAAGGCACGGGTCAGCAGCAGGGGCTGGGCGACCACGTCCCGTACGTCCTCCCGCGCGAGCCGGTCCAGCACGCTCTCCACGGACGGGGTGTTGAAGTCCAGGAACCCGGCCTCCACCCGCAGCCCCGGCCGCAGCGCGCGCAGCCGCCGGGTCAGGGCGCGCACGGTCGCCGCGTGCCGGGGGTCGCGGCTGCCGTGCGCGACGACCAGCAGTACGGGCCGCGCGGCGCGGTACGTCAGAAGGGCGCGTCCCGGTCCTCGCACCGGTATCAGCCCTTCACCAGCAGGCCGCGCCCGCGCAGCACGCGCCGCTCCAGCGGGCTGAAGATCAGCAGGTCGATGGCGATCCCGACGATCAGGATGAGGAAGATGGCGAGGAACACCATCGGCATGCTGCCGACCGTACGGCCGTTCTCCAGCAACTGACCGAGCCCCACACCGAGATCCGGCGACGAGGCGATGATCTCCGCGGCCATCAGCGAACGCCACGAGAACGCCCAGCCCTGCTTGAGCCCGGCCAGATAGCCGGGCAGCGCGGCCGGCATCACGATGTGCCAGGTGCCCCGCAGCCCGGTCGCGCCGAGCGTGCGTCCGGCGCGCAGGAAGAGCGGCGGCACCTGGTCCACGCCGGAGACCAGCCCGTTGGCGATCGAGGGGACCGCGCCGAGCAGGATCACCGCGTACATCATCGAGTCGTTCAGGCCGAGCCAGATCACGGCCGGCGGCACCCAGGCCACCGACGGCAGCGACTGGAGCCCGGAGAGGATCGGGCCGATGGCCGCGCGGACGAACTTCACCCGGGCCACCAGCAGCCCCAGCGGGGTGCCGATCAGCAGCGCCAGCAGGAAGCCCAGCAGGCCGCGCGAGACACTGGTCCAGATGTAGCCGAGCAGGGTGCCCTGCATCCACGCGTCGGAGACCTCGCCCCACACCGCGCCCGGCGACGGCAGCTTGTAGCTGTCGGTCACCTTCGCCCACACCAGTACCTGCCACACCACCAGCACCACGGCGACGGCGATCACCGGCGGCAGCACCTTCGCGACCAGGGTCTGGCGCAGCGGCGTACGCCGGGTCTGTACGGTGTCCAGCGCGTCGAGCCCGGCCCCCAGACCGGCCAGATCGGTGCCCGGCGCCGCGCCCCGCTCCGCCGCGTCGCGCGGCGTCCCCTGTCCGGACGTCGTCTCAGTGCTGGCCATGGCGGCGGATCTCCCCACGCAGTTCTTCGGTGATCTCGACGGACAGCTCCGCGACCGCGGCGTCCTCGATACGGCGCGGCTGCGGGATGTCCACCCGCCACTCGCGGGCCACCCGGCCGGGCCGCGACGACAGCAGGACCACGCGCTGCGCGAGCCGTACCGCCTCACGGACGTTGTGCGTGACGAACAGCACCGACAGGTCGGTCTCCCGCCAGATCCGGGTCAGCTCGTCGTGCAGCACATCCCGGGTGATGGCGTCCAGCGCCGCGAACGGCTCGTCCATCAGCAGCAGTTGGCTGTCCTGGGCGAGCGCCCGGGCCAGTGCGACACGCTGGCGCATCCCGCCGGACAGCTCGTGCACCCGCTTGCCGTACGCCCCGTCGAGCCGGACGAGCCCGAGCAGCCGCTCCGCCTCGCCGCGCCGCTCCTGCTTGGCCACGCCGCGCAGCCGCAGCGCCAGTTCGATGTTCTTGCCCGCGGTCAGCCACGGGAACAGCGCGTGCTCCTGGAACATCAGGGCGGGCCGGCCGCCGGGCGTCTCGATCGCCCCGGCGGACGGCCGGTCGAGCCCGGCGACCAGATTGAGCAGGGTGGACTTACCGCATCCCGAGGCTCCCAGGAGGGTGACGAACTCGCCCGGCGCGACATCGAGCGTGATGTCGTCCAGGACGAGCTGCTGCCCCGCGGGCGTCGCGAAGGACTTCGAGACGTGCGCGATACGGGCGGCGTGGTCCACCGCCGGGGTGCTCTCGGCGGCCTTGGCGAGGGTCGATGCCACGGTCGTCACCTCCTGGGAACGGTGTGGATGCAGGGATTTCGGAGCACGACGGGGCTACTTGGCGCCGAGGCCCGCGTCGGCGACCTCGGGCTCGCCCTCGGCCTTCAGCACCTTGTTGAGCGGCTTCACGTCGTAGATCCCGTTCAGGTCGGGCTTCTTCAGCAGCCCGGCCTTGACCGCGTGGTCGGCCTCCGACCGGAGCGTCGAGGCCAGCGGGTCGTCGGTGATCTTGATGGATTTCCACGCCGGGTCCAGGACATCGGCGGGCAGCGCCTTGCCGGAGAGATTCTTCAGCGCCTCGTTGGCCGCGGCCTTCGCCTGGGCGTCGTTGGCGTTGATCCACTTGTTCGTCTTCACGGTGCCGCGCAGGAACGCCTCGACGACGTCCGGGTGCTCCTTCAGGAACGTCTGCGACACGATGATGTTGGTGATCACGAACTGCTTGTCCGGCCAGAGCGTCGACTCGTCCAGGATCTCCTTGGCGCCCTCGGCGACCAGCTTGGAGGCGGTCGGTTCCGGCACCCACGCGCCGTCGATGTCACCGGACTTGTAGGCGTCCGGGGTGATCTTGTTGTCCGTACGGACGACGGAGACATCGCCCTTGCCGGACTGCGCGTCGACCTTCCACCCCTGCTCGGAGATCCAGTGGAGGAACGCCACGTCCTGCGTGTTGCCGAGCTGCGGGGTGGCGATCTTCTTGCCCTTGACGTCGGCCAGGGACTTGATCTTCTTGGGGTTGACGACGAGCTTCACCCCGCCCGAGGCGGAGCCGCCGATGATGCGCAGCCCCTTGCCGGCGGTCTGGGTGTAGCCGTTGATGGCGGGGGAGGGGCCGATGAAGCCGATGTCGATGGAGCGCGCGTTGAGCGCCTCGATCTCGGAGGGACCCGCGTTGAACGTCGTGGCCGACACCTTCGTGCCGCCCAGCTCCTTCTGGAGGATGCCCTTCCCGATGCCGACCAGCGCCGTGGCGTGCGTGAGGTTGGGGAAGTAGCCGACGCGCACGGTGTCGGCCGACAGCGCCTTGCCGGTGGGCGCGGGTCCCGACGCCTCGGACGAGGAGTCGGCCTCGGAGCCGTAACCGCACGCGGAGAGCACCACGGCGAGCAGGGGCAGTGCGGCGACGGCGGCCAGTCGGCGGCGCGTGACGGTGCGGGAGGCAGGCACGGGAGGGGTTCCTCTCGTTGGCCCGGTGCTCACGCCCTGGAGGGATACGGGGGCGCGGCCGGGAGGTCGGCAGATCTTCGTCGATACGAGTGGTACGGGTGCGGCTGGTGAGGCATACGGGCGCGCGAGCGGTGCGCGTACGTCATCGCGCACATCGCGCCACCCCGCCCGTCCCCGCGCCGAGGGCGCCGCTGCCCACCCGGCCGCCCTCCTTCGCGAACGTCGCGTAGACGTCGTGCGTGACGCCCGCCATCAGAAGTCCCAGCCCTCGTCGTCGGCCGCCGCGGCGGCGGCGTTCTCGGCGGCGGCGGTGGCGCCGTCGGCGAAAGCCTCGCCCGCCATGCCGGCGCTCAGCGTCGTCCCGTCGGCGGGGTCGATCAGCAGAAACGATCCTGTACGCCGCGAGTCCGCGTACGAGTCCAGCGCCAGCGGCTCGGCCGTACGGACCACGACCCGCCCGATGTCATTGGCGACGAGCTGTCCCGGCGCCGGGTGCTGGGAGAGGTCGTCCAGCGTCAGCCGGGACGGGATGTCCTTCACGATCGCCTTGACCGTACGGGTGGTGTGCTTCAGCAGCACCCGCTGGCCCACCCCGAGCGGCTGGTCGGCCACATGGCAGACGGTCGCCTCGATGTCCTGCGTGGTGGCGGGCGCGTCGCCGGTGGGCACGATCAGATCGCCGCGCGAGACGTCGATGTCGTCCTCCAGCAGCAGCGTCACCGACTGCGGCGTCCAGGCGATGTCCACCGCCTCGCCCAGCAGGTCGATCCCGGCGATCTTCGACGTACGGCCCGACGGCAGGACGGTCACGTCCTCGCCGGTCCGGAAGGTGCCCGCGGCGATCTGGCCCGCGTACCCCCGGTAGTCCGGGTGCTCGGCGCTCTGCGGCCGGATCACGTACTGCACGGGCAGCCGCGCGTGGCAGCCGGTCAGGTCGTGGCTGACCGGGACGGTCTCCAGGTGCTCCAGCACCGTCGGGCCGCCGTACCAGTCCATGTGCGCGGACGGCTCGACCACATTGTCCCCGGCCAGCGCCGAGATCGGGATCGCGGTGATCTCCGGGACACCGAGGGACGCCGCGTACGCCGTGAACTCCTTGGCGATCTCGGCGAAGACGGGCTCCGCGTACTCCACCAGGTCCATCTTGTTGACGGCGAGGACGACGTGCGGGACGCGCAGCAGCGCCGCCACCGCGGCGTGCCGGCGGGTCTGCTCGACCACCCCGTTGCGGGCGTCCACCAGGACCACGGCCAGCTCGGCCGTCGAGGCGCCGGTCACCATGTTGCGGGTGTACTGCACATGGCCCGGGGTGTCGGCGAGGATGAACCGCCGCCGGGGCGTGGCGAAGTAGCGGTAGGCGACATCGATGGTGATGCCCTGCTCGCGCTCGGCGCGCAGCCCGTCGGTCAGCAGCGCCAGGTCGGGCGCCTCCTGGCCGCGGCCGAGCGAGACCCGCTCGACGGCCTCCAACTGGTCGGTCAGGACCGACTTGGAGTCGTGCAGCAGCCGGCCCACGAGGGTGGACTTGCCGTCGTCGACGGAGCCCGCGGTGGCGAAGCGCAGCAGCGTGGTCGCCGCGAGCGGCCCGCCGAGCGGATCGGTGGTGTGCGTGTGCGTGCTCGGCATGGCTAGAAGTACCCCTCGCGTTTGCGGTCTTCCATCGCGGCCTCGGACATCTTGTCGTCGGCGCGGGTCGCGCCGCGCTCGGTCAGCCGGGAGGCGGCGATCTCGGTGATCACCGCGTCGAGCGTGGTGGCGTCGGAGTCGACGGCGCCGGTGCAGGACATGTCGCCGACCGTGCGGTAGCGCACGAGGCGCGTCTCGACGGTCTCGGACTCCTTGGGGCCGCCCCAGTCACCGGCGGTCAGCCACATCCCGCTGCGGCTGAACACCTCGCGCTCGTGCGCGAAGTAGATCTCCGGCAGCTCGATCCCCTCGCGGGCGATGTACTGCCAGACGTCCAGCTCGGTCCAGTTGGAGAGCGGGAAGACGCGGACGTGCTCGCCCGGGGCGTGCCGGCCGTTGTAGAGCTGCCACAGTTCGGGGCGCTGGCGGCGCGGGTCCCACTGCGAGAACTCGTCCCGCAGCGAGAACACCCGCTCCTTGGCGCGCGCCTTCTCCTCGTCGCGCCGCCCGCCGCCGAAGACCGCGTCGAACCGCTCGGCCTGGATCTTCTCCGTGAGCGGCACGGTCTGCAGCGGGTTGCGGGTGCCGTCGGGCCGCTCGCGCAGCTTCCCGGCGTCGATGTACTCCTGTACGGAGGCGACGTGCAGCCGCAGCCCGTGGCGGGCCACGGCGCGGTCGCGGTAGTCGAGGACCTCGGGGAAGTTGTGCCCGGTGTCGACGTGCAGCAGCGAGAACGGCACCGCCGCCGGCGCGAACGCCTTCAGCGCCAGGTGCAGCATGACGATGGAGTCCTTGCCGCCGGAGAAGAGGATCACCGGCCGCTCGAACTCGCCCGCGACCTCGCGGAAGATGTGGACCGCCTCGGACTCCAGGGAGTCCAGGTGGCTCAGCGCGTACGGGGCGTCCGTGCCCTCGGTGACGGCTGCGACGGTGGTGGTCACGCGAGACCCCTCTCGGTGAGCAGAGCGTGGAGCGCGGCGGCGGACTCCTCGACGGACTGGGTGTGCGACTCGATCCGCAGGTCCGGCGCCTCGGGGGCCTCGTAGGGGTCGTCCACCCCGGTCAGCCCGGTCAGCTCGCCGGCCGCCTGCTTGGCGTACAGGCCCTTCACATCGCGTACGGAGCACACCTCGACCGGGGTGGCCACGTGCACCTCCAGATACCCGGTGCCCTCGGCGCGGTGGCGCCCCCGTACCGCCTCCCGGCTGTCCGCGTACGGCGCGATCACCGGGACCAGCGCCTTGACGCCGTTCGCGGCGAGCAGTTCGGCGACGAAGCCGATGCGCTGCACGTTGGTGTGCCGGTCCGCGCGGCTGAAGCCGAGGCCCGCGGAGAGGAACTCCCGGATCTCGTCACCGTCGAGGACCTCCACCCGGTGGCCCTCGCCGCGCAGCCGCTCGGCCAGCGCCGTCGCGATGGTGGTCTTGCCGGCGCTCGGCAGGCCGGTGAGCCAGACCGTGGCGCCCTGCTCCGTCGCGCTCAACCGTTTCTCCCCATCATGTTCCCGGCGGACATCGTCTTCCTGACGGACATCGTGTTCCCGGCGGACATCGTCTTCCTGACGGACATCGTGTTCCCGACGGACGTCGTCTTCCTGGCGGACCGGCATCAGTGCAGCCCGCATTCGGTCTTGGACCGGCCCGCCCAGCGGCCGGCGCGCGCGTCCTCGCCCGCCAGGACCCGGCGGGTGCACGGGCCGCAGCCGACGGAGGCGTACCCGTCCATCAGCAGGGGGTTGGTGAGCACACCGTGCTCCTCGACGTACGCGTCCACGTCGTCCTGCGTCCAGCGCGCGATCGGCGAGATCTTCACCTTGCGGCGCTTCTCGTCCCAGCCGACGACCGGGGTGTGCGCGCGGGTCGCGGACTCGTCACGGCGCAGCCCGGTGGCCCACGCGTCGTATCCGGTCAGACCCTCTTCGAGCGGGGCGACCTTGCGCAGCGCGCAGCACAGGTCCGGGTCGCGGTCGTGCAGCTTCGGTCCGTACTCGGCGTCCTGCTCCGCGACGCTCTGCCGCGGGGTGAGCGTGATGACGTTCACGTCCATCACGGCGTCCACCGCGTCCCGCGTCCCGATGGTCTCGGGGAAGTGGTAGCCGGTGTCCAGGAAGACCACGTCCACGCCGGGCCGTACCCGGGCGGCGAGGTGGGCGACCACCGCGTCCTCCATCGAGGAGGTCACGCAGAACCGGGCGCCGAAGGTGTCCGTCGCCCAGGTCAGGATCTCCAGGGCCGACGCGTTCTCCAGGGCACGCCCCGCCTCTTCGGCGAAGGCCCTGGGATCGTCGGTCTCCATCAGTGCCGTCATGTCTCTTCCCCTCCGTCACTCCGCTGGAGTCCTCGCGCAAGGGCCTGGCGTTCGGATCCGGCCGGGCTCGCGTGCCCTGGTGCCGCGCCTCGCGGCGTTGTCGTCGGTCGACGACGCTCCGCGTCGCCTCCCTCCTCCGCCTTGCGATCCACGACACCAGACCCCGCTCCCTGATCCGGCCGGATCCGAACGCCACGCCCGAGCAGCCCGAGGAACTTCAACTGGAAGGCTCGATTGCATGCTCCGCATTCCCAGGCGCCGTGACCCTGTTCGTTGGGGCGCAGGTCCTCGTCGCCGCAGTAGGGGCAGTAGAAGGGCGCCGCGCGCTCGCTCATGACAGGGCCTCCTCGCTGGCCCTGGCGGCCCAGGTGGCGAAGCGCTCGCCGTCCTCGCGCTCCTTCTCGAAGCGCCCGAGGACCCGCTCGACGTAGTCGGGCAGCTCCTGCGAGGTGACCTTCAGCCCCCGGACCTTGCGGCCGAACCCGGCCTCCAGGCCCAGCGCGCCGCCCAGGTGCACCTGGAAGCCCTCGACCTGGTTGCCGTCCTGGTCCAGCATGAGCTGGCCCTTGAGACCGATGTCCGCGGTCTGGATACGGGCGCAGGCGTTGGGGCAGCCGTTGATGTTGATGGTGATCGGCTCGTCGAAGTCCGGGATACGGCGCTCCAGCTCGTCGATGAGCGTGGCGCCGCGCTCCTTGGTCTCGACGATGGCCAGCTTGCAGAACTCGATGCCGGTGCAGGCCATCGTGCCGCGCCGGAACGGCGAGGGCTTGACCCGCAGGTCCAGCGCCTCCAGACCGGCGACCAGGGAGTCGACCCGGTCCTCGGTCACATCGAGGACGATCATCTTCTGCTCGGCGGTGGTACGGAGCCGGCCCGACCCGTGCGCCTCGGCCAGCGCGGCGATCTCCGCCAGCTTCACACCGTCCACCCGGCCGACGCGCGGCGCGAACCCGACGTAGAAACGGCCGTCACGCTGGCGGTGCACACCGACGTGGTCGCGCCACCGCTGGAGCGGCTGCTCGGGGGCGGGCCCGTCGATCAGCTTCCGCTCCAGGTACTCGTCCTCCAGGATCCGGCGGAACTTCTCCGCGCCCCAGTCGGCGAGCAGGAACTTCAGCCGGGCGCGGGTGCGCAGCCGGCGGTAGCCGTAGTCACGGAAGATCGAGATGACCCCGGTGTAGACGTCGGGGACCTCGTCGATCGGCACCCAGGCGCCGAGCCGCTGGCCGATCTTGGGGTTGGTGGAGAGCCCGCCGCCGACCCACACGTCGAAGCCGGGTCCGTGCTCGGGGTGGTCCACCCCGACGAACGCGATGTCGTTGATCTCGTGGGCCACATCCAGCGACGGCGATCCGGAGATCGCCGACTTGAACTTGCGCGGCAGGTTCGAGAAGTCGGGGTTGCCGACGATACGGCGGTAGATCTCCTCGATGGCGGGCGTGCCGTCGATGATCTCGTCCTCGGCGATCCCGGCGACCGGCGAACCGAGGATCACGCGGGGCGTGTCACCACATGCCTCGGTGGTGGAGAGCCCGACCGCTTCGAGGCGCCGCCAGATCTCCGGGACGTCCTCGATCCGGATCCAGTGGTACTGGACGTTCTGCCGGTCCGTGATGTCCGCCGTGCCGCGCGCGAACTCCTGCGAGATCTCGCCGATGACCCGGAGCTGCTCCGTGGTGAGCCGGCCGCCGTCGATCCGTACCCGCAGCATGAAGTACTCGTCGTCCAGCTCCTCCGGCTCCAGGATCGCGGTCTTGCCGCCGTCGATCCCGGGCTTGCGCTGGGTGTACAGACCCCACCAGCGCATCCGGCCGCGCAGATCGTTGGGGTCGATCGAGTCGAACCCGGCCTTGGAGTAGATCGTCTCGATGCGTGTCCGCACATTGAGACCGTCGTCGTCCTTCTTGAACTGCTCATTGCCGTTGAGCGGAGTGAAGTGACCCCGGGCCCACTGGCCCTCGCCGCGGTGACGGCTCACCTTGCGGCGCGGCGTGGCGGGGGACGGCTGTTCCGGCGTGGCGGCCATGGCGGTTACGTCCATTCGAGACATGCGGGAGGGCTGCTCTGAGCTGCACACACACGCGGAGACGCGAGGGTGCGCAGCACAGGGGACAAAGAAAGAGTGAAACGCGGCGGTGCTGGGACTCTCAGCCCGCCGGACAGATGGCGCTGGACATGCGGCAGAGATCGACGTGCCGTCGACTCACCAAGGCGATTCCAGAGCTGGACATGACGGAAGCGTGTCACGCGGATCTCTGGCCAGTCCACCGTTATCCACCATGTGGACCATAACGTACCGCTATATGAGACGGTGTGTTGTCCGTCACGGAGTGTCGGCGTTTAAGCCCTGATCCGGGTCGTGCGGAGCGTGCGGCCGGGTCAGACCGCCGGGTGCGCGCCGGGCCACGGGCCGGGGGCCGCCGCCTCGGGCTCCTCCTCCGTCTCCGTCCCGAAGAGCCGGAAGCCCCGCCGCAGGTAGTTGTCCATGGCGTGCTCGCCGTCCTTGGAGCAGGTGTGCACCCAGACCCGCTCCACCGGCCCGGTCCCGGGCCACCGCTCGGACAGGTCCCAGGCGCGCGCCACCCCGTACGACAGGAGCTGCCCGCCGATCCGGCGGCCGCGGAAGGCGGGGATCAGCCCGAAGTACGCGATCTCGACCGCCGCGCCCTCCTGCGCCTCCAGCTCGATGTACCCGGCCGGGGTGCCGTTCTCGTACGCCACCCAGGTCTCCACGCCGGGCCGCGCCAGATACTCCGACCACCGGGCGTACGGCCACGGCAGCCGGTCCGTCCACCGGACGTCCCCGCCGACGGCCGTGTACAGGAACCGGCTGAACTCGGGCGACGGGACCTCGGCGCGTACGATCCGCACCCCGGCGGGGGGCTGCGCGGCGGGCCGCAGGTCGGCGGGCGAGGTCTGCTCCAGGGACCAGGTGGTCACGGTGATGCTCATACGGGCCAGGAGAACACGGGGCGGGGACGGCCGGAGCGGCGGGCCCCCACCCGTCCCCGGGCACGTGGGCCGCCGCCACATGGGCCGCGGGCCCCCTCACGGGCGGGGCGGGCCGTCTCTCACGGTCCTGGCAGGTCCCGCGCGCTCACCACCGCGGGGGCCGTCGAGCGCGGCAGCAGATCCGCCGGGCGCTCCGGGGCGAGCACCTCCACCTCGACCTCCTCGCTGAAGCGGTACGGCCGGTGCGCCAGCACCCCCGAGAGATGGCGCCGTACCCGCGACATCTCGGCCCGGACCGTCACCGTACGGGTGGGATCCCCGAAGACGTCGGCGGCCAGCTCCGCCGCGCTGCGGCCCGCCCGGTGCGCGGCCAGGACGTAGAGCAGCTCGGCGTGGCGCGGGGTCAGCTCCTGCGTCCAGCTTCCCGCCGGGCCCGACACGGTGACCGACCGGCGCCCGGGCCGGCTCAGATCCAGCACCACCCGGCCCGGCGCCCCCTCCGCGCGGGGCTCCTCGTCCACCCGGAACAGCCAGCCGCCGGGCAGCGGCTCGACCGTGCACATGCCCAGCGACGGCTGCCAGATCCGGCCCGCCCTGAGCGACTTCGGCAGCGGCAGCCGGTCCACCGGCGCCATGCCCGTGACCGCCGCCGTCCAGCCGTGGACATCGACCGCCAGGGCCCGCCCGCCCAGTCGGCACATGATCGGCGCCGCCACCGAGCGCAGCCGGTCGACGCTCCGCCCGTGGCGTTCGCGCAGCTCGCTCTCGGCGAGCCGGGCGACCGAGGTGACCAGCGCCAGCGTCGTCGGATGGAAGCCGGCGGCGGGGCCGCTCACATCGATCACGCCGAGCAGCCGGCCGTCACGCGGGTCGTGCACCGGGGCCGCCGCGCAGGTCAAGGAGTGCAGGGCGTGCGCGAAGTGCTCGGCCGAGTGGACCTGCACCGGCCGGCGCAGCGCCAGCGCCGTACCGATGGCATTGGTCCCGATGCCCCGCTCCGACCAGTTCGCGCCCTCCTCCAGACAGATGGCACCGGCCCGGCGCAGCGCCCCGAGGCTCCCGTCGCGCCACAGCACCCGGCCCTCGGCGTCGCCGACCACCATGACCTGGGCCGAGGCGTTCACCAGGCCGCCGAGCGCCTCGCCGAGCGACCGCAGCACGTCGCCCAGCGCCGAGCTCCGCCGCCGGTGCTCCAGCTCGTCCCGGCCGAGTAACGCGCCGCCACCGGCCGGGCGGCCGGGGTCCAGGCCCATGTCGAGCACCCGCGACCAGGAAGCGCCGATCACCGGCCGGGGCGCCACCGGGGGCCGTTCCCCGGCCAGGGCGGCGTCCCGTACCCGCTGGAGCAGCCGCCCCGCGCGGTCGCTGTCCATGGCCATGAGCCGGGTCAGATCGATCGGCAGGTCCTTCAGCGGACCGTTCTTCATCGGGTTCTCCCGGCCACTCGGGGCGCTGTGTCGAGTCTCAAGGCGCCGTATCGATTCCTCTGCAACGGCCTGCAACCCTGGCGCATCGCTGACCGGTGCGTGAAAGTGACTATCAGTCAAAGGTGGTGCCGTGTCGGCGCGGCACCACCTCTGACGTACGCGCCCGGGCGGACGACGGATCGTGCCTGGTCGCACGACGGACCGCGCCCGGTCGGACGACGGACCGCGCCCGGTCAGACGACGGGCCGCGCCCGCTCCACGACCGACGCCAGGTCGAGGGTGTGCGGCAGGGTGCCGAAGGCCGCGCCCCAGTCCCCGCCGAGCCGCGACGCGCAGAACGCGTCCGCCACCTCCGGCGGCGCCCACCGCACCAGCAGCGACCCCTGGAGCACCAGCGCCATCCGCTCCACCAGCCGCCGCGCCCTGGCCTCGATCCCCGCCAGGTCCGCCAGCTCGGTCAGCAGGTCCTTGATCGCGCGGTCCAGCCGGTGATCGGCGCCCCGGGCCCGCCCGACCTCCTGGAGGAACGCGTTCAGCGCCGCGGGCTCCCGCTGGAGCGCCCGCAGCACGTCCAGTGCCTGCACATTGCCCGCGCCCTCCCAGATCGAGTTGAGCGGCGACTCGCGCAGCAGCCGCGGCATCCCCGACTCCTCCACGTACCCGTTGCCGCCCAGGCATTCGAGGGCCTCCACGGCCAGCGGTGTACCCCGCTTGGTCACCCAGTACTTGGCGGTCGGCACCGCGAGCCGCAGAAAGGCCCGCTCCTCGTCCGTGTCCGCGTCGTACGCGGTGGCGAGCCGCAGCGTGAGCGTCGTCGCCGCCTCCGACTCCAGCGCCAGATCGGCCAGTACGTTGCGCATCAGCGGCTTGTCGACCAGCTCACCGCCGAACGCCGTCCGGTACGTGGCGTGGTGCACCGCCTGCGCCACGGACTGCCGCATCAGCGCCGCCGATCCCAGCACACAGTCCAGCCGGGTCGCCGCGACCATCCCGATGATCGTACGAACCCCGCGCCCCTCCTCGCCGACCCGGCGCGCCCACGTCCCGTCGAACTCGACCTCGCCCGACGCGTTGGACCGGTTGCCCAGCTTGTCCTTGAGGCGCTGGAGGCGGAACACGTTGCGCGTCCCGTCGGGCAGCACCCGCGGGACGAGGAAGCAGGTCAGCCCGCCCGGCGCCTGCGCGAGCACCAGGAACCCGTCGCTCATCGGCGCGGAACAGAACCACTTGTGCCCGGTCAGGACGTACTCCCCGGACGCGTCCAGGGGGAGCGCGGCCGTCGTGTTCGTCCGTACGTCGCTGCCGCCCTGCTTCTCCGTCATGCCCATGCCGAAGAGCGCACCGGCCTTGCCCGCGGCGGGCCGCAGCCCCGGCTCGTACGCGTGCGCCGTCAACCGCGGCTCCCACTCCGCGGCGAGCGCCGGATCCGCCCGCAGCGCGGGCACCGCCGCGTGCGTCATCGACACCGGGCACAGATGCCCCGCCTCCGCCTGGCTCCACACCAGGAAACCGGCCGCGCGCCGGAGATGGCCGTCCGGTCTGCCCCAGGCGTCGGTCAGCCCCGAGGAGACCGCCCGCCCGAGCAGATGGTGCCAGTCGGGGTGGAAGTCGACCTCGTCGATCCGGTTGCCGTACCGGTCGTGGGTGCGCAGGACCGGCGGATGGCCGTTGGCCCTGGCCCCCCACTCCTGGACCTCGGCGGACCCGGCGGCGCGGCCGAGCGCCGTCAGCTCCGCGCGGGTCCCGTCGAGCAGACCGGGCGCGCTGTGCCGCTCGACGGCCTCCGAGAGGACCCGGTCGGCGCGGAAGACGTCGTACCCCACCAGGGGCGGAACCTGGTTGGTCACTGTATGGGTGCTGGCTGCCATGCCGATACGGTAAGGAGGTGCAGGCAGCAAAAGAAACACCTGAGCGGCCGACTGGCCGACTCCACCGGGCCCGAGTCCTCTACCGCAACGTATCCAAGCGGAAGATGGCCTGGTTGCTGCTGAAAGACACCGTCAACTCGTGCATCGAATACCGGATCCTGGGGCTCGCGGCCGAAGCGGCGTTCTTCACGCTGCTCTCGCTGCCGCCGCTGCTCCTCGGACTGATCGGCCTGCTCGGCTACGTGGACGACTGGACCAACTCGACCACGGTCGCCTCCATGGAACGGAACATCCTCAGCGCCTCCGGCACGGTCCTCTCGGCGCGCGGCGTGGACGAGATCGCCAAACCCCTGCTGGCCGACCTCACCCGGGGCGGCCGGCCCGACGTCATCTCCCTCGGCTTCGCGATCGCGCTCTGGTCGGGCTCCCGGGCGGTCAACGTCTTCGTCGACACGATCACGGTCATGTACGGCCTCGACGGGCGGCGCGGCATCGTCGCCACCCGGCTGCTCGCCTTCCTGCTCTACGTGGTGGCGATCGTGATCGGCGCGGTGGTGCTGCCCCTCGCGGTGGTCGGCCCCGACCGGGTGGTCGAGTTCATCCCCTGGGGCACGGAGGTCGTCAGCGTCCTCTACTGGCCCGTGGTGATCGTCCTCTCCATCGCCTTCCTCACCACGCTCTACCACGTCTCCGTACCGGTCAGATCCCGCTGGATAGAGGACATGCCGGGCGCGCTGGTCGCCCTCGGCATGTGGGTCCTGGGCAGCTTCCTGCTCCGGATCTACCTGACGAACGCGGTCGAGGGCCCCACGATCTACGGCTCACTGGCCGCGCCCATCGCCGTCCTGCTCTGGATAGGAGTCTCCGCGTTCGCGGTGCTGGTGGGGGCGGCGGTCAACGCGGCGATCGACCGCGTCTGGCCGTCGGTCTCCACGGCCGCGGCCCGCGCCGCCAACGAACGGCTGCGCGTGGCGCAGGTGGCGGAACTGGTGGCCCGCGCGGCGGCGTCCGCGGAAGGACCGCAGGACGACGACGTGACCGACCCGGACATGCCCTCGGAGTTCCCGGAGCGCTGGTCCAAGTTCCTGCCGCCGGACGACGTCAAGTCACGGATGACGGCGCGGCTGCACGGGGGGTGGCACCGTGCGAAGGGGCCGGGCGGGGGCGCCGGGCACGGGGACGGGAGCGGAAGCGGCAGCGGGAAGACGAACGGTACGGGGCAGGGGACAGGTACAGGGCAGGGGCCGGGGACGGACGGTTAGCCGCGCCGGGGCCGGGCTCCAGTGCGGGAGGAGCACTAGCCTGAGTCGCATGTACCAGGAACGGGCGTCGCGGCTCGACGGCGCGATCGTCTGGACCGGGACGACGGCAGCGGCGACGACGGGGCCGGGGTCCGGGCCGGGCCCCGACCCTTACCCCGTACTCCCCGACGGCTGCATGGACCTGCTGTGGATCGGCGGACGGCTGCTCGTCGCGGGGCCCGACACCCGCGCGTACGTGCCCGAGGGCATGTCCGGGCTGTACTGCGCCGGAGTACGTTTCGCGCCCGGGACCGCGCCCGCGCTGCTCGGGGTGCCGGCGTACGAACTGCGCGACCGGCGGGTCGAGCTCGCCGACCTCTGGTCACCGGCGAAGGCGCGCGCCCTCACCGACCTCACCGCGCGCGTCGCCGCCACCACCGATCCGGCCACCGCGCTGGAGACGGCGGCACTCCGCTGCGCCGCCGCCTCCGGACCGCCCGACCCCCTGCTGCGGGCCGTCGTCACCGGGCTGGACGCGGGTCGTACGGTCGCCGTGACCGCCGATGCCGTCGGCCTCGGCGCCCGGCAGCTCCACCGCCGCTCCCTGGACGCCTTCGGCTACGGCCCCAAGACGCTCGCCCGGGTGCTGCGGCTCCAGCGCGCGCTGGAGCTGGTACGGCGCGGGGTGCCGTACGCCGACGCCGCGCTCGCCGCGGGCTGCGCCGACCAGGCGCATCTGGCCAGGGAGACCCGCGCGCTGGCCGGGCTCACCCTCCGCGCCTACGAGCGCGCCTACGCGGCGTCCGCGAGAGGCGAGACCCCGCAGCCGTCCGGGTCGAGGACGACCGCGTAACGCTGCCCCCGGCCGCGGTCAGCGCGGCGTACGTGGGGACGGAACGAACACGGCGGGCCGCGCATCCTCTGCGCGGCCCGCCGGTCGTCGGTGGAGCGGGCACGGGTGTGGGGGAGCCCGTGCGGGTCATACGGTCCTGCGGTCGTGCGGGGCGTCTTCCGTACGGCCGGTCACCGGGAGGTCAGTGGTTCCGGCCGTACGGAAGGGCCGGGGCCGGCTAGAAGACGCTGACGCCGTAGGCGTTCAGGGCCTCCACGACCGGCTGGAAGAACGTGGTGCCGCCGGAGGTGCAGTTGCCGCTGCCGCCCGAGGTCAGGCCCAGCGCCGTGGTGCCGGCGAAGAGCGAGCCGCCGCTGTCGCCGGGCTCGGCGCAGACGTTGGTCTGGATCATGCCGTAGACGATGTCGCCACCGCCGTAGTTGACGGTCGCGTTGAGCGCGGTGACCGTACCGGAGCGCACGCCGGTGGTGGAGCCGCTGCGCCGCACGCTCTGGCCGACCGTGGGGTTGGCCGCGCTGGTGATGTCCTGGTACGAGCCGTTGTACAGGTAGACCCGGCCGTCGGCCGCCGCCGTGTTGGAGTGGCGGATGAGACCGTAGTCGTTGGTCGGGAAGCTCGTCCCGGCGCGGGTGCCCAGCGAGGCGGTGCCCGCGGAGTTGGTGTACCAGGCGCTGCCGATGTTGGTGCAGTGTCCGGCGGTCAGCGCGTAGTACGTCGAGCCGCTGCGGACGTTGAAGCCGAGGGAGCAGCGGCCGCCGCCGGCGTAGATGGCCTCGCCGCCCGCGATCAGCTTGCTGAACTTGCCCTCGGTGTGCTTGATCGTGACGCCCGCGGCGGTGTCCGCCACGGAGTTCTTGATCTCGGCGATCTGCGCGTCGGAGACCCGGCTGTCGACGGTGACGACGACCTTGCCGGACGCCTTGTCCGTGTACCAGGACGTACCGGCGATGTCGGCCTCGCCGATGGCGCTGCTGGCGGCGGCGAGCTGCGCCGCGGAAGGAGCGGGGGCCGGCGCCGGGGCGGCGACGGCACTCGGGGCCGCAAGCGCGACCGCGGTCACCAGACCCGAGGCGACGGCGAGGAGCCGGGCTCGTCTGGACACCGCGCTGAGGGGGGAAAAGCGCTTGATGGTCACAACATCCTCCATTGAGTGGGGGAGCTTCGCGGCCGTCGGGTAAGCGGACCGCTGGCGTACGACCGTTCACCGCCATTCGGTTTTGGCCGTGAACCTGTCAATCGCACGATCTGAATCCTTGGCTCCGTCCGGGCATCGGGCAAGACCGACTTCTGGACCGACGGCACGGACCTGCCCCGACGCCCCGGAACCGGGTCCCCCGACCCCTTGTCGGCCGCTCGGGGCGACCCGCCCCGCCGTCCCGCCGGGCTCCCGCGAATGAACTCCTGCAAAGCCCGTGACGCGGGGTGCCGGGACTGGTGACAGTCCGTCAGCACCCGCGCTGAGCGGGGCACTCTTCCGCTGACGCCATTCGGCCACGCGGCGGGCCGTCACAAACACACATGGTTCACCGTGGGTGCAGGAGGGGTGACGTAACGGTTCACCATCGCCGCGGAGTTGCGGCCGAATGGCGCGAATCTCTGCGCGTAGAACGTCCGTTTGGCGACGGCGTACCACGAAATGCTCTCGCGATGATCATGGCTGAATCTTTTCGATCTGCTCCGGGCGTGGATGCGGAACCGGGCCGGACCGCGACCGGATTCGGCCGGAGGGGCGCTCTTGCTTTCGCCGATGACGTGTGTTGCCGGCGGGGCGCGTTCGTCAGGAGGCCGCGTCCCGCCGCCGGTGCCGGGCCACGGCGTCGTTGTTGGCGCACCGTACGGAGCAGTAGGCGCGCCTGCCGTTGCGTGACGTGTCGACGAAGGCCAGGCCGCACCGGGCGCGGGCGCAGCGGCCCAGGCGGGTGTGGCCGGCGAAGCAGATGACATGGGCGAGGGCGGCGGCCGTCACGGCGCGGATGTGGGCGACCGGGCCCAGGGCCGGGTCGGCGTAGTGGAGGTGCGGGGCGTGGCCGTCGTGGACGGTGATGTACGGCTTGCTGGCGGCCTCGGCCAGCAGGCCGTTGACGTCCTCGCGCCGCGCCTCCGGATCCCGCGGCCCGAAACAGGGCGCCAGCCGGTGGCTCCACGCCTCGACCTCGGCCGCCTCCCCGGCGGTCAGGGAGCGCCGGGTGGTGCCGCGCGCGGCGAGCAGCGGCTCCAGGGTCTCGGGGGTGAACGGGGCGCCGTCGGCCGTGGCGTTGACGAGGTCCACGGCGAGCAGGGCGGCCTCGCCGCCGTAGTGGGTGAACTGCATCACCGCAGCCTAGCGAATGTAATGGTTGAACGTATCTAGGTCATGACAGCACTCTGGCCGTATGCGAATACGGTGCGGTGAGGGCGGGTGTCCCGAGGGGGACCGGTGCGCGGATCGGGGCGGAGGCCCCGGCGGAGGCGCGGGTGAAGGGCCGGGCGAGGACCGGTGCGCCGTCTGCGGCCGGGCGGGCGCGGCGGACGACGCGCGCTGGTCCCTGCTCTCCCGCCACGCGAGTTCGCAGGGGGTGGTGGAGTACTGTGCCTGCCGCTGCGGTGGCGTGGTGGTCCTGGTCGACGGCGGATTCGTGAAGATCCTCCCCGGCCGCGCCCCGGGCCGTACGGGTGTGCGGAGCCGTTGACGCGGCGCCGGGTGGGTATCCGGACAGGCGGGGAGCCTCATACGCCCCGGAGACCTATCCGAAGGGGAGAGCGCCGTGAGCGAACTCCAGATCCTCGTCGCCGTGGCCGTCGTACTGGTGGTCCTCACCCTGGGCGCCGCGATCGTCCTCGCCGTCCGGCTCGTCCGGGCCCGCGGTGTGCTGCGGAAGGCGGGTGTGCCGCCGACGAAGAAGTGGCTGTTCTGGGCGGCCCTCGGCTATCTGGTGCTGCCGGTCGACCTGCTGCCCGACCCCGTGTACCTCGATGACATCGGGGTGCTCCTGATGGCGCTGCGCTCGCTGCACGCGGACCACCCGGAGCGGGAGAAGCGGGCCGGTGCGGTGAAGGGATGATCGCACCGCGCCACTAGAGTTTCAGACCGGTTCCATCCCGGCACGAGAGGCACCAGTGACTCAGCACGCGATTCCGGACGGCAGCGTCGGCGACGGAAGCGGTAGCGGCGGCCCGCCCGACTGGTGGCGGGAGTCCGTCGTCTACCAGGTCTACGTCCCGAGCTTCGCCGACGCCGACGGCGACGGCATGGGCGACCTCCGCGGGATCACCGACCGCCTCGGCCATGTCGCGGAGCTGGGCGCGGACGCCGTCTGGCTCACGCCGTTCTACCCCTCCCCGCTTGCCGACGGCGGCTACGACGTCGCCGACCACCGGGACGTCGACCCGCGCCACGGCACGCTGGACGACTTCCGCGCGCTGCTGGCGCGGGCCCGGGCGCTTCAGCTCCGTACGATCGTCGACATCGTGCCCAACCACTGCTCCGACCGGCACCCCTGGTTCGTGGAGGCCCTCGCCTCCCCGCCGGGGTCCGCGGCCCGGGACCGGTTCGTCTTCCGGGACGGCAGGGGCCCGGACGGGGCGGAGCCGCCCGCGGACTGGCAGTCCAAGTTCGGCGGCGCGGCCTGGACCCGGGTCCCCGACGGCCAGTGGTACATGCATATCTTCGCCGCCGAGCAGCCCGATCTGAACTGGGAGAACTCCGATGTCATCGCCGATTTCGAGCGCACCCTGCGCTTCTGGCTGGACCTCGGCGTCGACGGTTTCCGGATCGACGTGGCGCACGGCCTGCGCAAGGACCTCACCCCGCCGCTGCGCGACACCCGCGGCGGCGACACCGCGCCCCTGAACGCCCCGCCCAGTGGCGAGGACCACCCCTTCTGGGACCGCGACGAGGTCCATGACATCTACCGCACCTGGCGCAAGATCACCGACTCGTACGCCCCGTCCCGGATCATGGTCGCGGAGGCGGGTGTCAGCGCGGCGCGGCTGCCGCTCTACACCCGGTCCGACGAACTCCACCAAGCCTTCAACTTCTTCCATCTGCGCTGCCCCTGGGGGGCCGAGACCTTCCGGGACGTCATCGACATGTCCCTGTCCGGCGCGGCGTCCGTCGGCTCCCTGCCGACCTGGGTGCTCTCCAACCACGACGTGGTCCGCCATCTCACCCGGTACGCCCTGCCCGAGGCGACCGACCTGCGCGCCTGGCTGATGAGCGAGGGCCCCACGCCCCCGCCCGACGAGGTGCGCGGCCGGCGGCGGGCCCGCGCCGCCGCGCTGCTGACCCTCGCCCTGCCCGGGACGACCTACCTCTACCAGGGCGAGGAGCTGGGCCTCCCCGAGGTCGCCGACCTGCCCGCCGACGCGCTGCGCGACCCGATGTGGGAGCGCACCGGCCGGACGGTGAAGGGCAGGGACGGCTGCCGGGTGCCGATGCCGTGGACGGCGTCCGGCTCCAGCCACGGCTTCGGCCCCGGCGGGAGCTGGCTGCCCCAGCCGGCCGGCTGGGGCGCCCACTCCGTCGAGGCGCAGACGGACCGCCCCGGCTCGTTCCTGGAGCTGTACCGTACGGCGCTGACGCTGCGCCGGGGCTTCCGCGGCGACGAGAGCTTCACCTGGCTGCCGTCCGCCGAGGGCGAGTTGGCCTTCAGGAAGGGCGCCGGCCTGGAGTGCCGCGTCAACTTCTCCGACGCTCCTCTGCCGTTGCCCGCGGGGGCGGTCCCGCTGCTGGGCAGCGAGGAGCTGACGACGGACGAGGCGACGGGCGCGCCGCTGCTGGCGCCCGACACGGCGGTCTGGCTGGACGCGGCCGTCAGGTAGCCCGCTGCCACTGCTGGTTGGTGGAGCCCGTGCAGGTGTACGTGATGACCTTGGCGGAGTTCTCCGTGGACCCCGAGGCGACGTCGAGGCATTCGCCGCTCGCGCGGGCGGTCAGCGTGGTGTGGCCGCTCGCGTTCACCGTCACCCGCCACTGCTGCTCGGGTGCGCCGCCGCACGCGCGCTGCTGGACGTCGGCGGCGGTCTCGGTCAGACAGAGCGAGCTGTGCCGGGCCATCAACTGCACATAGCCGTCACCGGTGTTCCTGAACCAGAAGCGCTGATTGCCGCCCCCGTTGCAGGTGTACTGCGTGACCGCGACATCGTCGACGACCGACTGGTTCGGTATGTCGGCGCACTTGCCGCTGTGCCGGGCGGTCAGTGTCTCGTACGGCCCGCCGGAACCGGTCACGGTGCCCGCCGCCGTGTCGACGGTCAGCTCGGGGTACCAGTCCATGGTCATCGAGGTGCTGGTCGGGAAGGCGAGCGGCAGCCACACGTACCGCGAGTCGTTGACCTTCTGGCCGAACGAGTTGCCCCACCGGTCGCCCATGTAGAGGTACGAGGTCCCCGACGTGCCCTGGAGCGGCAGGACGTACGCGGTCTGGGAGTTGTACGCCGTCGCGTCGCCCACGTTCCGCATCGCGCTCCACGGCCCGGCGAGCGAGGTCGCGGTGGCGTACTGCTGCTGGTTCGGGCTCCAGCCGGTGGCGCCCGACGTCAGCATGAAGTACACACCGCCGCGCTTGAAGAGCGCCGGCGCCTCGCGGTGGCCGCCCGGCCAGGGGTTGGCGACCAGGCTCGCGACGCCCGTGTAGTCGGACGTGAGCCGGTAGATCTGGAGGTCGTAGTTCTCGCGGGCCGCCGACACCATGTAGCCGGTGCCGTCGGTGTCCGTGAAGAGGGTGATGTCGCGCGACATATGGGTGTCGAGCGGCCGGAAACTGCCCTTCCAGGCGTAGTCGCCGTCGATCGTGGCGGACGTGGCCACGGCGGCCCGCGCCTGGCTGTAGTCCGTGGCGCTCTCCTTGTGCATCCACATCACGAACCTGCCCGTCGCCGCGTTGTGGACGACCTTCGGCCGCTCGATGTTGGCGGCGGCCAGCTCCGGGTCACTGGCCTGGGTCAGCACATGCCTGCGGAACTCCCAGGTCTTCAGGTCCGCGGAACGGTACGCCGACACGTACCGGAAGGTGTTGTCCGCGTTGCGGTTCTCGCCGAACCAGTAGTACCAGGAGCCCACCTTGATGACCCCGCCCCCGTGGGCGTGCAGCAACTGGCCGCCGGTGTCGGTGAACTGCCCGCCGTTGGTGACGGACACCGGTCCTGCCTCGGCGCCCTGCGCTGCGGCCTGGGGCAGGAAGAGCCCCGCCACCGCGACACAGAGCGCGAGCAGGAACGTACGCACGCGGCCCCTTCCGTACGCCCGGCCCTTCTCGTACGCGTACACGCGACTCATCTCAGACACGCTCCCTCAGTACGGTGAAGTGCCGTGCGAAGCCCGAGAGTCCTCCGGGCAGTTGCCGGATCGGCGTCCAGGTGCGCAGCCCGTCCAGGCTGTCGCTGTAGTAGTACTTCTGCTCCGCGTAGCCGTCGAAGTAGATCCGCCAGCCGCCGTTGTCCAGAGGGACGAGCGCGGGCCCCTCACGCCAACTGCCCCAGCCCGCCCAGTCGCCGGTGCCGGTGAACGTGTACGGCCCTTCGAGGCGGTCGGCGACGGCGTGCTCCAGATACTTCGTCGTCTCCTGCTTGGTGATCGCGTGGTACTTGCCGTCGTGCCGCACGACGAACGTGTCGATGTAGTTCGACCGGTCGAGCCCGGCCACCGCCTTCGGAGTCGTCCAGGTGCGCAGCGACGCGTCCGTCGCGGTGAGCAGATGCGGCCGGAAGGTGTAGGTGTTCGTCGTGTCGAGCGAGACGACGATATGCGTACGGCCGTCGGCGTCCACGAACCACTCGGGCGCCCAGGTACGCGCGAGCCCGGCCACCGGCAGGGTGTGGCGGGCGAAGAACTGCCAGTTCGTACGGTCCCTGCTGCGGGCGATCCCGATCGTGTTCCCGGTCCAGTCGGTGGTGTGCACGATGTAGTAGTAGCCGTCGGTGTGTCTGATCAGGCTCGGGTCACGTATCAGCCCCGAGGGCGGGGTGTACGCGGGCCCCTTCAGCAGCGTGTACCCCAGCGCGTCCGCCGACTCGTACACGTACATGTTGGACTCGCTGGAGTTGGTGAACGCCGTCATCGTGTACCGCGTCACCGCCGCGGAGGTGTCAGGGACCGGCACGTCGGCCACCGGCACCCCGAAGTCCGGGGTGCCGTCCGCCTTCCAGCCGAGACCCTGGATCCGGGTGTGCCGGTTCGGGTCGTTGAGCGGATCGCCGGTGATCTCCTTGTACTGCCGCGCGTGGTAGACGAGCACGTCCGTCCGCCCGTCCTCGGCGACGGTGAACGAGTTGTGGCCCGGACCGTACTGCCCGTTCGCCTCGCTGCTGACGAAGACCGGCGTGGGCGACTTCGACCAGGACGCGGGGTCGAGCAGATCGCTGTCCGCGCCGGCGGTGAGCAGCCCCATGCAGTAGTGGTGGTCGGTGGCGCTCGCCGAGTACGAGAGGAAGACCCGGCCGTTCCGCTGGATGACGGCCGGCCCCTCGTTGACCTTGAACCCGATGGTCTCCCAGGCGAACTCCGGTGTGCTGAGCCGTATTTGGGGGCCCTTCAGGGTCCACGGGTTCGCCATCGCGGAGAGGAAGAGACCGCTGTTGTTGTCGAGTCCTGGCTCCTGCTGCGCCCAGGCGAGATAGCGGGTGCCGCGGTGGCTGAAGGTGGTCGCGTCGAGGGAGAAGGTGTCCCAGGCGGTGGTGATCCGCCCCTTCTCCGTCCAGGTGCCCCGGAACGGGTCCGGGTGGTCGTTCTCCAGCACCCAGATCCGGATCTTCCACACGTCGTCGGCGCGTCCCGCGGCGAAGTAGATGTACCACTTCCCGTCGATGTGATGGATCTCCGGCGCCCAGATGTGCGCGCCCATGTCGCCGCTCGTGTGTCTGCGCCAGATCACCGACTCCTCGGCGGTCGACAGCCCGCGCAGGGAGCGGGATCGGCGCAGGATGATGCGGTCGTACTCGGGCGACGTCGCCGTGAAGTAGTAACGGCCGTCGGTGTGCCGGTGGATGTACGGATCGGCCCGCCGCTCCACCAGCGGGTTGCGGTACGCGGGCCCCGCGGCGGGCGTACGGTCCGCACCGGGGCCCGCGGCGTGGGGGGCGCCGGGCGTGGCGGCGTGAGCGAGGCCGGGTACGGCGGCGAGGGCGCCCGCGCCGAGCGCCCCTTTCAACAGCAGGCGTCGGCCGGGGACATCACTGCGGCTCATGCAGTCTCCCTTTCCGGGACGGTTCCGGAACAGTTCCGGGACAGAGGGAGCGTTCGGGATGCCGAACGCCATCTGTGATTCCGAACGCCGAAACCGTAAGGGCGTGTTACAGGGAGGTCAACGGGCCGGACGGGACGAACCTCGCCCCCGTCCCGCCCGCCCCGGGGCCGAGGCCCGCCCGCCGGATGCGTCAGAGCCCGTAACGGCTCTTCATGTGCCGCCAGAAGTCCCGGTACATCCACTGGTCGAACTCCGTGATGCGGGTGGCGCTGCCCGCCTTCATGATGAAGCCGCCGACACCGGTCGGGGTCCAGTCGTAGAAGTCGTCCAGACCGTAGGTGTGTCCGATCTCGTGCTCCAGGATGTGGATGTCCTCCTGGCCCCGCGCGCCGACCATGTACTCGCTGCCGATCCGCTGCCCCCAGTCACCGCCCGCGCCGCCCTGGAACCCCTTGGTCAGCCACAGCGACTGGTCGTAGTGGCGGGCCGCTCCGCCGGGACACTTGGAGTAGTCGCCGTTCTGGTGGAAGAAGCGCCCGCAGTCGGGTGCGCACTGCGGCGCGCCGCCGCCGTCCAGGACGTTGGTGTAGATGTCGACGGAGTTGTCCGTCCACTGGAGCGTCGAGCGGTTCTTGACGGCCCAGCCGACGATGTCGACCGGGACGTTCTGGTACGGGAAGCCCTCGAAGCCCGCGACGGTGTCCGTCCACTTCTTCGACTGGCGCTTGAGCGCGGTGTGGATCTCGTCGCGCAACTGCGCGCTGACCGGCTGGTCGGACTCCCAGCGGACGCAGTAGGAGATCCGGCCCTTGTTGGCCATCACCTGGTCCCAGCCGTAGTTCCGGAACCCGTACAGGTCCGGGTACGTGGATTCGACGTGCCGCCAGACCTCGTCCAGCGGCTGGACGAGCTGGGCGGGCGGGTTCCAGGCCGCCGCGGCCACGGTGGTCGGTGTGGGGTCGGCGGTGACGACGGGCGCGGCGCCGGCGGGTGTGACGAGACCGAGGACGGTCAGGGCGCCGGCCGCGAGGGAGATCACGGCGGTACGGAGCGGGTGCAAGGACATCACGACTCTTCCCGGGTGGGGGGCAGGGGGTGTGGGCACGGTCGCCCACACCCCCAGGTCTCCACCGGGCGCCGAAAGGTTGCCGTCGCGCGGACGGCCGGGCCGCTCCCCGGGAACGCGCGCGGCCCGGCGGTCGCTACGCCGCTTCGGCCGCCGGCCCCGGCGGGTCGAGGTGGGGCAGGAACAGGACGGCGTCGAAGTCGTCGAGCGCCCCGGGATCGAGCGGGAAGTAGCTGGGGTACTCGCTCGCGCGCGTGGTCAACTCGCCCTCTCGCGCGGCCAGTTCGGTCAGCTCGGCCGCGGTCACGAGACGCGGCGCCGACGCGGTCGCGGCCAGCAGCCCCTCCAGGGTGTCCGCCGGTGGTGCGCCGATGCCCAGGTGCGGTGCGGAGCCGATCGCCGTGGCGACGACCGCGTAGTCAGCACCGTACGTACGGGCGAGATGGGCACCGGCCGGGCTCCACACCACGTCCATGGCGCCGAACCGGGTCCGCGCCGCGTTGCGTCGCAGATGCAGATTGTGGGCGAAGGCCAGGACCGGGCCCCGGCCCTGTTCGCGGGCGGCGAGCGCGCCCAGGTTGGCCGCCATCATCGCGTCGCGGATCCCCGTGCACCGCGCCAGCCGCTCCTGGGGATCGGTCCGGGCCAGGACCGCGTGGTAGGCGAGCAGCCCGGCGGCGGCGCGGGCGCCGAGTTCGGCGTCGCGCAGCGCCTCCGCCGAGCCGTCCACGGTGAGATGAGGTGCGCCGGAGCTGAGCAGCCAGGCGAGATCATCGGTGATCACGCGCAGTTCGCGGGCCTCCGCCGTGTCCCCGATGGAGTGCGAGGGGTCCATCGTGGCGCGGGGATCGGACCAGCGGCTGTCGTCGCCGAGCAGCGCCTCGATCCGGCTCCACGGGTGCGGCACCGTCGCGCCGCTCGCGGTGAGGAAGGTGTGCAGCAGGCGCAGGGCCGCGCGGGGGCTGTACGCCCCGCTCTCCGCGCTGTTCTCCATCGGCGCGTCGAACCCGGCGAACCGCACCTGATCGGCCGGGGGCCGGCTGCGGTTGTGCGCGGCGATCCACTCGACCAGCGCGCGGTTGGCGGGGAGGGCCCCGAACCCGTGGCTGAAACCGTCGGCCATCACCTGGTCGACATGCCCGTCGCCGCCCCGGACATGGTCGTCGACCAGGCGCCCCGCGAGGCAGTCCGATTCCAGCGTCACACAGCGGCACCGCTCCTGGGCGACGAGCCCTTGGAGGAGGCTGTTGCGCAGGCGCGGGAGGGTGTCGTCGCCGTGCAGAGCCTCGCCCAGGGCCAGCACGCGGGGCCGCCGCGCCCGCTGGTCCAGGAACCGCTCGACGGCCGTGTACATCAACTCGTCTGTCGTCATGGCTTCGACGGTATCGTTGATGTTTCGGTTGAAGGTTGGGCCGAAAAATCCCCGAAGAACACCGGAATCAACGGTGACAACCTTCAAACCGAGCGACACCCGGAGGAGAACGCATGAGGCCCGTGGACCTGGCGCGCCCGCACGGACTGTCCGGCCAGGCGGTCCGCAACTACGAGGCCGCCGGCATCCTGCCCGCCGCCGAGCGCACCCCCTCCGGCTACCGGCGCTACACCGGCGAGCACGCCGCCGCGCTGCGGACCTTCCTCGCCCTGATCCCCGCCCACGGCCACGCCGCGGCCCGGTCGGTCATGACCCTGCTCAACGCCGGCCGAACCGACGAGGCGCTCACCGTCATCGACCGCGGCCACGCCGAACTGCTCACCGACCGGGAGACGTTGGACGCCATCGAACAGGCACTCACGGAACTGGCGCACGTACCCGACGAGCGGCCGGCCCACGGCCCCACCACCGTCGGGGCCCTGGCCCACCGGCTCCGGCTCCGCCCGGCCACCCTGCGTCGGTGGGAACGGGCCGGTCTGCTGCACCCGGGCCGGGATCCCGCCACCGGGTACCGGATCTACACCCCGGCCGACGTCCGGGACGCCCACATCGTTCACCAGCTACGACGCGGCGGGTATCCGCTCACCCAGATCGCGCCGCTCCTGGGCGAACTGCGCGAGGCCACCTCACCCGCCTCGGCCGCGTCCGCGATCGCCGCCCGCCGCGACCGCCTCCACACCCGCGCCCTCGCCATGCTCCACGCGTCCGCCGAGACCGGTCACTACCTCCAGGAGCGCGACAGGTACGCCGACCGGAACTGACCGTCGGCCGTCAGCCCGGTACGAGCACGGCGGCGCCGGTCACCCGGTCGGCCGCGAGATCGGCGAGCGCCCGGTCCGCGTGGTCCAGGGGGTACGGGGTGACCGTGACGCGGATACCGATCCGGTCGGCGACCGCCAGGAAGTCACGGCCGTCCCGCCGGGTGTTGGAGGTGACGCTGCGCAGGTCGCGCTCCTGGAAGAGATGGCGCTGATAGTTCAGTACCGGGATGTCGGAGAGATGGATCCCGGCGACGGCGAGCGTGCCCGCCCGGTCCAGGGCCGCCAGCGCCACCGGCACCAGATCGCCCACCGGGGCGAAGAGCACCGCCGAGTCCAGCGGCTCCGGCGGCGCATCGTAGGCATCGCCGGCGGAGGACGCGCCGAGATCCAGGGCGAGCGCACGCGCCCGCGGCGACCGGGTCAGCACATGGACGGTGGCACCCTCGGCCAGCGCGACCTGCGCGGCCAGATGCGCGGAGGCGCCGAAACCGTAGATCCCCAGCCGCCCGCCCGGAGGGAGCGCGCTGCGGCGCAGCGACCGGTAGCCGATGATCCCCGCGCAGAGCAGCGGCGCCAGCGAGGCCGCGTCACGGTCCTCCGGCAGCCGGTACGCGAACGCGGCGGGGACGATCGCGGTATCGGCGAAGCCGCCGTCCGCGTCCCACCCCGTGTAGCGGGACCGGGGGCAGAGGTTCTCCCGTCCGGAGCGGCACCACCGGCACTCCCCGCAGGTCGAGCGCAGCCACGCCCCACCGGCCCGGTCGCCGGTACGGAACCGGTCGACCCCGTCGCCCGCGGCCACCACCCGGCCGACGATCTCGTGCCCCGGCACGGTGGCCGGGCGGTGCGGGGCCAGATCGCCCTCGGCGAGATGCAGATCCGTACGGCACACACCGCACGCCTCGACGCGCAGCAGCAGCTCACCCGGGCCCGGCACCGGCGCCGGGCGGCGGATCCGTACCAGCGGACCGGTGCGGACCGGGCCGGGTGTCCCCACGGCCCAGCCGCCGAGGAGCGCGCCAGGCTCGTCCTTCGCCTCGTCCTTCGCGGGAACGGAAGCAGCCATGCTTCCAGCCTGCGTCCGCCGCCCGCCACCGGCAAACGCCGCCACCCGGGGTGTGCGACCGATGGCCGGAAGTGACCGTACGGCCCGTTTCTTGGGAACCCCTTTACCTTGCGCGGGCGTTCAGCCTGCGGCCGTACCCGCGGCCGCCCGCCGCAGCGGTGGGGCTCCCCGTACTCCAGGAGGCAGCAGTGGCCCAGATCGACCTCGACAAGGTGTTGGACAAGGCGTGGGCGGACAAGGACCTGCCCGCCGTGCTCGACGCGCCGGTCTCCGCGCTGAAGGGGGTCTCGGACCGCCAGGGCAAGCTTCTTGACGAGGCGTTCGGCGTCAAGACGGTGGCAGATCTGGCCAACCTGAAGTACGCCCGCTGGGCGCAGGCGCTGGCGACGCTCGATCCCTCCGCCAAGTAGCGTTCCGTACCGCTGAACAGGCCCCGGGACACGGCGCGGAAAATACCTCGCGCCGTGTCCCGGGGGCCGGTTAGAGTGACCGCGTCAGCCGTTGAGCGCGCAGTGCGCGAGCGCACGGAAAGCGACCGGGAGGTGAGGACATTGATGACTGTCACGGCGCTGGGCGCTGCCCAGGTTCAGAAGATCATCATTCTCACCCCTGTGGTCTCCGGCTGACTCTCCTTCTCTTTCCACGCCCGTGCGGGCGTGCCGGGGCCACCCTTCGAAGGGTCACCCTTGTCTTTCCCGCTCGCCACCACCAACTCCTCCAACTCCTCGAACTCTTCCAGCTCCTCCGGTTCTTCCGGCTCTTCCGGGGTGCCGTCCGTCACGCACCCGCTCACCCCGTACGGCTGGGACGCGGGCTGGGCCACGGCGTTCGCCCCGTACACCGAGCGGGGGCTGCTGCCCGGCCGTGTCGTACGGGTCGACCGCGGCCAGTGCGACGTGGCCACCGCCGAGGGTGTCGTACGGGCCGACACGGCCTTCGTGACCCCGCACGATCCGCTGCGGGTCGTCTGCACCGGCGACTGGGCGGTCGTCGACCCGGACGGTGACCCCCGGTTCGTCCGGGAGTACCTGCCGCGCCGTACCGCCTTCGTGCGGTCCACCTCGTCCAAGCGGTCCGAGGGGCAGGTCCTCGCCGCCAACGTCGATCACGCGATCATCGCGATCTCCCTGGCCGCCGAACTCGACCTGGGCCGGGTCGAACGGTTCCTCGCCCTCGGGTGGGAGAGCGGCGCCCTCCCGCTCATCGTGCTCACCAAGGCCGACCTCGTCGAGGACCCCGCCGTACGGGCCCATCTCGTCGAGGACGTCCAGACCACCGCCCCCGGGGTGCAGGTGCTCGCCGTCAGCTCGGAGACGGGGGAGGGGATCGAGGTGCTGTCCGCCGTGCTGTCGGGCGGTACGAGCGTGCTGCTCGGCGCGTCCGGGGCCGGGAAGTCGACGCTCGCCAACGCCCTGCTCGGGGCCGATGTGATGGAGGTCCAGGCCACGCGTGACGTGGACGGGAAGGGCCGGCACACCACCACGACCCGCAACCTCCTCGTCCTGCCCGGGGGCGGCGTCCTCATCGACACCCCCGGGCTGCGCGGCGTCGGGCTGTGGGACGCGGTGACCGGGGTCGGACAGGTGTTCTCGGAGATCGAGGGCCTGGCGGATGAGTGCCGCTTCCAGGACTGCGCCCATACGGCGGAGCCCGGATGCGCCGTGCTCGCCGCGGTCGAGGACGGCGCGCTGTCCGTACGGCGGCTGGACAGCTACCGCAAGCTGCTGCGGGAGAACCAGCGCATCGTCGCCAAGACCGACGCCCGGCTGCGGCACGAGATCCGGCGCGACTGGAAGCGCAAGGGCGCGGAGGGCCGCGCAGCGATGGAGGCCAAGCGCGGCCGGGTCCGCTGAGCGATCCCGGGTCCGCTGGGCGACGGCGGGGGCGGGTGACGCGGGGCACGTGCGGAGGCCGGGGCGGGCGCGGTGGGCGCGGTGGACGGATGCGACGTCCGAAAACCGCGAGTACGCCCGCCCCGGCCGGCGCACACTGGACTCGTGATGGACGAAGAGACCAGGTACGAGGCGGTCGCCAGCCGCGACGCCCGGTTCGACGGCGCGTTCTTCTTCGCCGTCGAGACCACCGGCATCTACTGCCGGCCGAGCTGCCCCGCCGTCACCCCCAAGCGCAAGAACGTCCGCTTCTACCCGACCGCCGCGGCCGCCCAGGGCCACGGCTTCCGCGCCTGCCGCAGGTGCAGGCCGGACGCCGTGCCCGGGTCCGCGGAGTGGAACGTACGCGCCGATGTCGTCGGCCGCGCGATGCGCATGATCGGCGACGGGATCGTGGACCGGGAGGGCGTGCCGGGGCTGGCCGGACGCCTCGGCTACAGCACCCGGCAGATCCAGCGCCAGCTCACCGCCGAACTGGGCGCGGGCCCCGTCGCCCTCGCCCGCGCCCAGCGCGCGCACACGGCCCGGGTCCTGCTCCAGACGACCGGCCTGCCGGTCACGGAGATCGCGTTCGCGGCCGGGTTCGCGAGCGTGCGCCAGTTCAACGACACGATCCGGCAGATCTACGCCCGTACGCCCAGCGCGCTCCGTACCGAATCCGGTACGGGAACGGGCGCCCGGCGCGGCGCCCACGCCGCCGCGACCGCCGGGGCGCCCGCCCTCGCCGGAATCCCCCTGCGGCTCGCCTACCGGGGCCCGTACGCCGCCTCCGACGTCTTCGACCTGCTCGCCCTGGAGGCCCTTCCGTCCGTCGAGGAGGTGACGGGGCAGCCCGGCGCCCGCACCTACCGCCGTACGCTGCGGCTGCCCCACGGCCCCGGCGTCGTCGCCGTCGACGAGGCACGGCCCGTGGGCGGCGACCCCGCGGGGCGGTCCGCCAACGGCTGGCTGGAGGCGCGGATCCACCTCACCGAGCTGCGCGACCTCACCACCGCCGTACAGCGGCTGCGCCGCCTCTTCGACCTCGACGCCGACCCGTACGCCGTGGACGAACGCCTCGGCGCCGACCCGGATCTCGCCCCGCTCGTCGCGGCCCGCCCCGGGCTGCGCTCGCCCGGCGCGGCGGATCCGGCGGAGTACGCGCTGCGCGCGCTCCTCGGGGACGCCGCCGCGCGGGCCGTGGAGACATACGGGGAGGTGGTGGAGCGCCCGTGCGGCGGGCTCACCCGGCTCTTCCCCGGGCCCGAGGCGCTGCGCGAGGACCCGGTGGCCGGCCCGCTCGCGACCGCGCTCGCCGACGGCACCGTACGGCTCGACGCGGGCGCCGACCGGGACGCGGCCGAACAGGCGCTCCTGGCCGTCCCCGGGCTCACCCCCGCCGTGGCCGCGCTGATCCGGACGCGGGCCCTCGGCGACCCCGACGTGGCGCCCGAGGGGGAGCGCGACGAGGAGGCGTGGCGGCCGTGGCGCTCCTACGCCGCCGGGCACCTGCGCGCGGCCCGCGCCCGCGCCCGCGCCCGCGCTTGCGCTTGCCGGGACGGCGCGGTGCCGGTCGGTCGGGTCGGCGCGGCGCCGGTCAGTCGAGACCCCAGCTATGGATCTTGTGCGGATGGATCCGGATCAGCTCCTCGCTGAAGTGCGGGCCGAGGTCATGAGGGCCCGTCAGCAGTTCCGCCTCGCCCCGGACGTCGACCCCGCGCACCGTCCACGGCGTCGTGCTGACGATGTCGTCGACGACCAGGGCGACCCGCGGATTGGCCTGGAGGTTGCGCCACTTCTTCGTCGTACCGAGGGCGAAACCACCGATCAGGATGGTCCCGTCGTCCTGCGGGAAGAAACCGACCGGATTGGCCTGCGGCTGCCCCCGGGGATCGACGGTCGCCATCCGGCCCAGCCGCTGGGTCCGCAGATACGCGCGTTCGGCCTCGCTGAATTCGGTCATGACCCCACCTTCACACGGGACCCGGGCCCGCCGCACCGGTCCCCGTCCCGCCGTCAGCCCCGGGTCAGGACCACGCCCAGCCACCCGCCCACCACCAGCAGACACGCGAACAGCTCCACCAGCAGGGACGCCCCCGCGGTCCGCATGACGGTACGGGTCGACGCCCAGCCGTCCCGGTGGCTGCCCAGCCGTACCCGTTCCGCGCCGTAGATGCCTCCGACGAACCCCAGGATCCCGCCCACCACCGGCACCACGAAGAACCCCACGATGCCCGCGACGCCACCGGTCAGCAGGGTGCGGCGCGGCACCCCCGCCCTGCTGGGCCTGCGGGCCGGCAGCAGCGGTCTGAGCGCCTGGTTGAGCAGCAGGAGTGCCGTCGCGCCGATCAGCAGGGCCCAGGCGGGGCGGGTGGTGTCGGTCAGCGCCCACCAGAGCACGGCGGCCCAGACGATCGCCTGGCCCGGCACACCGGGGACGAGCACGCCGAACACACCGAGCAGCATGACCAGGGCGACCAGCACGAGCTGCCACACTTCCATCCGCCAACTGTGCAGGACGCCGCCCGTTCCCGCAGGTCGCGCCCGCGGCGTGTTCAGGCCCCGGGCCCGCGCGCCACCCAGCCCCGCTCGTACGCGTGCCACCCGAGCTGGAGCCGGGTCGTCACCCCGCTCAGCTCCATCAGCCCCTTCACCCGGCGCTGTACGGTCCGCAGCCCCAGGTCGAGCTGTTTGGCGACGCTCGCGTCCGTCATCCCGGCGAGCAGCAGCGACAGGATCTCCAGGTCGGTGGGGTCGGGGCCGGGCGGACCGTCCTCCCGTACCGCCCCGTCCGTGCCCAGCCGCAGCGGCAGCCCCTCGCGCCACACCGCCTCGAAGAGCCCCATCAGCGACTCCAGCAGCCCGCTGGCGTGCACGACCAGCGCGGCGGGCCCGACGCCGCGGCCCGTCAGCGGCACCATCGCCAGCGCGCGGTCCGCGACCACCAGCTTCGTCGGTACCCGCTCGGTGACCCGGACCCGCTCCTGCCGGCCGAGCGCCGCGGCCAGTTCGGTGAGCCCGGTGGGCTGGGCGAGCACCTCGCGCTCGATCACCACCCGATAGGCGACCCCCCGGCTCGCCGCGCCGTCCTCGGCCTCGTTCTCCCGCCCCGTCACGGCGACGGGCTGCCCCGTGACCAGGGCGCAGACCTCCTCCGTGGCGCCGAGCTGGAGCTGGAGGAAACGATGGGCCACGGCGCTGGCGCCCGTCACCACCTCGATCAGATCGTGCACGGCGGGCTCCGCCGCCTCCGCGCGGTACTCCTCGGCGAGCAGCACCGCCGCCAGCTCCGCCTGTTCGAGCTGATGACGGTGCTGGGTCAGCAGCGCGCCCAGCGCGACGGCGGGCGGCGCGGCGACCCACCGGCCCGCCCGGGAGGAGGACTGGGCGGCCAGACCCTGCCGCTCCAGCCTGCGCAGCGCCCGTTCGGTGTCCGGCTCGGGGAGGGCGAGCCGGTGCGCCAGATCAGCGACCTCCGCGGCCCCGATCGCCACCAGCGCCCGGTACGCGGCCTCGTGTCTCTCGTCAAGACCTATGGCTCCCAGCACCCTGCCCACCCCTCCCCGCTCACCCCGCGCGACCTCCTCGGACGCGTCGGTACCCCGGCCCACAGTGGCGGATACCGGCCACGGCGTAAACCCGCCGTGCTCATCATCCCCTGTAAGCCCCGGCACTCTGTCATGGTGGCGCCATCACAGCAGCAACAGTCCCGGTCATATGCCTCCGCGCCGCTTCGGCCGGGGTGTGCCGGGAGAGCGATACGCGTGGCCGGGCGGCCCGCGTATCCGCCCGCGCTGGATCTGTGACCGTTCGCCGGGCGTCCTTCCCGTGGGGGGTGGGGTCGCCCGGCGGACTCGAACCCACCGGCACAGCCAAGCGGCGTCGCGGTCCTATTTTTGGCGATGCCCGTTTTCGCTCCCCGGGAGCGGTCGACAATAAGGGACATGAGCGAGCAGGGGGAGCGACCGACCGCCGACGACTGGTGGAACCGCCTGTACGACGCGTCGGCGCCGGACACGGGCCCCGCCGCGAAGTCCGGGGACACGCTCGACGACCGCTTCGACTCGGCGGCGGGCGCGGTGAACGGGGGCGCGACCGCTCCGGGACCTACGGCGCCCTCGGCGGCCGCCGCCGCGGTGGCGGCAGCGACATCGGCGCGGCCCGCAGCTCCGGACCCGCGGCCCGCGGCTCCGGTTCCCGACCCGCGGTCCGCGCGGCCGGCGGGCGCACCCGCCCCCGCCCCGGATCGCGCGCGGGTCACCCATCTCGGAGACCGGCCGCCCACCTACGCGCCCGAACCCACCGCACTGCCCGCCGCCCACCCCGACCGGCTGGACGAACTCGTCGCCGACACCGTCCTCGACGGCGCCTCCTACGGGACGTACACCCTGCGGGCCGTGTCCGTACGGGGCGACTCCGCGCGGTTCCGGGGCGAGCCCCGGCGCGACGCGCTGCTCACCGCCCGGTTCGGGGCGGGCCCCGGCGCGCTCGTCCTCGTCGCCGTGGCCGGCGGCGCCCGCGCGGCCGAGGACGCCCACCGGGCCGCGGGCGACCTGTGCCACTGGATCGGCGGCGCCGTCGGGCGCAGCCACAGCAGGCTCTCCGAGGACATCAGGGCCGACCGCAGGGACGCGCTCAGATCCGGTCTGCACCGGCTCACCGACCGGGGGTTCGGCAGGCTCAGGGCCCACGCCGCCGAACGGGGCCTGGCGCCGGAGGAGTACACCGCCGGTCTGCGCTGTCTGCTGCTCCCCGCCGATCCCGGCTGCCGGACCCGGGTGTTCTTCGGCGCCGGCGCCGGTGGCCTCTTCCGGCTCAGGGACGGCGGCTGGCAGGACTTGGAGCCCCCGGCCGCCGCCCCCGCGGCCGCCGCGACCGGCCCGCCCGCCGAGACCCCCGAGGGCGACCGGACCACCATGGACCTGACGATCACCAAGAGCCACGCCCCGTACATCGAGGGCCCGCTCCCGCCACCGCCCGAACCGTTCCGGTTTCGGGCGTCGGCCGCCCGGCCGGGCGACACGCTCGTGCTGTGCAGCGCCGGGTTCGCCGAGCCGCTGCGCGGGGAGCCCGCGTTCGCCGGGGAACTGGCCGGCCGCTGGAAGGCGCAGGAACCACCGGGGCTGGCCGACTTCCTCGCGGACACCGCGCTCAGGGTGAAGGGGTACGCCGACGACCGTACGGCGGTCGCCGTCTGGGAGGCATGACCCCCGCGAGGCATGACCCCCGCCCGTACGCCCGCCCGGCGTGTGCCGTGGTGGCGTAGCTGCGGAGGCGCGAGGGGCCCCGCCGTGGGTTGATGGAGACCGCAGGGCGGGCCGGCGGCCCGGCCCGTCACCGGAGAGGGCTCGGATCCATGGCCAAGCAGAACGTGGCGGAACAGTTCGTCGACATCCTCGTCAGGGCGGGCGTCCAGCGGCTGTACGGAGTCGTGGGCGACAGCCTCAACCCCGTCGTCGACGCCATCCGCCGGACCCCCGCCATCGACTGGATCCAGGTCAGGCACGAGGAGACCGCGGCCTTCGCGGCCGGTGCCGAGGCCCAGGTCACCGGCGCGCTGGCCGCCTGCGCCGGCTCCTGCGGCCCCGGCAACCTGCACCTCATCAACGGCCTGTACGACGCGCACCGATCCATGGCCCCCGTCCTCGCCCTCGCCTCCCACATCCCCTCCGCCGAGATCGGCCTCGGCTACTTCCAGGAGACCCACCCCGAGCGGCTGTTCAACGAGTGCAGCCACTACAACGAGATGATCTCCAGCCCCCGGCAGATGCCCCGGCTGCTCCAGACGGCCATCCAGCACGCCATCGGCCGGAGCGGGGTCAGCGTCGTCACCCTGCCCGGTGACATCGCCTCCTCGCCCGCCCCGGAGAAGGCGGTGGAGCACGCCCTCGTCACCTCGCGGCCCTCCGTACGCCCCGGGGACGCGGAGATCGAGAAGCTCGTCCGCATGATCGACGAGGCGGACCGGGTCACCCTCTTCTGCGGCAGCGGTACGGCGGGCGCGCACGCCCAGGTGATGGAGTTCGCCGAGCGGGTCAAGTCCCCGGTCGGCCATGCGCTGCGCGGCAAGGAGTGGATCCAGTACGACAACCCGTACGACGTCGGGATGAGCGGGCTGCTCGGCTACGGCGCCGCCTACGAGGCCACCCACGAGTGCGATCTGCTGATCCTCCTCGGCACGGACTTCCCGTACAACGCCTTCCTCCCCGACGATGTCAAGATCGTGCAGGTCGACATCAGGCCCGAGCGTCTGGGTCGCCGCTCCAAGCTGGACCTCGCCGTGTGGGGCGACGTCCGCGAGACGCTGACCTGTCTGACCCCGCGCGTGCGCGCCAAGGCGGACCGCCGCTTCCTCGACAAGATGCTGAAGAAGCACGCCGACGCCCTGGAGGGCGTGATCAAGGCGTACACCCGCAAGGTCGAGAAGCACACCCCGATCCACCCCGAGTACGTCGCCTCCGTGCTGGACGAACTCGCCGACGAGGACGCCGTGTTCACCGTCGACACCGGGATGTGCAACGTGTGGGCGGCCCGCTATCTCACGCCCAACGGGCGCCGCCGGGTCATCGGCTCGTTCAGCCACGGCTCGATGGCCAACGCGCTGCCGCAGGCCATCGGCGCGCAGTTCACCGACCGGAACCGGCAGGTCGTCTCGATGTCCGGGGACGGCGGATTCTCCATGCTGATGGGGGACTTCCTCACGCTCGTCCAGTACGACCTGCCGGTGAAGGTCGTCCTCTTCAACAACTCGGCCCTGGGCATGGTGGAGTTGGAGATGCTGGTGGCCGGGCTGCCCTCGTACGGCACCACCAACCACAACCCCGACTTCGCCGCGATCGCCCGCGCCGCCGGTGCCTACGGGGTACGGGTCGAGAAGCCCCGGCAGCTCGCGGGCGCCCTCAAGGACGCCTTCAAGCACCGGGGCCCCGCGCTGGTGGACGTGGTCACCGACCCGAACGCACTCTCCATCCCGCCGAAGGTCAGCGCCGAGATGATGACGGGCTTCGCCCTCTCCGCGAGCAAGATCGTGCTGGACGGCGGGGTGGGCCGGATGGTGCAGATGGCCCGCTCCAACCTGCGGAACATGCCCCGGCCCTGACCCCGGCCCTGAACCCGCCCACCCTGACCCCGGCCCTGAACCCGGCCCGTCCCTGGGGCGGGCGGCTCACGCCGGGGTGAGCCGCAGCGTCAGGATCTGGAACGGCCGCAGCCGCAGCCGTACCCCCTCCTCGCCCGGCTCCGCGTCGTGCAGCGGCCGTTCCAGCAGATCGGTCACCCGCGCGCCGCGCACCGGGAAGCCGACGCGCAGCGTGGTGTCGGCCCGGCCGCCGGCCGACTCGTAGAGCCGTACGATCACATCGCCGCTCCGGTCCTCGGCGAGCTTGACCGCCTCCACGGTCACCGCGGAGTTGTCGACGTCGACCAGCGGCGCCAGTTCGGGGGCCGCCGCCACCCGCAGCGGCAGATTGAGCGCCAGCCCCTCCTGCACGGTCTCCTCCACCGTGGCGCCGGGCAGCAGCGCGTAGCGGAAGCGGTGCGTGCCCTGATCCGTCTCCGGGTCCGGGCTGTGCGGGGCGCGCAGCAGCGTCAGCCGTACGGTCGTGCCCAGGCCCTCCGCGTGGGGCGTCCGCGTCACGTCGTGCCCGTACGTCGAGTCGTTGAGCACCGCCACCCCGTAGCCGGGCTCGGCGACCCGCAGCCAGCGGTGGGCGCAGATCTCGAACCGGGCCGCGTCCCAGCCGGTGTTGTCGTGCGTGGCCCGGTGCACATGGCCGAACTGGATCTCGGCGGTGGACCGTTCGGCGTGCACATCGAGCGGGAACGCGGCCTTGAGGACCTTCTCCGACTCGTGCCAGTCGATGTCGGTGACGACATCGATCCGATTGCTGCCCGCCGTGAGCCGGATCTCCTGTGTGATCCGGGACGCCCCGAACTCCCGTACCACCCGCACCGATGCCCGCAGCGGGCCCGTCTCCACCAGCTCGACGGACTCGGCGGCGGTGAGATCGGTGTGCCGGTGCCGGTAGTGCCGGTCGATGTCCCAGGCGTCCCACTGGTTGGGGTGGTCGGGGTGGAGCTGGAGCAGATTGCCCCGGCCGCCGGGCGCCAGCACTTCGCGGCGCGCCACCAGATCGCGTACGGAGGAGAGGAGCCCGTCCGCGTCGACCACCACCTCCACCAACTGGTTCCGGAGCGTGATCGACCCGCCCTTGGCCGCACCGGAGACCCCCGACCGGTCCAGGGCGCCGGTGAACGACCCCGACGCCAGCGACCGGGTGAACGCGGCGGCCAGCACCCGGCCGCCCGCCAGCGGCTGCGCCCGCACCGAAGCGGGCACGTCGGCCGCGTCGAACTCGACCGGCTCACGGCGCGCGAACGGCGCCGCGTTCAGCACGGCGGGCCGCCCGCCGCCCAGCGCCGCCACCGCCTCGGCGACGATCCCCTCCAGCTCCTCCCGTACCGCCCGGTACGTGGCACGCGCCTCCCGGTGCACCCAGGCGATCGACGAACCCGGCAGGATGTCGTGGAACTGGTGCAGCAGCACCGTCTTCCAGATCCGGTCCAGCGCCTCGTACGGATAGGCGTACGGCCGCGCCCCCGGCCCCCCGCGCGCGTGCAGCGCCGCCGCCGTCGCCCACAACTCGGCCTCCCGCAGAAGGTGTTCACTGCGCCGGTTGCCCTGCTTGGTCTTGGCCTGGGTGGTGTACGTCGCCCGGTGCAGTTCCAGGTACAGCTCGCCCGACCAGACCGGCGCCCGCTCCCCGTACTCCTCCCGCGCCGCCGCGAAGAACGCCGCCGGGTGCTCGATCTCCACACGGGGCGAGCCCTCCAGGGACTTCAGCCGCCGCGCCTTCTCCAGCATCTCCCGGGTGGGGCCGCCCCCGCCGTCCCCCCAGCCGAACGGCACCAGGGAGCTCGACGCCCGGCCCTTCTCCGTGAAGTTCCGTTCCGCGTGCGCCAGTTCGGAACCATGGAACTGCGCGTTGTACGTGTCCACCGGCGGGAAGTGGGTGAAGACCCGCGTGCCGTCGATGCCCTCCCACCAGAATGTGTGGTGCGGCATCCGGTTCGACTGGTTCCAGGACAGCTTCTGCGTGAGGAACCACTTCACCCCCGCCAACTGCGCCAACTGCGGGAACGCCGCCGTGTATCCGAAGGAGTCCGGCAGCCAGATCTCCTCCGTCTCCACCCCCAGCTCCTCCTGGAAGAAGCGCTTGCCGTGCACGATCTGCCGGGCCAGCGCCTCACCGCCGGGCATGTTGGCGTCGGACTCCACCCACATCGAGCCCACCGGCGCCCACGTACCGTCCTTCACGGCCTGTTTGATGCGCTGCCAGATGTGCGGCTGGTGGTCCCGCACCCACGCGTACTGCTGCGCCTGCGAACAGGCGAAGACCAGCTCCGGATAGTCGGCCGCGAGCGCCGTGACATTGGCGAACGTCCGCGACGCCTTCCGCACCGTCTCGCGCAGCGGCCACAGCCACGCCGAGTCGATATGGGCGTGGCCCGCCGCCGAGACGCGGTGCGCGCTCGCCGACGCGGGCCGCGACAGCGCGTCCGCCAGCTCCCGGCGAGCCCCGGCCGCCGTACCCGCCACGTCGTGCAGGTCCAGCGCGTCCAGCGCCGACTCCAGGGCGCGCAGGATCTCGTGGCGCCTCGACCGGTCGGTGGGCAGCTCGGCCATCAGCTCGGAGAGCACCTCGATGTCCAGGACGAGATGCCACACCTCCTCGTCCAGGACGGCGAGTTCGGCCGAGGCGAACCGGTACAGGGGGCGGTCGCCCGCCGTCAGCACGTCCCCGAGGAGCGTCGGCTCGAAGGAGCGCAGCACGGCCGGGTTGGCCGCCGCCTCCAGCAGCAGGTCCACGGACTCGCCGCCCTCCGCCGGGGCGGCCACCGGGATGTGCCGGTTGCGCGGATGGATGCCCTTGAGCGGCACCCCCGACGCGTCGTACACCAGCCCCTCGGCCTGGAACCCGGGCCCCTCACCGGTGAACCCGGGGTCGATCACCGCCTCCACCCGGCGCCCCGCCCAGCCCTCCGGCACGGTCCCCGTCAGCCGGAACCAGCTCGTCGACCACGGCGAACCCCACTCCGTACCCGTCGCGAAGGGCTCGTAGGCCCCGCGCAGCGCCCGCTCCACCGGTACCGGTTCGCCCGGCGCGTGCCAGACGGCGAGCGTCAGCGGCTGCCGCGCCGCGTACTGCGCGGGGCGGATGAACTGGCGCAGCGCGCGCTCCAGCCGCCCTTCCACCTGAGTGCGGTCGTCGTGCATCGGGGCTCCTCGCTCCTCGGAATCGCTCTCCCCAGGACTTCCCCGCAGCCGCCGTGCGCATCCACCCGGCCGTGGCGTACGGCCGACGGGAGGCCGACAGTGACGAACACCATGAGTGGCCCATTCCGGCAAGGGGAATACACCTCTTGTACGCATGCGCACGAGCCATTTCAGGCGGGGGCCGGACGGGGGGTCAGAAGTGACGAGCGGGGGGACCGAGTGATGAGAGGGCTACGGCGCAGAGTGGGGGGCGCCGATCTGGCGGCCGTCCCCGAGGTGCGGCACGCCTTACGGGAGATGCTGGGCCACTGGCGGGAGCGGGACTCCGCCGCGGTGGCCGAGCTGCTGATGAGCGAGCTGGTGACGAACGCGCTGGTGCACACGGAGACGGGGGCGGTGGTCACGGCGACCGTCGCGGACTCGCGCCTGCGCGTGGAGGTAAGGGACTTCGTCGCCGCGCTGCCCGCGCCGCCGGAGCCGCACCGTCCGGTTCCCGACGACGCCACGAACGGCAGGGGGCTGGCGCTGGTGAGGAGCCTCGCGGACGACTGGGGGATACGGGCGAGGCCGGTGGGCAAGGTGGTCTGGTTCGAGCTGGACGGTGAGGCCGCGTAGCGGGTGGAGCGTGAACGGGGCCCGTCACGGCGGGTGGTGAGGGGGGAACGGCAGCGGACCGGCGTGACGGTCGTCCGTCACACCGGTCCGAAGGATGCCGCTGCACAGCCTTGCCCGGGTCCACCCATGGTGCTCGTGTCACCGGTACCGCTGGTACTGCTGGTACTTCCTGTACTACGGGCACTACAGGTACTACGGACTCAGCCGAACTGCCGCTCCATCTCCTTGAGCTTGCGCTCCAGGGAGTCGAGCCTCGGCAGTGCCTGGGTGTCGTCCTCGGCGGTGAGGTCGACCGTACGGGGCTCAGTACCCTTCACGGGCTGAAGGGAGAGCCGGGAACGCTGGGGAAGTTGCGGCTGCTCTCCTATAGCAGGCTCCGCTGCGGCCTCGACGGCCGGCGGCGAACCCGACCCCGAGCCGGCCGAGGGCAGGGCGACCTGACGGCCGCCGCGGCCCCGACCCCAGGAGGCGCGGTGCTGCCGGTTGAGCGCCTTGATCTGCGCCCGGTCCAACTTCCCCTGCTCGCGCCTGCGGTGACGGCTCTGTTCCTTCTGGCGCCGGTCCTCGCGGACCTCGTCGACGGCCTCGTCCAGCGTGCGCACGTTCTCGAGAAGCATCAGCGACCAGGCACCGAAGGTCTCGCGCGGCGCCCGGAGCCACCGTACGATCCGGATCTGCGGCAGCGGACGGGGGACGAGCCCCTGCTCGCGCAGCGCCGCCCGGCGGGTCTGCTTCAGCGCGCGGTCGAAGAGCACCGCGGCCGAGAGGGACATGCCGGCGAAGAAGTGCGGGGCGCCCTCGTGACCGAGGCCCGTGGGCGCGTGCACCCAGTTGAACCAGGCGGCGGCACCGGCGAACGTCCACACGAGCAGACGCGAACCGAGGGCCGCGTCACCGTGGCTGGCCTCGCGCACCGCGAGGACCGAGCAGAACATCGCCGCGCCGTCGAGACCGAACGGTACGAGGTACTCCCAGCCGCCCGAGAGGTTCAGGTTCTCCTGGCCGAAGCCGACCAGACCGTGGAACGAGAGCGCCGCGGCCACGGCGGCACAGCAGAAGAGCAGCGCGTAGGACGCGATGCCGTAAATGGCTTCCTTGCGCCTGCGGCGCTCCTCGCTCCGCTCCCAGGAGTCCTCGACGGCCGGCTTCTCCCTGGCGCGCTTGCCACCGGCGAGCACCGCCACCGCCACCAGGGCTCCGACGATCAGCACGACGCCGGGAATCAGCCAGTTCAGCGATATGTCTGTCAGTCGCATGCGGTGTTCCTTGCATCGCAGTAGGGCGTTTGAGACGCCATTTTGGCGGAAGTGCGGTGCCCCTCAGAGGGTTTCGGGACAAGAGAACACCAACGAGGCGGTGTGGCACACAAATATGCACGATCGGCTAGAGCTGCCGTTCGGCAGGTGGCTGTCATGTTCGATTAATATCACTACTGAGGGTGGCGTGGAATCCACGGGTGACGGAGGGTCAGACGGTGGCGCTGAGCTTCCTGACCCGGTCGTCGTCGCAGGTACGCGGACACGTGACGCAGGTGTCCGCGGGGCGCAACGTGTAGAAAAGGCAGCAACTCGCTCGGTCACGGGTCGGCAAAGATTCGCCGCCGGGACCCGTCAGCTCGCGGAACCCCGCCGCGCCGACGTACGGCTTGGTCGCCCCCGGCAGCAGCAGCTCCAGCTCCGCCATCGCGCGCCGCTCCTCGCCGAGCAGATGCGCGACGTACCAGAGCCCTTCGACGATCTCGTCGGTCGCCATGCCCCACAGCGCCCGCCTGCCCCGCCGCATGCGCGGGGCGAACCCCTCCAGGACCGGGCCGAGATGCTCGGCGACGGCCGTCCGCACCTCGTCGCGCAGCGCCTCCTCGTCCGGTACGACACGGGCGCCGGGCAGGGCGGCGGCGGGGTCGTCCGGGAGGCAGGCGAACTCGTCGACACGGACGGTCATCCGGCCCAGCGCCCGCTGGAACGAGACGGACCCGACCGGGATCCGGGGCACCCGGCGGTGCAGGAACCACGGCACGGTCATCAGCAGACAGGCCGGCCAGGCGTAGCGGTGCAGCGCGAAGCTGGCGATCACGTCGGGCCGGGCCCGCTGCCCGTAGTCGCGCAGCACCTGCGCCTCGTCCCAGGCGAGGAACGTGTCCAGGGCAGGGCCGCCGGCCGCCAGCTCGGTCGCGCCGACCCAGCCGCCCCCGACGGGCGGCTGCTCACTGTCCGTGAGCTGATCGATGCTCAGCGCGGGAAAAACCTCGGTCAGACGGGCGTACGCGCCCGTCACGGGAGAGGCGAGAAGGCCGGGCAGCACAGCGGGCACGGTCATGCAGGGACCACCGAATCGGGATCGTTTGCAGGTAAGCCTTACCTTACCCGATGTGATCGAGGTTTGAACTGCGCCCCTGTCGGCCTATCGTGCACAGGGAGGATCCGGCCCTCCCGCGAGCCGGGCTGACGGGACGGCCGAGGAGGACCCGGGTGGAGCAGGGCAGAGCGCGTGAGACCACCGCGCCGGTGGCGCCCGCGCCACGGGCGCCCGAAGGGGTTCGGGTGCCGGAACAGGCGCGTACGGACGCGTGCGAGCCGGTGCGAGGGGAGCACACGCACGGTGAGCGTCCGGCGCCGCCGCGGGGACGGACCCGGACCGGGACGGGCTCCGGGGCGGGCTCCGGCTCGGGCTCCGGTTCCGGGGCAGGGGGCCGGGCGGGGAACCCCGGTCACTCCGTACGGCGGCACTCGGTACGCGGCCAGATCCTCGCCGCCCTGCGGGACGCGCTGGTCGGTGGTGAGCTGGTGCCGGGCGAGGTCTACTCGGCCCCCGTGCTCGCCGAACGCTTCGGGGTCTCCGCCACCCCCGTACGCGAGGCCATGCAGCAACTCGCGCTGGAGGGGGCGGTGGAGACCGTCCCGAACAGGGGGTTCCGGGTGACCCGGCGCACCCCCGGGGAGATCGCCGAACTGGCCGAGGTGCGGGCCCTGCTCGAAGTGCCGGTGATGCTGCGCCTCGCCCGCACCGTCCCCGCCGAACGCTGGGCGGAGATACGGCCGCTGGCGGAGGCGACGGGGAGGTCCGCCGCGCTCGGTGACCGCGCGGCCTACGCGGAGTGCGACCGCGCCTTCCACCGCGCGCTGCTCTCCCTCTCCGGCAATCAGCACCTGGTCGCCGTCGCCGACGACGTACACCGGCGCTCGCAGTGGCCGCCGGCCGGCGCCCCCGCCGTACGCCGCGCCGACCTGATCGCGCACGCGGCCGAACACCTGGCGCTGCTGGAGGCGCTGACGGCGGGTGACCTGCCGCTCGTGCAGTCGCTGGTACGCGCGCATTCCACGGGGGAGTGGAACACCGCCTGAGAGGAATTGCGGTAATTCCCCGATGGGCTGTCCGGTGCCGTGAAAAAGTCTTCCATATACCCGTGATTTCCCCTCGGGGGCGAATGTCCTTTCCGTCTTTCTGTGGTGGTCGCGCCGGGCCTGCCGGACGGGGCGCCGTCCCTGCACGGCTCCGTGGACGGGTAAATGTCCTATGACTTCCCAGGCTGGATGGGGTGTAACCTCGGGTTTCCGCTGATTCGGATGTTTACGCCGTGGAGTCGAGTGGGAGCCGAGGGTAATGGAGCCCGGGTGGTTTCTCAAGCCCACCGGCCGGTGATCTTCGGCTCAAAAAAAGATCATGTCAGCTCTGGAACAGGACGCGTTGGCCGGTATTCAATTGTTTCAACTTTCCGTCCATCGGTGTAAGGCGTCCATGCGGAGCAATTCATGACCATGCTGCCATTCCGTGACAAGGACCTCCCTGGAGCTGAGCCGGAGCGTGCGCGCCGCGTCCCTGAGCTGAGCCACGAGCTGACCTACCTCCTCTTCGACGGAGAGGACCGCGCTCAGGTACACGGTGCCTGGCGTGAACTGATCGCCCGGGACGACTTCCGGCACCGTTCCACGCTGTCCACCGCCGAGCGCGTCCAGCTCTCGTACTCCCGGCTCGCCCTGGTCAACGACGCCGCCGGCGAAGCCCGGGAGCTGGCCCTCGACCCGCGCCGGCTCGCGGCGCTGCACGAGTGGACCGGGGTCGTGGACAGTGGTCTGGGCACTCTGGCGGGCATCCACTACAACCTGTTCCTCGGCAGCCTCCTCGAACAGGACGGCGGCGCCGACCCGCGCGACCTCTCCGACTTCACCTCGATGCGGCGTACGGGAACGTTCCTCTGCACCGAGGTGGACCACGGCAACGACGCCTCGGCTCTCCGGACGACCGCCGAGTTCGAGCCGGCGACCGGCGAGTTCATCCTGCACACGCCCACGCCGGGCGCGCAGAAGTTCATGCCCAACACCAGCCTGACCGGCGGCCCCAAGAGCGCCGTCGTGGCGGCGCGGCTGCTGGTCAACGGCGAGGACCAGGGAATCTTCCTGTTCCTGACCCCGCTGAGCGATCACCGCGGCCATCTGCCCGGCGTACACGTCCGGCGGCTCCCCGACCGTACCGGCACCCCCGTCGACCACTGCCTCACCTCCTTCGACCGGGTACGGCTGCCACGCGAGGCGCTGCTCGAAGGCGAGCACGGCCGACTCGACCGGGACGGGAACCTGCGCAGTACCCTGGGCAGCGCCCGCAAGCGGTTCCTGCACTCGATAGGACGCGTCACCAGCGGAAAGCTCTGCATGAGCGGGGGCAGTGTCGGTGTGTCACGGGCGGCGCTGGTCATCGCCGTACGGCACGCCCACTCCCGGCACATCAGCGGGCCGAAGCTCGGAGAACGCGTCCCGCTGGTGGCGCACCGCAGCCATCACGGAAGGCTGCTGGACGCGATCGCGACGGCGTACGCCATGACCTTCCTCCACCGGGAGGTGGTGAACCGCTGGGTCACGCACACCCCGGAGAACCGGGCGGACACCGAACGCCTGGTCGCGATCGCCAAGGGGTGGATCACCTGGCAGGCCCGCGCGATCGCCATCGAGTCCCGGGAACGGTGCGGGGCGCAGGGGTTCTTTCCGGTCAACGGTCTGTCGGACCTGCCGCTGAACATAGAGGGCAGCATCACCGCGGAAGGTGACAATCTTGTCATCTGGGTGAAGGCCGCCTCCGAGATGGTCTTCAACCACCAGGCGGAGCGCCGCCAGGACTCCGCGACGCCGCTGGCCGAGAGATCGCTGAACGATCTCGCCTTCCTGCGCGATCTCCTCGCCCGGGTCGAGGCCGCCGCGCAGACGCGGGCGCGCGAGGCCCTGCGCAGGGGGCCGTCGGGGGATCCGCTCGGCCGCTGGAACGAGGCGTCCACCCCGGCTCTGGAGATGGTCTCGGCGCATGCCTGCCTCCAGGCCGCCGACGCCTTCGTCGCCGCTGCGGCCCGGGCCGCCGACCCGATGGCACGCAATCTGCTGGAGGATGTGTGCCTGCTGTTCCTGGTCCGTCAACTCGCCCCGCACACAGGGACGTTGCTTGCCGAGGGCGAGCTGACCGCCGATCATGTCCGGGCGTTCCACGAGACCGGCGACGCCCTGGTGGCCGGTCTGGCGCCGCATATGATGACGCTGGTGGACGCGTTCGATCTGCCCGCGGAGTTCCTCTCCGCCGTCCCGATCGCCCGTGGTGGCGGGATCGGTGACGAAGAGGACACCTGGTCCACCTGGAGCCTGCGCACCTCGGACCGGCACGAGGCCGCGGTACGGTGACGGTCGCCCGGCCCGGTCGGGGTGCTACCCCTTCCACCAGGCCAGGAAGCCGCTCCAGAACTTGCCCTTCTGCGGCGAGGCGTACGGCACCGGGGCCTGGGGGCCGCCGACCGTACGTGCCGCGGGGGTGGCGGGTCCGGGGCGCGACTGCGCCCTCCGCTCGGGGGTGAAGCGGGCCGGCAGCGAGCCCAGCGCCCGGTGGAACGGACCGGGCCGGTAGACCAGGTCGTCCGGGGAGACCGACAGCTCGATGTCGGGCAGGCCGTTGAGCAGCCTCTCGATGGCCTGCACCGATATCAGCAACGCGGGATCCTTGGCGGGGCAGGCGTGCGGCCCGGCGCCCCAGGCGAGATGTGCGCGCTTGCTCAACGTCTGCCGGCCCATGGAGAGATTCGGGTCCGTGTTGGCGGCCGCGAAGCTGATGAGCACCGGGTCCCAGGCGTCGAGCTTGACCCCGGACAGATCGACGTCCTGTACGGGGAAGTGCGTGGCCCAGTTGGCGATGGGTGCGCTGTTCCACAGGATGTCGTTGATCGCGTCCTCGACCAGCAGACTGCCGGACTGCTCCCCGTCCGCGTACTTGTCGTCGGAGAGCAGGACCCGCAGCGAGTTGGAGATGAGATTCGACAGCGGCTCCGTGCCACCGCCGATGAGCTGGAGGATCTGCGGGATCATCTCCTCGTCGGTCAGCTTGACCGGATGCTGCATCAGCCACGAGGTGATGTCGTCGCCCGGCTGTGACCGCTTCAGCATCACCAGCTCGACCAGGGCCTCCTGGAGGACCTCGTTCGCCTTCGCCGCGTCGACCCCGTCGAAGATGCCGGAGATGCCGAACACCATACGGTCGCCCAGCTCACCGGGGCAGCCGAAGAGGTCGTTGAAGACGAGCAGGGGCAGCACCTGCGCGTACTCGCTGACCAGGTCGACCTTGCCGCGGCCGCTGAACTGGCTGATCAGATAGGTGGCGGTGCGCTCCACCAAGCGGGTCAGCCGGTGGGTGTCGATCCGCGCCAGACTGTCGGTCGCCGCCTGACGGAGCCTCAGGTGCTGGGCTCCGTCGGTGAGGAGGGGGCCCGGCATGTACGCCATCATCGGCAGGACAGGGCTGTCCAGCGGTACCCGGCCCTCGTTGAGGGCGCGCCAGCGCCGCGAGTCCCGGACGAACATGTCGGGGTTCTGGAGCACATGGAGCGCGGCGGCGTAGTCCGTGATCAGTGACGCCTCGACGCCGGGCGCCAGTTCCACGGGCGCCGCGGGGCCGAAGTTCCGCATGTACGCGTAGTGCGTGGCCGGGTCCTTCACGAACTCCGGCGTGTACAGGGGGACTCCCCGGCCGCTGTTGTGTGCTGGGCAACCCGGTGGCGGTGCGGGGAACTCCGAAGGGGATTGCATCTGCCGGACTCCTAGTTGAGACGTGACTGAAGGTAACGGACGAGACTGATGAGGGCGTTCGCCGAGGAACGCTGGTCACGCGCGTCACAGTTGACCAGGGGTGTCTCGGGGAGCAGATCGAGGGCTTCCCGTATCTCCTGGTCCGCGTGGTTCGGACGGTCGTCGAATCGGTTCACCGCGATCGCGTACGGGATCCCGTAGTGCTCGACGAGGTCCATCACGGGGAAGGACTCCTCCAGACGCTCCGGATCGACCAGCACCAGGGCCCCGAGCGCACCCCGCGTCATGTCCTCCCACACCTGGACGAAGCGCTGCTGTCCCGGTGTGCCGAACAGGTAGAGGACCAGCCGGTCGCTGAGGGTGAGGCGGCCGAAGTCCATCGCCACCGTCGTGGTGGTCTTGCCGGGGGTGCCCTTGAGGTCGTCGACCCCCTCGCCCGCCTGCGTCATCACCTCTTCGGTGCGCAGCGGAGGGATCTCGGACATGGTCCCGATGAATGTCGTCTTGCCGACGGCGAAATGCCCGACGACAAGAATCTTCGCCGCGGTCTGCACCGACTCACGTAGATAGACACCGTCATCCAAAACGGGCTTGAAGGCCATTCAGCACCTCCTCAAGTATGTGCCGCTCGACCAGCTTCGCGGGAGGTATGGGGGCACGCGTGACGAGATACCCCTCCTGCGTGAGATCGGACAGCAGGATTTTCACGACCCCGACGGGAAGCTGGGTGTGTCCGACTATCTCGGCGACGGAGAGGTGGCCGCCCGCGCACAACTCCAGAAGATCGCGCTTCTCAGGATCGAGATGTCCCGCTCTGGGAGCGTCCTGAGCCGTCGTGACCAGCGTGATCAGTGAGAACTCGTGGTCATCGAGCAGACTGCGGCCGTTGGTGATGACATACGGACGTACTAATTGCGGGGCTTCTGGTTCCTGATCCGGCTCTTCTGGTGTGGTCATGCTTTCGTGTCAGCAATCTCGCGAGGGGGACTGGTCAGGGCCTTGCCGAGCTGGCCGACAAGCTGCTGCATACGGAAGGTGATCTCGGCCATGTCCACCTCCGGTGTCGCCGAGACACCGAGGTAGGCGCCCTCGCCGGCCGAGATGAGGAACGCCCAGCCGTGGTCGAACTCGACCACCGTCTGACGCCATTGCGCCCGGTTGTTCGGCGGGGTGCCACAGAATTCCGCCAGTGTGCGGCTCAGCGACTGCATACCGCTCATCGCGGCGGCGACGGTGTCGGCGTGGTCCTTGCCGACCTCCTTCGACCGCGCCATGAGGAGACCATCGGCGGAGACGAGAATCGCGTGACGCGCTTCGGGCACTTCCAGAGCACTGTCAAGCATCCATGACAGATCGTAATTCACTGATTCTCATGCCCTTCACTGCTTGCGTTGTTGAAACGACGGCCTGATTGCGTTCCGCGCTGGAACGCTCCCATCACGGAAGCCGCCTGCTCACTGTCACGAGCCGGCGCCTCCTCGCTCTCGGCAGATGGAACGATCGATATCGCGCCTCTGCGACGGCGTTTCGGGAGACCGCCGAAGGTGGTCGAAGGGGCCGCCGGAGTCTCTTCGGGCGGCATCGGGGAGGACGCGGCCACGGTGGGGAACTCCTTGGGCTCGGGCTGGGGCGCGGGACGGGGCGCGGGCTTGAGCTCGGGCTGGGGAGCGGGCCTGGACTCGGGATCCGGCATGGCGGTGAGCAACTCGTCGGGGAGGAGCACGACCGCGCGCACCCCGCCGTAGGGCGAGGTGGAATCCACGGACACGGTGAAGCCGTACCGGGCGGCGAGCACGCCGATCACGGTGAAACCGAACTGCGGCGGATTGCCGAGACCGGAGACACCGGGCGAACGCTCACTCGACAGAAGCTTCGCCGCCCTGCTCTTCTCCTCCTCGTTCATACCGACACCGGCGTCGTCGACGACGATGCAGACGCCCTTGGGCACGGGCCGGATATTGATCTCGATGATCGTTTCCGGCGCGGAGTAACTGGTGGCGTTGTCGAGGAGTTCGGCGAGCGTGAGCGCGACGGGCTCCACGGCCCGGCTGACGATGGCGAAGTTACTCTGGGCCCGGATCTCCACACGGGTGAAGTGGCGAATACGGCCCTTGGCGCTGCGCACCACGTCGTAGAGCGACGCGGCGGACCGCTGCCGGCCCAGCCAGCCGTCGCAGAGAACGGCGATGGACTGCGCGCGCCGTGCGAACTGCGAGTTCATGTGGTCGATGTCGAGGAGGTCCTGGAGAATCTGGAGTTCTCCGTACTTGTCCTGAAGCTTGGTGATCGCGAGCTGCTGTTCGCTCGCCAGACCCTGAAGCGTTCGCATCGCCGACTTCAGCGCGGTCTTGGTGTCCTCTTCCGCCCTGTCCTTGGCCTCTTCGACGGCCTCGGTGTAATGCTCTTCGAGGTTCGCGTAGTGCGCCTTGAGTTCCTGTTTCTCCTTTCTCAGCTCGGCAATCGACCTTCTGCCGCGAATGATCGCGGTTGCGGCGACAGGAGTACCGGCGATCAAACCCCAAATCGCTGGATCCTGAAAGTATTGCGTCATAAGGCTCTCTTCGGGCGAGTGGGCCACCGGGTACTGAATGTCTGGAGTGTGCGTTGAAAAGGGCTCGCGGTCACAGACAAACGGAATAGGCCGCGCACGCTCGCCTGCCGGACTGCCTTGAAAGGCCCGGCTAATGGCATAGTTCTCCCCGGGGTGGCGGATTTCTGGGCCGATGCGCTGACTTTCCTTTATGCCATAGCGGGTTTGGTGCCACTTGGCAAGCCTGGTGATCTTATCACCAGGGCATGTGCCTCCGGCCAGGTCGATCTGTTCTGTTTCTGACGTCTGACAGTAATTCAGCGGCGTTTCCCTTTTGGGGTCGTTGGGGGCTGTTAGGCGCCCGTCGGGGACCCCTCGGGATCGGGGGCGTTGCATGTCCTTGTGTGGAAACCTCCCTTATGTGCCGGAGCCGGTCACGTGCCAGAGGCATGTTCGTGAGGGGGCCGTGACGAGGACGTGGGGAGGTCGTGCGGATGCGTGTGGGCGTGTGTGACGGAGGTGTCGTTAGGGTGCGGGGAATGGGTGACATGGACAGGGACCCCGGGACGCCGGACCGACGGGGCGCCTGGCGCTACCTGTGGTGGCTGGTGACCAGCCAGCGGGGCCGTGTGACGGCCGGCGCCATGTGGGGCAGCGTCTGGATGGTCGGGCTCACCCTGCAGCCGTACCTGCTGTCGCGGGCGATCGACGACGGCCTCGAACCCGGGGACCGGGGCGCCCTGTGGGCCTGGGCCGGGGCGCTGTTCGCGGTCGGGGTGGCCAACGCGCTGGTGGGTATGGCGCGTCACCGCACCATGACCCGGGTCCGGATGGACGCCACCTTCCGTACCGTACGCGTCGTCGTCCGCCAGGCGACCACGCTCGGCGCCACACTGCCCCATCGGATCACGGCCGGAGAGATCGTCACCATCGGCATCTCCGACGTCATCGGGATGAGCCAGAGCCTGACCGTCACCGGCCCCGGGGTCGGCGCCGTCCTCGCCTACGCGGTGGTCGCCGGGCTCCTGATGTCCGTGTCCCCGGTCCTCGCCGCCGTCGTGCTGCTCGGCGTACCGCTGCTCGCGGTCGTGGTCGGCCCGCTGCTGGGACGGTTGCAGGGCAGGGAGACGGCCTACCGCGAGCGGCAGGGCGCACTGGCCGCGCGCTTCACCGACATCGTCGGCGGACTGCGCGTGCTCGGCGGACTCGGCGGCAAGGACGTCTACGCGGCCCGCTACCGGCGCGACTCCGAGCGGCTCAGGGACGAGGGCTACCGGGTCGGGGCGGTGACGAGCTGGATCTCCGCGTTCGGCCTCGGTCTGCCCGTGCTCTTCCTGGCCGCCGTGACCTGGCTGGGGGCCAGGCTGGCCGCGCAGGGGGAGATCACGGTGGGTGAACTGGTCGCGGTGTACGGCTACACGGCCGTCCTCGTCGTCCCCGTGGGCTTCTTCATCGAGGGCGGTTACGACGTGAGCCGCGGCCTGGTCTGCGCGCGCAGGGTCATACGGTTCCTGGAGCTGGAACCCGAACACACCGACACGGCGGTGGTGACGACGGACGGGGACGGTGGCGCGCCCGCGTCGCCCGCCCCCTTGCGCGACCCCGCCTCCGGCGTCGAGGTGGCACCCGGGAGCCTCACGGTGCTCGTCGCCGCCCGGCCCTCGGACGCCACCGAAGTGGCCGACCGGCTGGGCCGGTTCACCGCCTCCGACGCGACCTGGGGAGGCGTGAGGCTCGACGCGATCCCCCTCCGCCAGGTCCGCGACCGCATCCTCGTCGCCGACAACGAGGCCGACCTCTTCGCGGGCACCCTGCGCGACGCCGTCGAAGGCCGCTGGAACCGCGCGGACGAGGCCGTCGAGGCGGCCCTCGCCGCGGCGGCGGCCCAGGACATCGTCCTCGGTCTGCCGGACGGACTCGGCTCCCGCCTCCTCGGCCGGGGCCGCAACCTCTCCGGCGGCCAGCGCCAACGCGTACGGCTGGCCAGGGCGCTGCTCGTCGACCCCGAGGTGCTGATCGCCGTGGAACCCAGCTCGGCCGTCGACGCCCACACCGAAGCCGCACTCGCCGCCGGGCTGCGCGCCGCCCGCTCCGGCCGCACCACGCTGGTCACCAGCACCTCGCCACTGATGCTGGAGCACGCGGACACCGTCCACTACCTGGTCGACGGCCGTACGGAGGCGGTCGGCACCCACCGGGAACTGCTCGCCGGACCGACGGGCTACCGCGCCCTCGTGTCACGCGGCACGGACGACGACGAACCGGACCGGTACCAGGAGGCCGTGCGATGACCGTACGCGAGACGAGGACGACCGGCGGGCTGCCGGTCGCCGATCCCCCGCGGGTACGCCGCGCCGCGCTCGCGCTGCTGCGCCAGGACGCACCCGCCTTCGCCGCCGCGATCGGCCTCAACGCCCTGGCGGCGGCCGCCGGACTCGCCGGACCCTGGCTGCTCGGCCGGATCGTCAACGCCGTCAGGGCCGGGGAAGGCGTGGACACCGTCGACCGGTACGCGCTGATCCTCCTGGTGTGCGCGCTCGCCCAGCTCCTGCTGGCGCGCTACGCCCGCTTCGTCGGACACCGCTTCGGTGAGCGCACCTCGGCCCGGATCCGCGAACAGTTCGTCGACCGGGCGCTCGGGCTGCCCGCCCCGGTGGTCGAACGCGCGGGCCCGGGCGATCTGACGGCGCGCGGCACGACCGACGTCACCACCGTCGGCACCACGCTGCGCGACGCGGGCCCGGACGTCTTCATCGCCGGGATCCAGGTGCTGTTCATCCTCGGCGCGGTCGTCGTGCTGGCCCCGCCGCTCGGCGCCTGCGCCCTGCTCGGCCTGGTCGGGATCTGGTTCGCCACCCGCTGGTACCTGCGGCGCGCGCACGCCGCGTACCTGGCGGAGGGCGAGGCCAACTCGGCCCTGGCGGAGATCCTTTCCGCGACGGCGGCGGGCGCGCGTACGGTCGAGGCGTTCGGGCTCCAGCGGCGCCGCCTCGACGCCTGCGAGGAGGCCGTCGGCCGCTGCGCACGCACCCGTACCAGGACCCTGTTCCTGCGCAGTGTCCTCTTCCCGGCGGTCGACGCCTCGTACATCGTCCCGGTCGTGGCCGTCCTGCTGGCCGGTGGCGCGCTGCACGACCACGGCGCGGTGAGCCTCGGGGCCGTCGTCGCTTGCGCGCTGTACATGCGACAGCTCGACCAGCCGCTCGACGAGATCCTGCGGTGGGTGGAGCAGATGCAGAGCAGCGGGGCGTCCTTCGCCCGGGTGGAGGGGCTGGCGAGGACGCCGGGGGAGAAGGACGGGTCCGGCAACCGCCCGCCGGGGGACCGGCCCACCGGGAGCCGCGCTCCGCGGCCCCGTGTTCCGGCCGACGACCGCATCGAGGTCGCCGGTGTGCGGTACGCGTACGACGGCGGGCGCGATGTGCTGCGCGGGGTCGATCTGGCCGTAAGGCCCGGCGAGCGGCTGGCCGTCGTCGGCCCGTCGGGCGCCGGCAAGTCCACCCTCGGCAGGCTGCTCGCGGGCATCGACAGGCCGCGCGAGGGAGCGGTGACGGTGGGACGGGTACCGATCGCCGCGCTCGATCCCGAGGAACTGCGCCGGCAGGTGGTCCTGGTCACGCAGGAACACCATGTCTTCCGCGACAGCGTCCGGGCCAATCTGCTGATCGCCGCACCGGGGGCCACGGACGCGGAGGTACGCGCGGCCCTCGCCGCCGTCGGCGCCGACTGGGTCGACGAACTGCCGGACGGCCTGGACACCGAACCGGGCGTGGGCGAGACCTCCCTGGACGGCGCACAGGCCCAGCAACTGGCCCTGGCGAGAGTGGTGTTGGCCGATCCGCATACGTTGATCCTGGACGAGGCCACCGCCCTCCTCGACCCCGCGTCCGCGCGCCACGCGGAACGGGCCCTGGCGGCGGTCCTCGACGGCCGTACGGTCATCGCCATCGCCCACCGCCTCCAGACGGCGCGCGACGCTGACCGGGTGGCCGTGATGGACGACGGCCGACTCACCGAACTGGGCACGCACGACGAGCTGGTGGCCCGGGGCGGCGCGTACGCGGCCCTGTGGCGCTCGTGGCACGGGGATCCGCCGCGGTAGGGACGGGGCTGGCGAGGTGGTGCCGGTTGGTCATCGGTGACGGCGACAGAGCCGACCACGGTGACGACGCAGCCGACCACAGTGACGACGACACAGCCGACCACAGAGCCGACCACATAGGCGTTGCACGTCTCTTGACACTGGTTTTCGGCCGCGCCGATACTCAACGGCAACGTTCACGTGAACGTTCACGGCCCCCGAAACGCTGTTGGCCAGAGCCCAGGAACCACCGCCGACATCGTTGTCAGAGTCGAGTCGTCACGTACTTCCTCACCCCGTCAGCGGGCCGAGTCGGCGCCATGCCCTGGCCGAGCCGTGTCCGGAAAGCGAGTGCGAGCCCATGGAACACCGAACGATGTCCCGCAGGCGTCTGCTGGGCGCCTCCCTGGGGGGCGCGGGCGCCGCCCTGCTGGGCCTGTCGGGATGCGGGGCGGGCAGCGGCTCGGCCTCGGCGGGCACCGACCACCTCAGCATCTGGTACTGGAACGGAGCACTGAGCGAGAAGCTGCTCGCCGCCTCCGCGCGGTCCGTCCCCGGGGTGTCCGGACTGAAGGTGAAGGGTTCGCCGATCGCCGGCGACTACAAGTCGAAGCTGCGCACCAGCATGGCCGCCCAGGCGTACGTACCGGACCTTGCCTGCGTGAACTCCGGTATCTCGGAGTTCTTCCCGGACGAACAGGAGTTCCTGGACCTGCGGGACCTCGGTGCGGGGGCCGTCGAGGACCAGTACCTGGAATGGAAGTGGAAGAGCGGCATCAGCCCCTCCGGACGGCTGATCGGCTTCCCGCTCGACGCGGGCCCCACCGCCCTCTACTACCGGCCGGACCTCTTCGCGAAAGCCGGACTGCCCACCGAGCCGGGAGAGGTCGCCGAGGCCACCTCCACCTGGGAGAAGTACCTCTCGGCCGGCCGGACCCTCAAGGCCAAGGCGCCCGGCAAGCCCTTCCTGGTCTCCCAGATCAGCTACATCTTCCGGATGGTCCTGTACCAGAGCCCGCGCCAGTTCGTCGACACCGACGACCGCTTCATCGGCGACCAGGAGCACGTCAAGCACGCCTGGGACGTGGCCGTGGAGGCACACCGGCAGGGGCTCAGCGCCGGGTTCCTGGACAACCAGCCCGACTACAACGCGGCCGTGAGCGGCGGCCGGGTCGCCTCCCTGCTCAACGCGGTGTGGGGCATCAACGGCCTCAAGAACGTGGCGCCGAAGACCTCCGGGTCCTGGCGGCTGACCGCGATGCCGGCCGGGCCGACCAACTACGGCGGCTCCTACGTGGGCATCACCCGCTACTGCCGTGACCCGGAAGGGGCGTTCGCCTTCCTGAAGTGGATGCTCGGCCCCGAGAACCAGTTGAAGAGCTACCAGGAGATGGCGCTCTTCCCCACCACCCCGGCCGTCTACACCACGTCCGCGATGCGCAGGCCCGACCCCTTCTTCGGCGGCCAGATCCCCGTCGACGTCTTCGGCCCGGCCGCCGAGAAGGCCCCGGTCATCTACTCCAGCCCCTACGAGGCGACCGCCAACACCCCCGTCTTCCAGGAGCTGACCAACGTGGAAACCCTCGGCAAGAACCCCGACAAGGCATGGCGGGACGCCATGAACGCCGCCGAAACCGCCCTGTCCCAGCGGGGGGTGAGCTGACATGGCGAGCATGACGGAAGCGGCCAAGGCTCCCGCGGCCGACAGCGGCAGGAGGGCGGGCAACCGCCGTACCGGCACCGGGGGCCCGCGCGCACGGTGGCGGCGCCATCTGCCGTCGTACCTCGCCATCTCCCCGTACTACCTGCTCTTCGCCGCCTTCGGCGCCTTCCCCGTCTTCTTCTCGCTCTACCTCTCCTTCCAGGACTGGGACGGCATCGGGGACATGCGCTTCGTGGGGCTCCAGCAGTACTACTGGCTGCTCCACGACCCGGTGTTCTGGCACGCGATCCTCAACACCTTCGAGATCTGGTTCCTCTCCACGGTGCCGATGCTCTTCCTGTCCCTGGGGCTCGCCTTCCTGCTCCACTCACAGGTGCGGTTCTCCGCCACCTACCGGGTCGCGTACTTCATCCCCAACGTCACGTCGATGGTCGCCATGACCATCGTCTTCGGCTCGGTCTTCGCCCAGACCGGCCTGGCCAACTCGCTGCTCAAGGCGGTCGGGCTGGACGGCGTCGGCTGGCTGAGCTCCTCCCTCGGCATCAAGTCGGCGCTCTCCATCATGATCATCTGGCGGTGGGTCGGCTACAACGCCCTGATCTTCCTGGCCGGTCTGCAGGCCATCCCCACCGAACTCTTCGAGGCCGCCCGGGTCGACGGCGCGAACAGCCGGCAGCTCCTCTTCCGCGTCGTGGTCCCGCAGTTGCGGCCGGTTATCCTCTTCGCCGTCATCACCTCCACCATCAACGGCCTGCAGATCTTCACCGAGCCCCAAGTGCTCTTCTACTCGGACGACCCGGGATCCACCGGCGGGCCCGGCCAGGAAGGTATGACCATCGTGCTCTATCTGTGGCAGAGGTCCTTCAACGACCTCCAGTTCGGTTACGGGGCCGCGATGGGCTGGCTCCTGTTCGCGCTCATCGCCCTCTTCGCGATCATCAACTGGCGGCTGGTGTCCGGCTCCGACCGCGACGACCGGCGCGGCATCGCCCTGCGCAAGGGGGCTCGCAATGGCCGCTGACCGTACGAACTCCCACGCGGGGCTCGCCATCGGCGCGGGCAGCAGGGCGGCCCGGATCTGGGTCCGGGTGGCCCTGATCCTCGGGGTGCTGGTCTCGATGTTCCCCTTCTACTGGCTGGTGGTGATGGCCTCGGTCACCACCCAGGACATCCTGAGCTACCCGCCCAAGCTGGTGCCCGGCACCCAACTGCTGCACAACATGCAGGAGGTGATCCATCGCATCGACTTCTTCACCTCGCTGTTCAACACCGTCGTGGTCGCCGTGACGGGCACGGTGCTGGTGCTGTTCTTCGACTCGCTGGCCGCCTTCGCCTTCGCCAAGTACGACTTCCCGGCCAAGAAGCTCCTCTTCGGTGCCCTGATGGCGACGTACATGATCCCCGCGCAACTCTCGCTGGTGCCGCAGTTCGTCACCATGGCCGAGTTCGGATGGGCCGGCACACTGAAGGCGCTGATCATCCCCGGCGCCGCCAACGCCTTCGGGATCTTCTGGATGCGCCAGTACGCGCAGAACTCGCTGCCCGACGAACTCCTCGACGCCGGACGGATCGACGGCGCGGGCTTCTTCCGGCTGTACTGGCAGATCGCGCTGCCGCTCTTCCGGCCCGCGCTGGCCTTCCTCGGCATCTTCACCTTCATCCAGATCTGGAACGACTACATCTGGCCGCTGGTCGTGATGGTCGACCCCGACCGGCTCACCCTCCAGGTCGCCCTCGCCAACCTCAACGTCGCCTACAACACCGACTACGCCGTCGTGATGGCAGGGGCGTTGATGAGTGTCATCCCGCTGATCGTCGTCTTCCTGATCGGGGCACGGCACTTCCTGCGGGACCTCGCCGCCGGAGCGACCAAGATGTGACCGCCCGCGGTACAAGGAAGACCACGCGCGACACCAGGACGACCATCCGCGGAACCGGCCGACGGCGACCGGGAATCGCCCGGGTTTCCCGCACGGGCCACCCGGCGCCGGCGCCGTCGCCACCGGCTACAGTGCACAGCGTGTGGGCCGACAACCAGCAACGGGAGCCACGATCGACGAGCCTGACGGCCCTCACCACCGGGCCACGATCCACGATGTCGCACGACTGGCCGGGGTGTCACGCCAGACGGTCTCCCGTGCGGTCAACAACAAGGGAGAGATCGACCCGGCCACGAAGGCACGCGTGCTGGAGACCGCACGCCTGCTGGACTACCGGCCGAGCCGGTTCGCGCGGGGACTCGTCCGCAAGGGGGCGGTGACGGCGGGCCTGGTGATCCCGGACCTGATGAACCCCTTCTTCCCCGAGGTGGCCGCCGGTGTGCTGGAGGCCGCCGAGCAGCGCGGCTGGCAGGTGGTGGTGTGGGACTCCCGCACCGACGACGCCAGGGAGCGGGAGGCCCTCGACGTGCTGTCCCATCAGGCGGACGCGGTCGTCGGCTACTTCAAGAACGAGGACGACGCCCTCGCCAGGCATCTCGGCGGTGTGCCGCTCGTGCTGCTGGAACGCGGCCCGCAGCAGACCCGGTTCGCCGCCGTGGGCATCGACGCCGCCGCGGGCCTGGAGCAGGGCATCGCTCATCTGGTCCGGGCGGGGCACCGCAGGATCGGCATGCTGGACGGCGACCGGCCGGACGCCCCCGGCCCCCGGCGCGAGGCGTTCCTCGCCGAGGTGCGCCGGCACGGTCTGCCCCTCGACGAGAGCTGGATCGTGCTCTGCCCCGACCACAGCGTCGCGGGCGGCGAGGCCGGGCTGGAACGGATGGTGGAGGTACGGCCCGAGGTCACCGCGGTCTTCGGCTTCAACGACCTGATCGCCGTCGGAGCGATACGCGCCGCCCGGCGCCACGGCCGGCGCGTACCCGACGACCTGGCCGTCATGGGCTTCGACGGGCTCTCCCTGGGAGAACTCGTCGAACCCGCCCTGACCACCCTCCACCTCGACAAGCGGCAACTGGGACGGCTGGCCGTCGAACAGGTGGCCCGGCTGCGCGCGGGCCAGGAACCACTGACCGGCGCGGACGCGTGGGTACGGCCCGAACTGGTGGTACGGGCCTCCGCCTAGGGCTGGCCACCGCCTGGTACGGGCAAACCTCCGCCTGGTACAGGCGGGCCTCCGCCTGCTACAGGCGGAGGCCCGCCCTGGGCGAGTCCGTCACCGCCATTGCTTCGGTACGTTCCGCAACTGCTCCCTCGGGTCCCAGCCCGGCGGGCGGCACGACGGGTCGTGGAAGGGGAACCCCTCGCTCTCCCACCGGGCCCTGATGGTCCGGACCCCCGGAAGCGTGGTGTCCCCGTACCCGGACTGGACATCGCAGCACTCACAGATGTCGTGGCTGGGCTCTCCCGCCTTCCACACGGGATGGCCGTCGTGGTCGTAGCCGCACACACGACAGACGTACTCGTCGTCACCGATCTCCATGGACCGTAGCCTCTCAGACCACCGGTGCCGGCGGCGTGGGCGTGAGCTGGTCCGCCAGCCAGGTGGGGACGCCGCCCAGCAGACGGAACAGGCGGCTCGCCTCGGCGCGGAGACGGGTGGCCTCCGGTTCGGGTTCAGCGTCGGCCAACGCGGCCAGGGCCGGCGCCGTACCGACGAGGTAGCCCAACTCCTCCCGGATACGGAGCGATTCGCCGAAGCCGTGCCGCGCCTCGGCCAACTCACCTTCCCTCAGGGCCAGTCCGGCGAGATGGCGCCAGGTGAAGGAGAGCAGCAGCGTTTGGCCGTGCGCCGTCGCCGCGGCGTGGGCGCGGCGGTAGGCGGCGCGCGCCGACTGGGGGGAGTCCGCGAGGTGTTCGGCCACCAGCCCGCGCCGGAAGTCGAGCAGGGCGCGGCCCGGCGCCGTCGGGTCCAGCAGCGCCGCAGCCCGTCCCAGGGCCGAGCGCGCCTCGTCCGCGCGGTCGCGGACACCGAGGACGGTCGAGGCGTAGGCGAGATGGCCGCGTTCGCACGCGGCGGCGCCCCGCTCACCGTCCTCGCGGGCCGTGGCCTCCGCCGAGCGCAGCGCGTCCTCGGCCTCGGGCCAGCCGTCACCGGTGAACAGGCAGCGCTCCACGAGCAGCGCGGCCCGCTGGAGCGCCGGGCCGGGGGAGTTGGCGTGGGGGGTCAGCAGGGCCGCTGCGTCGGTCCAACAACCGCGCGAGCGCAGCCGCCATACCGCGGTCTGGAGTGGGTCGTCACCAGCGGTGGTTCCGGAACCAGACATGGCGGTATACGCCACATTGCCCTCCCCTAGCGCGCCATTGTGCTGTTGAGTGTGGACGCATCTCAGCATGGATCACCACGCCGGGCCAATAGGTCAGGTGAAAGAATTCACAATCACCGGGGCGCCCGCGGTGGTATCGGGGGAGCGCGGCCCGGGTGCCGACCAGGGGCCGCGCTACGGCCGTACGCCCCGGGCCCACCGGCCGTCAGGGCTGTCACCTGGGGTGATCGTCCCGTCCCGCGGTGACCCCGGCGACCGCCGCCCGTCTCCGCTCCCGCCGGGCCCGACGGCTGAACGCTCCGTGGCCGTTTCGGGTGACGGCGGTCAACACGATGCGACGCCGGGCATGGTCCGCGCGGCCGAGGCCGCGTCCGCCACCGCCTCAGGTCATGCGCAGCGCCAGGAAGAAGTCCAGCTTGTCCTCCAGCCGCGACAGGTCACGGCCCGTCAGTTGTTCGATCCGGCCCACCCGGTAGCGCAGCGTGTTCACATGCAGATGGAGGCGCGCCGCGCAGCGCGTCCAGGAGCCGTCGCAGTCGAGGAACGCCTCCAGCGTGGCGATCAGCTCGGCGCGGTGGCGGCGGTCGTAGTCGCGCAGGGGGTCGAGCAGCCGCGCGGTGAAGGCCCGGCGTACGTCGTCGGGTACGAACGGCAGCAGCAGGACGTGCGAGGCCAGTTCGTGGTGGCCCGCCGCGCAGACGCGGCCCGGCCGGGCCGCCGCCACGCGACGGGCGTGCCGTGCCTCCTCCAGGGCGCCCCTGAGCCCCTCGGCCGAGTGCACCGCGGCGCTCACGCCGAGCGTCAGCCGGCCCTCGTCGCCGAGGCCCGCGGCGAGCGGGGCCCGTACGGCGGCCAGCAGCGAGTCCGCGTGCAGCCGGGGGTCCTCCGGCACCGGACCGGCCTCGGCAGCCGCCCCCGAGTCCGCGCCCGAAGCGGAAGCCGTTCCCGAAGCTGGACCCGCCCCCGAAGCCGGAGCCGCTGGAGCCGGAGCCGCGCCCTCCTCCGCCATCGCCAGCGGTACGAGTGCGATCGCCTCGTCACCCATGTGGCCCACGGCGATACGGTCCGCCGAGTCGACGCCCGCCGGACCGCCCGGACCCGCCGGACCGGCCGCCCCCACCAGGATCTCCTCCAGCAGCGACTGCGCCACCGGGGCGCCGGACGCGTCGCCCCCGCCCTCGCCCCCGCCGTCCCGCGCCCACTCGATCCGCGCCACCACGACCTGCCAGTGCGGCGCCGTACCGCTCAGTCCCGGCAGCAGGACCGGGGCCGCCACCCGCAGCCGGGCGGCGATCTCCGCCGGGGCCGCGCCCGCCTGGACCAGCTCCAGGACCTCCTGGGCGAGCTGGCGCCGTACCGTACGGGCCGTGTCCCGCCGGTCGCGCTCGACCGCGATGAGCTGGGTGACGCCCTGGAGCAGATCGAGCCGGGCCTCCGGCCAGTCGCCCGCGTCCGCCTCGACCGCGAGCAGCCAGTCGGCCAGCGCCGCCCCGCGCGGCTCGGCCGCCTCCCGGCCCTGCGTACGGATCGGGAAGAGGGAGTACGCCGTACCGTCGACGGCCGTACGGTGCGGGCTCCTGAGGCCCGCGCGGGTGGCCGAGAGGTGGTCGCCCGCGAGTGCGGCTCCCCGCGCGGCGGGCAGCGGTGCGCCCGATCCCGCGATCTGCCGGCCGGTCGGGGAGAGCACCCAGGCCCGCAGGTCGAGATCCGAGCCGAGGAGGTCGAGGACCACATCGGGGCCGCCGCCCGCCGGGCCCGAGGTCATCAGCCTGCGGTGCCGGTCGACGACCGCCGCCAGATCACCGGCGCGCTCCCCGGACACCTGGCGGACCACGTACTCGGTGATCGTGGCGAACGCGACCTTCTCGTGCACCGCGAAGAGCGGCAGCCGGTGCCGGGCGCACGCCGCGACCAGGTCGGCGGGGATGTCGCCCAGCTCCGCCTCGCCCGCCGCGAGCCCGGCGACCCCGGCGCCCGCGAGGATGCGGACGAAGGGCTCCGAGTCCTCGGCCGCCCGGCGCCAGGCGAGGCCGCTGAGGACCAGCTCGCCGCCCGAGAGATAGCGGCTCGGGTCGCGCAGGTCGGTGGTCATCACCCCGCGTACGGCCCGGTTCAGCTCGTCCTCGCCGCCGAGCAGCCGCAGCCCCAGCGCGTCGGTCTCCAGCAGTGCGCGCAGCCGCATCGTGTCGCCGCCGATCTCTTTCCTCGTCCGTCGTCCGGGGGTCGCCCTCTCGGAGCTGCCGCCCCGACGGAAGTGTCTTACGTTTCGACGGGAAGGCCGTTCGGTTTCCGGCATCCCATCATTCGTTCGAATCTACAAGACGGAGTGGTGGACCAGCCAACTCCTTCATGGTTTCGGTGACTGCACCGGGGGCGTCGGCGGCTTGTGTACTGGTGAGAAGCCCTTCGGAGCTTCAGCCATTCACCTGCCACCCCTGAGCCACCCGTGCACGAGCACCACCCGTGCACCAGCACCACTCACGTGCCACTCAGGCGCCACCCTGTGCGAGGACCGGCCGTCCCCGGGCCCGGCGACAACGATCGTGACGATCGGGAAGAGAGCCGTTCATGGACTTCCTTCGCCCCGGAAGCTGGGAGGAGGCGCTCGCCGCCAAGGCCGAGCACCCCGGCGCCGTCCCCATAGCGGGCGGCACGGACATCATGGTCGAGATCAACTTCGACCACCGGCGGCCGGACCAGCTCCTGGACCTGAACCGCATCGACGAACTGCGCGAGTGGGAGGTCGGCGCGGACGAGGTCGCGCTGGGCGCCTCCGTCCCGTACACCCACATCATGGAGCATCTGCGCGCCGAGCTGCCGGGCCTCGCGCTCGCCTCGCACACCGTCGCCTCGCCGCAGATCCGCAATCGCGGCGGCGTCGGCGGCAACCTCGGCACCGCCTCCCCGGCGGGCGACGCGCACCCGGCGCTGCTGGCGGCGGGCGCCGAGGTGGAGGCCGTATCCGTACGGGGCTCCCGGCGCATCCCGATCGACGCGTTCTACACCGGGGTGAAGCGCAACGCGCTCGCGCCCGACGAACTCATCAGGGCCGTCCACATCAGGAAGGCGGACGGGCCGCAGCAGTACTCGAAGGTCGGCACGCGCAACGCGATGGTCATCGCCGTCTGCGCCTTCGGGCTCGCGCTGCACCCGGACACCCGTACGGTCAGGACGGGCATCGGCTCCGCAGCGCCTACCCCGGTCCGGGCGCGCGACGCCGAACTGTTCCTGAACGCGGCGCTCGACGAGGGCGGTTTCTGGGACAGCGGAAAGATCATCACACCGTCGATCGCGAAGCAGTTCGCGGACCTCGCCGCGGCCGCCTGCAACCCCATCGACGACGTACGCGGCACCGCCTCGTACCGGCGGCGCGCGGTCGGCATCATGGCCCGCCGCCAGCTCGGATGGGCCTGGGAGCGGTACCGGGCCACCGGCCACGGCCCCGGCGGACTCGAAGGAGCTGCGTAACCATGCGTGTCCATTTCACGGTCAACGGGCGCGAGCAGGAGGCCGACGACGTCTGGGAAGGCGAGAGCCTGCTCTACGTGCTGCGCGAGCGGATGGGCCTGCCGGGCGCCAAGAACGCCTGTGAGCAGGGCGAATGCGGTTCTTGTACGGTACGGCTCGACGGCGTCCCGGTCTGCGCCTGCCTGGTCGCGGCCGGTCAGGCCGAGGGGCGGGACATCCTCACCGTCGAGGGCCTGGCGGACCACGCCAGGAAGCGCGCGGGCTCCTGCGGGGCCGGCGCCACCGACAGCACCGGCGCCACCGGGGCCGACGTCACCGAGGCCGGCGAACTCTCCCCCGTCCAGCAGGCGTTCGTCGACGCGGGCGCCGTCCAGTGCGGCTTCTGCACCCCCGGTCTGCTGGTCGCCGCCGACGAGATGCTGGAGCGCAACCCCTCCCCGAGCGACGGGGACATCCGCGAGGCCCTCTCCGGCAACCTCTGCCGCTGCACGGGGTACGAGAAGATCCTGGACGCGGTCCGCCTCGCGGCCGCCCGGCAGGCCACGCGCCAGGAAGAGGCGGTGTGACAGCCATGGCCACCACCACCGGCATCCCCACCAGCCTCACCCAGGGGTCCAGGACCCGCGGCGGAATAGGCGAGTCGACGCTCCGCCCCGACGGCACCCTCAAGGTCACCGGCGAGTTCGCCTACGCCTCCGACCTGTGGCACGAGGACATGCTCTGGGGCCACACCCTGCGCTCCACCGTGGCCCACGCCGAGATCTGCTCCATCGACATCTCCCAGGCCCTGGCCACCCCCGGCGTCCACGCCGTGCTGACGTACGAGGACCTCCCCACCGCCGTCAAGCACTACGGCCTGGAGATCAAGGACACCCCCGTCCTCGCCCACGGCAAGGTCCGCCACCACGGCGAGCCGGTCGCCCTCGTCGCCGCCGACCACCCGGAGACCGCCCGCCGCGCCGCCGCGAAGATCAGGGTCGACTACGCCGACCTGCCCGTCGTCACCGACGAGGCGTCGGCCACCGCCCCCGGCGCCCCGCTGGTCCACGAGAACCGCACCGACCACTACGCGGGCCATGTCCCGCACCCCAACGTCCTGCACCGCCAGCCGGTCGTCCGCGGCGACGCCGCCCTGGCCGCCGGGCGCGCCGATGTGATCATCAAGGGCGACTACGTCTTCGGCATGCAGGACCAGGCGTTCCTCGGCCCGGAGTCCGGCCTCGCCGTACCCGCCGAGGACGGCGGCGTCGACCTCTACGTCGCCACCCAGTGGCTGCACGCCGACCTCGCCCAGATGGCGCCCGTCCTCGGCCTGCCCGAGGACAAGGTCCGGATGACGCTCTCCGGCGTCGGCGGGGCCTTCGGCGGCCGGGAGGACATCTCGATGCAGATCCACGCCTGCCTGCTGGCGCTGCGCACCGGCAAGCCGGTGAAAATGGTCTACAACCGCTTCGAGTCCTTCTTCGGCCATGTCCACCGCCACCCCGCCCGACTCCACTACGAGCACGGCGCGACCCGCGACGGCAAGCTCACGCACATGAAGTGCCGGATCGTGCTCGACGGCGGCGCGTACGCCTCGTCCTCGCCGGCCGTCGTCGGCAACGCGGCGTCCCTCTCCGCCGGACCGTACGTCGTCGAGGACGTCGACATCGAGGCGCTCGCCCTCTACACCAACAACCCGCCCTGCGGCGCGATGCGCGGCTTCGGCGCCGTCCAGGCGTGCTTCGCGTACGAGGCGCAGATGGACAAGGTGGCCGCCGCGCTCGGCATGGACCCGGTGGAGTTCCGCCGGATCAACGCCATGGAACAGGGCACCCTGCTCCCGACCGGCCAGCGCGTCGACTCCCCGGCGCCCGTCGCCGAACTGCTGCGCCGCGTCAAGGCCCGGCCGCTCCCGCCCGAGCGGCAGTGGCTCCTCGCGGGGGAGGAGGCGGACGTACGGGCGCTGCCCGGCGGCCTCTCCAACACCACGCACGGCGAGGGCGTGGTCCGGGGCGTCGGTTACGCGGTCGGCATCAAGAACGTCGGCTTCTCCGAGGGCTTCGACGACTACTCCACCGCGCGGGTCCGGCTCGAAGTGATCAACGGGGTGGCCGTCGCCGTCGTGCACACCGCGATGGCCGAGGTGGGGCAGGGCGGGGTCACCGTCCACGCGCAGATCGCCCGGACCGAACTCGGGGTCACGCAGGTGACCATCGTCCCGGCCGACACCCGGGTCGGCTCGGCGGGCTCCACCTCCGCCTCCCGGCAGACCTATGTCACCGGCGGCGCCGTCAAGAACTCCTGCGAGCACGTGCGGGAGCGGGTCCTGGAGATCGGGCGGCGCCGCTTCGGCACGTACCACCCGGCGTGGGCCACGGCCGAGCTGCTGCTCGAAGGCGGCAAGGTCGTCACCGACGGCGGCGAGGTGCTGGCCGATCTGGTGGACGTCCTGGAGGACGAGGCGGTCGAGGTGGAGCTGGAGTGGCGCCACCGTCCGACCGAGGCGTTCGACCTCCGTACGGGACAGGGCAACGGCCATGTCCAGTACTCGTTCGCCGCGCACCGCGCGGTGGTGGAGGTCGACACGGAACTCGGGCTGGTCAAGGTGGTCGAACTCGCCGTCGCGCAGGATGTCGGCAAGGCGCTCAACCCGCTCTCCGTCCTCGGCCAGATCCAGGGCGGCTCCACGCAGGGGCTGGGCGTCGCGGTGATGGAGGAGATCATCGTCGACCCCGTGACGGCGAAGGTGCGCAACCCGTCCTTCACCGACTACCTGATCCCCACGATCCTCGACACCCCGACCATGCCCGTCGACATCCTGGAACTGGCCGACGAGCACGCGCCGTACGGGCTGCGCGGCGTCGGCGAGGCGCCGACCCTCTCGTCCACGCCGGCGGTCCTCGCCGCGATCAGGGCGGCGACGGGTCTGGAGCTGAACCGGACACCCGTACGGCCGGAACACCTCACCGGCACCTGACCACCAGCACGTGATTACCGGTACCTGACCACCGGCACCTGATCGGCACACGGCATCCGGTCCCGCCCGGCATCCCCGGCGCCGGAGCCTCGCCGCCGCGTGCCCGTAAGACTCCGTGCTGTGTACACGTACAGGAATGTCATACTTTCCGGTCGTGCGTCCGGTCGTGCGCACGGCCGGACCCCGCCCGCGCTCCGCTCTCCGCGGCGCGGCACCTCCGGTTCGCCTCGGGCCGTCCCCCGGGTCGTGCGGCCCATGCGTCAACCCCCTTTGAACCTCGGGAGCAGGCACCCATGACCCAGCCGTCCGTGCAGTCCAGGAACCCGTCCGAGGGCGGCGGCCCAGCCCCGGACCGGGGCCGCCGTCCATCGGCCGGAAAGTCCTGGCCCGACCGGTACTTCCACATATCCGAGCGCGGCTCCACCGTCGCCCGCGAGGTGCGCGGCGGTGCCACGACCTTCATGGCCATGGCGTACATCCTGCTGCTCAACCCGCTGATCCTCTCCGGTGAGGACGTCGCGGGGAACACCCTCGGGCGGCCCGCGCTGATCACCGCGACCGCGTTCGCCGCGGCCCTGTGCACGTTGCTGATGGGCTTCGTGGGCAAGGTGCCGCTCGCGCTCGCCGCCGGGCTCTCCGTCTCCGGGGTGCTGGCCGGCCAGGTCGTGCCGGTGATGACCTGGCCGCAGGCCATGGGTATGTGCGTGCTGTACGGAGGCGTGATCTGCCTGCTGGTGGTCACCGGCCTGCGCGAGATGATCATGAACGCCATCCCGCTCGCGCTCAAGCACGCGATCACCATGGGCATCGGCCTGTTCATCGCACTGATCGGCCTGGTCAAGGCGGGTTTCGTGCATGCCTCGCAGGGCGGCGGCCCGGTCACCCTCGGCCCGGCGGGGGAGCTGGCCGGCTGGCCCGTGCTGCTCTTCTGCGTCACCCTGCTGCTGATCTTCATGCTCCAGGCCAGGGGGCTGCCCGGCGCGATCCTGATCGGCATCGTCATCGGCACGGTCATCGCCGTCGTCCTCGACGCGACGGGCACGATCAGCCCCAAGGCATGGGGCAGCGGCCCGCCGGAGTTGGCCGGGGGCGCGGTGTCGATGCCGGACTTCTCGCTCTTCGGGCAGGTCGGGTTCGGCGGCTGGGGCCAGGTCGGCGTGGCGACCGTCTCCATGATCGTCTTCACTCTGGTGCTGGCCGGTTTCTTCGACGCCATGGCCACCGTCATCGGCGTCGGTACGGAGGCGAAGCTCGCCGACGAGCGGGGCCGGATGCCCGGACTCTCCAGGGCGCTGTTCGTCGACGGCGCGGGCGGCGTGATCGGCGGCGTGGCGGGCGGGTCGGGGCAGACCGTCTTCGTCGAGTCCGCGACCGGCGTCGGGGAGGGCGCGCGCACCGGGCTCTCCGCCGTCGTCACCGGCCTCTTCTTCGCCGCCTGCCTCTTCTTCACCCCGATCACCCGTCTCGTCCCGGGCGAGGTCGCCGCGGCGGCGCTGGTCGTCATCGGCGCGATGATGATGCAGAACGCGCGGCACGTCGACTGGGGCGACCGCGGTGTCGCGATCCCGGTCTTCCTGACCGTCGCCCTGATGCCGTTCACGTACTCCATCACCGCGGGGGTCGCCGCGGGCGTCATCGCGTACACCGCGATCAAGGTCGCGGAGGGCAGGGCCCGCGAGATCGGCGCCTTCATGTGGGGGCTGACCGCGATCTTCGTCGTGTTCTACGCGCTCCACCCGATCGAAGCCTGGCTCGGCGCCTCCTGACCCCGTGCGCCGCCGCGCCCGCCCCACCGACAGCCCCCTTACGGACAAGCCCTCTGAGGAGACCGACATGCTGGACATCGCGGAGGAGCTGCACCGGTGGGTCGGCCAGGGCCGCGACATCGCCGTCGCCACGGTGGTGGCCGTCGGCGGCAGCGCGCCCCGGCAGCCGGGGGCCGCGCTCGCCGTCGACGGCGACGGCGCGGCGATCGGCTCCGTCTCCGGCGGCTGCGTGGAGGGCGCCGTGTACGAACTGTGCCGACAGGCGGTGCGCGACGGCGTCACGGTGCTGGAGCGGTTCGGCTACAGCGACGACGACGCCTTCGCCGTCGGACTCACCTGCGGCGGCGTCATCGACGTCCTGGTGACCCCGCTGCGGTCCTCCACCCCGCTCGGCGCGGTGCTCGCCGCGGCCCTCGCCGCCGCCGCGCACGGGGAGCCCGCGGCGCTCGCGCGCATCACCGAAGGCCCGGCCGAACTGCTCGGCCGCGCCCTGCTCGTACGCCCCGACGGCTCGTACGAGGGCGGCTTCGGCGGCCATCCGGATCTGGACCGTACGGCGGCGGACGAGGCGCGCGCCCTGCTGGACACCGGCGGTACGGGCCAGGTCCTGACCGGCGAGCGGGGATCGCGGTGCGGACGGCCGCTGACCCTGCTGGTCGAGACGTGCGCCGAGCCCCCACGCATGATCGTCTTCGGCGCGGTCGACTTCGCCGCGGCGCTGGTCTCCACGGGGAAGTTCCTCGGCTACCACGTGACGGTCTGCGACGCGCGCCCCGTCTTCGCCACGCGCGCCCGCTTCCCGGCCGCCGACGAGGTGGTGGTCGACTGGCCGCACCGCTATCTGGCGAGGACCGCGGTCGACGGCCGTACGGTGCTCTGCGTGCTCACGCACGACGCCAAGTTCGATGTGCCGCTGCTGGAGGTGGCGTTGCGGCTGCCCGTCGCGTTCGTCGGCGCGATGGGGTCGCGGCGGACCCACGAGGACCGGGACCGGCGGCTGCGCGAGGCCGGTCTCACCGACGCCGAACTGGCCCGGCTGCACTCGCCGATCGGCCTGGACCTCGGTGCCCGTACGCCCGAGGAGACCGCGCTGTCGATCGCGGCGGAGATCGTCGCCGCCCGGCGGGGCGGCAGCGGCGCCTCCCTGACGGGCGCGCGCACGCCGATCCACCACGACGCGGCGCGGACGCCGCGGCCCCGGGTCGGGTCCGCGGCCTGAATGCGCGAAGGCCCCGGCGTGCCGGACGGCCCCCATACCGCCCCCGGACGGCTCCCATACCGCCCCCGGACGGCTCCCATACCGCCCCCGGGCGGCCGTCGGGCGCCGTTCCGTCCCGCGTCCCCCACGGATGCGGGACGGAACGGCGCCTCAGCCCGCCTGGTGGGCAGGGTCGCGCCCCCGCGCCGGGTTACGGCAGTCCGAGCGGGGCGGCGATGTCGGGAACCGCCTCCTCCGGTGTGGGAGCGCTCCCATGAGCCTTGTCGAGGCGTCGTCCGTTGTCAAGGCCGGTGCGGGAGCGGGGCGTTGGATGGTGGTGTTATCGGCCAGTGCGCGGTGCGGTGCTCCGGGGCGCCGCACCGCGGGTCACCCCGAGGTGCGCCGCACCAGTTCCGTACGGAGCACCACGTGCTGCCAGGCCGCCGAGGAGTCGTTGATCGTCTCCAGCAGCACCCGGGCCATCGTGCGGCCCATCTCCTCCACCGGCTGCCGTACGGAGGTCAGCGGGGGGTCGGTGTGGCGGGCGATGGGGGAGTCGTCGAACCCCACCACGGCCACGTCCTCGGGCACCCTGCGCCCCACCGCCCGCAGCGCGTGCAGGGCGCCCACCGCCATCACGTCGGAGGCCGCGAACACCGCGTCGATGCCGGGGTTGCGGGCCAGCAGCTCCGTCATCGCGCGGCGTCCGCTCTCCTCCGTGAAGTCGCCGTGCGCGATCCACGAGGGCCCGGGGCCGGCGCCGCCGCCCGACGTGTCCCGTACGGCCTCCTCGTACCCCCGGAGCCGGCACTGCGCCACGTACATGTCCAGCGGTCCGGTGATCGTGCCGATCGCGCGCCGCCCGGACTCCCAGAGGTGGCGCACGGCGGCACGGGCGCCGCCCACGTTGTCCGAGTCGACGTACGACACGGACTCCTCCCCGGAGCGCCGGCCGCTCAGGACCGTCGGCATCTCCATCTCCGCGAGCAGGTCGGGCAGCGGGTCGTCGCCGTGCACGGAGACCAGCAGGACGCCGTCGATCCGGCGGGCCCGCGCGTACTGGAGGAAGCGCTGCCGCTCGCTCTCCGTACGGACGAGGGTCAGCAGGAGCTGGAGATCGGTGTCGGCGAGCCCGTCGCCCACACCGTGCACGATGTCGGAGAAGTACGGCTCGGCGAAGAACCGCTTCTCGGTCTCCGGTATGACCAGCGCGACCGCGTCCGTACGGCTTCCGGCGAGGGCTCGGGCGGCACGGTTGGGTATGTAGCCGAGCTGGGCGATCGCCTGTTCGACGAGGTGCCGGGTGGTGTCCTTCACGCGCGGCGAGTTGTTGATGACGCGGGAGACCGTGCCCCGGCCGACGCCCGCGAGCGCCGCGACCTCCTCCAGGGTGGGCTGGCCCGTGCGTGCCTTCGTCACCATCGTGCGACCTCCAGTCAGCCTGAACCCGGCCTGATCGGTGCGCAGGGCACGGGCTTCAGTCATCCAACCACTGGGAGCGCTCCCATGCACGAAATCACCCTGAGGTACACCCCCGCTACCACTGAGGACACCGGCTCGTCACCTACCGTACGAAGAGATGACGGTCCGTCAGTTCCCGTTTGTTCCCCCGGGCGCGTTATCACTATCATCCGGCGATGATCATAAGTAGACGGTCGGTAGCCGCCGTGTGCGGTCTGGTGGCCACCCTGGCCGTAGGGCTCTTTCCTCCCGCCGCCGCCGCCGATGAACCCACCGGTCAGCCCGCCCCGAAGGTCGATCTCGTCCTCGACGTCAGCGGCTCGATGCGGACCCGCGACATCGACGGCCAGTCCCGGATGGCGGCGGCGAAACAGGCGTTCAACGAGGTGCTCGACGCCGTTCCGCAGGAAGTGGAGCTGGGCATCCGCACGCTCGGCGCCGACTACCCGGGGAAGGACACCAAGGTCGGCTGCAAGGACACCAAGCAGCTCTACCCCGTGGGACCGCTGGACCGCACGGAGGCGAAGACCGCCGTCGCCACCCTCGCCCCCACCGGCTGGACGCCCATCGGCCCGGCCCTCCTCGGCGCCGCCCAGGACCTCGAAGGGGACGACGAGGCCACCCGCCGGATCGTCCTGATCACCGACGGCGAGGACACCTGCGCACCCCTCGACCCCTGCGAGGTCGCGCGCGAGATCGCCGCCAAGGGCATCCACCTCACCATCGACACCCTGGGCCTCGTCCCCGACGACAAGACCCGCCGGCAGCTCACCTGTATCGCCGAGGCCACCGGCGGCACCTTCACCTCCGTCCAGCACACCGACGAACTCTCGCGCCGCGTCACCCAGTTGGTCGACCGCGCCGCCGACCCCGTCGTCACCCCCGTCGCGACCGAGGGCGCCGCGCGCTGCGCCGACGCCCCGACCGTCAAGCCCGGCCTCTACAGCGACCGCGAGAAGTTCTCCGAGCACCGCTGGTACCGCGTGGACGTCCTCCCCGGCCAGGAGCTGCGCGCCTCGGTGAGCATCGCCGCCGACCGCGCCGTCGACCAGGACTACGGCGTGCTGCTGCGCGCCGTGACCGTCCACGGCCGGGAGATCGTCCGCGGCTCCGAGGCGGGCGACGGACGTACGGACGTGATCTCGGCCGGGCTGCGCTACCCGAAGCCGGAGAGCGACGACTCCGACTCCGACTCCGACGAGAAGCCGGCCGCCGAGACGGTCTGCCTCCAGGTCAGCAACGCGTTCTCCGCGCCCGCCTCCGTCAAGACCACCCCGGGCCTGCCCGTCGAGCTGACCGTCGACCTCGTCGACGCGCCCGACACGGCCTCCGACGCCGCCGCGTTCGGCCTCGGCCGCGGCTGGTGGCTCCTCGGCGTCCTGGCGCTCACCGGTCTGCTCGCCGGACTGCTGTGGGGCTGGATCTCGCGCCTTCGTATCGTCTGGAGCAACTGATGCGTATCGCCGGTCTGTTCACACCCACCAGAGCCACCCGGTCCATGGTCACCGGGACCCTGCTCGCGGGGGCGCTGCTCCTCGGCACGGCGGGCGCCGCCGTCGCCGACGACACCCCCTCGCCCTCCACCACGGCCACCGACGACTCCGACAGCGCGCAGGCGCCGACCGAGGCGGGCACGTCGTTCCGTACGGCCACCGCCTTCCGGCCGGGCCAGACGGCCACGGCGGACGGCTCCTCGGGCGACTACCTCTACTGGGTCTTCCCCGTGGACACCGGGCAGCGCGCCACCGTCACCGCCAAGGTCACGCTCCCCGAGTCCGCCGCCGCGCGGCAGGGCTCGGCCACCTGGCAGGTGGACGTCTACGACGGGCTGCGCCGCCGCCAGCCGTGCGTGTACGGCGCCCGGACGAAGGCGCTCGCCGCCGACGCGAACACGGTCGAGCTGCGCTGCGTGCTCCGTACCGTACGGGCGTGGGCCGAGCCGTGGTCCAACGATCCGCTGCCCGGCAGCTACTACGTACGGCTCACCGTCCGCGACGCGCAGGAGAAGGACCTCGGCCTGCCGGTCCGGGCGGAGATCAAGGCCGACACCCCCGACCAGGGCGGCGCCCACGCGGTCGACGGCGCACTGGCCGTACCGCTGACGCCCGGCCGCACCACCGTCTCCCAGGAGGGCGGCGGAGCCTCCGCCGAGGGCGCCAGGCTCGCCGCGTCCGGCGTCGAACCCGAGGGCGGCTGGTCCTCCGGCTGGTGGACGGACCGCTGGCTCTGGACCCTCGCCGGGGGCGTGATCGGCGCGCTCGCGGGCATCGGCGGCTACACCCTGGCCCGCCCCGCCCGCCGGCCGACGGCTCCGTAGGCCCTGTCCGACGCGCGGCGACACGGAACGGGAGGCGGCCCGGGGAACACCCGGACCGCCTCCCCGCGCCCGCGAACCGGCACGCCGTCGGACCGCGGCAGCCGCTACGGCAGCAGCCCCGCGCGCCGCGCCGCCACCACCGCCTCCAGCCGGGTGTGCGCGCCCAGCTTGCGCATCGCCGAGCGCAGATAGCCCTTCACCGTCTCCGGGCGCAGCCCCAGCAGTTCGGCCGCCTTCGCGTTGGTCGAGCCCGCCGCGACGCAGGCCAGTACGTCCGTCTCGCGCGGTGCCAGCGCCATCGGCGGCGGCTGCCCGTGCCGGGCGTCCGGGGGGCCGGCCGCGCCCGCGAGGCGGCCGCAGACGGTGAGCAGTTCCTCGCGCAGCTCCGTGTCGAGTATCCGCGGCGCCAGGGCCCGCAGTTCGCTGTGGGCCGCGCGGACCTCCTCCCAGGCGCCGGGGCCCGCCGGCAGTTCCCGGGTCGCCGAGAGCAGCCGCCGCACCTCGTCCCGTACGACCAGGGCCTGTTCCACGTCGCGCGCGGCGGCCACCGCCGCGTCGAAGGTGCGTTCGCCGATCGGCAGGGCGCTGCGCAGGGCGCCGTACAGGACGCCGCGCACCTTGCGCCGTACCACCACGGGCACCGCGAGCACCGAGCGCAGGCCCTCCGCCGCCACCGCCGCGTCGTACTCGTGGCTGATGTGGCGGGCCACCGCGTAGTCCGTGACCGCGCAGGGCCGTGACAGGGCCATGGACTTGCCGCCCAGGCCGTTGCCCGAGGAGATCGCCAGGGTGCGCAGCGCGCCGGTCGCCGTGCCGTTCAGCTCGGCGATCCGCAGATGCCCCGACTCGGGCAGCAGCCCGCCGAAGGCGACGGGCAGCCCGGTCGTCCTGCGCAGCCGCCCCAGCGCGGCCCGCATCTCCACCGCCTCGGCCACATCGGCCGCGCCGGCCGGCCGGGCCGTCTCGGCCCTGCCCTCTTCGGCCATGCCCTTTTCCCTCCGCCCGCGTCGCCACCACCCCCGTCCGGGGGTGGTGAGACCTGCGTCACTGATTACACGATGTTAGTGAACGGTCCCGCAACGAGGAGGACATATGACGGCAAGGACACCGACCGGGCGCCCGGGTCCGCCCGGTGACACCGTGACCGACCGGTTCCGGGCCGCCAGGGACTTCCTCCTCGCCCACCGCGAGGACTACACGACGGCGTACGAGGGGTTCACCTGGCCGCGCCCCGACCGCTTCAACTGGGCGCTCGACTGGTTCGACCGGATCGCCGAGGGCCCCGACGGGCGGGGCAACGACCGGCTCGCCCTGCACATCGTGGAGGAGGACGGGAGCCGCACCCGCGTCACGTACGCCGAGATGGCCGCCCGTTCCAACCGGACCGCGAACTGGCTGCGCGAGCGCGGGGTACGGGCCGAGGACCGGATCGTCGTCATGCTCGGCAACCAGGCCGAGCTGTGGGAGACCGCCCTCGCCGCGATGAAGCTGCGGGCCGTCGTCATCCCCGCCACCCCCCTCCTCGGCCCCGCCGACCTGCGGGACCGCGTCGAACGCGGCCGGGCCGCCCATGTGATCGTGCGCGCCGAGGACACCGGGAAGTTCGCGGATGTCCCGGGCCGCTACACCCGTATCGCCGTGGGCGGTGCCCCCGAGGGCTGGCACGCGTACGAGGACGCCCGCGACCGGTCCGCCGACTTCGAGCCGGACGGTGTCACCCACGCGGACGACCCGCTGATGCTCTACTTCACCTCCGGGACGACCGCCCGCCCCAAGCTCGTCGAGCACACCCATGCCTCGTATCCGATCGGCCATCTCGCGACGATGTACTGGATCGGGCTGCGGCCGGGCGACGTCCATCTCAACATCGCCTCGCCGGGCTGGGCCAAGCACGCCTGGTCGAACCTCTTCGCGCCGTGGAACGCCGAGGCCACGGTCTTCCTCCACAACTACACCCGCTTCGACCCGGCCCGCCTGATGGCGGAGATGGACGGCGCGGGCGTCACCAGCTTCTGCGCCCCGCCCACCGTCTGGCGGATGCTGATCCAGGCCGATCTCTCGCTGCTGCGCACCCCGCCGCGCGAGGCCGTCGCGGCGGGCGAACCGCTCAACCCCGAAGTGATCGAGACCGTACGCCGCGAGTGGGGGGTGACGGTCAGGGACGGCTTCGGGCAGACGGAGACGGCCGTCCAGGTCGCCAACTCGCCGGGCCAGCTCCTGAAGGCGGGATCCATGGGGCGGCCGACCCCCGGCTTCAAGGTCGAGCTGCTGGACCCGGTGACCGGCGAACCGGGCGTCGCCGAGGGCGAGATCTGTCTCGACCTCGCCGCCCGCCCGGTCGGCCTGATGACCGGCTACCACGGCGAGCCGGACCGTACGGCGGAGGCGATGGCGGGCGGCTACTACCGGACCGGTGACATCGGGGCGCGCGACGCGGACGGCTACATCACGTACGTCGGCCGCTCCGACGACGTCTTCAAGGCGTCCGACTACAAGATCTCGCCGTTCGAGCTGGAGAGCGCGCTGCTGGAGCACGAGGCGGTCGCCGAGGCCGCCGTGGTCCCCGCGCCCGACCCGCTGCGCCTCGCCGTGCCCAAGGCGTACGTCGTCCTCGCCGAGGGGTGGGAGCCGGGCCCCGACACGGCCAAGGTGCTCTTCGCCCACTCGCGCGCGCTGCTCGCGCCGTACAAGCGGATCCGCAGGCTGGAGTTCGCCGAACTGCCCAAGACCGTGTCGGGGAAGATCCGCCGTATCGAACTGCGCGAGCGGACGGCCGAGGGCTCCGGCGCGGAGTACGACGAGGGGGAGCTGCGATGACGGCGCGGGCGGCGCGGTCGTACACGCACGGAACGGGGACGACGGAACTGCTGCACGAGACCATCGGCGCCAACCTGGACCGGACGGCCGCCGCCTTCCCCGACCGGGAGGCGCTGGTCGACGTGGCGTCGGAACGGCGCTGGACCTACCGGGAGTTCGACGCGGCGGTCGGGACGCTGGCGCGGGCGCTGCTGGGGCACGGGGTGGCCAAGGGCGACCGGGTCGGGATCTGGGCCGTCAACTGCCCGGAGTGGGTGCTCGTGCAGTACGCCACGGCGCGGATCGGCGCGATCATGGTGAACATCAACCCGGCCTACCGGGCGCACGAGGCGGAGTTCGTGCTCAACCAGTCCGGGATCTCCGTGCTGTTCGCGTCCCTCGCCCACCGGAGCAGCGACTACCGCGCCCTGGTCGACCAGGTGCGCGGACGCTGCCCCGAACTGCGCTCCGTGCACTACATCGGTGATCCGAGCTGGGACCAACTGCTGTGTGCGGCTTCAGAAGTGACGGAGGATCAGATCCGGGAGCGGGAGGCCGGGCTCTCCTGCGACGACCCGATCAACATCCAGTACACGTCGGGCACCACCGGCTTCCCCAAGGGAGCCACGCTCTCCCACCACAACATCCTCAACAACGGCTATTTCGTGGGGGAGACGGTCGGCTACACCGAGCGGGACCGGGTCTGTCTGCCCGTGCCGTTCTACCACTGCTTCGGCATGGTGATGGGCAACCTCGCCGCCCTCTCGCACGGCGCGTGCGTCGTCATCCCGGCGCCGTCGTTCGAGGCGCCCGCGACCCTGGACGCGGTCCAGCGGGAGCGCTGCACCTCGCTCTACGGCGTGCCCACGATGTTCCTGGCCGAGCTGGACCTCCCCGGCTTCGGCTCGTACGACCTGTCCTCCCTGCGCACCGGGATCATGGCGGGCTCGCCCTGCCCGGTCGAGGTGATGAAGCGGGTCGTCGCCGCGATGAACATGCGGGAGGTGTCCATCTGTTACGGCATGACCGAGACCTCGCCGGTCTCCCTCCAGACCCGGCGCGACGACGACCTGGAGCGCCGTACGGGCACGGTCGGACGGGCGCTGCCGCACATCGAGGTCAAGGTGATCGACCCGGCGACCGGGGTGACGCTGCCGCGCGGCGAGCCGGGTGAGCTGTGCACGCGCGGGTACAGCGTGATGCTCGGCTACTGGAACGAGCCGGAGCGCACGGCCGAGGTGATCGACGCCGGGCGGTGGATGCACACCGGCGATCTCGCGGTCATCAGGGAGGACGGCTACGCGCAGATCGTCGGCCGGATCAAGGACATGATCATCAGGGGTGGCGAGAACATCTATCCGCGCGAGATCGAGGAGTTCCTGTACGGCCACCCCAAGGTCGCCGACATACAGGTGATCGGGGTCCCCGACCAGCGGCACGGCGAGGAGATCGTGGCCTGTGTGATCCCGCGCGACCCGTCGGACCCGCCGTCGCGGGACGAGATCGTGGCGTACTGCCGGGAACGGCTCGCGCACTACAAGATCCCGCGCCAGGTGGAGATCGTGGACGGCTTCCCGATGACGGTCAGCGGAAAGGTCAGGAAGAACGAACTGCGGGAGCGCTTCTCGGCGTGAGCGACCGGCGCATACAGACCCGGGGCCAGCGGTCGAGTCCGTGTGCGGCCTCCGCACGGCGGATCTCCCGCAGCCCGTCGGTCAGTTGGTCCTCGGTGAGCGTGCGGAAGCCGAGACGCGCGTAGTACGGGGCGTTCCACGGCACGTCGGCGAAGGTCGTGAGGGTGAGCGCGGTGAACCCCTCACCGGCGGCCCGCCCGGCCAGGTGGTCGATCAGCGCCCGGCCGACACCCATCCTGGCGGCGTCCGGGTGCACCGACACCTGCTCGACATGGGCGGCGCCGTCGACCGGGTCGTGGAGCAGATACGCGACGGGCGGCCCGCCGGGCACGGTCTCGGCCACCCAGGCGCGGCCGGCGCTCCGGTAGCGCTCCAGTTCGGCGAGGGAGGGCGGCGCGTCGTCGGCGACGGCGGCCATGCCCAGCGCGCGGAACGCCTCGCCCGCCGCCGCCTCGATGTCCTGGAGGACGGGCAGATCGATGAGGGTGGCGGGGCGGATGAGCGGGCGGCGCGCGAACGTGGGACGGTGGGGCATGGAGCGAGTATGACGGCGTACGGGCGGCGCCGCGTGCGGATTTCCCGTGGTCACGCCCCGGCCGAGACCAGTTCGTCCGCCGGGCCGTTGACCGGTCTCGGGGAGCCGGTGAGGTCCATGACGAAGAGCGGCAGCCCGAGGTCGTCGGCGCGGGCGCGGGCATCGTCCGCGTACCCCGCCAGGGAGAAGTAGACGCTCACCGCCGACGCGTTGAGCCCGTTGAGCCAGAGGCATTCGACGGAGCGCACGGACGCCGGGCTCATCGTCGGGTCGACCTGGGCGATCACATCGGGGCCGCGCAGATCGATACCGGAGGCGGGCCGCTCGTCCGCCTGGACGACGCTCTTGAAGCCCAGCCAGCGCAGATAGAGCCCGGCCGCCGTCACCGCGTCGTGGGACGTACGGATCGTCAGCGGGCGGAAGGCGGGGCGGGGCGAGGCGGCGGTCCTGGGCAGCGGGATATGAGCGGGCCGCTCGGGGGTCCCGGCGGGCCGGGACCGCTCCGGCGACTCCGGCCGCTCGGCCGATCCGGCCGATCCGGTGGGTCCGGTGGGTCCGGCGGGGTCGTCAACGGGAGTGGTCCGTACGGGAATCCGCAGCACCGCACCGCACGGGCAGCCCAGTTCGGGGCGTGGCTGCTCGCACGCGGTTCCGCACTCGTCGCAGCGGACGGTCACCCACTCGTCCTCCCAGGTGCGGTGGGTGGCGAGCTCCACCGGCGCGCCCGGGGCGAGCGGCGGGGTCACCGGAGCGCCGCACACACAGGGGTAGACCGACGCCGTGAAGGTGTGACCACTGCCGCAGGACGGACAGCGCACCGGAAGACTCTCACTCATCACGACCCCCACCGTTCGATTGCGCTCAGTGTTCCATCGTCCACCAAGAGCGAGGCGACGGGGAGAGGCTTTGGCCATCACATGACGCGAGAGGGGACCGTACGGCGCGGGAGGCGACCGGGTGGGGCCGGGTGGGACCGGGCGGCGGCGGTGCCGGGCGCGACCGTACAGGTGTCGGTGCCGCCGCCGCCCGGGATCAGGGGGTGCGCCAGCCGAAGGACTCGGCGCTCGGGCGGTCGCCCGGCTTGTACTCCAGGCCGATCCAGCCGTCGTAACCGGCCTTGCGCAGCCGGCCGACCAGCTCCTCCAGCGGCAGCGTCCCGGTGCCCGGCGCGCCGCGCCCCGGGTTGTCCGCGATCTGTACGTGGCCGGTCCGGTCGGCGTACCGGTCGATCACCTCGGCCAGGTCGGCGCCGTTCATCGACAGGTGGTACAGGTCCAGCAGGAACGCGGCGTTGCCGAGGCCCGTGGCCTCGTTGACCCGGTCGGCGACCTCGACGGCGGAGGCGGCGCTGATCAGGGGGTAGTCCGGCGACTCGGGCCGGTTGAGGGCCTCGATCAGCAGGAGCGCCCCGATGTCGTGGGCCGCGCGGGCGGCCGGCACCAGGTTCTCCAGGGCCAGGGCGTCCTGGGCCGCCGGGTCCACACCGGGTACGCGGTTCCCGTACAGCGCGTTGAGCGCCCTGCACCCCGTGGCGGCGGCGAACTCGGCCGCGACCTCCACATTGGCGCGGAACCGCTCGGACTCCTCGCCGGGTACGGAGAGCGCGCCCCGGTCGGGCCCCGGCAGCAGGCCGGCGTAGAAGTTCAGCCCCACCAGTTGGGTACCCGCGTCCGCCAGGGCCGCGCGAAGATCGTCGAGTGCGGCGCGCGGCGGGGTGGGGGTGTCGGTCCAGGGCCACCACAGCTCCACCGCGGTGAAGCCCGCCGCCGCGGCGGCGGCCGGGCGTTCCAGCAGGGGGAGTTCGGTGAAGAGGATGGACAGATTCACATCGAATCGCTGCTCTGTGCCGCGCCAGGGCGGGGAGACATAGGCCATGGGGAGTCCACCTCTACTTCCGCATAGTGAAAGTGTTTTTCTGCTTCATGGAATGTTGCCTGTGTGCTTCCGTGCTGTCAAGGAAATCGGCGCGGCGGGACACGGCACGATGCGCAGGGCAGACCTCGCATGACAAGAGACGGAGACTTCGGTGACCTATCAGCAGCCGGTGCTGGACGACCTCGACCGGCAGATTCTCGCGGCGCTCGTCGCGAACGCGCGCACCAGCTTCACGGAGATCGGCCAGTCCATCGGGCTCTCGGCCCCCGCGGTGAAACGGCGGGTCGACCGGATGCGTGAGGCCGAGGTGATCACCGGCTTCACCACGATCGTGCGGCCGGCGGCCCTCGGCTGGCGTACGGAGGCGTACGTCGAGGTGTTCTGCGACGCCGCGGGCCCGCCCCGGCGCCTCGCCGAGGTCGCGCGCACCTACCCCGAGGTGGTGGCCGCGGTGACCGTGACCGGCGGGGCGGACGCCCTGCTGCACATCAGGGCCGCCGACATCGACCACTTCGAGGCGGTGCTGGAGCGGATCAGGGCCGAGCCGTTCGTCACCCGTACCAACAGCTTCATCGCGCTGACCCATCTGCTGCCCAACAGCCCCGAGGCCGGCAGCCCCGGCACACCACCCGACGAAACGAACTGCTACTGAATAGCTTCCACGCGCAAGATTCCTGCGTGCACGCGCAGCGGTTCTTTCTTGAGTGTCGCTGTGTCCGCTTCTTATCGTGGAGAGCACCCCCCGCAGTGACGAGAGGATGCCTCCGTGCCGCAGACCGGTGTGCCCCGTGTGTCCCGTGTATCGCGAACATCCCGCGTGTCCCGACCGTCTCGTGCGTCCCGTCCCCGGCGCTATCTCCTGTGCGAGCCGCGCTACTTCGAGGTGCGGTACGCCATCAACCCCTGGATGCGCGCGGACGTACCGGTCGACACCGGCCTGGCGCTCGCCCAGTGGAAGTCGCTGGTACGGGCCTACCGGGGCCTGGGCCACACCGTGGAGACGGCCGAACCCGTCGCCGGGCTGCCGGACATGGTGTTCGCCGCCAACGCCGCGCTCGCCCTGGACGGCCGGGCCCTGCGCTCCCGGTTCCACGCCGAGCAGCGCCGGGCCGAGGCGGTCGCGTACGCGGCCTGGTTCACGGCGGCCGGGTACGAGGTGCGCGGCGCCGCGTCGGTCTGCGAGGGCGAGGGGGACCTCACCCCGGTCGGCGGGGTCGTCCTGGCCGGCACCGGGTTCCGTACGGCGGCGACCGCACACCAGGAGGCGCGGGAGTTCTTCGGGGTCCCGGTCGTCGCCCTGCACCTGGTCGACCCGTACTTCTACCACCTCGACACCGCGCTGTTCGCCCTGGACGACGAGAACATCGCGTACTACCCGGGGGCGTTCGCGCCCGGGAGCCGTGCGGTACTGGAGCGGCTGTTCCCCGACGCGCTGATCGCCACCCGGGACGACGCCCTGGCCTTCGGGCTGAACTCGGTCTCCGACGGCGCGCACGTGATCGTCGCCCCCGCCGCGACCGGGCTGATCGGACAGCTCGACCGGCGCGGCTACATCCCCGTGCCGGTCGACCTCTCCGAGTTCCACAAGGCGGGCGGCGGGGCGAAGTGCTGCACCCAGGAACTGCACGGAACGCCCCCGGCGCCGCTGCCCCCGGAGCCGCTGCTCCCGGCGCCGGGCAGCGCGCGTCAGGAGCCCGCCGGGTCCTCCTCCGCCAGCACCCGCCCGGCCACCGCGAACGCCGAATTGGCCGCGGGGACACCGCAGTAGACCGCCGACTGGAGCAGCACAGCGCCGATCTCCTCCGGTGTCAGACCGTTCCGGCGTGCGGCCCGTACATGCATGGCCAGCTCGTCGTGGTGGCCGCCCGCCACCAGCGCCGTCAGGGTGATCATGCTGCGTTCGCGCCGGGTGAGGGTCGGATCGGTCCAGATCTCCCCCCACGCGTAGCGGGAGATGAAGTCCTGGAAGCGCGCGGTGAACGGGGTGGTCCCGGCCTGCGCCCGCGCCACATGCGCGTCGCCCAGCACCTCGCGGCGGACCCGCATCCCGCTCGGCGGCGCGCCGCCGAGATGGGCCCTGAGCGCGGCGGTCACCTCGTCCGGGCGCTCGGCGGGGGCGAGATGGGCGGCGCCCGGCAGTTCGACGAGCGTGGCGCCGGGCACCGCGTCCGCGATCTCCCGGGAGTGCGCGGGCGGGGTCGCCGGGTCCTCGCGGCCCGCGACGACCAGGGTCGGCGCGGTGACGGAGGGAAGCAGGTCGCGGATGTCGTACGCGCCCAGCGCCTCGCAGCACGCGGCGTACCCGGCGGGGTCGGCGCCGCGTACGTCGTCGACCAGCGCCTCCACCGTGAACCCGGGGGTGAACCAGCGGCTCGGCGACGCCTCGGCGATCCCGGCCATCCCCTCCCGGCGGGCGAGGGCGGCACGCTCCTCCCACGGCCCCCGGGCGCCGAAGTGCGCGGAGGAACAGACCACGGCCAGGCTCGTCACCCGCTCCGGGGCGTGCGTGGCGAGATGCAGTCCTACGGCGCCGCCGAGGGAGACCCCGGCGTACGCGAAACGGTCGAGGGAGAGCGAGTCCGCCAGCGCCAGTACGAGGTCCGCGAGATCGGCGACGGTCGCCCCGGGGCCGATCAGACCGGCGTCGGAGCCGCCGTGGCCCGGCAGGTCCCACCGTACGACCCGGTGGGAGAGCGCGAGTTCGGGTGCGACCCCGTCCCAGAGCGCCAGTGAGGTGCCGAGCGAGGGGCCCAGCAGCAGCGGGGGAGCGGAGGCGGGCCCCTCGGCGCGGTGGTGCAGCGCCGCGGAGGGGGTCGCGGTGGTCCCGTTCTTGTCCGAGGTGGTCAACGTCGCTCCAGGGCGCGGTCGGTGAGGGTTCCGGCGCTGCCGGTGTACCGGGTGGGGTCGGTGAGTTCGGCGAGATCCAGGCCCGTGAGCTCCGGCTCGTCCGCGAGCACCGCGGTGAGGACCGCGGCGAGGGTGGTGGACTCGGTACGGGAGCGCCGCGCGGCCTCGGTGAGCAGCGCCTTCGCGCGGGCCCGGCCGACGAGCGGGGCGAGTTCGGCCGACAGCCGCTCCGAGACGATCAACCCCTGCGTGAGATACAGGTGTTCCCGCATGGACCCGGCGTGGACCCGTAGCCCTTCCGCGAGTTCGGCCGCGTCCCGCGCCGCGCCGCCGACCAGGCGGAGCAGATCGCGCAGCGGCTCCCACTCGGCGTGCCAGGTGCCCGCGGGCCGTTCGTCCTCGGCGGCCATCGAGCCGAGCAGCGTCGCCGCGAGGGCGGGGGCGCGCCGGGCCGCGGCGGCGATCAGCGTGGCCCGTACGGGGTTCGCCTTGTGCGGCATGGCGGAGGAGCCGCCGCCCGCGCCCTCGGACACCTCGCCGATCTCGGTACGGGAGAGCGTGAGGACATCGGCGGCCGGCTTGCCGAGCGCGCCCGCCGTGAAGGCGAGGGCGGCGGCCAGGTCGGCGACGGGGGTGCGGAGGGTGTGCCAGGGCAACGCCGGTTCCACCAGCCCGAGTTCGGCGGCGAAGACGGCCGGCAGCCGCAGCCCGGCGCCGTCCTCGGTGCCGTCCGCCGGACCGGACGCCTCGCGCCCGTACGCCTCGAAGGCCGCCAACGTACCGGCCGCGCCGCCCAGTTGGGCGGGGAGCGTCGCGCGGACCGCGCGCAGCCGGTCGCGGGCGTCCAGCACCAGGCTCCGCCAGCCCGCCGCCTTCAGCCCGAAGGTCGTCGGGACCGCGTGCTGGGTGAGCGTACGGCCGGGCATCACCGTGTCGCGGTGCTCGGCCGCCAGCCGCGCCAGCGCCCGTTCCGTACGGTCCAGATCCGCCAGGACCGGTTCCAGCGTCCGCGCGGCCACCAGCATCGCCGCGGTGTCCAGGATGTCCTGGCTGGTCGCGCCCCGGTGGACGTACGGCGCGAACGCGGGCGGCAGCGCGGCGGTGAGGTCGGCCACCAGGGGTATCACCGGATTGCCGCCGTCGCGGGCGCGCAGCGCGAGATCCCGGGCGTCGAAGCGCGCCGCGTCGCACGCCGCGCCGACCGCCCGCGCCGCCCCGTCCGGGGCCAGACCCAGCGCCGCCTGCGCGCGGGTCAGCGCGGCCTCCGCGTCCAGCATCGCCCGGAGGAACGCCGGGTCACCGGTGGCGGTCTCCGCGCGGCAGCCCGCCCGGCCGGGGGCGAGCAGCCCGGTGTCCAGCGGCCCGGTGCCGTCGGCGCCGGGTGTGTCGTTCAGGCTCACCGGAACTCCAGAAAGACCGTTTCCCCTTCGCCCTGAAGGCGGATGTCGAAACGGTACGCGCGCGGTGCGCCGGACTCGGGAACGGCGAGCAGCGTGGCGCGCCGCCCGGCGTCCAGCGAGGTCAGCAGCGGATCGCCGGTGTCCTCCAGATAGGCGCGGGTGTACAGGTGGTGGAGCAGGCCACGGGCGAAGACCGCGACGCTGAGGTACGGGACACCGCCCGGCGGCAGCGTACGCACCGCCCAGTGCCCGTCGGCGTCCGTCGGGACCCGCCCGAAGCCGGTGAAGTCGACGCCGTTCCGCCCGATGACCCGGCCGGTGACCGGGTCGTGGCGCAGCGATCCCGGCTTTCCGGTGCGCGAGCCGTCGGGCGCGGGCTGCCAGGTCTCGACGAGCGCGTCGGGCACGGGGGCGCCGGCCCCGTCGTACACGTATCCGTGCAGGGTGAGCGTGTCGGGGTGACCGGCCGGGGCGATGTCGCCGCCGCCCTCGAAGGGCAGCGCGTACCCGTAGAACGGGCCGACCGTCTGGGACGGCGTCGGCCCGAAGGACCCGGACGCGGCAGTGGGCTTGGACATCAGTGGTCGCCGCCTTCCTCGAAGAGCGTGGCGGACGGGCCGTCCAGGACGATGTCCCAGCGGTAGCCCAGGGACCATTCGGGGACGGACAGATCGTGGTCGTACGCCGCCACCAGACGGGCCCGCGCCGACGCGTCGGTCACCGACTGGAGGACCGGGTCGTACGGGAAGATCGGGTCGCCCGGGAAGTACATCTGCGTGACCAGGCGCTGGCTGAACGCCGTACCGAAGAGCGAGAAGTGGAGATGCGCGGGACGCCAGGCGTTGACGTGGTTGCGCCACGGGTAGGCACCCGGCTTGACCGTGGTGAACGCGTAATGCCCATGATCGTCTGTCAAGCACCGGCCGAAACCGGTGAAGTTCGGGTCCAGCGGCGCCGGATGCTGGTCGAGCTGGTGCGCGTACCGGCCCGACGCGTTGGCCTGCCACAGCTCCACGAGCTGGCCGCGGACCGGCCGCCCCGCCCGGTCGAGCACCCGGCCCGAGACGGTGATCCGCTCGCCGAGCGGCTCGCCCTGGTGCTGCCGGGTCAGATCGCGGTCGAGCGCGGTGACGTCGGTGACACCGAACGCCGGCCCCGTCAGCTCCACGGCCTCGGGGTCCCGCAGCGGGATCAGCGGCTGCTTCGGATGGCGCAGACGGCTGCTGCGGTACGGCGGATAGTCGCGCGGCGGATGGTTCCCGGCGGCGGACGACCCCCGCGCCTTCGCGACCTCGGCGGCTTTGGCGACCTCGGCGTCGATCTCGTGCTGGCTCAGCCCGTCGGGCAGGGGAGTGGTGGTCACAGGGCGGCTCCGTGGGTACGGGGATGCGGCGGAACGGGGTCGGCGGTACGGACCGCGGCGGCGGTCCTGTCGACGATCTCGGCGGCGGTCACCCCGGGTGCGCACTCCACCAGCACCAGCCCGTCGTCGGTGACGTCGAGCACCCCGAGGTCGGTGATGATCCGGTTCACGCACCCCTTGCCGGTCAGCGGCAGGGCGCACTCCTCCAGGATCTTCGGGCCGCCGTCCTTGGCGGTGTGCGTCATCACGACGATGACCGTGCGCGCGCCGTGGACCAGGTCCATCGCCCCGCCGATGCCGGTGATCAGCTTGCCGGGGACGGCCCAGTTGGCGAGGTCCCCCCGGGCGGATACCTGCATCGCGCCCAGTACGGCGACATCGATGTGGCCGCCGCGGATCATGCCGAAGGAGAGCGCGGAGTCGAAGTACGAGGCACCGGGCAGGACGGTGACGGTCTCCTTGCCCGCGTTGATCAGATCGGGGTCGACCTCGTCCTCCGTGGGGTACGGTCCGACGCCGAGGACGCCGTTCTCCGACTCCAGGACCACTTCCACACCGTCCGGGAGGTGGTTGGGGATCAGCGTCGGCAGGCCGATGCCGAGATTGACGTAACCGCCGTCGGGGAGTTCCCGCGCGGCCCGCGCGGCCATCTCCTCCCTGGTCCAGGCCATCAGTGACGCACCGTCCTCTTCTCGATCCCCTTGTCGGCCGCCTGTTCCGGGGTGAGCGCCACGACACGCTGGACGAAGATCCCCGGGAGGTGCACCTCGTCCGGCGGGATCCCGCCGGGCTCCACCAGCTCCTCCACCTCGGCGACGGTCACCCGGCCCGCCATGGCGGCGAGCGGGTTGAAGTTGCGGCTGGACCGGTTGAAGACCAGGTTCCCGTGCCGGTCGCCCTTCGCGGCGCGGACCAGCGCGAAGTCGGTACGGATGCCGCGCTCCAGCACGTACTCCGTACCGTCGAAGTCGCGCACCTCCTTGGCCGGTGACGCGAGCGCGACGCCGCCCCGCCCGTCGTACCGCCAGGGCAGCCCGCCCTCGGCGACCTGGGTGCCGACACCGGCGGGGGTGTAGAAGGCGGGGATGCCGCAGCCGCCGGCCCGCAGCCGTTCGGCGAGGGTGCCCTGCGGGATCATCTCGACCTCGATCTCACCGGCCAGGTACTGCCGGGCGAACTCCTTGTTCGCCCCGATGTACGAACCGGTCACCCGCGCGATACGGCCCGCGGCCAGCAGCACGGCCAGCCCCGATTCCAGGGCGCCGCAGTTGTTGGAGACCACGGCGAGATCGCGGACGCCGCGTGCGTACACCGCCTTGATCAGCTCGTTCGGCACCCCGCTCAGACCGAAGCCGCCCACGGCGAGGGACACCCCGTCCCGGGTGTCGGCCACGGCCTCCGCGGCGGTGGCGACCACCTTGTCCATGCGTGAATCCCCTCTCGTCCGGCGCCCCGCACCCCTCGAATACTCAGGGCACTGACTATCTCTTCGAGGTCCGACACAAGCTGCCATCCGCCCCCACATCCGTCAAGAGCGGCGACGGAGCGTCATCGGGGCGCGTATCGTTCAGTGCACCAACGAAATCGCACCGGGAGTACCCGGTGCCGCGCAGCCCGAGGAGCGCATATGGCCGCGGTGGATCTGACCACGCACCCCGGGCATCTCGCCCGCCGTCTCCAGCAGGCGCACTACCTGCTGTGGAACACGATGGTCTCCGAGGAGACCACCTCGCCGCAGTTCGCCGTGCTCAACGCCCTCGTCGCCGAACCGGGCCTCGACCAGCGCACCGCCGGTGAACGGGTCGGCCTGGACCGCTCCACCATCGCCGAGGTGGTCACCCGGCTGAGCCGCCGCGGCCTGGTCGACAAGGTGCGTGACCCGCGGGACGGCCGCCGCTTCATGCTGCGCCCCACCGAGGAGGGGGAGCGGACCCACCGGAAGCTGGCGCTCCGCGCGGCCCGGATGAACCAGGTCTTCCTCGGCCCCCTCTCACCCGCCGAGCAGGCCGTCTTCTTCGATCTGCTCCGGCGGGTCTCCGAGGCGGCGGAGAGCCTGCGCGTCCCCGCGGAGCCGGTCGCGTACTGAAGCCGCCCGTTCGTGCGCGTTTCCGCTCCGTGCCTGGTCGGAGCCCGTCGGGCCGCGCGCGGAGCCTCCTGACAGAATGTCCCCCATGACTACTGACAACGTATTCTTCGACATCACGATCAACGACGAGCCGGCCGGCCGGATCACCTTCCGCCTCTTCGACGACGTCGTCCCGAAGACCGCCCAGAACTTCCGCGAGCTCGCCACCGGCGAGCAGGGCTTCGGCTACGCCGGTTCGAGCTTCCACCGGGTCATCCCGGACTTCATGCTCCAGGGCGGCGACTTCACCGCCGGCAACGGCACCGGCGGCAAGAGCATCTACGGGAACAAGTTCGACGACGAGAACTTCCAGCTCAAGCACGACCGGCCGTTCCTGCTCTCCATGGCGAACGCGGGCCCGAACTCCAACGGCTCGCAGTTCTTCATCACCACCGTGGTGACCTCGTGGCTGGACGGCAAGCACGTCGTCTTCGGTGAGGTCGTCGAGGGCCAGGACCTGGTCAAGAAGATCGAGTCCCTGGGCTCCCGCGCCGGCTCGACCGCGGCGAAGATCACCATTTCCGCGTCCGGTGCCGTGAAGAGCGCGTAACGACTAAGGTCGTGTGCCAGTGCCTGGGGCACCCGAACGGCCGCAGTGACCCTCCAGGCTTTCCGGCGGTGGAGGCACAGTGCGCTTGAGAGTGGAGTTCACGACCGAACCCTTCGACCTCGACGAGGCGCCCGCCCACGCGGTGGTGGCCCGCGAGGTCGTCCAGGGGGCGCAGCTCGACGCGGTCGACGTCGGACCGTTCGGCAACACCGTGGAGGGCGGCGCCGACACCGTACTGGCGGCGGTGGACACCCTCCTGCGCGAGTCGCTGGCAGCCGGTGCGACCCGGGTCTCGCTCCAGGTCAACGTGATCGGGAGCGAGCCCGGGACCGCCGCGGAGGGCGACCGGTGAGCGAGCTGCCCGACCATCCCTTCGTCGCGGCGGTCAAACCGCTGGTCGACGCCATGGGCGGACAGCTTCTGACGCCCGAGGAGGCCCGGCCGGACGATGTCGTCCTCGCCTGGGAGGGCGCCGACCTGCTGGCCGTACGGCTGCCGCAGCTCTCGGAATCCCTGGACCACATCCTGGCGGCGCTGGAGCGCGCCCACGGCAGGCCGCTCGCGGAGCTGGACCGCAAGGCCAAGCAGTCCGTCGTACGGACCCTGGAGGCGCGCGGCGCCTTCGCGGTACGGCACGGTGTGGAGACGGTGGCGACCGCGCTCGGCGTCAGCCGCTTCACCGTCTACAACTACCTCAATTACGCCGACGAGCAGCGGGCCAAGGCGCGCCGGGGAGACCGGCGACCGGAGCGGGAGCGGGACGGCTGACGCCACGCGCCTCCGCCGGTGCCCCCGGGCGGTCCGGCGCCTGGAGTCAGTGGCCGACGCGGAAGGTCGCGTCCTGTCGCTCGGTGGCGGTGGCGACCGGGTCGATGCGCAGGACGTAGTTCGCGTGGCGGAGGTAGCGGGTGGGGTTGTTGTACGAGCGGAACGACGACCAGCCGGCGTCCGCGAGGCCCGCCGTACGGTAGAAGGTCGCGTCCGCCGCGAACGTCGACGTGCCGTCTACGGCGTCCAGTTGGAGCTGGTAGTTGTAGTGCCGCAGGTAGCGGGTCGGGTAGTTGACCGACTGGAAGGAGACCCCGGCGCTGTCGGCGAGACCCGGGACCAGCCTCCACTGCGAGTCGGCGTACGGGTCGAAGGGGTACGGGTCGATACGGCCCACGTTGTTGGCGTGGCGGAGGTAACGGGCCGGAAAGTTGTAGGACTTGAGCCGGTTCCAGGCCGGGGCGCCCCACCGTGCCAGCAGGTTGTCGTACTCGGCCGTCGTGATCGTCGCGATGCCGCAGTGCTTGGAGTTGAGCGGCTGCGTGTAGCTCCTCTGGTCGAGCGCGGTCCAGGTGCCGGCCGACAGGTTGGTGGACTGCCAGGCGTAGAAGACGCCGTTGGGGGTGTACGTGTCCCCCCAGAGGTACCAGGTGTTCGACGTCAGGGACTTGACGACGGTCGGCGCCTCGGTGCCGCCCTGGGCGACGCCCGTGCCGAACTCGGTGAAGCTGCCCGGGTCGAGCGAGGTGGACCTCGCCCCCACCAGCGTCTGGTTCTTCTTGAAGTAGAGGTAGTTGACGCCGCCCACGCCGACGGCCATGTTCCCGTCGATCACGTCGTACCCCGGGTCGAAGAAGACCTGCGGGGCGGAGGCGGTCAGGAAGTCACTCGTGTGGTTCACCATGATCACGTTGTGGCCGCTGCCGTTGACGGCGGAGTAGATGAGCGCGTACTGGCCGCGTCCGGCGTCCCAGAACGCCTCCGGCGCCCAGGAGTGGGTGTTCATGTCGTGCAGCCTGAGCCGGTGGTAACCGGTGAAGGTGCGCAGATCGGTGGAGTTCCACACGTGCACGTACTGGCTGACATAGCTCCAGTCGGTGCCCTTGAGGTCGGTGGCGAGGACGACGAAGGTGCCGTCCCGCTTGCGCAGGATGAACGGGTCGCGCAGGCCGAGCGCGCCCGCGGTGGGCGTGACCACGGGGTTGTTCTGGTTCAGCGGGATCCAGTTGAGCGAGTCCGTGCTGACGGCGAGATGGAGGCCGTAGTCGGTGCCGTCACCGCCCGGGGACTCGGTGAAGTAGCACATCACGTACGCCGAGTCGGCGGCGTGGGCGGTTCCCGCGCCGAGGGTCAGCGCGCCGGTCAGGGCCAGTGGGGTGGTGGCGGCCATGCCGAGGAAGAGGCGGCGGGACGGGCGGGGGCGTGCGCTCATCGTGGTCTCCAGGCGGGATGATTGGCCGGTATCTCGAACGAGGTTCGGAAAATCGGTCAGAAGGTAGAGCGCGACCGTGTCCACGTCAATCGTTGCGGCGCGCTTCGGGTGGCGGGCTTCGCGCGGGCTTAGGGCGGGCTTAGGGCGGGCTTCGGGCGGCGCGGGGTGCGACAGCCGGCGCCGGACGCGCCGCCACGCGATATTTCAACAAAGTGTTGACGTTCTGCCGTGGACCGCGTTAGCTGGGCGCAGCCCGCCCAGCACCGCGCTCTGCCACGGAGGCTCCCCGTGACGTCGACACCACCCCCCGCCCCGGGCCTCACCCGGTTCAACGCCTCTCCCGACGGCGTGGCCCTGGCCGCGCTGCGCGAGGTGTGCGCCAGCACGGCGTGGGGCGAGGCGCTGCTCGCCCGCCGCCCGTACGCCACCGAGGACGAACTGCTCGCCGCGGGCGACACCGTGACGGCGGAACTCGCCGACGCGGAGCTGACCGCGGCCCTGGCCGGACATCCGCAGATCGGCCGCCCGGATCCTGGCGACCCCGTCTCGGCCCGGGAACAGCGCGGCATGGCCGGGGCCTCCGCGCCGCTCAGGGCCGAGATGACGGAGCTGAACCTGGCCTACCAGGAGCGGTTCGGCCATGTCTTCCTGATCTGCGCCACCGGCGCCACCGCCGAGGAGATGCGGGACGCGCTGAGGACCCGGCTCGGCCACACACCGGAGCGGGAACGGGAGATCGCCCGTGCCGAACTCGGCAGGATCAACCGCATCAGGCTCTCCCGGCTGATGGACTCCCGGCCGATGGCGGAGGGGCCCGCCCCCGCCTCGGTCTCCACCCACATCCTGGACACCGGCGCAGGGCGCCCCGCCGCCGGAGTCGCCGTCACCCTCGCGGCCCGCGCCGACGGCGGCCCCGACGCCGGCGCCGACGGTGCGTGGGTCGCGCTCGGCGGCTCGGTGACGGACCCCGACGGCCGCTGCAAGGACCTTCCGGCACTGGCGCCGGACACCACCCAGGTACGGCTCACCTTCGTGACCGGACCGTATCTCGACCGCAGGAAGACGGCCGAGGCACAGCAGGACGCCCCCGCGCTCCGGGACGGCGGTGCGCCGTTCTTCCCGGAGGTGGCGATCACGTTCACCGTCACCCCGGGCGAGCACTATCACGTACCGCTGCTGCTCAGTCCGTTCGGCTACTCCGTCTACCGAGGGAGCTAGTACGTCATGACCGACCTCTCCACCCCTGCCGACCCGGCCCCCGCGGGCCGTCCGGCGATGCTCGGCCAGAACCAGTACGGCAAGGCGGAGAACCGCGTCGTCCGGATCACCCGGGACGGCGCCACCCACCACATCAAGGACCTGAACGTCTCCGTCGCGCTCGAAGGCGACATGGACGACGTCCACTACTCCGGCTCCAACGCCCATGTGCTGCCGACCGACACCACCAAGAACACGGTGTACGCGTTCGCCAAGGAGTACGGCATCGAGTCGGCCGAGCAGTTCGGCATCCATCTCGCCCGGCACTTCGTGACCAGCCAGGAGTCGATCCACCGGGCGTGCATCCGGATCGAGGAGTACGCCTGGGAGCGCATCGCGGCGGCGGACCCCGGCCCGGACGCGGACGCGGGAGACGAGCCCCGGCACTCGTTCGTCCGCAGGGGCCAGGAGACCCGCGTCGCCCGGATCACCTTCGACGGCGAGAGCTGGCAGGTCGTCTCGGGCCTCAAGGACCTGACCGTACTGAACTCGACCCACTCCGAGTTCTGGGGGTACGCCAAGGACAAGTACACGACCCTCAAGGAGTCGTACGACCGGATCCTCGCCACCGACGTCTCCGCGCGGTGGCGCTACGGCTGGACGGGCGGCGAGGAGTCCGCGCCGGAGTGGGACACCTCGTACGCGCGGACGAAGGAGCACATCCTGCGGGCCTTCGCCGAGACGTACTCCCTCTCCCTCCAGCAGACCCTGTACCAGATGGGTGCGCGGGTCATCGACCACCGTGCCGAGATCGAAGAGATCCGCTTCTCGCTGCCGAACAAGCACCACTTCCTGGCCGATCTGTCACCCTTCGGGCTGACCAACGACACCGGTGACGGAGCGGTCTACCTCGCGGCCGACCGGCCGTACGGCCTGATCGAGGCCACCGTCCTGCGGGACGGGGCGGAGCCGGGCATACCGGCGGAGCTGACCCACCTGTGAGCCCGCGCGTACGCCCGCTCCCGGTCCGCCGGCCCGTGAGTCCGTCAGCCCGTGAGTCCGTGAGTCCGTGAGTCCGTGAGAGGAACCGCCGTGGCGACGTCACGCATTGTCATCGAGAACTGCGCCATCGCGACCGTGGACGCCCACGACACCGAGTACGCCTCGGGCCATGTCGTCGTCGCGGACAACCGGATCGAGTCCGTCGGCGCGGGCCCCGCCCCCGCGCGGCTGGAGGGCGTCGTCCGCCGGGTCGACGGCACCGGCCATCTCCTCACCCCCGGGCTGATCAACACCCACCACCACTTCTACCAGTGGATCACCCGGGGCCTCGCCACCGACCACAACCTCTTCGAGTGGCTGGTCGCCCTCTACCCGACCTGGGCGCGCATCGACGAGCCGATGGTCCGCGCGGCGGCGGGCGGCTCCCTCGCGATGATGGCCCGCGGCGGTGTCACCACCGCGATGGACCACCACTACGTCTTTCCGCGCGGCTCCGGCGACCTGTCCGGCGCGATCATCGGCGCCGCGGCGCGCACGGGCATACGGTTCACACTCGCCCGCGGCTCGATGGACCGCGGCGCGTCGGACGGCGGGCTGCCCCCGGACTTCGCGGTCGAGTCCCTGGACGGCGCGCTCGCCGCGACCGAGGAGACCATCGACGCCCACCACGACGCGTCCTTCGACGCGATGACCCAGATCGCCGTCGCGCCCTGTTCGCCCTTCTCCGTCTCCACCGAACTGCTCCGGCAGGGCGCGGAGTTGGCGCGCCGCAAGGGGGTACGGCTGCACACCCACGGCAGCGAGACGGTCGAGGAGGAGCGGTTCTGCGAGGAGCTGTTCGGCATGGGGCCGACGGACTACTTCGAGTCGACCGGCTGGCTCGGCCCCGACGTGTGGATGGCCCACTGCGTCCACATGAACGACTCCGACATCGCGGCCTTCGCCCGCACGGGCACCGGGGTCGCCCACTGCCCGTCCTCCAACGCCCGTCTGGCGGCCGGGATCGCGCGCGTCCCCGATCTGCTCGCCGCCGGTGTCCCGGTCGGCCTCGGGGTCGACGGCACCGCCTCCAACGAGTCGGGCGAGCTCCACACCGAGCTGCGCAACGCGCTGCTCGTCAACCGCCTCGGCGCCCACGGGAAGCGGGCCATGACGGCCCGTCAGGCGCTGCGTCTCGGTACGTACGGCGGCGCCCAGGTGCTCGGCCGCGCCGAACAGATCGGCTCGATCGAGGCGGGCAAGCTCGCCGACCTCGTCCTGTGGAAGATGGACACGCTGGCCCACGCCTCCATCGCCGACCCGGTGACCGCGCTGGTCCTCGGGGCAGCAGCCCCCGTCACCCTCTCCCTGGTCGACGGCAAGGCCGTCGTGGAGGACAGCCGCCTCACCACCGTGGACGAGGACGAACTCGCCCGCGCCACGAGGGGCGAGGCCCGCCGCCTCGCACGGATCGCCGCGGACGGCTGATCCCACCGGAACGTCCGGCCGAGGGGGACGGCCCTCGGCCGGACACCCCGGCCGCCGGCGCCGTGTTCGGCGCTATGTGTCGGACAGGGCCTAGCCGTCGATGCGGTAGGAGTCCCCGTACACCTTCCAGGCCAGCGGGGTACGCAGAGCGAGGTTGCCGTCGTCCAGGAAGACGCGCTGGGCCGTGTCGATCCTGCTGGTGTCGCTGTGGCCCCGCTCGCCGCGCATCGCGGTGACCCGCGCGTCCAGGAACGCGTCGAGATACGCCGTCTCGTCGCCCCCGCGCGCCGGGGCGTCGGCCTTCGCGAGCGCCTTCGCGCGGATCGTACGGAAACCGACCGTGTCCTTCGCGTCGGCGTAACCGTGCATCACATACGCGTCGTAGTAGACGAACTGCCCCAGCGCCCCCAGCCCGTCCGCCTTCGCCCGCGCCACGGCCGGGTCGAAGTAGATCCGGTCGCGCTCCTCGTCCTGGGCCGTCCGCATCCGGGGGTCCTCGGCCGCCTTCCGCCACGCGGTGGTGAACGCGGTGCCGAGCCCGTCATGGGAGTCGCCGCCCTTCACCGCACGGAGCGCGGGCAGGAAACGCGCCAGCCCGTTGTCCGGCCGCGCCCGCGTGTAGCGCTCGACGACCCGCAGCAGATCCCCGCAGCCGCTGCAGAACCCGACCAGACCGGCGGTGTACCCCCGGCCGTCGTCGATGTCCTCGATGTAGTCGTACTGGTCCTTCCAGTCGAGGGAGGAGTTCTCCGCGCTGGAGACCAGCCGCATGGCGATCTCCTTCTTCGCGGGATCGTCCAGATCGACCGAGGCCCCTTCGGCGGGGGCGCACGCGACACAGACGGCCAGCACCGGCACCAGGAGAGCAAGCAGCGTGCGGCGGAGCGCGTGGATCACGTGAACGGACCTTTCCCCCTGGTGTGCCCTGCGCGCACCGGCCTGCCACCGAGATTACGGGAGGGTCCCGGATGATCCGGTAGGGGCGGTGGACGGGGTACGCACCCTGCTGTACGGGGCGTTGTCGGACCTCCGGCCCGCCGGTCAGACCCCCGGCCGCCAGTCGGGGCGCCGGCCGCTGAGGCCGATCACCCGGTCGAGCAGCGGGGCGTCCCCGGCCGTCGGCACCGGCGGGCCGAACACGTCGGACGCCCCGGGACCGGCCTGCGACAGCATCCCGTACGACGCCCGGAGCCCCGCCTCGGCGGGGGCGTACGGCTGTCCGGTGGACCGCGCCAGGTCCCAGCCGTGGATCAGCACCTCGTTGAGGGCCACCAGCCCGGTCACGGCTCCCGGCAGATCGACGCCGCCGATCCGGGTCCGCCCGTCCCACGCCGCGGGCGACCGCCACGCGGCGGCCAGCTCGTCGAGGCGCCGGGGCAGCGTCTCCCGCCAGCCCTCGTCCAGCACGAGCGGGGCGCTCCCGGGCGCCGTGTCGGTCGTCGGCCCCAGCTCCTTGCGCGCGGCGTCCCGGAACCCGACGGTCAGGCCCATGAGGTGCGCGAGCACCTCCCGTACCGTGTACGCGGGGCAGGGCGTGACCCCGGACAGGTGCTGCTCCGCGACACCGCCCACCACCCGGGCCGTCTCCTGGCACACGGGACCGAGATCGAGCGGCTCCGGCTTCTTGTCTGTGTCCATACCGAAGTAGACCGCCGGAACCGCCCGAACTCATCGAACGCCACGCTGTGCGTCCGGTCAGCCGCGGAGCTCGTATCAGCCGCGGAGCTGCTCGTACGCCGGGAGCGTGAGGAAGTCCGCGTAGTCGTCGTCCAGCGCGACCGTCAGCAGCAGGTCGTGGGCCTGCTGCCAGCGGCCCGCGGCGAAGGACTCCTCGCCGATCTCGGCGCGGATCGCGGTCAGCTCGTCGGCGGCGAGTGTGCGGGCCAGCTCCGGGGTGACGCGGAGCGTCTCGCCCTCGTGGTCGAACTCGACGCCCGCGTTGATCCACTGCCAGATCTGCGAGCGGGAGATCTCCGCCGTGGCCGCGTCCTCCATCAGGTTGAAGATCGCGACCGCACCCATGCCGCGCAGCCACGCCTCGATGTAGCGGATGCCGACCTGGACGGCGTTGCGCAGGCCCTCGTACGTGGGGCGGGCGTCCAGCGAGTCGACGGCGATCAGATCGCCCGCGGCGACGGAGACATCCTCGCGGAGACGGTCCTTCTGGTTCGGGCGGTCGCCCAGGACCGCGTCGAAGGAGGCCATGGCGATCGGCACCAGGTCCGGGTGGGCGACCCACGAGCCGTCGAAGCCGTCGGCCGCCTCGCGGTCCTTGTCGGCCCTGACCTTCTCGAACGCGACCTTGTTGACGTCGGCGTCGTGCCGGGACGGGATGAAGGCCGCCATGCCGCCGATGGCGTGCGCGCCGCGCTTGTGGCAGGTGCGGACGAGGAGTTCGGTGTAGGCGCGCATGAACGGCGCCGTCATCGTGACCGCGTTGCGGTCCGGCAGGACGAACTTGGCGCCGCCGTCACGGAAGTTCTTCACGATCGAGAAGAGATAGTCCCAGCGGCCCGCGTTGAGCCCGGAGGCGTGGTCGCGCAGCTCGTAGAGGATCTCCTCCATCTCGTACGCCGCGGTGATCGTCTCGATCAGCACCGTCGCCCGGACGGTGCCCTGCGGGACGCCCACATAGTCCTGGGCGAAGACGAAGACGTCGTTCCAGAGGCGCGCCTCCAGGTGCGACTCCGTCTTCGGCAGGTAGAAGTACGGGCCCTTGCCCAGCTCGATCAGCCGCTGGGCGTTGTGGAAGAAGTACAGCCCGAAGTCGACCAGCGCGCCCGGCACCGGCTCGCCGTCCAGCACGAGATGGCGCTCCGCGAGATGCCAGCCGCGCGGGCGCATCACGACCGTCGCGAGGTCCGCCGCGTCCTTGAGGGCGTACGACTTGCCCGTGCGCGGGTCGGTGAAGTCGATGCGGCGCCGGTAGGCGTCCATCAGGTTGAGCTGACCGAGGACCACGTTCTCCCAGGTGGGCGCGGAGGCGTCCTCGAAGTCCGCGAGCCAGACCCGCGCGCCGGAGTTCAGCGCGTTGATCGTCATCTTGCGGTCGGTCGGTCCGGTGATCTCCACCCGGCGGTCGTCGAGCGCCGCGGGCGTCGGCGCGACCCGCCACGCGTCGTCCTCGCGCACGGACGCGGTCTCCGGCAGGAAGTCCAGGCTGGAGGTACGGGCGATCTCGGCGCGGCGCTCGACGCGGCGGGCGAGCAGCTCGTCACGGCGGGGCGTGAACCGACGGTGCAGCTCCGCCACGAACGCGAGGGCCGCATCGGTCAGTACCTCGTCCTGACGGGGCAGGGGTTCGGCGTCGACGATGGCCAGCGGGGAGGGCGCTGGTGCGGACATGAGCTGTCACTCCTTCACGAGCGGCGCGGGCGGCGAGGGCGCCGTGGCGGCCGGCGTATCGAGCGCACCGTTCGAGGTGTCGGGCGCTTCTGACCTGTGGATAATAGTTTCCTCATGGTGGAACTTCAATGCTTTGTTGATGTCCTCACTCCGTTGTGGGTGTCCTCACTCCGCCGAGCTCGCGGCTCTCCGGGGTGACGCCTGCTCAAGATGGGCCAGATCCTCCTCCGTGTCGATGTCGTACGGCCGGGCGACATCCCCGCATTCGACCAGAACGATCTCGCGTTCGCGCGCTTTCAGATAGGCACGTGCCCCGCGGTCGCCCCTCGCATCCGCCGCGATCTCCGCCCAGCGGTCCGCGCCGAACGCCACGGGATGGCCGCGCCTGCCGTCGTACGCCGCCGACACCAGCGCCTCCGGGCCCCGGCACGCGGCCACCACCCGGGCCACCGCCGCCGCGCCGATCCCCGGCTGGTCCACCAGCAGCACCAGGACCGCCCGCGCGTCCGTGCCCGCCAGCGAGGCCAGCCCCGCCCGCAGCGAGGACCCCATCCCGTCCGCCCACCCGGGGTTGTCGACCAGGACGGCACCCGGCAGCACCGCCCGCTCCCGTACCTCCGGCGCGGACGCCCCCAGCACCACGTGCACCGGCGCGCACCCCCCTTCGCGCAGGGCGCGCGCCGCGTGCTCCACCAGCCGGCGGCCCCGGTGTTCCAGCAGCGCCTTCGGCCGTCCGCCCAGCCGGCGGCCACCGCCCGCGGCGAGCAGCAGCCCGGCGACCGGTTCCGTGACCTCGTACGCCTCCGTCATGGGCGCGTCCGCGCCGTAGGTGTCTGACATGAACCCTGCTTACCGCACCGCGCCCCCGCGCGCCCTGTCGCGCCCCTCCGCGCGGTGAATGTTCCGCGTGCGCCGGTGATCACCAGGAATTCCTTTCGCATTCCGGCCGTCTTCCCGCCGTATTCGGTCCGTGGAGTGGCGCCTACCCTGCGCGATGGCGTTAACTTGCCCGCGAACCCAGGCGATTGACCACCGCCGAAGGGGAATGGTCCTACCAGTACGAAGTCGCGCCCGGCACGGAGAAATGCCGTGGGGCGCAGGGCGGAAAAGCATAGGGGGAGCTTTGTTGCGGAGTGTGGGGAAGTCGCCGGTGGCGGAGAAGGGCGAGGACCCGAGGATCACGGGGCTGCGCGCCGCCGTGTCCCGACTCCGGCGCGAACTGGCGGTCTACCCGTCGGAGTTCAGGGACCGCGCGATAGCCGAGGACGAACTGGCCGCGCTCGCCGCGATGGTGGCGAGCGGCGCCCCCGAGAACGCCCGGATGCGCCGCTCCCTGCTGCTGATCGTCGGCTCGATCGGCTCGGTCAGCGCCCTCGGCCCGGCGCTGATGGGCGTACGGAGCGCCGTCGACCTCTTCGGGGACCTGCCGCACCCCCGCTGACCGGCCAGGGGGCCGGTCCCGCCGGCCCCGCGACCACACGGTCGTGCCCCGCTGTCAGCCCTGCGCCTGCTGCGCCGCCGTGTTCGCCAGCGCCGCCGACAGGTCGCGCGCGACCTCCAGCAGTACGGGCACGATCCGGTCCGTGGCCTCCTCCGTCACCCGGCCCGCGGGCCCCGAGATCGAGATGGCGGCGGCGGTGGGGGAGTCGGGCACCGGGACCGCCAGGCAGCGGACCCCTATCTCCTGCTCGTTGTCGTCGATCGCGTACCCCGCGCGGCGCACCGTCTCCAGCGCCGCCAGGAAGGCGTCGGGCGTCGTGATCGTCTTCTCCGTGGCGGCCGGCATGCCGGTACGGGCCAGCAGGGCGCGTACCTCCTCCGGCGGGATGTGCGACAGCAGCGCCTTGCCCACACCCGTGGAGTGCGGCAGTACCCGGCGGCCCACCTCGGTGAACATCCGCATCGAGTGCTTGGACGGCACCTGCGCGACGTACACGATCTCGTCGCCGTCGAGCAGCGCCATGTTCGCGGTCTCGCCGGTCTCCTCGACCAGCCGCGCCAGATAGGGCCTGGCCCACGTGCCGAGCAGCCGGGACGCCGACTCGCCGAGGCGGATCAGGCGCGGGCCGAGCGCGTACCGCCGGTTGGCCTGCTGGCGCACATAGCCGCAGGCCACCAGGGTCCGCATCAGCCGGTGGATGGTGGGCAGCGGCAGGCCGCTGGCCGCGGAGAGCTCGCTGAGGCCGACCTCGCCGCCCGCGTCCGCCATCCGTTCGAGCAGGTCGAAGGCGCGCTCAAGGGACTGGACGCCACCGTTGCCGGAGGCGGATCTGGCGGCGTCGGTGCTGTTGGCGCTGGACGACGGCACGTCAACGGTCCTTTCGGGGCGGGCGGACAAGCAAGCAGCCTATACCGGCCCCGGCGATCGGGAGGGGGCCGGGGATGAGACGTCTCTGCCGGTCAGGTGGTGTTTGTCCGGGGTGTGCACGATCGCCTCGGCTGGGTAGGGTGTTCTGGCTGGTGAAAACAGTATTTCACGTTGCGGAAACATTGGCGGGCCGAGTGGCCTTGACGGGCTCCGGTCGGGAGTGAAGACTTCTTCAACAGTTCGTTGAATCGCGCCTGGTGGGGCCAGCCCCACGAGGCCAGTGAGGAGTACGGGTGCCCGAGGTGAGCCTGCTGCTGCGGTCGACGCGCGTCATCACCCCCGAGGGGATGCGGCCCGCCACCATCGCCGTCGCCGACGGCAGGATCTCGGCCGTACTGCCGTACGAGGCGGAGCCCCCGCACGGCGCCACGGACCGGACGGCCGTGGTCGAGGACGTCGGGGACGACGTCGTGCTCCCCGGCCTCGTCGACACCCACGTCCATGTGAACGACCCGGGCCGCACCGCGTGGGAGGGGTTCTGGACCGCCACCCGCGCCGCCGCGGCCGGCGGCGTCACCACGCTGCTCGACATGCCGCTCAACTCGCTGCCGCCCACCACGACCGTCGCACACCTGGGCGTCAAGCGGGACGTGGCCCGCGCCAAGGCCCATGTCGACGTCGGTTTCTGGGGCGGCGCCGTACCGGACAACGCCCAGGACCTGCGCCCGCTCCACGACGCGGGGGTCTTCGGCTTCAAGTGCTTCCTGTCGCCGTCCGGCGTCGAGGAGTTCCCCGAGCTGGACCAGGAGCGGCTGGGCCACGCCCTCGCCGAGATCGCGGGCTTCGGCGGACTGCTGATCGCGCACGCCGAGGACCCGCACGAGCTGGCCGCGGCCCCCGCGCGCGGCGGCCCCGCGTACGCCGACTTCCTCGCCTCCCGCCCGCGCGCCGCCGAGAACGAGGCCGTCACCCGTCTGATCGCCCAGGCGAAGCGGCTCGACGCCCGGGTGCACGTCCTGCACCTCTCGTCCTCGGACGTCCTGCCGCGGATCGCCGCCGCCAGGCGCGAGGGCGTCCGGATCACCGTCGAGTCCTGTCCGCACTTCCTCACCCTCACCGCCGAGGAGGTCCCCGACGGGGCCACGGAGTTCAAGTGCTGCCCGCCGATCCGCGAGGCCGCGAACCAGGACGCGCTCTGGCAGGGGCTGGCCGACGGCACGATCGACTGTGTGGTCTCCGACCACTCGCCCTGCACCGCCGACCTCAAGACCCCCGACTTCGCCTCCGCGTGGGGCGGCATCTCCTCGCTCCAGCTCGGCCTCCCGGCGATCTGGACCGAGGCCCGCCGGCGCGGCCACACCCTTCAGGACGTCGCGCGCTGGATGTCGACGGCCCCCGCCGCCCTCGCGGGACTGTCCCGCAAGGGCGCCATCGAGGCGGGCCGCGACGCCGACTTCACGGTCCTCGCGCCGGACCGGACCTTCACCGTCGACCCGGCGGAACTGCACCACCGCAACCAGGTCACGGCGTACGCGGGCAGGACCCTGCACGGCGTGGTCGTCTCGACCTGGCTGCGCGGCACCCCGATCCTCCGCGACGGCGTCCTCGCCGAACCCTCAGGCCGACTGCTCGAAAGGAACAACTGACCGTGTCCGACGCTCCGCCCCCCGCCGTGCCCGAAGCCCGCTTCACCGGTGACGCCCGCCCGTACGGCGGCGGCGACCCGTACGCCGACTACCGCACCGCGGACCTCCCCTTCACGCACCTCACCGATCTCGCCGACCGGCGGCTCGGCGCCGGGGTGCTCGCCGCCAACGACGAGTTCTTCGCCGAGCGCGAGAACATGCTGAGGCCCGGACCCGCCGTGTTCGACCCGGAGCACTTCGGCCACAAGGGCAAGATCATGGACGGCTGGGAGACCCGGCGCAGGCGCGGCGGAGCCGCCGGCCGGCCGCACCCCGCCCCCGAGGACCACGACTGGGCGCTGGTCCGGCTCGGCGCGCCCGGGGTGATCCGCGGGATCGTCGTCGACACCGCGCACTTCCGCGGCAACTACCCGCAGTCCGTCTCCGTCGAGGCCGTCTCGCTGCCCGGCTCCCCGTCCCCGGAGGAGCTGCTCGACCCCGGCGTCGCGTGGACGGTGCTCGTGCCCCGTACCGCCGTCGGCGGCCACGCCGCCAACGGGTTCCCGGTCGACGTCGAGCGGCGCTTCACCCACCTCCGCGTCAACCAGCACCCCGACGGCGGGATCGCCCGGCTGCGGGTGTACGGAGAGGTCGCGCCCGATCCGGCGTGGCTCGCCGCGCTCGGTACGTTCGACCTGCTCGCCCTGGAGAACGGCGGCACCGCCGAGGACGCCTCCGACCGCTTCTACTCGCCCCCGGCCAACACCATCGGCCCGGGCCGCTCCCGGCAGATGGACGACGGCTGGGAGACCAGGCGCCGCCGTGACCTGGACAACGACTGGATCCGCTACCGGCTGGCCGGACAGGGCGAGATCCGGGCGGTCGAGATCGACACGGCGTACCTCAAGGGGAACGCGGCGGGCTGGGCCGCCCTCTCCGTACGCGACGCCGGCACGGACACCGGTACGGGTACGGGTACGGACACCGGTACCGGTACGGACGCGGACGGCTGGACGGAGATCCTGCCCAGGACCCGGCTCCAGCCCGACACCAACCACCGCTTCGTCCTCGCGGCCCCCGCCCTCGCGACCGACGTACGGATCGACATCTACCCCGACGGCGGGATCTCGCGGCTCCGCCTCTTCGGCTCCCTCACGGAAGGCGGCGCGGCCCGCCTCGCCGCCCGCCACCGGGAACTGGGCGGCTGAGGACGGCGGCCGGGACCGGCGAAAGTCCGGGGCGCGTGACGAAAGCCGGGAGTCGCGCGACTTTGGTAGCTTCCGCCGCGCACCGGCGACCGTACCGCCCGCCACCTGCGTAAATTGGGTGGCATGACACGTACGGACTACCCCTGGCTGCTCCCCTCGGAGATGATCGATCCCCGAGGTCCCGAGCTGCCCGGCGACCGCGGCAGGGCCCGGCCGCGCCGTACGGTGCGCGACTGGATCATCGACACGCTGATGTTCGTCGTCGCCGCGGGCGTCGGGCTGCTCGCCGTCGAGACGCTCCAGAAGGCCCACAACCCCGAGCTGGTCGACGCCTTCGACCTGATCGCCGGGTTCCTGGCCTGCTGTTCCCTGTGGCTGCGGCGGATCCGGCCGGTGGAGCTGGCGATCGTGCTGTCGGTCGTGAGCATGGTGGCCCCGCTCGCCGGAGGGGCCTCGCTCGTCGCGGTGTTCTGTGTGGCCGTGCACCGGCCCTTCCGGCCCGTGCTGATCGTCAGCGCGGTGGCCCTGGTCACCGGGTTCGCCCAGGCGTACATCCGCCCGGATCCCACCTCCACTCTCACCTTCCTGCTCGTCGCGACCGTGGTCCTGCTCCTGCTGTCGGTCGGCTGGGGCATGCTCGTACGGTCCAGGCGCCAGCTCGTCGTCGCGCTGCGCGAGCGGGCGCTGCGCGCCGAGGCCGAGGCCGGACTCCGCGCCGAGCAGGCCCAGCGGCTGGCCCGTGAGGCCATCGCCCGCGAGATGCACGACGTGCTCGCGCACCGGCTGACGCTGCTCAGCGTCCACGCGGGCGCCCTGGAGTTCCGGCCGGACGCCCCGGCGCCCGAGGTCGCCAGGGCGGCCGGGGTGATCAGGGACAGCGCGCACGACGCCCTCCAGGACCTGCGCATGATCATCGGGGTGCTGCGGGCGCCGGACGGCGACGAGAGCGACCGCCCCCAGCCCACCCTGGTCACGCTCGACGAGCTGGTCGCCGAGTCCCGCAGGGCCGGTATGGCGGTCGACCTGGACAACCGGGTCGCCGATCCGGCCGCCGTGCCCGCCGCCGTCGGCCGTACCGCGTACCGCATCGCGCAGGAGGCGCTGACCAACGCCCGTAAGCACGCGCCGGGAACCGGCTCCAGCGTCGAGGTCAGCGGCGGCCCGGGGGACGGGCTCACCGTCGAGGTCCGCAACGCCGCACCCACCGGCGCGGTGGCGAAGGTCCCCGGCTCGGGGCAGGGACTGATCGGACTGACGGAGCGGGCCGCCCTGGCGGGTGGCCGGTTCGAGCACGGACCGACGGGCGACGGCGGCTTCGCCGTCCGCGCTTGGCTACCGTGGGCCGCATGACCATCAGGCTGATCATCGTCGACGACGACCCGCTGGTCCGCGCCGGACTGACCTTCATGCTCGGCGGCGCCGACGACATCGAGATCGTGGGGGAGGGGGCCGACGGCACCGAGGTCGCCGCGCTGGTCGAACGGACCGCGCCCCACGTGGTGCTCATGGACATCCGGATGCCCGTCATGGACGGGCTGGCCGCCACGGAGACCCTGCGGCGTCTCCCGGGCGCCCCCGAGGTCCTCGTGCTGACCACCTTCCACGCCGACGAACAGGTGGTACGCGCGCTGCGCGCCGGGGCCGCCGGGTTCGTCCTCAAGGACACCCCGCCCGCCGAGATCGTCGACGCCGTACGGCGGGTGGCGGCCGGTGACCCGGTGCTCTCGCCCGCCGTCACCCGCCAGTTGATGACCCAGGTGGCCGGTCCGGGCGGGGGCACGGGGGCGGGCGCGGAACAGGCCGCCACCGGCCGCAGGGCGAGCGCGGCGAACCGGCTCGCGACCCTCGGCGAGCGGGAGCGGGAGGTCGCGCTCGCCGTCGGCCTCGGCCGGTCCAACGCGGAGATCGCCGCCGGCCTCTACATGAGTGTCCCCACCGTCAAGGCCCATGTCTCGCGCATCCTGGCCAAGCTCGACCTCAACAACCGGGTCCAGATCGCCCTGCTGGTGCACGACGCGGACCTGGCCCCGGACGGCGGCGAGCTCTGAAGGGCCGGGAGCGCGACCCCGCTCCGGACCCTTCAGAGCTCGCCGCTCTCACCCCCCGGCGATCTCCGTCAGCGCCACCGGACGGTGCTCGCTCCGCGACAGCTCGCACGCCTCCGCGATCCGCAGCGCGTGCAGCGCCTCCCGGCCGTCGCACGGATTCGCCAGCTCACCGTTGACGACCTTCACGAACGCGTCCAGCTCCGCCTCGTACGCAGGGGCGAACCGCTCCAGGAAGCCCGGCCACGGGTTGTCGCAGGCCGGCGGGCCCTTCGGCTCGGTCGAGGTGATCGGCGTACGGTCGTCGAGTCCCACCGCGAACTGGTCCAGCTCGCCAGCGAGTTCCATCCGTACGTCGTAGCCCGCCCCGTTGCAGCGGGTGGAGGTCGCGGTCGCGAGCGTCCCGTCGTCCAGGGTCAGGACCGCGGCGGCCGTGTCGATGTCCCCCGCCTCGGCGAAGATCGCGGGGCCCGCGTCCGAGCCCGTCGCGTACACCTCCACCACCTCGCGCCCGGTCACCCAGCGCAGGATGTCGAAGTCATGGACCAGACAGTCGCGGTACAGACCGCCGGAGAGCGGCAGGTACGAGGCGGGCGGCGGCGCCGGGTCCGAGGTGATCGCGCGTACGGTGTGCAGCCGGCCGAGCCGCCCCGACCGTACGAGCTCACGCGCCGTGCCGTACCCCGCGTCGAAGCGGCGCATGAAGCCGAGCTGGAGCGCCGTGCCCGCCGACTCCACCTCGTGCAGCGCGGCCAGCGTGCCCGCCAGGTCCAGGGCGATGGGCTTCTCGCAGAAGCAGGGCAGTCCGGCGCGCGCGGCCCGGCTGATCAGTTCGGCGTGGGACGAGGTCGCCGACGTGATCACCACGGCGTCCACGCCCCACGAGAAGATCTCGTCCACGGAGGGCGCGGCCGTGGCGCCGATCCGCTCGGCGACCCGCGCCGCCCGTGCCGCGTCCATGTCCGCGACGACCAGGGATCCGACATCGCGATGGCGGTTGAGTACGTCCGCGTGGAAGGTGCCGATACGGCCGGTGCCGATGAGTCCGATGCGCATGGCCCCAAGGTGGCCGTACCCTGATCACCGTGTCAAGGCTTTGTCCTGACAACCGGACTTCTCTACTTCCCGTCAACAGGGCATGCGACTACGCTCGGCCCGTGCCCCATCAGCCGAGATCAGTCCGAACCGGACAGGAGACGACCGGCCGGGCCGACCCCGTCGGCCCGGAGCCGGACCTTGCCCCGCAGCTCAGGCTCGGCGTCGACCGCACCAGTCCCGTACCGCTCTACTTCCAGCTCGCGCAGCAGTTGGAGGGTGCCATCGAGCGCGGCAGGCTGGCGCCCGGCAGCCTGCTCGGCAACGAGATCGAACTCGCGGGCCGGCTCGGACTCTCCCGCCCGACCGTCCGCCAGGCCATCCAGTCCCTCGTCGACAAAGGACTGCTCGTACGCCGCCGGGGCGTCGGCACCCAGGTCGTGCACAGCCAGGTCAAACGCCCCCTGGAGCTGAGCAGCCTCTACGACGACCTGGAGGCGGCCGGCCAGCGCCCCGCCACCCGCGTCCTGCGCAACACCCTGCACCCCGCCACCGCCGAGGTCGCCGCCGCGCTCGGGGTGCCGGAGGGCGCGGAGGTGCTGCTCGTGGAGCGGCTGCGGTACGCGCACGACGAGCCGATGGCGTATCTGCGCAACCATCTGCCCGCCGGCCTCCTCGACTGCGACACACGGCGCCTCGAAGCCACCGGCCTCTACCGGATGCTGCGCTCCGCCGGGATCACCCTGCACAGCGCGCGCCAGACGGTCGGGGCGCGGGCCGCCACCACCGAGGAGGCCGAGGTGCTGACCGAGCCCGCCGGGGCGCCGCTGCTCACCATGGAGCGGACCGCCTTCGACGACACGGGGCGGGCGGTGGAGTTCGGCTCGCACATCTACCGGGCCTCGCGGTACGCCTTCGAGTTCCAGCTCCTCGTCCGTACGTAACCGCCTCGCCACCGCCCCGCGGTACCCGCTGGCCACCCCCCGACCAGCCATGACCGATACTTGGGCGGCCGGGTTCCGCACGGACGAGCCCCGGCCGCACCGAGGAGTACAGCAAGAAGGGCACGGCGTCGTGGCAAGGGTTCGGACAGGGGTACGCGCGCTGAGCGCCGTACTGGCGGCGGTGCTCGGGGCCACGGCCCTCGCCGGATGCAGCAGTACCGGCGGCAAGCGCGCCGAGGAACGGGCCCAGCAGGCCGCCCAGGGACGGGCCGCGGTGGACACCCCGCGGTGGACCGTGGCCATGGTCACCCACTCGGGCAGTGGCGACACCTTCTGGGACATCGTGCAGAACGGCGCCAAGCAGGCCGCCGCCAAGGACAACATCAAGTTCCTCTACGCCAACAGCGACGAGGGCCAGCAGCAGGCACAGCTCGTGCAGTCCTACATCGACAAGAAGGTCGACGGGCTGATCGTCACGCTCGCCAAGCCCGACGCCATGAAGGCCGTCGTCGCCCAGGCCACCCGGGCCGGCATCCCGGTGATCACGGTGAACTCCGGCGCCGCCGAGTCCAAGAAGTTCGGCGCGCTCACCCATGTCGGCCAGGACGAGACCATCGCCGGCGAGGCCGTCGGCGAGGAACTCGACCGGCGCGGCAGGAAGAAGGCGCTCTGCGTCATCCACGAGCAGGGCAACGTCGGCCACGAGCAGCGCTGCGCCGGGGCGAAGGAGACCTTCGGCGGGCAGATGCAGAACCTGTACGTCGACGGCACCAACATGCCCGACGTCCAGGCGTCCATCGAGGCCAAGCTCCAGACCGACCGCTCCGTCGACGCCGTCGTCACCCTGGGCGCGCCCTTCGCGGACGCCGCCGTCAAGGCCAAGGAGACCGCGGGCAGCAAGGCCGAGATCGACACCTTCGACCTCAACGCCAAGGTCGCCGCCTCCCTGACCTCCGGCACCCTCGGCTTCGCCGTCGACCAGCAGCCGTACCTCCAGGGGTACGAGGCGGTCGACCTGCTCTGGCTCTACCGCTACAACGCCGACGTCCTCGGCGGCGGGCGCCCGGTGCTCACCGGACCGCAGATCATCACCAAGAAGGACGCCGGGGCGCTGGAGAAGTACACGGAGCGGGGCACCCGGTGAGCGCGGACGAACGCCTGCTGCACACCTCCCCGCTCCGGGGGCTCCTCGGCCGGCCCGAGCTGGGCTCGGTCGTCGGCGCGGCGGCCGTCTTCCTCTTCTTCGCCTTCGTCGCCGACTCGTTCCTCCAGCTCTCCAGCTTCGGCACGGTCCTGTACGCGGCGTCCACGATCGGCATCATGGCCGTCCCGGTGGCGCTGCTGATGATCGGCGGCGAGTTCGACCTCTCGGCCGGTGTGATGGTGACCAGCTCCGCGCTGGTCTCCTCGATGTTCAGCTACCAGATGACGGCGAACGTCTGGGTCGGCGTCCTGGTGTCGCTGCTGGTCACGCTCGCGTTCGGGGTCTTCAACGGGGTCATGCTGACCCGTACGAGACTGCCCAGCTTCATCATCACGCTCGGTACGTTCCTGATGCTCACCGGACTCAACCTCGGTGTGACGAAGCTGATCAGCGGCACCGTCTCGACCAAGACGATCGCCAACATGGAGGGCTTCCCCTCCGCCCGGAAGGTCTTCGCCTCCCAGCTCACCCTCGGCGGCGTCGACCTGAAGGTCACCATCCTGTGGTGGGCCGGGCTGGTCGCCCTCGCCACCTGGATCCTGCTGCGCACCCGCCTCGGCAACTGGATCTTCGCGGTGGGCGGCAACGCGGACGCCGCCCGCGCCGTCGGCGTCCCCGTGGAGCGGACCCGGATCCTGCTCTACATGGGCGTGGCCTTCTGCGCCTGGATCGCCGGGCAGCACCTGCTCTTCTCGTTCGACGTCGTCCAGTCCGGCGAGGGCGTCGGCAACGAGCTGATCTACATCATCGCGGCCGTCATCGGCGGCTGTCTGATCACCGGCGGCTACGGTTCGGCGATCGGCTCCGCCGTCGGCGCGTTCATCTTCGGCATGACGAGCAAGGGCATCGTGTACGCCGAGTGGAACCCGGACTGGTTCAAGTTCTTCCTCGGAGCGATGCTCCTTCTGGCCACCCTGCTCAACGCGTGGGTGCGCAAGCGCGCGGAGGCGTCACGATGACCGCACTCGTCGAACTGGACGACGTCAGCAAGTACTACGGCAACATCCGCGCCCTGGAGGGCGTCTCGCTGGAGGTCCACGCCGGTGAGATCACCTGCGTCCTGGGCGACAACGGGGCCGGCAAGTCCACCCTCATCAAGATCATCGCCGGGCTGCACGGCCATGACGCGGGCGACTTCCTGATCGACGGCGAGAAGGCGGCGCTCTCCTCCCCGCGCGACGCGCTGGACCGGGGCATCGCCACCGTCTACCAGGACCTCGCCGTGGTCCCCCTGATGCCGGTCTGGCGGAACTTCTTCCTCGGCTCGGAGCCGCGCAAGGGGTACGGGCCCTTCAAACGGCTCGACGTGGCACGGATGCGCGAGACCACCCGCGCCGAGCTGCTGCGCATGGGCATCGACCTGCGCGACGTCGACCAGCCGATCGGCACCCTCTCCGGCGGCGAGCGCCAGTGCGTGGCCATCGCCCGCGCCGTCCACTTCGGCGCGAAGGTCCTCGTCCTGGACGAGCCGACCGCCGCCCTCGGGGTCAAACAGTCCGGGGTGGTCCTCAAGTACGTGGCCGCCGCACGTGACGCGGGACTCGGAGTGGTCCTCATCACGCACAACCCGCACCACGCGTATCTGGTGGGCGACCGCTTCGTCCTGCTCAAGCGGGGCGTCATGGCGGGCAGCCACACCAAGGACTCGATCACCCTGGACGAGCTGACCCGGCAGATGGCGGGCGGCTCCGAGCTGGCCGAACTCAGCCATGAGCTGGAGCGCGCCCCCACCCCGAGGCTGAAGAAACCCCCGGCGGGCGACGAGGACTGACCCGGGGCGGGCCTGCCCCGCCGGGACCGGTACGGGTACGGCGCCCCCGGACACGGGCGTGGCGCCGCCCGCCGGGCCGCACAGCGACCCCGCCCGCCCCGGATGGCACAATCTGGCAGGGCGGACACCCGTCCGCCGCCGCTGCCCACCCGGGCCTGGCGGCCCCCGACCCCGCAGGGACGACACGACTCGTGCGAGCACCCAGCCGCCGCCCCACTCGGTACGGCACGACCGATCCGACGGACGACACACGAGGAGCGGGCCGATGAGTACGTACCGTGACATCACCCACCGCGGTACGGCCCGCGCCACCGTGCTGCGGACCGTCGGCACCCGGGAGCGCCGCTCCCTGCTGACCGCGCCCCGCGTCCCGACCGTCGGCATCGACATCGGCGGTACGAAGGTGATGGCCGGGGTCGTCGACCCGGACGGCAACATCCTGGAGAAGATCAGGACCGAGACGCCGGACAAGTCCAAGAGCCCCCGCGTCGTCGAGGACACCATCGTCGAGCTGGTCCTCGACCTCTCCGACCGCCACGACGTGCACGCGGTGGGCATCGGCGCGGCCGGCTGGGTCGACGCCGACCGCTCCAAGGTGCTCTTCGCACCCCACCTCGCCTGGCGCGACGAACCGCTCAGGGACGCGCTCTCCTCCCGGCTCGCCGTCCCCGTCATGGTCGACAACGACGCCAACACCGCCGCCTGGGCCGAGTGGCGCTTCGGCGCCGGACGCGGCGAGGACCACCTCGTCATGATCACGCTGGGCACCGGCATCGGCGGCGCCATCCTGGAGGACGGCCGGGTCAAGCGCGGCAAGTTCGGGGTCGCCGGCGAGTTCGGCCACATGCAGGTCGTGCCCGGCGGCCACCGCTGCGCGTGCGGCAATCGCGGCTGCTGGGAGCAGTACAGCTCCGGCAACGCCCTCGTACGGGAGGCCAGGGAGCTGGCCGCCGCCGACTCACCCGTCGCGTACAACATCATCGAACGCGTCAAGGGCAACGTCCAGGAGATCACGGGCCCGCTCATCACCGAGCTGGCCCGCGAGGGCGACGCCATGTGCATCGAGCTGTTCCAGGACATCGGGCAGTGGCTCGGCGTCGGCATCGCCAACCTCGCCGCCGCCCTCGACCCGTCCTGCTTCGTCGTCGGCGGCGGCGTCAGCGCCGCCGACGACCTGCTCATCAACCCGGCCCGCGACGCCTTCCGCCGTAACCTCACCGGCCGCGGCTACCGCCCCGAGGCCCGGATCGCCAAGGCGGAACTCGGCCCCGAGGCGGGCATGGTCGGCGCCGCCGACCTCTCCCGGCTGGTCGCCCGGCGCTTCCGCCGCGCCAACCGCCGCCGCGTGGAGCGCCATGAGCGGTACGAGCGGTACGCGCAGGTGATCCGCACCGCCCGCCCCGGCCAGGAGCCGCCGGCATGACCGGGGACCGGACCGGACCGGGCGCCGCGCAGGACCCGGAGGAGGCCGCCGTGATCGGGGCGAAGCCGCCCGAGGACCGCCGCCACCGCAACCGCCGCCGCTGGCTGACGGCGATCGTCATCGTGCTGCTCATCGGCATCCCGGCCGGGTACCTCGCGATCTCGGCCGGGCAGAGCCGGGACAGCGGCCGGAACAAGGAGATCGAGTCCTCGGCCACCGGCCTCCAGGAGATGCGCCCCTCCAAGATGAAGCGGCGCGTCTTCGAGGTGCCGATCCCGCCGGGCTCGTCCCGTATCCGCTACTACGAGACGAGCAACTGGAAGACCAGCCGGCTGTACGTCCAGTTCGACGTGACCTCAGGGCGTCTCGACGCCTTCCTCACGGAGATGGGCACCAGCCGCTCCGCCCTCAAGGACGGCGAGATCACCATCAGCCCCCGCGACCGGCACACCGTCGGCTGGGACTTCGACCTCCCCGGTCACGACCTGGCGGGGCTCCACCACCGGCAGCAGAGCCCGCGCCCCAGCCAGGACGTCGTCGTGGACCTGACCGACCCCGGGTTCCCCCGGGTGTACGTGGTCTCCACCACCACCCCGTGACCGTCCCGGCGCGCCCCGGTCACCGGTCCGCACCCGCCCGCGCGGACCCGTCGTCCGCGCCGAAGCGGGGAGGCTCGTACGTCATCGCCTTCTCGAAGGGGCGCATCAGCAGGGACGTCGGCGCGTAACGCATCAGGGTGTCGCGCACCGCCGTCGCCAGCGGGCGCTCCTCCTGCTCGTTCCTGCTCAGGGAGTAGGAGTTGTCGACCAGCCATCGGGTGCGGTCGCGGCGGGCCGCCTCGTACGCGCGCAGCCCGGCCGCCGGGTCGGACGCCGCCGCGCAGCTCCGCGCCAGGACCACGGCGTCCTCGATCGCCGTGCTCCCGCCCTGGGCGAGGGCGGTCAGCATGGGGTGGGCGGCGTCCCCCAGCAGCGTCACGGGACCCTCGCCCCAGCGCTCCAGGAACGGCCGGTCCTGCGCGGGGACGGCGTGGACGGACTCCTCGGGGGTGGCCCTGATCACCTCGCCGACCACATCCGCCCAGCCGTCGAAGGCGCGGGCGATGTCCTCCTTGTCGCCCTTCCAGCCGCGGGCGGCCTCGGCGGACATGTTCCGCGTCCCCCACCAGTAGACCTGCCCCTGGCCGATGTCGTGCAGCCCGAAGCGCTGCCCCCGGCCCCAGTAGTGGCCGTTGAAGCCCGGGGTCAGTCGCGGATGGTCGAACGGGGTGACGGCGAGCCAGCAGAGGTAACCGGCCTCCCGGAGCTCCTCCGGTCCCGCCAGTTGTCTGCGGACCGCCGAGTGGATGCCGTCGGCGCCGATGAGCAGGTCGGCGTGGGCTTCCCGCCCGTCGGCGAACCGGACCCGTACCCCGTCCTCCTCGACGGTGTACCCCGTGGCGGCCGACCCCAGACGGATCGGGCAGTCCCCGGCCGCCTCCAGCAGGGCCGCCTGAAGCTCACTGCGGGAGACGCACACGCTCGGGGCGCCCAGCCGCTCGGTGAGCTCCCGGTAGGGCAGCGTCTTGATCCGGCCGCCCGTGCGCGTCATCAGCTCGGCGGTCTCGATGACCCGGCCGCGCTCCGCCAGGCGCAGATCGATGCCGAGCGAGGCCAGCGCCGTCATGGAGTTGGTCATGACGGACAGGCCGGTGCCCGCCGGGCGCAGCTCGCCCGCCCGCTCGTGGACCTCGACGTCGATGCCCACGCTGCGCAGCGTGACGGCCGCCGCGAGGCCGCCGATCCCGGCGCCCACGACGATCGCCGTCCTGCGACGGGTACCGCTCGTTCCGTTTCCGCTGCTCATGTCCGCCGTCACCGCTTTCCTCGGATTCCGTTGCCGGTGCCCGGCAGGCTCGCCGTCACCAGATGAGTGATCTGCTCCGCCACGTACTTCACGTACGGCTCCTCCACGACCCGCAGATGGTCACCGGGGACGTCGACGACCTCGATGTGTCCGGTCGTCCTGGTCCGCCAGCCGTTCGTGGGGTCGCCGTGCAGGGAGCCCGCCCCCTCGTGCAGGGGCTTGAGCACGTCCGGCAGGTCGCCCTGGGCGTGGAGGAGGGTGAGGTCCAGCTCGCCGACCTCGGCCCGCTCGTCCATCAGCGCCTGGTAGTTCGCCTGGAAGACGGCGTGGAGACGGCGGGCCGCGTCGTGGGAGTCGCCGGGCGGAAGGATCCCGTTCCGCGCGGCGACCTCGGCCACGCGCCGGAACACCTCGTCCTCGGTACCGACCTCGCGGGTCAGCTCCTCGACGGGGGTGTCGCTCCCGCTGTCCGCCCAGAGGAGTTCCCAGAAGAAGAAGTGCAGCAGGGACACGTCGCTCACGTCCCGGGGGGCGTCCGGGCTGAGCGCGACCGTGTCGAGGAGGATCGGGGGCAGCACCTCCTGGCCGGCCCGCCGCAGCAGCCGCGCCATCTCGAAGGCGACGAAGCCGCCGAACGACCAGCCGCCGATGACGTACGGACCGGTCGGCCGCACCCGCCGGACGGCCTCGACGTACCGGGCGGCCATCTCGGGGACGGAGCGGTCCGGCTCGGTGCCCGGTACGAACCCGGCCGACTGGAGTCCGTAGAAGGGCTGGTCGTCGGGGAGGTGCCGGGACAGCGCCAGATAGCAGAGCACGTTGCCGCCCAGCGGATGGACGAAGAAGACCGGCGGCCGGCCGCCCTCCCGGCGGAACGGCACCAGTACGTCGCGGAGGCCGGACGCCGTGTCCGAGGTACGCAGGAGCTCAGCGACGGCGGCGGGCGTGGGGGCCGCGACGAGCCCGGACAGCGGCAGCCGCACACCGAGGCGCTGTTCGACCAGCATGACCAGGCGCATGGCGGTGATCGAAGTGCCCCCCAGGTCGAAGAGGCTGTCGTGGACGCCCGGCGCGGGGACGTCGAGCAGTTCGGCGAACACCTCCACGAGCGTCCGCTCGTACGCGTCCCGGGGCGGCCGGCCCTCCCGGGGCGCCGCCGCCGTCAGCTCGGCCGCGCGCAGCGCCGCGTCGTCCCGTTTGCCGCTGGGCGTGAGCGGCATACGGGGCAGCCACGTGTAGTGGGAGGGGACCAGGTACTCCGGCAGGGTCGCCCGCAGATCGTCCTTGAGCCGCCCGAGGTCGGTCAGCTCCGGGTCCCCCACGAGGAACGCGGCGAGGAAGGAGTCCGTCCCGCGCCGCCGGTCCACGACCGCGACCTCACGGACGCCGGAACCGTGCGCGGCGTGCCGGGCGACGGCGAGCTCCACCTCGGCGGGCTCGACCCGGAAGCCGCGTATCTTGACCTGGCTGTCGGCGCGCCCGGCGTGGACGACGGCGCCGCCCGGCAGGACGTAACCGAGGTCGCCGGTCCGGTACAGCCGCCGGTCGCCGCCGTCCGGATGCGGGACGAACCGCTCCGCGGTCAGCTCGGGCGCCCCGGTGTACCCGTCGGCCAGACAGGCGCCGCCGAGGTGGATCTCCCCCCTGACCCCGACCGGGACCGGCCGCATCCGCTCGTCCAGGACGAGGACCTCCGCACCGTCGATCGGCGTGCCGATCGGCGGCAGCGGCGGGAAGGCGGCCGGGTCGCCGGTCATGGTGAAGCTGGTGACGACATGCGACTCGGTCGGGCCGTACTGGTTCTCCAGGACCGCGCCCGGCAGCAGGGCGCACAGGCGGCGGATCTCCTCGCTCACCCGGAGCTGTTCGCCCGAGGAGACCAGCGTCCTCAGCCGGCGGGGCACCGGGCCGAGCGCGCACGCGGCCTCGGCGAGCTGCTGGAGGGCGACGTAGGGCAGGAAGATCCGCTCGACGCCGTGCCGGTCGAGGAGACGCAGCAGCGCCGGCATGTCGCGCCGTTCGTCGTCGGTGGCGAGGACGAGGGTGCCGCCGGAGCAGAGCGTGGAGTAGATCTCCTGGAACGAGACGTCGAAGCTGAGCGGCGCGTAACTCACCGTGGTGCCCCCGGCGGCGGCGCTGGGCGCGCTGTTCTGCCAGTTCACCATGGTGGCGAGCGAGCGGTGGGGCATCACCACGCCCTTGGGCCGGCCCGTGGAGCCGGAGGTGAACAGGACATAGGCGGTGCTGTCCGGATCCACCCCGGGGAGGCCGGGGCCGCCGTCGCGATCGTCCTCCATTACGTCCGTTACATCCGTTACCTCCGGTACGAGGTCCTCCGCGAGCAGCAGCGTGTCCGGGTCGCCGACCAGACCCGCGTGGGCGCGGTGCGCCACCACCCGTACCGGCCGCGCCTGTTCCAGCATCGCGGCGATCCGCTCCGCCGGGTAGCCGGTGTCCAGCGGCACGCACGCGGCGCCCGCCCGCGCGACGGCCAGGATCACCGCCACCGTCTCCGGCGCGCGGTCCATGGCGACACCGACCCGGGCACCGGCCCCCGCGCCGAGGCCGGTCAGCCGCCGGGCGATCCGGTCCGCGGCCCGGTCCAGTTCCCGGTAGGTCCACCGCCGGGTCCCCTGCACCACGGCGACGGAGTCCGGGGCGCGGGCGGCCTGCCCCGCGAAGAGGCGTACGACGTCCACCGGCGCCGCGGGCTCCGGGGCGCGTACCGCGGGCGCGACGGCGAGCGGGCCCGCGGTGGCGAGGAAGCCGAGGTCGGCGGGGTCGTGCGGGCGGTCGAGGACACGGGTGAGGATCTCGGTGTAGGCGCGGGCGACCAACTCCGCCTGTTCGGGGGTGAAGAGGCGGCCTTCCCCGTCGATACGCAGCCAGAGACCGCCGTCGCCCGGGTCGGTGACGGCGTTGACGAGGAGCTGGAAGTCGGTCTCCTCGAAGGTGCGCACCGACCGCAGTTCGACGGCGGGGTGGTCGAGAGCCTCCGCCAGGACATGGAAGTTGACGTAGTTGAACGCGGTCCGCACGGCCGGTCCGTGCGGGGAGTCCTCCTGGATGGCGCTGAGCGGGTAGTGGCGGTGCGGATGGCTGCGCCGCTCCTCACGGTGGGCCTCGCGGACCGCGGCGAGCCAGGTGGAGGCGGCGTCGTTCATCCGGACGGGGATGGTGTGGACGAACAGACCGGCGGTGCGGTCGCCGTCGGCGCGCTCCGGACGGCCGTGCGTGAGCAGCCCCGTGGTCAGGTCGTGCTGCCCGGAGAAGAGCCGCAGCGTCAGGCAGTGCGCCGCGAAGAGCACGGACTTCACGGAGACGGCGTGCGCGCGGGAGAAGGCGCCGACCCGGTGTTCCAGCCCCGCGGGCAGGGTGGCCCGGTGGGTGACGAAGCCGCTCGGCCCGGTCACCGGCGTGGCGGGCCGGAAGCCGTCGAGGCCGACGCCCCGCGCGCCGTCCAGCCGCTCCTGCCAGTACCGCCGGTCGTCCGCGGACTCCAGGGCCGCGCGCTCGGCGAGGACATGGTGGGCGGGGGAGGGCGGCGGGCCGTCCTGAGCGGGGTCCGTACGCTCGCCCAGGGCGCGCAGATGCTCCTCCAGCAGCTCCCGCAGCAGGCTCGCCACACTGCCGCCGTCGAGCAGCACATGGTGGAAGCTGAGCACCAGCTCCACGGTCTTCTCGCGGACATGGACACGGAAGTGGCAGAGCGGCCCGGTCGCCATGTCGTAGCTGTGATGGCGCTGCCGCTCGATGTGCTCGTCGATGACCGCGTCCGCCTCGGCCTCCGGAAGGCCGCGCTGGTCGACGACGAGGAGCCCTCCCGTCGCCTGACGGTGGACGATCTGGAGCGGTTCGCCGTGCCCGCCGAGGTCGATCGAGGAACGCAGCGCGGGGTGACGGGCGACGAGCCGGTCGAACGACCGCCGGAAGGAGGACTCGCACCAGGGCAGCCGGAAGGAGTAGTGGAAGACGTCGTGGTAGACGGCGGACCCTTCCCTGGCCGAGCTGTGGTAGATCAGCCCGAGCTGGAGCCGGGTCAGCGGGAACGCGTCCTCGACGTCCCCCGCCCGCAGCAGCCGGGCCCGTGACTCCTCGGGGATCAGCGCGAAGGGGGCCAGGTCCGCGTCCTGTTCGCGCGCTCCGGTGGTGCAGCGGGTGGCCAGGGCCGCCACGGTCGGATGCTGGACCAGGTCGTTCGGGGCGAAGTGGACGCCGAGCCGGGCGGCCCTGGCCTGGATCCTGATGGTCAGGAGGGAGTCGCCGCCCAGCGCGTAGTAGTCGTCGTGGATGCCGACGTTCTCCTGCCCCAGCACCTCGGACCAGACGGAGACGAGCGTCGCCTCGGTCCCGTCGCGGGGCTCGGCGGCCTCCTTCCCGGACGTCCCGCCCGCGGTCGGGGGCGCGGGCAGGGCGCGGCGGTCGGCCTTGCCGTTGGGGGTGAGCGGAACGCGGTCGATACGTACCAGATACGCCGGGATCATGAACTCCGGCAGGTTCAGGGCGAGATGGGCGCGCAACGCGGCGTCCTCGGCCGGTTCGTCCGCGACGTAGTACCCGACGAGCTGGGTGCCGCGTGCCGACGTCACACTGGTGACGACGGCGCCGCGCACGCCGGGGGCGGTCGCCAGATGGTGCTCCACCTCGCCGAGTTCGATCCGGTTGCCGCGGATCTTCACCTGCCCGTCGATCCTGCCGAGGTACTCGATGGTGCCGTCGGCGAGCACCCGCGCCAGGTCCCCGGTGCGATAGAGGCGGCCACCGGGGGCCGAGGGGTGCGCGGTGAACTTCTCCCGGGTCAGCTCGGGGCGGCCGAGATAGCCGCGGGCGACGCCGGCCCCCGCCACGCACAGCTCGCCGGGCACCCCGAACGGCTGTGGCTCGTCCTGGTGTTCACCGAGCACGTACAGCTCGGTGTTGTCGATCGGCCTGCCGATCGGAATCCGCGCCACGGGATGCGCGGGGTCGGCCGGGCACGCGAACCAGGAGACGTCGACGGTCGCCTCGGTCGGCCCGTAGAGGTTCACCAGCTCCGGCGCCGGCCGGTCGCCGTCGCCCGCGCCGAAGATCCGGTTGAACTGGTCGACCCGGGAGGGCGGCAGGGCCTCGCCGCTGCAGAAGACGTACCGCAGCGAGCGGACCTCGGCGCGCGACTCCGGCGACTCCTCCAGCAGATCGAGGAACGGGCCGAGCATCGAGGGCACGAAGTGCGTGACGGTCACCCGCCGTTCGGCGACGGTACGCGCCAGCGCCCGCGGGTCCTTCTCGGCGCCGACCGGGGCCGGCGCGACCGCGGCCCCTTCGACGGCCCACCAGAACAGCTCCCACACCGAGACGTCGAACGAGATCGGCGTCTTGTGCAGGATCACGTCGTCCGCGCCGATGGGGTAGGCGCGCTGCATCCAGGCCAGCCGGTTGACGACCGAGCGGTGCTCGACCATGACGCCCTTCGGCCTGCCGGTCGAGCCCGAGGTGTAGATGACATAGGCGAGATCACGCGAGGTGGCGGTGGGCTCGGGCGGGGTGGCCGGGCCGTGCAGCAGCTCGCCGACCCGCAGCACCTCCGTAACCCCTGTCGGGTCCGTACCGCCCACGCCGGGCGAGCCGGGGCCCACCAGGACGACCTTGGCGCCGCTGTCCTCCAGTACGTATGCGATCCGCGCGGGCGGATGACCGGGGTCGACCGGTACGTACGCGCCCCCGGCCTTGAGCACGCCCAGCACCGCCACGAGCGTCAGCGGACCGCGCTCCAGCAGGACGGCCACCCGGTCGTCGGGGCGGACCCCGGACGCCCGCAGGGCATGGGCGACCTGGTTCGCCGCCGCGTCGAGCTCCCCGAAGGTCAACGGGGTGCCGTCCGTCGCGGTGCCCGGCCGCACCGCCTGGCGGTCGGGGGTGCGCGCGGCCTGCTCCTCGAAGAGGCTGTGCAGGGTCCGGTCGTCCGGGTACGCCACCCGGGGGCCGCGCGCGGCGCTCTCCAGGTTCCGGCGCTCGGCCGCGCCCAGCACGGGCAGCGTCCCGATCGGCCGGTCGGGGTGCTCGACCGCGCCCCGGATCAGGGCGGTGATGTGGCCGGCCAGCGCCCCGACGCGGAAGTCCTCGTCGAGGACGTCGCGCCCGTAGGTGAGGGTGATCCGCACGTCGTCGGTGCCCCGGGTGTGCAGGACGTGGACGGCGATGGCGTCCTGCGCGTGCGCGGGGGCGGACCCGCTGGTCTCGCGGACGAGACCGGCGACGGCGGGACTGGGGGGCATCGGCAGGTACGACAGCGTCACGTCGAAGAGCTGCGGCGCGCTCCCGCTGCCGCGCGGCAGCGTCCTGAGCACATCGCCGAGCGCCAGCCGTTCATGGCGCCGCAGTTCCTCGCCGCCGCTCTCCACGGCCTCGCCGACCTCGCGCATCGTCGCCGTACCGGGGGTCCTCACCCGCAGGGGAAGGATGTTGGCGAAGTGGCCGACGGTCGCCAGCTCCTCACCGGTCCTGCGGTTGAGCATGGGGATGCCCAGCACCACCTCCGGTACGCGGTGGATCCGGCCGAGATAGGCGGCGAACGCCGCGGCCACGACGGGGAACACCAGCCGCTGCTGCTCGCGCAGCCGCCGGACGAGGGCGCTCTCCACGGTGAAGGAGTACCGGCCGGTCGGGGAGTACGGGCCGTCCGACGGGGCGGCGGGCGCGGCGGTACGGGTGAACAGGGCGGGCACCGCGTCGGCGTGCGCCCCGCGGTGGAAGTCCTGGTCCCGCCGGAACTGCGGCGAGGCGGTGTAACGGGCCTCCTCGCCGACGAAGTCCACATACGACGGGGCCGCCCCGTCCCGGGGGGCGCCGCCCGCCTTCACCCGCCCGTACTCCTCGAAGACCTGCTCGGTGAAGAGGAAGATGCCGTAGCCGTCGGTGATGATGTGATGGGCCTTGACGACCAGATGTACGGCGCCGGGCCCCTCCCTGAGCAGCGTCAGCTCGAACATCCGGCCGCGGCGCAGCGGGAACGGGCGGGCCATCGACCGTTCGACCCAGGTGGCGCACGCGGCGCGCGGGTCGGGCTCGTCGGTGAGGTCCACGACGGCGACGAGAGCGCTGTCGGGGGCGGAGCCGACTTCGGGGTCCTTCCACTGGTGGGGTATCTCGTCCCGCGCGTCGAAGAACAGCGAGAACGCGTCGTTGCGCCGCACCGCCCGGGCCAGGCAGGCCCGGAGCGCGGGCACGTCGACCCGTCCCGTCAGACGTTCGTGCACGACACAGTTGAACTGCGGGTGGTTCTCGTCGAGGGCGCTCGCGACCCAGATGTCCCGCTGGTAGGCGGTCAGCGGCAGGCGCAGGGGATCGGACATTTCTCCTCCTCGGATGACAGGCTGGTGCTCATCGCCGCTGAACGCGGCGCGGCGGTCCCGGTCAGCGGGCGGACGGTGGCGCGGCCACCAGCTCCTCGACCAGCGCCCCGGACAGCGCCCGTACGGTGCCGTGGGTCCACAGCAGGGTCGGGGACAGCGTGGTGCCGAACGCGGCCTCCAGCCGGTTGCGCAGCTCCAGGCTCATCAGCGAATCCAGGCCGAGCGTCTTGAACGGCGTCTCCGGGCCGACGCGTTCCGGCGGGAGCCGCAGCACCCGCCCCGCCAGCTCGCGCACCGCGGCCTCGCCGATGTCCGCCCTGGCGTCCGGGGAGGCGCTGAGCAGACGGTCGCGCAGCCCGCCCGACGGCGGGGCCGCCGCGCCGCCGTCGGCCGCCGCGCGCAGCAGCTCCCAGCTCGGCAGCGCCGCGGTGTCGGGGTAGGCGTCGAACCACTGCGCCGGGTCGAGGGGTACGTAACCGACGACCGGCTCGTCGTGCTCCAGCATCCGCGTCAGCGCCGGCCATGCCTCGTGCGCGGGGAAGCCGCCCATGCCCCGTTCCGTGAGCCGGGCACCGCGCCGCTCGTCCGAGGCGGCGAGCCCGATGCCGGTGAACGGCCCCCACTGCACGCTCAGGGCGGGCAGGCCCCGGGCACGGCGGGTCTCGGCCAGGGCGTCGAGGTAGGCGTTGGCCGCGGCGTACGCGGCCTGCCCGGCGTTGCCGACCAGCGCGGCGGCGGAGGAGAACAGCACGAACAGGTCGAGCGGGTCCGCCGAGGTCGCCGCGTCCAGGTTGCGGGCGCCCACGGCCTTGGGCGCCAGCACGGCGGCGGTCCGGTCCGGGGTCAGCGTGTCGATCGTGGCGTCGGCGAGGACACCCGCGGCGTGGAAGACGCCCCGCAGCGGCGGCATCTCCTCCCGTACGCGGCGCAGCGCCGCGTCGAGGGACCGCTCGTCGGCGACGTCGCACCGTACGGTCTCCACCCGCGTGCCGGCCTCCCGCAGCGCCGCCAGGCGCCGTTCGGCGTCGGCGGTGGGGGCCGACCGGCCCAGCAGCGCGAGCGCGCCCGCGCCCCGGTCGGCCAGGAACTCAGCGAGGGACAGGCCGAGCGCTCCGAGGCCGCCGGTGACGAGGTAGGTGGCATCGGCCCGGAACCGGCCGTCCGGCAGCGGTACGGGCGCCACCGCCCCGACGGACTCCGGGTCGGTGAGGACGAACTTGCCGATGTGGTCGCCGTGGGACATCTCGCGCAGCGCGGTCGCGGCCTCGGCGAAGGGGTGGGTGCGTACGGGCAGCGGGGTCAGCCTGCCCTCGGTGATGTGCTCCCAGACGTCGGCGAGGATCCGGGCGAACCGCTGGGGCCGGCGCTCCATCAGCCCGGCCAGGTCCACGGCGGAGAAGCTGACGCCCTTGCGGAAGGCGTCCAGGGAGATCCGGTGGCCGCCGTGGATGTCCTTCTTGCCCAGTTCCACGAAGCGCCCGTCCTCGGCGAGCACGTCGAGACCGGCCTCGATGGCCGCCCCGGTCAGGGAGTTGAGGACGACGTCCACACCGCGTCCGCCGGTGGCGGCGCGTACCGCCGACGCCCAGCCGAGGTCCCGCGAGTCGAACACGTCGGTGACACCGAGGCCGGCCAGGTACCGGCGCTTGGCGGCGCTCCCGGCGGTGGCGACGACCCGGGCACCGAGGAGCCGGGCGACCTGGAGGGCGGCGAGGCCGACGCCTCCGGCGGCCGAGTGGATCAGGACGGTCTCGCCCCGCTCCAGGCGGGCGAGGTCGGCGAGCCCGTACCACGCGGTGGCCATCGCGAGCGGCAGGGCCGCCGCCTCCGGGTCGCCGAGGGCCTCGGGGACGGGCCTGGCGTGCTCGGCGCGTACGGTGACCTGGTCGGCCAGCGAGCCGAACGCACAGGCCACCACGCGGTCCCCGGGGCGGAACCCGGTCACGTCGGGGCCGACGGAGACGATCCGGCCCGCGCACTCCCCGCCGAGCAGCCGGGCGCTGCCCGTGGGGTCGGGATAGGTGCCGAGCGCCTTCATCACGTCGATGAAGTTGAGCCCGGCCGCGGTGACCTCGATCCCGATCTCCCCGGGCCCCGGCGGCCGTCCGGCCAGCGGGAGACACACCACGCCCTCCCACCGTCCCGGCAGCGTGGCGGCGACCCGGAACGGCCGGCGCGCGGCGCGCAGGGGCGGGCGAGTGGTGTCCGGTTCCCCGAAGCCGCCCGCCCGGGTGAGCCGGGCGGCCAGCCGGGTGTGTCCGCGCAGGGCGACCTGGTCCTCGCGGTCCGCGCCGAGGATTTCCACGGCGCAGGCCGCGGTCCAGCCCTCGTCGGCGGGGTCCACGTCGACGACGCGCGGCTCCAACTCCCCGTGCTCACGCCGCAGTACCCGGGTGTAGCCCCAGTAGAGGGCGGCGCCGGGGTCGGGCCGGTCCCCGGCGGTGGCCGCCTGGCCGAGGGGGGTGACCACGGTCAGCCGTGGTGCGGCGGGCAGGGCGGCGCAGGCACGGACGACGTCGGTGAGCGCGTCGAGCCCCCGCCGCTGGGCCGGGAGGCCCGCGTCGGCCGGGGGAGCCGCGAAGACGACGCCCGCGGCCTCGCGCAGACCACCGAGCGCGCCGTGCGCCTCCTCCGTGGTTACGCGGGTCACCTCGGCGCCCTCGGCCGTCAGCGCGTCGGCGAGCGGGTCGGCGAGGCCGCCCGGGTCGCCGCAGACGAGCCACGGTCCGCGCGGCGGGCTGACGTTCCGTGGCGCCCCGGCCACCTCGGTCCACCGCAGCCGGTGCAACCGGGCCGCGTCCGCCGCGTCGGATCCGGCGTCAGCGGCCAGCGCCGCCAGCCGCAGCCCCTCCATGGCCAGCACCAGCCGGCGTTCACCGTCGAAGACCCGTACGTCCACGATGCCGTCCTCGTGCCGGACGGCATGGGACCACACCCGGTCCACCGGCGGCCCCGCGGGGCGCTCCGGCACCCGGATCCGGCGTATCGCGGTCGGCACCAGGGCCGTGTCCGCCGCGTCCTCCTCGAAGAGCGCGAGCGAGACCTGGAGGGCGCCGTCCCACAGCGCCGGGTGCAGCGGATACGATCGCGCGCCGGGCAGCAGCGCCGCGTCGAGCACCGCCTCGCCCACCGCCTCGCGCCCGTCGGGACCCCGGTACAGCGCGCGCACACAGCGGAAGGCGGGCCCGTAGTCGAGCCCCCGCCCGGCGCACGCCTCGTAGAACGGCCCCGGCTCCGTGGCCCGCGCCGTGTCCAGCCAGCCGGGAAGGCCGGGCAGGGCCTCGCCGTCGTCCCGGTAGTCGGCGCGCGCCGTGGCGTGCTCGGTCCAGGCGGTGCCGCCCTCCGGCAGCGACAGGAGGCGGAAGCTGCCGCCTTCCGCGACATCGTCCCGCCACTCGGCGGCCAGCCGCTCGGGTCCCTCGCCGAAGGCGACCGCCGCGCTCAGGGTGATGTCGTGCAGGGCGCGCGGCGCCGAACCGGTCCTGGCCCGCGCGGTGTTCACCGCCAGCGCCAGGGTCGCGGCGCCCGGCAGGACGGCGGTGTCGTGCACCCGGTGGTCGGCGAGCCAGGGCAGGTCGTCGACGGCGAGTTCGGTGGTCCCGTGCCAGACGTCCCGCTCCCCGGGCGAGGGGGTGAGCCGGACGTCGAGGCCGCGGGCCGCCCCGGAGCGCGCCGCCGCCGTACCGTCGGGCAGCCAGTGGCGCTCCGGCCGCATCGGATGCGCGGGCAGCGGGACGGGACGGCACCGCGGCAGGCCGCCGAAGGGTTCCAGCCCTGCCGCGTAGCCGCGCGCGAGGGCGCGGGCGAACGCGTCGGGGCCGCCGTCACCCCGGCGCAGGGAGGTCAACGCGGCGGCGGGCCGCCCGTGTTCGGCGATCAGTTGCTCGACGGCCGGGGTCAGCACCGGATGCGGGCTGATCTCCACGACATGGCTGACACCGTGGTGCAGCGAGCGCGTCAACGTATCGGCGAACCGCACGGTGCCGCACAGGTTGTCCACCCAGTAGGCCGCGTCCATCCCGCCGCCGTCCATCGGCTCCCCGCGCACCGTGGAGAGCAGTTCGACACTCCCTTGCCCGGGAGTGGCCGCCGCCAGCTCGACCAGCAGGTCGTCGCGGAGCTCGGCCATCTGCGGGCTGTGCGAGGCGTAGTCGACCTGGACGAGACGGCAGTACGTACCGTCCTCCTCCAGCGACTCCTTCAGCGCGAGGACGGCGTCACCGTCCCCGGACAGGACGCAGGAGGTCGGCCCGTTGTGCGCGGCCAGCGCGACCCTGCCCCCGAAGGGTTCGACGGCGGCCAGGGCCGCGTCGCGGTCGAGATCCACGGCCAGCATCCGGCCGCGCCCGCAGGTCCGGCGGACGACCGCGCTGCGCCGTGCCACGACCAGCGCGCCGTCCTCGTACGACAGGATCCCGGCGACCGTGGCGGCGGCGATCTCGCCCTGGCTGTGGCCGACGACCACGTCGGGCTCGACACCGGACGCCCGCCACAGTTCGGCCAGTCCCACGGACATCGCCCACAGGACGGGCTGGAGTTCGTCGACCCGCTCCAGCCACGCGTCGCCGGACTTCCCGGTGAAGACGTCCAGCGGATCCCACGTCAGATGCGGACGCAGCGCCCGCGCACAGCGCTCCACGACCTCGGCGAACAGCGGGCTCTCCCGGTACAGCTCCTGCCCCATACCGCTCCACTGGGAGCCCTGCCCGGGAAAGACGAACGCGGTGCGGCCCCGGGCGACGGCCCGTCCCGTCACCACGGCCGCGTGCTCGCCGTCCTCGGGCCGTTCCGACACCTCCGTGAGCGCGGTGGAGAGGGCGTCGGGCGTGGTGGCGAGCAGCGCCGCCCGCACCGGGAGGTGGCCACGGCGCCAGGCGAGCGTCCCGGCCAGCGCGTGGACGGCCGCCTCGCTCTCCGGCACATGGTCCAGGAGCTGCGTGGCCCGCTCGGCGAGCACCGAGGGCGACTGGGCGGACAGCGGTACGAAGGCGGGCAGCCCGGTGGACGGGCGGCCGGACAGCCGGGTCCCGGCTCCGGTTCCGGTCCCGGTTCCGGCTCCGGCGGAGGGGAAGCCCTCCGTTCCCTCGGGCGGGGCGGCCACGACCACATGGGCGTTGGTGCCGCCCCAGCCGAAGGAGCTGACGCCGAGCCGGACGGGTCCGGTCCGCGGCAGTTCCAGCGGCTCGCGCACCACCCGAACGTTGAGATCGTCGAAGGGGATGTCCGGGTTCAGCACCTCGGCGTGCAGGCTCGGCGGCACGACCCGGTGCCGCAGCGCGAGCAGCACCTTGAACAGCGAGCCCATGCCCGCGGCGGCCTCCAGGTGCCCGATGTTCGTCTTGACCGAACCGATCGGGACGGGGCCGTTCGTACGGTGCCTGCCCACGGCCCGGCCGATCGCGGTGGCCTCCGCGGGGTCGCCGCGCCGGGTCCCCGTTCCATGGGCCTCGATGTAGGCGACGGAGTCCACGGGGACGGCGCCGGGGCCGTCCCCGTACACGCTGCTCAGCAACTCCTCCTGGGCGCGCGGGTCCGGTGTGACCAGGCTGTCGCCCCCGCCGTCGTTGTTCACCGCCGTACGTTCGACGACCCCGTGGATCCGGTCCCCGTCCGCCAGGGCGCGGTCCAGGGGTTTGAGACAGACGGCGGCCACGCCCTCGCCCCGGACGAAGCCGTTGGCGGAGGCGGCGAAGGCGGCGCAGCGCCCGTCGGGCGAGAGTCCGCCGAAGTGGGTGAGCCCGACGGAGACGTCGGGCGCCAGTATCAGATTGACCGCGCCGACGACCGCGGCGTCCACCTCGCCCTGCCGCAGCGCCTGTACGGCCAGGTGCAGGGCGACCAGGGAGGAGGAACAGCCCGATTCGACCGTGAGGCTCGGGCCGCGCAGCCCCAGGAGATAGCTGATCCGGGCGGCGAGCACATCCAGCGCGCCGCCGACCAGGCTGTGCTGCGTGGGCGGAACGCCGCGTTCCGTACGGAGGATCTCGTAGTCGTGCCACGAGGCGCCGACATAGACCCCGGTCCGGGAGCCTTCGAGATCCGCGGGGCGTAATCCGGCGTCCTCCACGGCGCGCCAGGCGGCCTCCGCGAGCAGCCGCTGCTGGGGGTCCATGTCGGCGGCTTCCCTCGGGGAGATCCCGAAGAAGCCCGCGTCGAACTGGTCTACCCCGTCGAGGAAGCCACCGACGGCCTGTACGTCCTTGCCGGGGGCGAGGGGAAGCGTGGCGTCCCAGCGGTCGGCGGGGACGGGGCGGACGGACTCCCCGCGCTCCGTCATGATCGTCCACAGACTCTCGGCGTCGGGCGCGCCGGCGAACCGGCCCGACATTCCGACAATGGCGATGACGTTCGCATTATCGTGCATATGATAATTTCGTCCTTTGCCCACGTCGTATCGGCGGAGGGATAATGCGGAGTGTAATGCCGCACCACGATTTCGTGTACGGTCCGAAGGTGCCCGTTTCCCGGCGTGGCGGCGCCCGATATCCAGGTCGTCCGCTTTTACGGCGGCACGTCACCGTTCACCCCCGACTGCGTCCGTCCTTCCGTCGGCCGGGCGAAGAGGTGCTGGTGGGCGGTGCGTGTGGTGAGGGTGTGTGGCCTTTCGTGACACCGGGGCGGAATTCAGGTGTCCCAGTGGAGAATTTCCGGGTGGGGATCTGCCGGTGGTGAGAATGTTCCGGTGCGGCCCGAGTTTCGTCTGCGTCTTCCTTGGGTATTTTCTGGCGCTGGTTGAAGCGTGAAAGAAATGGTGTCGCGTCGGGCGGTGAATCCGCGGCACGGAAGGTGCTCGGTGATTTTGTGCCGAAAGGGAGGAAATCGGGATCCCTGTTCCAGTGACGGTCGTGCGCCTGCCGAGCCGCTTCCCTCTGTTGACGGTCGCCCGCCGTGTGGCGAACATGGAGAGCGCTCTCTGTCGTGGACATGATCAGGAGGAAACCTGATGTCCCCTGCGCGATGGCTCGCCGGCGTCGTTTCCCTCGGGCTCGCCGGCGCGCTCGTCCTCGGGCACGTGGCCACCGCCGGACCCGCGGAGGCCGTCATCGCGGCGACGGACGACCGGCCGTCCACGCTCGGCACCCCCCTCGTCGGCGGCGCCGACCCGAGCGTCATCAAGGTCGGCGACCTCTACGTCTCCGCCAAGTCCGTGGACGGCGGCATCGCGGTGCGGTCGGCGTCCACCCTGGAGGGCGTCGCCACCGCGCCCAAGCACCAGGTGTGGCGGGACACCGGCAACCTCGGCGAGGTCTGGGCCCCGGAGATCGTGCACCACGACGGTCGGTACCGCATCTACTTCGCCGCCGGCAGCGGTGCCGCCCACCGGATGTACCACATCAGTTCGGCCGCCCCGGACAGCGGATACTCCGCCGCCGCCAAGGTCGCCCTGCCCGGTGACGCCTGGGCCATCGACGGGGTGCCCTTCACCTTCGGCGGTCAGCGCTGGTTCGTGTGGTCCGGCTGGTCCGGCGACACCAACGTCGAGCAGAACCTCTACATCGCCAGGATGAGCAGCCCCACCACGACCACCGGCGGCCGTCACGTCATCTCGCAGCCGCGCGAGCCGTGGGAACGGGTCGTGGGCGACCCGTACATCAACGAGGCGCCCCAGCCGGTGGTCGACCCCAGCGGGCAGTTGCACATCGTGTACTCCGCGAACGGCAGTTGGAGCAGCAAGTACTGCATGGCCGATCTGCGGCTGCGGGCCGGCGGCGATCCCACGTACGTCTGGGACTGGTACAAGAGCAACGGCTGCCTGTTCGGCTCGTACGCCCCCTCGATGATGCCGGGCTGGACCCCCACACTGAACGTCGACGGCCCCGGCCACCACACCTTCGTCCTGCCGCGCGGCGACGCAGCCGCCGGCCCGCCGTCCGGCAACCGGTTCCCGACCATGTTCCACGCGGTCGCCAAAGGCACCCCGTACTCGTGGTCCAACCGCTACTGGTACACCGGCACGGCCGTCTGGTGGAGCAACACCACCTACCGCCGGGCCAACGTCCCCGGCGCCCCCACCGACGCCGGGTACAGCCTCAAGTTCTTCGAGTAGCGCGCCGCCCTGGTGGACAAGCCGTTCCCGCCGCCGACCCGGTCATGCGCACAGGTCGGAGATCACGTACCCGGCCCCTCAAGGGGCCAAGCGGTGCAGGACCTGTCGCAGCGAGGTGAACAAAAGCTGATGAGTCCGCCCTGACCCCGTGGGATCCCGGGAGACATGAGAGGGTCGTGCGGGTGAGCGAGACACCACCCAAGACCCTGCAGTACCGCATGGACGGTCCGGAGGACGCCCCCGTCCTGATCCTCGGCCCCTCCCTCGGAACCACCTGGCACATGTGGGATCGCCAGGTGCCCGAGCTGGCCCGGCAGTGGCGGGTGTTCCGCTTCGACCTGCCCGGACACGGGGGCGCGCCCGCGCACCCCGCCACCAGCGTCCCCGAACTGGCCCAGCGGCTGCTGACCACCCTCGACGGGCTCGGCATCCAGCGCTTCGGCTACGTGGGCTGCTCCATCGCCGGGGCCATCGGCGCCGAGCTGGCGCTGCGCCGGCCCGACCGGATCGCCTCGCTCGCGCTGGTCGCGGCCTCGCCCCGGTTCGGCACGGCCGACGAGTTCCGTCAGCGCGGGGTGATCGTCCGGGCCAACGGGCTGGACCCGATGGCCCGCAGCGCGCCCGAGCGCTGGTTCACCCCCGGCTTCGCCGCCGCACAGCCCGCCATCGTCGAGTGGGCCGTCCAGATGGTCCGTACGACCGACCCCGGCTGCTACATCGCCGCCTGCGAGGCGCTCGCCGCCTTCGACATACGCGCCGAGCTGGGCCGTATCACCGTGCCCACGCTCGTCCTGGTCGGCGCCGAGGACCAGGTCACCGGGCCCGCCGAGGCACGCACCCTGGTCGCGGGGATACCCGACGCCCGGCTGGCGCTGGTCCCCGGGGCCTCGCACCTGGCGCCCGTCGAGCAGCCCGCCGCCGTCACCGACCTGCTCGTGCACCACTTCGCCACCGCCTGGTACAACCCGTCGGACACCGCCACCGGGCTGACCGTGATGCCCGACCTGGGAAACCGGCCCTCGGTCTCCGCGACGATCGGCCCGGTCGCCGAGATCGCCCCCGCCGAGCAGCCCCAGGCCGTCGCCAGCGGGCGGCACGACCCGTACGACGCGGGGATGCTGGTCCGCAGACAGGTCCTGGGCGACGCCCATGTGGACCGCGCCATGGCCACCGCCGACGACTTCTCCGGCGACTTCCAGGAGCTGATCACCCGCTACGCCTGGGGCGAGGTGTGGACCAGGGAGGGTCTGGACCGCCGTACCCGCAGCGCGGTGACGCTGACCGCGCTCGTCGCGGGCGGGCATCTGGAGGAGCTGGCCTTCCACACCCGGGCCGCGCTGCGCAACGGCCTCACCCCGGCCGAGATCAAGGAAGTGCTGATCCAGAGCGCCGTCTACTGCGGCGTCCCCGCGGCGAACTCCGCGTTCCGGGTGGCCAGGACCGTGATCCAGGAGGAGACCCGGCCCGAGGCGTAGCAGGATGGTGGGTGAGGACGACGACGAGGCCGGCGGGGCCGACAGGGGGACGGACAGCGGTTCCGCGTGAGGAAGAGAGGCGGTCAGCGGTGAGGCTCACCAAGAAGACGCACGCTTGTGTCCGGCTGGAGAAGGACGGGCGCACGCTCGTCATCGACCCCGGGACCTTCACGGAGCAGGACGCGACGCGGGGCGCGGACGTCCTGCTCGTCACGCACGAGCACCCCGACCACTTCGACGAGGACCGGCTGCGGGCCGGCCTGGAGGCCAACCCGGGCGCCGAGCTGTGGACGCTGCGCAGCGTCGCCGAGCGGATGTCCGCCGCCTTCCCCGGCCGGGTCCACACCGTGGGGCACGGCGACACGTTCTCCGCGGCGGGCTTCGACATCCGGGTCTACGGCGAACTGCACGCGGTGATCCACCCGGACATCCCGCGGATCACGAACGTTGGCTATCTCGTGGACGGCTCGGTCTTCCACCCCGGCGACGCGCTCACCGTCCCCGACCACCCCGTCGACACGCTGCTGCTGCCCGTCCAGGCGCCCTGGAGCAAGATCTCCGAGGTGATCGAGTACGTACGGGAGGTCAAGCCCGTGCGCGCCTTCGACATCCACGACGCGCTGCTCACGGACCTCGCCCGGCCCATCTACGACACACAGATCGGCTCGCTGGGCGGCGCCGACCACGGCAGGCTGGCCCCCGGCGCCTCGGCCGAGCTGTAGCCCCGGAACCCCCTCCGGGACCCGCCCCGTACCGCCGTACCCCCGGCTGTCGGACCCCGCCGATAGGCTGTCACGCATGCGCATCGCCACCTGGAACGTCAATTCGATCACCGCCCGCCTGCCCCGGCTGCTGGCCTGGCTGGAGAGCAGCGGTACGGACGTGCTCTGCGTCCAGGAGACCAAGTGCGGCGAGGAGCAGTTCCCCGTCGAGCAGCTCCGCGAGGCGGGGTACGAGTCGGCGGTGAACGCCACGGGGCGGTGGAACGGGGTGGCGCTGCTCTCCCGCGTCGGCCTCGCGGACGTCGTCAAGGGGCTGCCCGGGGGCCCGCTGTACGAGGGCGTGGAGGAGCCGCGCGCGATCTCCGCGACCTGCGGCCCGGTCCGGCTCTGGTCGGTCTACGTGCCCAACGGGCGCGAGGTCGGCCACGACCACTACGCGTACAAGCTGCGCTGGTTCGAGGCGCTGCGCGACGCGGTCGCGGCGGACGCGGCGGGCCCGCGCCCGTTCGCCGTCCTCGGTGACTTCAACGTCGCCCCGGCGGACGAGGACGTCTGGGACCTGTCCCGCTTCGAGGGCGCCACACACGTCACCCCGGCCGAGCGCGCCGCGCTGGCCGCGCTGCGCGAGCAGGGCCTGGACGACGTGGTGCCCCGCCCGCTCAAGTACGACCGCCCGTACACCTACTGGGACTACCGGGAGCTGGGCTTCCCGAAGAACCGGGGCATGCGCATCGACCTGGTGTACGGGAACGGGCCGTTCGCGGGCGCCGTCAAGGACAGCTACGTCGACCGGGAGGAGCGCAAGGGCAAGGGCGCATCCGACCACGCCCCGGTCGTGGTCGACCTCGACGTCTGAGGCGGCAGGCGCCCCGCCGGGCCGGTGGGGCGTTCCGCGCGCCGTATGGTGCCCCGACAGGGGGAGTGGCAGGCTGAGCGGTATGAATTTCTCCTTCCTGGACAACTGGCGCAAGCGGCACGACAGCGCGGACGGTACGCCGCTCGCCTCCGCCGTCGGTGAGCCGGAAGGCGTGGCCGAGCTGCTCTCCGAGTGCGAGCTGCTGCGCGCCAGAGCGGGGCAGCACGGCCTGGAACTGGACGACTCCCCGGCCTCGTTGGAAGCGCTCGACCAGCTCCCCCCGCGCTGGCGCGACGACCCGGAGGAGCTGCCCTGGCTGGGCAACGACGCCGGTCTCTATCTGGGTACGGTGATCGTCCGCACCGTCCCCGGCGCGGTCTGGCACATCTGGCCGGGCGGTCACCCCGTCGTACGGCTGACGTCCGGGCGGGAGATCCAGGTCGTCGAGGCGGGTCTCGACTGGGCCGCGACCGGGGCGCCCGAGCTGTCCCAGGTCTACGCCGAGGCCGCCGAAGCCTGACGCGACAGGCTTTCAGCAGTAAATACGGCTTATGCCCCATATGTGCGTGTCGTGCGCGAAGTCCCTTGGCGGGCTGGATAGTTTGCGCTGACCTCGACACAGCCGAGAGTGAGTGGGTGGGGCAGCGTATGGCCGGCGAACCGTTGATCGAGCTGCGTGGTGTCAACAAGTACTTCGGGCAGTTGCACGTCCTCCAGAACATCGACCTCACGGTCGACCGCGGCGAGGTCGTGGTGGTCATCGGACCCTCGGGCTCCGGCAAGTCCACCCTCTGCCGGACGGTGAACCGGCTGGAGACGATCGATTCGGGCCGGATCACCATCGACGGCAGCCCGCTGCCCGCCGAGGGCCGCGGGCTCGCCCGGCTCCGTACCGAAGTGGGCATGGTCTTCCAGTCGTTCAACCTCTTCGCGCACAAGACCGTGCTGGCCAATGTCTCCCTCGCGCAGATCAAGGTCCGCAAGCGCAAGAAGGAGGACGCCGACCGGCGCTCCCGGGAACTGCTCGACCGCGTCGGCCTCGCCGACCAGGCGGACAAGCTGCCCGCCCAGCTCTCCGGCGGCCAGCAGCAGCGCGTGGCCATCGCCCGCGCGCTCGCCATGGACCCCAAGGCGCTGCTCTTCGACGAGCCCACCTCTGCGCTCGACCCGGAGATGATCAACGAGGTCCTCGAAGTGATGCGGCAGCTCGCGGGCGAGGGGATGACCATGGTCGTCGTCACCCACGAGATGGGCTTCGCCCGCTCCGCCGCCAACCGCGTCGTCTTCATGGCCGACGGCCGCATCATCGAGGACCGCACCCCGGAGGACTTCTTCACCGCCCCCGCGAGCGACCGGGCCAAGGACTTCCTCTCCAAGATCCTCAAGCACTGACGGGGGTGCGGTTCGTGAGACGCCCGCTGAGACGCCCGCTGAGACGCCCGCTGAGACGCCCGCTGAGGCACCCGCTGAGACGCCCCAGGACCGCCAGGACGGTGCTCGCCGCACTCCTGCTCGCCCTCCTCGCTGCGGGGTGCGGCAAGGCCGGCAGCCCGCCCGTGAAGGGCCCCCGGCCCGACGCGCTGCCCCGCTACCACGTCGACCAGGGCTTCCGGCTGCCCTCCTCGCCCACCTGGGAGAAGGCCAAGCGCCGCGGCTACCTGATCGTCGGGGCCAAGGAGGACCAGCCGTACATGGGCGAGAAGGACCCCGCCACCGGCGTCTACTCCGGCTTCGACATCGAGATCGCCAAGATGATGTCGGCGTCCCTCGGCTTCGACCCGAAAACCATCCGCTTCCGCACCATCGCCTCCGCGAACCGCGAGACCGCCCTCCAGAACGGGCAGATCGACTACTACGTCGGCACGTACACCATCAACGCCAACCGCAAGAAGCTCGTCGGCTTCGCCGGTCCCTACTACATGGCCGGCCAGTCCCTCCTCGTACGGACCGACGAGCACGGCATCGAGGGGCCGCGGGACCTCGACGGCAAGCGCGTCTGCTCCGCCTCCGGCTCCACCCCGTACCAGCGGATGCAGCAGGACTACCCGCGCGTCCAGCTCGTCGGGTACGACACCTATTCCGTCTGCGTGGACAACCTGCTGACCTTCCAGGTCGCCGCCGTCACCACCGACGACACCATCCTCCAGGGGTACGCGGCCAAGGTGCCCAAGGAGCTGAAGGTCGTCGGCAAGCCTTTCTCCAAGGAGCCGTACGGCATCGGCGTCCCCCGCTCCGACAACGCCCTGCGCCTCGCGCTGGACGACGCCCTCGCCGTCCACGAGCGCGACGGCGACTGGCAGAAGGCGTACGACGCGACCCTCGGCCTCTCCGGCCGCAAGGCGACCCCGCCCCCGCCCATCGACCGCTACCCGGCGAGCTGAGGCCGCGCCATGAACGTACTCACCGACAACTTCGCCCTCTACGGGGAGGGTTTCCTCGGCACGGTCGAACTGACCGTCTACGCCTCGCTGCTGGCACTCGCCCTCGGCTTCCTCATGGCCTCGTTCCGGGTGTCGCCCGTACGCTCCCTGCGCGCGCTGGGCACCGTCTGGGTCACCGTGCTGCGCAACACCCCGCTGACGCTGCTCTTCTTCGCCGTCGTCCTCGGGCTGCCGCGCTTCGGACTCGTCCTGCCCTTCCAGCTCTTCGCGGTCCTCGCCCTCGGCTGCTACACCTCCGCGTTCATCTGCGAGGTGCTGCGCTCCGGCATCAACACCGTCCACAAGGGGCAGGGCGAGGCGGCCCGCAGCCTCGGCATGAGCTTCGGTCAGACGCTCGGTGACGTGGTCCTGCCGCAGGCGTTCCGTACGGTCATCCCGCCCATCGGCTCCACGCTGATCGCGCTGGCCAAGAACTCCGCGATCGCGGGCGCGTTCAGCGTCACCGAACTGCTCGGCACCTACAAGGTCCTCAGCGAGAGGGGCTACAACATCGTCTGGTCGTTCGTCTGGATCGCTGTGGGCTATCTCCTCATCACCCTGACCATCAGCGCGCTGTTCAACGTGATGGAGAAGCGCTGGGGAGTCGCCCGATGAGTGAATCGACCGCCCTCTACGACATCCCCGGTCCCCGCACCCGGCGCCGGCACCGCACCTACGGGCTGGTGTCGACGGCCGTGATCGCCGCGCTGATCGGCTGGCTGCTCTATCTGCTCTTCGACACCGGCCAGTTCACCGCCGTCAAGTGGGACCCCTTCACGTACCAGGGGATCCAGGACCTGCTGCTGCGTGGACTCGCCAACACCCTCAAGGCGTTCGGGTACGCGGCGGTGCTCTCGCTCGCGCTCGGCGCGGTCCTCGCCTGCGGCCGGCTCTCCGCGCACCGGCCGGTGCGCTGGCTCGCCACCGTACTGGTCGAGTTCTTCCGGGCCATGCCCGTACTGGTGATGATCTTCTTCATCTTCGTGGCGCTGAAGGTGCAGGCCCTGCCCGCGCTGGTGGCGGGTCTGACGCTCTACAACGGCTCCGTGCTCGCCGAGGTCTTCCGTACCGGAGTCCACGCGGTGGAGCGCGGTCAGGGGGAGGCGGCGTACGCGCTCGGCATGCGCAAGACGCAGGTCATGACGTACGTGCTGGTGCCGCAGGCGGTCCGCGCCATGCTGCCCACGATCATCAGCCAGTTGGTGGTCGCTCTCAAGGACACATCGCTCGGTTATCTCATCACCTACGAGGAGTTCCTCCATGCCGGCAAGCTCATCGCCTCGAATCTCGACTACGATTTGCCGTTCATCCCTGTGGTGATGGTGATTTCGCCGATCTACATCGGGATGTGCATGCTGCTCTCCTGGTTCGCCCACTGGCTGGCCGGGCGTCAGCGGCACAACCCGAGAACCGAGGCCGTGGGAGCCGCCCCGGCCGCACCAGGGACGCTGCTGCCGGGCGGGCAGTAGCGCAGGGCAGTGGCCCGCCCGGCAGACAGCCGGAGATCACTTCTCGTACGGCGGCGGTACCCGGCGGAGACGACGGGCGGCCGGCGCACGGGGGGAAGGTCAGCTGTCCGCCGGTCGGGTTGTGCTCGGGCCGCACGCCTACTCGGCGGGCCCGGTCGCCGGGGCGGGCTCCGGCAGTGGGGTCCGGGCCGCGCGCGTCACATCGGCGACCAGCTCCACCACATCGGGGCCGTACGCCTCCGAGTTCACCACCTTCAGCAGCAGACAGAACGAATCCGTGCCGTACTTGCGCGTCAGCCGCTCGTGATGGCGGGCCAGATAGCGCGTGGCCGCCTGATTGGTGATGGCCCGCTGGCCGCAGCAGAGGAAGACGGGCCGCGCGCCCTCCCCGACGGTCAGCCGCGCCAGCAGGACGTACTCCAGGACCCCCGCCTCCGCGAGATACCGCTCCGTCCCGATCCGGAAGGCGCCGTGCTCGGCCACCTGATCGGAGTCGGTGGTCACCCGCACCCCGGGCAGCAGGGAGGTGAGATGGGCCGCCATCCGCCGATTGGTCGACGGGCCGCCGAGGCAGAACTCCGTACGCTCCCCGAACCCCTGGCGCGCGGTGTCGTGCTGGACGATGTCGGCGTGCGCGCCGCAGTCCTTGATCAGCGCGGAGAGTTCCAGCAGCGCGGAGACGTCGTGGCGGTGGACGGCGCCGTCGCTGCCCGCCTTGCGGTTGACGACCAGCAGGCACTCGGAGTTGCTGGGCAGCCCGAAGAACGCCTGCTTCCTGCGCAGTCTGCGCTGCCAGAGAGCGGTGCGGGCGAGCCAGCCCAGCGCGGCGCTGACCCCGGCGGCGACAACGCCGAGCACGATGTTGCGTATGTCGTCATTCATGGGCGCGCATCGTAGCCGGACCACGCGCCCGTGTCAGAGAGGCGGTCCTGACGACGCCGGTGCGCGGCGGTTACGCTGCGCGCGGACAGTCGCCGACTGGCCCCACCGCTGACTGGAGGTACCTGATGCGTCGCTCCGCCGTGCGGAATGTCTCCCTCATGGCCGTCGCCGCCGCGCTGCTCTCGGTCGGCGCCGCCGCGCCGCCCTCGGCGCCCACGGCGGTGTCGCAACGGACGGGCCCGCCCGTGAAGGTGCCGGTCGCGGCGGGGTACGGGGGAGCGGTCGCCAGCGTCGACGCCGACGCCTCGGCGGCGGGCATCGAGGTGCTCAGGAAGGGCGGCAACGCCGTGGACGCGGCCGTCGCCACCGCCGCCGCCCTCGGGGTCACCGAGCCGTACTCCGCGGGCATCGGCGGAGGCGGCTACTTCGTCTACTACGACGCCAGGTCCCGTACGGTGCACACCATCGACGGGCGGGAGACCGCGCCGGCCTCCGCCGACAGCTCGCTCTTCCTGGAGAACGGCAAGCCGATCCCGTTCGCGGAGGCCGTGACCAGCGGACGCGGCGTCGGCACCCCCGGCACCCCGGCCACCTGGGACACCGCGCTCGACGCGTGGGGCAGCCGGTCGCTCGGGCAGGTGCTGAAGCCCGCGGAGCGGCTGGCGAAGGACGGCTTCACGGTCGACGCGACCTTCCGCTCGCAGACCCAGTCGAACCAGGAGCGGTTCGCCGACTTCCCCGACACCGCCGAGCTCTTCCTGCCCGGCGGCCAACTGCCCGTCGTGGGCTCGGTCTTCAAGAACCCCGACCTGGCCCGTACGTACCGGGAGCTGGGCCGCGAGGGCACCGGAGTGCTCTACCGGGGCGCCCTGGGCCGCGACATCGTCCGTACGGTCCGCACACCCCCGGTCGACCCGGCGGCCGGCCGCACGGTGCGCCCCGGCGACCTGACGGCGCGGGACCTCTCCACGTACCGCACGAAGCGCCAGGCACCGACCAAGGTCACCTACCGCGGTCTCGACGTGTACGGCATGGCGCCCTCCTCGTCCGGCGGTACGAGCGTCGGCGAGGCGCTCAACATCCTTGCCCGTACGGACCTTTCGAAGGCGACGCAGGCCGCGTACCTGCACCGCTACATCGAGGCGAGCCGGATCGCCTTCGCCGACCGGGGCCGCTGGGTCGGCGACCCGGCCTTCGAGGACGTCCCCACGAAGGGACTGCTCTCGCGGCGCTTCGCGGACTCCCGCGCCTGCCTGATCAAGGACGACGCGGTCCTCAAGAGCCCCCTGGCGCCCGGCGATCCGAGCGACCCGACGCCGTGCGCGCCGGGCGGCACCGCGGCGCCGACCACGTTCGAGGGCGAGAACACCACGCATCTCACCGCCGCGGACAAGTGGGGCAACGTCGTCGCGTACACCCTGACCATCGAGTCGACGGGCGGCAGCGCGATCACCGTGCCGGGCCGGGGCTTCCTGCTCAACAACGAACTGACGGACTTCTCGTTCGCCCCGGCCAACCCGGCGGTCCACGACCCGAACCTGCCGGGACCTGGCAAGCGGCCGAGGTCGTCGATCTCCCCGACGATCATCCTGGACCGGCACGGCAAGCCGGTCCTGGCGGTCGGTTCGCCGGGCGGCGCGACCATCATCACCACCGTGCTCCAGACGCTGACGGGCACGCTCGACCGCGGTCTGCCGCTGGTCGAGGCGATCGCCGCGCCCCGGGCCAGCCAGCGCAACGCGGCCTCCACGGAGCTGGAGCCGGGGCTGTGGAACAGCCCCGTACGGCAGCAACTGGAGGCGCTGGGTCACACGTTCACCCAGAACCCGGAGATCGGCGCGGCCACCGGGGTGCAGCGGCTGCCGGACGGCCGCTGGCTGGCGGCGGCCGAGAAGGTACGCAGGGGAGGCGGCTCGGCGATGGTCGTCCGCCCGGCGGGCGGGACGCCCTGACCTGGTCCTGATCCACCGGTCCGAAGGGGCTGATCCACCGGGTCCGTAGAGCCCGTTCCACCGCGGGCGGAGGGCCCGGACCGCCGGTCCGGGCCCTCCGCCCGCGCCGTCCCGCCCCCACCGCCTCACGAGTTTCAACTCGTTGTGGACAAAGTGTGGACGGTTCGAGGCACTCTTCGTACGCTGGGCGTCGCTCTCGCACGGAAGGTCCGTCCCCGGCCGCGCTGCCCCGCAGCGCACAGCAGGAGGAAGAGTGACGCCCCGCACGCACCAGAGCGCCCCCAGCCATCGCCGTAGCCCCCGGAGAATCGCCGGGCTGTTCCTCGCGGCCCTCCTCACCGGCGGCCTCGCGGCGCCGGTCGCCGAGGCGGACGAGAGACCCTTCGGAGACCTGCCGCCCCAGGAACCCGGGGTCACCCTGCGGGTCTTCGACATCCAGTCCCCGCTGAGCAAGCTCTGCGACCTCAAACCGGCCCAGACCCCCAACGTCGACAAGCTGATCCCCACCGTCGACTGGTCCTCCACCGACGGCTTCGGTTTCACCGACAACTTCGTGTCGCAGATCATCGGCAACATCGACGTGCCCGCGGACGGTACGTACGCCTTCCGTCTGATCAGTGACGACGGTTCGCGGCTGTTCATCGGTGACAAGAAGGTCATCGACCACGACGGACTCCACGGCGCCGAGCCCAAGGACGGCGAGATCGCCCTCCTCCCCGGCTACCACCCCCTGCGGATCGACCACTTCGACCGCGGCGGCGGCCAGCAGGTCACCCTCCAGTGGAAGCCGCCGGGCGCCGACGCCTTCACCCTCGTCCCCAACTCCGTGCTCAGCACCGACGCCGGAGTCGTCCGGGTCACCGCCCCCGGCCGCAAGGAGTGCGAGGGAACCTACGACACCCCCGGCGACGGTCTCCCGCTGACCTCGGTCAACCCCGGCTACACCCTCACCGATCTGCGCCCCGAGGGCTTCGAGCCGCAGGTCTCCGCGATGGACTGGCTGCCGGACGGCCGGCTCGCCGTGACCACCTGGGGCGGCAGCACCGAGACCGAGGGAGAGGTGTACGTCCTCGACCATGTGACAGGCGACACCGGTCCGGAGAAGGTCACCTACACGAAGATCGCCGACGGCCTGAAGGAGCCGATGGGGATCAAGTACGTCGAAGGAAAGCTGTACGTCTCGGAGAAGCATCAACTGACCGAGCTGTCCGACACCGAGGGCGTCAACTCCGCTGACGAGATCCGCAAGGTCGCCTCCTGGCCGTACGGAGGGAACTTCCACGAGTTCGCCTTCGGACTGCTCTACGAGCGCGGCGACTTCTATCTGAACCTCTCCGTCGCCATCAACTACGGCGGCGCGACGACCGTTCCGCAGCCCGCCGAAAACCGCGGCACCACCGTCAAGGTGAACAGGAAGACGGGCAAGGTCAGTTACCTGGCCGGCGGCCTCCGTACACCGAACGGGATCGGACGGGGCCCGGAGGGTGAACTCTTCGTCACCGACAACCAGGGCGGCTGGCTGCCCGCCTCCAAGCTGCTCCATGTCAAGAAGGACCGGTTCTTCAACCACTACACCGAGCCGGACGGCCCGTTCGACGACCGTACGGTCACCAAGCCGGTGCTCTGGCTGCCGCAGAACGAGATAGCCAACTCGCCCAGTACGCCGATGCTGTTGAAGAAGGGGCCCTTCGCCGGGCAGATGCTCTTCGGCGATGTCACCTACGGCGGGCTCCAGCGCGCCGACCTGGAGAAGGTGAAGGGCGAGTACCAGGGCGCGGTGTTCCGGCACACGCAGGGTCTGGAGGCCGGCATCACCCGGATCAGCACCGGACCGGACGGTGCGATCTACGCGGGCGGTCTCGGTGCCGACGGAAACTGGGGCCAGGAGGGCAAACTCCGCTTCGGCCTCCAGAAACTCACCCCGAACGGCAAGGTCGCCTTCGACGTCAAGACCATGCGCGCCACCCGCGACGGCTTCGAACTCACCTACACCCAGCCCCTGTCGGAGGAGACGGCCGCCAAGCTGACGAGCGGCGCCTACTCCGTCGAGCAGTGGCGTTACGTGCCCACCCCGGCGTACGGAGGCCCCAAGGTCGACCAGGAGGTCCTGCCCGTCACGGCCGCCCGGCTGTCCGACGACCGCCGCAAGGTCCGGCTCACCATCCCCGGCCTCAAGACCGACCGGGTGGTGCACGTCCGGTCGCCGCGCCCGTTCGCCTCGGCCGCGGGTGAACAACTCTGGTCCACCGAAGCCTGGTACACACTGAACGCCCGCCCGGGACCCGAGCAGCCCGTCACCTCGTACGACGCCGAGTCGGGGCGCCTGAGCGGCGGGGCCGACATCGACACCGAGCACGCCGGCTACACCGGCGGCGGCTTCGTCGACGGCTTCGGCGCCGAGGGCGCCACCGTCACCTTCGAGGTCGACGCACCCGCGAAGGGCAGCTACGACGTGGGGCTGCGCTACGCCAACGGCCCCGACCCCTTCACCGGCACCAAGACCATCGGCGTCGGTGTCAACGGCGGGCAGACCCGGCAGACCGGTCTGCCCTCCACCGGCGCCTGGAACCGCTGGTCCACGAAGACCGAACGGTTCACCCTGAACAAGGGCCGCAACACCGTCACGTACACCCACCGGCCCGAGGACACCGGCCATGTCAACCTCGACATGATCGAGGTGCGCGGGGCGGGCAGCCGTATCGACCTGTTCTCCGGTGGCAGCGTCTCCAGCGCCTGGCAGCACACCGACGGCCGCGGTGTGGAATGGCCGCGTACCGCCGAGAACTCCATCGAGGTGTGCTGCGGCGACATTCGGACCAAACAGGCGTTCGGCGACTTCGCGCTGCACGCCGAGTTCCGGGTGCCGAAGCTGCCGGACGACGTCACCGGGCAGGACCGCGGCAACAGCGGCATCTACCTCCAGGAGCGGTACGAGATCCAGATCCTGGACTCCTTCGGTGTGGAGAAACTGGCCGCGAACGAGGCCGCGTCCATCTACAACAAGAAGGCCGCCGACCTGAACGCCGCCACCGCGCCCGAGACCTGGCAGACGTACGACATCGTCTTCCGCGCGGCCCGTTTCGACGCCGAGGGCCGGAAGACCGAGGACGCCAGGATCACCGTGGTGTGGAACGGCACGAAGGTCCACGACAACGTGGCGGTGGACGGCCCGACCGGCGCCGGCGACGCCGAATCGGCGGCCAAGGGGGCGATCCGGCTCCAGGACCACGGCAACAAGGTCCGCTTCAGGAACGTCTGGATCGAGCCGCTGGACTGACCGGCACGGGCGGAACGGCCGGTACGGTACGGGGGCCGCTGGTTCTCAGAGCGCCGTCAGGATCCGCGGCCCCTCGTCGGTGATGGCCACCGTGTGCTCCACATGGGAGGCGCGGCTGCGGTCGAGGGTACGGACCGTCCAGCCGTCACGGGCCGTGAAGCAGCGGTCCGTACCACTGCTCGTCAGCATCGGCTCGATCGCCAGCACCATGCCGTGGCGCAGCCGCATACCGCGGCCCGGGCGGCCCTCGTTGGGGACGCCCGGGTCCTCGTGCATGGTGCGGCCCACGCCGTGGCCGCCGAAACCGGCGGGGATGCCGTACCCCGCCGCGCGGCAGACCCGGCCGATCGCGTGCGCGATGTCGCCGATGCGATTGCCGACCCGGGCCGCGGCGATACCCGCCTCCAGCGCCCGGTACGACGTGTCGATCAGCCGGAGGTCGTCCGGGCGGGCGCGGCCGACCGTGAAGCTGACCGCCGAGTCCCCGACCCAGCCGTCGAGGACCGCACCGCAGTCGATCGACACGAGGTCGCCGTCGGCCAGCCGGTAGGAGCCGGGGATGCCGTGCACGATCATGTCGTTGACGGAGGCGCAGATGACCGCGGGGAAGGGGGTGGGCGCCCAGTCGGGGTGATAGTCGAGGAAGGGCGAGCCGGCGCCCGCCTCGCGCAGTACGGCGCGGGCGGTCTCGTCGAGGGCGCGCAGCGCGACCCCCACGGCCGCGGCCTCCCGTACGGCTGTGAGCGCCTGGGCGACGACCCGGCCCGCTCCGCGCATGGCGTCCAGGGACGCATCGGTTTTGATCTCCACCATTCCAATAACAATACCGGTGGGCGGGGTGCCCGGGAATCGCCGGGGCGGTATTACAATGACGGAATGGTACGGACCCCTCTCACCACCGAAGAGCGCGAGCGCGGCGAACGACTCGGCCGGCTGCTTCGCGAGGCGCGCGGCTCACGCAGCATGGTGGAGGTGGCCGCCGTCGCCGGACTCTCCCCCGAGACGCTGCGCAAGATCGAGACCGGCCGCGCCCCTACCCCCGCCTTCTTCACGGTGGCCGCGCTGGCCGCGGCGCTGGGGCTGTCGATGGACCGGATCGCGGCGAGCTGCTCGCCGGTGCCGGTCTGACGGACCCCGCCCGGCGCGTCTGACGGATCCCACCCGGCGCCGCTCCGGCGCCACGCGCCCGTGGCCCGGGCGGACATGGCGGGGGAAGCGCGGGGGAGTGCGTAGGCTCGTGGTCGTGACGACCCTCGACGACCTCGCCCGCAGCCGCTACGTCAGCCTCACCACCTACCGCAAGGACGGGACGGGTGTCGCCACCCCCGTCTGGCACGCGGTGGACGGCGGAGAGCTGTTCGTCTGGACCCGCTCCGACTCCTGGAAGGTCAAGCGCATCCGCAACAACCCCCGTGCGGTGGTGGCGGCGTGCGACGTACGCGGGCGGATCGCCCCGGGCGCGCCGGCCGCCGAGGGCACGGCGCGGCTGCTCGAAGGAGCGGACCTGGACCGGGTCCTGCGGCTCGTCGCGCGCAAGTACACCTGGCAGTTCTGGCTGGTCGACGTGCCGGCCCGGATCGTCCGGCGCGGCAAGCGTCCGCACACCGGGATCGCCGTCACCTTCTGACGTCCGGACACTGAGCGCATCGCACCCTCCCGGAAAACTGTCTGTATTCGGCCCGTAACACGACTGAGGTCGAATGCCTCGGACCGGAGTGTTCTCTTCGGCACGGGAGGGACGAGACAGCGATGGCGGTGCGGCAACTCCCGGTGGAGATCGGGACGTTCGCGCGATACTTAACGGATCTGACGACGCTGCTGAACCCCGGCGCCGGCTGGTACGGAGTCTTCCTCCACCGCGACCCCGACGGTCTGCGGGCCTGCCTCGACGGCACCGAGATCCCGCCGTGGGACGTGGTGGAGTCGCTGCTCCAGGACTTCGCCGCCGGACGCGACACCCACGCCGTCGCCGGGGAGCGCGAGCGGGCGCGACGGCTCCACTCCGCCTCCGCCGGGGCGTACGACCGGCTCCCCGGCGGCGGTGCGGCGCTCACCGAACGGCTGCGGCTGACGGACCGGGACCGGACGCACGCGGCGGGCCGGGCCGAGGAACTGGTCCGGCTGCTCCGTACCACGCCCGAGGGTTCGCCCGGCGAGCAGCAGCTCACCCACGATCTGGCCTGGATCCGCGACGACCTCGCCCGCGCCACCGCCCGCTGCGCCGAACTCCAGGCCAGAATGGCGGCGTTGCCCGGTCCGAGCGCCGCTCCCGGCGCCGCTCCCGTGGCCCTCGCGGCCCCCGCGAGCCCTGAGCAGGCGCCCGCGCGGGGCCGGACGCTCTGGGGCGGCCGGCGCCGTACCGGAGGGACGACGGCCCCCGCCACGGCCCCCGCCGAGGGCGACGCCGGTCCTGGCGCCGCCGAGGCCGCCGCCGCGCCCCGGCCCAAGGCCCAGCAGAAGAAGCGCAAACCGCGCGGCGCCCGCTTCGCCGGGATCGAGGTCGACGAGGCGGACGAGATCCAGGAGGCCGAGGAGCCGCCGCCCGCGCCCCTGCTCCCGGCGCCGCCGCCCGCCGCGCCCGCCACCCCGCGCGGCGCCCGGTTCGGCGGCGCGCCCGTCGCACCCCTGCGCGAAGCGCCCGCCGAGCCCTCGCCGGAGGACCGCCGCGCCGCCGTCCTGACCGTCACCGAGCTGCGCAGGCTGCGCGCCGAGGGGCGGACGGGCGAGGCGCACGTCGTGCTCTGCGAGGCCGCGGGCCGCCCGCCGCAGCAGCTTCCTCTGCTCGCCGCCGAGCTGCACCGCGCCGGCCTCGGCGCCGACTGGGCCGAACTGCTCTGGGAGGCGGCGTTCCTGCCGCCCGCGCAGCTCGCCGCGGCGGCCGGGGCGCTCGCCGTCGCCGGCCGCGACGACGACTGCGGGCAGTTGCTGCGCCAGGGTGTCTCCCGGCCGGCCGAGGAGATCACCGACGCCGTGCTCGCGCTGGGCGAGGCGGGCCGCGCGCACGAGGCGCGTGCGCTGCTCAGCGCCTTCGTACAGGCGCGTGCGCCGGAGGACTCGGCGCTCGTCGCCGCGCCCGATCCGCGCCGGCTCGTACCGCAGCTCCTCGACGCGGCGCGCGCCGTGTCGGCCTCCCGTGAGCGCGATGTGGTGCATGCTCTGCGGGTGGCCGGAATCGCACCGGCCTGAGCGGGGCGGCCCGATGTCGACCGCTCGGGTGTGAAACAGACTCGACCCTGCGGGTTAACGACGATGGTCTTGCCCCCGTGTGAACCGGGGCTTACGTTCTCCTCCTACGCAAAATCTACGTGCGTAGAGCTGGCCGAAGCACCCGCCGAAGGAGCAGCTCGTGGCCCGAGTCGTACGCGCCGCACTCGTCCAGGCGACCTGGACGGGCGACACCGAATCCATGATCGCCAAGCATGAGGAGCACGCCCGCGAGGCGGCCCGGCAGGGCGCGAAGATCATCGGATTCCAGGAAGTCTTCAACGCCCCCTACTTCTGCCAGGTGCAGGAGCCGGAGCACTACCGCTGGGCCGAGCCCGTCCCGGACGGGCCGACCGTCACCAGGATGCGCGAGCTGGCCCGGGAGACCGGCATGGTCGTGGTGGTCCCGGTCTTCGAGGTCGAGCAGTCCGGCTTCTACTTCAACACCGCCGCGGTGATCGACGCCGACGGCACGTATCTCGGCAAGTACCGCAAGCACCACATCCCGCAGGTCAAGGGGTTCTGGGAGAAGTACTACTTCAAGCCCGGGAACGCCGGCTGGCCCGTTTTCGACACCGCCGTCGGCAAGGTCGGCGTCTACATCTGCTACGACCGCCACTTCCCCGAGGGCTGGCGCCAGCTCGGCCTGAACGGCGCCGAGATCGTGTACAACCCGTCCGCCACCTCGCGCGGTCTCTCCAGCTATCTCTGGCAGCTCGAACAGCCCGCCGCCGCCGTCGCCAACGAGTACTTCATCGCCGCGATCAACCGCGTCGGCCAGGAGGAGTACGGCGACAACGACTTCTACGGCACCAGCTACTTCGTCGACCCGCGCGGCCAGTTCGTGGGCGAGCCCGCGAGCGACAAGGCCGAGGAACTGGTCGTACGGGACCTGGACTTCGCGCTGATCGACGAGGTACGTCAGCAGTGGGCGTTCTACCGGGACCGGCGCCCCGACGCGTACGAGGGGCTGGTGCGGCCGTGAGCGACCTCCACGACCGGCACCGCGCCGTCCTGCCCGACTGGCTCGCGCTCTACTACGACGAGCCCATCGAGATCAGCCACGGCGAGGGCCGCCATGTCTGGGACGCCGAGGGCAACCGCTACCTCGACTTCTTCGGCGGCATCCTCACCACCATGACCGCCCACGCGCTCCCCGAGGTCACCAAGGCGGTGAGCGAGCAGGCGGGCCGGATCATCCACTCCTCCACGCTCTACCTCAACCGCCCGATGGTCGAACTCGCCGAGCGCGTCGCGGCGTTGTCCGGCATCCCGGACGCCCGGGTCTTCTTCACCACCTCCGGCACCGAGGCCAACGACACCGCGCTGATGCTGGCGACCGCGTACCGCGGCTCCAGCCAGATCCTCGCGATGCGCAACAGCTACCACGGCCGGTCCTTCTCCACCGTCTCCATCACCGGCAACCGCGGCTGGTCGCCCACCGGGCTCTCCCCGCTCCAGACGCTGTACGTGCACGGCGGCGTCCGTAACCGCGGCCCCTACGCGGGCCTCACGGACGAGCGGTTCATCGAGGCGTGCGTCGCCGACCTGGAGGACCTGCTCGGCCACACCCGTACCCCCGCCGCGCTGATCGCCGAACCGGTGCAGGGCGTCGGCGGGTTCACCGCCCCGCCGGACGGGCTGTACGCCGCGTTCCGCGAAGTCCTCGACCGTCACGGCATCCTGTGGATCAGCGACGAGGTGCAGACCGGCTGGGGCCGCACCGGGGACCACTTCTGGGGGTGGCAGGCGCACGCCGGGAACGGCCCGCCGGACCTGCTCACCTTCGCCAAGGGCATCGGCAACGGCATGTCCATCGGCGGGGTCGTCGCCCGCGCCGACATCATGAACTGCCTGGACTCCAACTCCATTTCGACCTTCGGCGGCAGCCCCGTCACCATGGCGGCCGGCCTCGCCAACCTCTCGTACCTCCAGGAGCACGACCTCCAGGGCAACGCCCGCCGGGTCGGCGGTCTGCTCATCGAGCGGCTGCGGGCCATCGGCGCGTGTGTCGACTCCGTACGCGAGGTGCGCGGCCGGGGGCTGATGATCGGTATCGAGCTGATCAACCCCGCGACCGGCGAGGCGGCGCCGCGGACGGCCTCGGCCGTACTCGAAGCGGCCCGCGAGGGCGGGCTGTTGCTCGGCAAGGGCGGTGGCCACAACACCAGCGTGCTGCGGATCGCCCCGCCGCTGTCGCTGACCGTCGCCGAGGCCGAAGAGGGCGCCGAGATCCTGGAACAGGCCCTGCGGGGCGTCTGATTCCACACTCCGGCCGCCCCGCCCGACCGCGCGACGGTCCGACCGAGCGTCCGGCCGGGCACGGCCACGTACGACGGCCGGGCCCGGCCGGACCGCACCCGCCCCTCCCCCCTCCCACCGACCGTACGAAAGGGAGCGCCACCAGCATGAGCAGCACCCGCACCCTGATCCGCGGCGGGCTCGTCATCACCGCCGCCGACGAGACCCACGCCGATGTCCTGATCGAGGACAGCAGGATCGTCGCCCTCGCCGCGCACGGCTCCGACGTGGCCGCGGGCTGGACCGCCGGCCGTACGATCGACGCCACCGGCAAGTACGTCATCCCGGGCGGTGTCGACGCGCACACCCACATGGAGATGCCCTTCGGCGGCACCTTCGCCGCGGACACCTTCGAGACCGGCACCCGCGCCGCCGCCTGGGGCGGCACCACCACCCTCGTCGACTTCGCCATCCAGTCCCCGGGCCAGGCCCTGCGCGCGGGGCTCGACGCCTGGTTCGCCAAGGCCGACGGCAACTGCGCCATCGACTACGGCTTCCACATGATCATGGCGGACGTCAACGAGAGCTCGCTCAAGGAGATGGACCTCCTCGTCCAGGAGGGCGTGACCAGCTTCAAGCTCTTCATGGCCTATCCGGGCGTCTTCTACAGCGACGACGGGCAGATCCTGCGGGCCATGCAGCGCGCCTCGCACAACGGCGGGCTGATCATGATGCACGCCGAGAACGGCATCGCCATCGACGTCCTCGTCGAACAGGCCCTGGCCGCCGGACACACCGACCCGCGCTACCACGGCGAGGTACGGAAGGTCCTGCTGGAGGCCGAGGCCACCCACCGCGCGATCCAGCTCGCGCGGGTCGCGGACGCCCCCCTCTACGTCGTGCACGTCTCGGCCGAGGAGGCCGTCGCCGAACTCGCCGCCGCCCGCGACAAGGGGCTGCCCGTCTTCGGCGAGACCTGTCCGCAGTACCTCTTCCTCTCCACCGACAACCTGGCCGAACCGGACTTCGAGGGCGCCAAGTACGTCTGCTCCACCCCGCTGCGGCCCAAGGACCATCAGGCGGCCCTCTGGCGCGGGCTGCGCACCGACGACCTCCAGGTGGTCTCCACGGACCACTGCCCGTTCTGCTTCTCCGGACAGAAGGAGATGGGCCGCGGCGACTTCTCCAAGATCCCCAACGGGCTGCCCGGCGTGGAGAACCGCATGGACCTGCTCCACCAGGCCGTGGTCGAGGGGCACATCACCCGGCGCCGCTGGATCGACATCGCCTGCGCGGCCCCCGCCCGGATGTTCGGTCTCTACCCGCGCAAGGGCACCATCGCGCCGGGCGCCGACGCCGATGTCGTCATCTACGACCCGCACACCGAGCAGACCGTCTCCGCCGAGACCCACCACATGGCCGTGGACTACTCCGCGTACGAGGGCAAGCGGCTCACCGGCCAGGTCGAGACGGTGCTCTCCCGGGGCGAACTCGTCATCGACCGGCGGCAGTTCACCGGACGGGCCGGACACGGCCAGTACACCCCCCGCTCTCTCTGCCAGTACCTCGACTGAACCCAGGAGCGACAGCCATGGACTTCGGACTCGTCCTCCAGACCGACCCGCCCGCCTCCGCCGTCGTCGACCTCATGCGGCGCGCGGAGCGCAACGGCTTCCGGTACGGCTGGACCTTCGACTCGGCCGTGCTCTGGCAGGAGCCGTTCGTCATCTACAGCCGCATCCTGGAACACACCACCACCCTGACCGTGGGCCCCATGGTCACCAACCCGTCCACCCGGACCTGGGAGGTGACCGCCTCCACCTTCGCCACGCTCAACGAGATGTACGGCAACCGCACCGTGTGCGGCATCGGCCGCGGTGACTCCGCCCTGCGCGTCGCGGGCCGCAAGCCCAACACCCTCGCCACCCTGGGCGAGTCGATGGGCGTCATCCGCGACCTGGCCGAGGGCCGCGAGACCACCGTCGACGGGAAGACACTGCGGCTGCCGTGGGTACGGGACGGGAAACTGCCCGTGTGGATGGCGGCGTACGGGCCCAAGGCGCTGGCGCTCGCCGGGCAGAAGGCCGACGGGTTCATCCTCCAGCTCGCCGATCCGTTCCTCACCGAGTGGATGATCAAGGCCGTCCGCACGGCGGCCTCCGACGCCGGACGCGACCCGGACGCGATCACCATCTGTGTCGCCGCGCCCGCCTATGTGAGCGACGACCTCGCCCACGCGCGGGAGCAGTGCCGGTGGTTCGGCGGGATGGTCGGCAACCACGTCGCCGACCTCGTGTCGCGCTACGGGGAGCACTCCGGGCTCGTACCGGACGCGCTCACCACGTACATCAAGCAGCGCGAGGGGTACGACTACAGCCACCACGGCCGGACCGGCAACCCGTCGACCGATTTCGTCCCCGACGAGATCGTGGACCGCTTCTGCCTGCTCGGCCCGGTGGAGGCGCACATCGAGAAGCTGAAGGCGCTGCGCGCGCTCGGCGTCGACCAGTTCGCCCTCTACGACATGCACGACGCGAAGGAGGCGACGATCGACGCGTACGGCGCGGAGATCATCCCGGCGTTCCAGGACTGACCGGTCCCTGTTTTTCAGGACCGACCGGTCGCTGTTTTTCAGGACCGACCGGTCGCTGTTCCAGGACCGGTCCCGGCCCCGTCGGCCCGGTCTCCCCGCCCGCTCCCTCCGCGTAACTCCCCGCCCGCACGGCCTCGTTCGACGTCCCCGACACCCGCCCTCGAACGAAGGGTCCCGCCGTCATGACCGCGACCGTACCGCCCGCTCCCTCCGCCGAGGGACCGATAACCGACCCCCAGGGCCGCGTCGAGCTGCCGCCCGGCGCGGTCCCCGAGGACAGCCGCTTCGCCAACGCCGACCTGCTGCCCGTCCCGGTGGCGCGGCGCCGCTGGACGACGTACAACTTCGCCGCCCTCTGGGTCGGTATGGCGCACAACATCCCGTCCTGGCTGCTGGCGTCCGGCCTGGTCACCCTGGGCATGGACTGGAAGCAGGCGGTCCTCACGATCGCGCTGGCCAATGTGATCGTGCTCCTGCCGATGCTGCTGACCGGGCACGCGGGGCCGAAGTACGGCATCCCCTTCCCGGTGCTCGCCCGCGCCTCGTTCGGGCTGCGCGGCGCCAATCTGCCCGCGCTGATCCGCGCCGCCGTCGCCTGCGCGTGGTTCGGGATCCAGACCTGGATCGGCGGGCAGGGCATCTTCGTCCTGCTCGGCAAGATCTTCGGCGGCTGGGCGGAGGCGTCGCGGATCGGCGGCCAGCCCTGGACGCTCTGGCTCTGCTTCCTGCTCTTCTGGGCGCTCGAACTCGCCATCATCTACCGGGGGATGGACACCCTGCGGCGGTTCGAGAACTGGGCGGCGCCCTTCGTGATCGTCGGCGCGCTGGTCCTGCTGGTCTGGATCACCGTCAAGGCGGGCGGTCTCGGCCCACTGCTCGACCAGCCGTCCGAACTGGGCTGGGGCGCGGAGTTCTGGCCCGTCTTCTTCCCCTCGCTGATGGGGATGATCGCGTTCTGGTCCACCCTGTCGCTGAACATCCCCGACTTCACCCGCTTCGGCGCCGGCCAGCGCGCCCAGATCTGGGGACAGACGCTCGGCCTGCCCACGACCATGACGCTCTTCGCGCTGCTCTCGGTCTTCGTCACCTCCGGATCGCAGGCGGTGTACGGCGCCGCCGTCTGGGACCCGGTCGAGCTGGCGGCGAAGACGGACAATGTCTTCGGGCTGGTGTTCGCGCTGGTGACGGTGCTCGTCGCGACGATCTCGGTGAACATCGCGGCCAATGTCGTCTCCCCGGCCTACGACCTCGCCAACCTCGCCCCGAAGATCATCAACTTCCGTACGGGCGCGCTGATCACCGGGGTCGTCGGCGTCCTGATCATGCCGTGGAAACTCACCGCCACCCCCGAGCTGTACATCTTCACCTGGCTCGGACTGGTCGGCGGGCTGCTCGGTACGGTCGCGGGCATCCTGATCGCCGACTACTGGATCGTCCGGCGCACCGTGCTCGACCTCGCCGCCCTCTACCGGCCCGGCGGACCGTACTGGTACACGCGCGGCTGGAACCCGCGGGCCGTGCTCGCCTTCGTCGTCGGCGGTGTGCTGGCGGTGGGCGGCTCCCACTCCGCGCCAGGGAAGGGCCCCTTCCCCGAGGACGGCCTGATCCCCTTCCTCAAGCCGCTCGCGGACTACGGCTGGGCGGTCGGACTCGCGGCCTCCCTGGCGGTGTATCTGGTCCTGACCCCGCCGTCCCGGCGTACGGGCGCGAAGATGGTCCCGTACGAGTGACCAACGCCCCCGCGGGCCCGGCCGCACACGCCGTGCTCACGGAGGCCGGTGTGAAAGTGGTGCGGGTGTGAAGCTGACGATTCTCGGCGGCGGCGGGTTCCGGGTCCCTCTGGTGTACGGCGCTCTCCTCGGCGACCACGCGGAGGGGAGGGTCACCCAGGTCACCCTCCACGACCTGGACGCCGGCCGGCTCGGAGCCGTCGCCCGGGTCCTCGCCGAACAGGCCAGGGACGTCCCCGACGCGCCCGCCGTGACCGCCACGACCGACCTGGACGAGGCGCTGCTCGGCGCCGACTTCGTCTTCTCCGCGATCCGCGTCGGCGGGCTCGAAGGGCGCGCGGCGGACGAGCGGATCGCGCTGGCCGAGGGCGTCCTCGGCCAGGAGACGGTCGGCGCGGGCGGCATCGCGTACGGGCTGCGCACCGTGCCTGTCGCCGTCGACATCGCCCGGCGGGTGGCGCGCCTCGCGCCGGACGCCTGGGTCATCAACTTCACCAACCCGGCCGGACTGGTCACCGAGGCCATGTCCCGCCACCTCGGCGACCGGGTCATCGGCATCTGCGACTCGCCCGTCGGCCTGGGCCGCCGGGTCGCCCGGGTGCTCGGCGCCGACCCCGACCGCGCGTGGATCGACTACGTCGGCCTCAACCACCTCGGCTGGCTGCGCGGACTGCGCGTCGACGGCCGCGACGAACTGCCCCGGCTGCTCGCCGACCCCGACGCCCTCGGCTCGTTCGAGGAGGGCAAACTCTTCGGCGCCGACTGGCTCCGCTCGCTCGGCGCCGTCCCCAACGAGTACCTGCACTACTACTACTTCAATCGTGAGGCCGTCCTCGCCTACCAGCAGGCCGAGCAGACCCGCGGCGCCTTCCTCCGGGACCAGCAGGCCCGCTTCTACGAGGAGGTGGCCCGCCCCGGCGCCCCCGCGCTGCGCACCTGGGACCGTACCCGCGCCGAGCGCGAGGCCACGTACATGGCGGAGAACCGCGAGACCGCGGGGGCCGGTGAGCGGGACGACGCCGATCTGGAGTCCGGCGGCTACGAGCAGGTCGCGCTCGCGCTGATGCGGGCCGTCGCCCGCGACGAACGCACCACGCTCATCCTCAACGTCCGCAACCGGACCACCCTCGCTGCGCTCGACGCCGACGCCGTCATCGAGGTGCCCTGCCTGGTGGACGGCGACGGCGCGCACCCCGTCGCCGTCGCCCCGCTGCCGTACCACGCCACCGGACTGGTCTGCGCGGTCAAGGCGGTCGAGCGCGAGGTGCTGGCCGCCGCCGAGAGCGGTTCGCGCGCCTCGGCCGTCGCGGCCTTCGCGCTGCACCCGCTGGTGGACTCGGTCTCCGTCGCCCACCGGCTCCTGGACGGCTACCGCGCCGAACACCCCGGTCTGGCCTATCTCGACCGTCCATGACCCACGGCCCGGTGGCGACCGGGCCCCCCACCACCCGTCCTGCCGTCGGATCCGCCCGTCGGCTCCGTCCCCCTTGAGGCAAGGAGACAGCGCATGGCTCTCGCACCCTTCCACCTCGCCGTCCCGGTCGACGACATCGAGGCCGCCCGGAGGTTCTACGGCGGCGTGCTCGGCTTCGCCGAAGGCCGGTCCGACACCCGGTGGATCGACTGGAACTTCGGCGGCCACCAGGTCGTCACCCACCAGGTCGGCGACGGCCCCTCGGGGGCTCCCCGGGACGGCGTCGCGGGCACCAACCCCGTCGACGGACACGAGGTGCCGGTGCCGCACTTCGGACTCGTCCTGCCCGTCGAGGAGTTCAAGGACCTCGCGGCCCGGATGACCGCGGCCGGCACGGAGTTCGTGATCGAGCCCCACGTCCGCTTCGAGGGCGAGCCCGGCGAGCAGTGGACGATGTTCTTCCTCGACCCGGCCGGAAACGCCCTGGAGTTCAAGGCATTCGCGGACATCGGCCGGCTCTTCACGGTCTGACGGGCGCCGGTCCGGAGCCGGTCCGGAGCCGATGCGGATCAGATCCGGCGCCACGGGCGGCGTCTTCCGGAGGGGCGAGGCCGCCCGAATGGGCGACGGCGCCCGAATTGCCGTGCCGGGTTACCCGATCTTCATCGAAAACACCGGCCGAGCGCGGGCCTCGCCCTTGTCGTGGGTATGTATGCGAAATACGGTCGGCGGTATTCCTTGATCGGCTCCCGGCGGGAGGCAGAATCTCGTGCGCCGAACACCCCACGCCCTGGCCCTCGCTCTGACGCTGCTCCTCTCCGGCTGCGCCTCGCTCCAGTCCTCCGAGACCGGGGCCGGCGGGGTACGGATGACCGACGACCGGCCCGTACGCGACGGCGGCACCCTCACCGTCGCGCTCAACGCCGACCCCGACAAGCTCGATCCGAGCCTCGCCCAGACCCTCGTCGGCCGCACCGTCTTCGCGGGCATGTGCGAGAAGCTGTACGACATCGACCAGCACGGGACGATCGTCCCGCAGCTCGCCACCGCGCTGCCCGCGGTCTCGGCCGACGGCCGTACCGTCACCGTACGGGTCCGCGGTGACGCCCGGTTCAGCGACGGCACCCGGCTCGACGCCCGCGCCGTCGTCGGCTCCCTGCTGCGCCACCGCGATCTGCCGGGCTCCGCCCGTGCCACCGAACTCGCCCCGCTGGAGCGGGTGGAGGCCACCGGGCCCGACACCGTACGCATCACCCTCAAGCAGCCGTACGTGCCGCTCACCGGGGTGCTCGCGGACCGGTCCGGGATGGTCATGTCCCCGGCCGCGCTGAAGAAGTACGGCAAGGACTTCACCAACCACCCCTCCTGCGTCGGGCCGTTCCGCTTCGTCGAGCGGGTCGGCGGCGACCGGATCGTGCTCCGGAAGGACCCCCGCTACTACGACGCGGACCGGGTCCGCCTCGACCGCGTGATCTACAAGCCCATCCCCGACGGCACCGTACGCCTCGCCAATCTGCGCTCCGGCGACATCCAGGTCGGCGACCAGATGGCCCCCGTCGACGTCCGGGGCGCGCAGACCGAGCCGAAGCTCCAGGTCTTCAACTCGCCGTCCCTCGGCTACCAGGGCATCGGCCTCAACGTCGGCAATGTGAAGGGGCTCGGTGAGAAGCCGGGGAGGATCGACACCCCGATCGCGCGGGACGTCCGGGTCCGTGAGGCGTTCGCGCTCTCCCTCGACCGGGAGCTGATCAACAAGGTCGTCTTCCAGGGGATGTACGAACCGGCCTGCGGCCCCGTCTCGCCCGGCTCCGCCATCGCACCCGGCGTGGACCCCGCGCGGTGCCCGAAGCGGGACGCCGAGCGGGCCAGGCGGCTGCTGGCGGAGGCGGGGGTGAGGACGCCCGTACGGATGGAGCTGAAGGTCTCCACCACCCCCGAGTCCAGCAGGCTGGGCCAGGTCGTCCAGGCCATGGCCAAGGAGGCGGGCTTCGCGGTCACCCTGCGCCCCACCGAGTACGCCACGCTGCTGGAGGAGACCGACAACGGCGCCTTCGACGCGTTCACCAGCGGCTGGTCGGGGCGGCTCGACCCGGACGGCAACATCGCGAGCTTCCTCAGGACCCAGGGCGCGATGAACGCGTACGGGGTCTCCGACCCAGGCATCGACGCACTGGTCGCCCGGGGCCGCACCGAGGCCGACCCCGGCGAACGCACCAGGATCTACCAGGAGTTGACGCGCCGGGTGAACGCCGAACACGCCCTCATCTATGTCTACCGGCAGAAGAACTACGCCGTCGCCACCAAGGCGGTCGCCGGGGTACGGATCTACGGCGACGGACTCGTCCGCGTCGCGACCGCCGGATACGCCCGATGACCCGCCATCTGCTCACCCGGCTGCGCCAGTCCCTGATCACCCTCTTCCTGGTCAGTGTCGTCGTCTTCGCGGGCATCAGGGCGCTGCCCGGCGACCCCGCACTCGCCCTCGCCGGGGAGGAGCGCAGCCCCGAGGCGCTGGCCGCTGTCCGGGAGAGCTACGGGCTGAACGACAACATCGCCGTCCAGTACGGGCGTTACGTCGGGCACGCCCTCACCGGCGATCTGGGCACCTCCTCCCGTACGGGTCTTCCGGTCGCCGACGCCATCGCCGAGGCGCTGCCCGTCACCCTCGAACTCGCCGCGCTTTCACTGCTGTTGGCCATCGTCGTCGGTATCGGGTCCGGGGTCGTCGCCGCCGTACGGCGCGGCCGGCCCGAGGAGTGGCTCGCCAACGCCATCGCCCTGCTCGGGCTCTCCGTGCCCACCTTCTGGCTCGGCATCGTGCTGGTGCTCACCTTCGCCATCGCCCTGCCCGTCTTCGCGGCCTCCGGCTACGTGCCGTTCGCCACCGACCCGCTCGACAACCTGCGCCGTATGGTGCTGCCCTCGATCGTGCTCGGATCAGGACTCGCGGCGGTCGTGATGCGCCAGACCCGCGCCGCCATGCTCGACTCGCTCTCCGCCGACTACGTCCGTACCGCACGCGCCAAAGGTCTGACGCGGCGTCAGGTCATCGGCGGACACGCCCTGCGCAACTCCCTGGTCACGGTGGTGACCGTGCTCGGCCTCCAGCTCGGCCACCTCATCTCCGGCGCCGTCGTCACCGAACAGATCTTCGTCCTGCCGGGCTTCGGCAAGCTCACCATCGACGCCGTCTTCACCCGCGACTACGCGACGCTGCAAGCCGTGGTGCTGTGCACCTCCGCCGCGTACATCCTCATCAACCTGCTGGTCGACACGGTCTATTCGGTGATCGACCCGCGCATCAGGCTCGGAGGTGCCCGGTGACCCCACCCGTCCGTACGGTGCGCGGACCGGCCGCGGCGGCGGTGTACGCCACGAGGGCCGCGACGAGTGGCCCCCGGATGCGGGCCCTGCGGGCGAACCGGCTCGCGCTCACCGGCTCCGTCATCGCGGCGGTGTTCGTGCTGGCCGGACTCCTCGCCCCGCTGATCGCCCCGTACGACCCGGCCCGGCCGGACTTCACCGACGTCCTCGCCCCGCCCGGCCTCTCGCACTGGCTGGGCACCGACGACCTCGGCCGCGACCAGCTCTCCCGCATGATGTACGGCGCACGCGCCTCGCTCCAGGTCGGTGTGGTCGCGGTGGCGTTCGCCTTCGTGGTCGGCGTACCGCTCGGACTGCTCGCCGGGTACTACGGCCGGTTCGCGGACAGCGCGGTCTCCCGGCTCACCGACACGATGCTGGCCTTTCCCTTCCTGGTGCTGGCGGTCGGCCTCGCCGCCGTCCTCGGCCCCTCGCTGACCAACGCGACCATCGCCATCGGGATCGCGCAGATCCCCGCCGTCATCCGGATCAGTCGCGCCGAGACGCTCCGGCTGAAACACACCGACTACGTGGCGGCGGCGGTGGCGAGCGGCGGCGGCGACACCACCGTCCTCGGCCGCCACATCCTGCCCAACGCGTCCTCCGCGCTCATCGTCCAGGCCACGGTCGGCATCCCCACCGCCATCATCGGCGAGGCGCTGCTCAGCTTTCTGGGCCTGGGAGTCCAGCCACCCGAACCCTCACTCGGCGTGATGCTCTCCGGCGCGCAGTCCTTCCTCGCCCCCGCGCCCTGGCTGGCGGTCTTCCCCGGGCTGGCGATCGTCGCCGCCACGCTCGCCTTCAACCTGCTCGGCGACGGGCTGCGCGACGTCCTCGACCCCCGGGGAGGCACCCGATGAACACCGGCTCCGTGACAGAACCCACCGGCACCGGCGGCCCGGCAGGGGTGCCGCCCGTGCTGAGCGTGCGCGACCTGTCGGTGTCGTTCCGCTCCGCCACCCGGACCGTGCACGCCGTCGACTCCGTCTCGTTCGACCTCGCCCCCGGTGAAGTCCTCGCGGTGGTGGGGGAGTCGGGGTGCGGCAAGTCCGTCACCTCCATGGCCGCCATGGGCCTCCTGCCGCCCACCGCGACGGTGACGGGCTCCATCAGGCTCGGTGGCCGGGAACTGGCGGGCGCCCCGGACAAGGAGCTGCGGAAGGTACGCGGCAAGGACATCGCGATGATCTTCCAGGAGCCGATGACCTCACTGAACCCGGTCCTCACCATCGGCCGGCAGATCGGCGAAGTGCTCCGCAGACACCAGGGGTTGACCAGACGCCAGGCCAGGGAGCGGACCGTGGAACTGCTGGCGCTGGTCGGCATCCCGGCGCCCGCCCGGCGCGCCGGGGAGTACCCGCACCAGCTCAGCGGCGGCATGCGGCAGCGCGTGATGATCGCCGTCGCCGTGGCGTGCGACCCCGGGGTGCTGATCGCCGACGAACCCACCACCGCACTGGACGTCACCGTCCAGGCGGGCATCCTGGAGGTCCTGCACGCGCTGCGGGAACGGCTCGGCACGGCGATCGTCCTGATCACCCACGACCTCGGCGTCGTCGCCGACACCGCCGACCGGGTGCTGGTGATGTACGCGGGCCGCGCCGTCGAACAGGCCCCGGTGCACGAGCTGTTCGCCGCGCCCCGGCACCCGTACACGGCGGGCCTGCTGGGCGCGGTGCTGCGCCCGGGAGCCGGACCAGGGGCCGGACCGCGATCCGGACCAGGGGCCGGTACGGACCCGGGCGCGCGGACCGTGAAGCGCCGGCTGACGGAGATCCCCGGACTCGTCCCCAGCCTGGACGAACAGCCGGACGCCTGCACCTTCGCCCCGCGCTGCGCCCGCGCCGACGACCGGTGCACCCGGGCGCGGCCCGCCCTCGAACCGGCGGGCGCGGCCACGTACCACCTCGTCGCCTGCCGGCACCCTCACCCCGTCCATGACCCGTCCAGCGCGGACCCGCCCGCCGCCGAGGAGGACAGCCCGTGACGACCGAACCGCCCGTTCTCGAACTCGCCTCCCTCACCCGGCACTTCGCGGCGGGCAGCGGGACGGTCCGCGCCGTCGACGGGGTCACCCTCACTGTCGCGCGCGGTGAAGTCCTCGGCCTGGTGGGGGAGTCGGGGAGCGGAAAGTCCACGGTCGGGCGGTGCGCCGTACGGCTCGACGAGCCGACCTCCGGAACCGTACGGATCAACGGGAGCGACATCACCCGCCTCTCGCGCCGCGCGCTGCGCCCGTTGCGCAAGCGGTTCCATCTGGTCTTCCAGGATCCGTCGTCCTCGCTCGACCCCCGGATGACCGTCGGCCGGATCGTCGCCGAGCCGCTGCGACTCCACGGGATCGCCCGCGGCGAGGCCGCCCGCTCGCGGGTCGCCGCGCTCCTCGCCCAGGTGGGGCTGCGGCCCGAACACATCGACCGGCACCCCCATGAGCTGTCCGGCGGCCAGCGTCAGCGCGTCTCCCTCGCCCGCGCCCTCTCCGTCGACCCGGATCTGCTGGTCGCCGACGAGCCGACCTCGGCGCTCGACGTCTCCGTCCAGGCGTCCGTCCTCAATCTGCTCGCCGACCTCCAGCGCGACCGGGGTTTCGGCTGTCTCTTCATCACCCACGACCTCGCGGCCGTGGAGTTCCTCGCCGACCGGATCGCCGTGATGTATCTGGGGGAGATCGTCGAACTGGCCCCGACCGCCGAGCTGTTCGCGTCGCCCAAGCACCCGTACACGCAGGCGCTGCTCTCCGCGGCGCCCGTACCCGACCCGGTCGCCCAGCGCTCCCGCGAGCGCATCGTCCTCAGCGGGGAGCTGCCGAGCCCGCTCGCGCCACCGCCCGGCTGCCGCTTCCACACGCGCTGCCCGGTCGCGGTGGACCGGTGCCGTACCGAGGTTCCCGAACCGCGGACGCTGCCGTACGCGTCGGGGGCGGCCGGCGGCCGGCAGGTCTCCTGCCATCTCGTCGCCGACGACGGCTCAGCGCCGGACGCCGGGGCCGCCGCCCACGCCCGCGGCGCGCGGCCGGCGTCAGTGCGCGGCGGGGGCTGAGCCCGCCGAGAGCAGCGCGCTGACCGCCGCGACCGCGCCCGCCACCATCGCGGGATCGGCGCCCCGCCTGGCGTGCGCGCTCATCCGGATCGCCGGGACCGGCGGCAGGTCATGGCGCTCGGTCAGCCCGTCGGGCCGCTGGCCGACCGAGGCCAGCAGCGCGGCGCCGAGCCCGGCGCGGGCGGCGTCCAGGACCCCGGCGAGATAGCCCGCGTCACAGACGACGGTGGTGGGTATGGCGCGTTCCGCGAGCACACCCAGGGCCCGGCGCCGGATCGCGCAGGGCTCCTCGACGGCCACCAGCGGCAGCGGCGCCGGCGCCTCCGGCAGCACCCAGTCGGGCGCCGCGTACCAGCTCAGGGGCAGGCCGCCGACCGGGGTGCCCTCCGTACCCGCCGCCTCCGTCACATACACCGCGAGATCCACCGTGCCCCGCTCCACGGCTTCCACCAGCCGGGCCGAGCGGTCGATGCGGAACCGCACCCGGCACTCGGGCCGCGCCTCGCGCACGGCGGCGGTCAGCAGCGGCAGGATCTGGTCGGCGGCATGCTCGGTGGAGCCGATGACGACGGAGTCCCCGGCGTCCCCGAGCAGCGTACGGACCGCCTCGTCGTGTACGGCGAGAACGCGGCGGGCCTGCTCCAGCAGGCGCGCGCCGTCCGCCGTGAACCGGGTGCCACGGCCCTCGCGTTCGACCACCGGGCGGCCCAGGGTCTTCTCCAGCCGCCGTACGTGCTGGCTGACCGCGGACTGGCTCAGCGCCAGGGCCTCGGCGGCGCGGTGGAAGCCGCCGCGGTCCGCGACCGCGACGAGGCTGCGCAGCGCGGTGATGTCCAGAACGGGTGCCATGGCCGCACGCTAGCACCCATCGATCAGGGAACGTGATCGATGATGAGTGCGAATCGTCGTTGGACGTGTGACCGGTACGTCAGCCATGCTGGGGCCATGTTGCGAACCGTGCACGGGGTGGCCGTCGAGCCCAACCCCTTCGACGCCCGGCGGCGTGCCGCCCTGGGCGCGCCGCTGACGCAACGCCGCGTGGTCGACTTCGGCCTCGTCAACAGCGCTCGCTGTCGCTGAACACCCTGATCACGCGCTGATCCCCTGCCGCCGCCCGTCGGGCGCCGCGCCGTGCCGCGGGTCCGTCCGGTCGGCGCCGACGCAGGACGCGCCGTCCCGCCCGAGGTGACGCGCCCCGCCGTACCTCCCCGGTGGTCCCGGCAGTCCCGGTGCCCCCACCTCTCCCGCCGCACCCGTCCGTACCCCCGCCCGGCCTGACCCGCGCGCGTTCAGCGCCGTACGCACGCGGTCCGGCGGGTGCCCGCTGCCCTGCCGTAACCGCCGAGACGTCCCCACCCCGCCGGAGGCGACCGTATGCCCGCGCATGCCACCACTCCCCATGGCACCACCGCCCACTGTGTGCTGACCACGGTCCCCGAACTGGAGGGGCTGCTCGCCTCCTCCCACCCGCCCGTCGTCCTGGACGTGCGGTGGGCCCTCGGCGATCCGCACGGCCACGCCCACTACCGCGCCGGTCACATCCCCGGCGCCGTCCACGCCGGCCTCGACACCGAACTCGCCGCCCCCGCCACGCCGCACGACGGCCGGCACCCGCTGCCCGGCGTCGATGTCCTCCAGGCGGCGGCGCGCCGCTGGGGCATCAGCGCCGGGCGGCCCGTCGTCGTGTACGACGACAACGGCAACACCGCCGCGGCCCGCGCCTGGTGGCTGCTGCGCTGGGCCGGGGTCGCCGAGGTGACCCTGCTCGACGGCGCGCTCGGCGCCTGGCGCGGCGCCGGACTCCCCGTGGAGACCGGCGAGACGGTGGCGGAGCCCGGGGACATCACCCTCACCGCGGGTCACCTGCCCACCGTCGACGCCGACGAGGCCGCCGCACTGGCCCGGTCGGGCACCCTGCTGGACGCCCGCGCCGCCGAGCGCTACCGGGGCGAGACCGAGCCCGTCGACCCCCGCGCCGGCCACATCCCGGGCGCCCGCTCGGCCCCCACCGGCGAGAACCTCGCCCCCGACGGTACGTTCCTGCCGCCGGACGCCCTGCGCGCCCGCTTCACCGCGCTCGGCGCGGGTGGCGCGGACGGCACCGGGCCCGTCGCCGTCTACTGCGGGTCCGGTGTCACCGCGGCCCACCAGATCGCCGCACTCGCCCTCACCGGCACCGACGCCGCCCTCTTCCCCGGCTCCTGGTCCGCCTGGTCCGCCGACCCCGCCCGCCCCGCCGCCACCGGCCACCAGCCGGGCTGATCGAGAGGAACCGAGATGTCAGTGCAGGAACACACTGCCCCCGGCACCGCCCCACCGCCCGACACACACACGGTCACGGAGGTGCGTACGGCCCCGGTCAAGGCCCCCCGTCTCACCATCAGGCCCGCACGGCAGGCCCGGCGCGGGATACGCGTCCCCCGGTGGGCGCGGCGCGCCAGCGGACCCGTCGGGGTACTCCTCGCCTGGTACGTGGCGAGCGTGACCGGCGTCCTGCCTTCGAGCGTCCTCGCCTCGCCGGTCGACGTCGTACGCCAGGCGTGGGACCTCACCGCCAGCGGCGAACTCCCCAGCGCCATCGCCGCGTCCGGGAAACGGGCCGCGACCGGCTTTGTGATCGGCGCCGTGATCGCCCTCTCCCTCGCGCTGGCCGCCGGCCTGTTCCGGCTCGGCGAGGACGTCATCGACTCCTCGATGGGCATGTTCCGGGCGATCCCGTGGGTGGGGCTGATCCCGCTGTTCATCGTCTGGTTCGGCATCGAGGAGACCCCGAAGATCGCCCTGGTGGCGCTCGGAGTCACCTACCCCCTCTACTTCAACATCTACGGCGGCATCCGCTCCGCCGACTCCCAACTCATCGAAGCGGCACGGATGCTGGGCCTCGGCAGGCTCGGACTGATCCGCTACGTGATCCTGCCGTCCGCACTCCCCGGCGCGCTGATCGGACTGCGGTACGCCCTGTCCACCGCGTGGCTCGCGCTGGTCTTCGCCGAGCAGGTCAACGCGAGCAACGGCATCGGTTATCTGATGAGCAACGCCCAGCAGTACTTCCGTACCGATGTGATCGTGCTCTGCCTCGCCGTCTACGCGGTCCTGGGGCTGATCTGCGACTTCATCGTGCGGCTGCTCTCCAAGCGCCTGCTGAGCTGGCGGGCGTCCTTCGACGGCGACGGGGCGTGAGGAACGCGATGAGCACGCATACACATACGCAGACATCTACGCGCACATCTGTGCATACGGGCACGCACGTCGACGCGAGTGTGGAGATCCGCGGCCTGACCCGGACCTTCGACGGCAGGACCGTCATCGACGGACTCGACCTCACCATCCGGCAGGGCGAGTTCGTGGCCCTGCTCGGACAGAGCGGCTGCGGCAAGAGCACCCTGCTGCGCATCCTGGCCGGGCTGGACGACGAGATCAGCGGCGAGGTCACCGTGCCGAGCCGCCGCTCCGCCGCCTTCCAGTCGCCCCGGCTGATGCCCTGGCTGAAGGTGTGGCGCAATGTCGTCCTCGGTCTGCCCGGCAGGCCGGACCGGGAGCTGGCCACCCGCCATCTCGCCGAGGTCGGCATCGAGCAGCGCGCCGGCGTGTGGCCCAAGACCCTTTCCGGCGGCGAGGCGCAGCGTGTCTCGCTCGCCAGGGCTCTGGTACGGGATCCCGAACTCCTGTTGCTGGACGAGCCGTTCGGCGCCCTGGACGCGCTGACCCGGGCCAAGGCGCAGCGGCTGGTGGGCGAGTTGTGGCAGCGCCACGGCTGCTCGATCCTCCTGGTCACCCATGACGTGGAGGAGTCGCTGCTGCTGGCCGACCGGGTCCTGGTGATGGACGCGGGCGGCATCGCGCACGAGGTGACCGTGGACCTGCCCCGCCCCCGTGCTCTCGGCTCACCCGAATTCGTCGCCCTGCGCAGCCAGTTGCTGGCCTGGCTGGGGGTACGGGACGCCTCCGCCGACCCGGCTCAGGACCCCGCCGCCGCCCACACCCCCGAAGCCGACCCCGTACCCACGCCGGAAACGGCACCGGGGACGAAGACCCTGGAAGGAACCCCCTCATGACCCGGAGCCCCCGCGCCCTCGCCGCCGCGCTCGCCCTGTCCGTCCTCGCCCTCGTGACGGCCGGATGCGGTACCCAGGACGACGGCGCGGCCTCCGGCCCGGCCGGCGCCGCCTCCGACGTCACCCTCACCCTCGGCGACCAGGCCAAGAACCTCCAGACCCTGGCGAACGCCGCCGGTGCCTTCAAAGGCGCCCCGTACCAGGTGAAGTGGGCCGAGTTCGAAGGCGCGGCGCCGCTGTTCCAGGCGGCCCAGGCGGGCGCGGCGGACACCACGTACGCCGCCGATCTGCCCACGCTCCAGGCGCTCAGCGGAGGCGTGCCGATCAAGGCGGTGGCCGCGCTGCGCAACGACGGCACGTCCGTCGGCATCGTCGCCCAGAAGAACTCGACGATCAGGAAGGTGGCGGATCTCAAGGGCCGGACGGTCGTGGTCTCCTCCGCCAAGGGCAGCATCTCCGAGTACCTGCTCGCCAACGCCCTGCAGCAGGCCGGACTCTCGTACTCCGACGTCAAGGTCAAGTACCTGCTGCCGACCGACGCGCAGGCCGCGTTCAGCGCCGGGAAGATCGACGCGTGGGCGATCTTCGGCGTCTACAAGGCGGTGGCGACCCAGCAGGGCGGCCGGGAGATCGTCAACGGCGCCGACGGCCGGGTCAGCGGCTACGGATTCATCGGCGCCACCGACAAGGCGCTGGCCGACCGTTCGAAGAAGCAGGCCCTCACCGACGCGGTCGAGCGGCTCGGCACCGCCCTGACATGGGCCAGGACCCACCCCGACGCGTACGCCGCCGCCATCCGGAAGAACAACGGCGCCTCCGCCGAGGTCGCCACCACCATCGTCAGCCAGAGCTACGGCGAACTGGTCCCGATCACCCCCGAGGTGACGCGGTCGGTCCAGAAGGTCGCGGACACGATGCACGGCATCAAGGTCCTGGACCCGAACGTCACGGTCGCCGACTCCGTCGACACCAGCATCCACGCCAAGTAACCCCGCCGCCCGCCCCGTTGTCAGGAGTCCGCCCGCCATGCCTGTCGAATTCATCAGCGCCGTCCACCCCAACCCCACCTTCGACGGAACCTCCACCTTCGGCCGGGGCATCGACCCCGACTTCACCCGCCGCTACGCCCGCGCCCTGGACGACGGCGGCTTCGACTACACACTCGTCGCCTACCACTCGTCGTCCGCCGACGCACTCCAGCTCGCCCAGTTCGTCGCGAACAACACCGAGCGCCTGAAGCCGATGCTCGCCCACCGCCCCGGTGTCATCTTCCCGACGCACGCGGCCCGCGCCTTCGCCACCCTGGACCGGATCAGCAAGGGCCGGCTGGCCGTTCACATCATCTCCGGCGGCAGCGACCAGGAGCAACGCCGCGAGGGCGACTACCTCAACAAGAGCGAGCGCTACGACCGGTCGGACGAGTACATCCAGATCCTGCGCAAGGTCTGGTCCGCCGACGGACCCGTCTCGCACGAGGGCACGCACTACCGGTTCGAGGACTTCGTCTCCGACGTCACCCCGTACCACGGCACCATCCCCGTCTCGGTCGGCGGCTCCTCCGCCGACGCGTACCGGGTCGGCGGAGAGCAGGGCGACATCTTCGGCCTCTGGGGCGAGCCGCTGAAGGAGACCTCCGAGCAGATCGCCGCCGTCAACGCCGTGGCGGACGCGGCGGGCAGGACCCGGCCGCGCATCTGGGTCTCGTTCCGCCCGATCATCGCCCCCACCGACGAGCTGGCCTGGGAGAAGGCGCACCGGATCCTCGGACAGGCCAAGGAGGGCGCCGCCGAGCGCGCGCGGAACCAGCACGCCCACCACTACCCGGCGCCCGGCGCGGGCCGTCCGGCCAACGTCGGCTCCCAGCGGCTGCTGGACATCGCGGCCCGGGGCGATCTGCACGACCGCGCGCTGTGGACGCCGCTGGCCACCGCCACCAACGCGGCGGGCAGTTCGACCGCGCTCGTCGGCTCGCCCGAGACCGTCGCCGCCGCGCTGCTGGACTACGTCGACATCGGCTGCGAGCTGCTCTCCATCCGCGGCTGGGACCCGCTCAACGACGCGATCGACTACGCGCGGTACGTACTGCCGCTGGTACGGCAGGAACTCGCGTCCCGCGAAGCCCGCACCGCCGCCTGAGCCCGGTCCTGCCCGCCGTTCCGGAGCCCGGCCTCCCCGCCCTCCGGGGCCGGGCTCCCCGCCCCCGACCCGACCGAGGAGCCCGCGTGACCCTCACCCATCAGCAGCCCCACCAGCCCCCGCGGCACCCCGGCCACCACCCCGCTCACCAGCCCACCGCGCAGGCCACCGCCGCCGCCCAGCTCCTCGGCCTCCTCGCCCGCGACCTGGCCCCCGACCGTCTCACCACCGACCCGGCCGCCACCGCCGCGTACGCCACCGACCGCTCCGGCGCCCGCCCCGACGGCCAGCCCATGGCCGTCGTGCACGCCGCGCACGCCGACGACGTACGGACCACCCTCCGCCACGCCGACGCGCTGCGCGTCCCCGTCGTCCCCCGGGGCGCGGGCACCGGCCTCTCCGGCGGCGCCACCGCCCCCGAAGGCTCCCTCGTCCTCGACCTGGCCCGGATGAACCGCGTCGTCGAACTCTCCCCCGACGACCAGCTCGCCGTCGTGGAACCCGGAGTGGTCACCGCCGACCTCGACCGGGCCGCCGCCGCGCACGGGCTGCGCTACGCTCCCGACCCGGCCAGCGCCGCGATCTCCACCATCGGCGGCAACATCGCCACCAACGCAGGCGGCCTGCGCTGCGCCAAGTACGGGGTCACCCGCGACAGCGTCCTCGGCCTGGACGCCGTACTCGCCGACGGCACCCTCCTGCGCACCGGCCGCCGTACGGTCAAGGGCGTCGCCGGGTACGACCTCACCGCGCTGCTCACCGGCTCGGAGGGCACACTCGGCGTGATCACGGCGGCGACCGTACGGCTGCGGCCGATCCCGGTCGCGACCTCGACCGTCGCCGCGTACTTCGCCGGCTTCGCCGCCGCGGCGGCTGCCGCGACCGCCCTCACCGCGGCCCGGATCGAACCCGCCATGGCAGAACTGCTGGACGGCCCCGTCCTCTCCGCCATCGACGACGCGCAGGGCTCCGGCCTGCGCGGCAAGGGCGCCGCGCTGCTGCTCGTCCAGTGCGACGGGGCCGGCGCGGCGGCCGAGGCGGCGCGGGTCGCGGCCCTCCTGCGCGGCCGCGCCACCTCCGTCGAACTGACCGACGACGAGGCGGAGGCCCAGGACCTGCTCGCCGCGCGCCGGCTCGCCCTGCCGTCCCTGGAGCGCCTGGGCCGCCCCCTCATCGAGGATATCGCCGTGCCCCGCTCCCGGCTGGCCGAGGCGGTACGGGAGATCGAGACGATCTCGGCGCGCCACGGTGTACCCGTCCACACCCTCGCCCACGCCGCCGACGGCAACCTCCACCCGATCCTCGTGATCGACCCGGCGCTCCCCGAGGTCCCGGACGCGGCCTGGGCCGCCGCCTCCGACATCTTCGCCACCGCGCTGCGCCTCGGCGGCACCCTCACCGGCGAACACGGGGTGGGCACGCTCAAGCGCCGCTGGCTCGCCGACGAGCTCGGGGCCGAGAGCGTGGCGCTGCACCACCGGCTGAAGTCCGCGTTCGACCCGCACGGCATCCTCAACCCCGGTAAGGCGATCTGACACCTCGGTAAGGCGATCCGACAAACCGACCGCGCGCTGTCCCAACTCCCTATTCGGGTGAGGTTTCTGTCCGGCTCTGGCGGTTGTGCCGCCCGGCGTGCCATAAGGAGGTAACGCCCAAAAGGGAAAGAGGATGACGATGTCCGCACTTCGCATCAAGAGCCACCTCGCCGCCGCGCTCGCGGTACTCACGCTCGCCGGTTCCGCCGCCCTCGCGACCACCCCGGCGACGGCCACTCCCGCGACCGCCACCCCTGCGTCCGCCACCCCCGCGACCGTCACCACCGCGACGGCCACCCTCGCGTCCCCGGCTCCTCCGGTCGCGGTGCCGGCGCCCGCCGCCGAGCCGAAGGGGCGGGTCGTCTCGCGGCTCACCCTGTCCATCCGTGAGCGGCCCACCGCGAACTCCGGATACCTGGGAGGTATCCAGCCGGGTACGGTCATCGCCCTGTCCTGCAAGGTCGTCGGCCAGAACGTGGACGGCAACAACCTCTGGTACCTCCTCGGCAACGGACGCCCCGGCTATGTCGCGGCCCGGTACGTCGAGAACCTGTCACCGGTGCCGTACTGCCGCTGATCCCTCCGCACATGCGTCGGGCCGCCACCCGGAATCCGGGTGGCGGCCCGACGCATGTGCGGAGGGCCGAACGCGCCTCGGTGATTCATCCAAACTCTGCCCCGGTTCACGGCTCAATAACGCTGCTGTGAGGGGAGAACCGATCCCTTGACACTGGATACATCCGATGTTTTGATGCGCGGAACGCCAGAAGGGACCGGCACGAGCAAAGGCACCCGGCTCAGCACCACCCGGCCCACCATCACCCCGGTCAAGCAGCCATACACGACGAAGTGGATGTCGCAATGAAACAACGGCTTTGCGTGAGTGCCACGGCGGCGGGCGCCGCGATGGTGCTCGCGCTGACGGGATGCTCGTCCAGCACGGGCGCGGCGGGTCAGTCGAAGGACAGCCTCGTCTGGTCGATGTGGATATCGGGTACGGCGGACAAGGCGGCCTGGCAGAAGGTCGCCGACGAGGCCGGCGGGAACGGCGGGGCGAAGGTCACGGTCCAGGGCTCGCCGTTCAACGACTACTGGACCAAGCTCCGTACCCAGCTCGGCACCGGCGGCGCGCCGTGCATCGTCACCGTACAGAGCCTGCGGGCGGCCAACTACACCGACGTCCTGCGCCCGATCGACACGTACACCAAGAGCTCGGGCACCGATCTGACGGCCTTCGACGCGACGGCGCTGAACGGTATGAAGGTCGACGGCAAGCTGTACGCCCTGCCGTACGACACCGGCCCGTTGATGATGTTCTACAACAAGGACCTCTTCCGGCAGGTCGGCGCGCAGCCGCCGAAGCCGGGGTGGACGGTCGCCCAATTCGAGGCCGCCGCCGCGAAGTTCAAGGCGGCGGGGAAGACGATGTTCGCCTCGACGGTCGAGGACCTCAACCTGGAGTCGATGATCCTCGGCTACAACGGCGGCCGGGTCATCACCTCCGACGGTCAACTCGACCCGGAGAACCCGAAGTTCGCGCAAGGGCTCGACTGGCTCTCCGCCCTGGTGAAGAAGGGCGGGGCGACCCAGGCGAGCGCGGACGGCTCGGCCGACGACAACGCGTTCGTCGACCAGAAGGCCGGGCTCTACGTCGACGGCCCCTGGTCGCTGCTCCAGCAGAAGTCCAAGGTGTCGTTCCCGCTCGGTGTGACCACCATCCCGTCCGGCACCTCAGGACCTTCGAGCTTCTCGGCGGGCTCCGGCTTCGGCATATCGAAGCAGTGCAAGTACCCCGAGCAGGCGTACCGGGCCATCGAGACCATGACCAGCGAGAAGATCCTGACCTCACTCGCCCAGCAGGGCAGGGCGTTCCCGGCGCGTACGGCGGCGCAGAAGACCTGGTACGCCAACGCGGGCATCGACGGCGCCGAGTCCGTCTTCACCGTGGCGCAGAAGGCCGCCACCCCGCTGCCGGGCAACAAACAGAGCGACCAGCTCAACCAGTTGTTCGTGCAGTACGCGATCCAGGCGGTCAACGGCCAGGCCACGGGCGCGGAGACCATGAAGTCCATCGCGGGGCAGCTCGCCCAGTGACGAGCGCGATGGTGCCGTCACCGGTCCCTCCCGGTGACGAGGACGGAAGAAGTCGGTCGGTGAAGAGCGTGGCGGACGCGCCGGACACCAAGAAGACGCAGGAGAAGCAGGAGACGCGGGAGACGCGGGAGACGCGGGAGACGCGGGAGACGCGGGAGACGCGGGAGACGGAGGGCGCGCGTCGCTCCTGGTGGGGAGCCGCCTTCGCCGCGCCCCACTCGATCGGGCTGGCGATCTTCACGGTGGTCCCGATCCTCGCCTCCCTCGCCGTGAGTTTCATGAACTGGCCCCTGATCGGGGAGCGTTCGTGGCACGGACTCGGCAACTACACCCAGTTGTTCTCGGACCCGGTCTTCCGGACCGTCATCCTCAACACGGCCGGCTTCGTGGTGCTGTACGTGCCGCTGAACCTGGTGATCTCGCTCGGTCTCGCGGCCTGGCTGACCCCGCGGATCCGCCACCGGCAGATCTTCCGGGTGCTGTTCTTCATCCCGACGGTGACGCCGATCGTGGCGAACGTCGTCGTGTGGCGGATGCTGTACCAGCCCGACGGGCTGATCGACGCGACACTCCGTTCGACGGTCGGGGCGCAGGCGCCGAACTTCCTCGCGGACGAGAAGTGGGCGATGTTCGCCATCGTCGCGATGAGTGTCTGGCAGGGCTTCGGCTACAACATGCTCATCTTCTCGGCGGCGCTCGACGCGGTGCCGGAGAACCTGATCGAGGCCGCGCAACTCGACGGCGCCGGCCCGTGGCAGACGTTCTGGCGCATCAAGTTCCCGGCCATCTCACCCTCGGTCTTCTTCGCGACGATGATGACGCTCATCACCTCGTTCCAGGTGTTCGCACAGCCCTTCCTGCTGACGAAGGGCGGCCCGGGCACCTCGACGGAGACGCTCGTCCAGTACATCTACACCACCGGTTTCCAGAACCAGCAGCTCGGGCTCGCCTCGGCGGGCGCGTGGGTGCTGTTCGTCATCATCCTCGGGATCACGGCCGTCCAGTTCCTCGGCCAGAAGCGTTGGGTGCACTATGGCTAGCGGTACGCGGACGATCACAGCGGCAGGAGTGGGCACCGGCCTGGGCACGCGAGCGCGGCGCGCGACCGGGTACGCGATCCTGTGCCTCATAGCCCTGCTCTTCATGGCGCCGCTCATCTACATGGTGGCGACCAGCCTCAAGCCCGGCTCCGAGACCTTCTCGAACCCGCCCACCCTGTGGGGCTCCTCGATCCAGTGGCAGAACTACGCGGACGTCTTCACATATCTGCCCTTCGCCCGCTTCATCCTCAACGGCGTACTCGTCGCCACTCTCGGCACCGCCGTCAACCTCGCCGTCGCCGCGTTCAGCGGCTACGCCTTCTCGCGGCTGCGCTGGCGCGGCAGGAACCTCGTGTTCCTGCTCTTCCTGGTGACCCTGATGATCCCGCAGGACGTCCTCGTCATCCCGATGTACGTGATGATGCAGGGCGTCGGATGGGTCGACACGTTCCAGGCGCTGATCCTGCCGTGGGCGTTCACGGCCCTCGGCGCCTTCCTCATCCGCCAGTTCTTCCTGACGGTCCCGCAGGAGCTGGACGACGCCGCGCGCGTCGACGGCGCCGGCACCGTCCGTACCTTCTTCAGTGTGATGCTGCCGCTCGCCCGCCCGACCCTCGCGGTCCTGGCCGTCTTCACCTTCATCAGCTACTGGAACTCCTTCCTCTGGCCGCTCGTCGTCATCAACGACGTCGACGCGCGCGCCACCATCCCGCTCGGCCTCCAGGCGTTCTTCGGCCAGCAGGGCAGCCAGTGGAACCTGGTCATGGCCGCGTCGGTGGTCTCCATGCTGCCCACCGTGATCATCCTCGTCCTCCTCCAGAAACACCTGGTCCGGGGCATCGTCACGAGCGGCCTCGGCGGGCGCTGAACACCGGCCGGCCGCCCCGCCCCGTACAACACCCCCGTACAACACCCCCCGTACAACACCCCCCCCGTACAGCAGCCCTCGTATAGAAAAAACCCACTGACGACAGCACACACACTCCCGCACGGAAGGAACCCGTCCATGACCGTCCCCGCCTGGTTCACCGAGGACCGCTTCGGCATGTTCATCCACTGGGGCCTCTACTCCCTGCCCGCCCGCCACGAGTGGGTGATGAACCGCGAGCGGACGACGGACGCGGAGTACGAGAAGTACTTCCGCCACTTCGAACCGGACCTCTTCGACCCCACCGAGTGGGCGCGGGCCGCCAAGAAGGCCGGTATGCGGTACGTGGTCCTCACCACCAAGCACCACGAGGGCTTCTGCCTCTGGGACTCCGAGCTGACCGACTACACGTCGATGAACACCCCCATCGGCAAGGACCTCGTCCGCGAGTTCGTCGACGCCGTACGCGCCGAGGGGCTGCGCGTCGGCTTCTACCACTCGCTCATCGACTGGCACCACCCGGACTTCACGATCGACGGCCACCACCCGCGCCGCGACGACGCGCCCGAGGAGATCGAACGGCTCAACGAGGGCCGGGACATGGACCGGTACCGGGCCTATCTCCACGGCCAGGTCGAGGAGTTGCTGACCCGGTACGGCACCATCGACTACCTCTTCTACGACTTCTCGTACCGGCAGGACGACCACCACCAGGTGTGGAACGGCAAGGGCGCCGAGGAGTGGGGCTCCGAGGAACTCCTCGCCCTCACCCGCCGGCTCCAGCCGGGGATCGTGGTCAACGACCGGCTCGACATCCCCGGGGACCTCGTCACCCCGGAGCAGTACCAGCCCGACCGGCCCATGGAGATCGACGGCGTCCCCGTGGTGTGGGAGGCGTGCCAGACCCTCAACGGGAGCTGGGGGTACGACCGTGACAACGTCCATGTGAAGAGCGTCGACCTGCTCGTCCGGATGCTCGTCGACGGTGTCTCGAACAACGGCAACATGCTGCTGAACATCGGCCCCACCGGACGCGGCGAGTTCGACGCGACGGCGGTCACGGCCCTGGAGGGCATCGGGGAGTGGATGCGCCGCCACGAACGCTCCATCCGCGGCGCCGGCCCCGCCGCCTTCAGCGCCCCGGCCGACACCCGCTACACCCGGCGCGGCAACCGCCTCTACCTCCACCTCTTCGCCTGGCCCTTCGAGCATCTGCACCTGCCGGGCCTCGGCGGCAAGGTCGCGTACGCGCAGCTCCTCAACGACGCGTCGGAGATCCCGTTCCGCGAGATCGACCCCTCGGTCAAGGCCCTCACCACGGGCCTCGGCGGCCAGCCCCCGGGCACCCTGACCATCACCCTGCCGATCATCCGCCCCGATGTGGCCGTCCCCGTCGTCGAACTCTTCCTGAAGGACGATGCCTGACCGGCCGGTGCCGGGCGGCCGGGTCGCCGTTCACAGGACGGGAAGGACCACTTCGACCAGGGTCCCCCGGCCCGGTGGGCTCTCGACGCGGACCGTGCCACCGTGCAGGTCGGCGACGGCCGCGACGATGGAGAGTCCGAGGCCGCTGCCGCCGCGGGCCCGGCTCCGGCTCTTCTCGGCCCGGTAGAAGCGGTCGAAGACATGGGGGAGCGCGTCGGCCGGGACACCGGGGCCCTCGTCGGCGACGCGCAGCACGGCGTGCTCCTCCGCCACCGACAGCTCGACCGCGCAGGCCGTGCCGGGCGGTGTGTGCATGCGTACGTTGGCCAGCAGGTTGGCGACGGCGCCGCGGAGCTGGCCCTCGTCCCCGCGTACCGTCACATCGGGGGAGACGGTGACCGTCCAGAGACGCGCCGGTTCCACGGCCGCCGCGTCGCGGCAGGACTCGGCCACCACCCTGCTGAGGTCGACGGGTTCGAGGTCGGCGGGGTCGTCCTCGTCGAACCGGGCCAGCATGAGCAGCGACTCGACGAGGCGTGTCATCCGGTGCACCTCGGCGAGCATGCGGTCCACGGCCTCGTCGACCGCCCGGGTGTCGGGCAGGGCTCCCCGCTGGTACAGCTCGCCGTAGCCGCGGATCGACTGGAGGGGCGTGCGCAGTTCGTGCGAGGCGTCCGCGACGAACTGGCGCAGCCGCTCCTCGGACTCGTCGCGGGCGGCGAGGGCGGCGTGGATCTGGTCCAGCATCCGGTTGAGGGCGCCGGCGAGCCGGCCCACCTCGGTCCTCGGCGCGATGTGGGCGTCGACCAGCCGCGGGGCGAAGTCGCCGGCGGCGACCCGGTCCGCGGTGCGTGCCGCCTGCTCCAGCGGGCGCAGCGAGCGCCGTACGACGAGGAGGCCCAGCACGGCCAGGACGACATCGGCGAGCAACTGGACGGCGACGACCACCTGGACGGCCCTGCCGACGGCGGCATCGGTGGCGGCGGTGTCGACGGCGGCCACGGCCGTCCGCCCGTCGGTGAGCCGGGTGGTGACGAGCCGGTACCGTACGGAGCGGTCCTGGCCGTTCGCCGGTACGGTCACGGGCCGGCCCGCCGGGGGCGCCGGGTCCGGGTAGCGGGGGCCGGGGCCGTGCGGGCGTTCGTCGCCGCTGAGCAGGGCGATGTACAGGTCACCGCCGAACCTCACCCACCCGTACTCGGCGGAGTTCTTGCCCGGGATCCGGATGCCGACGGAACCGGCGGTCGCCATACCGGCGGTCGTCGTGGTCAGCCGGTGGTCGAGTCCCTGGTGGAGCGAGGACCTCAGCACGGAGAACGTCACGACGCTCGTGACCGTCATCAGACCGTTGAACAGGACGATGAGCAGAATGCTGAGCCGGGTGCGCAGCGGCCGGTTCCGCCACCAGAGCCTGGTCAGCACCGTACGGTCCTGAGGCTGTAACCGATGCCGCGGTGTGTGTGGATCAGCCGCTCGCCGTGGCTGTCGACCTTTCGGCGGAGATAGCTGATGTAGGTGGCCACCACGGTGTCGTCGCCGTTGAAGTCGTACGACCACACATGTTCCAGGAGCCGGCCACGGGTGATCACCTTGCCCTGGTGCAGCATCAGGTACCGCAGGAGCCGGAACTCCGTGGGGGAGAGGTCGATGACGGCACCGGCCCGGCGCACCTCGTGCGTCAGGGTGTCCAGGGTCAGATCGGCGACCCGGAGGGTGGGGTCGCTCGGGCTGCGCTCCCGGGTGCGGCGCAGCACCGCGCCGATGCGGGCCGCGACCTCGTCGAGGCCGAAGGGCTTGGTGATGTAGTCGTCGCCGCCCGCGGTGAGCCCGCGTACGAGATCCTTGCGGGTGTCGCGGGCGGTGAGGAAGACCACGGCGACCGGCAGGCCGTCGGCGCGGACCCGGTTCAGCACCTCGAACCCGTCGCTGTCCGGCAGCATGATGTCGAGCAGGATGAGCTCGGGCAGGAAGTCCCGCGCGAGGGCCAGCGCCTCCAGGCCGGTGGCCGCGGTGCGCACCTCGTACCCGAGGAAGCGCAGGAACCGGGTGACGGTGTCCACGATCGCCGGTTCGTCGTCGACCACGAGAAGGCGCCCCCGTGTGCCGGGCGCGCTCTGCCGCCCGTCGACGGCCGTCTCCTCGCTCACTGGCGAAACCTTTCCGTACGGGTGTCAGGGGGCCCGGAGTGTGCCGGGGCCCTGGAGTGTGCCATGGGGCCGGAGTGTGCCGGGACCCGGATGGGCCGGGGCCGGAGTGTGCCGGGGCCCGGATCGGCCGGGGGACGCGGCCGGGCAGGCCGGGTCCCGCGATCAAGAGTGCCTGACGGCGCGGACGCCTTCCATGGGAGTTCCGTGTGAATAGAGGTCCCCGGAGGGCCGAATCGCGCTCGCCGTGAGGAGCGGCTCCTAGCGTCGCGGTTGTCGGGCCCCGCGTCCTCGTACACCTTGCCGGGCCCTCCTGTTCGCGCGTTCACCTCCAGGGAGTCTTCTTGTCCACGTTCCTGTACCGCTTGGGAAGGCTCTCCTACCGGCGTAGATGGACGGTGATCATCGGCTGGCTCGTGGTGCTCTGCGCCCTGGGCGTGGCGGCGCTCACGCTGATGAAGCCGTTCGCGTCCGGCACGAGCATTCCGGGCACCGAGGCCCAGCGGGCCTCCGACGTCCTCGCCGAGGAGTTCCCGTCGGGCAGCGACGGCATCACGGGGAAGGTCGTCTTCCGTGCCGCGGACGGGAAGACGGTGACGGCCGGTGCGGAGGGCGACGCGATCAGGGCGGTCACCGCCCGGATCGCGAAGACGCCCGGCGTTGAGGCCGTGACCGCTCCGTCCACCCGGGCGGGGAGCGTCTCCGCCGACGGCCGCACGGGATTCGCCCAGCTCACCTTCACCGTGGAGCAGGCCGACGAGATCGCCGCCGCGACGTTGAAAGCGATCGAGGAGGCGGCCGGGCAGGCCCGGTCCGCCGGACTGACGGTGGCCCTGGGAGACAGGGCGTTCGACCCCGTCGACAGGGCGGCCGGAGGAGGCGCCGGAGAAGCGGTCGGTGTGCTGATCACCCTGGTCGTGCTGATCCTGGTGTTCCGCTCGCTGCGGGCGGCGATCGTCCCGCTGGCCACGGCCCTGGTGGGGGTGGCGATCGGCACCCTGTCCCTCCTCGCGCTCACCCACGTCGTCGAGATGGACAGCACCGCGCTGATCCTCGCCCTCATGCTGGGCCTGGCCGTCGGCGTGGACTACGCGCTGTTCATCGTCTCCCGGCACCAGACGCAGGTCAGGGACGGCATGGACCCGGAGGAGTCCGCGGGGCTCGCCGTGGGGACGGCCGGCTCGGCCGTCCTGTTCGCCGGGGCCACGGTGGTCATCGCGCTCGCCGCCCTGACCGTGGTCGGTATCCCGTTCCTCGGCATCATGGGACTGGGCGCCGCCCTCACCGTCGTCATCGCGGTGGTGCTGGCGCTCACTCTGCTGCCCGCCGTGCTCGGCCTCCTCGGCGCGCGTATCGCCTTCAGCCGGATACCCGTACTGCGCAGGTCCGCGCGGCGCTCACTGGACCGGCAGCGGGCCGGCGTGGTCACGGTGGGGGTGCGCTGGGCGCGGCTGATGGACCGGCGCCGCTGGGCCGTCCTGCTGCTGGGCGTGGTCGGTCTGGGGATCCTGGCGGTGCCCGCCGCCGATCTGCGCCTCGGGCTCTCGCTGCCCAGCACGAACGCGGAGGCCGTACGTGCCCAGAAGATGATCGACGAGGCGTTCGGCCCCGGCTACAGCGGCACGCTGGTCATCCTGGTCGAGGGGGACGGTGCCACGGCGACCGGGGCGGCGGCCGAGCGGATCGCCCAGCAGGTGACGAAGCTTCCGGACGTCGCCTCGGTGGCACCCGCCCGGCTCAGCGGGACGGGGGACGCGGCCATGGTCGGCGTCGTACCGGAGAGCGGCCCCCAGTCCGAGCGGACCGAGAAGCTGCTGACCGACATCCGTGCCGCACGCGACGACCTGGAGAAGTCCACGGACACGGAGATCAACGTGACCGGCAGTACCGCAGTGAGCCTCGATGTCGCCGCCAAGCTCAGCGCCGCGCTGCCCGTCTACTGCCTGCTGGTCATGGGGCTCGCCGTCCTCCTGCTGACCCTGGTGTTCCGCTCGATCGCCGTCCCCCTGAAGGCCGCGCTGGGCTTCCTGCTGTCGCTCGGCGGCTCGCTGGGTGTCCTGGTCGCCGTCCTTCAGTGGGGCTGGTTCTCCTCCGTGCTCGGTACGCAGGCCAGTCCGACCGTGATCAGCTTCCTGCCGATCCTCCTGGTCGGCATCCTCTTCGGTCTCGCGATGGACTACGAGGTCTTCCTCGTCTCCCGGATGCGTGAGGAGTACGCGCGCGGCAAGAGCCCGGTGGCGGCCATGGTGGACGGCTTCGGCCACGGCTCGAAGGTGGTCACCGCCGCGGCGGTCATCATGGTGAGCGTCTTCGGGTCCTTCGTCTTCGCCGACATGCAGATCACCAAGGGCATGGGCCTCGCCCTGGCCGTCGGCGTCCTGCTCGACGCGTTCGTCGTCCGGATGGCCCTGGTGCCGGCGGCGATGTCCGTCCTGCGGCACGCCGCCTGGTGGCTGCCGCGCTTCCTGCACCGGACGCTGCCCCATGTCGACGTCGAGGGCGAGAAGCTGACCGGCCGGGTGGAGCCCCAGGAAGACGCCGGCCGGAGGGACGACCTGCTCACCTCGCACCGGTAGAACCGAAGGACCGGTAGCACGACCGGGCGAGTTGGACCGGTGACAGGTTCGAGCGGCGGCGGGAACGGGCGTACGGCCCGTTCCCGCCGCTGTCGCGATGACGAGGTCAGGGGCGTCGGCCAGGGTGTGACGCCCTTTCCCCTTCGTCGGTGGGTGGTCAGCGCGGGGCGCCGCCGATGCTGATGCCGCCGTCGACGTCGAGGACCACGCCCGTCACGTATCCGGCCGCCTCCGAGCAGAGGTAGGCCGCGGCCTCGGCGATGTCGGTCGGGTCGCCGATGTGTCCCAGGGGCACCCGGGCGGCGAGCTTGGCCCGGCCCGCCGCGTTCATCGAGGCCAGCATCGGTGTGTCGATGAGGCCGGGCGCGATCGCGTTCGACGTCACGCCGTGCGGGGCGCCCTCCAGGGCGATCGTACGGGCCATGCCGACCACGCCCGCCTTGGCGGCGGCGTAGTTGACCTGCCCGAAGTTGCCGCGCCAGGACATGGAGGAGAAGGACAGGATCCGCCCGTACCCCTGCGCCTTCATGTGCGGGAAGGCCGCGCGGCAGCAGTGGAACATGCCGCGCAGGCTGACATCGACCACGGAGTCCCACTCGTCGTCGGTCATCCGCTCCAGGCGGTTGTCCCGGATCACACCGGCGTTGTTCACCAGGACGTCCACCCGGCCGAAGGTCTCCAGCGTCCCGGCCACCCACGCGTCGACCTGTGGGGCGTCGGCCACGTCCACGACCGAGGTGCGGACGTCGCCGTCCGGACGGATGCCGCCGTCGCCGCAGCGGGCGGCCGTCTCCTGCACCGATGCCTCGTTGACGTCGCACAACGCCAGTCGCGCGCCCTCAGCGGCGAACCGCAGGGCCATGGCACGGCCCAGTCCCTGTCCGGCTCCGGTGATCATCACGGTCCGGTCCGTATAACGTCGCACGGTGCTACCTCACGGCTCGCTGGTCGAAGAAACGGGTCAGCTCGGCGGCGATGTCCCGCTCGCGCCAGTGCTCGGCGAACACGTCGAGCTCCCGCAGCAGGGCGTCGGGGACGCCGGGGTCGGCGAGCAGGTGCTTCATCCGTCCGTGGCAGCCCGGCGGCAGCCCCGTGAAGGAGTCCGCCACGGCCGTCACCGTCGCCTCGAAGTCACCGGGTCCGGCCACCGCCTGGACGAAGCCGCTGGGCAGGAAGTGTTCGGCGGGCAGCAGTTCGCCGGTGAGCATCAGGCGCCGGGCCAGGGGATCACCGACCTTGCGGGCCAGCCGTACGCTCGAACCGGCGCCCGGCAGAAGGCCGTTGCGGATGTGCCCGTCACCGATGAGGGTGCCGGCCCGCGCCACCACCGCGTCGCAGGCGAGCGCCAACTCCAGCCCGCCGGCGACCACATGGCCGTGGACGGCGGCGATGACGGGTTTCGGCGCCGACTCCAGCCGGGTGAAGCACGCCGAGACCGAGCCGAGGAACGCCAGCGGGTCCCCGCCGGTGCGGGCCAGCTCCAGCAGATGCCGCAGATCGGCTCCGGCGCAGAAGCTCGGCCCGTTCCCGGCGATCACCACCGCCTCGGTGCCCGGGTCGCGCATGGCGGCGGCCACGGCGTCGTCGAGGGCCCGGATCAGCTCCGGGTTGATCGAGTTCCGGCTGTCGGGCCGGTTGAGCCGGATCCGGCGCACGGCGCCGGTCTGTTCGATGAGTACCGCGGTGGTCACGGGCGGGGCTCCGGGGCGGTCTGGCGCTGTCGGCGCAGGACGAATCGCTGGATCTTTCCGCTGGGTGTCTTCGGCAGCCGGTCGGCGAAGTGCACCGTGCGGGGGTAGGCGTGGGCGGCGAAGCGCTTCTTCACCAACTGCTGGAGTTCGGCGGCGAGTTCGCCGGTGGCCTCGGCTCCGTCCTGGAGGACGACGAAGGCTTCCAGGACCTCGCCGCGCACCTCGTCGGGTGCGGCGATCACCGCGCACTCGACCACCGCGGGGTGGGTGACCAGGACCGATTCGACCTCGAACGGACCGATGCGGTAGCCGGCCATGATGATGACGTCGTCGTCCCGGGACGAGAAGTGGAAGTAGCCCTCCTCGTCCACGCGTCCGACATCGCCGGTGTGGTACCAGCGGCCGTCGGCGCTGAACTTCCCCGCGCTCCGCGCCGGATCGCCCTCGTACCCGTGGAACCAGGCCAGCGGACTGTCGGTGAGGTCGGCGGCGATCCGGCCCACGGTGCCGGTGGGGGCGACCTCGTCGCGGTCCTCGTACAGCACCCGCAGGCTCCACCCGGGCATCGGATGCCCCATCGAACCGGGCCGCACCTCCCGCCGCAGCGCGGGGAGTTGGTGGTTGTTGATCAGCATGCCCGCCTCGGTCTGTCCGTAGTGGTCGTGCACCTGGACGCCGAACGCCTCCTCGGCCCACGCGTTGACCTCGGGCGTCAGGGGTTCGCCGGCGCTGGACGCGCGGCGCAGCGCCAGCCCTTCCGGCACCGGGACACCGGAGGCGCGCAGCGACCGGTACACGGTGGGCGCGGCGGTGAAGTTGGTGACCCGGAGCGTGTCCATCACCCGCCAGGTGAGGTCGGCGGAGAACCCGGAGTGCAGCAGGACGCCGGGTACCCCGAGGCTGAGCGAGGCGATCACCCCGAAGTAGAGCCCGTAGGCCCAGCCGGGGTCGGCGGCGTTCCAGAAGACGTCGTCCCGCGTCACCCCGCAGCCGTACTCGGCGTAGACACGGAAACCGGCGATCGCGGCGGTGGGTACGACGACGCCCTTGGGCCGGCCCGTCGTGCCGGAGGTGAAGATGTGCACGAGCGGCGCGTCCCCGCCGAGGGCCGCCGCGGGACACCCGGGCCCGTGCGCGGCCAGCAGGTCGGCGAAGCGGAGATCCCCCGGCCGGCCGTCGCCCCCGCTGACGACGATCTGCCACGTCGCGTCGGCCGGGATGTCCTCGCCCGGTTCGAGCTTCGGCCGCTGCGCGGCGTCGCAGATGACGATCCTGGTGTCACTGGCCAGCAGCCGCAGCGCGATCGCCGGGGGAGCGAAGGCGGTGAACAGCGGCACCGTCACGGCGCCGAGCCGCCAGGTCGCGAGCAGCGCGACCAGGTAGTCGGCGCTCTTGCCCATCAGTGTCGCCACCCGGTCGCCCGGCCGGACCCCCAGATCGGCGAGGGCGGCGGCGAACCGTTCGGACTCCGTCCGCAGCCGGCCGTAGGTGAGCACGGTGGCCGACAGGTCCGGCTCGACGACGGTGTAGGCGACGGCGTCGGCCGGATGTCCGTCGCAGAGCAGGTGGGCGACGCCGGCGCCCGGGTCGCTGTAGAGGGTGACCAGCTCGCGGACCCGGTCGAGCGGGTCGGTGGCGGAGCCGGGGTCTGAGAGGGCCATCGTTTGCCTCATCTCGGAAGGACGAAGACGATCTTCAGGCTGAGTACTATTACGCGTACGTTAGTACCGCGTGACGTATTCATCAAGAGTGTGCGGCGGGCAGCCGAGGGCCGGAGCGGATCGTGTGCACCGGCGCCGGGGGCGCCGGTGGAGGGGTCAGCGGGACGTCTTGGAGAGCGCCGCGAGAACGAGATTGCTCAGCTCGACGAAGGCGTCCCCGGAGGAGAGCCCGGTGGAACCGAGCAGTTCGCGGCTCTGAATGCCGTCGATCAGCAGCCCGACGGCCTGGCTGACGAACTCGGCGTGCACCGAGCGGAAGTCGCCCGACTCCACGCCCGCGTGGATCATCTCCCGGACCCTGCGCGTCGCGGCGAGCGAGTTGACCGTGTAGATCTCCCGGGTCGCGTCGTCGTCGAGCATGTCGTCGTAGCACGCCGCCGACATCCGCCGCATCTGCGCGCCCACCGCGGCGAGATACGTCGCGATCTGCCGGGCCGGGTCCGCGACCTCGGTGACCTCTTTCTCCACCCGTTCCGCGGCGTCCCGGAAGAAGCTCTTCAGTACGGTCGCCACGAGATGGTGACGGCTGGAGGAGATCGCGTACAGCGTGGACTTCGAGCACTGGAGGCGCGCGGCGAGGGTGTCGACGGTCAGCCGGGCGAACCCCTCCGTCAGGACGATCGCCTGGAGCCGCCCGAGCAGCTCGTCCCGCCGGTCGTCGTCGAGGCGCTTGCGTCCGCCACCGGCCGCGCGCCGACCGGTCCGCGAGCCGGGCTGCACCGTTGCGTCACTCCCTACCGAGGCCGAGCTGTTCCGGGTACTGCGTCACGCCTCATCGTACTGCGGGTCCCGGGGAGCGTGGCACACGGAAGCGGTCGGGGGGGGAGAGAGGGGAAGGGGGGAAGGCGGCGGGGGCCGGCCGGTGTGGATCATGCCTGTCCCGGTTCGGGTGGGACGGCGGGCCGGCCGCCGTCCCCGTGCCGGGCGTCGTGCTCGGGCCGGCCGTCGTCCCCGGGACGGACGGCGGGCGACGGCTTCCGTCCGCCGAGCACGGTCCATCGCCTGCGCAGTGCGTGGGCCGCCGCCTTGGGGTGCCGTTCGCGGGTGAAGACGCCCTTCTTGTTGCCGCCGACCCGGTGGATGCCGTCCGCGGTCTGGAAGTCGGCGAAGTTCCAGACGTGTTCGCCGACGAGGGCCTCGACACGGTCGAAGGCGCGCTGGTTGGCCTCCAGGTAGGCGAGCTGGTACTCCTCCGTCCAGGGCGCGTCCCACACGGAGTGCAGCCCGGGCATCGTGTCGGCTCCGTACTCGCTCAGCATGATCGGCTTGCCGAACTTCTCGGCCCAGCCGCGCAGATCGGCCTCCAGGTAGGTCTCGGCCGCGGCCAGGTCGCCCGTGGCGACGTACCAGCCGTAGTAGCGGTTGACGCACAGGACGTCGAAGAGGTCGGCGATGAGATCGTTGTCGTGCGTCGCGAACATCACCGCCGCATAGGTCACCGGGCGGGTGGGGTCGAGCCTGCGGGTCAGTTCGACCAGCGGCTCGACGTACTCACGGGCGCCCTTCTCGTTGGAGGACGGCTCGTTGGCGATGCACCACATCACGACGCTGGGATGGTTCTTGTCGCGGGCGATCAGCTCCCTGATCGCCTGGGCGTGGGCCGCGCGGGTGTCGTCGTGGAACGTGTCCTCGGAGAAGGTGGGCCGGGGCGGTGTGCCCATGAGGCCGCTCCCGACCGCGAGGTTGAGGCCGACGGCCGCGGTCTCGTCGATGACGACGATGCCGTGCCGGTCGGCGAACTCCATGACCTCCTCGGCGTACGGATAGTGCGAGGTGCGGAAGGAGTTGGCGCCGATCCACTCCATGAGCTGGAAGTCGTGGACGAGGTAGGCGTCGTCGTGGCCCTTGCCGCGTACGGGGCTGTCCTCGTGCTTGCCGAAGCCGGTGAAGTAGAACGGTTCGCCGTTGATGAGGAATCGGGTGCCGCGCACCTCGACCGTGCGGACCCCGAACGGCTCGGTGTACGTGTCCACGACCCGGTCACCGCCGCCGCCGTCACCGTCACCGTCACCGTCCAGGATGTCGACGACGAGCTCGTAGAGGTACGCCGCCCCCGGCCGCCACAGCGTCACGTCGTCGATCCGCAGCGTGCCGTTCGCCCCCTCCCCGGCGGCCACCTCGGTGCCGTGCGCGTCGAGCGCCCGTACTCGCACGGCGGCGGGCACGTTCGTCCCGACCGTGTAGCCGACCGTGCCGGTGGTGCCGTCGGCGCCGTCGAGGCCCGTCACGACGGTGATGTCGTCGATGTGGACCGGGGGCGTGCTGTACAGCCACACCGAGCGGGCGAGTCCCGCGTAGTTGTAGAAGTCGTGCAGGTACGTCTGCTTGCGCCGGCCGTCCTGGGCGACGGTGATGGTGCCCGGCGGTATCGTGACACCGGTCAGCTCATTGTTGACACCGATGGTGAGCCGGATCTCCTCTCCCGGGCCGACGTGTTCGGTGATGTCGGCCTCGAAGGGCGTGTATCCGCCCACGTGTTGGGCGACCAGGGCGTCGCCGACGTACACCCTCCCCTCGTGGGTGGCGGCGTCGACCCGCAGGACGACCCGTTCACCCGTCCAGCCGCGCGGCACCCGTACCTGCCGCTGGTACCACACCCAGCCCACGTGGTCGCGGATCGCACGGTCGGTGAACAGGTCGTTGTAGCTGGCCGGCACCGGCGCTTCCAGCCGGGTGCCGAGCGGGCCGGTCCACGGTTCGGGGCCGACGGTCCCGGCGACGGCGAACCGCCAGATCCCGTCGAGGTTCACCAGCTCGCGGGTGGCGGTGGAGCGGGGCTTGAGCATCGGGCGTTCTCCTGCGCGGTGTTGTCGTGGGAGCCGGCGAAGGGCCGGCCGGCGGGCCGGGTGGTGTGTGGGGCTCCGTCAGCCGGCGCTCTCCAGCGTCAGGCGCCATTGCCACGCGTACTCGCTCCCCGGGAGCCGGTGGCGCGGGTGCGTGTCAGGGCCGAGGACCGCCGTACCGAGACCGCGGTGCGCGATGTCGAGGTGGACGACGGTTTTACGGCTCGGCGGAAGCTCCCACCAGTGCGCCGCCGCCTCCAACTCGCCCACCCGGTACCGGCCCACGTTCATGTGGAGCGGGGTCGGGTGGCTGGTACGGACCGTGCCGGCGGGGCCCGTCAGTGTGACGGCGGTGACCTCGCCGCGCGTGCCGTTCTCCTGCGGGAGGAGGTACGGCACGGCCAGGTCGTCGATGCCGCTCTCCCAGGAGCCGAGCAGCGCCGACGTCCGCCGGTCGGGGTAGTTCTCCCACGGGCCGAGACCGACCCAGCGCGCGTCCTCGAAGCCGTCGACGAGCTCGAACTCCATGCCGACCCGCAGCCCGTCCCGGGTGTCCTCCGGCAGCGACACCTGCTCGGTGAGGACCCAGTCCCCCTCGGAGAGCGCCGTGATCGTCCGCCGGTGCACGACCTCGTCGCCGAAGGCGGCCTCGTAGCGGGTGGTGACGACGGCGCCTTCGCCGGTCTCCTTGATCTCGACGTCGACGGGTGTGAGCCGGAAGAAGCCGGAGCGTACGAACCGGTTGTCGAGCGCGAAGGACTTGTCGTGACAGGTGAGCGCCCGCCACAGGCTGAGCCGCGGGGACCGGCGGAGCAGGGGATGGCGCAGGTGGCCCTCGGCGTCGAGGGGCACGGTGGCCCCCGTACGCGCCGCGGCCCCCGTACGCGCCGCGGCCCCCGTCCCCACCGTGGCCCCCGTACGCACGGCGGCAGCGGGCAGCTCTCCGGGCGTACGCGGGAAGGTGATCTGCTCCGCCGCCACCTCGGTGCCCGCCGGCGCCCACAGTGCGTCCTCGCGGGTGCGTACGGTCAAGGTCAGGGCCAGGGACGGTTCGACGGCGATCAACTTCCGCAGCGGGGCCGGGATCTCGATCGTGCCCTCGCCGCCCGCGGCCACCTTCGGCGTTGTGACGGTCATGGCTCCGGCCGGGCCCGTACCGGTCTCGGCCCGCAGTTCCAGTGTGTAGGCGCTCAGGTCCGCGAACGTCCGGCGGTTGCGGATACGGAGCGTCCCCGCCAGGGCGTCGTCGGCGTCCGAGACGATACGGACCGGGCTGAAGAGGCCGCGCGCCTCGAAGAGCGCCGGCTTCGGCGTCAGGTCGGGGAACACCACGCCGTTGGCGAGCATGGGGCCGTTGTGGGTCTCGTCGCCGAAGTCGCCGCCGTACCGGTACTTTCCGTCGCCGTCCGGGTCGAGGCTGTGGTCCGTGAACTGCCAGATGAAGCCGCCCTGGAGGCCGGGCAGCGACTCGAAGAGCTTCCAGTAGTCGGAGAGTCCGCCCGTGCCGTTGCCCATGGAGAACGCGTACTCGCAGGTGATAAGCGGACGGTCCGCCCGTGGGTCGCGGGAGTACCCCTCCAGGCCGGCGAGGGCCGGATACATCGGGCAGAGAAGGTCGCTCACGGCATGCCCGGCGTGCCAGTCGAGGGAGATCGCGCCCTCGTAGTGCAGGGGCCGGGTCGGGTCGAAGCGCCGTAGCCAGCCGGCCGCCGCGTCGTGGGCCGAGCCATGACCGGTCTCGTTGCCCAGGGACCAGGAGATCACCGAGGGGTGGTTGCGGTCGCGCAGCACCATACGGGAGACGCGCTCGACGATCTCGGGCAGATAGCGGGGGTCGTCGGCGATGGTCGAGGCGAAGGCGTGCCCCTCGACGTCGGCCTCGTCGACGACGTAGAACCCGATCTCGTCGCACAGGTCGAGGAACCGCGGGTCGTTGGGGTAGTGGGCCGTGCGGATCGCGTTCACGTTGAACCGCTTGAGCAGGGACAGCTCCTCCAGCAGCCGTTCGGGGGAGAGGACGCGCCCGGTGCGCGGGTCGACATCGTGGCGCGCGACGCCCTGGACGAGGATCCGCCTGCCGTTGACCAGCAGATCGCGGCCCTCGACCCGCACCCGGCGGAAGCCGACACGGACCCGTGTCTCGTCGGCGACGGTCCCGTCCGGCGACAGGAGCTGGACCACGAGCTCCTCCAGATGAGGGATCTCCGCCGACCAGGGGACGACATCGAGGTCGTCAAGGGCGAAGAACGCGTTTCCGGCGGGCGCCGCCGGCTCCGGGAGCCGGGTCATGGTGGCGGGTATCGCGCGGAACTCCGGGGGGACGGGCGCGTCCGCCGCGTTGATGCTGAGCAGGTCCATGAAGTCCTCGGGCAACCGGGGCTCGGGACGCGCCGACCTGTCCAGGGACGGCTTCGGGAGCGTCCGGGTGGCGAGGCGGGGGGTGACCGGCAGCGTCAGGGACCGGCCGAGCACCTCGATCCGCACCGAATGGTCCACCGCGTAGAGGTGGTCGAGCCCCGACGTGGAGACGGTCACACGGAGGTCGCCGCGCCCGGTCGCCGGATCGTGGTCGGCGACCACGGCCACGTCCGCCAGCCGGACCTCCGGCACGGTGTACAGGAAGACCGGGCGGCTCAGCCCCGACTGCCACCAGTGGTCCTGGTCCTCCAGATAGCTGGCGGAGGACCACTTGGCGACCCTGAGGTCGATCCGGTTCGTGCCGGTGACCAGGGCGTCGGTGATGTCGAACTCGGCCGCGAGGTGCGAGTCGGAACTCGACCCGACCGGACGGTCGTTGACGTACACCCGCAACAGGCCCTCGGCGGCCCCCACATGAAGAACGGTCCGCCGTCCCGGAACCGGGGACAACTGGATCACACGCCGGTAGACGCCCGTCGGGTTGTGGCGCGGGACCTGGGGCGGGACCTCCTCGAACGGCATCGGTACGTTCGTGTAGTGCGGCCGGTCCCCCTCGGCGTCCGCGAGATCCTTCCGCATCGTCCACAAGCTCGGGACCTGGACCTTCTTCCACTCCAGGCCGAGCCGCGCCGTGGGGGACGGCAGCAGTTGGAAGTCCCAGGCGCCGTCGAGCCCGATCTCGGGGGTACGGCGCAGGGCGTGCGTCGGGAGCCGTCCCACCGGGTGCAGCCCGGAGGCGTCCCAGGGGCCCGTCGTGTGTTCCGTTCCCGTCATGCCGACTCCTCCAGCCGCTTGCCGCCGCTGCGGGCGACCTCACCCAGCCAGCCGAGGCTCGGTTTGGGGTGGCGCTCGAACGTCTCGCGGTCGACCGCGACAAGCCCGAACGTGGGCTCCCAGTGGCCCCACTCGTAGTTGTCCAGGGCGCTCCAGTGGAGATAACCCCGTACGTCGACGCCGTCGTCGACGGCCGCGAACAGGTGCCGCAGCGCCTCGGAGGTGTAGGCGATCCGGCGGGTGTCGTCGTCGGTCGCGATGCCGTTCTCGGTGACCAGGACCGGGACGCCGCCCGTCACCTCCCACGCGTGCCGGACCGCGATGCCGATCGCGTCGGGCCGGTACGCGTTCCCCGTCAGTGTGGTGCCGGGGCCCGCGGGGTGCGGGACGATGCCGTTCTCGTCGACGGCCTGACTGGAGTACGACTGCACCCCGATGAAGTCGTCGCCGCGGGCCGCTTCGAGGTACAGGTCCTCCCGGACGTACCGCACCTCCCGCAGTTTCGCCTCGTTGCCCGGGGTCCCGGTGAGCGCCTGACAGGCCACCGTCCAGCCGGACTTGGCGTCCGTTCGCCGGCCCAGGACCTCGCGGGCGGCGTGGTGCGCCTCGGCCAGCCGCCGCCCGATCCGGGGGTCGGGGGACGGCAGCACCGGGCGCGCCGCGCCCTCGACGGTGGGGCTCAGCCACTTCCCCGCGTCGTCCTCGGGCGCGGGCCTCGGCCGGCTCATCATCGCCATCAGGGCCAGTATGTTCGGCTCGTTGACGGTGCAGACCCACTGGACACCGTCGAGGATCCGGGTGGCCGTCTCCACGTACCTGCGGAAGCGGTCGACGGCGCGGTCCTCCAGCCAGCCGCCGTCCTCGGTGAACCAGCGCGGATGGGTGAAGTGGTGCAGGGTGACGACCGGTTCGAGACCGAGGCCGAGGGCGGTGTCGATCATCCGCCGGTAGTGGGCCAGCTCGGCGCGGGAGACCTGCCCCTCGGCCGGTTCGATCCGGGCCCACTCGATGCCGAAACGGTAGGAGTTCAGGCCCGCGTCGGCCAGCAGCCGCATGTCCTCGGCATACCGGTGGTAGCTGTCGATCGCGTCACCGCTGCGCGCCATGCCGGGCATGTTCGGCTCGTACGCCCACCAGTCGCTGTTGACGTTGTTGCCTTCGATCTGGTGCGGGGCCGTCGACGCGCCCCAGAGGAATTCAGGAATGAGTTCGGTCACCGTCGAGATCCCTTGTTCGAGACCGGAGGGGAGGCCGCGGCCCGGTGGAGGGGGAGCGGCGGCGAGAGTTCCACGCTAGCATGAATATCGAATCGCGATACTATTTTCGCGATGGTCGACCACGCGATGGTCGACAATGGGGCGCCGGGACGGTCCGGGATCCAGCGGCGGGAGAGAGCGCATGAGTGCAGGCGGCGGCCGTGGGCCGTACGCGAAGTCGGCGGAGGTGCGCCGGCGGATCCTCGAAGCCTGTGCGGAAGCCTTCGGCGAGACCGGCTTCTACGGCGCGACCATGAAGGACATCGCGAAACGCGCCGCCATCAGCCACACCGGACTGCTCCACCACTTCGCGCGCAAGGAGGACCTGCTCATCGCCGTGCTGGAGCTGCGCGACGAACACGGCGCCCGCTTCCTGGAGTCGGCCGACGCGATCGACCCGGCCCGTAACCCCGTCGAGGCCCTGAGCGGCATGCTGGCCGTCGTCGTGGACAACGAACTGCGGCCGGGAATCATGGAACTGCATTGCGTCCTCTCCGGAGAGGCGACCTCTCCCGGCCACCCCGCGCACCCGTACTTCGCGAACCGCTACCGCAACGTCCGCCGCTTCTACACCGCCGCGTACACCGCACTCGCGGAGCGCGGCGAACTGCGCGCGCCGGTGGCCCCGGAGACCCTCGCCACGATGACGATCGCCCTCATCAACGGCCTTCAGGAACAGTGGCTCTTCGACCGGGACTCGGTGAAGCTGGAGTCCGCCCTCCGCGCCTTCCTGCTCTCCGCCGTCCCCGCACTGACCCGCTGAGCACCACCGTCGGCGTACTCGGCGGCGTTCCGGCGTGGACCGTGCGGCCGGCCGGGGAGCGGCCCGCGCCATCGCGGGAGCCGCGCGGTCAGGCCGCACCCGGCCGCGCCTCCCGCCCGGCGTCCGCCCCGGCCAGGCGCCGGCGCTCGGCGCGCCGCCGCCGCTGCTCGACCGGATCCGCGACGGGCGCGGCGAGCAGGAGGCGCCGCGTGTACGGGTGCTCGGGGGTGGCGGTGACAAAGCCGGCGGGACCGGTCTCGACGATGTCGCCCCGGTGGACCACGCTCACCCGATGGCTCACATGCCGCACCACCGCCAGGTCGTGCGAGACGAAGAGATACGCGACCCCGGTGCGCCGCTGGATGTCGATGAACAGGTCGAGCACCCGCGCCTGGGTGGTCAGGTCCAGCGCGGAGACGGGCTCGTCGCAGACGATCAGCCTCGGCTCGGGCGCCAGCGCGCGGGCGATCGCGACGCGCTGGCGCTGACCGCCGCTGAACTCCCGGGGCAGCCGCTCCGAGGCGTCCTTCGCCAGCCCCACCTGGTCGAGCAGGCCACGTACCCGCGCCCGCGCGTCCCGAGCGGCCGCCCCCCGCACCACGAGCGGCTCGACGAGGATGTCCCCCACGGTGAGCGAGGGGTTGAGCGAGGTGTACGGGTCCTGGAAGACGACCTGGATGTCGCGCGCGAGAGCGCGGCGCTCCTTCGGAGAGGCACGGGTGATGTCCTCGCCCGAGAACCGGACATGTCCGCCGCTCGGCGCCACCAGGCCGAGCACCGCGCGGCCGATGGTCGTCTTGCCGGAGCCGGACTCGCCGACGAGCCCGAGGGTCTCGCCCTGCCCCACGGTCAGGGACACACCGTGGAGGATCTCCGTCGGACGGGCGCGGAAGCCGCGCCCGGAGTAGGCCACGCGCAGGTCGTCCACGTCGAGCAGGGGAGCCGTCATGATGTCTTCTCCTCAAGGGCCTCGGCCGTGTCACGGGCCCCGGCCGGGCCGGCCGGGGGCTCCTCGGCGCCGGGCGCGGTCGCCGCGGCCGGGGGATCGGACCGCACGCTGCCCTCGTCGAGGAGGGAGCCCAGGAGCGTCCGGGTGTACGGATGCCGTGGCGTCCGGAAGATCCCCGACGCATCCCCGGTCTCCACGACCTCACCCCGCCGCATGACCGCGACCCGGTCGCAACTGTCCGCGACCACACCGAAGTTGTGGGTGACGAGCAGCACCGCCATGCCGAGTTGCTTCCGCAGGTCCCGCAGCAGGTCCAGGATCTCCGCCTGGACGGTCACGTCGAGCGCGGTCGTCGGCTCGTCGGCGACGAGCAGCTTCGGGCGGCTCGCGACGGCGCCGGCGATGAGCACGCGCTGCGCCATGCCGCCGGAGATCTGGTGCGGATACGAGTCGAAGGTGCGCGGCGGGTCCGGGATGCCCACGCGCTCCAGCAGGCCGAGCACCTGCTCGCGCGCGGCCCGCCGGGACAACCGCTGCGAGGCGCGCAGCCCCTCCACGAGCTGCGAGCCCACGGTGAACGAGGGGTCCAGGTTGGACATGGGTTCCTGCGGTACGTACGCCACGGACGTGCCCCGCAGGGCGCGCAGTTCGCCTTCGCCCAGGTTCAGGAGTTCGCGTCCGTCGAGCCGGATCGAGCCCCGGGTGACGACCGCCTCCGACGGCAGGACACCGAGGAGCGCGAACGCGGTCTGGGTCTTCCCGGACCCCGACTCGCCGACGAGGCCCAGGGTTTCCCCCGCGTCCAGGCTCAGGGTGACGCCGCTGACGACCTCGCGGAGTTCGCCCGAGGGCGACGGGTAGGCGATGGCGAGGTCCTCCACCGTCAGCAGATGGGCGGCCGGTGCGCCGGCGCCGGAGCCTCCGGGGGTTCGGCGCCGGGCGGACGCGGTGATCCGCACCGCCTTCGGCCTGCCCCGGTCGAGCGCGTCCCGCAGCGCGTTGCCCAGCAGGACGAACGACGCGTTGATGACACCGAGCAGCAGGCTCGGCCAGATGAACTGCATCGGTTTCTCATAGAGGTTGACGAAGCCTTCGGCGATCATCAGGCCGAAGCTGGGGACGGTGTTCGACCCGAGGCCGAGGAAGGCGAGCCCCGACTGCAGGCTGATGGACGACCCCATCAGGAACGCCGCCGCGATGATGACCGGGCCCCGGATCACGAACAGCACATGCCGGCCGAGGATGCGTCCGTTCGTCAGGCCCGAGACGCGCGCGGCGTCCACGAACAGCTCGTTCTTCACCCCGACCACGAGGTTGCGTACGAGACGGAAGATGCCGGTGGACGACAGCACCCCGAAGATCAGCATGGTGGCCCGGTAGTCGCCGCCCGTCAGGGGAAGCAGCACGATCAGCAGGAGCAGGCCGGGGAAGGCCATGACGAGGTTGAACACCCAGTCGGTGGCGGTCCGCACCCGGCGGCCGAAGTATCCGCCGACGAGCCCCGCCGTGACACCGATGAGGAGGGAGACGCCCGTGCCGATCAGACCGGCGATCATGCTGGTGTTGATGGAGTGCAGAAGCCGCGAGAAGATGTCGCGGCCGCTCTGGTCGCCCCCGAGCGGGTAGCCCGGACTGCCCGGACCGGCGTTGATCGCGTCCAGTGACGCCTGGTTCGGGCCGTGCGAGGTGAGCAGGGGGCTCAGCACGCCGAGTGCGACGACGACGAGCAGCAGGACGGTCGTGATGACGGCCTGCGGGTCCTTGAGGAGCTTGCGCAGGGGCGAGTGCCGCCGCGGAACGGTCGGCTCCGGAACGGTCGGCTCCGGAGCGCTCGCCTCCGGAACGGTCGGCTCCGGAGTGCTCGGCTCCGGAACGGTCGCGAGGTCGTCGGCGCTCACTGGAGCCTCGCCTTCGGGTTGAGCCAGCCGTTCACGACATCGACGACCAGGTTGACGCCCACGACGAACAGGACACCGAAGAGGGAGAGACCCATGATGATCGGGACGTCTCCCTGGAGGGCCGCGGAGAAGGAGTAACTGCCGATCCCCGGCAGCGCGAACACGTTCTCGATGATGAGGGCGCCGCCGAGCATGCCGATGAACTCCAGGGACAGGACGGTGAAGGCCGGCCCCGCGGCGTTGCGCAGGGCGTGCCGCAGCACGATCGACCCGGGGGAGAGACCGCGGGTGCGCAGCGTACGGACGTAGTCCTTGCGCAGCTCACCGATCATGGCGCCGCGGATCTGGGCGGACAGGTTCGCGACGCCGCCCACCGTCAGCGCGATCACCGGGATGACGATCGAGGCCGCCCACCGTCCCGGATTCTCGGTGAAAGGCGTGTAGCCGGTGGCCGGCAGCCAGTCCAGCTCGACGGCGAGCACGACGACGAGCCCGATCGCGAGCAGCAGGTTCGGCACGATGTAGCCGAAGAGCGAGGCGCCCTGCGCGAGCCGGTCGATCACACCGCCGCGCGAGGCCGCCAGCACACCGAGGACGACGCTGATGGCGGTGGTGATGAGCAGGGCCGTCACGACGACGGACAGGGTGACGGTGAGGTGGTCGGCGACGGCCGTCCCGACGGGTTGGCCGGTGAAGTACGAGACGCCGAAGTCGCCCCGGACGGCGTGGAACAGCCAGTCGGCGTACTGGACGATCACCGGACGGTCCATGCCCATCTCGGCCTTCTTCGCCTGGACCGTCGCGGACGTGGCGGCGGTGCCGAGGATGCTTCGGACGATGCCGTCGAAGGAGTTACTCAGAAGGAAGAACGTGATCATGGAGACGAGGACGGTGAGCACCAGACTCGTCCCGAGCCGGCGCGACACGTAGGAGATCATGGACGGTGCTCCTTCGGACCAGGGCCGACGGAAGGTGGTTCCGGGCGCGCGTCGGGCGCCTCCGCTGTCCGGGAACTCACTCGGGCCGGCCGGAGACGCCGAACGCCCTGATGGTGCTGTTGACGTTGGTCCCGTTGCCGAGGTACTCGACGCCCTTGGTGGCCCAGTTGTTGCCGAGGAAGGAGATCGGCGCGTTCCACGCCTCCTCGACCACGAACGCGTTGACCTTCCGGTAGGCGTCCGCCGCCTTCGTCGGGTCGAGCTCGCTCTCCGCCCGCTCCAGCAGCTCGGTGAGTTCGGGGTCCGTGGAGTGGAAGGGGTTCAGGTAGCCGCTCGGGGAGAAGTTGTTGCCCGCCTCGCGCGGAGTGGTGCTGATTCCGTCGACGAAGAGGAACATCGGGTACTTCTTCGAGGTGATCGCCGAGAAGATGTTCTGCGCGGGCACCGGCGTCCACTTCACCTTGATCCCGATGGTGCCGAGTGCCTGCGTGACGGTCGGCTCGAACGTCTTGGTGTAGACGAAGCCCGGCATCGTCACGGAGAACCCGTTCGGGTACCCGGCCTCGGCCAGCAGCTTCTTCGCGGCCGCGGGGTCGAAGGGGTAGGTCCTGTCGAGCGCGGCGTCGTAGGCCGGGCCCATGGGGTTGAACACCTGGACCGTCGGCCGTGCGACGCCCTTCAGCAGTTGCCCGGCGATCTTCGGCCGGTCGAACGCCATGTTGACCGCCCGCCGCACCCGCGGGTCCGCGAGAGGTTCGAGCACGGTGCCCGCCCGGTCGGCGAGGATCAGATCCGCCACCGCCGTGGCCTTGACGAGCGTGGTGCGGAAGCCGGCCGCCGTGAGCTGGCGGGCGTACTCGGGGGCGACCGAACCGGCGTTGAGCTGCCCGGCCCGCAGCGCGTTGAAGGCGGCGGTGGGATCCGCGATCACCTTGATCGTGACGGTCCGGAACGGATATGCCTTCGCGTTCCAGTAGTCGTCCCGCCGCTTGAGTACGTACGTCGAGCCGGTCACCGTCGCCTTGTCGAGGACGTAGGGACCCGAACCGACCGGGTTGAGCACGGCGCCCTTTCCGGCCATCGTCGCGGGGTCGCCGATCACCCCCGCTCCCATCGACAGGCTGGACAGCAGCGTGCTGTCCCGCTTCTTCAGCCGGATCACCACCGTCGTGGCGGCGGGAGTCTCCACCGCCCGGACGGAGCGCAACAGGGTCTGCTCCGGTCCGGGCGTGGTCAGGGTGCGTTCCATGGTCGCCTTCACCGCGGCGGCGTCCACCGCCACGCCCGAGCTGAACCTCATCCCCGGGCGCAGCTTCAGCGTGAGGGCCAGCCCGTCGGCGCTGTACGTCCAGCTCTCGGCCGCGTTGGGCTTCAACTCGCCCTTGTTGTCGGTGTGGAGCAGCGTGTCGTACAGGGCGCTCCAGACATAGGCCGCCTGCCCGTCGTTGATCTGGGCCGGATCGAAGGAGTTCGGAGTGGCCTGGATGGCCAGGGAGAGCGTCGTGCCACCGGGAGAGGACGAGCCCTCCGTCCCTCCGCCGCACGCGGTCAACGCCAGCAGCGCCGCCGTGATCGCAGCCGCGGGCCGTGTCCGGAACCGCGGTCGCGGGTCGTTGGATCGAATGCGCGTCATGTGGATTCCCTTTGTCCCGTACGGACCGGGCCGGTGCGCCGCATGCGGCTGACACCACCCCGGGGCTCCTGCCGGCCGCCTCGCGGTCGGTTCCTCGACGCCGGACACAGGCGCGGCACAGGACCACCTGAACCGGCACGCTGCGTCTCGAACGTGTTGACTCGGCAACACTTACCAGGCGGTTGGATTTCGCTCGTGGAACGTAGGCGCGGGTGAGAGTGGCCGGGAAGGGGGTGTGCGGCGTTCTTGACCAGAGCGTTATCTTTCGACCGAGGTGCGGCCAGGTCGCGTCCCACCCGAATCTTGACCATCTGGATGTTTTGGAGCGGGGGCGTTACGGTGCCAGGATCAGCTCCGATGGGAACCCGACCCGGCCGCCGTCGACAGGCGCGGCCACCAGCGAGGGGACGTGACGTGGACCGGGCAAAGGTGCGGGGGCCGTATGCGAAAACGGCGGCCCGGCGGGCGGACATCATCCGTGCGGCACGCGACAGCTTCGTCGAACACGGTCACGCGGCGGCCTCTCTCCGGGACATCGCGAAGCGGGCCGGCATCAGCCATGCCGCCGTGCTCCACCACTTCCGGAACAAGGACGAACTGCTCACCGCCGTCCTCGCGCAACGCGACGACGAGGAGTGGGAATTCGCCTTCACCGAAGCCAGAGCCGGGGCCGGAGCCGCAGCCCGCGGTGAGGGCGGCGGTGAGGACGGCGGCGAAGGCGAGGGGGACGGTGACGGTGCAGGCGACGACCCGGCCTCGCCCGTGCGGTACCTCGCGAAGATTCTGCTCGGGCATCAGAAGACGCCCGAGCTGATGCGCCTGTGGGCGGAACTCAGCGCCGCGGCCTCGCGCCCCGACCATCCCGCCCACGCGTACTTCTTCGACCGCTACGAACGCGTGCGCCTCCACGCGACCCAGGCCATGCGGGAACGCGCGGCGCAGGGGAGGCTGCGGGAAGGGCTGGACCCGGACAGCGCGGCAGCCCTCCTCCAGGCCGTACTGCACGGTCTGCAGTCGCAGTGGCTGCTCAACAAGGAACTCGACATCATCGAGCCCCTCAACCGCTTCTTCGACCTCATCCTCGTACCGGCCGACGAACAGCGCTCCACGGACGGCTCCTAGGGAATCGTGCCGCCGGTCACCCCGCCCGCGGGTCGACGTGGATCTTCGGTCCCGGTCCGGCGCCGGCCGGGCGCTCTCCGGCGAGTACGGCTCCGGCCTCCTCCAGGCCGACGGTCGCGGCGACGAGCGGTCGCGGGTCGACGGACCCGTCGGCGTACGCGCGGATGGTGTCGTCCAGACCGGGGGAGGCGGACAGGACGCCCACCGCGGTCACGTCCTTGAGCGCGAGCGCGCGGGTGTCGATCCCGCTCGGCTCACCGGACAGCCCCACGTACACGAGGCGCCCGGCCGGCTCGACCAACTCCAGCGCCAGAGCGGGCAGATGCGCCGCGTTCGAGGCATCGACGACCGCGTCGAACGGCAGATCCGGGACCGTCTCCTCCGTCCACACGTCCGCGAAGCCCGACGCGCGGGCGAAGGCGAGGGAGTTGTCGGCGCGGCCCATCAGATGCACCTCCGCACCGGCGGCCCGGAGGAACATCGCGACCAGCAGGCCGATCGTCCCCGGACCGAGCACCAGCGTCCGGTCGCCGGGACGCGGCGCGGCGGCCCGCGCCGCGCGCAGGGCGTTGCCGCCCGGCTCGACCAGCGCGCCGAGCACGGCGTCGACGGAGTCGGGCAGGACATGCAACGAGGAGACGGGCACGGCGAGTTGCTCCGCGAGCGCGCCGGCCCGCGCCCCGCGTATGCCGACCTCCTGCCGCTTCGCGCACACATGCTGGTGACCCCGGCGGCAGCGCCGGCAGACACCGCAGCCGAGCATGGTGTCGCCCATGACCCGCCGGCCCACCCACCCGGGGTCGACCCCGGCGCCGACCGCCGCGACCCGCCCGGCCCACTCGTGGCCGAGCCGTATCGGGTAGGCGGAGTGCCCCTGGTGGAGGTAGGCCATCGCGCCGGTGAAGAACTCCACGTCGGTGCCGCACACACCGACCCGCTCGACCTCGACGACGGCTTCGCCCGGGGCCGCCACCGGGGCCGGGACCTCCCGTACCGCGTACTCCCCGGGTGCCGTCAGCACGAACGCCCGCACGGAGCGGGAGGGCGTCGCCGGTGAGATCGACGCGCCGGGCTCCGCCGATCCGCCGGACTCCGCCGGTCCGCCGTGGTCTGTCGATCCGTCGAACGCCTGCGTAAGCTTCATCAGCTTCACCACGTTCCCATTCACCACGCTCCAAAAATTAGACCGCCGTGTCGATTATTGGAAGGGGCTCCATGACGAGGCTCCGCAGCGCACAGTGGTACGCGGGTCAGAACCGCAACGCCTACATCCACCGGGCCTGGATGCGCCGCGGCGCGCCGGGGGACGCCTTCACCGGCCGTCCGCAGATCGCCATCGCCAACACCGCCTCGGACCTGACCCCCTGCAACGCGCACCTGGGCGAGGTGGCGCGCTCGATCCGTGACGGGGTGTACGAGGCGGGCGGCATCCCGCTGGATCTGCCCGTGGTGTCGCTCGGCGAGACACAGATGCGGCCCACGGCCATGCTCTGGCGCAACATGGCCGCGATGGCGACGGAGGAGATGCTCCGGGCCAACCCGGTCGACGGCGTCGTCCTGCTCGGCGGCTGCGACAAGACCATTCCGTCGCTCCTCATGGCCGCCGCCTCGGTGGACCTGCCCGCCGTCGTGGTGCCCGGCGGCCCGATGCTGACCGGGACCTTCCGCGGCACGCCGCTGGGGTGCGGCACCGATGTGTGGCGGCTCTCCGAGGAGGTCAGGGCCGGCACGCTCTCCCAGGAGGAGTTCACCCGCTCCGAGTCGTCGATGATCCGCAGCCGGGGCCACTGCAACACGATGGGGACCGCCTCGACGATGGCCCTGGTGGCCGAGGCCCTGGGCACGGTCGTCCCCGGTGTCGCCGGCACCCCCGCCCCCGACAGCCGCCTGCTGGAGGCCGCTCACGGCACCGGCCGGCTCGCGGTGGAGATGGTGTCCGCCGACCGGCGCCCCGGCACCTTCCTGACCAAGGCGTCCTTCCACAACGCGATCGTGGCGCTGGCCGCCGTCGGCGGTTCCACCAACGCCGTCGTCCATCTGCTGGCGATCGCCGGCCGGCTCGGGGTCGAGCTGACCATCGACGACTTCGACCGGATCGGCTCACATGTGCCGGTCCTCGTGGACCTCCAGCCGGCCGGCCGCTTCCTCATGGACGACTTCCATCGCGCGGGAGGTCTGCTCGCCGTCCTGCGCGAGGTCCGTGACCTGCTCGACCCCGACGCGCTGACCGTCACCGGCACGCCGCTGGTGGACCATCTCGACGACGCACCGATCTGGGACACCGAGGTCATCCGTACCCGCTCCGCGCCCCTGGTCGCCGAGGGCGGCATCGCCGTCCTGCGGGGCAACCTCGCACCCGACGGAGCGCTCATCAAGACTGCGGCGGCCTCGCCGCACCTGCTGCGCCACCGCGGCCGGGCGGTCGTGTTCGACAGCATCGAGGACTTCCACGCCCGCGTCGACGACCCGGACCTCGATGTCGACGCCGACTCCGTCCTCGTCCTGCGCGGCTGCGGCCCCAAGGGGTACCCCGGCATGCCGGAGGTGTCGAACATGCCGCTGCCCAAGAAGCTGCTCGAACAGGGTGTCCGCGACATGGTCCGGGTGTGCGACGGCCGGATGAGCGGAACGGCCTACGGCACGGTCGTCCTGCACGTGGCACCGGAGGCCGCGGCCGGCGGCCCCCTCGCCCTGGTACGGACGGGGGATGTCATCAGCCTCGACGCGGAGGCCCGCCGTATCGACCTCGACGTCCCGGCCCATGAACTCGCCCGCAGAACCCCGAACGAGGCCACCGTCACCGGCTTCGCCAACCCCCGGCGCGGCTGGGAACGGCTCTACGTCGACCATGTCCTGCAAGCCGACACCGGCGCCGACCTGGACTTCCTGCTCGGGTCCAGCGGCTCGGAGGTGAGCCGCGAGTCGCACTGACCGCCCCGTCCGGCGCACCCGTCGGCCAAAGGCCGACGGTTCACGGGTGCGCGGGACGCTGTCGCCGCGGCCGTTGACCGGTTCATTGTGCGGTACTAGCGTACGCGTTTACGTACCCGAGAGTTCGATCCCCCCTGGAGCGACGCTGTGACACGTCTTCCCCGACGGCGGAGAATCGGAGCGCTCGCCGCCACGATGGCGACCGCGCTGACCCTGGCCGGATTCGCCTCGGCCCCGGCGAACTCCACCGACGCGGCACCGGCCCGGGCCGTCACGCCCGGACTGCTCGACTCGCCGGCCCCCCGGGCCATCCACGACTGGCTCCGCTACGACCGGCCGGCCGAGTACGAGAGCGTCCGCTCACAGATACGGGTGCCCATGCGCGACGGCACCCGTATCGCCTGCGACCTCTACCGGCCGGGCCATGACGGCACGGCCGACACCGCCAGGCACCCGAGCGTCATGGCCGACTTCACGCCGTACCTCAGGATCGCCAGCGGACCGAGGGCCGGCTACCTGGCCGAACGCGGCTACAACGTACTGAGCTGCGACGTCCGGGGATCGGGCAACTCGACAGGCACCTTCCCCTCGTGGTTCCAGCCCAAGGAGACCACCGACAACTACGACCTCATCGAGTGGCTGGCGCGACAGCCCTACGCGACCGGGGACGTCGGCCAGATGGGGGAGAGCTACGGCTCCATCACGTCCTACCGCGCCGCCGCGCTGAAGCCGCCGCACCTGCGCGCCATCATCCCCATCGTCTCCCCGACCGACATCTACGCGGAGTGGGTGTACCCCGGCGGAGTGCCCTCGGTCAACGGCGCCTGGTGGGCCAACAGCGGCCCGGTCATCAGCCCGGAGGACCACACGAACACACTGCGCGGCTTCCAGCGGCACCCGCTGTACGACGCGTACTGGAAGCAGGCGGTCACCACCGACAAACTGCGCGACGTCGAGGTTCCGGCACTGCACATCGGCGGCTACTTCGACATCTTCAAGAACGGCGGCTTCGACGCACTGGAGCAGCGGCCCCGGAAGACCTGGCTGCTGAACGGGCCCTGGACCCACGGCGGGTTCCTGCACGTCCCGGGCACCGATCCGGTCACCCACGGCGTGGACCTCCCGAACGCGATCTCGGCCTCCGTCGTCCTGCAATGGTTCGACCACTGGCTGGCCAAGCGCCCGGGGGCACAGTTGCCCCCGGACCGGGTGATCAGTTACGCGTCCACCTCCGCCAAGGCGTCGGGCAGGTGGGAAGGGCACCGCACGTGGCCCCCGGCATCGGCGTCCGGCACGCGCCTGTACCCGACGGCGGACGGCGCACTCGCCGCAAGCGCTCCCGCGGCCAGGGGGCTCCGCTATCAGGTCAATCCGATCGACGGCCCCTCGGCCGACGTCACCGGAACCCTGCCCTACGACCCGGGCCAGAACCAGGCCCCGGCCGAACGGAACGGCGCCCTGCCCAACGGCAACTACGCGACCAACCGGGCCACCTTCACCCTCCCGGCCTTCACCGCGAACACCACACTCGCCGGACCGGTCACGCTCCATCTGAACGCGTCCATCAGCGCCGAGGACACCTACTTCGTCAGCAAGCTGGAGACCGTCCTTCCCGACGGCCGCGTCCTGCCGATCGAAACGGGTTACCTACGGGCCCAGTTGCGGGACAGCCTGGAGAAGGCCAGGCCCGTCACCCCGGGCGCGCCGACGCAGTACACGATCGCGCTCGGCCAGACCCACTGGCAGTTCAAACCCGGCGAGAAGCTGCGTGTCACCATCGGCGGCGGCGACTCCCCCCGGATCATCCCCGACAACCCCGCGGGCAGTGTCACCGTCCACCTCGGCGGCAGGACCTACGTCGACATGCCCGCCCTCAGGTACCTCGGGTAGAAGCGTCCCGCGCACCGGACGAGGGGACGGAGCGGCGCGAGAGGGCGGTGATCCGCCAGGTGACGGAGTACAGCACCAGGACGACCGCGAACGAGGCGCCCGCTCTCTTGGCGACCCCGGTGAGCACCCCTTCGGCGAGGGACCCCCACGGGGCCCGGACCGTCCGCGAGGGATAGGTGGTCTCGCTCGCGCCGCCGCCCAGGTCGACGGTGGTGGGCCGGCTGTAGTCCACCTCGGTCACCTGGGCGACGACGAGAGCGAGGGCACACGGCAGGGCGGCCAGCAGGCCACACCGGGCGAGTGGGTCAGCGTGGCGTTGAGGAGCGGCCCGTACCAGTCCTGGGAGCTGGTCTCGGACACACCGACGACGGCCAGGAAGTACGGCACATCAGGGGCCATGGCACCCGCGACCAGAGCGGCCGGGACGAAGGGCCGGCGCATCAGCGGCAGCACCGCCGCGGGGTGGGACAGTGTGAACGGCAACGTGATGTTCTTTCCTGCTCGGACGCCGCCCGGCGGATCTCCGGTCGGCCGGACGGCGCGCGGTCGGCCGCGTCAGCGTCGGCCGCGTCAGCTCTTCTGAGCCCGGTCGTACACCTTCTTCGCCGTGGCTCCCATGATCTCCCCGTACATCTTGGTCGGGGCCGTGGAGTCGAGCGCGGAGTTGACCGAGATCAGGACGCCCTTGCCGGTGGTGGTGTCGAAACCGGCCAGCCAGGGGCCGCCGCTGGCGCCGCCGCTCAGGCTACAGGGGATGACCTGCGTGCCGTGCTCCTTCTTCGCCGTACCGACGCAGCGCAGGAGCTCCTCGCCGCGCTGCGGGCTGGTGGCCGGGTAGCCGAGGGCGGAGACGGTGCCGCCGACGGCGCGGTTGAAGGCGATGTCCTGGCCGCCGACGACATCGGTGAGCTTGCGGCCCTTCTTGTCGGTGTCGACGGTCAGGGCGGCCAGGTCGTCGGTGGAGTCCTCCACCCAGGCACGCGGGGTCGCGGCGCTGCGGACCGCGAACGTGCCGTACGGCATCCTGCCCTTGCCGTAGCCGGGCACGAACACCATGTCCACGCTGGTGTTGTAGGGGGAGGAGCCCCGGCGCACGCAGTGGGCCGCGGTCATCACGGCCGACCTGTTGGCGCTCTTCACCGCGGTGGCCGTGCACCAGGTGTCGGCGCCGTTGGCGTTGACGAAGAAGAGCCTGCCCACCGTCTTCAGAGGGGTGCCCCGGTACGGCTTGGCCTTCGGCCCGGTCGGCCCGAGGTCCACCGACCTGCCGACGGCCTTGATCCGCGCCGGTGTCCAGTAGGCCAGGGCTCCCTTGCGCTCCTCGGCGGTGTACTTCAGGACGGAGACCGGGTCCGCCGCGGCGGCACGGGCCTGGCCGGTCACGGCCGACGCAGGGAGCGGGGCGGTGAGGGCGAGGGCCGTACCGGCCACGGCGAGTCCCATGGCCCGGCCACGGAAGCGCCGGATCACGGAAGCGGATGTCTCGGACACAGCAGATGTCTCCTCGGCTGGTGCGGGCGGCGGACAGGGGCTGTCGGCCCGCTCTCGAAGAGCGGGAACCCGCCCGCCCGGTTGCGTTGTCGACGATCTGTGACACAAGTGCCGGGACATCACGACGGGCACACGGAGGAGCGTCGGGGTCAGCGCATCGCGGCCTCCTGGCGCTGTGCCACCTGGCCGGCGGCCAGCTCCAGGTGGGTGCCGGTGAAGCGGGCGCGCATACGCCGGTCGTGCGTGACGACGACCACCGCGCCCCGATAGCCGGCCAGCGCTCCTTCCAGCTCCTCGACCAGGCCGGGGGAGAGATGGTTGGTGGGCTCGTCCAGCAGCAGCAGGTCGACGGGGTCACTGACCAGACGGGCCAGTTCGACGCGCCGCCGCTGCCCGTAGGACAACTCGCCCACCCTCAGGCGCAGATCGGCGGGGCCGAACAGACCGAGCGACAGAAGACGGTCGGTGTGCTCGTCCAGGTCGCCGCCACGGCCACGGGCGAACGCCTGCGGAACCGTCAGGCCCGGCGGCCACGGAGTTTCCTCCTGCCGCAGATGCCCGACCCGGCCCCAGGTACGCACCGTCCCCTCATCGGGCCGCAGCTCCCCCGCCAGAACCCGCATCAGCGTCGTCTTGCCCGCCCCGTTGGGCCCGGTGACCAACAGCCGCTCCTCGCCGCCGATCCGCAGCGACGCCACGTCCAGCCGGCCGCCGACCCGGACGCCGGTGAGCTCCGCCGCCTGCGGCGCCTTCTCCTCGGCGGTGGTCATCCGGGCGGCGAACACCAGCGGGTCGGGCGGCGGCGCGACAGGCCGGTCCGTCAGCCGCTCCACGCGCTCCTTGGCGTTACGGATACGGGACATCGCCCCGTGCCCACGGCCGCGGGTACGGAAGCCACCGTGACCGAACACGGCGAACGGCAGCTTGCGCGGGATCGCCTCCAGCCGTACCACGTTCGTGGCGGCCAGCTCCCGGTTGCGGGCCAACTCCGCGCACCAGTCCGCGTACTGCCGCAGACGGCGCCGCCGCTCGGCGGCCTTGGCCGCGAGATAGCCGTCGTAGCCGTCGCCGTAACGCGTCACCCTGCCCTCGCCGACCTCCAGGATCGTGGTGGTGACCCGTTCCAGGAACACCCGGTCATGCGTGATCGCGAGCACGGTGCCGCGGTGCGCTCGCAGGTGCGCCTCCAGCCAGCCCACCGCCCGGTCGTCGAGATCGTTGGTCGGCTCGTCCAGCAGCAGCAGCTCCGGCTGGGACGCCAGCGTGGCCGCCAGCGCCAGCCGCGACCGCTCACCGCCGGACAGGGTCCCCAGGGCCCTGGTGCGGTCCAGGTGCGGCAGGCCGAGCCCGTGCAGAGCGCCCTCCACCCGGACATCCGCCTCGTACCCGTCGCGCGCCTCGAACCGGGCGACCAGACGGGCGTAGGCGTCCAGCGCGGCGTCGAGTTCCGCACCCGCCAGGCCCTCCAACCCGGCCTCGGCGCGCCGCATCCGCGCTTCGAGGTCACGCAGATCGGCGAGGGCCAGATCCACCGCGTCCTGGACGTCGGCCTCGGGGGAGAGCGCCAGGGACTGGGCGAGATAGCCGACCCCGCCCGGCGCGACCACGGTCAACTCACCGTTGTCGGACCGGTCCTGACCGGCGATCAGACGCAACAGGGTTGATTTTCCCGCCCCGTTGTCACCGATGATGCCGGCCTTCTCGCCGGGCTTGACGGTGAAGGACACGTCGTCCAGCACGACATGGTCGTCGTAGCGGCGGGTGACGTTCTGAAGAGATAGTTGTGCGGCAAACATGGAGGAGCCCCTGTTCTCGGCCAGGCCGATCGGAACGGGTCGGTGGACGCATCCGCGTACGCCGGAACACTCCACGCGGCACGCCGGAGCAGCAGGCATCCCGGGAAGAGGGGAGACGCGGAGGAGAACGTGCGACGGCGGAGCCGAGCTCAACGCGGTCGCACGGGGACTGTCACAGGGAACCCATGCACCGCACGCTACGCCGGGAGTCCGCGCGCCTCAACCCATTTACCGTCCGGGGGGCCGGGGTTCGGGGGCCGGGGTTCGGGGCCCGTGATCCGGAGGCGGGGCGGATGGGACGACAGGTGATCGATAGTCTGCTCGCCGATCAGGCGAACGAGAACCCTGGCCACCACTCCCCGGAGACTCCCCCAGGGTGTCGTGAGCACTGATCGGCCCGATGGACTTCGACACAAGCGCAGGTGAGGAACGGTATGTTCACAACCCGGCCGACTCTCCAGGGCACCTTCGGCATGGTGTCCTCCACGCACTGGCTCGCCTCACAGTCCGCGATGGCCGTCCTGGAGGACGGCGGCAACGCCTACGACGCGGCCGTCGCCGCCGGCTTCGTCCTCCATGTCGTGGAGCCGCACCTCAACGGCCCCGCCGGCGAGGTGCCGATCATCCTCGCCCCGGCCGGCGGCGAGGTCCGCGTGCTCTGCGGACAGGGCCCCGCGCCCCGGGGCGCCACCATCGAGCACTACCGCTCCCTCGGGCTCGGCCTCGTCCCCGGCACCGGACCGCTCGCCGCCGCCGTGCCCGGCGCCTTCGACGCCTGGATGGTGCTGCTGCGCGACCACGGCACCAAGTCCCTCGCCGAGGTGCTGCGGTACGCCGTCGGATACGCCGAGGACGGCCACGCGCCCGTCGAACGGATCGGCCTGACCGTCGAGACCGTCCGCGAACTCTTCGAGACCGAGTGGACCACCTCCGCCGACGTCTACCTCCCCGGCGGTAAGGCGCCCGCCCCCGGGGAGCTGTTCCGCAACCCCGCGCTCGCCGCCACCTGGCGCCGGCTGATCACGGAGGCCGAGGCCACCGGATCCGGCGACCGTACCGCCGAGATCGAGGCCGCCCGGGAGATCTGGCGCACCGGCTTCATCGCCGAGGCGCTGCTCGCCCAGTCCGCCCGCCCCACCATGGACACCAGCGGCTCCCACCACACCGGCACCCTCACCGCCGCCGATCTGGCCGACTGGTCCGCCCCGTACGAAGCGCCCGTCACCTACGACTGGAACGGCTGGACCCTCTGCAAGGCGGGCGGCTGGAGCCAGGGGCCCGCCTTCCTCCAGCAGCTCGCCCTGCTGCCCGCCCGCGCCGCCGACCTGCCCCGCTACGGCTCGGCCGACTACGTCCACCTCCTGGTGGAGGGGTGCAAGCTCGCCATGGCCGACCGGGAAGCCTGGTACGGCGACGCCGCCCCCGTACCGCTCGACACCCTGCTCTCCGAGCCGTACAACACCGCCCGCCGCGCACTGATCGGCGAGCGGGCCTCGTACGAGCTGCGCCCCGGCAGCCCGGACGGGCGCGCGCCCGTGCTCAGCGACCACGCGCGCGCCGTCGCCGCGGGCGAACCCGGCCTCGCGTCACCGGGCGTCCCGGCGGCGGGCGCGGGCGAACCCACCGTCGCCAAGGACGGCGCCACCCGGGGCGACACCTGCCACCTCGACATCGTCGACCGCTGGGGCAACATGGTCGCCGCCACCCCCAGCGGCGGCTGGCTCCAGTCCAACCCCGTCGTCCCCGGACTCGGCTTCCCCCTCGGGACCCGCCTCCAGATGGCCTGGCTCGACCCCGGCCTGCCGAACTCCCTGACCCCCGGCCGCCGCCCCCGCACCACCCTCACCCCGTCCCTCGCCCTGCGCGACGGCACCCCCGTGGTGGCCTTCGGCACCCCCGGCGGCGACCAGCAGGACCAGTGGCAGCTCCACTTCTTCCTCGCGCTCGCGCTGCGCGCCCCCGTCCGCGGCGGACTCGACCTCCAGGGCGCCATCGACGCCCCCAACTGGCACAACGACAGCTTCCCCGGCTCCTTCTACCCGCGCGCGATGCACCCGGGCAGCGTCACCGTGGAGGAGCGCATGGACCCCGGCGTCGTCGCGGAACTACGCCGCCGCGGCCATGACGTCACCGTCGGGGACGCCTGGTCGGAGGGGCGGCTCTGCGCCGTCGCCAGGGACCCGGCGACCGGCATCCTCTCCGCCGCCGCCAACCCGCGCGGCATGCAGGGATACGCCGTGGGCCGCTGACCGGCCCCACGCCCCCGCACCCGCCCCGGGCGCCGGATGTCAGCGGTCCATGATTGGCTGGACACATGGTCGACGACTCGGTGTACGGAACGGTTCCCCTGCGCGGGACGGCTCAGGCCGTCCAGGTCTCCGCCGTGGAGGAGGCGGTACGCAAGGCGGCGGCGGCCGAGATCATGCCACGCCACCGGCGGCTCGCCGCGCACGAGATCACCGAGAAGAGCGCCCCGCACGACCTCGTGACCATCGCGGACCGCCGCGCGGAGGAGCACCTCACCGCCGCGCTCACCGCGCTGCTCCCCGGCTCCGCCGTGGTCGGCGAGGAGGCCGTCCACGCCGACCCGGCGCGGTACGAGGCGCTGCGCGGCGAGGCGCCCGTGTGGATCGTGGACCCGGTCGACGGCACCCGCCAGTTCATCCGCGGCGAGGACGGCTTCTGCACCCTGGTCGCCCTCGCGCAGGGCGGCGAACTGGTGGCGTCGTGGACGTACGCGCCGGCGCTGGACGAGATGGCGATCGCGGTACGCGGCCGGGGCGCCGTCCTCGACGGCGTCCCGCTGCGCCCGGGGCCGCCCGACGAGGCCGCGCCCCTGCGGGTCGCGACGTCCCACCCGGACTACACCACGCCCGAGCAGAAGCGCGCCCTGCTGGGGCTGCGGACGGAGGGGATCGACGCCCGGCCGTGCGGCGCGGCGGGGCTGGAGTACCTGGCCGTGGCGCGGGGCTCGCTCGACGCGGTGGCCTTCAGCTGGGAGCTGGCGTGGGACCACGCGGCGGGCCTGCTGCTGGTGACGGAGGCGGGCGGCACGCACGCGACGCTGACCGGTGAGCCGTACCGCATCACGGGAGGCAACGCGCTCCCGTTCACGGCCGCGAGGGACCGGGCCACGGCGGAGCGGGTACGGGAGCGGCTGCTGGCCGGTGTCTGAGCCGGGGCCGCGGGGGTCCGGGGCGCGGGACCGGCGGGGCAGATGCGCGCGCAGGCCGCCGCCTCACCCGTCCCGTACGGTCTCCAGGACGGCCACCGTCTCGCGCACCAGCGCGGCGGCCTCCGCCACCGCCTCCGGGGCCGGCGCCGCCAGGGCCCGCGCGACCCGGTCAGCGAAGTCCGGCGGTGTGTCCGGCAGGGCGGCGGCCACCGCCACGGAGCCCTTCTCGTTGAGACACCACAGCCGGTGGTGCGCGAGCAGGCCCTGGACGAGGACGCCGAAGGCCCGGGACAGGCACAGCGACACGAACAGCGGGTCCCGCACCCCCGCCCGCGTCACCTTACGGGCCGCGGCGACCGAGAAGTCCGCCTCCCACACGGCCCCGGTGAGCGCGGCGCGCAGCGGCTCGGGATAGCTCCCCGCCGCCGTGCGCAGCGCGGTCAACTCGCCGTGCGGATCCGCCAGTACGCGGCAGAGCGCGACCTCACCGGCGTACGCGGGCGACCAGAACCCGAGCGGATGCCCCGGCTGCGTGCCCACCTCGTAACGGCCCTGACGGCACTCCTCCCAGACCCGCTCCACCCGGTCCAGGTCGCGCAGGATCCAGTCCACCGGCACCCCGTCCACCCTCAGCCAGGCGCCCCCGTCGACCCAGGGGCCCCAGCCGCCGGGGCCCGCGACCTCGACGGGGGAGCCGGTCACCTCGGCGGCCAGCGCCGCCAGCGCGGGTACGTCCACCGCGCCCCGGTAGTAGACCCCCAGGTCCCAGTCGGAGCCGGGGTGGTGCGTCCCCCGGGCGCGGCTGCCGCCGAGCGACACCGCGCGTACCCCGCGTACCGAGGCCAGCCGGGCGGCCATGGCCAGGACCTTCGCCTCCGTCGCCCCGTCCCTCGCCCCGTCCCTGGCCTCGTTCGTCGCGTCACTCGTCGCGTCATTCATCGTGTGCGGACCGTACCCGCCTTCGGGCTGTCGGTGCCCGGGAATATCCTGGGCTTCCTTGTCACCGGCTGATGAAGGAGTCCGAGGTGACGTCGATGCTCGATGCCGTCGTCGTGGGGGCGGGACCCAACGGGCTGACCGCCGCCGTCGAGCTGGCCAGGCGGGGGTTCTCCGTGGCCGTGTTCGAGGCCAAGGACACGGTGGGCGGCGGGGCCAGGACGGAAGAGCTGACCCTCCCCGGATTCCGTCACGACCCGTGTTCCGCCGTACACCCCCTGGGGATCGGCTCGCCCGTCTTCAAGACCATGCCGCTCGCCCGGTACGGCCTGGACTGGCTCCACCCTGACCTGCCCATGGCGCACCCCTTCGACGACGGGACGGCCGCCGTGCTGTCCCGCTCCGTCTCCGAGACGGCCGCCTCGTTCGGCCCGCGCGACGCCGGCGCGTACCGGCGGCTCGTCGCGCCCTACCTCGGCAAGTGGGACACCCTGGCGCGGGACTTCATGTCCCTGCCGCTGACCGCGCTGCCCCGCGACCCCGTCACCCTCGCCCGCTTCGGCCTCACCGGACTGCCCCCGTCGACCTGGCTGACGCGCCGCTTCCGCGACGAGCGGGCGAAGGCCCTGTTCGCCGGGCTCGTCGCCCATGTGATCGCCCCGCTCGACGGCCTCGCCACCGGCGCCGTCGGCCTGATCTTCGCCCTCGCCGCGCACGCGGGCGGCTGGCCCGTGCCGCGCGGCGGCTCCCAGTCGATCTCCGACGCGCTCGCCGCGTACCTCGGCGACCTGGGGGGCACGATCCACACCGGGTACGAGGTCAAGCGGCTGGACGACCTGCCGCCCGCCCGTGCGTACGTCTTCGACACCTCGCCGACCGCGCTCGCCAGGATCGCCGGCCTCGGCAGGGTCTACGACGGCTACCGCTACGGTGCGAGCACCTTCAAGATCGACTACGCCCTGGACGGGCCCGTCCCGTGGACCGCCGAGGAGCCCCGCCGCGCCGGTACGGTCCAGATCGGCCCCACCAGCGGGGAGATCGGGCTCGCCCTGCGCCAGGCGTCCGGCGGGCAGGCGCCCGGCACACCGTTCCTGATCACCGCCCAGCCCAGCCTGGTCGACGCCTCACGCGCGCCCGAGGGCAAGCACGTCTTCTGGGCGTACGGCCACGTCCCCAACGGCTGGGACGGCGACCTCACGGACGCCGTCGAGCGGCAGATCGAACGCTTCGCGCCCGGCTTCCGCGACCGCGTCCTGGCCCGCGCCACCGCGGGCCCGCCCGAGCTGGCCGCCCGTAACGCCAACTACGTGGGCGGGGACATCGCGTGCGGCGCCGCCTCCGGGCTCCAGCTCATGCTGCGCCCCAAGATCTCCCTCTTCCCGTACGCCACCGCCCACCCCGCGGTCTTCCTCTGCTCCTCCGCGACGCCGCCCGGCCCCGGGGTGCACGGCATGTCCGGGCACAACGCGGCGAAGGCCGTATGGCGGCGGCTGCGGGCCCAGGGCTGAGCGGGACCGGGGGGCGGACGGGACCGGGGCGTCGTCCGCCGGGCGGGCCGCCTCGGCGGTGGCGCCGGCCGGCGGACGCGTCGGTCAGACCTGGGGGACCTTGAGACGGTCCCAGCTCGCCTTGCCCGGGATGCCGTCGGCGTCGCCGCCCTCGTACCCCAGCTTGCGCTGCCACGCGGCGTACGAGGCGCGGTCGGCCTCCGACCAGTCGGGGCCGGGCCCGACCTGATACCGCCCGCACCCCTCCGCCACCAGCCGCTTGCCCATCGCCGTGACGACCGCGCTGTGCCGCCCGGCCGCGAAGAACGCCGCCCCGGGGAACGGCTCGTACCGGGCCGGGGGCTTGGCCGGAGGCGTTGAGGGGCCGTCGGGCTTGCCGCCGAGCCGGCTGCCGATCCGGCTCCGCATCGAGTCCATCGTGAAGCCGCGCGGATCGATCTTCCCGGGCTGCCACTCCTTGTGACCGATCACCGAACGCTGACTCCAGCCGTGCGCACGGCAGATCGCCGCCGCGGCCTTCTCGATCGCTTCGAGCTGGGCGGCCGGCCACGGGTCCGTACCGTTGCCCAGGTTGACGCACTCGAAGCCGTAGAAATAGCGGTTGCCGTCGGTGTTGGCCTCGTTGTCGGCGGGCAGCGCCGTCTCGTTGATCACCGCGCGCAGCACGTCGTCGTCGCCGAGACCGGCGTGGTTGGCCCGGCCGTTGCCGACGAGATGGACCGAACCGTCCTTGGCGATCACCCCGTGGCAGAGCGGGCCCGGCAGCGAGGAGTGGCCGTTGTAGCAGAGTTCGACGGAGCTCTGGGTGCCGGAGGTGACGGTGTGATGGATCATCACCCCGTGCATCGGCCCCCAGGCACCCTTGTGGTTGCGGTTGTGGGTACGCCAGCTCCGGTGTTCGACGACGGTCAGCCCCTCGTCACGGAGGGCTTTGAGCAGTCTGGCGGCGGTCAGAGGCGTGGCCATCGTGGTGCTCCTTCACGGATCTTCCGGTGTGCTGTGTGCTGTGTGCTGTGTGCTGTGTGTCGTGAGTGTGTGTCGCGAGCTGTGCTGTGTTCCGCGCGGCGGGTCGTCAGTTCCCCGGCTGTTCCTCGCTCCCCGGAGCCTCGGTGCCTGCGTCGGTGCCGGTGCCGGCGTCGGCGGGCCGCGTCGCCGCGTCGGCCGCGGCCCGTTCCGCCGCCACGGTCTCCTCCTCCGCCGCGCGCTCCGCGGCCAGTTCCGCCTCGCTCGCCGCCGGGACCGGCGCGGCCAGCGGTCCGAACGCCAGCCGCAGATCGGTCACCGCGCTCTCGCTGAGCACCCAGGCCAGCGGCGCGTAGTGCGTCCCGATCCCGTGCGGGGAGCGCAGCAGCGGCCGGCGGGCCGCGTCCGTAGGCCACTCGACGTCGCCCGTGGCCGTACGCGCGGCAACGGTCCAGAAGTCACCGGAGCGGTACGTCTTCCCCGGCTCGAAGTACACGTGAACGCCGTCCTCCAGCGGCAGCCAGCCGCCCTCCTCGATCCGCAGCGCGCCGCCGCGCGTCCTCCCCGCGCCCTGCTTCGTGCGGCCGGACCCTCCCGTACCGCCGCTCCCGGTGTGGCGCGGGACCGGCCGGTGGTCCCAGCGCCGCAGGAACGGGTGGAGTTCGGGGCGCCGTCCGATGTGACGGTCCGGCTCACCGGAGAGCCGTACGCGCCGGCCCGGCAGGTCGACCTCCTCCACCCGCAGCAGCGGCAGCGGCTCGCCCCGGCCGATGGCACCGGTGTCGGTGAACTCGACCAGGTCGCCCACGTTCAGGTCGAGTTTGTCGTCACTGCCGAGGGAGGCCAACTCCACCCACGTACCGTCGAGTTCGTCGACGGCGAAGGTCACGGAGCCGTTCTCCCGCGACCACTTGAACGTCGCCTCCTTCGCCGTGCCGCCCTCGTGGATCTCCACGCGGTACATCTGGTTCTCCGGCCCCCGGTAGCGGGCGTCCGGCTTCACCAGGCACGGTTCGTCGTCCGCGTGCTCCGGCCGGCGGCTGCGCGCCGCCATCCGGGCCGTCGGCGCCTGCGCCGCCACCCACCGGGCGAACGCCGCGCGGACCTCGTCCTGGCCCTGGGGCGATCCGTCGGCCGTCTCCAGCTCCAACTCGGCGCCGGGCAGCGGCAGTACCTGCCAGACGACCTTGAGCCGGGCCGCCGTGTCCGGCAGCGCGGAGCCCAGCGCCACCTCGCGGAGCAGCGGGTCCTCGGCCGCCGTGACCGAGCGCTCCCACACCTTCAGATAGGCCAGATAGGGGAATTGGGCGGGCAGCCGGTCGCCGGGGCGCTCCGGGTCGCGGTACGCGTCCGGCTGGTCCCAGTACGTCCAGCCGGCCGGCGGCTGCGGCGCGGCGGGCGCCGGGGCCCCGGCGCCGTCCTGGCCGTCGTCGGTGTCCTCGGCCGCGGGCTTTCCGGGCTCGTCGTCCGCGACCGGGACGCCGGGCTCGGGGCGGGTCGCGTCCAGCAGGATGCCGTCCACGTAGTAGCGACCGCCCCCGATCGTCAGGTCGTCCAGCTCCCGGCTGCCCGGCACGAAGCCCACCGCGAAGCCGGTGGCGTCGCGCGGTCCGCCGTGCTGCCCGATCAGGTCGGCGGCGACGGTACGGGCCTGGGCGAGCTGGATCGCGGCCTGTTCGTTGGCGTCCGCGTCGAGCTGGACGCGGCCCTGCTGCGCGATCACGGCCGAGTAGTGGAGCTCGGGCCTGAAGGTGTCACGGGAGATGTCTGCGTGCATGGGAAGGGGTCCCCCTCGGAAGTTCGGTATGACATGGGGCGGTGGGTGCGGAGGCGGGTGGGCGGCTTTCAGGTGACGCGGAAGATCCCGGCGTCCGTACCCGCCGGGGTGTACTCGGCGAGCCGGGCCCGCAGGCTGTCCAGGCGCTGCGGCTGGTACAGGTCGTGGAAGGCGCCCATCTCGGAGCCGTCCTCCGCGCCCCGCCCGATCTCCTCCGCGCACCCGTCCGCGAGTTGCCCGTACGCGGGTGTCCCGTACCGCTCGCTCGTGAACAGCGGCCGTACGAGCCGCGCGTTCTCCCCGCCCACCAGATCCGGCTGGCAGCGGTGGCGCCGCGGGGTGCGCGAGCCGGGCGGCACGTACGAGAACCGCATACAGCCGACACCCCGCCGGGCCACCCGGACCACCCCCGTGAAGATGCTGTTCTCGGCGGTCCCCACCGCGTGCGTGTGGATCTCGCCGATCACCGTGGTGCGGTGCGCGTGCAGGACGGCGTGGGCGTGGCGGCAGTCCGGCGCTGACAGGGCGGCCCGGTCGTGGCCGGTGGCGTCGAGGACGCTGTCGCGGATGTGCAGGGCCAGCGGGTCGTGCCGTACCTCGTCGCCGATCACCTCGATGGTGCCCAGGACGCACCGCTCGATCGCCACGCACGCGGTGGTGCGGTCCAGCACCAGGCTCGGCTCCTCGGGGGAGTGCGGCGCGCAGTGCGGCTCCAGCGACCAGCCGGGCACGAGCGTGCAGTGCCGCAGGACGAGCGTGCCGAGGGGCCCGGAGACGTGGAGACCGCGTCCGGTGATCAGCAGACCGTCCAGCACGATCCGCGGCGCCGCCGGCCGTCCTGGCCGTGCCGGGTCGCCGCCCGTGCGGTCCCCGTCGTCGTCCTCACCGGCCTCTCTATTGGCCTCCCTGGCACGGATGTTGAGCGCGTCGGGCCGGTTGCTGTACCAGTCCAGCAGCCGGATCACCGGCCGCGCGCCCTCCGCCGCCCGTACCTCCAGGCGGTCGCCGGGATCCAGCTCGAAGTCCAACTGCTCCTGGTACGCGCCGCTGTGCGTGATCTCGATGACGCCGTCGGGGCCGCACCGCCCGCCGCGCCGGTCTTCGCGCCACGCGCCGTACGCGTCCATGATCCGCTGGTACGCACGGCCCGGCCCGACCTGGTAGACCGTCGCCGTGACCGGCGTCTCGCGGTCGCGCGGGTACTCGCCGCCGCCCGTGTCGTCGGAGAACGCGGTGTGATAGCTGACCCACACGCCCTGGCGGGGCGCGGAGCGCGCCCCGAACGCGATCCGGCCGAGCACCGGGTCGACGGCCACCTGCCCGCGCGCGGGGCGGTAGCGCCAGTCGGTCAGGTCCGCCACGACGAGGTCCGACAGCGGCACCGGCTCCTTCCCGCCGTCGCGCCGGATCGTGAAGCTCTTCCCGGGCCCGTAGTAGTCCACGAGCCGGTCGGCGAGCTGCCTGCGGCGGATGTACGCGGGGACGTGGTCGACCGTCGCGACATGGGTGGGCGACGGCTCGGGCACCGGTTTGGTCACCAGCGGGGTGTCGTTGCCGAGGATCGAGAACGTGTAGAGGTTGCGGGCCCGGTCGACGCAGTACGCGGGCGCCGCGGTCACCTGGTGCGGCTTCAGCCGCCATACGAACAGCCCCACCCCGGCAGGGGAGTTGCCGCCAGGGCGGCGCGCCGAGCCGGCCCGCCGTACTTCCGCGGTCCGAGCCACCGCGCCGAAGGGACCGCCCGCCAGATCCAGCGCGGCGCCGTCCCGTACGTCCGCGAGCCGGCCGCGCTCCAGGCGGCGGGCCCGGGTGGCGTCGGTCGCGGCTCCGTACAGCTTGACGGGCTGGTGGTGCGCGACGAGCCGGGAGAGCTCCACGGCCCGTGACGGCCAGCCGGCCACCCCCGTGGCCAACTCCTCCAGCAGGGCGAGGGTGCCCTTGCGCCGCCGGTTGGCGACGGTCGCCGCGACATCGCGGCGCGGCGCCAGCGCCTCCGCGAGACGCTCGCGCGCGTCCACGTCGTCCCGGGCGCCGAGTCCTGGCGCCGGTACGCGCTCGTAGCCCGGCAGCGGGGTGTGGCCGACCAGATCGCCGAGGTACGGCAGCACCCACGGCGCCGCGGTCTCCACGAACCAGTCCTCGTACCCCTGCTCGACCCCGTCCCGTACCCGGTCCACCTGTTCGGCGATCACCGCGAGCAGGGCGCGCAGCGGCTCACCGTCCTCGGCGTCGCGCAGCCGGTGCCACTGCGGAAGCAGCTCCGCGAGCCCGTCCGGTTCCCTGCTCATGCGGTGACCTCCGTCAGAATCAGTGTGTCCGCGACCTCCGGCGTCAGCACGGCGAGCTGCGCGGGCCTGATGCCCCGGAAGACCACCACCACCCGCCCCTTCGCCAGCCGCCGGGTATCGGTGATGTCCGGGTTCAGGCGCAGCAGTTCGGCCAGCGCCATGCCGTACCGCGCGGCGACCAGGGTGAGGGTCTCGCCGTCCGTCGCGGTGACGTGGTGGGTGTCCACGTCGTACGTGGCGGACCGCGCCGGGACCGAGGAGCGCGGGCGGCCCAACTCGCCCGCGAGTCCGGCCAGTCCGTCGGCGGTGACCGACGCGGGCACCCCGGTGAGGACATCGACGTCGACATGGTCCACACCGGGCACCCGGTGAGCGGTCGCCAGGACCTCGGAGAGCTGGACGGGACGCCCCAACTCCCGCCGCCCGCTGCCGAACGCGTACAGCAAGGTCTGCCGCAGCCGGGGCTCGACCACGCTCCAGGTGTGGTCGGGGGCCACCTTCACCCGTGCCGCGAGCAGCAACAGCACCAGCTCGCGCACGTCGACCCGGACCGGGAGGCGCGCGTCGCCGTACCGTACGAGCGAGGAGCGCAGCGCGCGCAGCACCTCGGAGTCCTCGGCGATCGCGATGTCGTCGGTCCCCGCGACCGTCAGATGCAGCACGCGGCGCCGGCCGTCGAAGATCTCGCGGGCCGCCGCCCGGCCGATGCCCGCCCGTGAGCGGGCGAAGTCCTCGTAGTCCTTCAGGGAGACGAGACGGTCGAGCGCGGAGACCGCGAGAGGGATCGTGCGGCGGGTCGGACCGGGCCCGTCCCCGTCCGCGCCGCCCGTCGCGGCCAGCGGATTGGTCACGGCGGTGATGCCCAGCGGCCGGGTGATCGCCTGGGTGATCCGGTGCGCGGGAACATTGGCGGCGCGGCCGGTGCCGAAGCGGTAGCGAGCCCGTACGTTCTCGTGCCCGGTGGGCAGCCGCGCGCCGAACACCCCGTCGCCGAAGGTCACCGTCGGGCGGCCGTCCGCGTCCGTCCCCGACACGTACACCCGGTCCCGCGGCCCGTGTCCGGCCAGGCTGTCCACCTCGTGCCAGAGCAGCCCGTCGACGCGCACCTCCAGGGTCGGGACGGCGCCCAGCGGATTGTCGGCGGGCAGCCAGGTCAGCGGCGACTGCCAGAGCGTGAACGTCTGGTGGATCCGCTCCGCGTCGCCGTTGCCCAGCGGCTCGTCACGGCTCTCGCCGCGCGTCGCCGGGACCACATTGCCCTGGACACGCACCGTGTCACGCCGGTAGCGGTGGGCCAGATCGGCCGTGAGCGTCAGCGTCGTACGGACCTGGTCGCCGGGCAGCAGCGGGTCGAGACGCTGCTCCACCGCGGCGATCACCGCCGGCTCCGTGCCCCGCACCCCGGCCGTACCGGGGATGTCGGTGCGCTCCCCGGACACGACGAGATGGCGGCCGGGGGTCAACCCGTCGTAGAGGGCGTCGAGTTCCAGCTCGTTTCCGTGCACGTCCGCACCCAGTGGCTCGTCGGCGAGGCGCAGCGGCTCGCCGCCCGTGTGCACGACGGTGTCCCGGATCGTGGAGAGCAGCACGTCGTGCGCGTCGAGCCACGGATCCGCGAGGGTCAGCTCGGTGCCCCGCCCCGTGATGCCGTAGTCGGTGTACACGGTGGTGCGTACGGCGGTGACCCTGGTCGTGACGTACGAGAGCTTCGGGTCGCCGGGGATCCCGTCGGGGCCCGTGGCGCCCTTGCGGGGACGCTCGACGGCGACCCAGCTCCCGACCGTGACGCCGTCCTGCACGGAGTCGAGCGGCAGGAGGTGGCGGCGGGGCTGCTCGGGGACGGTCGCGATGCCGATCTCGACATTCGCCGGCTCGCCGCCACTCGCGTAGCGGACGGTCAACTCATACCCCTCGTGGGCGATTTGCCGACGCTCGCCGGGCGCCAGTGACCACTCCTTCGGCTCGCCGTTGTGGACGGTGACCCGGACGCGTCCGTCGTCCCCGGGGAGGGAGACGAAGAGGGTCCGCTCGGGGAGACCGGGCAGCAACCGGGCGGTGAAACCGGGCTGTTCGGGCTCGGCGCGGTCGCCACGGTCGCGGCTTTCGGCGTTGTCGCCGCTGTCCGTGCCGTCGTCGCTGTCCGTCCCGTCGCCGGTGCTCGGCGCAGGGCGGCTGCTCAGGGCGACCTGGCCGGGCCCGAGGTCGACGGTCTTCTCGGCGGGGAGGCTCTCCGACGTCTGCACCGAGGAGCCGTGCTCCGTGTGCTGCAACTCGGCCCGCACCTGCACCTTGCCCGCCGTGTCGAACACCACCCGCACGGTGGTCAGCGCCGATCCGGTGAGCGGCCAGTCCGTCTGGCGGATGACCCGGCCGCGCTCGTCCTGCACGGGCTGGAGCGGCGCCGTGGCCCCGAAGGGGGCGGCCGTCACCCGCAGCGCCTGGAGTTCGCGCAGCAGCGGGACGGTGACATCCGCGGCGGTGGCCACCGGGGAGGCGCTCCGCCATGCCGTGTACAGGCCGTCCGCCACCCGTGGATCGAGCGCGGCCAGCAGCCGCGCCCCGAGGTCGGAGCCGGGCGCGAGGAGGTGCCCGGGGTCGTGCGACGGAGCGCGGCGCCCGGTCGGCGGCTTCGCGGCGCGGGTGCGCAGCGCGGGGAGTACGGAGCCGAGCGCCCGCAGGGCGGCCCCGGTCGTGGCCCCGGGGGTGGCGGGCCGGGCGTGCTGGCTGAACTGGTCGGGCTGCTTTGACCGTTCCGACCGTTCCGGCTGCTCCGGTGGGTCAGGCTGGTCCGGTGGGTCGGGTTGGTCGGGCTGGGTGGTGTCCAACTCGGCTGCCCGCTCGGCCAGTTCACCCACCACTGCGGCCAACCGCTCGAACCAGGCGGCGACCTCCTCGTAGGCGGCGGCCACGGCCGCCGCCTCGACCATGCGCTCGTGCGGATCCACGAGCCGCCGTACGAGCCGCGCCGGAGTGGTGATCCCGGGCAGATCCGTGCGCAGCGGCGCCAGCACCTGGTCGTCGAAGTCCGAGATGATCCTGCTGACGGGGCGCGGATTGGGGTTGTCCGGGGAGGGGGCGCCGTCCTCGGTCTCCCGGTCGTCCTCGGTGATCCACTCGCGCAGCTCGGCCACGAGTTCGGTGAGCGAGGGCGGCGGGGACTCCGGCAGCGCGATCGCCGTCACGTCGTCCTCGCGGTCGATCCGGACCCGCGCGACCGGCAACAACAGCGGCTGTCCGCCCTGTCCTTCGCCCGAACCCGAACCCGAACCCGAACCCGAAGCCGTACCGAAGACGAACAGCAGCTTGTCGCCGGTCCGGAGCGAGGTGTCGGTCCCCGCGACCTGGATCTCGGACCGCTTCCGCAGATCGTCCGGGGTGAGCAGCGCCGGCCGGCGGCGGCGTACCGCGAGTTCGTTCCAGGCGGCGCGCGCCGTGAGGTCCGCACTGGTCTCGAACGCCTGCGACTCCTCGTCCGCGGTGGCGGGCACACTGTTGGCGCGCGCCCCACGGGGGATCAGCACCGGCAGGTCCTCGGCGCGCGGGTCGCGGTCCAGTGTGTACGCGAGGTGGGTGTCGGCGGCGATGCCCGGCCGGGGCCGGTGCCCGACCAGCCGCCCGAGCAGCGCCAGGGAACGGTGTTCGTTCGCCGTGCGCAGATACCCCTCGTCGGCCGCGCGCTCGCTGTGGAACGTCAGCAGATCGCCGACGACCGCCGAGGCGTCCAGCAGGCCGATCGCCGGGTCGTCCGGTGTGCGGACGGTCAGCCCGCGCAGCGCCGGGTAGGCCGGGGAGGCGAGCCGGTCGAGCATGGCCGCGAGGAACGAACCGTACGTGCCCACGCGGTAGTTGAGCGCGGTGCGGCCCGGCGGGTTGTACAGCGCCTCGGGCGCGTACCGCTCGTCGTGGCCACCGCCACCGCCACCGCAGTCGCAGCCGCAGTCGGTTCCAGGGATGCCGCTCATCGGGCACCTCCGCCGAGCTCGATCGACAGGCGGCCGTTCTCGGGCCGGTCGGGGTCGTTGTCGCAACGCGCGATCTCCAGCGGTCCGAGCCGCAGCACGCCGTCCTCCAGTGCGGTGTCATCGAGGGGGTCTCCGTGGAACAGCCTGCGCAGCCGGGTCACCCGGACGCTCTCCACGCCCTGTACGCCCGCCGCCACGGCCACCAGCCGGCTCAGCCGGACCGGATCGCCGAAGGACAGCGCGTCAGGATGGAAGAAGCCGAGTCCGCCGCCCGGCAGCCGCCGGCCGCCCAGCAGCCGGTACAGCTCGGCCAGGATCTGCCCGTGCTGATGGCCCGGTGCGGCACACACCGCGAGGCCGACATCCAGCGGTACGGTGCGCGCGGGGCCCACCACCAGGTCGTGACCGATCCGGCGGAAGCTCTCCAGCGCGTACGACACGGAGTCGAGCAGCTCGGCCGAGGGCTCACCCGCGCCGAGCGCGTCGACGGCGACATGCGCCTCCCGCACACTCCCGGTCCAGCGGATCTCCGCCGCAGCGCGCTGCACCCCGGGCAGGGTCGTCGCCAGCGCCGCGTAGTCCTCGGCGGTGACCGCGCGCAGCCGCGCACGCTTCAGATCGAGCGGGGCCAACTGGCGTACCTGGTCCATCGGTTCGGGATCCGTCCCACCGACGGCGGGCAGCGGGTTGCGTACCGCGCGCACCGACGTCGGATCCTGGTCGCCGGGGGAGTTCCCGGAGGTCTCCGGCGCGTCCGGATCACGGCACAGCACAAGATGGTTGATGGCCTCGGCCCCGACATTGCCCGCGGTCCCGCCGCCGAGCCGGTAGCGCGGCTCCAGCCGGGCGCCGGGCCGTGGCCGGGCACCGTACCGCCCGTCGCCGAAGCGCAGCGCGATCCGCCCGTCGTCCTCCAGCTCGCCCACGAAGTGCCGGTCCCGTGGCCCGCTGCCGAGCAGGTCCCGGCGCGGCGCCCAGAACGCGTCGCCGTCCTTCACCCGTACGGCGGGCAGCGCGGCCCGCGGATCCTGTACGAGGGCGGCGGCGGGGCCGTGCAGCACCGGATCGGCCGGGTGCAGTCCGACCGCGTACTCCGGGCCCCAACTGTGCTCGATCTCCCAGGAGATGGAACCGTCGAGCACCGCGCCCGCGCGGGCCCGCGCGCTCAGCACCTCGATCCGGCGCAGCTTCGCGGCCAGCAACCGCTCACTGCGGTGCAGCAACTCGCGCAGCGCGCGCACCGGATGGCGGCGCAGCTCGAAGCGCTCCAGCACCCGCAGCCCGAACAGCACAGTCAGCTCCTGGACTTCCGGCTCCGAAAGTCCGTCGTGGTCGCGGGCGCTGCGCCACAGCTCCACGAGCCGCTGCCGGGCGTGGCCCGGGATCGCCGCCAGCCGGTCGGCCTGCCCCGCCGAGACATGCCGGGGCTCCGGGAACGGTACGGACTGGACGACGGGGGAGCGGTGCAGCACCGGCCGGAAGCGCGGCGCGATACCCGGGTAGGTGACCTGGGCCAGCAGCGCCGCCAGCGCCTCGGCCTGGGCGTACGCGGTGCCGGGGACGACCTTCTCCCGCTTGCGGCCCGCCTGTTCCAGCCCGATGCCGACACGTTCCGTGGCGGCGTCGCCGACGACGGTGAACAACTCCCGTACCTGGTGCGGCGTGAGGGACTGTCCACCCCGCGTCCGGTCGAGCAGGGAGGTGAGGAGCATGGCGGGTGCGTTGCCCTGGTCGGGCTCCCAGCAGCCGAATCCGGCGGGCGTGCAGGACCCGGGAACGGCGGGCGCGGGCGGCACGACCATCGTCTCGCCCCTGCCACCCTCGCCCCTGCCACCCTCGCCGCAGTCCCCGTCCCCGTCCCCGTCTCCGGCGCCGAAGGCCAGGGACCGGCCGTGGTCGACGAGCACGACATTGCCGCGCGCCACGCTCACGTCCTCGACCGGCCCGCAGCGCGGTCCGCCGCGCGTGGCGAGGCGTACGGGGAAGCCGAGCGCGTCCCGCGCCGCCCACGTCACCTCCAGCACGGGCTGATCCGCCAGCCGGTCCACGGCGGGGGTGACGGACAGGAGCCGTACGGCCTGCCGGTGCGCGGGGTCGGCGTCACCGGGCGTACCGGTGCGCGCTCCCCGTACCTCCTCGATCAGCAGCAGATCGCCGGGCGACAGATCCAGTGCACGCGCCGAGCACTCCTCGTCCGTCCACGCGTCCCGCAGGGTGGCGGAGACGGCGCCCCGGGGCAGCGAACACACCTCGCCGCCCCAGGTCCAGAAGCGGATGGTGTTGTGTTCCGGCCGCAGTACGAGCGGCGCCGTGTCCTCCGGCGCGTCCTCGGGGACGACCGGCTCGAAGATCTCCACCGACCCGCGCTCCTCCAGCACGGCCAGCTCCCGGTCGTCCAGGACGGTGCCGGTCTCGGGCCGGTCGCGCGGCCCCAGCCGCCGTACGTCGACGGCCGCGAAGCGGAACGTCCCCGGAGCCAGCGCGAGTTCACGTACGGTCTCGACGGCCACGAACGCCCGTGCGTTGACACCGTCGTGCATCGGATAGTCGATGAGCCGTACATGGCGGCGCACCGAGACCCGGCGGCGGGCCGTGTCGAGATAAGCCTCCGTGGCCACCGCGTCCTGCTGGTAGCTGATCACATCGGCCGTGTGGGCGAGGAGTTCGACCAGTGTCGTCCCGAGATCGGCGGCGTTGCGCTCGACCCAGCCGGGCGTGGTCAGCGCCAGCCGGTCCAGGATCACCTTGCGGATCGAGTCGTAGTCGCGCGCCACGTAGTCGATGAGGGGCGCCGCGCCGATGCCGGGCCCGGGGTGGGGGTCCGGCGCCTCGTCCACGTCCACGCAGTCGAAGGGCGTCGGGCAGCCGGCCCGGAAATCGAATCCGGCGGAGAAGTACCGCTGGTCGAAGCCGGGGAACGGCTCGGTGCCCGGCCGTCCGTACGGGTCCGTGTCGACGAGGGAGAGCCGGTAGCGGGAGGTGTCCCCGGTCCGGTCGAGCGTGACGAGGAGCCGGTCGTCGAGCTCCGGATCCTCCTCGCGCTCGACGGAGACGTCCACGGCCTCGATGCCGGTGATCCGCCGGCCGCCGTCGATCCGTACGTTCTCCGGACACACGCCGTGCGGAGCCTTCCCGAGGAAGGTGACGGTGAGCGTCAGCCCGTCGTCACCGACCTCGACCGCGTCCACACCGCCGAGCCGCGCGGCCCGTACCCTCGCGCGCCGTCCGTCCGTCCGGCACTCCACCTGGCCTTCGGGCCCGCTCATGCCGGACCACTCCCCTCGAACACCTCGTCGCGACGGCTCGCGGTGGAGCGCACCACGTACCGCAGATGCACCCGCACCACGTTCTCCTCGCTGATCACGTCCAGGGCCTCCACCTCGATCAGTTCACCCAGCCAGCGCTGGAGCGACGCCTGCACCGACAGCTCCACCGCGGAGGCGAGTTCGGGGCTGTTGGGCGTGAAGACCAGATCGAGCAGCCCGCACCCGAAGTCGGGGCGCATCACCCGCTCACCCGGGCTGGTGAAGAGCAACTGCTCGATGAGGTCGCGCACATGGTCGTCGTACGCGGCGTGGGCGGTACGCCCCCGGCGGTCGACCCGGAACGGGAAGGCGATGTCGCTCCGTACGGTGCCGTTCCTCATCGCGAGCTCACCGCCCGGCTCGTCGGCGCGGTCACGACCGGCGGCCCCTGCGGCACGAGCGCGGCGCTGAAGCAGAGCGCGGACGTGCTGTCCAGCAGCACGGGCGAATCGTCGATCCGTACGCTGTCGTCGCCGTGGCCCGGCGTCCAGCGGACCGTGACGCACGGGTACGGCACACGGTCGACGGTGTGCCGGCAGCCGGTGACGGTGAACGTGTCGGTCGCCGCGGGCACGGGCAGGCCGTCGAGCCGTACACCGGACGACGCGCCGGAGGCGGGGGTGACCCGGCCGCCGTGCGGACAACTGATGGCGGAACCGGTGGTGATGAGATTCCCGGACAACATGTCTCTCCCCGTCGCAGTGCTCTTCGTCGCTGTGCCCGTTACCGCTGTGCTCGTCGCCTCTGTGCTCATTGCCTCTGTGCTCGTCGCTGCCGCGCTCGTCGCTGCTGCGCTCATCGCTTCTTCGGCACGGTCAGCCGGCCCCCGTTGATGCTGACCTCGTCCCCGATCAACTCGATCGTCGCGCCACTGCCGTTGCCGACGGTCACGCCCCTCTCGTCGATCCGGATGTACGCGCCGCCCCTGGCCTCCAGCAGAATCCCGGTGCCGCCGGGCACGTCCGACATCACCAGCTTGTGGTTGCCGGGGGTCTGGATCACCACGGGCTGCGAGGCGGGCAGTTCGGCACTGGCCAGCGGCGGCAGCTCCGACACGTCCCCGTACCAACACCCGGTCCAGATGGGGAAACTGGGATCCCCCTGCTCGAACTCCACCCACACGCCCGCCCCGATCTCCGGGACGACGTACTGCCCCGACTGACGCCCGGTGAACGGCAGACAGGGCATCGCCCAGGTGGACGCCTCGTCGCCGAGCACGTCCGGCACCTGCGCCGTGACCCTGCCGATCCGCAGCGGATCCCTGTTGTCGATCACCCGGCCCCGGAACTTGCCGAGGAAGCGGTTGTTCGGTGCCGCCATACGCTGTAGCTCCTGGTCTGATCCCTGGCGTCCACTACGGACGGACGGTGGTGCTCCGGGCGATGAGTCCCTCGCGGGAGAGCGTGAAATTCTGCTGGTACGAGCCGGGCCTGAGGGTGTGGGTGACGGACTTGACGTAGTAGTCCCCGTCGTACGTCACCCCGGCGCCGCGCACCCCGACCAGCTCGCGCGGGCGCAGGATGTAGCCGTGCCGGTTCACATCCAGCGACCCCGACCCGGAGATGGCATCGGCGGACATCGCGGCGCGCGCCAGGGCCTCCGCCTCGGCCTGCCCCGGGTCCTTCTTGGCGGTGCCGGAGAGCGTCCTGCGCTTGAGCGCGGGCGTGGCGCGGCGGCCCAGGGGCGGGCGGAGCGGACTGATGTCGGGCTGGGCGAGCAGGGTCACGTCCCGGGTACGCGGGTTCTGGACGCGGGCCTGCGGCTCCTCGCGGGCGGTCCCGTCGTACGCGAACGTGAGCTGGTCGACGGTGGAGTTGTTGTCCATATTGACGTTGAGCGCGTGCTGCCGCTGCCCGAGGCGCTGCTCGGGCCCCCAGAACGCGACGGACCGCCCGGGACGCGGCCCGGGTTCGAGGTAGAACGTGAACCCGTTGGCCCTGGCCAGGTCGTTCACGTACTGGAGATCGGTCCCGGTCTGGTAGTCCACCCGCCACTGCTCGCGGGGCGGTTGCTGCACCTGCTCGCGGATGATGCGCGTATCGATCCCGTAATCCGCGTACTTGGCGAGGATCCGCTCGACGCGCTGGGAGGGCGCGAGATTGGGGTACCGGTCGGTGCGCTCCTCCAGATCCATCAGCAGGGTGAGGTCCTCGCCGGTGACGGTGAGCGTCGTCTGCCCTGGCTGATTGCTGGCCCCGACCTCCTGCCGCACGATCAGCCCGTCGAGCAGCACCGTGGAGACGCCCTTGACGGACGCCGTGACGATCACCCGGGTCCGTGGGTCGAAGAACCCCTCGGGCAGCAACCGCCGGTTGATCACCCCGGTCTTGGTCAGATCGAACGCGATCTGGAAGCCGCTCCGTTCCCCGGCGGTGGTGGTGATCTGCGCGGACAGCAACGCCTCACCGACCTCGGCGGGCACGGGTCGGGTGAGCTTGGGCCCCATGTGCAGGGTGAGATGTACGGGCCCGTTCCCGACCGGCTCGTCAGCCACGGCCACCCCCGGGGAACCCGCCCGGCAGCGGAACATCGATACGCCGGCCGGGCTCGGCGGTCAGCTCACGCGGATCGAGCACGGGGTTCGCGTCGGCGATCTGCCACCACTGCCCGGGATCACCGAAGTACCGCTGCCCGAGATGATCGGGCCGCTCACCACTGCTGACGGTGTGCGTCGCGACCGCGTCCTCCGCGTTGTCCAAGGCAGGCAGCAACCGCCGCTTGGCGTACCGCACTTCGGTCCCGTCGGCCTGGACGTGCACCCCGATCCCGACGTCGTGGTACCGACTGCCGCGGGGGTACGGATGGGCCCCGGGTATCGCGTCGAGGGCGCTCTCGTACGGCTCGATCATGACTGCCTACCTCCCGATCCCAGCGCTGAATCCCACGCCACCACTCAGCCCGAGACTCCCGAGCTGCCCACCCACCGCGGCGGCGGCGAGCCGTTCCTTCTGCGCGAGATGCGCGAGATACAACTCGGCCCCGCGATGCCCGGCGGGCAGATCGCTGACGGTGAGCACCTTGAGCCCGATGCTGAGGCTCGCCCGGATGGGATTGAGGTTCACATCGAAAGCCGACTCGTTGACGGACAGCTCGGTCAGCCGCACCGGCATCACCCGCTTGCTGCCCCAGGTGAAGAGGGTGAGCGGCGTCTCGATCGGACTGATCTCGATGGTCCCGTTCTGCGCGAGCCGCGAGGCGGCGCGGAGCTGCGCGGTGGTGGGCTGCACGAGCATTTCGAGCACGGCGAGCTGAGGATGAATCCCGTCGGGCGCGGCGACCTCGAACTGATCGGTGGCGTCGATCTCGGCGGTGAACTTCCACGTCTCCTGCGCGGGCCCCTTGAGCCGCAGGGCCTCGTTCCTGTCCCCGCTTCCGCTGCCTCCACCACCGGAATCCCCGCTGCCGCCGGCGGCCTGGGGCGAGACGGAGCGTTCGAGGGTGTCGGGGTTGAACTGCAGCACGATGATGCGCTGCGGGGTGCCGCGCTCGGGGTCGACGATGACGATGCCGGAGCGGATGGGCTTGGGTATGTCGGCGTAGCGGGTCATGGGTTTCCTTTCCGGGATTTAGCGCAGGCGTTCGGCGAGGCGAGCAGCGAAAGGGGCATAGTCATATTGAGGGAAGATTTCTGGAAAGATCTGCAACATGTCCTGGATGTTCTCCGCTGCGCCTTGGAAATCGATGTCGCGCAGAGAGACATCGGTGAAAAGATATTGCCAGCCATATGTTCCTTTGGTGGCGAGCAAGGCATCCATGTACTCGGCGTATCCCAGATCCATGCGAAAGACGCCACGAGTGGCGTGGTAATACCAGACCTCGGGTGAGTTCATCCCTGGGTTGATGCGCAATGCGGCCAAGGTTCCGCCGCCGCCACGTGGCTGTTCGTCGAAGGGGCGAAGCGCGGCGCAGAGAGCTCGTTCCTGGTCGGAGGGCTCATCGGTCGCCGGGTCGACTCCGGTGTTGAGCATGACGCCGGCGAGGTGCGCAAGGGAGAACTCGCCCGTCAGGTAAACACCCGGGCGCTCGGCAGCCCAGTGACTCGAGAGACCTTCGAAGCGCAGGTAACTGCGATGCAGTGATGGATCCAGTACCACTCCTTCTTCTTCGGCGATCATGGCGAAGGCTTCCGTGGCATCTCCTACCAGTTCCTCGATCGGCCCTCGCTCCTCGTACAGGACGTCCACGTCGGAAGCGCCCTGCAGCTCGTCGAGCATGGCCAGGAAGCGCTGTTCGTAATCAGTCAGATCGGACACAGAAATTCTCCGGGGTCAGTTGTATCGAAGTTCGCTCTGCCTGGTGGCAAGCTTCTGAAGGTCTGTATCGAAACTCGCCAGTTGTCCGCCAGGCAGGGTCCTCTTGTACTTCGTCATTCTCAATCTGAGTGAGCGGAAATCACGGTACGGGGACTGAAGAACGACGGCCTTCGCGAAGACGGGGGTCACATGGAACGTCCGGGCGATTCTTGCGGGACTCCGGCCGTTGATGTTGAAGAGGCTGTAGCGACCCGGCTTTTCGATGTCGTCACGCACATATGACATGTGCGTCGGCTTCTTGGTCCACCGCTTATTCTTCGGCGTGTATCCACCCCATTTCATGCCGATGGATTTCGGGTAGCCGTAGTTAAGGTCCGTCCGATCATCAGAGTGGAAGGAGACCGCGACGTCGTACCAGATCATGTCCTCGCTCTTGTCGATCGCGACAGCCCTGTGGGCGGGTCCTTCCAGGCGGAAGTGGAATTTGGTGTTCACCTCGGATCCTGGTGCGGGCACCAGGTTGGATCCTCTGGCAGGGCCCGAGAGTCGCTCGGTGAGGAGGTGCATGCGCACCCAGGTCGAGTCCGTGCTGGGCAGAGTGTCCCAGCCGAGCGGATTTCCGGCGCGTGCCCTGGTGGAGACCTCACCACGAGGGATGCTCTTGTTGATACCAGTAGCCTCGAAGCCGCGTGCACGTACGTCGTCCTGGAAGGGAGGGATGACGGTCGGAAGTAGCGGAGGCTTTGGCTCGTTGGACTCTCGAAGCTCCAACAGCACGGCGAGGCGCCGCAATTCGTTGTGCAGCCGGTCACGGACGGTCAACGCTTGCCTGTAGTTAGCCGTCGTGACGGAGCTGGGCAGCCTTTTCTGCTCCAATTGCACCTGGCGAAGTGCCCCCTCTGCCTGGCTGTGAAACACATCCTGGGTCCGCCCGCGCTGGGTGTTCCTGACGGGCTCGATGTCGTTGTCCCAGCTATCCAAGTAGCTGCGAATCTCCCGGGGGTCCGAGCGGACTATCAGTTCCGCGGTCCTCCCGCGTCCTCGGTACATCAGCGTGTGAAGTTCGCCGTCCAAAGCACGGAAGCGCACCATAGGCATGGTGTAGGAGCGCGCTGGATCCTTCTGCCCCTCCTTCTGCCTTTCTCCGTGTCGGTCGCGGTCCTGCCGACGCCGCCACTGGTCCCGCAGGCGACGCAGCCGGCCGTTCAGGCGGTTGCCCAGTTTGCGGCGCGCCTTGCCGTACAGCTTGCGGGCTGCCCGACGCGCCCTGTTGACAGCCGACTTGATGGTCTGGCGGGCACGCCGGAGCGGGCGGCGGCGGGGGCGGTCCCCGGGGCGGCGGTCCTTGTCGGTGTCGCGGCGTCGGTCGTCCCTGCGGTCGTCGTCCCGCCGACGGTCGTCGGGGCGTGTGTTCCTCGGGTCGCGGTCACGGTCGCGGTCGTTCGTACGGTCCGAGTCGGGGCGCTGCCGGTCGGGGCGGAGTGTGTCGCGGGCCGGGCCCCGGCGCGTGGGCCTGGTCGTGGGGGCGTCCCGGTCCTCGTCGCGTGTCCTGCGCTCCGCGTCCCGGGTTCGCCGCCTGGCCGCGTTCACCTCGCGGCCGTCCTCGCGCCGCTCCTCGTCGTCGCGGCGCTTCTTCGGCCGTGTCGTGTGCGACGGACGGGGCTTCTTCTCCGGGGAGGAGCGTTTGCCGGGGCTGGGCTTCGGCCGGGGGCGGGAGGTTTGGTCCGGTGTCGGCTTGCGAGGCGCCGGACGGTCGGACGGCCTGTCGGACGGAGTCCGGTCCTCCGACGTCCTGGCAGGCCCGCCGTTCTCGGGCTTGTCCGGCGCGTCCGGCTGGCCCGGCCTGTCGGATCCGCCCGGCTTCTTCTTGCGGAGGTTCTTCAGCAGGTCGCCGAGCCGGTCGGCCACCTTGCCCATGAACCGGCCGACGCCCTCGATCAGGAACTGGTAGACCAGCTCCAGCAGCGCGACGACCCCCGCCGCGACCGCCTTCGCGAAGGGCAGCGCCCCGTTGCCGCTCTTGACCGACTTCAGGAAGTCCATGAAGAGCCCGAAAGCGGCCAGGATCTCGCTGAGGGCACCCCAGGCCGTCTGGAGGGCGTCGATGACGGCCATGACCCAGCCCGCGCCCGGGATGAGCCTGGCGACGACCTTCTCGACGACCAGGACGCCGATGATGAGCGGCAGTTGCGGCAGGGCCTCGTCCCAGGCCATCTGGCCCATCTCCTCGGCGGTGACCCCGCCGTCGAGGAGCGCCTGGAAGTCCTCCATCGGGATGCCGATGATCTCCTGGACCTTCTGGTTGAACCATGCCTTGACGGCGGTCTTGATCTCCTCGAAGAGGTGATCCCTCGCCCCGGTCTCCGCGGCGGCGCCCGCCTTGCTGATCCAGTCACCCGGGTCGGAGACGATGTCGTTGAAGATGGCGGCCCATTCGCCGAGCCCCTGCACGACGGCGGCGCCGAACTCCAGCGCGCCGACGGTCACCGTCTCCGCGAGGTCGACGGCCGCCAGCAGCCCCGTCTCCAGCAGGTCCAGCCCCGCGACCAGCGCGTCGCACAGGCCGTCGAGCAGCTTCCCGGCGACCTCCTTGAGGGCGTCGGCGAACTCGTTGACCTTCTCCACGGCCCAGTCACGCGCGCCGTCGATCGTGTTGCGCCACTTGTCGCGCATCGCCGGGTAGTCGGCGAGGAGTTCGTCGCCGAGGGCGATCAGGGCGTCGGCGAAGACGTTGATCTGGTCGATGACCCAGTTGCGGGCGTCGTCGATGAGCTGGAAGACCGCCTGCTTGAACTGGTCGATGACGTCGGTGACGAACTGGCGTGCCTCCTCGAACACCGTCTTGATGGCGTTCTTGAGCTCCTCGAAGAACTCCTTCAGCTTCTCGATGGCCTCTTCGAGCCAGTTGTCGGCGTCGCTCTTGCCCTCCTCCTGCTTCTCCTCGGCCTCCCGCTCCGCGTCGGTCTGTGTGTCCGTGATCCTCTGGTTGTCGTCCTCGGTGCGCTTGTCGACGTCCTCGTCGGTCTCCGTTTCCTTGTCCGTGATGTCCTGGCGGACCTTCTCGTACTTCTTGCCCTTCTTGCCGTCGATCTCCGCGACCTTGTCGTCCTGCTCCTGGCGCCAGTCGGCGCGGGAGGCGGAGATGTCGGACCTGCCCTTGTCGCGGGTGTCGGACTGCTTCTTGCCGCTGGCGTCGACCTCGCGCTTGAGGTCCCGGTCGTACTTCTCCTTGTCCTGCTGCGACTTCTCGTCCTTCGCCCCCCGCTCCTCGGCCATCTTGCCCCGGCCCTCGGTGAAGCCCGCCTGGATCTGCGGGCCGCGGTCGTGCTCGGCCACGGCGGACGCGGACTCGATCGGGACGCCGCTCCCGGACACCGACCGGGGGCCGCTCGCCTTCGCGGTCTTCTTCCCGCCGGGCACCTTCCCGGTCAGGGTCTCCCCGGGCACGTCCGGATAGATCTGGTCCTCGCCCATCGGCAGGCCCGCGTCCGTACGGCCCGACAGGTGCAGCTCGTTCTTCCGCTCGTCGAGCTTCTGGCTCTGCTCGTCCGTGCGCTGCGGATCCGAGTCGTTCTCCAGCGGCAGCCCCGGCGCGTCGCCCACCCGGGCGTTCCGCAGCCCTTCGTCCTTGGTGGGGAGCCCCAGGATCGAGTCGATCAGGTCGTCGAGCGGCAGAATCTCCTTCAGCAGTCTGCCGAAGAGCTGCGCGCCGATCGTCACGGCGATGTCCCACCAGCTCGGCTCCGGCACGTTCGAGCCCGGCAGCTCGCCTTCCGGCCTCTGCTCGCCGCTGATCTCGGGCGTACTGCCTGGGGTTGCCTGCGTACGGGCCACCTTGGCGTTGGTGTAGGCACCGGGGGCGGACACCGTCGGGCCGCCCGGGACCGTCCTCGGGGAGCCCGACGGGCGCCGGGTCTTCGGAGGCGCCTTGCGCAGCGTCGTACGTTCCTTGTCGACGGAACGGCCGACCGCCCCGTCGACCCCCTTCAGCGTCTCCAGGGCCTGGTGCGGCTTGAGTCCCGCCGCGGTGGCCAGCCCCGACTCCGGAGTGGCGTTCGAGACGTCGGGTGCCGGAGCTTCCTTCTTGGACTTCCCCGAGCCCGACCCACCGGCCCGGCCGCCGCCCCGACCACCCCGTGCGGGGGCCGGAGCCGGGGCCGGACGACCGCTTCCCCCGCCGCCTGCGCCCCGGCGGACGGTCTTGGCCGCCTTCCGGGCGGTCTGCCGCTGGGCAGGCGTCTGCTTCGACCGTGGCGCCGCCCCCGCGGACCCGGAGCGCGGCGCCCCCGCCGCCTTGGGGGAGTTGGTCTTCGCGTCCGGGCCGGCCATGGGCGTGGGGCCGTTGCCCGGCGCCAGTTCCGGGGCGGAAGCGGGCCCCGGCGTCGAGACCTTGTCCGGGCCGGTCACCGGCCCGGCCGACGTGTCAGGACCCTTGCCCTCGGTGACGTCCTGCTCAGCGGGGCCGGGGGCCGGCGTGGGTGTGGGCGTTCCCTGCGCGGTGTCTCCGCCCCCGGCCCGGTCCGTACCCGTCTCGGCGGCCCCGCCGACTCCGGCACCGGTCTCCGTCCCGGTCGGCCCGGCAGCGCCCTGGCTCTCGGCGGTACGGTCCGACTCCCTGGCCGTGTCCGTCCGGCCGCCGCCATCCGCCGCCGTGGCCCGGCTCTCCGCCGCGGCACCGGACGAGGCCGTGCCGGCTCCCTGGCTACGGGCGTCCTCACCGGCCTTGTCCAACTGCTGAGGGGCAGCCGTCTCGCCGGTCCCGGAGGCCGCCGCGCCTCCCGCGCTGTCGGCGGTACGGGCCTCCTCGTCCCGCCGTCGCGCCTCGGCGTCCTCTCCCCGTTCCTCTGCCTGCCTCTTCTCCCAGGCCGCTTCAGCGGAGTCCGCCACAGGTGCCGCGGACGGCCCCGAACCCGTCACACCCGGGCCACCTGCCCCGTCACCGCCTCCGGACCCGAGGTCCTGCTCGGCGGACGTGGCGTTCAAGAGATCCTGGATGGCCCCTGCCTCGGACTCCTCCTCCGCTTCGGGACGTGAGGGCGCCTCCTGCGCCACGTCGGAATCGGGCGCGTCCGGCACCACGTCCGGGGCTGACGCGCCAGCCGTGGAGGGAAGGCTGGGCCGAGCGGCGGTTCCCTTCTTCCGTTCCTCGACGAGGCCCGGATTCTTCGCCGCATCGGTGTATCCGACGAGGTCGATGTCGGGGACGGGCACGTTCCCTCTGGCCTCTTCCGCGTCCCCCTCAGCGTCCCGCTGCTCCTCGGCGCCGTCCTCCGCGGATTCGGACTCCAGCCCCAACGGCTCGTCGTCCGTGTCCTCTTCGTTCTCCGGGTCGCCCGCGGTGCGGGCCGTGGCCGGGTCGCCGCCTGTCCTGGCCTTCTCGCCGGGTTCGGCCCCGCTCCTGTCCACGGCTGCCGGGCCGGCCGTGGCATCCCCCTTGACGGTGGGACCCCCGGACTGCTCTTCGGCCTGCCGCGGCTCCTCCGCCGCGGCCTGTGGCTCCGGCTCCTGCGCCGCCTCCTCCGCCGGTTCCTCTGCCTCCTGCTCCTCCTGCGCGCCCGCGTCGTCCTTCGACGCGTCCTGCGCGCCGGAGGCGTCCCTGTCCTCCTGCTGGGCCTGGGACCGGTCCTGCTGCCGTGCGGCCGCCTCGTCCCGGTCCTGGGCCGCCGCCTGTTCCGGGGAGGCCGTGGACGCCCCGGCGTCGTCGGCCCCGCCCCGGCCACTCGGCGGGTCGGTCTTCCCGCCGCCGTCGGCGGGCTTCCCGTTCTCGCCCCGCGGGCCGGGCTCGCGGCCGCCGTCACCGGTGCCCTCCGCCTGTTCTCCCCACCCCTCGCCCGCCGCGCGCTCCCGCTCCCGCGCGACCTCCTCCGCCTCGCCGGGAACGGCCAACGGAGCCCCGGCCGCCCTCAGCGGCAGCGGGCCCTGCTGCTCCGTCTCGTCGACCAGGCCCAGCAGCCGGTCGAGGGCGGGGGCGGGCAGCCGTACCTCCAGCCGGTCGAGCACGCTCTCCTGCACCGTCGGTGCCATACGGGCCAGTTGGAGCCGTGCCCGGCCCGACCGGTCCTCGGGGTCGCCGCGCAGGGAGCGCATGACGCCGTTGGCCAGGCGGTCGACCAGTGTCGCGGGGTCCAGCTCCTCCATGCGACGCCGGTCGGCGTCCGCGGTGGCGTACCGCAGCCAGCCCGGTGTGGCCTGGCCCTTCTCGACCTGCGGGGCGGGCTGTTCGGCGTCGGCGGTCTCCGGGCGTACGAGCGCCTGGGCCGTCGACTCCGCCTCGCGTTCCATCGTCTCCTGCGGCAGGCTCACCGCGCCCAGGCCGCGGCCCGCGCGCAATGCGCCCAGCCCGTCCGGGTTCTGGACCGTGTGCAGCAACTCGTGTGCGAGCAGGCGCTGTCCGTCGGCCGTGCCCGGCCGGTAGGCGCCCTCGCGGAAGAAGATGTCCTGGCCCACGGCGACCGCGTCCGCGCCGAGCAGGTCCGTGAGGGTGCCCGCGTCGCGGTCGGTGTGGAGGCGTACGCGGCTGAAGTCGTGGCCGAGCTGCTCCTCCAGCTCCCTGCGTACGCTCAGGTCCAGCGGCTGGCCCGCGCCGCTGACGATGTCCTTGGGCTCGGGGGTACGGGACGCCGCCGCGCGCTCCTTGCGCTTGCGCCGTTTGGCCTCCTGCGCCGAACGGGCCTCCTGCGACGCGGCGGACGCCGACCGCGCGCTCATCGCCCGCCCCCTCGTGATCCGTCGGGCGAGGTGTACGTGGCCTCGCCGCGCCCCGAGAGCCCCGCGTGCACCGCGCGCGCCAGCGCCTCGCCCAGGCGGCGCGGCGAGGTGGTCGCGGGGAGGGGCGGCAGCCCGGTCAGGGCGTCCAGCGCCCGGCCGCCGTCCGTGGCGAGGGGAATGCCCCGGTCGTGCACGAGCCGGGCCAACTCGGCCTCGAAAGCGGCCGATACGCGCTCGGGGTCCACCCGGTCGAAGCCGTCGAGGACCAGCTCGCCGATGTCCACCCGTACGGTGCGCGGTGCCTCGTTCAGATCCATCCCTGAACCTCCGAAGGCGTCAACGAGCGGTCCAGCTTGAGGTATTCGGTGCGCGCCGCCTCCAGCATGTGACGCATCTGGAGCCGGTCGCCCTCCTCCGCCGCGAGAAAAGCGCCCGACAGCGCGATGTTGCGGATCGAGCCGCCCGCCACGGTCAGCCGGGCCAGTCGCTCGGGGTCGATGCCCTTCATCGGGGCCCGCTCGGGCAGCACCCGCCGCCAGATCTCGGCCCGTTCGGACTCGCCGGGGAACGGGAAGTCGACGACGAAGCGGATACGGCGCATGAACGCCGTGTCCAGGGCCTGCTTCATGTTGGTGGTGAGGATCGCGAGCCCCCGGTACGCCTCCATCCGCATCAGCAGATAGCTCACCTCCAGGTTGGCGTACCGGTCGTGGCTGTCCTTCACCTCGCTCCGCTTGCCGAAGAGCGCGTCCGCCTCGTCGAACAGCAGGAGCGCGCCGCCGCGTTCGGCCGCGTCGAAGACCTTGCGCAGGTTCTTCTCCGTCTCACCGATGTACTTGCTGACCACCTGGGACAGGTCGATGATGAAGAGATCCAGCCCCAGTTCCCTCGCCATCACCTCGGCGGCCAGGGTCTTTCCGGTGCCCGAGCCGCCCGCGAAGAGGGCGGTGACGCCGAGGCCACGGCGCAGCGTGGACGCGAACCCCCACTCCTGGTAGACGGTGGCCCGCTGCCGTACATGCGCCACGGTCTCCCGCAGGATCCTCAACTGCCTTTCCGACAGCACCAGATCGCCCCAGGACGCCTGTGGCTCGATCCGCCGGCCCAGCTCGTCCATGCCCATCCGGGCCTCGTCGAGACCGGCCTGCCAGGCCAGTGCGGTGGCGTTCGCGCCGTCCGCGTGCGGCAGATCCCGTACGACGGTCGCCCCGGCGGCCCTGATGAGATGCGGCGGCAGCGAGAACTGCTCCACCAGGCCGCGCAGATCGTCCTCGCAGACGTCCGGTACGCCGTCGAAGGCGTCCGCCCACACGCCGAGCTGTTCCTCGGAGTCGAGCGCCGGTACGGTGACCCGCTCCCCGCGCCGGCGCTCACTCGGCCGGGGATCGGTGCTGGAGACGCAGAGCGGTACGGCCGCGCTCTCGATGAACGCGTCCGTGGCGGCGGCCTGTTCACGGTCCAGGCTGTCCCCGGCCTCCACCAGCAGCGCGGCCGGCAGCAGCACGGCCTCGCGCTGCCAGAGCCGGGCCAGCCGGTCGCGTTCGGCCGGGGCGGCGGGCAGGTCCTCCGCCGCCAGCGCGTAGAGCCCGAGCCCCGAACGGTGGGCCGCCGCGGCGGCGATGTCGGCGCGCGAGCGCAGGTCGCCGCCGACCAGCTCGACCCGGAGCGGGGCCCGCTGCCCGGTGCCGCCCGCCCAGCCCGCAGCGACCCGGTCCGCCGCCAGCTCGTACGAGGCGGGGAGTGTGTCCGGTGCGGGCGCCCGGCGCAGCAGCCCGTGCAGCCGGGCGTCGAGGTAAGGCGAGCCGGCCAGGAAATGGAGGATGCGTTCGTCGAGGCGGAGCCGGGACGTGGTCAGCCGGGTTTCGTCGGCCGGCTCGATCAGCCGCCAGCGGCGCAGCGGAGCGACGGGCGTCAACGCGCTCCAGTGCGGTTCGATGAGCACGGCCAGGGCGAGGGAGAAGGTCGGGAACGCCCTGTCCTGGTCGCCGCAGGCCGCGGCGCAGCGGGCGCCCGTGGTGGGGTCCAGCTCCGCCGCCGCGGCGAGGAGCACGACCTCGCGTTCGAAGGCGCTGAGCCCGAAGCAGGAGGCGAGGGCTTCCAGGGTGGAGGGATGGGCCGGGTCGGTGGCGGTGGCGGTGGTGGTGTGGGACGGGTCGGGGGTGTGGGATGGGCCTGCTTCGGGCGGAGTTGGGGCGTCCTCGGGGTGCGCGCGCCGGGCGTGGGCGTCGACGCGAGCGAGGACGGAGCGTACGGCCTCGGTCAGCGCCCGGCCGTCCGTCGCCGTACCGCCGTCCGCCGCCGTACCGGTGTGCCCCGTCGGCGTGTCCGCACCCATGTGTTCACCTGCCCCCGTTCCGCTCACTCGCCTCAGCTCTCCTTGCCGTCGTCGCCCGTGCCCGGATCCGCGTCCGTGTCACCGGCGCGCGAGGGTGTCCGGCCACGTCCGCTCGTTCCGGTGGCCTTGCGGGTGCGGGAGGTCGTCGTCGCCGCCCGTTTGGACGCCGGAGCCTTGCCCTGCGCGCGCTTCTTCGCGGGCGCCGAGGAGGTGGCGGGCGCGGGCTCGTCGGGTTCGGCGGGCTCGGTGGGTTCGGCGGTTTCCGCGCGGGGCTGGTCCCCCGGTGCGCGGAACGGGACCGCCCGTACCGTCCGCCGCCGCACGGGCTGCGCCGGGACCGGCTTCTCCCGGCCCTCGATCAGCACCAGCGACGCCTGATAGGCCACCGACAGCGCGTACGGGGTCTGGTGGAGCATCCCCCAGAGCTTGGAGGTCTCGTCGATGTCCATCACCGTCGGGGTGAAGCGCACCCGCTGCGGGGACGCCGCGAGATCGCTCCCGGTCAGATACGGCCGCTCGGCGGCCAGTTCGATCAAGTCCTGTGGCAGTACGGGGATTTCGTGCAGCGTGCGGATCACGCAGCCGATCAGCCGCTGGCCGACCAGCGTGGCCTCGTCCCCGTACGCGCTGATCAGGAAGTGCAGATCCAGCGCCGCCGCGGGGCGGTTGACCAGGGTGCCGTCCGAGGCGCGGGTCGGCAGGTCGGTGTGGCGCATCGAGGGGTTCGGTGTGGCCTGGTAGAGGAAGACATTGATCGTCGGCTCGGTCGGCGGTTCGGCGGGCGGCTTGCGGGTCTCCACCGTGACCGCGATGTCCATCTCCGGGGACAGGTTGTTCCCGATCAGCAGGGCCAGGGCCTGGGTGACCGTCGCGATGGCAAGTGCGTTGCTCATGAGGTCAGTTCCTCCTCTCGCCGCGGGCCAGATAGTCGTCCAGGTTGAGCACCGGCGCGCGCCGTCCGGCAGGGCCGGGGCGATCGGCCTCCGCGCGCCGTGTGCCGGGTGGCGGCGCCGCGCTCACCTCCAGCCGGCCGATCTGTACCTGGACGACACGCTCGGCCGGCCGGGGCGCCCGGCGGCCCACCCTGCTCTGCGCGGCGCCGCGCGCGGCGGTCGTGTCGGTGTCACGGGGCCGGGGCGACGGGGTGGCTCCCCGGGGGGCGACCGGCGCGCCGGGCGAAGGGGTGACGGGTCCACCACGGGGCACCGGAGAGGTATCGGCCTCCGCCGAAGCCGAACGGCGCGCGGAGCGCGAGCCGTCGGCCGCGCCCCGGCGCACCCCCGGAGCCGGGGACGGCCGGGCCGAGGGCCTGGCCGTCTCCTCCACGCGGAAGGGGTCGGTGGTCGTCGTCGTCCGCTCCGTACGGTCGCCGGGCCGGGCCGCCTCGGTCCGTACGACCGTCTGCCGGTCCGTGCGGATCTCGCGTTCGTGCCGGATCGACTCGGGTGCTCCCCAGGCGGGGTGCGGGGCCGACGGGACCAGGGAGGCGGGCGCGTCGGGCTCCTGCGGCGCCGTACGCAGCGCCTCGACGCGTTCGAACGGTCCGGGCAGCCGGGGGCGTACCCGGGTCACCCGGGTGTCCGGACCACCCGCGTCGCCGGAGTCCCCGCTGCCGTCGGCGGCCGGCACCGGGGTGTACCGGGCGAGCAGCCGGTCGAAGTAGTCAGACATCCGCGCACAGCTCCAGGTAGTAGCGGCGCCGCAGCGGGCTGAGCGCCAGGATCTCCGGCTCGCTCCACCCGTAGGCGGTGGCGAGCAGATGAACGTCGAGGAGCAAGTCCCTTGCCCAGGTGTCGAGTTCCGTCCACAGGTAGGAAGCGATGTCCAGCTCGGCGGGGGTGGCCCCGCCGCACTCGGGACAGTTCACGTTCAAGGTCACCTCGGCCGCCGGGTCGGCCTCCTCCGCCGCCTCGGCGAGCCGCCGCTGCACCTCGGCCGGGAGCAGCGCGGCCAGCCGCTCCGGCGGAACGGCCTCCCCGCCCCGTACGGCCGAGACCGTGCAGCGCGCCACCAGCAGCCGGCGGGCGTCCGCCGGATCGTCCGTGGCACCGGCCGCCGCGAGGTCGGCGACGCTGGGCAGCCGGAACTCGACGACCCACTCGCCCTCCGACACCCGCAGCGGCCCGTCCGGGATGTGCTCCCGGACACCGAACACCGTCGCGTCGAGGTCGAACTCCATGTCGGCCCCGCAGGCGCCGCACTCGACACGTACCTGCATACGCTCGCCGAACAGCGCCCGGCGCAGGGCGAACAGGTCCGCCTCCCGCTCGCCGACGGGCAGCGACAGCAGGGTGTCGGTGGCGGCCCCGGGGCGGGCCGCGTGGTGCAGCAGCAGCGACCTTTCCGAGTCGTGCTGTGCCAGCCCGGCCTCCCAGGTGGCGAGCAGCTCGGCGGGGCCCGTCGGCGTCATCCCTCGTTCCTCCGTGCGCGGGTGGTGCTGGGGTGGTGCTGGGGTCGTGCGGTGGTGATGCCGGCCCGTGCCCCGGTGGGGCCCGGGACCGGATGGCAGGGACCGGGGCCGGTGCGGACCGGTGTCCCTCCCGGTGCTAGGCCGGATGGGTGAAGGAAGGCTCCACCGGCTCCTCCACCTCGTAATCCCTTTCCCAGCCCTCGCATTCGAGCTTGACGCTCTGGATGGCGACGGCGTTCGCATTGGCGTCCAGCTCGCCGAGTACCTGGTATTCGCTCACCCAGGCCCGGTAGAGCTTGTGCGAGACGGCGACCTGACCGGCCTCGTTGAGGACCTGGATGATGATGTCCTTGCGGAAATCGCGGAGCGACACCTCGGCGCCGAGGCCGGCCCCGACCTGCCAGACCTTGTTGGCCCAGCGGTCGAACTCCGGGTCGTGCGTGACGCCGCGCTCCAGCGTGACGCCCTCGAATTCGGAGCGGCCCGGCGATTTGCGCGGCGAGCTCGGGTCGCCGCCGTGGCGGTGTTTGACCACTTCGGTGGTGCGCTTCAGCGGACTGATCTTGCTGATGCCCGCGACCGTTCGACCGTCCCAGAGAACCAGGAACTTGAAATTCTTGTACGGGTCGAAGCGATGGGCGTTGATCTGGAACTCAGCCATCGGTTTCCTTCGGGTTCCTTGTTCCTCGGTCTGGGTCAGGAGAGGTCGAACTGTCCGGCGACCTGCTGGATCTTCACGATCACGAACTCCGCGGGCCTGACCGGCGCGATGCCGATCACGACGTTCACCACCCCGTTGTCGATGTCGGCCTCGGTGGTGGTGTCCTTGTCACACTTGACGAAGTACGCCTCGCGCGGTGTGCCGCCCTGGAACGCGCCCTGCCGGAACAGGTCGTTGAGGTACGCCGACGCCTTCAGCCGGATCTGCTGCCACAACTGCTCGGTGTTGGGCTCGAAGACGACCCACTGGAGGCCCCGGTACAGGGACTCCTCGACATGCAGCGCGAGCCGGCGCACCGGTACGTACTTCCACTCGCTGTCGAGCGCGTCGGAGCCCGCCAGCGTCCTGGCGCCCCACACGAGCGGGCCGACCACCGGGAACGTACGCAGGCAGTTCACCCCGAGGGGGCCCAGCAGGCCGTTCTCCCGGTCGGTGAGCTTGACCGTCAGCGACCGCACCCCGGCCAGCCGCGCCTCGGTCCCGGCCGGCGCCTTCCACACCCCGCGCTCGCTGTCGACCCGGGCGATGACACCGGCGACGGCGCCCGACGGGGGGAAGGCGCGGAGCCGTCCGGTGAGCGGATCGGTGAGCTGTACGTGCGGGAAGTACAGCGCCGCGTGATCGCCGCGCACCGCGTCGAAGGAGCCGATCCCGGCCCGTGCGGCGTCCACGTTGCCCCAGGCGGAGGGGGAGTCCACGAGCAGGAAGATCCGTCGCTCCTGGCAGAGTTGGCCCGCCGCGGAGACCACCGTGACCATGTCCGCGGTGGACTCGTACGCCGAAAGCTCCGGCAGGACCAGCAGGTTGACGTCGTCGACGTCGCGCAGGGCCTGCATGCCGGTCTTGGCCGTCTCGCTGCCGATGAGGTCGCGGGGGCCCGGCGGGTCGCCGTCCTCGCCGCCCTCCAGGGCGAAGGCGGGCGGGTTGACCGAGCCCTCCAGCCCCAGGTCGTTGGCGCACTCCCCGACGAAGCGCACGACGTCGGCGGGGTCGATGGACCCGGCGACGACCTGGATCCGGCGGCCGAACGGGGTGACCTGGACACCGGCGTACGTGTGCTTCCCCGGCGCGTCGGGCAGCGAGCGCAGCTTGCGCTCCAGCAGCAGCGCCAACTCCACCACGTTGGTGGGTGCTTCGCCGTCGTGGTGCGGGTCGTGGAGGGTGAACTCGCGCTCCACCTCCCCGATCTTGACCTTCAACTCGACGTCGAGGGCGGGGAGTTTCGCCGCGAAGGGCTTGGACACGGTGCCGGAGGGGTCGGGGCGGTCCCGGTCCAGGGCCTTGACCCGGACGAGGCCGGAGCCGCTGTTGACCACCGTCTCCACGAAACGCCCGTGGTCGGGGTCCATCGACAGGCCGGTGAAGGACTCGCGGGCTCCGCCGCGCGCGTCGAGGACCTGGAGGTTGAACGTACGGTCCGGGGTGGGGGTGTCGTGGTCGACGGCCACCCGCAGCCGCGATCCCCAGCGGCCGGGCTCCTTGGCCTGCACCTCCAGGACCGGGCAATCGCTCTTCCCCTCGGTGGAGTTGAGCGTGACGCAGGCTTCCTTGCCGGTGCCGGCCTTGGCCACGCGCACGATCACCGCGACCGTCCCGCCGTTGCCGAAGAACTGGTGCACGGCGTAGCCGACGGCGCCGCGGGACGTGAGCCCACCGAAGCGGCGCTCGAAGTCCGCGAAGCTGGTGACCCGCACCGGCTGGTTGAGCGGACCCCGGCGGGTGTGGCCCACGAACGCGGTCACCGAGGTGGTGACCGACGCGATGGTACGGACGCTGCTGGGGAGTTCTTCGATGTAAACGCCGGGATAGCCCATATGCGTCGGCATTCCCCCTCCATTCCCTTCGCGCATCAAGACATGAGGAGGGAAGGTGAAGGTATGGCGTCCATGCGTGGAAGTTGAATACGCATGCGTACGCACCCCCTCCATTCCCCCGTTACATCCCATGCGATAGCGGTACCGGTCTCGCATGGTCATTCGCATGGCCGTACGCGGTGGTCGTCCGCGCCGCCATCCACATGACCATGCGTTGTGACTCTTGGTGTATGAGTGCCGCTTGCGAGTCTCGTTTCTTTTCCAAGGAATGGTCAAGAGGTCGATTCGGTCATCGGATGATCCTTTCCCGAACGGGCCGCCCGGCGGGTATACGGCGTGGTCAGCGGCGTGCGACCGGAAAAGTATGGAGAGTAATTCACGGTGGCTTCACAGAAGTGTTTCCGGCCGTGGTGGAAAACCAGCCGAAGAGAATTTCCTGCGGCGCGCCCCTTTGCCCGGGGGTGGCATCCGTGCGGCCGTGGCGCGGGCCGGACGCTGATGTCGTTTTTCTGCCAGCCGGGACACCCCGCGTGCCCGATGCTTGACCCATGCACACCGCCACGCACCTCGCGATGCACGCCGACACCGAGCGCTGTGTCCGGGCCGTCAGGTCCAAGGACGCACGCTTCGACGGCTGGTTCTTCACCGCGGTCCTGACCACTCGCATCTACTGCCGCCCGAGCTGCCCGGTGGTGCCGCCGAAGGCCGAGAACATGACCTTCTACCCGAGCGCCGCCGCCTGTCAGCAGGCCGGATTCCGCGCCTGCAAGCGGTGCAGGCCCGACACCAGCCCCGGCTCCCCGGAGTGGAACGCCCGCGCCGACACCGTCGCCCGCGCCATGCGGCTGATCCAGGACGGGGTCGTCGACCGGGAGGGCGTGCCCGGCCTCGCCACCCGCCTCGGCTACTCCGCCCGCCAGATCGAGCGCCAGCTCCTCGCCGAACTGGGCGCGGGGCCGCTCGCCCTCGCCCGCGCCCAGCGGGCACAGACCGCGCGGCTGCTCATCGAGACGACCGGACTGCCGATGGCCGAGGTCGCCTTCGCCGCAGGCTTCGCGTCGATCCGGGCGTTCAACGACACCGTACGAGAGGTCTTCGCGCTCTCACCGAGCGAACTGCGCGACCGGGCCGCCCGGAGCGCGCACGGCCCGCGCGCCCGGCGCGCCACGGAGCGGACCCGTACCCCCGGAGTGATCTGTCTGCGCCTGCCGTTCCGCGCGCCCCTCACCCCGGACAACCTCTTCGGGCATCTCGCCGCGACCGCCGTCCCGGGCGTCGAGGAGTGGCGGGGCGGCGCGTACCGCCGCACGCTCTCCCTCCCGTACGGGCACGGCATCGTCTCCCTCACCCCGCGTCCCGATCACATCGCCTGCCGACTCTCCCTCACCGACCCGCGCGATCTCACCCTCGCCATCAGCGGCTGCCGCCGGATGCTCGACCTCGACGCCGACCCCGTCGCCGTCGACGCACAACTGCGCGCCGATCCGCTGCTGGCCCCGCTGGTCGACAAGGCACCGGGGCGGCGGGTGCCCCGTACCGTGGACGCCGCCGAGTTCGCCGTACGGGCCGTGCTCGGCCAGCAGGTCTCCACCGCCGCCGCCAGGACACACGCGGCCCGGCTGGTCAGGGCGTACGGAGAGCCGGTCGACGACCCCGAGGGCGGGCTCACGCACCTCTTCCCGTCCCCGGCGGCGCTCGCCGGGCTCGACCCGGAGGCCCTGGCCCTGCCGCGCAGCCGGCGTACGACGCTCACCACGCTGGTCGCGGCCCTCGCCGACGGCGCGCTGCGGCTCGGCCCCGACAGCGACTGGGAGGAGGCGCGGGCGCGGCTCACCGCGCTGCCCGGGTTCGGGCCGTGGACGGTCGAGGTGATCGTCATGCGCGCGCTCGGCGACCCCGACGCGTTCCTGCCGACCGACCTCGGGATCCGCCGGGCCGCGGCACACCTCGGACTGCCCTCGACGCCCGCCGCGCTGACGGCACGCGCCGCCGCCTGGCGGCCCTGGCGCGCGTACGCCGTGCAGTACCTGTGGGCCGCCGAGGACCACGCCATCAACCACTTGCCCGCGTAAGGGAGTTGAACCCGACATGAACGCCATGAACCCCATGAACCCCATGACCGGCATTGCTGGAGAGCACACCGCGACCGCCACCGGCGCGGTGCGTACCGCGCACACCGCTCACACCACTCACACGGTGGTCGACAGCCCGTACGGACCGCTGACGCTCGTCGCCACCGACGGCGCCCTGAGCGGTCTCTACATGCACGAGCAGCGCCACCGGCCCCCCGAGGAGTCCTTCGGCGTCCAGGACCCCGGGCCGTTCACGGAGACCGTGCGCCAGCTCACCGCGTACTTCGACGGTGAACTGACCGCATTCGACGTGCCGTTCACCCTGCACGGCACGCCGTTCCAGCGTCAGGTGTGGGAGCAGCTTCTGCGGATCCCGTACGGCGAGACCCGTTCGTACGGCGAACTCGCCGAACGCCTCGGCAAGCCGGGCGCCTCCCGGGCCGTCGGCCTGGCCAACGGCAAGAACCCGATCAGCATCATCGTCCCCTGCCACCGGGTCATCGGCTCCACCGGCAGCCTCACCGGATACGGCGGCGGGCTGAGCCGTAAGCAGCGGCTCCTCACCTTCGAGGGCGCCCCCGCGGCCGGCGGGGGCCCGGTGACCGACGGGCTGTGGTGAACCGCGGGGCCGGGGTGCGGGCGCCGGGTGCGCGGCGCCGGGTGCGTGGCGCCGCGGTGTGTTTCCGGGACCCGGCCCCGTCGTTCAGGAGGTGCTCGCCGGTGTGAACGGGTTCGGTGTCAGCGCTGTCCAGCGGTGCAGGACCGCGCGGCCGGTCTGCCGGGTCACCCCGCCGGACTGGACCGTGCCGGCCTCGGCGACGTAGTAGCGGCCGTCGTCCAGCGAGACCAGCCCGTACTGTCCTGCCGCCTCCCAGCCGTACACACCGGACGCCGCGTGGTGCAGCCCGCGCGGGAGCAGGGACAGCAACGAGCCGCGCTCGGCGCGCTGTTGGCCGCGTACGGCGCTCTTCACCGGGCGCTTGGAACCGTCCACGACGAAGAGGGAGTAGTTGGGGAACGCGGTCTTCTTGCCCCGGTACACGGCCATCAGCCAGTTGCCGCTGCGCGCGTCGTACTCCAGGTTCTGCACGCCGTAGGTCGTGTTGCCGGTGTACGCGAAGTACTTGCCGTCCGGCGCCGCCGGACCCGAGGTGTGCGGCGCGTCCTCGGTCAGCGGGCGCTCGTACTTCTTCCACGCCCGGACGTCGTACTGGAGCAGGACCTGATGGTCGTTGTCCCGCCGGGCCGTGTTGGAGTAGATCCCGTACGCCACGGTGAGCTTGAGGCCGCCCCTGCCGTCGAACGACGAGCCGAAGGTGACCCCGTCGATGCCGCTGCAACCGTAGCGGTGGTCCGGGGTGTCGGCGACGTCGCCGTCGAAGACACCGTCGCCGTTCATGTCGGCCGTGTAGTCCTTCACGACCTCGTCGAGATGGACGGTGGAGACCACACCCGTGGACGCGGCGTCCATGTTCATCCGGTCGATGCGGTCCCCGTCGAAGACGGCGATGTAGAACGCCTTCGCGGCCTTGTACTCCAGGGAGCCGTACACCCGGCCGTCCGCCGTGTTGAAGTCCAGGTCACCGAGGTGGCCGGTGAAGCCCGTGACGGAGCCGAGGGGTCTGCCGGTCAGATCCGTCTTCACCAGCAGGTTGGTGAAGGAGAAGTACATGACGCCCTTGACACGGTCCACCGTCATGCCCTGGAGATGCCCCGACTCCCAGGCGCCGCCGTCGACCGCCGTGGGCAGCGTGGGCAGGGCGGCGGCCAGGGCCGGCGGGGCGGCCGGCTTCCGTACGGTACGGGCCGCCGCCGCGTCCTCGGCATGGGCCGCGCCCCCGCCGGCCACGACGGCGGAGCCGACGAGCACGGACGTGAGGAGCGCCGTTGTGAGCCGACCGCGTGTCTGCCTTCGCATGGTGCCTCCGGGGGCGTGGGACTCCAGTGGGACACCAGGATGATGCCGCGAAGGCGTGCACGGGGGACCAACGCGGAATGAACGCGGGATACGGCTCGAACGGGCCGTCATATCGTCTGTACGGGCGGTGCCGTCAGGCCGATCGGGTCCTGATCGTGTCCGCACGGCCTGTCGGCGTCAATTCAGTCCTCCGGGGTGGCGGCGGTGAGCGCGACGGGCATGACCAGGGTGGTGAAGCTGCCCTGGTCGGCCGAGCGGACCACCACCGGTTCGGTCACGGCGGAGATCTCCAGCAGGACGTCGGGGCCGACGCTCGCTTCGAGCGCCGGGGCGAGGACGGCCGGGTCGAAGCCGATCCGCAGGGGCGGTTCGCCGATGCGCAGCGCCCGCAGGGTGGTGGATCCGTCCGAGCCGTCCGACCGGTCCGCGCCGTCCGACCGGTTCGCGCCGTCCGTCCGGTCCGGTCGGGGCGGCTGGTCCGGTCGGTCGGCCGGGGAGATGTGTACGTCGTCCTCGCCGAGCCGCAGGGCGACCGCCGAGGTGCCTTCGCCGTCCGCCCCGGTGCACGCGGTGACGGCGTCGAGCAGCGCCGTCCGGTCGACGATCAGCCGGTGGCGGGCCTCGGGCAGTTCGGTGAGCACGTCGCGGTAGGCGGGGAACTCGCCGTCCCACAGCTTCAGTTCGCGGGATCCCGCGCCGTCCACGTCGGATATCCGGGCCTCGTCCGCGTCGATCTCGACGGTCACCGCTGAGCACCGTGCCGCCCACGCTCCCACCTCGGCCAACGGGGCGGCGTCCAGCAGGACATGGCGGTCGGGGCCCTCCACCGCGACCACCGGCTTCAGGACGCGGGTCGAGAGGCGGTAGCGGTCGGTGGCCACCAGGCGTACCTCGCTGTCGTCGATCTCGACGAGGACGCGGCCGAGGACCGGATGGTCCGGGTCGGCGCCGACGGCCGCACCCACCTGCCGTACGGCACCGGCCAGTTCGGCGCCGCCGAGCCGCACCCGTGTGACCGGCCCGGCTCCGTCCCCCGTTCCGTTGCCGTCCTCCGCACCCGGCAGGGAGCGCAGCACGGCGGCGATCGTCTCATCGGCCGTGCGTGAGCGTTCCCGTACGGTGCTGCGGTGGCGCTCCAGTACCGTACGGGCCGCGTCCGGATCGCCGTCGAGCACGACCATGACCTCAGCGAGGGGCAGCCCCGCCTCCCGCAGGCTCCGCAGGACCCGCGCCCGCATCTCCTGGTCGAGGCTGTAGGAGCGGTAGCCGGTGGTGGCGTCGACCTGGGCGGGGGGCAGGACGCCGCAGTCGTCGTAGAAGCGCAGGGCGCTCGGGGCGAGGCCGACGCGCCGGGCGAAGGCGCTGATGCTCAGCAGCTCCGGCTTGAAGAGGCCGATCGAGATGTCCACGGGGGTGGAGCCTGTAGTGCTGTCCATGGCGGTGATTGTCGAGGTTCAGGCAACCTGAAAGTCAACTCCGGCCCCGTACGGCCGCCCGGCCCCGGTCCTCACGGATAGCTCGCCGTCAGCATCGAGGTCGCCAGTTCCACCCGGGAGCGCAGCCCGGTGCGGTGGAAGAGTCTGGTCAGCCGGCTCGCCACACTGCCCTCGCTCACCCCGAGCGCCGCCGCGAGCTGGCGGTTGGACAGTCCCTCCGCGACCAGGGTCGCCAGCAGCCGTTCGTTCTCCTCGGTCACGGTCCGCCGGTCCGGCACCGGCAGCCCCGCGTCGCGCAGCGCCGTCCGGGTCCGGTAGCGCCACAGCAGCGCGTCCAACTCCCCGAACAGGTCGTACGCCTCCCGGAGCCGCGCCTCGCTCCGCGGTCCCGTGGCGATCCCCGGCGACGCGACGGCCAGCAGCGTACAGGCCGTCTCGAAGGGCCGGCCGGAGGCGCGGGCCAGGGCGAGGGCCTCGCGTACGGACCGGTCGGGGTCGGGCAGCAGCGCGCGCAGGTCGGGGCAGAGCCGCAGGACCCGGACGCGGGTCAGCAGGGCGAGCAGCCGCGCGCTGTCACCGCCCGAGGCGGCGGCCGTACGCTCCAGCCGGCTCAGGCAGGTCGCCGCGCGGTCCGGGCGGCCCCGTTCGGCCTCCATGGCCGCGAGGGCCGCCCACAGCGGCTCGGTGCCGAAGGCGTAGCCGTGCTCCGACGCCTCGGCCAGGCCCCGGCGAAGCGCCTTCTCCGCGCGGGAGTCCTCGCCCATGAGCCGGTGGACGGCGGCCTGTTCGGCGTCGAGGAGATACGTCATGGAGTTGGTGACGGCCCGCGCGGTGTCCAGCACCGTCCGCGCGCGCGACGGCCAGCCGCGGGCGAGCAGCATGGTCGAGGTCCGGGCGTGCGCCAGCACACTGGCCGGCATCCGGGCGGTCGCCGGGCTGTTGGCCATCAGGGAGCGCGCGCTCGCCATAGCCTCGTCCCAGGATCCGGCCAGATAGTGCGTCAACATGACATTTCGGATGGGGAGGTGGCCGATGGTCAGCCCGCGGCGGGCCACAAGGGCGCGTGCCTCGGCCAGTTCGCCCATGCCGAGCAGGAAGTCGCATTGCAGAACGGTCAGTTCGAGCATCAGGTGCGGCGCCGGGATCCCGTCGACGGGGTGGCGCAGCGTGCGCCGGAACGGGGCCGCGTCCCCGGTCATCAGCCGCGCCGCCGTCTCGCACATCATGACGAAGAGCCGGGCGACCGGATGCGGATGACTGTGGGCGCGTGACCGGGCGATCAGCTTCAGGGCCTCGGACCAGAGCCCCAGCAGACACAGCGCGACCACGCCCAGGACCTCGGACTCGCTGTCGGCGCCCGCGCCCGTGGCCCGCGTGCGGTGGAGCGCGGCGGGCCCGCACAGCGCGCTCGGATCGCCGGAGGCCGCCCGCGCCGCCAGCTCGACCACCGCCAGCTCCAGCCGGGTGCCCGGGTCCATCGCGCGGGCGTGCCGCTCCAGCAGGGCCGCCGCCGCGTCCGCCGCGCCGGGCCCGTTCCCGGTGGAGTCGGCGGTGGCCGCGTACCGGGCCAGCGTCGACGCGAGCAGCGCGGGATCGTCGGTCAGCCCGGCGGCCGACTCCAGCCAGCGGGACGCCTCCGGCACCTCGGCGGCGTCCGACTCCCGTGCCGCGGCGAGCAGTTCGGCCGTGGCTCTGCCCCGGTCGACGAACGTGCCGGCCTCGACGACGCGGTTCGCCAGATAGGTGCGGCGTACGCTCGCGGCGTCCCGGGGTACGACCACCGCGCCACGGTGCGTGGACGCCATGCCGTCCGCCGGGGCCACGGGGGCGGACGTGGCGGACGGCCCGCGGTCGGCGGTCTCCCACAGGGCGTGCACGGCGGTGGCCGAGACGGCGCGGCGTTCGTAAGGGCCGAGCCGGTCCGCCGCGGCGACGGCGACCAGCGGGATACGGAACGTCCAGCCCGCCCCGCGGCCCGGTCCCGCGACGAGGCCGGGCTCCGTCAGCCGGTGCAGCGCCCGGAGCACGGTGTGTTCGGGCAGCCCGGTGGCCGCCGCGACGAGCCCGGCTGTCCGCTCGCCCAGCGGCTCCAGCACACTCAGCGCCTTCGCCACACGCCACGCGGTGTCGCCGAGCCCCCGCAGGGCGCGGACGAAACGGTCGTCGTCCGGCAGTACGGGAACGGGCGCGCCCGCCACCAGATGCGCATGGCCGATCATGGTCCGGATCGCCCGCGAGCCCGCGTGGAGCGCGGCCACCAGCGCCCCGGGGTTGCCGCCGGTCAGCCAGTGCGCCTCCTCGACCAGTGTCTGTTCCGGCACGGCGCGCAGCCGGTGGGTCAGGAGCCGCGCGACCTCCTCCACCGTCAGCGGCGGCAGATCCACCGCGCCGATCGACACCCCGTCGGCGAGCGCCAACAGGGCTTCCTCCCCGGCCCGTTGGCTGCTGGACCGCACCGGGCCGAGGGGGGACACCCCGAGGATCAGCCGTACGGGGGAGGAGACGAGCCGGGGCGCGAGCGCGTACAGCAGCTCGGTGGTCTCCGGATCGGCGAACTGCACGTCGTCGACCAGGACGACGGCCGGGGTACGGGTGCGCAGCGTGCGGGCCAGCAGGACGGACACCGCCTCACCGGATCCGCGCGGCTCGGTGTGCGAGCGCAGCGCGTCGTCCAGCGGCCGGTCCTCCGGTACGGCCCCACCCGTACCACCGGCCCCCGTGGCACCGCCCACCGCTGCCGGCCCACCGGCACCGGCACCGGCACCGGCCGCACCGCCCGGCCCGGACAGCGCGGTGATCAGCCGATGGGCCAGAAGATGCGCGAGGAGATGGTCGCCCGGCCGGCACGCCACCGCGTGCACCGGGAGGCCCGCCGCCCGCAACCGCTCAGCGACCACCCCGAGCAGCGCGGTCCGGCCCGCCCCGATCCCGCCGCGTACCAGATGGATCGCCGGACCCGACGGTGCGGTGGCGGCGTCCAGCATCCGTTGGATCACTCTGTCCCGGCCGAAGAGCTCGGGCTCCGTACGGGGCAGCGGTCTCTCGCCCCCGGTTCGAAGGTCCCCCGTGATGTGTCCCGTCACCATCACCCCTTTGCGCAACCGGGGCAGACTGGATCACCACCTGGCCCCCGTTGACCGATCGGCCAATAGTAGACGAACGCCTGGACGAGGAATGGGCCGTTCGATCAACTCGTGAAGGCGCCGGAGGTTACGTTGAGGCCGGGGCCCCTCGACGGGCCCGCAGCCGGGCTCTGCGTGGGGGGAGTGGTGCCGACCGATGTCGACCAACCGGAAAACCCAGTTCGTCGGACGGAAGGAAGAAGTGCGCGAGATCGGTGCGGCCCTGCGCCGTGCCGAGGGGGACGCCCGGCTGCTGGTCGTGCACGGCGAACCCGGTATCGGGAAAACCGCCGTGCTGGACGCGGCGCTCCAACCCGCCCTGCGGGAAGGGGCCCTGGTGGTCCGGGTCGACCTCGCCGACTGCCGGGAACCGGTGGTGGACACCGTGGCGGACCGGCTCTGCGACCTGCTGACGGAACTGGGCGACAGCGCCGCCCTGGCCCTCGTCACGGCCGTCCGGCGCGCCCAGGCCGGGGCGGCCAGGGACCGGCGGCACTCCCTCCACCTGCTGCTGGAGGCACGGGCCGCCGTCCGGCACATCGCGGGCCACCGCCCGCCCGCCGTCGTCCTCGACGACGCGCAGCTCGTCCCCGAGGACGAGACCGGCGCGCTCGGCGCGTTGCTGCGCGCGATCCGCTCCGACGGCGTGCCCGTCGTGGTGTGCGGGCGGATGGAACCAGGGGCTCCCGGCGCCGTCCACGCGCTGGCGGCGGCGGCCGACCGCGTCCTGGCGCTGCCGCCGCTGACCTGGGCCCAGACCAGCGCCCTGACCGGCCGTAGGCTGGGACTGCCGGCCGCACCCGAACTGGTCTCCGCGCTGCGCCGCGCGCTCGGCCCGCTGGCCGGCAACCCCCGCGCCGTACTCGCCGCTGTCGGCACACTGTGGGAGCGCGACCGCCTGCTGGTGGTGGACGGCTCCGCGTGTCTCTCCGGCCCCGACACCCCTGTACAACTACCCATCGGGCGCACGGAAGTTCACCGGATCTGGCGGCTCGCCGGCGGCCCCGCCTTCGCCGACGAGGCGTTCCTGGAGGAGACGCTGGCGCTGCTCGCCCGGCTGACCGAGGCGGCGCGGACGACGGTCGACGACTTCCTCGATCTGGCACCGGAGCTCGGCGGGTCCGTGGCACACATCGGCCGGGTCCTCGACGCGCTGGTCGAGCACCGCATGGTCACCGTGGACGACAAGCAGAGCCTCGCCTGCGCGGTCCCCGGCCTGGGCGCCGATCTGCGCACCGCACGGACCCGGCGCCAACTCGCCAGGCTGCACGCCCGCGTCGTGACGAACGCGGGACGCCGGCTGGGCACGAGGAGCGGCACCCTGGACCCGCGCCTGTGCGACCACGCGCTCGCCGCGGGCGCCGAACTGCCCGTCGCGCTGTCCAACGAGATCCTGCTGGCCGCGGTCCGCCGCGGCGGGGCCGGCGCGGAGCGGCGGCGGGCCGCCCGCGCGGCCCTCGCGCTCTCCCGCCAACTGGCGTCCGACGACGAGAGTCTGCCCGGCGTACTGCGGACCACGATCGCGCTCATGCTCGACCACGGTGACGCCGACGGGCTGCTGGAACTCGGCGGCCGGCTGCTGCCCACCGGCACCCGATGCCCGCCCCGGTCCTGGGAGTTCCTGCCCGATCTGGCCTCCGCCTGGGCGCTCGCCGCCCTTCACGAGCAGTGGCTCGGAACCCGGGTGGTCGACCACGAAGGCCCGGCCGCCCGTACGGCGGTACGGTTCCCGTCCGCCGCGGCGCTCATGGCGATGGCCGCGCGGATCCGGGGCGAGCCGCCGCGCGGGGGACCGGTGGGGGGAGAACCGGTGGGCAGGGGGCCGGTGGTTGGGGAACCGGTGGGCGGGGGACCGGGGGGAGCGCCCGCCCATGCCCCGCTGTCCGGCTTCCACTTACCCGGCTGCCTCTTACCCGAGACCCCGGACACCGATCTGCCCGTCGGGCTCGTCCCGGCCGCCGCCGAGACCCGGCTGGCCACCGGCACCCTGGGGACCCGCGCCGAGTTCGACGCCGCCCTGGCCGCCGTCCAGAACCTCCGTTCGTCCAACGGTCTCGCCCCGCTCGACGTCACCGACCGGCTGCGCGAGGCGGCCTCGCTGGGCGACTGGGCCAGCGCCTTCGAAACGGTCCTCGGTGACCGCTGCGCGCAGTTCGAGGACAGCCCGCTCCGCACCTACCAGTCCCTGGTCCGTGAGTATCTGACCGGATCGTGGGAGGTCGCGCTCGCCCTGGCCCGCCGGATCGAGATGCACTCCGAGGGCACCGGGCGCGGACCGCTGTACGACCACAGCCGCAGCCTGGCCTCCGAGATCTGCCGCTGGCAGGGCGACACCGACCGTGCCGCCGCCTGGCTCTCCGGCGTCGAGCCCGCCACGGGCTGGGGGCCGCTGCCGAGCTGGTCCCGTGCGGGGCTGCGGCATGTGACGGGCGACGCCGTCGGCGCGTGGCGGGACGGCTGGCGCGACTACCGGATCCTTCGGGCGGCCGGCCATCTCGCCGGACTGGAACGCCTGTTGCTGCGGCTGCTGGGGTACGCGGTGGTCCAGGGGCACGACCGTGCGGTACGGGAGTCGCTGGAGGCCCTGGAGGAACTGCACGCGTCCGTCGACTCGCACGCGACCCGGGCCACCACCATGCTGGCCCTTGCGGTGGCCCGCGACGACGTGGACAGCGCCCTCGCCGCCTACGCGCTCCTCGCCCGCCACGGCGACCAGAGCCTGTCCTTCGTCACCAGCCTGTGGCTGGCCCGCGCCACCGGTACGGAGAAGTGGCTGGCCGAGGCGTGGGAGTGGTGCGAACGGCTCGGGGCGCGGCGCGCCCGGCAGACGCTGGCCGATGTCGCCCACGACCTCGGGCATCCGCTGCCGCGCCGGCGTGCGACCCGGTCCGTCTTCAGCCGGCTGGAGGTGGAGGTGGTCGGGATGGTCGCCGACGGCTGGACCAACCGGCAGATCGCGGCCGTGCTGGCCCGCAGCGAGAAGAGCGTCGAGACCTATCTCGCCCGGATCTTCGAACGCACCGGCTGCCGCTCGCGGTTGGAGCTGACCACCGCATGGCTGGACGGTGGGCTCGCGCGCTTCGTACCCGGCTGAGCGGCCCGGCCGTCCGGCCCCCGGGGGCGGAGACGGACGGCCACGTACCCCGGGACGGCCGCCGCCCACGATGTTCGGGCAAGGGTGGAGGTACGAACAGGCACGGAACGCGGTCGTGGTTGCGTCGGCGCGCGCGGCGGTGTTTTTCTGGGACGCGTCCACGGTGAGGCCCGCGCGCACCCTCACAAGGCATTCCGGAGAGCCGGAGTGCAAAGGAACTCCCGCTGAAAACAGGGCAGTTGACATGGTGTGATCGGAGGCGCGCTGCGCGATGGACGACAGAGGACGGAACGACACCGCCCGGTACCCCGGCACTGCCCTGTACCCCGGCACCGCTCCGTACGTCGGCACCGCCCCGTACCCCGGCACCGGCACCGTCGCACCGGTCCGCGCATGCCCGTCCTGACCGGCCCCGGAGTACTGGCCGGACCCGGCCCCCTCCACGCCGTACCGAGCCCTGCCGCCCGTCACCGTAGGGGCCCGGCCGACCGCGGCCCGGACACCACGGCGGCGCGGGCGGAGGCGCTGGCCCGCTCGGGCCACGGCGGCGCGGCCCTCGACCTGCTCGACGAGGTGGGCGCCGACCCGTCCGCGACCGACGCCACCGCCAGGGACGCACGGGCGCTCCGTACGCTCGTCAGGGGCGAGCACCCCGGTGAGCGCGGCGCGCCCCGGGCCCCGGCGGCCGGCGACTGGGGGCGCGCCCTGGCGGAGGGGCCCGTGCGCGCCGCGGCCGACGCGTGGGCCGGGGTGCTGGCAGGACTGCCGGCCTACGAGATCGCCCCGCGCGCCACCCACGCGCTGGCCGCCCTCTCCCCGCCGTCTCAGCCGTCCCCGCAGCCCCCGCCGTCCTTCCGTGACCCGGGCGGCCCGTGGAGCGCGACGGTGGCCGCCGCCGCGGTCCGGGCGCTCCTGCACACCGACCGGCTCGCCGCCGCCGCCGGATGGAGCGGGCGGCTGGCGGCCCGTGCGGAAGAAGACGGTGCCTCCGAGCGGCAGGCCGAGTTCCTGACCCTGCTCGCCGTGGCGGAGTACCGGCAGGGCGAGTTGTCCGCCGCCCGCGGCCATCTCGCCACGGCTCTCGGCCTCGTACCCGGCGGCGATGCCCAACCCTGGCGGCTGACCGCCCTGTTGACGCGGGGCCGGGTCCTGGCCCTCACGGGCCGCCCGCCCGCTCCGGGGCACACCGCCGCGCCCGTACCCGTACCCGTACACACCCCGCAGCCCCGCCACGCCGACGCCGTCCCGCGCGCACCGTCCCCCAACAGCCTCCAGTGGGTCGATCACCTGTACTTCCGCGGCGAGACACGGCTGGCCCGGGGCAGGCCGGCGGAGGCGCTCATGGACTTCGTACGGTGCGGTCGCGCGCTGCGCGACTGGGGCGCCGACCGGCCGACCGTCACCCCGTGGCGCTCCGGCGCCGCCCGCGCCCACCTCGCGCTGGGCAACCGCGGCCCCGCGCTCGCCCTCGCCCTCGCGGAGGTCCGGCTCGCGCGGGAGTGCGCGGCCCCCCGGACGCTGGGGATCAGCCTCCGCGAGGCCGCCGTGGCGGCCGACCCGCTCTTCCGGATGGACCTCCTCCAGGAGTCGGCCCGGACCCACGAGACCGCGGGCGCCCGGCTCGAACTGGCCCGCACCCTCGCCCTCATCGGCAGGGAGCGGCACCGTACGGGCGACCGGAAGGCGGCCCGTGCCGTGCTCAGCACCGCGTGCGAGGCGGCTCACGCGTGCGGCGCCGCGGCGCTGGAGAAGCGGGTACGCCAGGAACTCGCGGCGGCGGGCGGCCGGGTGTGCGGCAAGGCCGTACGGGACTCCCGGACCCTGACGGCCCGGCAGCAGCGCGTCGCTGAGCTGGCCGTCCAGGGGTACGGCAACCGGGAGATCGCGGCCCGGCTCTCCCTCACCGAAAGCACCGTGGAACAGCACATGACGCAGATCTACCGGAAACTCGACATCGGAAAGAGAAGCGAGATAAAGATCTCCGGAGAAACGCTCGGATAACGCCCGTAAGTCGCCCGCGCGGCGCGCGAATACCATCCGGAGCGGTGGGGGGGGGGGGGGGGGAGGGGGCGGGGGCCCCCCCCCCCGGGGGGGGGGGGGAGAAAAAAGGACGTAAGATAACGATACACAACGCGACCAAAAACAGGATAAACCAAAAAAAAA
>NZ_JBIUYF010000002.1:29705-382538 GCF_044744405.1 Streptomyces sp. NPDC087310 | reverse complement strand
ACAAAAACAAAAATATACCTTAAAAAACTACCCCCCCACACCCGAGCTAAACCCCCCGTACGGCCCCCGGCCGCCCCCCAAAAACCCCGCGGGGGGGGGGGGGCCCCCCCGGCCCCCCCCGCCGCCCCCCAACGCGCTGTCATGGGCGGTAAACAAACGGGAAAGTCCGATTCCGATACGACGCGACACCATCTTCTGCATACCCCTCAAAACTGCCAGAATCGGGAGTTGACTTAACGGCGTACACGGAGGCGGGGGGACCGGGTGGACCAGGGGGATCAGGAGAAGGCGTTCGGTGCGGGCAAGCTGGCCGACCATATGGCGATCGCACTGCTGACGACGGTGTTTCCCCGTACGGCGGTACGCGCCGCGGTCGAGGCGGCGGGCCGGCGCGAGCGACGCCACCGCGCGCTGCCCGCCTGGCTGACGGCCTATCTGTCGATGGCGATGTGGCTGGATCCCCGGGCCGGATACGTCGGGGTGCTGCGCACCGTCCTCGGCGGGCTGCGCTGGGGCGGGCGGGACGCGTACGCGTGCGGGGGCCCGGTGCCCACCGACGGGGCGATCTCCCGGGCGCGGACCCGGCTGGGCAGCGAGCCCCTGAGGCTTCTCTTCGAGGGCACGGCGCGGGCCGCCGCCCTGGCCGGTCCCGACGGCGGGCCAGAGGGCGGGCTGCGCGGGGTCGCCGTCGACAGCACGGTCGTCGACCTGCCGCCCAGCGGGCGCAACCGGGCGGAGTTCGGCACACCGGCCGGCGACGTGCGCCCGCAGGCCCGCCTCGTCGTGCTCGCCGACTGCGCGAGCCTCGCCCTGCTCGGCGCCGCCCTCGACCCCATCGACACCGGTGAACGCCCCCTGCTGGAAGCCCTGTTCGCCCGGGTCGGACCCGGGACGCTGCTGTTCGCCGAGCGCGACGTCCCCACGTACGCGCTGTGTGAACGGGCCGTGGCCGGCGGCGCCCAGATGCTGTGGGGCGTGTCGGGAACTGGCGCCCCGCCGGTCGGGGAACGCCTCCCGGACGGCACGTACCTGGCCGAACTGCGCGGCGCCCGCGCGGACGAACGCCTGCCGGTACGGGTGCTCGACCCCACCTTCCTCGCGCACGGCCACGCCCACGGCCACCGCGACGGCCACGGCGGCGGCGCGACCGGGCCCGCGGCCCTGATCACCACGCTCCTGGATCCCGTACGGGCTCCGGCGCCCTGGCTCGTACGCCGCTACGCCGCCCGGTGGCGGATCGAGGACCTGTGCCGGCCGCTCGGCGCCGACCTCCGCAGGCCCGGAGGCGTCCTGCGGTCGCGTACGCCCGACGGCGTACGCCAGGAACTGTGGGCGCTGCTCTGCGTCTACCAGGCCCTGCGCACCCTGATGCCCCACCCCGAGACCCTTAAGTCATGACCCCGGGGGTGTAGGGGCTGGCCAGGCCGGACGGCGCGTCGATAGCTTCTCACCGGAATTCCCGGGCCTCGGGAATGTTCCCGTCGATCTCCCCGATCCCGGTAATGCGGCGGGTGAGATCCCGGCAGTCCCGACTGTCTCGAAAGCCTCGACTGCCACAGCCTCGACTACCACGAAGAGAAGAAGAGGTGGCCATGAGTTCTTTGGCTGACGCCTTGATCGGCGGCGCGGCGCCCGACAAGATCGAGCGGCTGTCGCTGCCCCGGGAATATCTGGCCACCCATCTCCGCAAGGACGACGCGGACATGTTCCGCGGAGTGGCCGACAAGGACGTACGCAAGTCGCTGCGGCTGGGACCCGTACCGATGCCGGAACTGGCGCCGGACGAGGTGGTCGTCGCCGTCATGGCCAGCTCGATCAATTACAACACCGTGTGGTCGGCGATGTTCGAGCCCATTCCGACCTTCCGTTTTCTGGAGCAGTTCGCCCGGCAGGGCGGCTGGGCCGCCCGGCACGACCAGCCGTACCACGTCGTGGGCTCCGACGGCGCCGGCGTGATCGTACGGGTCGGGTCCGGCGTACGGCGCTGGCGGATCGGCGACCATGTGGTGCTCAGCCCCGCCCATGTGGACGAGCAGGAGGCCGCCACGCACGCCGACGGGATGCTCGGCGCGGAGCAGCGGGCGTGGGGGTTCGAGACCAACTTCGGCGGGCTCGCCGAGTACTCCGTCGTACGGGCCAGCCAACTCGTCCCCAAACCCGCCCACTTGACCTGGGAGGAAGCGGCCTGCAACACCCTGTGCGCCGGTACGGCCTACCGGATGCTCGTCGGGGAGCACGGCGCCAGGATCAAGCAGGGGGACGCCGTGCTGATCTGGGGAGCGGCGGGCGGACTCGGCGCGTACGCCGTGCAGTTCGTCAAGAACGGCGGTGGCATCCCGATCGGCGTGGTCAGCTCGCCTGCCAAGGCGGACGCCGTACGCAGGCTCGGCTGCGACATCGTGATCGAGCGCTCCGAGATCGGTCTCGACGACGATCCGTCGGACGACCCCGCACGGGTGATCGAGACGGGCAAGCGGCTCGGTTCGATCATCCGCGGCCACATCGGGCGCGACCCCGACGTCGTCTTCGAGCATGTCGGGCGCGCCACCTTCGGGATCTCGGTCTTCGTCGTACGGCGCGGCGGCACCGTCGTGACCTGCGGATCGAGCACCGGCTACCACCATGTGTTCGACAACCGCTACCTCTGGATGAAGCTGAAGCGGGTCATCGGCAGCCATATCGCCAACCTCCAGGAGCAGTGGGAGTGCGGCCGACTCATCGACGCGGGACGGGTCGTTCCCACGATGTCCGCGCTCTACCCGCTGGCCGAGGTGGGCGAGGCGACCCGGCTCGTACAGACCAACGCGCACCGGGGGAAGGTCTCCGTCCTGTGCATGGCGCCGGAACCCGGCCTGGGCGTCACCAACCCCGAACTCCGCGCCCGGATCGGCGCGGAACGGCTCAACCCGCTGTGGGAGTACGGCGGTTCCCAGCGGTCCGGCGGTTCCCAGGAGTCCGGCGGGTCCGAGGGGGCCGGCGGGTCCGACGTGCCCGCGGGATCCGAGGCCGCCACCCGCGCGCCGGCAGAGGAGAGGTGAGGGCGATGACACCACGTGCCATCGGGTTCCTGGGCACCGGCTCGTACGTACCCGAGCGTGAGGTGACCAACGACGAGATCGTCGCGAAGGTCCCGGACATCACCGCCGAGTGGATCGAGCGGAAGACGGCGATCCTGTGCCGGCGGTACGCGGCCGAGGACGAGGCCACCTCCGACCTGGCGGCCAGGGCGGCGCTCGACGCGCTGGACCGGGCCGGACTGACCGCCGACGACATCGACTACATCATCCTGTCGACCTCGACCGGCGACTTCCCGCAGCCGCCCACGGCGAGCATCGTCCAGCACCTCATCGGCGCCCACGACGCCGCGTGCTTCGACATCAACGCGGTGTGCGCCGGGTTCGTGTACGGCGTCGAGCTGGCCCGCGGCCTGGTGACCGCCCGCCCCGGCAGCCGCGCGCTGGTGATCGGCGCCGACGTCTACTCCCGCATCCTGGACTTCGACGACCGGCGCACCGCCGTACTGCTGGGCGACGGGGCCGGCGCCGTCGTCGTCGGCGAGGTGGCCGAGGGGTACGGGGTGCTCGAACTCGACCTGAGCACCCACGGCGAGGCGCAGGACCTCATCAAGGTGCACGCGGGCGGCAGCAGGACACCGACCTCCGAGCGGACCCTCGCGGAGGGCGGGCACTTCTTCACCATGCAGGGCCGCGGGGTCCGCGACTTCGTGATGGACCACGTGCCGCCCATGCTGGAGCGGCTGCTGGGCCGCGCCGGGGTCGGCGTCGACGAGATCAACTGCTTCGTACCGCACCAGGCGAACGGCGTACTGCTCGGCGAACTCGTCAAACGGTGCGGACTGACGGGCGCGCACACCCATCTCATCGTAGAGAAGTACGGCAACGTGGGCAGCGCCTCCGTACCGGTGGCCCTGGACGACGCCGTCCGCTCCGGGGAGATCGTCGACGGCGACCTGGTGCTGCTGTCGGCCTTCGGAGGCGGCATGTCCGCGGGCGCCTGCCTGTTGCGCTGGTCGCCCGCCGGGGAGCCGTCATGAGCGGCTTCGAGAGGATCGGCGTCGTCGGATGCGGGCTGATGGGCTCGGGGTTCGCCGAGGTCTGCGCCCGCGCGGGGCTGGGGGTGACGGTCGTGGTCCGCGGCGAGGAAGCCGCCGACCGGGGCAGGGGACGCCTCCTGAACTCCCTCGAACGGGCCCGGCGGAAAGGGCGGATCACCGAGACCGAGCGGGACGACACCCTGGAACGGATCTCGTTCTCCACCGCCCTCAAGGACCTGCGGGACCATGACTTCGTCCTCGAATCGGTCAGCGAACGCCTCAAGGACAAGCTGGAGGTCTTCACCGAGCTGGACGAGATCGTCGAGGACCGGGACGCCGTCCTCGCCTCGAACACGTCCTCGATCCCCATCATGAAACTCGGGCGCGTCACCCGGGACCCGGGCCGGGTGGCCGGGGTGCACTTCTTCAACCCCGTGCCGATGATGCCGCTGGTGGAGCTGATCGGCTCGCTGCGCACCCGGCCGGACACCCTCGACCGCGTGGCGGCCTTCGCCACCGGACCGCTCGGGAAGGAAGTGGTACGGGGCCAGGACCAGCCGGGCTTCGTCGTCAACGCGCTGCTCGTGCCGTACCTCCTGTCGGCCGTCCGGATGCTCGAATCGGGGGCGGCCACGGCCGAGGCGATCGACCGGAGCATGACACTCGGCTGCGGCCACCCCATGGGGCCGCTGGCGCTGATCGACCTGATCGGGCTCGACACGATCGCGTCCATCGGTGAGTCGATGCACGAGGAGCTCAAGGAGCCGCTGTACTCGCCCCCGCCGCTGCTGCTGCGGATGATCGAAGGCGGATTCCTGGGCAAGAAGACCGGCGAGGGCTTCCACTCCTACGCCTGAGGCGGTCCGGCCGGCCCCCGCGTTGCGCCGCACCTCGGACAGGGACGGATCGGCAAGGGCGCGCGTACGAACGGGCAGTGGTCGCCCGGCGTGGTTGCCCCGGCGCACGCGGTGTGTTTCTCTGACGGACGTTCCGGGTCCGACGGGGGAGTGGGAGTTCACCGGTGACCGAGGTGCGGCGCGCGTTCGTCACGACGAACCGGCACGATCCCGGGGAACACCTCGCCCGGCTGGGAGCGGCCCTCCGCCACGGACGCGATCCCTGGACCGTGCTCTGCCTCGCCGAACGGCTGATCAGGGCGGGGCACGGGCCACGGACGCTCGCCGTACTGGAGGAGTGGGAGACGACCGGTCCCGGGACGCCGGGCGGGACCCCGGCCGACACCCCGGCGCGGGACGACCTGCACGCCGTACGCACCCTGATGCGCTGCGACCACCCGGGAATCGACGGCGCCCCGGCCGCACCGGCCCCCGGAGCCTGGGAGGAAGTCCGGGCAGCCCGACCCGCGGTGGCCGCCACCGCGGCACTCGCCGGCGCACTGGCGGGACTGCCCGCGTACGAGATCGCCCCCCGCGCCGAACACGCCCTGGCTGCCATGGAGTTGGGCCGCCGCTCGGCGCCCTCCGCCCTGCTGGCGATCCGGGCGCTGCTCCACGCGGACCGCCTCGCCCCCGCCGCGACCTGGAGTCTGCGGCTGGCCCGCGAGGCCGACCGGGGCAACGCGCCCGCCTGGCAGGCGGAGTTCCTCGTCCTGCTGGCCGTCGCCGAGTACCGGCAGGGCCAACTGCCCTCGGCCAGGGCCCACATCACCTCGGCGCTCGCCGCCGCACCGGCCGGGGAGCACCGGCCGTGGCGGCGGTCCGCGCTGCTGATGAGGAGGGGGATCGACGCGCTGACCGCCGGAGCCGGAGCCGGAACGGCAACCGGAGATGCAACCGGAGCTGGAGCCGATGACGGAGCCGGATCCGATGACGGATCCGGTGACGGAGACGTACATGAGGGCGCGCCGCCGCCGACCAGCCTGCTGTGGGCCGACCAACTCGCTCTCCGGGGGCAGTCGCGGCTGTCACAGGGCAGGAACAGCGCCGCGCTCGCCGACTTCCTGCGCTGCGGGCGCGCCCTGCGCGCATGGGACATCGACCGGCCGACGGTGATCCGCTGGCGGTCGGGCGCCGCCCGCGCCCACGCGGCTCACGCGGCCCACGCCGCACGTAAAGGCAGCGACGGCCGAGACGGCAGTGACGGCCGCGAAGGCCGGGGCCCGGAGCGTGCGCTCGCCCTCGCGCTGGAGGAGGTACGGCTCGCCCGCGCCTGCGCCGCGCCCCGGGCCCTGGGGATCAGTCTCCGCAGGGCCGCGTCCGTCGCCGACGCCCCCTTCCGGCTCGATCTGCTCCAGGAATCCGCCCGGTCGCACGAGATCGCCGGTGCCCGGCTGGAGTGGGCGCGCACCCGGTTCGCCACCGGTACGGAGCTGCTGGCCGCTCAGGACCGCGGCGCGGCGCGGCAAGCGCTGGACGAGGCGTTCCTGGCGGCCAGGGAATGCCGGGCGACGGCGCTGGCGGAGCGGATCCGCGCCACGCTCGGAGCGGCCGGCTGCCAGGATCCGGGGGGCGGAGCGCCCTCCCAGGGTCCGCCGGCCGCCGGGCCGCCGCACCCGCTGACCGCGAGTCAGCGGCGGGTGGCACGGCTGGCGGCGGCGGGCCGCAGCAACCGGCTGATCGCCGAGGAACTGTCGCTCACCGTCGGCACGGTGGAACAGCACCTCACCCGGATCTACCGGAAGCTCGGAATCAGGAACCGGGCGGAACTGACCCGGCTGCCCGCAATGATCTCCTGGCCGTGACCGGCAGACAACGGAACAATGCATTCCGTCGCCCCCGCGCAGGTGAATATCGTGGAGAGGGCGGGTGAGATCGCATTTGGTAACCTGTTTGGAAAATAACCGTCGCGACCGGTTCACATTTGAGAAGACCACTGGTCGGCGGTCTGCGCAGGGCATGGCGGCGCGCCCCGGGATTCGCGTGATTTTTCCCTACAACTAGCCCTCGGCCGGGGCGGAGTCGAAAATTCCTGCGGTGGGCGTGCAAGCATATCGATGCGTGTACCGGTGTGTGCTGTGGAAGGACCATTCGACCTGGGGGGAACGTTGGGGTTAATACGAGTGGCGGTCCATGCGGAAGATCCCATCACGTGCATGGGACTGGTCGGTCCGATCGAGGCGAATCCGCAACTGGCTCTGAGCGAGTCGGAGCCGGGGGTGGAAGCCGACGTCATGGTGGTGGCGGTGGAGACGGTGAATGCCGCCACCATGGACCTGCTGAGAAAGCTGTACAGTACGTCGACCCGCTTTTGTCTTGTGGTGGACAATAGCTGGCACGCCGATTATTCGATGGCGGCCGAATACGGGGTGAGGGCTGTGCTCTGGCGCGCCGACTTCACTCCTGACAGGTTTGTTCATGTGATCCGTCTGGTCAATGAAGGATGGGCAGACTTTCCTTCGTCTTTACAGGGCGGTTTGGTCGATCACGTCCGTCGCGTTCAATGCGACGTGCTCACTCCGAGAGGGCTCACGGCCTCCGGCCTTTCCGCCAGGGAGATCGATGTGCTGCGGCTGGCGGCCGAAGGGCACGCCATCGCCGAGATCTCCCAGGAACTGTCCTACTCGGAACGGACGATCAAGAACATCTTCTACGGCCTGATGAAGCAGCTCAATCTCAGGAATCGGACCCATGTGGTGTCCTACGCCATCAGGGCCGGTCTGATCTGACCTGACCCGATCACGTGACACACGGCTGAATCGCCCGCCCGTACCACTGCGGCGATTCAGCCGTTTCGCCATGCCCGGACACACACGAAGCCCGTAGGGCACGTAAAGGCCGTATGAACACTCCGGAGCCCGGGCCGCGATACATGGGCAACGTTGAGGTACGAACAGGCACTCACCCCCGGCCGAGGTTGCCGCGCCGTCACCGGTGGTGCTTGCCTGAGGGCCCGAACCGGGACCGCCCGTCATGGCGCGCACCGACCGGTCGGCTGCCGAGGGCATCGGCATTCGCACACTCACGATCGGCGTTCACCCAGAACTGTCTGGAGCTGCGATGTCTGAGACACACCTGCCGCACGACGAGGCGATAGCCGTCGTCGGGCTCTCCTGCCGACTGCCCCAGGCCGGCAGCCCCCAGGAGTTCTGGTCGCTGCTCCGCGGGGGAACGAGCGCCATCACGCAGGTTCCGTCCGGACGGTGGAGCACGGCCCGGTACACGGCCGAGGAGCGGAACGAAGGAGAGCGGCGGAACGAAGGAGAGCGGCGGGAGGACGGAGAGCGGCGGGAGGACGGAGAACGGCGGGTAGGAGAGTTCGACCCGGATACGCTCCCCGCCCCCCTGGGTGACGCGCGCTGGGGCGGATTCCTCGACGACGTCGCCGGCTTCGACGCACGCTTCTTCGGTGTCTCGCCCCGCGAGGCCGCCGCCATGGACCCGCAGCAGCGGCTGATGCTGGAGCTGGGCTGGGAGGCGCTGGAGGACGCGGGCCGGATACCCGCCGAGCTGCGCACCAGCAGGACAGGTGTCTTCGTCGGGTCCATCTGGGACGACTACGCCCTCCTCAACGACCGCCACGGCAGGGAGACTTCGGACCACCGGACGCTCACCGGCCTGCACCGCAGCCTCATCGCCAACCGCCTCTCGTACGTTCTCGGCGCGCAGGGCCCGAGCCTCACCGTCGACTCCGGCCAGTCCTCCTCCCTCGTCGCGGTGCATCTCGCCTGCGCCAGCCTGAGGACGGGGGAGTCCACGCTCGCGCTCGTCGGCGGTGTGAACCTCAACCTCGTGGCGGAGAGCGCGTTCACCGTGGCCCGGCTCGGCGCGCTCTCCCCGGACGGCCGGTGCTACACCTTCGACTCCCGCGCCAACGGGTACGTACGGGGCGAAGGCGGCGCCATGGCCGTCCTCAAGCCTCTCTCCCGCGCCCTCGCGGACGGCGACCGCGTCTACTGCGTCATCCGTGGCAGCGCCATGAACAACGACGGCCCGAGCACCACCCTGACCACCCCCAGCGCCGAGGCCCAGAGCGCCGTGCTGCGGAGCGCGTACCGGCGCGCCGGGGTGGACCCCCGTGCGGTGCAGTACGTCGAACTGCACGGCACCGGGACCAAGGTCGGGGACCCCGTCGAGGCGTCCGCCGTCGCCGCCGTGCTCGGCGTGGCGCGGACGGAGAGCGACACACCGGTGCTGCTGGGATCCGCGAAGACCAACGTCGGTCACCTGGAGGGCGCCGCGGGCATCGTCGGATTCCTCAAGACGGCCCTGGCGCTCAGCGAGGGCGAGATACCGCCCACGCTCAACTTCGCCGAGCCCTCCCCGCGGATCCCCCTCGCGGAGTGGAAGCTGCGCATGGCCCAGGAGCTCACGCCCTGGCCGGCCGGGGCGGAGGACGGCCAACGGCTCGCGGGCGTCTCGTCGTTCGGCGTCGGCGGCACCAACTGCCATCTCGTACTCGCCTCGGCGCCGACGCCCCAGGAGCGGGAACGTCGGCCGGAGGAGCCCGACGCCGAGTGGGGCGTGCTCCCGTGGGTGGTGTCGGCGCGGTCCGCGGCCGGGGTGGCCGCGCAGGCCGCCCGCCTGGCGGAGTTCGTGAAGGACCCCGCAGCGTCCGGCGCCGGGCCTGATACGGCGTCACGGATCGCGGACATCGGCCTCTCCCTCGCCACCACACGCTCCGCGTTCGAGCACCGCGCGGTGGTCCTCGGGGAGAACCGGCACGACCTGCTGAGCGCGCTGGACGCCCTCGCCCGCGGCGAGACCGAGGGACCGGCGGCCGGCCAGGTGGTGACCGGGCGGGCCGGCGGCGGACGCACGGTGTTCGTCTTCCCCGGCCAGGGCAGCCAGTGGCCCGGGATGGCCGACGAACTGGGGCGCTCCTCAGCCGCGTTCCGCGCCCGGCTGGAAGCCTGCTCGGAGGCGCTCGCCCCGTACACCGGCTGGTCGGTGCTGGACGTACTGCGCGGCGCCGAGGGCTCGCCGCCGCACGACCGGGTCGACGTGGTGCAGCCTGTGCTCTTCGCCATGATGGTGTCTCTGGCCGCGGCCTGGAGCGCGCTGGGCGTGGAGCCGGACGCGGTGGTCGGCCACTCGCAGGGCGAGATCGCCGCCGCGTACGTGTGCGGCGCGCTCTCGCTGGACGACGCCGCGCGCGTCGTGGCACACCGCGCCGGCGCGGTCGGCGCGCTGAGCGGTTCGGGACGGATGGCGACGGTCCCGCTCTCCGCCGAGGAGGTACGCGCCGACCTGGCCGGGTACGGCGACCGCCTCCGCATCGCCGGGATCAACAGCCCGGCCCGGACGACCGTGTCCGGGGAACCGGCGGCGGTCGAGGAGCTGGTGGCGGCCTACCAGACCCGGCAGGTGCGGGCGCGCGTCATCGAGTCCGTCGACTACGCCTCGCACACCCCACGGGTCGAGCCCGTCCGCGAGGAGCTGCTGACACGGCTCGCGCCGATCGCGCCCCGTACCTCGGACATCCCCTTCTACTCGACGCTGACCGGCGGACTCCTCGACACCGCGGGGCTCGACGCCGACTACTGGTACGCCAACCTGTCCCACGCCGTACGGTTCGAGGACGCCACCCGGGCGCTCTCCGCCGACGGATACACGGTGTTCGTCGAGAGCAGCCCCCACCCGCTGCTGACGTTCAGTGTGGAGGAGACCCTGGGCGACGCGGCGCTCGCGGTCGGCTCGCTCCACCGGGAGCAGTCCGGCCCGACCCGGATGCTGATGTCCCTGGCGCGGGCGTACGCGCACGGCACACCGGTGGACTGGACGTCGTACTGGGCCGGTCGCGGCGCGCGCCGCGTCGCCCTGCCCACCTACGCCTTCCAGCGCGAACGCCACTGGCTGGACACCTCCACCACGGCGGTGGACACCCCGGGCGCCCCGGCCCCGGACACACCGGCGGCCACGGAGGCGCCGCGGCCCGCCGTCGACCGTACGCCCACCGCCCTGCCCGGCCTGGTGCAGGGCGCGATCGCCGCCGTCCTGGGCCATCTGCGGCCCGGATCGGTCGAGTTGGACCGTACGTTCAAGGACCTGGGACTCGACTCCGTGAGCGGGGCCGAACTCGGCCGGCGGCTGTCCACCACCACCGGGCTGAACCTGCCCGCCGGTCTCATCTTCGACTGCCCCACCCCGGAACACGTCATCGCCCACCTGCGCGCCGCACTCGACCCGGCCGCGGACCACCAGGACACCCCCACGCCCGCCGGTGACACCGCCGTACCGGACACCGCCGTACCCGACACCGCTGTACCCGGCACCGCCGTACCGGGCACCGACGAGCCCATCGCCATCGTCGCCATGGGCTGCCGCTACCCGGGGGACGTCCGCACCCCGGAACAGCTCTGGGAGCTGATCGCCGCGGGCGGCGAGGGACTGTCGGACTTCCCCGTCGACCGGGAGTGGGATCTCGACGGGCTCTACCACCCGGACCCCGGCCACGCGGGCACCTCGTACACCCGCAGGGGCGGCTTCCTGCACGACGCCACCCGGTTCGACGCCGGTTTCTTCGGTATCTCGCCGCGCGAGGCGGCCTCCCTCGACCCGCAGCAGCGCCTGCTGCTGGAGGTGGCGTGGGAGACCGTCGAACGCGGCGGAATGGACCCCCGTACCCTGCGCGGCGGCCAGGTCGGTGTGTTCGTCGGCGCGATGGCCCAGGACTACGGGCCACGGATGCACGAGACGTCCGAGGGCACGGAGGGTGGCTTCATCCTGACCGGCACCACGTCCAGTGTGCTGTCCGGTCGGATCGCGTACGTCCTCGGCCTCGAAGGCCCGGCCGTGACGGTGGACACCGCGTGCTCGTCCTCACTGGTGGCGCTGCATCTCGCGAGCCGCGCCCTGCGCTCGGGGGAGTGTGCGATGGCGCTGGCCGGCGGTGTCACGGTGATGTCGACGCCCGGGATCTTCGTCGAGTTCAGCCGCCAGCGCGGGCTCTCGGAGGACGGCCGGTGCAAGGCGTTCGCGGAGGGCGCGGACGGCACCGGATGGGCCGAGGGCGTGGGGCTGGTGCTGCTGGAACGGCTGTCGGACGCGCGGCGCCTGGGCCACCGGGTGCTGGGCGTGGTACGCGGCTCCGCCGTCAACCAGGACGGCGCGTCCAACGGGCTGACGGCGCCCAACGGCCCGTCGCAGCGCCGGGTGATCCGGCAGGCGCTGGCCGACGCCCGTGTACCGGCCTCCGGGGTGGACGTCGTCGAGGCGCACGGCACGGGAACCCGGCTGGGGGACCCGATCGAGGCGCAGGCGCTGCTGGCCACGTACGGGCAGGACCGGCCGGTGGACCGGCCGCTGCTGCTCGGCTCGGTGAAGTCGAACATCGGCCACGCGCAGGCGGCGGCCGGGGTGGCGGGCGTGATCAAAATGGTGCTGGCGATGCGCCACGGCGTCGTCCCGCCCACCCTCCATGTGGACGCCCCGTCCTCCCGGGTCGACTGGGCGGCGGGCGCGGTGGCACTGGCGACGGAGGGCACGGCCTGGCCCACGACGGGCCGCCCGCGCCGCGCCGCCGTCTCCTCCTTCGGCATCAGCGGCACCAACGCGCATCTCGTACTGGAGCAGGCGCCGGACGCGGACCCGCCGACGGCGGATCCCGTGGCGTCGGGCGCCGGGTCCCGTTCCGCCGCCGGTTCCGGTTCCGCCGTCGGCGTCTGGTCCGGGGAGGCGGGACCGGCGACGGCCTGGGTGGTCTCCGGGCGCGACCCGGAGGCGCTGGCCGCGCGGAGCGGCCAACTGGTCTCCTGGGTACGGTCCCGTCCGGACCTGGGCCCGGACAGGAGCCCGGACGCGGATACCGGTACGGATACGGGTACCGGTACAGGCACGGATTCAGGTACCGGTACAGGTACGGGTACGGCTTGCGGCGAGGTGGCGCTCGCCCTGGCGACCGGCCGCTCCCATTTCGAGCACCGGGCGGTGGTCCTCGGCCAGGGCACCGCGAGCCTGACGGACGGGCTGGACGCGCTCGCCACCGGGCGGGGCGCCCCCGGGGTGATCACCGGCGTCGCCGCGGGCACCGGCACCGCCAGGACGGTGTTCGTCTTTCCCGGCCAGGGCCCCCAGTGGACCGGCATGGCGGCCGGACTGCTGCGCGACTCACCGCTCTTCGCCGAGCGGATGGACGCCTGCGCGCGGGCCCTGGAGCCCTACACCGACTGGCAGTTGCTCGACGTGCTCCACCAACGGCCCGGCGCGCCAGGGCTGGACCGTGTCGATGTCGTCCAGCCCGCCCTGTTCGCGGTCATGGTCGGCCTGGCCGCCCTCTGGCGCGCCCACGGCGTCGAACCCGACGCGGTGATCGGGCACTCCCAGGGCGAGATAGCCGCCGCGTACGTCTGCGGCGCCCTCACCCTCGACGACGCCGCCCGCATCGTGGCCCTGCGCTCCAAGTCCCTGGTCCGGGTGGCCGGTACGGGCGGGATGGCCTCCCTGCCGGTCTCCGCCGACCGGGCGCGCGACCTGATCGCCGACCGGGCCGGCCTGCACCTGGCGGCGGTCAACGGCCCGGCCACCACCGTCGTCGCCGGTGACACCGACGCCCTGGCCGGCCTCCTCGCCCACTGCGCGGCCGAGGACATCGACGCGAAGGCGATCCCCGTCGACTACGCCTCCCACACCCCCCATATGGCGGTGCTGCGGGACGAGTTGAGCTCCGCACTGGCCGAGGTGCGTCCCACCGCCGCCGAGGTGCCCTTCTACTCCACCGTCACCGGCGGCCTGCTCGACACCACCGCGCTGACCGGCGCGTACTGGTACGAGAACCTCACCAGCCCGGTGCTCTTCCACTCCACCCTGCGTCAACTGGTCGACGACGGGCACGGCTTGTACGTCGAGACCAGCCCGCACCCCGTGCTGATCCCCAGCATCCAGCACATCCTGCACGCCGCCGGCGCCGACGGCGAAGGCGGCCAAGGCGGCGAAGGCGGCACCGAGGGGCCCGCGGCGGTCGCCGTCGCGAGCCTGCGCCGGGACGCGGGCCGGTGGCCGCAGTTCCTGACCGCCCTGGCCACGGCGTACGCGCACGGCGCACCGGTGGCGTGGCGCGGTGCGCTCACCCGGCCGGGCGACGGCCCCGCGTACCCCTCCGTGACCCCGGACCTGCCCACGTACCCCTTCCAGCGGCAGCGCCACTGGCTCACCTCCGCGCCCGTCCTCACCGACGCGTCCGGGCTCGGGCTCCAGAGCACCGGCCATCCGCTGCTGGCCAGCACCAGCCATCTGCCCGACGGAACCTGGCACGCCACCGGCGTCCTGAGCACCGGCGCCAAGCCCTGGCTGGCCGACCACGCGGTCACCCGCACCCCGCTGCTGCCCGCCACCGCCCATCTCGACCTCGCGCTCCACGCGGGCACCGCCACCGGCTGCCCCGCACTGGAGGAACTCACCCTGCACGTCCCGCTGATGCTCGACGGCGACCGGCCCGTCCATCTGCACATCACCGTGGCACCGCCGGATCAGGACACCGGTACCGAGGGTGGCGTACGGCGGCGCGTCGAGATCCACTCCCGGCCGCAGACCACCGACCCCGGACGGCCCTGGACCCATCACGCCACCGGCACGCTCACCGCCACACCCGCCGCGGCGCCCGTCCAGCACGGGACGGAAGCGGCATCCGGGGCGTGGCCGCCCGCCGGGGCCGAGCCCGTAGCGGTCGACGGCCTCTACCCGCGGCTCGCGGAACGCGGCTACGACTACGGCCCCGCCTTCCGCAACCTGCGGACCGCGTGGCGGCAGGACACCACCCTGTACGCCGACATACGCCTCGGGTCCGACCTGCCCACCGGCGGTTTCGGGATCCATCCCGCGCTGCTGGACTCCGCCCTCCACGCGCTCTTCCTCACCCCCGGGCACGCCGGGGACGCAGGGGACGCAGGGGACGCCCCGAGCGGGATCGAGCTGCCGTTCTCCTGGAGCGGCGTCCACCTGCACGCCACCGACGCCGACACCCTCCGCGTCCACCTCACCCCGACCGGCGACCACACCGTCCGGCTCACGGCGACCGACCCGGCCGGCCGGCCCGTCATCACCGTCGACACCCTCACCCTCCGGCCCCTGGACGCGGGCGGGCTGACCCCCGAACACGACACCCGGCGCTCCCTGTTCCAGCTCGACTGGCATCCGCTGCCCCTGGACGGGCCGCCCCCGACCACAGGGGTACGGCGCCTCGCGCTGCTCGGCGCTCCCGGCCCCGGCGCCGACCCCGGCCCGTACGCGTCCCTCCCCGGGACCGCCGGTGTCACCCTCACCCGCCACGAGGACCTGGCCGGTCTCACGGCCGCGCTCGACGCGGGAGACGCGGGCGACGGGGGGAACCCGGGCGACGCCGGAGACCCGGGCGACCCGGGGGCGCCTGTCCCCGACGTCGTGATCGCCGTCCTGCCCGCGCCCGCGCCCGCCCCGGAGGCGGACGAGGACGGGAACCGGGCGGACCAGGAGCTGCCCGCCCGTACCGCGGCCCGGACCGCCACCGTCCTGCGGCTGCTCCAGGACTGGCTCGCCACACCCCACTACGTGACCAGCACCCTGGTCCTCGTCACCACCCACGCCGTCACCCCCTCGGTCGCCGGGGCCCCGCCCGCCAGCCTGGCCGACGCCGCCGTCTGGGGCCTGGTCCGGTGCGCACAGGCGGAGAACTCCGGCCAGTTCCTCCTGCTCGACACCGACCACCACGCCCTCTCCGCCGAGGCGCTGCCCACCGCGATCGCCGCCGCCCTCGCCGCCGGGGAGACCCAACTAGCCCTGCGCGAAGGACAGATCACCGTGGCCCGGCTCACCCCCGCCACCGCGGGCGGCGCCCTCGTCCCGCCCGCCGGCACCGACCACTGGCACCTGGAGGCATCAGGAAGCGGCGGCACACTCGACCAGGTGGTGCTGGCCGCCTCCGAGGAGCGCGAAGGGCCGCTGGGGCCCGAGGAGATACGGATCGCCGTACGCGCCGCCGGTCTCAACTTCCGTGACGTCATGGTGTCGTTGGGCCTCGTCCCGATCAAGGTGCCGATCGGCGGGGAAGAGGCGGGGATCGTCACCGAGGTCGGCGACCGGGTCACCGGACTGGCCCCGGGGGACCGGGTGATGGGCATGTCCACCGTCGGTGGCATCGGCCCGGTCCGCGTCACCGACCACCGCCTGGTCACCCGTATCCCCGACGACTGGACCTTCACGGAGGCCGCCACCGTCCCCGCGGCCTTCCTCACCGCCTACCACGCCCTGGTCGACCTCGCCCGGATCCGGCCCGGCGACAAGATCCTGATCCACACCGCCACCGGCGGCGTCGGCATGGCCGCCGTCCAGCTCGCCCGGCACTTCGGCGCCGAGATCTACGCCACCGCCGGCCCCACGAAGTGGGACACCCTGCGCGCCCTGGGTCTGGACGACGACCACATCGCCTCCTCGCGCACCCTCGACTTCGAGCAGGACTTCCTCGCCCACGCCCCCGAAGGGCTGGACATCGTCCTCAACTCCCTGGCCCACGAGGCCGTCGACGCGTCGCTGCGGCTGCTCGCCCCCCACGGCCGGTTCATCGAGATGGGCAAGACCGACATCCGCGACGCGGAAGAGGTCACCGCCGCCCACCCCGGCCTCTTCTACCGCGCCTTCGACCTGCTGGACCTCGGCCCCGACCGGATCGGCGCGCTCTTCGCCGACCTCTCCCGCCTCTTCGCCGACCGCACACTCCGGCCCCTGCCCGTCACCACCTGGCCGCTCTCCCAAGCACGCCACGCCCTGCGCCACTTCAGCCTGGCCCGGCACATCGGGAAGATCACCCTCACCCTGCCGCCCGCGCTCGACCCGGCCGGCACCGTACTGATCACCGGAGGCACCGGCACCCTCGGCGGACTCGTGGCCCGCCACCTCGTCACCCACCACGGCGTCCGCCACCTCCTGCTGACCAGCCGCAGCGGCCCGGACGCCGCCGGCGCGGCCGGACTCCGTACCGAACTGACCGGCCTCGGCGCCCATGTCACCGTCGCCGCCTGCGACGCCGCCGACGCGGACGCCCTCGCGGCCCTGCTCGACGGGGTCCCCGCGGACCATCCCCTCACCGCCGTCGTCCACGCGGCGGGCACCCTGGACGACAGCACCCTGGAGAACCTCACACCCCGCCAGGTCGGGACCGTCTTCCGGCCCAAGGTCGACGCCGCCTGGAACCTCCACCGCGCCACCGCCGGGCTCGACCTGGCCGCGTTCGTCCTGTTCTCCTCGGCCGCCGCCACCCTGGGCAGCTCAGGACAGGCCAACTACGCCGCCGCCAACGCCTTTCTCGACGCCCTCGCCACCCACCGGCGCGCCGCCGGGCTGCCCGCCACCTCGCTCGGCTGGGGACTGTGGGAGGAGGCCAGCGGCATGACCGGCCATCTCGACACCGGTCAGCGCCGACGGGTCATCAGCCACGCCGGGATCACCCCGCTGACCACCGCACACGCCCTCGCGCTCCTCGACACCGCACTCCGGCTCGACCAGCCCTTCCTGCTGCCGTCGCCCCTCACCCCGCCCGCCGACCCCGCCGCCCTTCCCGCCCTGCTGCGCGCCCTGCCCGGCGCCCCCACCCGGCGTACGGCGGCGACCACCGGCAACGTCACCTCCGCCAACGGGGACAACAACGGCAACGGCAACGGCAACGGACTGACCGACGAACTGGTCAGGCTCTCGTCCGAGGAGCAACACCACTACCTGCTCGGCCTGGTACGCAGCCACGCCGCCACCGTCCTCGGCCATCCGACCCCCGACACCATCACCCCGGCACACGCCTTCAAGGAGATCGGCTTCGACTCCCTCACCGCCGTCGAACTGCGCAACCGGCTCACCGCCGCGACCCGGCTGCGGCTCTCTCCCACCCTGGTCTTCGACCACCCCACACCCACCGCGCTCGCCACCCATCTGCACACCCGGCTCAGCCCGCGCGCCGCCGACGTCGCACAGAACGTACTCCGGGACATCGACCGCCTCGAAAACGCGCTGTCCGCTCTTTCCACGGACACCGCCAGGAGCGGAGCGATCGGAAAACGCCTCGAAGGTCTGCTGTGGAAATGGCGCGAAACAACGGAGAGCGTCTCGCCGGACGGATCCGACGACGATCTCAGCTCCGCGACGGACGACGAGATATTCGACGTCATCGAGAACGAGTTCGGAATCTCCTGACCTTCAACGTGAGGATGGTCGCTTCTGATGTCGGACGAAGAGAAGCTCCGGGATTATCTGCGCCGTGTGACCGCCGACCTGCGCCGGGCCCGTCAGCGGCTGCGCGAGGTCGAGTCCGACCGGTTCGAACCGGTCGCGATCGTCGGCATGGGCTGCCGCTACCCCGGGGGCGTGGAGTCGCCGGACGACCTGTGGCGGCTGGTCAGCGAGGAACAGGACGTGATCTCCGGCTACCCCACCGACCGCGGCTGGGACCTGGAGACGCTGTACGACCCCGACCCGGACGCCCAGGGAAAGAGCTACGGACGCCAGGGCGGATTCCTCTACGACGCCGGTGATTTCGACGCCGCCTTCTTCAACATCAGTCCGCGCGAGGCCATCGCCACCGACCCGCAGCAACGCCTCGTACTGGAAACCGCCTGGGAAACCCTGGAACGGGCCGGAATCGATCCGACCAGCCTGCGCGCCACATCGACCGGCGTCTTCACGGGAAGCTACGAACACGATTACAGCACCCTGCTCACGGCGCATTCCTCCGCCGAGGTCGAGGGCTACATCCCGACCGGGGGATTCTCCTCGGTGATCTCGGGCCGGGTGGCCTATGCGCTGGGCCTGGAGGGGCCCGCGGTGACCGTGGACACGGCGTGCTCGTCCTCCCTGGTGGCGATGCACCTCGCGTGCCAGGCCCTGCGCGCGGGGGACTGCACCCTCGCCCTGGCGGGCGGCGTCACGATCATGGCGACCCCGACCCCCTTCGTCGCCTTCAGCCGGCAGCGCGGTCTGGCGCGCGACGGCCGGTGCAAGGCATTCGCGGCGGCGGCCGACGGGACGAACTTCTCGGAGGGTGTGGGGCTGGTTCTGCTGGAGCGGCTGTCCGACGCGGAGCGCAACGGGCATGAGGTGCTGGCGGTGATCCGGGGCAGTGCGGTGAATCAGGACGGTGCGTCGAACGGGCTGACCGCACCCAACGGCCCTTCCCAGCAACGGGTGATCGAAAGCGCCCTGGCCCATGCCCGGCTCACCCCCGACCAGGTCGACGCCGTCGAGGCGCACGGTACGGGCACCACGCTGGGCGACCCGATCGAGGCACAGGCGCTGCTCGCCACGTACGGCCAGGACCGCCCGGCGGACCGGCCGCTGTGGCTCGGCTCGCTCAAGTCGAACATGGGCCATACGCAGGCGGCGGCCGGGGTGGCGGGCGTCATCAAGATGGTGCTCGCGATGCGCCACGGTGTCCTGCCGAAAACACTGCATGTCGATGAGCCGAGCCCCCATGTCGACTGGTCGGCGGGCGCGGTCTCCCTGCTGACGGAGGAGCGGGAGTGGCCGGTGGTGGACCGGCCGCGGCGTGCGGCGGTGTCGTCGTTCGGAGTGAGCGGCACGAACGCGCATGTGGTGGTCGAGCAGGCACCGGTGACATCCGCGCCGGAGGCCGCCGCCGGGGATACGGGGCCGGTGCCCTGGGTGGTGTCGGGGGCCACGGCCGCTGGCTTGCGGGCGCAGGCGGAGCGGCTGGAGCGGTACGTACGGGAGCGGCCGACCCTGGGGACAGGCGAGGTGGGGTTGTCGTTGGCGGTGGGGCGTGCGCGGCTTGATCACCGTGCGGTGGTGGTGGGCGCCGGCCGCGAGGAGCTGCTGACGGGCCTGGCCGCCGTGGGACGGGGCGAGCCCGCCCCCGGTGTGGTGACCGCCGAGGGATCTCCGGTGGTCGACGGCGGGCGGGTGGTGTTCGTCTTCCCCGGCCAGGGCTCCCAATGGGAGGGCATGGCACTGGAGTTGGTCGAGTCCTCCGAGGTCTTCCGGAACCGGCTGCTGGAGTGCGAGGAAGCGCTCAGGCCCCTGGTGGGCTGGTCGGTGCTCGACGTGTTACGTGGTGTGCCGGGCGCCCCGGACCTCACACGGGACGACGTGGTGCAGCCGGTGCTCTTCGCCGTGATGGTGTCCCTGGCGGCGCTGTGGCGCTCGGCGGGGGTGGAGCCCGAGGCGGTGATCGGGCACTCCCAGGGCGAGATCGCCGCCGCCTGTGTCGCGGGCGTGCTGTCGCTGGAGGACGCGGCGCGGGTCGTCGCCCTGCGGAGCCGGCTGCTGATGCGGCTGGCGGGCCGCGGCGGACTGGTGTCGGTCGCGCTGCCCGTGGCCGAGGCGGAGGAGAACCTCGCGCGCTGGGGCGGCCGGCTGACCGTGGCGGCCGTCAACGGCCCCTCCGCCGTGGTGATCGCGGGTGACGCGGACGCCCTGCCCGAACTGCTCGCCTGGTGCGCGGAGACCTCCGTACGGGCGCGGCAGATCCCCGTCTCCTTCGCCTCCCACTCCGCACACGTCGAGGAGATCGAGAAGGACCTGCTGGACGTTCTCGCGTCGGTGTCACCGCGTTCGGGTGGGGTGCCGTTCTTTTCGACGGTGACGGGTGGGCTGGTCGACGGTGCTGAGCTGGACGCGGGCTACTGGTATCGGAATCTGCGGGAGCCGGTGCGGTTCGAGCCGGTGGTGCGGTCGTTGATGGAGCGGGGTTTCGACGCGTTCGTCGAGGTCAGCCCGCATCCGGTGATCACCGCCGCCGTGGAGGACATCGCCACAGGCGCGGGGAAGCCGGCCGTGACCGGGGGCACACTGCGCCGGGGCGAGGGCGGCCTGGACCGTTTCCTGCTGTCGGCGGGGCATCTGTCGGTGTGCGGGGTGCGGGTCGAGTGGGGTTCGGTGTTCGCGGGGCGTGGTCTGCGGCCGGTCGAGTTGCCGACGTACGCCTTCCAGCGCGAACGGTACTGGCTGGCCGGCGGTGGCGGCACGGGCGATGTGGCGGCGTACGGACTGACCGCGATGGGCGCCCATCCGCTGCTGGGCGCCGTGGTGGAGCTGCCCGAGTCGGGCGGGGTGGTGGTGAGCGGCCGGCTGTCGGTGCGGGATCATCCCTGGCTGGCCGAACACCGGGTGCTGGGCGAGGTGGTGGTGCCGGGGGCGGCGCTGGTGGAGATGGCCATCCGGGCCGGTGACGAGGCGGGGTGCCCGGACCTGGCGGAGCTCGTCATTCAGGTACCGCTCGTCCTGCCGGAGTCCGGCGCGGTGTTCGTACGGATCACCGTGGGCGACGTCGAGGACGGCGGCAGCAGGCCCCTGACCCTGTACGCGCGGGCCCAGCAGGGCGACGGTCCCTGGACCGCCCATGCCACCGGAGTGCTGACCCGGCCCGACATCGCGCAGGACGAGGCGCTGAAGGAGCTGGACGTGTGGCCTCCGGCGGGCGCGGAGGCGGTCCCGGTGGGCGGTGTGTACGAGGACTTCGCGGCCCGCGGTCTGGAGTACGGCACGGTGTTCCGCGGGCTGGAGGCGGTGTGGCGTCGGGGCGACGAGACCTTCGCCGAGGTGGCCCTGCCCGAGGAGGGGCAGTCCGAAGTCGCCGCGTTCGGTGTGCACCCGGCGCTGCTGGACGCCGTACTGCACACGGTGGTGCTGAGCGAGGCGCTGCCCGGTGTCGAAGCGGGTGTGCCCTGGCTGCCGTTCGTGTGGTCGGGGGTACGGCTGCACGCGGTGGGCGCGGCCCGCGTACGGGTCAGGATCACCGCCGCCGAGGCGGGGGTCCTCCGGGTGGAGGTCGCCGACCCGGCCGGCGGACCGGTGCTCACGGTGGCCGGCCTGACGCTACGTCCCCTGCCCTCCGGCGAGTTGACCGCGCGGGCCCGCCCCCGGGACGACCTGTTCCGACTGGACTGGGTGCCGGTGCCGGTGGCGCCTGCCGCCGGTGCGCCCGGATCCGGCCCGACGGCCCCGGACGGAGGCTGGGTCCTGGTGGGGGAGGACCGCCGCGGTCTGGGACTCACGGCCTTCGCGTCACCGGACGAACTGACGGGCCAGGAACCCGAGGTGGTGGTGTGGTGCGCCCAGGGCGGCGCCGACCCGGAGGGGGCGCGGGCGAGCGCGTGTGCGGCACTGGACACGGTGCAGCGCTGGCTCGCCGAGAAGGCGTGCGCCGACTCCCGGCTCGTGGTGGTGACCTCGGGAGGCGTCGGTGTGGACCCCGGCGAGCCGGTGGACGCGGGCGCCGCAGCGGTCTGGGGCCTGGTGCGCTCCGCGCACTCCGAGAACCCCGGCCGGATCACCCTGCTGGACATCGCCCCGGGCGCCGAACCGACCGTACCCCTGCTGGCCGGGGCGCTGGCGACCGGAGAACCCCAACTCGCCCTGCGCGACGACGGCTTACGGGCACCACGCCTCGCCCGGATGGCGGACGCGCCCACGGAGACCGTCACCCTCGACCCGGCGGGGACCGTACTGGTCACCGGCGGAACGGGCGACCTGGGCGCCCTGGTGGCCCGACATCTCGTGGAGCGGTACGGCGTACGGCACCTGGTGCTGGCGAGCCGGCGCGGCGCGAGCGCCGAGGGAGCCGAGGAGCTACGGGCCGCACTGCACGCCCTCGGCGCGGAGACGGACGTACGGGCCTGTGATGTGACCGACCGGCGGGCGGTGGCGGAGCTGCTGGCGGCCATCCCCGCCGACCGCCCGCTCACCGGTGTGGTGCACTGCGCGGGCGCCCTGGACGACGGGGTCATCCCGGCGCTCGACCCCGAGCGGGTACGGCGGGTGTTCGCCCCGAAGACGGACGCCCTGAGCCATCTCGACGCCCTCACCCGCCACGCCGACCTGGGGATGTTCGCGGTGTTCTCCTCGGCGGCCGGAGTCCTCGGCACCCCGGGGCAGGCCAACTACGCGGCGGCCAACGCCGCGGTCGACGCCCTGGTCACCTCGCGCAGGGCGGCCGGGCTGCCGGGGGTGTCGCTGGCCTGGGGCTGGTGGGGCAAGGGCAGCGGACTGACCGGCGATCTGACCGAGACGGACCGCGAACGGTTCGCGCGCGGTGGCGTCGCCGCCATGACGGCCGACGAGGGGCTGTCGCTGTTCGACGCGGCCCTGGCGCACAACCTGCCGGTGATGGTGCCGGTGAAACTGGACCTCGCCAGGCTGACGGAGACGGCCGGCGCCGGCCCCGGCACGGGCGCCCCGGCGTCGGGCGGGCTGCCCCCGCTGCTCAGCGGCCTGGTCACCGGAGGAACGGCGGCCCGCAGGACCGCGCACACCGGCGCGGCGCAGAGCGGCGCCGACGCCCTGCGCCGCCGCCTCGACGCGCTGCCCGAAGGCGAACAGACGCGGGAACTGGTCGAGTTGGTGACCGGACAGGTCGCCACCGTGCTCGGCCACGCGCGCGCGGCCGGCCTGGAGGTGGGCAAGCCGTTCAGCGCACTCGGCTTCGACTCGCTCACCGCGGTGGAGCTGCGCAACCGGCTCGCGCAGGTCACGGGGTTGCGCCTGCCCGCCACCCTGACCTTCGACCATCCCACCCCGCTCGCCCTCGCCCACCATCTGCGCGGCGAGCTCGTACAGACCGAAGCGGAAACGCTCGACAGGGTGCTGGGGGACCTCGACAAGGTGGCGGACATCCTGTCGCGGCTCGATCCGGACGACGCGGCACGCGCGCGGGTCACGGAGCGGATCAGGGCCCTCCTCGCCCCCTCCGGAGAAGCCCCGGCGGAGACACGCGGGGACGAAGTGACGGAGCAACTCCAACTGTCCTCCACCGAAGAGCTGTTCCAGTTCGTCGACAAGCAATTGGGAGCCTGATCCGATGGATGAGAACGCCAAACTCCGCGACTATCTCGCACGGGTGAGTGGGGAGCTCCAGAACGCCCGGCTCCAACTGCGCGACCAGGACGAGAAGAACGCGGAGCCGATCGCGATCGTCGGAATGGCGTGCCGTTTCCCGGACGGCGTGGACTCTCCGGAGGATCTGTGGCGGCTGGTGGCCGAGGGGCGGGACGCCATCGCGCCGTTCCCCGAGAACCGCGGCTGGGACGTCGAGGGGCTGTACGACCCCGACCCCGACGCGGCGGGCAAGACCTACTCGCTCAACGGCGGATTCCTCTACGACGCGGACGAGTTCGACGCCGGACTGTTCGGAATCAACCCCCGCGAGGCCCAGTCGATGGATCCCCAGCAGCGACTGCTGCTCGAATCCGCCTGGGAGACCTTCGAACGGGCCGGAATAGCACCGGAGTCGATCCGCGGAAGCCGCACCGGCGTGTTCGCCGGAGTCATCCAGCACGACTACAGCTCCTGGTCCAACGCGGCGCTGGAAGCCATGGACGGCTACCAGGGCACGGGAAGCGCCGGTGGCGTCGCCTCGGGGCGTATCTCCTATGTCTTCGGCCTTGAGGGCCCCGCCGTGACGATCGACACGGCGTGCTCCTCCTCCCTGGTGGCGATGCACCTCGCGTGCCAGTCGCTGCGCGCGGGGGAGTGCTCGATGGCGCTCGCCGGGGGCGCCTCCGTCATGGCCACCCCGAGCATGTTCGTGGACTTCAGCCGGCAGCGCGGTCTGGCGCGCGACGGCCGGTGCAAGTCGTTCGCCGACGCCGCCGACGGAACGAATTTCTCCGAGGGTGTGGGGCTGGTTCTGCTGGAGCGGCTGTCCGACGCGGAGCGCAACGGGCATGAGGTGCTGGCGCTGGTCCGGGGCAGTGCGGTGAATCAGGACGGTGCGTCGAACGGGCTGACCGCGCCCAACGGCCCGTCCCAGCAACGGGTGATCCGTCAGGCGCTGGCGAACGCGCGGCTGGCGGCGGCCGACATCGATGTGGTGGAGGCACACGGTACGGGCACCACACTGGGCGACCCGATCGAGGCACAGGCGCTGCTCGCGACCTACGGCCTGGACCGGCCCGAGGACCGGCCGCTGTGGCTCGGCTCGGTGAAGTCGAACATCGGTCATACGCAGGCGGCCGCGGGGGTGGCGGGCGTCATCAAGATGGTGCTGGCGCTGCGCCACGGCATCGTCCCGCGCACCCTCCACATCGACTCGCCGTCGACCCATGTGGACTGGTCGGCGGGTGCGGTGGCGCTCGCGACGGAGGAGCGGGAGTGGCCGGTGGTGGACCGGCCGCGGCGTGCGGCGGTGTCGTCGTTCGGTGTGAGCGGCACGAACGCGCATGTGGTGGTCGAGCAGGCACCGGCGGTCCCCGTACCGGAGGCCGCTGCCGGGGACGTGGGCCCGGTGCCGTGGGTGGTGTCGGGCGGGTCGGCGGCGGGGCTGCGGGCGCAGGCGGGGCGGCTGGAGCGGTACGTACGGGAGCGGCCGACTCTGGGGACAGGCGAGGTGGGTCTGTCCTTGGCGGTGGGGCGTGCGCGGCTTGACCACCGTGCGGTGGTGGTGGGCGCCGATCGTGAGGAACTGCTGACGGGCCTGGCCGCCGTGGGACAGGGCGAGCCGGCCGCCGGTGTGGTGACCGCCGAGGGGTCCCCGGTGGTGGCCGACGGCGGCCGGGTGGTGTTCGTCTTCCCCGGTCAGGGCTCCCAGTGGGAGGGCATGGCCCAGGAGCTGATGGAGTCCTCCGAGGTCTTCAGGGACCGGCTGCTGGAGTGCGAAGAGGTCCTGCGCCCCCTGGTGGGCTGGTCCGTACGGGACGCGCTGCGCGGCGGGGAGAACGCCCCCGACCTGGCCGAACTCGATGTCGTACAACCCGTGTTGTTCTCGGTGATGGTCTCGCTGGCGGCCCTGTGGCGCTCGACGGGGGTGGAGCCCGAGGCGGTGGTGGGCCACTCCCAGGGCGAGATCGTCGCGGCCTGCGTCGCCGGGGCGCTCTCCCTGGAGGACGCGGCGACGGTCGTCGCCCTGCGGAGCCGGCTGCTCCTGCGGCTCGTGGGCCGCGGCGCACTGGTGTCGCTCGCGCTGCCTGCCGCGGAGGCCGAGAAACGGCTCGCGCGCTGGGGCGACCGGCTGACCGTGGCGGCCGTCAACGGCCCCTCCGCCGTGGTGATCGCGGGCGACACGGACGCCCTCGACGAACTGCTGGGCCTCTGCGAGGAGGAGTCGGTACGGGCCCGCAGGATCGCGTCGTCCGTGCCCTCCCACTCCGCCCATGTGGAGTTCCTGGAGGACGAGGTACGGGACGTTCTCGCCTCCGTCACACCGCGTTCGGGTGGGGTGCCGTTCTACTCGACGGTGACGGGTGGGCTGGTCGACGGTGGTGAGCTGGACGCGGGGTACTGGTATCGGAATCTGCGGGAGCCGGTGCGGTTCGAGCCGGTGGTGCGGTCGTTGATGGAGCGGGGCTTCGACGCGTTCGTCGAGGTCAGCCCGCATCCAGTGATCACGGCGAGCGTGGAGGACATCGCGACGTCGGTCGGCTCCGGTGCGGTGGCCGGTGGCACACTGCGCCGGGGTGAGGGCGGTCTGGACCGTTTCCTGCTGTCGGCGGGGCATCTGTCGGTGTGCGGTGTACGGGTCGAGTGGGGATCGGTGTTCGCGGGGCGTGGTCTGCGGCCGGTCGAGTTGCCGACGTACGCCTTCCAGCGCGAGCGGTACTGGATGACCGGTGCGGACACCGCCGGTGATGTCGGGACGTACGGGCTGACCTCGATGGGCGGCCACTGCCTGCTGGGCGCCGTGGTGGAACTGCCCGACTCCGGTGGGGTGGTGGTGAGCGGCCGGATGTCGGTGCGGGATCAGCCCTGGCTGACCGGGCACCGGGTGCTGGGCGAGGTGGTGGTGCCAGGGGCGGCGCTGGTGGAGATGGCGATCCGCGCCGGTGACGAGGCCGGGTGCCCGGACCTGGAGGAGTTGGTCATCCAGGTGCCGTTCGTACTGACCGGGACCGGCGCGGCCGTGGTGCGGATCGTGGTCGACGAGGCCGACGGCTCCGGCCGCCGTGCCGTCACGGTCCACGCGCGGGCCGAGGACGGCGACGGCGCCTGGATCTGCCATGCCACCGGGCTGCTGGCGAACGCCGGGGACGGCCCCGGGCCCGCCCCGCAGGAGACCACGGCATGGCCGCCGGCGGGCGCGGAACCCGTACCGGTGGGCGAGGTGTACGAGGGTTTCGCGGCCCGTGGTCTGGAGTACGGCACGGTGTTCCGCGGCCTGGAGGCGGTGTGGCGGCGGGGCGACGAGACCTTCTCGGAGGTCGGGCTCCCCGAGGAGGGCCAGGCGGACGTCGGTGGGTTTGGTGTGCACCCGGCGCTGCTCGATGCCGTACTGCACGCCGTGGTGCTCAGCGGCGCCGTGCCGGGCATCGAGTCCGGGGTGCCGTGGATGCCGTTCGTGTGGTCGGGGGTACGGCTGCACGCGGTGGGCGCTTCCCGGGTACGGGTCAGGATCACCGCCGCCGAGCCGGGCGCGATGCGGCTGGACGTCACCGACGCGGCCGGCGGCCCGGTCCTCACGGTGGACTCGCTGACCCTGCGACCGCTGCCGGAGGGCGGACTGACGCCCCCGGTCCGCACGGACGACCTGTTCCGGCTGGACTGGGCCCCGCTGACCGCCGAACCGGCCGCCCTCGCCCCGGACGAGAACTGGACGGTGGCGGGCGAGGACATCTACGGCCTGGCCCTGCCGCCCTGCCGGTCCCTGACCGGACCTGGCGCACCCACCGGATCCGGTGACACGGCCCCGCCGACCGTCGTGGTGTGGTCGGCCCCCCGCGCGACCCGGGACGATGCCGACGCCGTACCTGACGTCGACGCCGTACCCGATGTCGACTCCGTACCTGACGTCGACTCCGTACGGGCGGTGACCTGCCGGGCCCTGGACACCCTTCAGCGGTGGCTGGCCGACGAGGCGTGCGCCGACTCCCGGCTCGTGGTGGTGACCTCGGGAGCCGTCGGTGGGGCGCCCGGCGGGCCCGTCGACGCCGGGGCCGCCGCGGTGTGGGGTCTGGTGCGCTCCGCGCAGGCGGAGAACCCGGGCCGGATCGTCCTGCTGGACGTGGCGCCGGGCGCCGGGCCGACCGTACCCCTGCTGGCCGGTGCCCTGGCCACCGGTGAACCCCAGCTCTCCCTGACCGCAGACGGGTTACGGGCTCCCCGTCTCGTCCGGATGGCGAGCGGCGGGGCCGGGGTTCCGCTGCCTCTCGCGCCCCAGCGGCTCGCCGTACCGGAACCGGCGGCCGGACACACCGGCACCCCGGACGCGGTACGGATCGGTATGCGGGCCGCAGGCTCGGCCGAGAACATGGAATGGCTCCCCGCCGACGACGCCGTACGGGAACTGGCGCCCGGCCAGATCCGGGTCGCGGTCCGCGCCGCCGGGCTCAACTTCCGTGACGTGGTCGCCGGACTGGGCATGATCGGCGGCGATGTGGGCCTGCTGGGCACCGAGGCCGCCGGTGTGGTGCTCGACGTCGGCGCGGAGGTCACGGACCTGTCGCCCGGCGACCGGGTCACGGGGCTCGCCCTCGGCTCCTTCGCCTCGGTGGTGGTGAGCGACCGGCGCGGCTGGGTGCGGATACCCGACGCCTGGTCCTTCGCGCAGGCCGCGACGGTCCCCGTGGTGTTCCTGACCGCCTACTACGGGCTGAACCGGCTGGCGCGGCTGCGGGCGGGGGAGACCCTGCTGGTGCACGCCGCGTCCGGTGGCGTGGGCATGGCCGCGATCCAGCTCGCCCGCCACATGGGCGCGGAGGTGTTCGCCACCGCGAGCCCGCCCAAGTGGGCCGTCGTGGAAGGGCTGGGGATCTCCCCGGACCGTATGGCCAACTCCCGCACCCTGGAGTTCGAGGAGACCTTCCGTACCGCGACCGGCGGCCGGGGCGTGGACGTGGTGCTCAACTCCCTCGCCGCGGAGTACGTGGACGCCTCACTGCGGCTGCTCGCCCCGGGCGGACGGTTCCTGGAGATGGGCAAGACCGACATCCGCGACCCCGAGCAGGTCGCGGCGGTACGCACCGATGTCGGCTACCAGGCGTACGACGGTCTGGACGCCGGGCTCGACCGGGTCGCCGAGATGCTCGCCGAGGTGATGGAGCTGTTCGAACGCGGGGTGCTGTCCCCGCTGCCGACCACGCTCTTCGACGTACGGCAGGCGCCCGAGGCGTTCCGGCTCATGGCGCAGGCCCGGCACACCGGGAAGATCGTCCTCACCGTGGACCGCGCCCCCGACCCGGCCGGTTCGGTCGTGGTGACCGGCGGCACCGGCGATCTGGGCGGGCTCGTGGCCCGCCACCTCGTGTCGCGCTACGGCGTACGGCGCGTGGTACTCGTCAGCCGGAGCGGCGAACAGGCCGACGGGGCAGCCGAGTTGCGGTCCGGTCTGGAGGAGATCGGCGCCGAGGTCGACGTGGTCGCCTGCGATGTGACGGATCGTCAGGCGGTGGCGGAGCTGCTGGCGGGGATCCCGGCCGACCGTCCGCTGACCGGCGTCGTGCACTGCGCCGCCACCCTGGACGACGGGGTGATCCCGGCGCTCGACCCCGAGCGGATACGGCGGGCCTTCGCCCCGAAGGTGGACGCCGTCCGGCACTTCGACGAGCTGACCCGCGGCGCGGACCTGAGCCTCTTCGTGGTGTTCTCCTCGGCGGCCGGCGTGCTCGGCAGCCCGGGGCAGGGCAACTACGCGGCGGCCAACGCGGCCGTCGACGCCCTGGTGGCCGCGCGCAGGGCCGCCGGACTGCCCGGCGCCTCGCTGGCCTGGGGCTGGTGGGGCCAGGGCAAGGGGCAGACGAGCGGGCTCGGCCAGGCCGACCGGGAACGGTTCGCGCGCGGCGGTGTGGCGCCGATGAGCCAGGACGAGGGGCTGGCGCTGTTCGACGCGGCGCTGGCGCACAGCCTGCCGCTGAGCGTGCCGGTGAAACTCGACCTGACCCGCCTCGCCCGCTCCGGCCCGCTGCCCCCGCTGCTCAGCGCCCTGGCGCCCGCCACGGCCACCGGCCGGCGTACCGCCCTCGGCGGCGCCGAGCGGGACGGCGACGACGGTGCCGACAGCCTGCGCCGCAGCCTCGCCGCCCTGTCCGCCGCCGAACAGGACCGCCATCTGGTGGACCTGGTGGCGCGCCAGGTCTCCACGGTGCTCGGGCACGCGCCCTCCGCCGTGCTGGACGTGAGCAAGGAGTTCACGGCGCTGGGCTTCGACTCCCTGACCGCCGTCGAGCTGCGTAACCGGCTCTCCCGGTCCACCGGACTCCGGCTGCCCGCCACCCTCACCTTCGACCACCCCACCCCGCTCGCCCTCGCCCACCACCTGCAGAACGAACTCGTCGACGGCCTCGCCGAGTTGACGATTCCCGCGGAGCCGGCCGCACACGGGGCGACCGGATCGGCCGGTGTCGTGGCACTGCCCGCCGGGGGCCGGGCGGCGCCCGCCGTCCCGGCCGCGTCCGACGCGCCGATCGCCATCGTCGGCATGGGGTGCCGCTTCCCCGGCGGGGCCGCCGACCCGGAGCTGTTCTGGCAGAACCTGCTCGACGGCGTGGACGCCGCCTCCGAAGTGCCCCCGGACCGCTGGGACATGGACGCCTACTACCACCCCCGCAAGGGCGTACCGGGCAAGGCGTACACCAGGAAGGCGTCCTTCGTCCCCGATCTCGCCGACTGGGACGCCGAGTTCTTCGGCTGCACCCCGCAGGAGGCGTACCGGCTCGACCCCCAGCACCGGCTGCTCCTGGAGATGGTGTGGACCGCCATGGAGGACGCTGGGATACCGGCGGAGCGGCTGCGCGGCAGCAGGACCGGGGTCTTCCTCGGGCTCAGCGACTCCAGCCAGTACTCGCGGCGGCAGGTCGAGACGGAGGGCCTGGCCTGCTTCGACGACCCGAGCTTCTTCCTCGGTCTGTCCTCCAGCGCCGCCGCCGGCCGGATCGCGTACCACCTGGACCTGCGCGGTCCGAGCATGACCGTGGACACCGCGTGCTCCTCGGCGCTCACCGCCACACATCTCGCCGTCCAGAGCCTGCGGCGCGGCGAGTGCGACCTGGCGGTCATCGCCGCGGCCTCCGCGCTCATCGACCCGAGCGCGCTCGTCCAGGCGTGCAAGATGAGCATGCTCGCCGCGGACGGCCGCTGCAAAACCTTCGACGAGGCCGCCGACGGCTTCGTGGCGGGTGAGGGCAGCGCCGCCATCGTTCTGCAACGCGCCGAGGACGCCGAGGCGGAGCGCCGCCCCGCGCACGCCGTGATCCGGGGATCCGCCATGACCCAGGACGGGCGGAGCAACGGACTGACGGCGCCCAGCAGGCCCGCACAGGCGGCCGTGGTGCGCGCGGCGCTCTCCGACGCGGGCCTGCGCCCCGACGACATCGGCTTTGTCGAGGCGCACGGCTCCGGTACGAGCCTGGGCGACGCCATCGAGTTCAGCGCCCTCCAGGAGGTCTTCGGCGACCGCAAGGTGGACCACCCGCTGCTGATCGGCGCGGTCAAGACCCATGTCGGGCATCTGCTGACGACCGCGGGAATGGCGGGCCTGATCAAGTCGGTGCTCGCGCTGCGCGGCGGCGAACTCCCCGCCAACCTGCACCTGGAGCGGCCCAACGCGGACGTGTCCCTCGACGGCCCCGTACGCCCGGCGCAGTTCCGGCAGCCGTTCCCCGCAGCGCCCGGCGCCCCGCGCCGCGCCGGGGTCAGCTCCTTCGGCTGGTCCGGCACCAACATCCACCTGGTGGTCGAGGAGGCACCACCGGCGCCGCGCGAGGAACCGGCCCGGCCACCCGCCGGGACATCCGGGACGGACGAGCGGCACCTCGTCACCCTCTCCGCGACCAACGCCGCGAGTCTGCGCGAGGCCGCCACCGCCCTCGCCGCCCATCTGGAGCGGGAACCCGAACTGGCCCTGGCCGACGTGGCGTTCACCGCCCAGACCGGACGCACGGCCTTCCCGGTCCGCAGGGCGCTGCTCTGCCGGGACCTCCCGGACGCGATCGAGCGGCTGCGCGACCCCGGCGGCGCCGACGGAACCGTATCCCCGGACCGCAAGCACCGCATCGGCCTGCTGCTGCCGGGCGACGAGGCGCCGTCCGGCGCCACCGGCGGGCTCTACGGTACGGAGCCGGCGTTCCGGGCGGCGGTCGACGCGTGCGCCGAGCTGGCCGCCGAGCGGTTCGGCACCGACCTGGCCGGCCTTCGCGACCCACACCGCCGGCCGGTACGGGACGGGGAGGCGACGGCCGTCTCCACCCTGTCCGCGTTCACCGTGCAGTACGCGCTCGTGCGGCTGCTGGAGGCGTACGGAGTGCGGCCCGCCGTCATCCTGGGCCACGGCGTCGGCGCGTACGTGGCGGCCTGCGCGGCCGGGGTGTTCGAGCTGCCGGACGCGATGAGCCTCGCCCTGGACCCGGCGCGCGCCGCGTCGGTGACCGTCCACGAGCCGCGCGTCAGCCTGTTCTCCGCCGAGACCGGCCGGCCGCTCACACCGCGGGAGTGCGCCGACCCCGCCTACTGGGCCACCCGGCCAGGACGCCCGGTCGCGGACGCCGACGGCGCGCACGGCCTCGCGCAGTACGCCAGCGTGCTGGTGGAGGCGGGCTGGGCCGGCACCCTGGACGCGACAGCGTTCCCGGCGGAGCCCGCGCCCGCCGACGGCGCCGCCGAGGCCCCCGCGCCCCCGGCGACCGTACGGCTGCTGCCCGCGCCCGGCGGCGACGCCGACCGTGCGACGTGGCTGGCGGGGATCGGCCGGCTGTGGGAGCTGGGCGTCACCGTCGACTGGGCCGCCGGCCACCCCGTACCGCGCGAACTCCTGCGGCTGCCGGGGTACCGGTTCCAGCGGGCCCGCTACTGGCCGATGCCCGCCGCGCGGCCCGCCGCCACGGCCGGAACCGTACCGGCGAACGGCGGGGCGCCCGCGGCCGACGTCCGGGGCACCCGCTTCCTCGCCTCGGCCTGGCGCCGGCAGGACGCCCTGCCGCCCACGCCCGCGCCGACGGCGCCCGCGACCGTACTGGTCCTCGCCGACCGGGCCGGGCTCGGCCGCCAGGTGGCCGAACAGGCCGCCGCCGACGGGGACGAGGTCGTGTTCGTCGAGGCCGGTGACGGCTCACCGCGGACCGGGGAGGGCACCACGATCGACCCCGGGAGCCCCGAGGAGTACGAGCGGCTGCTGACGGAGCTGAACACCGGCGGATCCACCGCCCCGGCTGGCCCGCTGCGCATCGTGCACGCCTTCGGCCACCATCCCCACGACTCCCACGACTCCCACGACTCCGAGGGGACCGAGGGGCTCGAACGCGCCCTGGACCGCGGCTTCTACAGCGTGCTCTGGCTGATCCAGGCGATCGGCCGGGTCCTGCCGGGCCGGGACGTCGAACTCGTCGTCGCGCTCTCCGGAACCTTCGACGTCCTCGGCGGCGAGCGGGTCCACCCGCTGTCCGCCCCGGTCGTCGGCCTCGCCCGCTCCATCGGCGTGGAGTACCCACGGATCCGCACCCGCTGCGTCGACCTGGACCCGGAGGCGTCCTTGGACCAGGCCGCCGAACAACTACTCCGTGAATTCTCCCTGTTGACCGGAGCCGGAGCCGGAAACGGAAACGGAAACGCAGCCGGATTCGGTACCACCTCCGACACCTCCCCGAGCGCCTGGCGGCGTGGACGGCGCTGGCTCCCGGGCCTCGAAGAGGTGGGGCTGCCCGCCGTCTCCGACGACCAGGTCTGGCGGCCCGACGGTGTGTACGCGATCACCGGCGGCGTCGGCGGCCTCGGCATGGCGCTGGCCCGCAGGCTCGCCCCGATGGGCGCCAGGCTCGCCCTGATCGGCAGGACCGAACTGCCCGAACCCGCCCTGTGGGACTGGTGGATCAGCAGCCACCGCGCCGACGACCGGATCAGCGCCGTACTCCTGGCGATCCGGCAGCTCCGCGCGGCCGGCGCCGAGGTGCTGCCCGTCTCGGCGGACATCAGCGAACCCGATGAGGCCGCCGAGGCGTTCCGTACCGTACGCGAGCACTTCGGCGAGGTGTACGGGGTGATCCACACCGCGGGCGTACCGGGCGAGGGACTGCTCCAGTACAAGACCAGGGAGCAGGCCGCCGCCGTACTGGCCCCTAAGATCGCCGGGACGCTCGCCGTCGCCGAGGCGTTGCGGGAGGCGCCGCCCGAGCTGCTCGTGCTGTACTCCTCCACCGTCACGGCGGTCGGCGGGCACGGCGAGGGCGACTACGGCGCGGCCAACGCCTTCCTCGACGCCTTCGCCGCGGCCGAGGACGGGGCGGGGACGGTGGCGAACCGTGTCGTCTCCGTCGGCTGGGGCGCCTGGCAGCACGACAGTTGGCAGACCAAGGCGTACGCGGCGGCCCCCGCCCTGCGGGACCGCGCGCGCCGGATCCGGGAGGAGTACGGCTTCACCGACGAGGAGGGGACCGCGGCGCTCGGCCGGATCATCGCGGCGGGGCCCTCCCATCTCTACGCGCTCAACCAGCCGCTGGACGACCTGGTCGACGCCATGCGGATGCTCTCCGACCCGGACGCGCTGTCGGGGAACGGCAAGGGATCCGCCACGGGTACGGGCACGGGTTCGGGGGCGACCGCGCCCGAACGCCGCTATCCCCGGCCCGATCTGCGGGTCTCGTACATCGCCCCGCGCACCGGGACGGAACGCGCCGTCGCCGATACCTGGGGCGAACTGCTCGGCATGGAGCGGGTCGGCGTGCACGACCCCTTCTTCGAGCTGGGCGGCACCTCGCTCGTCGGGCTGGCCCTGGTGAACCGGCTGGCCGCCGAGTCCGGGGTCGAGCTGGCCGCGGCGAGCCTGTTCGAACACCCCACCGTCGCCCAGCTCGCGGAGCTGCTCGACAGCCTCGGCGCAAGCAGCTCCGGTACGGCCGGCTCCGGTACGGCCGGCTCCGCAACGGCCGGCCCCGGAGCGGGCAGCGCGGGCAGCGGGGGCGGCTCAGGCGGTGACCCCGACGGCGCCGGGCCCGCATCCCCCGCACCGGGCCGGGAGGACGGCAGTGCGGCACGTGGACAGCGGCGCAGGGCTCAGGCCGGTGCCTCGACCATCAAGCGCAGGAGGACAGGCAAGTGAGCGAGAGCTGGCAGACGAGCGAGGACGACCCGCAGAGCGGCGCCGAGGGCACGGACATCGCCCTGGTCGGCATGGCGGGACGGTTCCCCGGCGCCGACGGCGTCCGGCAACTGTGGCACAACATCCGGGCGGGCAAGGACACCATCACCCGCTTCACCGAGGAGGAGCTGCGGGCCGAGGGCGTGTCCGAGGAACTGCTCGCCGACCCCGCGTACGTACGGGCGGGATCGGTGCTCGACGGCATCGACCTGTTCGACGCGGGCTTCTTCGGCCACACCCCCAAGGAGGCCCAGCTCCTCGACCCCCAGCAGCGGCTGTTCCTGGAGACCGCCTGGCACACCCTGGAGGACGCGGGCACCGACCCCGCGCGCTTCGCCGGATCCATCGGCGTGGTCGCAGGTACCGGCATCAGCTGGTACATGATGAACAACCTGTCCACCCGGCCCGACCTCGCGGAGTCGGTCGGCGAGGTGCAGATCGGCCTCGGCAACGACAAGGACTCCCTGGCCACCAGGGCGGCGTACGCCTTCGACCTCACCGGGCCCTGCTACAGCGTCCAGAGCTACTGCTCCACCTCCCTGGTCGCCGTGTCGCTGGCCTGCTCCGCGCTGGTCAGCGGCGAGGCCGACATGATGCTGGCCGGCGGGGTCTCCGTCCTCGTGCCCCACCGGGTGGGCTACCTCTACCAGGAAGCCGGGATGTCCTCCCCGGACGGCCGGTGCCGGGCCTTCGACGCCGCCGCCCAGGGCACCCCGGTCGGCAGCGGCGTCGGGGTCGTCGCCCTGCGCAGGCTGGAGGACGCGCTCGCCGACGGGGACCGCGTCTACGCGGTCATCCGGGGCTGGGCGGTCACCAACGACGGCGCCAACCGGGCCGGGTTCACCGCCCCCGGCGTACGGGGCCAGTCCGGCGTGATGGCGGAGGCCCTGGCCAGCGCCGGGCTGACCGCGCCCGACATCGACTACGTGGAGGCCCACGGCACCGGCACCGGCCTCGGCGACGCCATCGAGATCGCCGCCCTCCAGCGCGTCTACGACGTCGACGGCGTCACCCGCTGCGCGATCGGCTCGGTGAAGACCAACCTCGGCCACCTCGACCGGGCCGCCGGGGTCACCGGTCTGATGAAGACCGCCCTGGCCCTGCACCACGAGGAGATCCCGCCCACCCTCCATTTCGACCGCCCCAACCCCCAGCTCGAACGCTCCGCGGGCCGCCTGGAGGTCGTGACCGACCTGCGGCCCTGGCCCCGGGGCGAACGGCCCCGCCGCGCCGGGGTCAGCGCCTTCGGGATGGGCGGCACCAACGCCCATGTCGTCCTGGAGGAGACCGCCGCACCCGCGCGGGACCCCCGCCCCGCCCCGCGCGACCACCAGGTACTGGTGTGGTCCGCGCGTACGGCGGACGCGGCCGACGAGACGACGGGACACCTGCGCGACCTCCTCGCCGAGCAGGGCGAGGGCCGCGCCTGGGAGCCGGACGCCACCGGGGAACGGGGCGTCGCCGATGTCGCCTACACCCTCCAGACCGGCCGGGCCGTCTTCGACCACCGCCGCGCGCTGGTCACCTCCGCGACCTCCTCCTCTTCCTCTTCCACCTCTTCGTCCTCGGCGGGCGGTTCCGTCGCCGACGCGCTGCGCGCCCTCGGGGAGGACGCCGACCACCGCGTCCTCGCCCGCCACGACGCGCTCACCCGCAGGCCGGTCGGCTTCCTGCTCGCCGGGGTCGGCGAGCACTACCAGGGCATGGTCGGCGGCCTCTACCGCTCGGAACCCGTCTTCCGTAAGGCGATCGACGCCTGCGCCGACCTCTTCCGCGAGCGGCTCGGCGTCAACCCGGTGGAGACCTTCCTCGCGGAGCGCCGCTCCGGCGCCCCCGACCTGGCGGGGCTCCTCGGCCGTACGGGAACACCGGCGGCCGATTCCGCCGAACCCGTCGCCACCGAGATCATCCAGCCCGCCATGTTCGCCGCCGACTACGCGCTCGGCACGCTCCTGATGTCCTGGGGCATCCGGCCCCGGCTGCTGCTCGGCTACAGCGTCGGGGAGTTCGCCGCCGCCTGCCTGGCCGGCGCCCTGACCCTGCCCGAGGCGACCGCGCTGACGGCCCACCGCGCCCAGCTCATCGCCGAGCTGCCCGCCGGGGCCATGACGGCCGTGCCGCTCTCCGTCGCCGAACTCGCCGACAAGATAGGCCCGTTGGCGGGGACCGGGGTGGATGTCGCGGCCGTCAACGGGCCCGGCTTCACCGTGCTCTCCGGGCCCGCAGACGCCGTGGCCGAGCTGTCCGAACGGCTCGCCGCCGCCGACGTACCCAGCCGTGGCCTCCGTACGACGCACGCGTTCCACTCCGCGATGCTCCGGCCCGCCGCGCCCGCCCTCACCGCGTGGGCCCGCGCCGAACTGAAGCCGCGGGCCCCGCGGATCCCGTACCTCTCCAACGTGACCGGCGCGCCCGTCACCGAGCAGCAGCTCCGCGACCCCGGCTACTGGGCCGAGCACATGTGCCGCACCGTGCGGTTCTCGGACATGCTCACGCACACCTTCGCCCAGGGCGAGGACATCCTGCTGGAGCTGGGCCCGGGGCAGTCCCTCGGCGCGATGGCCCGCAACCACCCCGGCTGCACCCCCGACCGCTGGCCGCTGCTGCTGCCCACGCTGCCCGCCCAGGCCGACCCGTCGAGCGACGAGGAGGTGCTGGCCGGGTCGCTCGCGCGGATGTGGCTGACGGGCGTCGAGGTCGACTGGCAGGCGTACCACGACGGCAGGAGTCCCCGTAAGGTCTCCGTTCCCGACTACCCCTTCCAGCACGAGCGTTACTGGATCGACGCGGCCGCACCCGCCCCCGTGGCCGTCACCGCGGCCCCCGTGGCGGCGGCCCCCGTGACCGCGCCGCCGGACGCGTCGGACCCGCTCACCGCGCAGGGGCTGTTCGTCCCGCGCTGGACCGCGCGTCCGCTGCCCGCCTCCCCGGCGGGCCCCGCCCCGTCCGGCGCCCCCGTCTGGATCTTCGCCGACGGCCGCGGGGTCGCCGACGCGCTCGCCGCCCGGCTCATGGCCGACGGCCGGGAGACCGTGCTCGTACACCCGGACGGCGGACCGGCCCCGGCCGGGGGCCGTACGGTGCGCCCGGCCGAACAGGACGACTACCAGGCCCTGTTGGAGAGCGCCGGGGCGCCGGGCGCGGTCGTCCACCTCTGGGGGCTCGACAGCGGCCCCGCCGAGGACACCACCGGCCCGCGCGCCCGTGAACGGGGCTTCGACAGCCTGCGCGCGCTCACCGCCACGCTCGGCGACGCCGGTCCCGAAGGACCGCTCCCGCTGCTCGTCGCGACCGAGTCCGCGCGCGCCGTCCGCGACGACGACCCGCCGGTGGCCCCCGAACGCGCCACCGTGTTCGGCCCGTGCCTGGTCGCGCCGCAGGAGTACCCCTCGATCGACGTCCGCACCCTGGACGTGACGCTCTCCGCCGAGGCCGACGCCGAAGCCGAAGCGACGGACGAGGCCGACGCGGCCGACTCCCCGGCGGCCGTGGCGGCCGCCCTGTACGGCGAGTTGGCGGGCGCGGGCGAGGGCCGGGTGGCCGCCCTGCGCGCCGGCACCCGGCTGGCGCTCGACTACGTACCCGCCCCGGAGACCGCGCCCGTACCGGCCGGGGACGGAGCCGCCGAGCCCCGTGACACCTCGGTCCTGCCCGGACCCGGCGACGTCTGCCTGATCACCGGCGGACTCGGACCCGTGGGCCTGCTCCTCGCCGAACACCTGGGACGTACGTACGGCGCGAAGCTCGTGCTCACCGGGCGGCGCGGCCTGCCGCCGCGCGCCGAGTGGGACCGTATCGCCGCCGACGACACCGCGGAACCGGCCCTGCGTACCCGCGTCACCGCACTGCTGCGCCTCGCGGACCAGGGGATCTCCGTGGAGGCGGTCGCCGCCGACGCCACCGACGAGGGCGCCCTGCGCGAGGTTGTCTCCTCCGTCGTGGCGCGCCACGGCGCGCTGCACGGCGTGATCCATCTCGCCGCCGTCACCGACGCCGAGAGCCTGAGCCCGATCTCCGGGCTCGCCCCTGAGCAGCGCGACGCGCACTTCCACGCGAAGACCGACGGCGCGCTGGCGCTGGAGCGGGTGCTCCAGGACGTGCCCGCCGCCTTCTGCCTGCTGTTCTCCTCGATGTCCGCCGTGCTCGGCGGGATCGGCTTCGCCAGCTACACGGCGGCCAACTCCTTCCTGGACGCCGTCGTCGACCGCCACCGCGCGGACTCCACCCGCTGGCTCGCCGTCAACTGGGACACCTGGCCGTCCACCGCGGCCGACCTCGGCGGACAGTCGTTCGGCGCCTCCCTCGTGCAGTACTCGCTGACCGAGCGCCAGGCGCTGGACGCCGTCGACCGGGTGCTGGCCGCGCCCCGGCCGCGCACCCTCGTCTGCGCCGGGGACCTGCCCGCGCGCCTCGTGCAGTGGGTGGAGCGGCCCGCCGCCCCCGCTACGCCGGCCCCGGCCAGGTCCTCCGGCGAGCGCTTCCCCCGGCCCGAACTCGCCCAGCAGTACGTGCCCCCGAGCGGCGAGCGCCAGCGCAGGCTGGCCGAACTCTGGGCCGACCTGCTGGGGATCGACCGGGTCGGGGCCCGCGACAACTTCTCCGACCTCGGCGGCACCTCGCTGATGGCGCTCCAGCTCGTCAAGCGCATCCGGCAGGCGTTCGGCGTCGCGGTCTCCCCGATCACCCTGTTCGAGGCGCCCACCGTGCACGCCCTCATCCAGAAGATCGACAGCCTGGGCGGCGACGGGAGCCCCGCCGCCGTACCGGACACGGCACCGAAGCCACGGGCCGCGGTGGTACGGGAGCCCGCGCGCGGCGACGCACCGGAGACGCCGGCCGGCACCGTGCCCATCGCGGTCATCGGGCTGACCGGCCGCTTCCCCGGGGCGTCCGACATCGCGGCCTTCTGGCACAACCTCAGCCACGGCCTGGAGTCCGTCACCCGGTTCTCCGAGGAGGAACTGCTCGCCGCCGGGCTCTCCCTGGACCAGATCCGTGACCCCGACTACGTCCCCGCGCGCCCGGTGCTCGACGACATCCGCACCTTCGACGCCGGATTCTTCGGCTACAGCCCGCGCGACGCCGCCCTCGCCGACCCGCAGCACCGGCTCTTCCTCGAATGCTGCTGGGAGGCGCTGGAGCACGGCGGTTACGGGGCGGCCCGCGGCCGGGGCCGGGTCGGTGTGTTCGCCGGGTCCAACCTCAGTACGTATCTGATGCTCCAGGCCGCGGGCCTGGCCACGGCGGGCGAGGCGGACCTCTACTCCACGGTCATCGGCAACGACAAGGACTCCCTCGCCACCGGGGTCTCCTACAAACTGGGGCTCACCGGCCCCAGCCTCTCCGTGCAGACCTTCTGCTCCACCGCCCTGGTCGCCACCCACCTCGCCTGCCAGAGCCTGCGCGCCGGGGAGTGCGAGATGGCCATGTCGGGCGGCGTCGGCATCCATGTGCCCGACCGGGTCGGCCATCTCTACACCCCCGGCGGCATGGAGTCGCCCGACGGCCGCGTCCGCACCTTCGACGCCCGCGCCAAGGGCACCCTCTTCGGCGACGGCGTCGGGGTGCTGCTGCTCAAGCGGCTCGACGCCGCACTGGCCGACGGCGACACGGTGCACGCGGTCATCAGGGGCTCGGCCATCAACAACGACGGTTCCCTGAAGGTCGGTTACACCGCCCCCAGCGTCGTCGGACAGGCCACCGTGGTCTCCGACGCGATGGCGTCCGCCGGGGTCGGCCCCGAGGACGTCAGCTACGTGGAGGCGCACGGCACCGCCACCGAACTCGGCGACCCGATCGAAGTCACCGCGCTCACCCGGGCGTTCGGCGCCACCGACCGCAAGCAGTACTGCGCGATCGGCTCGGTGAAGACCAACATCGGACACCTCGGCGCGGCGGCCGGGGCCAGCGGACTGATCAAGACGGTCCTCTCGCTGAAGAACCGTCAGATCCCGCCGAGCCTCAACTTCGAGGAGCCCAACCCCGAGATCGACTTCCCGGACAGCCCCTTCTTCGTCAACACCGCGCTCACCCCCTGGCAGGTCGAGGACGGCCGCCGCCGGATCGCCGGCGTCAACTCCCTCGGCATGGGCGGCACCAACGTCCATGTCGTCGTGGAGGAGCCTCCCGAGCAGCCCGACGCACGGCAGACCGCCGCTGGGGAAGGCCCCGACCGGCGGTACGAGATCCTGCCCGTCTCCGCGCGGAGCGAGAAGGCCGCCGACGAGGCCGTCGCCCGGCTCCGCGCCCGGCTGCGCGAGGAGCCCGCCACACCTCCGCTGGACGTGGCGTACACCCTCCAGGCGGGGCGCGAACGGTTCGAGCACCGCAGGATCCTCGTCGCGGACTCGCTGGACGCCCTGCGCGCCGCCCCGGACGACGCGGAGACCCCCGCAGCCGTGGCGGGGATGATGCGGCGCACCGACGCCGTACTCGACCGGCCGGTGGACTTCCTGCTCGCCGGAGTGGGCGAGCAGTACCCCGGGATGATCGGCGAACTCTACCGGCGCGAACCGGAGTTCCGTACCGCCGTCGACGAGTGCGCCGCACTGCTGGGCGACACGCTCGGCGACGGCGTCGACCTCGTCCACCTGCTCACCACCGGCCGCGACCGGCCGGCCGGGGACGGCGACACCCTGTCGGCCATGCTCGGCCGGGGCCCCGCCCCCGACGCGGACGCCGAGGCCGCGGCGGCGGAGCTGGCCCGCACCGAGATCGCCCAGCCCGCCGCGTTCGTCACCGACTACGCCCTCGCCCGGCTGCTGATGAGCTGGGGCGTACGCCCCACGAGGATGCTCGGCTACAGCCTGGGGGAGTACGTCGCCGCCTGCCTGGCCGGAGTCCTCACCCTGGCCGACGCGCTGCGCCTGGTCACCTTCCGGGCCCGGCTCATCGCCCGGCTGCCCGCCGGGGCGATGCTGGCCCTGCCGCTCTCGCCGGAACAGCTCGGCGCCCGGTTCGGCGACCTCGCGGACCAGGGCATCGACATCGCCGTCGTCAACGGCCCCGAACTGACCGTCGTCGGCGGGCCCTGCGACGTCATCGACGCCTTCGCGGCCCGGCTCGCCGCGGCCGGCGTCCCCGGGCGGAAGCTCGCGACCACCCACGCCTTCCACACCCGGATGCTCGAACCGGTACGCGACGAACTCACCGCCTGGGCCGCCGCCCACCTGCGGCCCCGGGCCCCCGAACTGCCCTACCTGTCCAACGTCACCGGCGCACCCGTCACGGCCGACCTGGTCGCCGACCCCGGCTACTGGGCCCGCCACATGTGCTCGACCGTACGGTTCTCCGACGGCCTGGCCCTGCTCCTCGCCGACCCCGACCCGGTCCTCCTGGAGCTCGGCCCCGGCCAGTCCCTGGGCGCCATGGCCCGGGTCCACCCCGACTGCTCGCGCGACCGGTGGCCGCTGATCGTGCCGACCCTGCCGGCCGCCGCCGACCCCCGCCCCGACGACCTGGTGGCCGCCGAGACCGTGGCCCGCCTCTGGCTCGCCGGCGCCGACATCGACTGGACCGCCTACCAGGGGGGCCGGGCGCCGCGCCGGGTCCCGCTGCCCACCTACCCCTTCCAGCGCGCCGAGTACTGGCTGGCCCCGGCCGCGCCCAGGACGGCCGGCGGGCCCGCGCCCGTCCTCGAAGTGACCGACCTGGACGACGTACGGCGCTCCCCGCTGCCGCTGCTCCCCGAGGAGGAGTGGCTGCACGCCCTGGTCTGGCGGCAGACCGCGCCGCGCGGCGGACGGCTGCCGCTGGGCCGCTGGCTGATCCTCACCGACACCGGCGCCGCCGACGAGGTGAGCGGGCCGCTGGTCCGCCGCCTCACCGACGCGGGCGGCAGCGTCGTCCTCGTACGCCCCGCCACCGGAGCCGAGGGCTTCGAAGGACCCGACGAGGACGGCGCGTACCGGGTACGGCCCGGTGACGGCCCGCGGATCCGCGAGCTGATGCGCCGGCTCAGGGACGACGGCGGACTGCCCGAACGGATCGTCCACCTGTGGACGCTCTCCCTGCCCGCCCCCGAAGGCACCACACCGTCCGCCGAGGAGGTCGAGACGGCGATGGTGCGCGGCACCGACACCCTTGTCGCACTCGCCACCGGGGCCGGGGACGTCGGCGCCGAGAAGTGGTCGCTGGACGTGGTCACCTGCGGTACCCGCTCGGTGACCGGCGCCGAACGGATCCGCCCCGAACTGACCACGGTCACCGGGCCCGTACGCGGCATCCCGCTGGAGTACCCGGAGGTCTCCTGCCGGCTCATCGACATCGACCCCGTGCACCCCGCCACCGCGGAGCGGCTGGCCGGGCAGATCGCCGCCGAACTCGGCGACGGCGACGGCGACCCCGTCGTGGCGCTGCGCAACGGCAGGCGCTGGCTGCCCGACTACGAGACCCTGCCCGACCACACCCCGCAGCCCGGCGACGCCGGGGCGGCCCGGCCCGTGCCGGGGCCCCTGCGCGAGGGCGGCGTCTACCTCGTCACCGGCGGGCTCGGCGGCATCGGCCTCGCCATGGCGGAGCGCCTGGCCCGCGACTGCCGCGCCAAACTGGTGCTGTTCGGCCGGACCGGGCTGCCGCCCCGCGACACCTGGGAGGCCGCGCTCGCCGACCCGGCGGTCAGCGACGAGGTACGCCGCCGGCTCACCGGCGTCCGTCAACTGGAGGAGTACGGCGCCGAGGTGGCCGTCGTCACCGGCGACGTCGCCGACCCCGCCGACACCGGACGGGCCGTCACCACCGCCCTGGAACGGTTCGGCGCCCTGCACGGCGTCCTGCACGCCGCCGGACTGCCCGGCATCGGACTCATGCAGTTCAAGACCACCGCCGAGATGCGCAAGGTGATGGCGCCCAAGATCGGCGGCACCCTCGCCCTGGAGCACGCGCTCGACGGCGTACCGCTGGACTTCCTCGTGCTGTTCTCCTCCATCACCTCCGCGACCGGCGGCGGCCCGGGACAGGTCGACTACAGCGCCGCCAACGCCTTCCTCGACGCGTACGGGGAGGCCGCCCACACGGGCGACGGCGGCGACGGCCGCAGGACGCTGACCATCGGCTGGGGCGAGTGGCAGTGGAACGCCTGGGAGGCCGGACTCGCCGGGTACGACGTGGAGATCCAGGAGTTCTTCCGCACCAACCGGCAGAAGTTCGGCATCGGCTTCGACGCCGGCTGGCGCGCCCTGCTCAGGGCGGTCTCCCAGGACCAGCCCTATGTCGTGGTGAACAGCCAGGAGTTCTCCCAGATGGAGCGGATGAGCCGGCACTTCACCATCGAACTGGTCGGCGGCGGCAAGAGCGCCCAACGGCAGGAGGGCACCCGCCATCCGCGCCCCGACCTGGTCACCGAGTTCGTGCCGCCCTCCGGGGAGGTCGAGAGCGCCATCGCCGACGTCTGGTGCGACCTGCTCGGACTCAACGAGATCGGCGCCGACGACAGCTTCTTCGACCTCGGCGGCTCCTCCCTGATCGGCATGGAGGTCATGGCGCGCATCCGGCGCCGCCTCGCCGTCGACGAACTCGCCCCGCACATCCTCTACGAGGCGCCGACCGTCGCCCGGCTGGCGCGGCTGCTCGCCGCGCGCACCGCCGAGACGCCCGGCGACGGCGCCACCGACACCACGGCCGAGGACCAGGCCCGCAGCGACCGGCGCAGGCGCAGCCTGCGCCGTACCAAGAACCGGGAGGCGGAAGGCGCATGAGCGAGGAAAACGAGTCCGCGCTGGCCATCGTCGGGATGGCCGGACGCTTCCCCGGCGCGGCCAGCGCGGACGCGCTGTGGGCCAACCTCACCCGGGGCGCCGGCGGCATCCGCGAGATCACCCAGGAGGAGCTGACCGCCGCCCGGGTGCCGCCCGCCGCACAGGCCGACCCCCGGTACGTACGGCGCGGCGCGCCCGTCGCGGACACCGAACTGTTCGACGCCGCGTTCTTCGGCTACAGCCCGCGCGAGGCGGAGGTCGCCGATCCGCAGCACCGGATGTTCCTGGAGTGCGCCTGGGAGGCGCTGGAGAGCGCCGGGTACCGGCCCAACGCCGTACCGGGCCAGGTCGGTGTCTTCGGCGGCGTCGCCCCGAGCCAGTACGGGATGCGCCATGTGCTGATCCGCCCCGAGGTGATGGCCACCATCACCCTGGAGCAGTACGGCATGGGCACCACCGCCGACTCCCTCTGTGCCCTGGTCGCCTACAAACTCGGCCTGACCGGGCCGGTCGTGGGCGTGCAGACCAACTGCTCCACCTCGCTGGTGGCGGTGCACCTGGCGGCGCAGTCCCTGCTCACGTACGACTGCGACGTCGCCCTGGCCGGCGGCGCCGCGATCCCCGACCCGCTGCCCACCGGCTACCAGTTCGAGGAGGGCTCGATCACCTCGCCCGACGGGGTGGTCCGCAGCCTCGACGCCGACGCGGGCGGCACCGTCATGGGCAACGGTGTCGGCGTCGTGGCGCTGAAACGGCTCGCGGACGCACGCAGGGACGGCGACCACGTCTGGGCCGTCCTGCTGGGCAGCGCCATCAACAACGACGGTGCGGCGCGGGCCGGTTACTCCGCGCCCGGGGTCGACGGCCAGAGCGCCGTGATCAGTTACGGACTGGCCGTTGCGGACATCGACCCCGGGACCATCGGCTACGTCGAGTGCCACGCCACGGGCACCCGGCTCGGCGACTCCATCGAACTCGCCGCCATGGACCGGGCGTTCCCCGACGTGCCCGCGGCGCCCCGGGTCCTGTCGACCCTCAAGCCGGACATCGGGCACCTGGACCGGGCCTCCGGGGTCGCCGGGCTGATGAAGGCGGCGCTGGCGCTGCACCACCGCGTCCTGCCGGCCACCCGGGGGTTCCGTACCCCCAACGCGGCCCTCGCCACGGCGGGGGACCGGTTCACCGTCCTGACCGAGGACCGGCCCTGGCCGCGTACGGCACACCCGCGCCGGGCCGGCGTGAACTCCTTCGGAGCGGGAGGCACCAATGTCCACGTCGTCCTCGAAGAAGCCCCCGAGCGACCCGGGCGACCGGCCGAACAGGCCGCGCCTGGCCCGCAGTTGCTGGTGCTGTCCGCCCGTACCCCGGCCGCTCTGGACGCGGCCGTACGGCGCCTGCGCGACCATCTGCGCGACACCCTGGGGGAGGGGCGCCCCGGGGACGGCGACCGGGCCCTGGACACCGGGGCCCTGGACGGCGGGGTCCTGGAGCACGACCGGGTCCTGGAGCACGACCGGCTCCTGGCAGACGTGGCGTACACCCTCCAGGCCAGCCGCACCGGGTTCGCCCACCGGACGGCCGTCGTCTGCGACGGCGCCGAGGACGCCGTACGGGCCCTCGGCGACCCGGCACGGAGGGTCACCGCGGGACCCGTGACCGCCGCCGGGGTCACCCACCGGACCGCCGACCCGCACGAGGCCGCCGAACGGTGGCTGACCGGCGCCGACATCGACTGGGCGGCGCTGCACCACGGGCCGCGGCGGCGCGTGCCGCTGCCTACCTACCCCTTCGAGCGGCAGCGTTACTTCCTCGACCCGGCGGACCTCCCGGCCGGTTTCCCCGGCCTGGCCGCCGCTCCCGGCGGTACGGCCCCGGCGGCCGAGAGCGCCCCCGCACTGGCCGGGGGCCGGCTGGCCGACATGGCCGACTGGTTCTCCCACCCCGTATGGCGCTCCGTACCCCTGCTGAGCGGCGCGGACGCCGGACGGCTGCGGGAGAAGGGCCCGTGGTGGGTCGTGGCCGGGGACGGACCCGGACTCGCCGCCGCCCACCGGCTCACCGACCTCGGGGCCGAGGTCGTCGTGCTGTGCCCGGCGGACCGGCCCGGCGGCCGGCCGACCGACATCGCGGGGCTGCGGGTACGCGACATCGACCCCGCCTCGCGGGAGGACTTCGCCGCCGCGCTCACCGCACTCGGCCGCCCGCGCGGGGTGCTGCACACCCTCAGCCTGGAGACCGCGGGAACCGGGACCGGAGCCGCGGCAGGGGACGGGGACGGCGGCGACGCCGCGTTCGCCGAGGCCCAGCGGCTCGGCTTCTACTCCGTACTCGCCCTCGTCGGCGCCCTCTCCCAGGACGCCCAGCCCGGCGAGGTCGACCTGCTGCTCTGCACCGACGGCGCCGTCGAGGCCACCGGCGGCGATCTGCGCCGGCCGCAACAGGCCACCCTGGCCGGACTGCAACCCGTGATCAACCAGGAGTTCGGTGACCTCACCTGCCGGCTCGTCGACCTCGACACCGACGGCTGCGCCCGCGCGCGCGGCTCCGTCCACGCGCTCGCCGGTGAACTCCTCGCCGAGGCGGCCGCCGACACCACCACGGACCCGGTGGCGCTGCGCTCCACCGACCGCTGGGTCAGGTCCTTCGCCCCCGTACGGGTCGGCCCGGTCCCCGCGGACCGCCCGGTGATCCCGCGCGGCGCCACCGTCCTGATCACCGGCGGACTGGGCACGGTCGGCTCCGCGCTCGCCGCGCACCTCGCCGCCGCGTACGGCTGCCGCCTGGTCCTCACCGCGCGGACCCCGCTGCCGCCCGAGGGCCGGTGGGACGCCTGGCTCGCGGAGCACCCCGGCGCGGACCGGACCGCGGAGCGGATCCGTACCGTACGGGAGCTGCGGGAGCGCGGCGCGTCCGTGCTGGTGGCCGGCGCCGACGTGGCCGACCGCGACCGGATGGCCGAGGTACTGGACCTGGCCAGGGACCACTTCGGCCCGATCGACGTCGTCGTCCACGCCTCCGGCGCCCAGGGCCGGGAGTACTTCGGCTTCGCCCCCGGGCTGAGCCGGGCGGTCTGCGAGACGCACTTCCGCTCCAAGGTGACCGGGCTGCGCGTACTGGACGCCCTGCTCGGCCGGGACGAGGCGCCGCTCAGGATGACGATGTCCTCACTGGCCGCGGTGCTCGGCGGCGTCGCGTACGGACCGTACGCCGCGGCCAACGCCGCGATGGACGCGTACGCCCGGACGCTCGGCAGCGGACCGGAAGGCCGGTGGCTCCCCGTCAACTGGGACACCTGGAACCTGGGGGAGGACCCGCACGGCGACTTCGGCGTCACGATGAAGGACTACTTCCTCGACGCCGCCGAAGGGTGCGAGGTCTTCGAACGGGCCCTCTCCGTCACCGGCCGGGTCCGCCAGCTCACCCTCTCCACGGGCCCCCTGGAGCGCCGCTTCGACCAGTGGACGCGGCTGGACCGTACGGCGCCGGAGCCGCCCCGCAGCCGCTACCCCCGACCGGACCTCCCGGTCCCCTTCGAACCCCCGGCGTCCCACGAGGAGGCCGCGCTCGCCGAGATCTGGAGCGAGATCCTCGGCGTGGACGGCGTCGGGGCCAACGACAGCTTCTTCGAGCTGGGCGGCCACTCGCTGGCCGCTGTCCGGATGATGGCGCAGGTCCGCGCCCAGTTCGGCGGATTCCCCGGCGACGTGCTGATCGAGAACCCGACGGTGCGCAGCTTCTGCAAGGTCCTCACCGCGCGGAACTGACCTGGATCGCACACACGAGACCGACCCGGACCGCACACACGAAATCGACGCAACGAAGCGACAACGAGAGAAGGAGCACCCTGTGACACACGTGGGAGTCGTCGGCGCCGGAGTCATGGGCGCCGGGGTGGCGCAGAACCTGGCCCACTCCGGCCACACCGTCGCGCTGGTGGACACCAGCCCCGACGCCGTCAAGCAGGCGCTGAGCACCGTCGAGACCAACTGCCGGATGAGCCGGCTGCTGGGCGGACCCGAGATCGACGCGGACGAGGTCCTGAAGCGGATCGAGGCCGGCACCGAACTCTCGCTGCTCACCGACGCCGAGATCGTGATCGAGAACATCACCGAGAACTGGGAGCTGAAGCGCTCCCTCTACCAGGAGATGGACCCGCTGGTCCGGCCCGACGCCGTGTTCGTCGCCAACACCTCGGCCATCCCGATCACCCGGCTGGCCTCGCTGACCGGGCGCCCCCGGCAGTTCGTCGGCGTGCACTTCATGAACCCCGTACCGATGAAGCCGGCCGTGGAGCTGATCCCCGGCCACCACACCTCCCCGGAGGCGCTGGAGGCCGTACGCGAACTCCTCACGTCCATGGGCAAGAAGGCGATCCCGGTCAACGACGCCTGCGGTTTCGTCTCCAACCGGGTGCTCATGCTCACCGTCAACGAGGCCGCCTGCCTGGTGTACGAGAACGTGGCCACCGCCGAGACCGTCGACGAGGTGTTCCGGAGCTGCTTCGGGCACCCGATGGGACCGCTGGAGACCGCCGACCTCATCGGGGTCGACACGATCCTCTACAGCATCGAAGTGCTGTACGAGCACTTCGCGGACAGCAAGTACCGGCCCTGCCCGCTGCTCAAGAAGATGACCGACGCGGGGCTGCACGGCCGGAAGTCCGGCGAGGGCTTCTACACGTACGGCCCGACCGGCGCCACTGCGCCCGCCCGTCCATGACCGCCGTTTCCGCTGCCAACGCCAACGCCAACGCCAACGCCAACGCCACTGCCATCACCACTGCCATCACCCATCACAGCACCGCAGACACGCCCGTTCCCACGGCCGACCGAGGAGTCCAGTGACCATGTCCGACGACGCGCGCACCCCGATCCGCGAGTTCATCTCCGCCAAGTTCCCGCAGATCTCCCTCAAGGACGACGAGGACATCTTCGCCCTCGGCTTCGTCAACTCGCTCTTCGCCATGGAGCTGGTCATGTTCGTGGAGAAGACCTTCGGCGTCCGGGTGCCCAACCAGGAGCTGCGGATCGACAACTTCCGCACCCTCGACTCCATGGCCGAACTGGTGGGACGGGTCTCCGGTGACACCCGGATCTCGGCCGGCTGAACGGGGGAGACCATGACTGTCCCCCTCACCGCCGCCGGAGCGACCCTGGCGAGCCCCGCGGAGGTCCGCGCCTTCGTCGACACCGAGATCGTCCCGTACGCCGACACCTGGGACCAGGACGAGCGCCTGCCCGCCCCGCTGCCGGCCCGGATGGGCGAACTGGGCCTGTGGGCCCCGTTCCTGCCGCCCGACGCGGGCGGCAGCGGGGCGCGGTGGAGCGCCCTGGGCCTGCTCCACGAGGAGATCGGCCGGGGCTGCTCGTCCGTCCGCTCCTTCCTGACCGTGCACACCATGGTCACCTGGACGGTCCACCGCTGGGGCAGCGACGCCCAGCGCGACCGCTGGCTGCCCCGGCTGGCCACCGGGGAACTCCTCGGCGCCTTCTGCCTCACCGAGCCGGACAGCGGCAGCGACGCCGCCGCGCCCGGCACGGTGGCCACCCCCGCGGGATCCGGCTGGGTCATCAACGGCGAGAAGAAATGGATGACCGCGGGCCAGGCCGCTGGGCTGCTGCTGGTGTTCGCACAGACGGAGACCGGGATGAGCGCCTTCCTGGTGGACGCCGGGGCCCCCGGTGTGGAGATCACCCCCATCCGGGGGGTGATGGGCACGCGCGCCAGCATGCTCGCGACCATCGTGCTGCGGGACGTGCGCGTCGGTCCCGACGCGCTGATCGGCCCGCCCGGCTGGGCGGCCGGCACCGTGATGACCGGCGCCCTCGACCTCGGCCGCTACAGCGTGGCCTGCGGCTCCGTGGGCGTCGTCCAGGCATGCCTGGACGCCTGCGTCGCCTACACCTCGGAACGCCGGGTCAGGGACGGGCTGCTCTCCGAACTCCAGCTCATCCGGCGGAAGATCAGCGACATGGTGGTCAACGTCCGGGCGGCGCGGCTGCTCTGCGCCGAGGCGGGCCGCCTCAAGGACGCCGACGACCCCGCCACGATCATGGCGACCTGGGTGGCCAAGTACCACGCCTCCACCGCGGCGACCGCCGCCGCGAGCGACGCCGTACAGATCCACGGGGCCAACGGCTTCACCGCCGACTACCCGGCCGCCCGGCTCTTCCGCGACTCCAAGGTCGCCGAAATCATCGAAGGATCAACCGAGTTGCAGCAGATCACCATAGCGGGCGAAGCCTACCGGGAGGTGGCACGGTGAACGCCGACCGGACCGTACGGAGCGATCCCGGCACCGAGCCGGGGCGCGGCAGGATCAAGTGCGTGGTGTGGGACCTGGACAACACCCTGTGGGACGGCGTCCTCCTGGAGGATGCCGGGGTCACCGTCAAACCCGAGGTCGTCGCGGAGATCCGCCGCCTCGACGAACTCGGCGTCCTGCACTCCATCGCCAGCCGCAACGACCACGACGCCGCGATGCGGCGCCTGGAGGAGGAGAACCTGGCCGAGTACTTCCTCTACCCCCAGATCAACTGGAACCCCAAGTCCGGCTCCGTCGAACAGATCGCCAAGTCCATCAACATCGGTCTGGACGCCGTCGCGTTCGTCGACGACCAGCCCTTCGAACGCGCCGAGGTGGAGCACAACCTGCCCGCCGTCCTCACCGTGGACGTCGAAGGACTCGCCGAGACCCTGAAGGCCCCGGAGTTCCGGCCGAAGTTCGTCACCGACGAGTCGCGCAAGCGCCGCGAGATGTACCGCAGCGCCGTCGACCGCGACCGCGTGGAGGAGGAGTACACCGGCACGAGCGAGGAGTTCCTGGCCACGCTCGGTATGCGGTTCACCATCTCCGAGGCCCAGCGCGAGGACCTTCAGCGCGCGGAGGAGCTGACCGTACGCACCAACCAGCTCAACTCCACCGGCCGCACCTACTCGTACGACGAACTCGACCACCTGCGCCAGGACCCGGACCATCTCCTCCTGGTCGCCGAACTCACCGACCGCTACGGCAGCTACGGCAAGATCGGGCTCGCCCTCGTGGAGCGCGCGAGCCCCGCCTGGCACCTCCACATGATGCTGATGTCCTGCCGGGTGATGGCCCGCGGCGTCGGGACGGTCCTGCTCAACCATGTGATGGCGCTGGCCAAGGAGGACGGCGCCGTCCTGCGGGCGGACTTCGTCGAGACCGGCCGCAACCGGGTCATGTACGTCACCTACGCGTTCGCCGGCTTCCACGAGGCCGGGCGGGACGGCAACCGGGTGCTCCTCCAGTCCGATCTGGAGCGCATCCAGCCGCCGCCGGAGTATCTGACCGTCACCGTCCGGTGAGCGCCCTGACAGCGAGGAGCCGGAACCGGCCATGAACCACACCACCACCACGCAGCGGCCCGCCCGGGCCTGGCTGCCCTTCGGAGAGGCGCCGCCCTCCGGCCCCCGGCTCTTCTGCTTCCCCAACGCCGGGGCGGGAGCGGCGAGTTTCGCCACCTGGCGCGGGCTCGCCCCGGCCGGGATGACCGTCTGCCCGGTGCAGCCACCCGGCCGGGCGGAGCGGTTCAGGGAGACACCGTACGACCGGCTCGACACGCTCCTCGACGGCCTGACCGAGGCGCTGCGCACCCAGTTCACCGGGGTGTACGCCCTGTACGGCCACAGCGTCGGCGCCCTGGTCGCCTTCGAGCTGGCCCGGCGGCTGCGCCGGGCCGGTGCGCGACCGCCGGTGCACCTGTTCGTCTCGGGCCGGGCCGCGCCCCAACTCCCGGACGGCCGGAAACAGTTGCGGGACCTGCCGACCGGCGAACTGCTCGACGAGGTCGCCGCCATGGGAGGCACACCGCCGGAGGTCCTGCGCGAGGAGTCACTGATGGCGGCGCTGCTGCCCCTGCTGCGCGCCGACTTCGCGGTCAACGAGACCTACGCGTACCGCGAGGAACCGCCGCTCGACCTCCCGCTGACCGTCTTCGGGGGACGGGACGACCCGCGGGCGCGGGAGGCGGAGCTCCTCGCCTGGGAAAGCCTCACCACCGCCGACTTCGACATTCGGCTATTTCCGGGGGGCCACTTCTTCATCAACGACGCCGCGAATGTATTGCTCCAAAGAATGGCGAAATCACTACTCGCCTGACCAGGTGTCGTACGATGTGCCCCCGGCCGCCTGTCGGGGGCATGCCCATGTGGCCAGAAATGTACTCCAAGTCCGTACATCTCCGATGGCTTAGCCCAATAAAAGCGCCTATCGTGACCGGGGGTTATCCCCACCAACAATTCGGGGGCGGGCCGGATCGGTGAATCAGTCGACCCTCCGTAATTTGAGAAGTCCGGAACGGCACTTCTCGAAATGCGGAGGACCCCCCATGGCCGCTTCCCAGCAAACATGCGTGGCAGAGGACGGTGAAGCCGTCTGGCGCTCGGGACGGCGCGGCCGCGTGGGCTGGTATTGCTATGACGGCGCGAATTCGGTGTTCGCCACCACCGTGATCTCGATCTTCTTCGGCCCGTTCATCACCGATGTCTGCGAGCGCGCGGCCGATGCCCAGGGCTATCTCCACCCCCTGGGGATTCCGGTGCTGGCCAGCTCCTTCTTCCCCTTTCTGGTGGGCTTGTCCGTACTCCTCCAGATCTTCGTGCTGCCGACGGCCGCCGCCCTGACCGAGCGATTCGACAAGGGCGTCCTGCTCGGCGCCCTGGGCTTCTGCGGCGCGGGCGCCGGAATGGGCATGTACACCATCGGCGAGACGGACTATCTGCTCGGCGGAACGCTTTTCGCGGTGGCCACCATGGCGCTGGGCGCCGCGAACACGGTCGCCAACACCTATCTGCCGGCCCTCGCGCCGCCGGAACGCCGCGACCGTACCTCCACCCAGGCGTCCGCCACCGGATTCCTCTGCGGCGGCGTCGTCCTGATGGCCGCCCTGCTGGTGTACGCCCGCCACGAGAGCTGGGGGATGACGGAGAGCGAGGCCGTACGCCTCATCATGCTCGGCGCCGGCGCCTGGTGGCTCGTCTTCGGCGCCGTCTCCGTACGGCTGCTGCGCGGCTACGGCGCGCCCCCGGCGGCGACGCCGGACACCATGGGACCGTCGGGCCGGGCGGGCACCTACCGCGCCCTGTTCGCGGCGGTACGGCAGATGCGCTCCTACCCCGGGGCGATCTGGTTCCTGGTGGCGTTCCTGCTCTACAACAACGGCATGCAGAGCGTCACCTCACTGGTGGGCACCTTCGCCGTGGAGGAGCTGGGGCTGAAGCAGGACGACGTGGTCACCGCCGTGCTCGCGGTCCAGTTCGTGGCCTTCGTGGGCGCGATCGTGGGCGGCCGGCTGGCGGAGCGGTACGGCGGCCGGAACGTGCTGCTGGGGTTCGTGGTGGTCTGGTTCGTGGCGGTGGTGGCGGGCGCCACCATCCCCGAACGGTCGGCCGCGGCGTTCACCACGCTCTGCGTCGGCGCGGGGTTCGTGGTCGGCGGGACCTACGCGCTGTCGCGTTCGGTCTTCGTCAGCCTGGTGCCCAGGGAACGCGCGGCGGAGTACTTCGGGATCTTCGAGACGGTCAACCGGTGCCTGGCCTTCCTGGGCCCGGCCGCCTTCGGCTTCGTGCTCCAGTGGACGGGCAGCTACCGCGTCGCCTGGCTGTCCATCCTGGTGTTCTTCCTGGCGGGCGCGCTGGCCCTGGTGCTCGGTTCCGTGGCCGGCAAGGGACGGGAACGGCGACAGAAGGAGATGACTCATGGCTGACACCGGGGCGGACACCCGCCGCTACCGCGTTCTGCTCACCGAGGTGTCCAGCGCCTCGGCCCGGGAGGTGCTCACCGTACTGGGCCGCCAGGGCCACGAGGTGGGCGTCATGGACAGCGGCGGATTCTCCTTCACCGCGCTCTCGCGGTGGGTGAAGCGCCGTCACAGGAGCCCGCGGTTCGCGGACGACCCGCTGGTGTACCTCGACGCCCTGCGCGAGGTCCTGGCGCACCACGCGTACGACATCCTGTTACCCACCCACGAGCAGCTCGTGGCGCTCTCGCGGCACCGCGAGGAGATCGGCCGGCTCGTCACCGGGCTCGCGGTGCCGGACTTCGCCGCCGTACGCAGGGTCCAGGACAAGGCCGCCTGCATCCGGCTCTTCGACGAGCTGGGACTCCCGCAGCCCGACACCGCGCTGGTCGGCGACGAGAGCGCGCTGCTCGCGCGGAGCGACACCCTGCCCGCCTACGTCAAGCTGCCGGTGGCGACGTCGAGCCGGGGGGTGTGGCAGGCCGAGGACGCCGCCGCGCTCGCCAGGATCGCCGCCGAACCCGCCGTACGGGACACCTTCGCCACCGGCGGCGAGGTGCTGGTGCAGCGCTCCCTGCCGGGCCCCGTCGTCATGGTCCAGGCCATGTTCGACCAGGGCACCCTGGTCGGGGTGCACACCGTCCTGCGCAGGCGCGAGGGCGTGCAGGGCAGCTCCTCGGCGAAGGAGTCGATCGTCCTGCCCGACGTCACCCTGCACCTCACCAAGCTCGGCGCGACGCTGGGCTGGCACGGCCCGATGTCCCTGGACGCGGTGCTGGACGAGGACTTCGGACTGGTCCACTACATCGACGTCAACCCGCGCCTGGTCGAACCGGTCAACGCCGAACTGGCCGGCGCCGACCTGGTCCGGCGCTGGCTGGCGGTCTCCCTCGGCGAGCGGACCGGACCGCTGCCGCCACCCCGTGCGGGCGTACGCAGCCACATGCTCCTGATGGCCCTCGTACGCCATGTGGAGGTGGGCCGGGGCCGCCGGGCCGTCCTGCGGGAGCTGGCCGGCGCGGTGACCCGCAGAGGCTGGTACGCGGGCAGCAAGGAGGAGTTGCTGCCGGTCCGCTCCGATCCGGCCGTCGCCCTGCCGCTCGGCGTCGTCAGCGCCCTCCTGCTGGTCGCACCACGCCTCTGGGAACGGGTCGCGGGCACCGGGGCCCCCGCGCACGCCCTGAGCGCGGAGGGATGGCGCCAACTGCTCAAGGAATAGGCTGAAGGAACAGCGCGGGCAGGCGTGCCGACGCCGGTCACGGACGGCGTACGAGCCCGGTCGGGGATGACCCCGACCGGGCTCACGCGCGTTCCTCAGCTCGTACAACGGCCGTTTCGCGCACGGTCGTTGCCGGTTTGACGCTCGTCGCTGCCCGAACGCACCGGGGGAGGCGGACCGTACGGCGGGACCGGGGGGTAGCCCCCCAAAATCTAGGGGGCGGACCGGATCGAAGGCCCATCGATTCCTCCGTAGCGTCATAAGTCCACCCGGTCGGTACGACCCCAGACTTCGGAGGCACCCCGTGGCCACGCTCAACCGCATCTCCCGCACCTCGATCCTGGCCGGCGGCGCGTTACTCGCCCTGGTGGCCGTCACCGGATGCAGTGAGTCGACGGGAGACGAGAACACCCCCGAGAAGCGCTCCTTCGGGCCGGTCGGGGACCAGCTCACCATCTCCCGGAGCAACGGCGACCTCACGGTCAAGCCCGCCGACGTCGACGAGGTCGAGGTCACCCGCTGGTTCTCCGGCTGGTCCGCCGTCGGCGACAAGCCGAAGGCGTCGTGGAAGCTCAGCGGCGACAAGCTCAGCCTGACCACCGACTGCGGATCCGTCATCGGCAGTTGCACGGCGCGGTACGAGGTGCTCGTGCCGCGGAAGACCGCGCTCACCGTCGAGGGCGACAACGGAAAGACGACCGCGTCGGGGTTCACCACCGACCTGGACATCACCTCGGACAACGGGGCGGTCACCGTCAACGACGCCTCCGGCGCCCTCACCGTACGCAGCGGCAGCGGCTCGGTGTCGGCCACCGGCCTCAAGTCGCCCCGCGTCGAGGCCGGTTCGGACAACGGGAAGGTGCACCTCGCCTTCGCCGGCGTCCCCGACCAGGTGGGCGTGAAGACGAACAACGGCGGTGTGACGGTCGAGGTCCCGGACAGCACGTACAAGGTCACCACCAAGACCGACAACGGCAAGGTGGACGTCGACCTGCCGAGCGACGCGGGCAGCGCGCACGCCATCACGGCCACCACCGAGAACGGCGGAATCACCCTGCGCACCGCCGGCTGAGCCCCTCCGTACCGGATCCACGGACCGCGCCTCCTCACACCCGGCCGCACCCCGTCACACCCAGGGAAAACCACCATGCGCTCGTCGTCCGGCGGAGGCTCACCGCGGCACGGTACTCCGGGTATCGAATACCCCGGGTATCCCGGCACACCCGAGCACTCCGCCCCCTCCCACCCCGCCCCCTCCTACCCCGCCGAGCACGAGGGCCCGGTCCCGCGCGTCCCGCGCGACGAGGTCCGCCGCCGGCTGCTGACGGCGGCGGCGCGCTCCTTCGCCGAACTCGGTTACGCCGACAGCCGGCTGGAGGACATCGCCAACGCCGCCGGCTTCACCAAAGGCGCCGTCTACTCGAACTTCGCCGGCAAACGGGAGCTCTTCGGCGCCATCCTCGGCGACGGCGCCGACAGCGAGTTCGCCGCCGTCATGAAGGAGCTGGGCGACACCGACCAGCCGGCCGAGGCGGTCGGCCTGGCCGCCCGTACGGTCGCCCGCCGCATCGTGGGCGACGCCGAACGCGGGCAGCTCGGACTGGAGTTCGCGGCCCGCGCCGCCCGGGACGAGCGGACCAGGGCCATCCTGACCCCGCTGCGCCGGGCGCAGCGGGCCACCGCGGCCCGCTCGATCGCGTCCGTCGCCGAACGCACCGGCGTCCGGCCGGCCGTCCGGCCCGAACTGGCCGCGCTGATCCTGCACTGCCTGTGCAACGGCCTGTCGAACGAATGCATCGCCGACCCGGAGGCGATCGGCGCCGACACCGTCGAAGAGGCGCTCGCCGCGGTCCTGACCGCACTGATCGACCCGCAGACCCCGCACAGCCCGCACGACCCACAGACCCCGCACGACCCGCACACTCCGCACAGCCCGCGCGCCCCGCACAGCGCGCCTGCTTCTCCTACCGACGATTCCGAACATTCCAACGGCTGAAGGAACAATTCGATGGCCACCCTGCTCTACTCGCTCGGCCGGACCGCGTTCCGTCACCGAGGCGGCTTCCTCATCGGCTGGCTGCTCCTGATCGCGCTGACGATCGGCGGCTTAGCCACCTTCGGCTCGCATCTCGACAGCGAGGCCACCATCCCCGGCTCCCAGTCGCAGAAGGGCATCGACGTACTGGAGAAGTCGCAGCCCGCCGCCACCGGTGTCACCGCGCAACTCGTCTTCGTCGCCCCCGAGGGCGCGACCGTCAACGACCCGGCCTTCCGCGCCGTCATCCAGAAGACCGTACGGGAGGCCGCGAAGGCACCCCAGGTCGAGACCGCCGTCGACCCCTTCGAGACGAAGTCCGTCTCCGCCGACCAGCGCACGGCGCTGGCCCAGGTCCTCTACCCGATCAAGCGCGACGCCCTGGAGGACTCCAGCGTCACCGCACTGGAGGAGATCGCCGGTTCGGCGCGCTCCAGTGGCCTCCAGGCCGAGGTCGGCGGCACGATCTACAGCACCGCCGGGCTCACCGTGGGCATCGGCGAGGTGATCGGCCTCGGTGTGGCGATCATCGTCCTCATCCTCACCTTCGGCTCCCTGCTGGCCGCCGGACTTCCGCTGCTCACCGCCCTGATCGGGCTGGCCATCGGGCTCGTCGGACTGCTGCTGGTGTCCAACATCGCCACCGTCTCCTCCACCGCGCCGAGCCTGGCGCTGATGGTCGGGCTCGCGGTGGGCATCGACTACGCCCTGCTCATCCTCTCCCGGCACCGTACCCAGTTGGCGAACGGCATGGACGCGGAGGAGTCGGCGGCGCGGGCCACCGGCACCGCGGGCAGCGCCGTGGTCTTCGCCGGACTCACCGTGATCATCGCGCTCTCCGGGCTCTCCGTCGTCGGAATCCCGTTCCTGAGCGTCATGGGGCTGGCCGCCGCCGGCACCGTACTGATGGCCGTGGCGGTCGCGATCACCCTGCTGCCCGCCCTGCTCGGCTTCGCCGGGACCCGGCTGCGGCCGAAGCCCGGTTCGCGGGCCGAGCGCCGCGAGCGCGCCACCGGCGGCAGCAGGCGGCCGTCCGGCGGCGAGCGCTGGGCCCGGCTGGTCACCCGCAGGCCGCTCGCCACCGTGCTCGCCGTCGTCATCGGGCTCGGCGCCGTAGCGGTCCCGGCCTCCCAGCTCGCCCTGGCCATGCCCGACAACGGCACCGCCGCGCCCGAGTCGACCCAGCGCAAGGCGTACGACCTGATCTCCGACGCCTTCGGCCCCGGGCGCAACGGCCGGCTGCTCGTCCTCGTCCAGAGCGCGGACGGCGACCCCGCGCCCGCCGCCGCCGAGGTGGCGGCCGGTCTGGGGCGGCTCGACCTGCCCGAGGTCGTCTCCATCAGCGCGCCCCAGGTCAGCGAGGACGGCACCACGGCGGTCCTGACCGTGGTCCCGAAGGCCGGGCCGCGTGACGAGCGTACGGAGGGACTCGTCCGCGACATCCGCGCCGAGACCCCCGAGCTGGCCGCGAAGGCGGACGCCGAGATCCTGGTCACCGGCTCGACCGCCGCGGCGATCGACGTCTCCGACAAGCTCAGCGCCTCCCTGGTGCCGTTCGCCTCGATCGTGGTCGGACTGGCGCTCGTCCTCCTGCTGCTGGTCTTCCGCTCGATCGTCGTCCCGCTCAAGGCGGCCTTCGGATTCCTGCTCTCGGTGGGCGCGGCGTTCGGCGCGGTCGTCGCCGTCTTCCAGTGGGGTTGGCTCGCCGATCTGATCGGGGTGCCGACCGCCGGACCGGTGTTCAGCTTCATGCCGATCATCCTGATCGCGGTGCTGTTCGGACTGGCGATGGACTACGAGGTCTTCCTCGTCTCCCGGATGCGGGAGGACTTCGTCCACACCGGCAGGCACTACGAGTCGGTGATCGCCGGGTCCCGGCACGCCTCGCGGGTCGTCACCGCCGCGGCGCTGATCATGTTCGCGGTGTTCGCGAGCTTCGTGACCGCCGAGGACCTCACGCTCAAGCCGATCGCCTTCGGTCTCGCCGTCGGCATCATGGTCGACGCGTTCCTCGTCCGGATGACTCTGGTGCCTGCCATCCTCGCGCTGGTCGGCAAGGGCGCCTGGTGGCTGCCCCGCTGGCTCGACCGGCTGCTGCCCGACCTGGACATCGAGGGCGCCAAGCTGGACCGGCCCGAACCGGAGGAGGACCGGAGCCTGCTGACCGCGGTCCGCTGACCCCACCCGTCCGACCTGCGCAGTTCCCGCCCGTCCCGCCCCTGCCGGCCCGGCCGCGACCCCCGTCGCGGCCGGGCCTTTCGCTGTCCGTAGCGGAAGGCACAGGCCCCAAGTACCTTAGGGCATTTCGGTTGTGAAGGTTTCGTTTGTGGAGATTTCCTGGCAACCCTTGTGGGTATCACAGGCAACCCTGTAAATCTGCCTAAGTCTGAATGAGGCTTGATATAGACCCTGAATGGGAGAGACCGTGTCATTAGAACCGCGCTCGGGCATTTACGAGATCCTGGACGAGAGGTTCCGTATCCCCGCCAACGGGGACCGGCGCCTGGAACTGCTCTTCGACGGCTCGCGCTGGTGCGAGGGCCCCGTGTACGTCCCCGCCTGGCGCCAGGTGATCTTCAGCGACATCCCCAACGACCGCATGCTGCGCTGGGACGAAGCGACCGGCGCCGTCGGGGAGTTCAGGACCGGCGCGGGCAACAGCAACGGCAACGCCCTCGACCGCGAGGGCCGGTTGATCACCTGCGAGCAGGGCAACCGCCGTATCACCCGTACCGAGTACGACGGTTCGATCACCGTGATCGCCGACCGCTACCGGGGCAAGAGGTTCAACAGCCCCAACGACGTGGTCGTGCACTCCGACGGCTCGATCTGGTTCACCGACCCGATCTTCGGCATCATCAGCGACTACGAGGGACACCGCGGCGAGAGCGAGATCGGCGCCAGCAACGTCTACCGGGTGGACCCGGAGACCGGCCGCGTTCGCGTCATGGCCGACGGCTTCGGCGCCCCGAACGGCCTGAGCTTCTCCCCGGACGAGCGGCAGTTGCTCATCGCCGACACCCTCGCGGGCCAGGTGCGCGCCTACGACGTGTACGACGGCCAGAAGCTCTCCGACGGCACCGTCTTCGCCGAGGCGCCGCTCACCGACAGCCAGTTCGACAGCATCAGCTTTGACGACGAGGGCCGCGTCTGGGTGGCCGCCGGCGCCGGAGGCATGCACTGCTACGCCCCCGACGCCACCCTGATCGGCCGGATCGTCTTCCCGGTGGGCATCTCCAACATGTGCTTCGGCGGCCCCAGGAACAACCGGCTCTTCGTCACGGCGTCGTCGACGCTCTACTCCCTCGTCGTCGCGGTGACCGGAGCCCCGGCCATCGGCAACCCCGGCGCCTGCCTCCGCGTCCGGTCCGAGCACGAGGTGGCGGCTGCCGCGACCAGATGGCGGATGAACGCGGGGACGGCGTCCTAGGACGTGTCGCCGCACCTGAGGGCGGTGGCGGGCGGACGGGTGCATCCCGGTCGCCGCCACCGCCCTCTCCCGTTCCGTGTCCGCGCCACCGCTCCTGGGCAGGGAGCCACCGGGCGGATAAGGTCAGGACCGGCGCGACTGCCTGTTCGAACGTAAGGGATGCATAGTGACGGACGGAGCGGTGTCCACGACCGCGCGGGTACTGATCGCGGCGGACAAGTTCAAAGGATCGCTCACGGCGGCGCAGGTCGCCGAGCGGGTGACGGCCGGGCTCCGGCAGGTCGCCCCCGATGTGCCGGTGGAGACCCTGCCGGTCGCGGACGGCGGCGACGGTACGGTCGCGGCGGCCGTGGCGGCCGGTTTCGAGCGCCACGAGACCCGTGTGACGGGCCCCCTGGGCGACCCGGTCACCGCCGCCTACGCCCTGCGGGACGGTACGGCCGTCCTGGAGATGGCCGAGGCATCGGGCCTCCAGCACCTCCCCGAGGGCGTCTTCGCCCCCCTCACCGCCACGACGTACGGCTCCGGCGAGCTGCTGCGCGCCGCGCTCGACGCGGGCGCGCGGACCATCGTCTTCGGCGTCGGCGGCAGCGCCACCACCGACGGCGGCGCCGGGATGCTCGCCGCGCTCGGCGCGCGCTTCCTGGACGCGGACGGCAAGCCCGTCGGCCCGGGCGGCGGCGGACTGCGGGACCTCGCCACCGCCGATCTCTCCGGCCTCGACACCCGGCTCGCCGGTACGGAGATCGTCCTCGCCAGCGATGTCGACAACCCGCTGACCGGACCCCAGGGCGCCCCCGCCGTCTACGGGGCGCAGAAGGGCGCGAGCCCCGAGGACATCGCCGTCCTCGACGCGGCCCTCGCCCATTACGCGACGGTCCTGGAGACGGCCGTGGGCCCCCGGGCCGCCGCCCTCGCGCTCTCGCCCGGCGCCGGCGCGGCGGGCGGCATCGGCTACGGCGCGCTCGTCGGGCTCGGCGCCGCCTTCCGCCCCGGCATCGAGGTGATGCTCGACGTACTGGGCTTCGCCCCCGCCCTGGCCCGGGCCACCCTGGTGATCACGGGGGAGGGCTCGCTCGACGAGCAGACGCTGCACGGCAAGGCGCCCGCGGGCGTCGCGGCGGCGGCCCGTGCGCGGGGCATCGAGGTGATCGCGGTCTGCGGCCGGCTGGTCCTGCCGCCGGAGGCGCTGGGCAGGGCCGGTATCCGCCGCGCCTACGCCCTCACGCACCTCGAACCGGACCCGGCCCGCTGCATGGCCCAGGCGGGCCCCCTGCTGGAACGTGTGGCGGCGGACATCGCCCGCGACTTCCTGAGCTGAGCCCGAGCCCGAGCCCGAGCTGAGCTGAGCCTGAGCTGAGCCCGAGCCGGGCTTGAGCCGAGCCGCCGGACACACGGAAACGGAAGGGGCCCGGGCTGTCCGCCCGGGCCCCTTCCGTATGCCGTCCGCGCGCTTACGGGAGCTGCGCGGCCCGTGCCTCGCGGCGGTTGCCGCGGAAGGTGTTCACCCGTCGTGCCGTGGCGAAGAGCGGGATCACCGCACCCGTCACCACCTGGAGCGCACAGCCGGTCTGGAGCAGGAGCTGACCGCCGGGCGCGTCGAACGCCCACGCAGCCAGCAGCCCCATCGCGGCCACGATCCAGCCCAGCATGGCCACCGCGAGGACACCCCGCGGCTTCGGGTACTCGACGCGGCTCACCATCAGCCACGCCACCCCGACGATCGCGAGCGTCGTCGGTACGAAGGGCAGCTCCAGCAGGACGATCGAGACGACCGTCAGCGCGCCGAAGGGGGATGGCATCCCCTGGAACATGCCGTCCTTCAGCGTCACGCAGGAGAATCTCGCGAGCCGTAGCACGACGGCCAGCAGCACCACGACCGCGGCCAGCGCCGAGACCCGTTGATGCGCGTCGTCCGCGACCATTCCGTACACCAGTACGAAATAGGCCGGGGCGAGACCGAAGCTGATCAGGTCGGAGAGGTTGTCCAGCTCCGCGCCCATCGGCGAGCTGCGCAGCTTGCGCGCCACGAGCCCGTCGCACAGGTCGAAGATCGCCGCCGCGAGCATCAGGATCACGGCGGTCGCGGCGGAGTGCCGCGCCATGCCGCTCTCGTCACTGCCCGTGAGGTGCGGGATCAGGATGCCGGTCGTGGTGAAGTAGACGGCCATGAAGCCGCAGGTGGCGTTGCCGAGCGTGAGGGTGTCCGCTATCGACAGCCGCAGTGAGAGCGGCATGTCCTCCGCGTCGGCTTCCGCCTCCGCCTCGGCCTCGGCGGCCCACCCGGCTTGCGTGTCGGGATCAATCACGGTCAATTCGAGTCACCCCTGCGGTCGTGGTCTGGCCGACCTCGACGGCGACCTCGACACCTTCCGGAAGGTAGATGTCGACGCGTGAGCCGAAGCGGATCAGGCCGATGCGCTCGCCCTGCTCCACCTTGGTCCCCTGGGGCAGGTACGGGACGATGCGCCGGGCCACCGCGCCGGCGATCTGCACCATCTCGATGTCACCCAGCTCGGTGTCGAAGTGCCAGACGACGCGCTCGTTGTTCTCGCTCTCCTTGTTGAACGCCGGGACGAACCCTCCGGGGATGTGCTCCACGGACGTCACGGTTCCCGCGAGGGGAGCGCGGTTGACATGGACGTTCAGCGGGCTCATGAAGATGGCGACCCGCGTACGGCCGTCCTTCCACGGCATGATGCTCTGCACCACACCGTCGGCCGGGGAGATGACCCGGCCCTGCGTGATCTCGCGCTCCGGGTCTCTGAAGAACCACAGCATGCCCGCCGCGAGCGCGGTGGCGGGCACAGCGAGGACTGCCGCACGCTTGGAGCTGCGCGCGCGGGCCAGTCCGATCGCCGCGGTGGCGACGGTCGGGAGAAGCCACGGCGATGCTCCGCGAGCGATGCGGACCCGGCCGCGTGGTGCAGAGGTTTGGCTGTGGGGCATGGATGACCTTCGTAGCGGATGATGCCGCGCTGGCAACGGGGGACGGCGGCTTTCCAGCGATGGTACTGGTTACGAGCCGCAACTGAGCAAGCCAGCACCCGAGTCGGGCGGCTTGAAGCGTGCGGCAGAGCACGACAGGGTGTGATTTTCTTCGCCGACAAAGCGGTTCAAAGCCGATAATTAACCCTGGAATCGGTACTCCTCCAGCAGGCGGCGGCCGATGATCATTTTCTGGATCTCGGCGGTACCCTCGCCGATCAGCAGCATCGGCGCCTCGCGGTAGAGGCGCTCGATCTCGTACTCCTTGGAGAAGCCGTAACCGCCGTGGATCCGGAAGGCGTCCTCGACGACCTCCTTGCAGTATTCGGAGGCGAGGTACTTCGCCATCCCTGCCTCCAGGTCGTTTCGTTCCCCGGAGTCCTTTTTGCGTGCCGCGTTGACCATCATGGCATGGGCGGCCTCGACTTTGGTAGCCATCTCGGCCAGCTTGAACTGGATCGCCTGGTGCTGGGCGATCGGCTTGCCGAAAGTATGACGCTGCTGGGCATACGAGACGCCCAGCTCGAAGGCGCGCTGAGCGACGCCGCAACCACGCGCCGCGACATTCACCCGGCCCACTTCCACCCCGTCCATCATTTGGTAAAACCCTCGGCCGGTGGCCCCGCCGAGGACCCGATTGGCCGGAATGCGCACTCCGTCCATGATCAGCTCGGTGGTGTCGACGCCCTTGTACCCCATCTTGTCGATCTTCCCGGGGATGGTGAGCCCCGGAAGCACCTCACCGAAGCCGGGCTCCTTCTCCACCAGGAACGTGGTCATCGACCGGTGCGGGGCCGTGCCCTCCGGGTGGCCCTCGTCCGTCCGGCACAACACCGCGACCAGGTTCGACGTGCCGCCGTTGGTCAGCCACATCTTCTGGCCGTTCAGTACGTACGCGTCCCCGTCCCTGACCCCCTTCGAGGTGATCGCGGAGACATCGGAGCCGAGCCCGGGCTCCGACATCGAGAACGCGCCACGCACCTCGCCCTCGGCCATCCGCGGCAGGAACGTGTCCTTCTGTTCCTGCGTGCCGTGCTGCTTGAGCAGGTACGCCACGATGAAGTGGGTGTTGATGATGCCCGACACGGACATCCAGCCCCGGGCGATCTCCTCCACGCAGAGCGCGTAGGTGAGCAGCGACTCGCCGAGACCGCCGTACTCCTCGGGGATCATCAGCCCGAAGAGCCCGAGTTCCCGCAGGCCCTCGACGATCCGGGTGGGGTATTCGTCGCGGTGCTCCAGTTCGGTGGCGACCGGCAGGATCTCCTTGTCGACGAAGTCCCTCACGGTGGCCAGGATCTCCTGCTGGACCTCGGTCAGGTCGGCGGTCCGGGCGAGTCGGCTCATGGCGTCACTTCTCCTGCGGCTGAGGGCGGCCCGGCTGCTCGCCGCCGCGTTCCTTCACATAGGTCGCGGTCGGCACCATCACCTTGCGCCGGAAGACGCAGACGACCGTGCCGTCCTGCTTGTAGCCCTTGGTCTCCACGTACACGACGCCCCGGTCGCTCCGGGACCTCGACGGGGTCTTGTCCAGCACGAGCGTCTCGCCGTACAGCGTGTCGCCGTGGAAGGTGGGTGCCACGTGCTTGAGCGACTCCACCTCCAGATTGGCGATGGCCTTGCCCGACACGTCCGGCACCGACATGCCCAGCAGCAGCGAGTAGACGTAGTTCCCGACGACGACGTTCTTCCCGAAGTCCGTCGAGCTCTCGGCGTAGTTGCTGTCCAGGTGCAGCGGATGGTGGTTCATCGTGAGCAGGCAGAACAGATGGTCGTCGTACTCCGTGACCGTCTTGCCCGGCCAGTGCTTGTAGACCGCGCCGATCTCGAACTCCTCGAAGGTGCGTCCGAACTGCATCGCTCAGCCCTCCGGCGCTTCGAAGCCGGCGGTACGCCGCATCCCCGCGGCCCGGCCCTTGCCCGAGATCACCAGCGCCATCTTCCGGCTGGCCTCGTCGATCATCTCGTCGCCGAGCATCGCCGAGCCCTTCGCCCCGCCCGCCGCCGAGGTGTGCCACTCGTACGCGTCCAGGATCAGCTCGGCGTGGTCGTAGTCCTCCTGCGACGGCGAGAAGATCTCGTTGGACGCCTCGATCTGACCCGGGTGCAGCACCCACTTGCCGTCGTAACCGAGCGCCGCCGCCCGCCGCGCCACCTCGCGGTACCCGTCCACATCACGGATCTGAAGGTACGGGCCGTCGATGGCCTGGAGATCGTGGGTACGGGCCGCCATCAGAATCCGCATCAGAATGTAGTGATAGGCATCCGCGCCATAGCCGGGCGGCTGCTCCCCGACCACCAGCGTCTTCATGTTGATCGAGGCCATGAAGTCGGCGGGACCGAAGACGATCGTCTCCAGACGCGGTGAGGCGGCGGCGATCTCGTCGACGTTCACCAGCCCCTTGGCGTTCTCGATCTGCGCCTCGATGCCGATCCTGCCGACCTCGAACCCCATCGTCCGCTCGATCTGGGTGAGCAGCAGATCGAGGGCGATGATCTGCTGCGCGTCCTGGACCTTCGGCAGCATCAGGCAGTCCAGGTTCTGCCCCGCGCCCTCCACGACCGTGATGACGTCGCGGTACGTCCAGTGCGTCGTCCAGTCGTTGACGCGTACGACGCGCGTCTTGCCCGTCCAGTCGCCCTTGTTGAGCGCGTCGACGATGGTGTGCCGGGCGCCCTCCTTGGCGAGCGGCGCACACGCGTCCTCCAGATCGAGGAAGACCTGGTCGGCCGGGAGCCCCTGCGCCTTCTCCAGGAAACGCGGGTTGGAGCCCGGTACGGCGAGACAGGAGCGGCGCGGACGCAGCCGGTTCCCGGCGGGGCTCTCGGGGGTGGCGGGCGCGGTCATGAGGGGACCTCCAAGGGGTCGAGTTTGTTCGCTTTCCGGATCTCGTCGACGATACGGCCGATGATCTCCGTGATCCCGAAGTCTTTCGGGGTGAAGACGGCGGCCACTCCGGCCGCCCGCAGCGCCTCGGCGTCGGCGTTCGGGATGATCCCGCCGACGATCACCGGCAGCTCGCCCGCGCCGGCCTCGCGCAGCCGCCCGAGCACATCGGGCACCAGCGCGGCGTGCGAGCCCGACAGGATCGACAGGCCCACACAGTGCACGTCCTCGGCGAGGGCGGCTCCGACGATCTGCTCGGGCGTCAGTCTGATGCCCTGGTAGACCACCTCGAAGCCGGCGTCCCTGGCGCGTACGGCGATCTGCTCGGCCCCGTTGGAGTGCCCGTCCAGGCCGGGCTTGCCGACCAGCAGCCGCAGCCGCCCGGAGCTCAGCTCCGCGGCGGTACGGGTCACCTTCTCCCGTACGGCGGCGAGCGGCGTGCCCGGTTCGGCGGTCACCGCGACCGGCGCCCCGCCCACCCCGGTGGGCGCGCGGAACTCGCCGAACACGTCGCGCAGCGCCCAGGACCACTCGCCGGTCGTCACCCCGGCGCGGGCGCACTCGATGGTCGCCTCCATCAGATTGGCGGTGGAGGCGGCGGCCTTCTTGAGGGCGGTCAGCGCGTCGGTGGCCCTGGTCTCGTCCCGCGCGTCGCGCCAGGCGCCGAGGGCCGCCACGACCCGGGCCTCGTTCGCCGGGTCGACCGTCATGATCGCCGCGTCGAGGTCGGCGGTGAGCGGGCTGGGCTCGGTGGACTCGTAACAGTTGACGCCGACGATCCGCTCCTCGCCCGACTCGATCCGCGCCCGGCGCTCCGCGTGCGCGGAGACGAGCCGCGACTTGAGATACCCGGACTCGACGGCCGCCAGCACGCCGCCCATCTCCTCGATCCGGCCGATCTCCGCCAGGGCCCCGTCGACCAGCTCGGCGACCTTGGCCTCGACGACGTGCGAGCCGTCGAAGAGGTCCGCGTACTCCAGCAGATCGCTCTCGTGCGCCAGCACCTGCTGGATACGGAGCGACCACTGCTGGTCCCAGGGCCGCGGCAGCCCCAGCGCCTCGTTCCAGGCGGGAAGCTGGACGGCGCGGGCGCGGGCGTCCTTGGAGAGCGTCACGGCCAGCATCTCCAGGACGATCCGCTGCACGTTGTTCTCCGGCTGGGCCTCGGTCAGCCCCAGGGAGTTGACCTGGACGCCGTAGCGGAAGCGGCGCTGCTTGGCGTTCTCGATGCCGTACCGCTCCCGGGTGATCCGGTCCCAGATGCGGGAGAAGGCCCGCATCTTGCACATCTCCTCGACGAAGCGCACGCCCGCGTTGACGAAGAAGGAGATCCGTCCGACGACATCGCCCCGGCGCTCCTCGGGGATCCGGCCCGACGCGAAGACCGCGTCGAGCACGGCGATCGCGGTGGACATCGCGTACGCGATCTCCTGGACCGGGGTCGCCCCGGCCTCCTGGAGGTGGTAGCTGCAGATGTTGATCGGGTTCCACCGGGGCAGGTGGTTCACCGTGTACGTGATCATGTCCGTGGTCAGCCGCAGACTCGGCACCGGCGGGAAGACATGCGTCCCGCGCGACAGGTACTCCTTGACGATGTCGTTCTGCGTCGTGCCCTGGAGCGCGGCCGGATCCGCGCCCTGCTCCTCCGCGACGACCTGGTAGAGCGCCAGCAGCCACATGGCCGTGGCGTTGATGGTCATCGAGGTGTTGGTGCGCTCCAGGGGGATGTCCTGGAAGAGCCGGCGCATGTCGCCGAGGTGCGAGACCGGCACCCCGACCCGGCCGACCTCGCCGCGGGCGAGGACGTGGTCCGGGTCGTACCCGGTCTGGGTCGGCAGGTCGAAGGCGACGGACAGGCCGGTCTGGCCCTTGGCGAGATTGCGCCGGTACAGCTCGTTGGACGCCTCGGCGGTCGAGTGACCGGCGTACGTCCGCATGAGCCAGGGCCGGTCCTTCTGACGATCGGTCATGTGGGAACCCTCAGACATTCAGGCGTTCGGGCATTCAGACGGTCAGGCGTTCGGGCGGTCGGGCGGGGGCGGGTCAGAGGTCCCTGAAGCGGTTGATGGCGTCGAGATGACGGGCCCGCAGCTCTTCGTCGCGCACGCCCAGGCCCTCGCGCGGTGCCAGCGCGAGCACGCCGACCTTGCCCTGGTGCCGGTTGCTGTGCACGTCGTACGCGGCCTGTCCGGTGTCCTCCAGCGCGTACACCTTCGACAGGGTCGGGTGGATCCTCCCCTTGGCGACGAGGCGGTTGGCCTCCCACGCCTCGCGGTAGTTGGCGAAGTGCGAGCCGACGATCCGCTTGAGCGACATCCACAGGTAGCGGTTGTCGTACTCGTGGGTGTAGCCGGAGGTCGAGGCGCAGGTGACGATCGTGCCGCCCTTGCGGGTGACGTACACACTGGCGCCGAACGTCTCGCGCCCCGGGTGCTCGAAGACGATGTCCACGTCCTCGCCGCCGGTCAGCTCGCGGATGTGCTTGCCGAACCGTTTCCACTCGCGCGGGTCCTGGTGGTGCTCGTCCTTCCAGAACCGGTACTCCTCGGCGGTCCTGTCGATGATCGCCTCGGCGCCCATCCGCCGGCAGAGCTCGGCCTTGTGGTCGCTGGACACGACACAGACCGGGTTCGCCCCACCGGCGAGCGCGAACTGTGTGGCGTACGAGCCGAGCCCTCCGCTCGCGCCCCAGATCAGCACGTTGTCCCCCTGCTTCATCCCGGCACCGTTGCGGGAAACGAGCTGGCGGTACGCGGTCGAGTTGACGAGTCCGGGCGCCGCCGCCTCCTCCCAGCTCAGATGCTGGGGTTTGGGCATGAGCTGATTGGACTTCACCAGCGCCAGCTCCGCAAGACCGCCGAAGTTGGTCTCGAACCCCCAGATCCGCTGCTCGGGGTCGAGCATCGTGTCGTTGTGCCCGTCGGACGACTCCAGCTCGACGGAGAGGCAGTGCGCGACGACCTCGTCCCCGGGGTGCCAGGCGTTGACGCCGGGTCCGGTACGCAGGACGACGCCCGCCAGGTCGGATCCGATGACGTGGTACGGCAGGTCGTGCCGCTTGGTGAGGTCGCTGAGCCTGCCGTACCGCTCCAGGAATCCGAAGGTCGGCAGGGGCTCGAAGATCGAGGTCCAGACGGAGTTGTAATTCACCGAGCTGGCCATGACGGCCACGAGGGCCTCACCCGGGCCGAGTTCGGGCACCGGCACCTCGTCGAGATGGAGCGAGGCGCGCGGGTCCTTCTCCCGGGTGGCCAGACCCGCGAACATCTCCGTCTCGTCCTTGTGCACGGTCACCGCGCGGTACGAGCCGGGGAGGGGCAGTGCGGCGAAGTCGGCGGACGTGGTGTCCGGCGACTGGATCGCGTCCAGGATGTCCTTCACGGTGGTGCCTCCGGCGAAGCTGGGATGCGAATGCGAGGGGTCGCTTACGTGACTGCGGTGGAGGTGTGCCGTCGGTTCGGCGGGTCTGACGGGTGCGGCGGCGGTCGGTCTGCCGCTGGAACGGCGCCGGGTGGGCGCGGAGGTGCGGTGCCTGTGACGCAGGCGTCCGGGCGCACGGGCGGGATCGCTCGTGGGAACAGCCGGACAACATCAACGTATGGCACCCTGTGACACCTGGCAAGGCACTGGGTGCCATTTTTCTGTCTCAGTTGTCGGGCACGTGGCACGCATGAGCCATACCTACCGCCCGGAGGCCGGTACGTATCACTTCCCGGCGCGACGGCGCCGGTCCGCAGTGGGGTGGGGTGGGGTGGGCTGGGGTGCGGGTCTGGGGTGCGGGGCTCAGGCGTCCTTGAGGGCCTGCTGGATCACGCGCATGACCTCGTCCAGCGGCGCGTCCGTGCGTGCCACCGTCACCAGCACCTCCCCGCTGGTGCGGGCGGACGCCGCCGGCCGCTGCGGCGTCCGGCCCATGGCCCGGCCCGCGCCGATGCCCGTGCCGAAGGTGTCGCGGACGATCGCGAAGGCGTGGTCGAGCTGCCCCTCGACATCGCCCTCGCCGCCGGCCCGCAGCCAGCGCCGCAGCACATGGTTGTGCGCGGTGACGACGGCGGACGCGGCCACCTCGGCGAGCAGCGGGTCGTCGTTGCCGTCGGTGTGGTCGCGCTCGTCGAAGTGGCCCAGCAGATAGCGGGTGAACAGCCGCTCGTAGCGGGCCACGGAGGCGATCTCGCGCTCCCGGAGCGTGGGGACCTCGCGGGTCAGCCGGTAGCGCTCCACGGAAACCGCGGGGGAGGCCGCGTACATCCGCATGACCTCCTTGATGCCCCGGCAGACCGTGTCGAGCGGGTGCTCGTGGGAGGGCGCGGCGTTCAGCACCGCCTCCGCGCGTACGAGGGTGTCGTCGTGGTCCGGGAAGATCGCTTCTTCCTTGGAGCGGAAGTGCCGGAAGAAGGTACGGCGCGCGACCCCGGCGGCGGCGGCGATCTCGTCGACGGTCGTCGCCTCGTACCCCTTGGTGGCGAACAGCTCCATGGCCGCCGCGGCCAGCTCGCGGCGCATCTTCAGCCGCTGGGCGGCGGCACGGGTGCCCGCGGCGCTCTCCGGGGCGTCGGACCGGGTGCTCGTACGGGAGGACTTGGCGGGCTGGGACATGAGGTGAACGTACTGCATCGGCGCAGGAGAGCGCGCCCGCGGGCCCGGTCCGCCCGGCTTCGGACGGCCCGGCTCGGGAGCACCCGGCCGGGGACCGCCCGGCTCGGGGCCGGGCGGTCCGCCCCGTCCGGAGCCCGGGTCAGCGCCGCGCGTACTCACGGAAGCCGCGGCCCGTCTTGCGGCCCAGGCACCCCGCCGCCACGAGATGCTCCAGCAGCGGCGCCGGGGCCAGCCCCGGGTCGCGGAACTCGCGGTGCAGGACGCGTTCGATGGCGAGGGAGACATCGAGGCCGACCACGTCGAGCAGTTCGAAGGGGCCCATCGGATAGCCGCCGCCCAGCTTCATCGCGGCGTCGATGTCGTCGGGCGTCGCGTAGTGCTGCTCGACCATCTTCACCGCGTTGTTCAGATACGGGAAGAGCAGCGCGTTCACGATGAAACCGGCGCGGTCGCCGCACTCCACCGGGTGTTTGCGGACGGTGGCGGCCACCTCGCGGACGGTGGCGTGGGCCTCGTCGCAGGTGAGGACCGTACGGACCACCTCGACCAGCTTCATCGCCGGGGCGGGGTTGAAGAAGTGCATGCCGACGACGTCCTCCGGGCGCGCGGTGGCGCGGGCACAGGCCACCACGGGGAGCGAGGAGGTCGTGGTGGCCAGCACCGCGCCGGGCCGGCAGACCTTGTCGAGCGTGGCGAAGAGCCGCCGTTTGACCTCCAGGTCCTCGGCCACCGCCTCGACGGCGAGATCCACCTCGGCGAGCGCGTCGAGCGACCCGGCCGGCACGATCCGCGCGAGCGTGGCGTCCCGGGCCCCGGCGCTGATCCTGCCTCTCCCGACGGAACGGGCGAGGGACTTCGCGATCCGGTCCCTGGCCGCCGCCGCCTTCTCCGGACTCCGGGCGGCGAGCACCACGCCGTACCCCGCCACGGCGAAGACCTCGGCGATCCCGCTCGCCATCGTGCCGGAGCCCACGACGCCCACCGAGGCGACCTGACGGCCGGGGACGGTGCCGGCGGCGGGGGAGGGGGTGAGCGCGTCCGGCACGGCGACGGCGCTGCCCGGCGCCTCGTACGTGTAGAAGCCGCGCCCCGACTTCCGGCCGGTCAGCCCGGCGTCGCTGAGCTGCCGCAGGACCGGCGCGGGGGCGTGCAGCCGGTCGTGGGAGGCCGCGTACATCGCGTCCAGCACGGTACGGGCGGTGTCGACGCCGATCAGGTCGAGCAGCGCGAGCGGCCCCATCGGCAGCCCGCAGCCCAGCCGCATCGCCGCGTCGATGTCCTCACGGGAGGCGTACCTGGCCTCGTACATCGCGGCGGCCTGGTTGAGATAGCCGAAGAGCAGCCCGTCCGCGACGAAGCCGGGCCGGTCGCCCACCGCGACCGGCTCCTTGCCCAGCTCGCGGGCGAGCGCGGTGACGGCGGCGACGGCCCGCGGCGCGGTGAGCACCGAGGAGACCACCTCGACCAGCTTCATCGCCGGGGCCGGATTGAAGAAGTGCAGCCCGAGCACCCGCTCGGGGTGGGCCGATTCGGCCGCGAGCCGGGTCACCGAGAGGGCGTTGGTGCCGGTCGCGAGGACGGCGGTGGGCGCGACGATCCCGTCCAGCGCGCGCAGGACGCCCAGCTTGGTCTCGTACGACTCGGGCACCACCTCGATCACCAGACCGGCGTCGGCGGCGGCGCGCAGGTCGGAGAAGGTACGGAACCGGGCGAGGACGGTCCGCCGCTCCGCCGCGCTGATCCGGCCGCGCCCGACGGCCCGCGCGGTGGACGCCTCCAGGGCCTGTACCGCCCGGCGGGCTGCGGCGTCGCTGATGTCGATGCCGATGACCTCGCGGCCCGCCCGGGCCAGGACCTCGGCGATGCCGGTCCCCATCGTGCCGAGGCCGACGACGGCGATGGTGGAGAGAGGGATGTCCATCAGGGGACTCCAGGGGTGAGTGACGGCTTGCTGAGGGGCGCGCGGGCGCGGGGCGCGGCGGGCGCGTGGGCCGGCGTGCGGGCACGCGGCGGGGAGCACGGCACAGGGAAAAAGCGCGGTGGAGCGGCGGCGGACCCTGTTCCGGGGCCACGCCGTATCGCGGTGCCGAACCGACAGCACCGCCGGGGAGCGCTCGCGGCGGCTGCGTCACCAGGCCCTCGCGAGCAGCGGAGGGTATCCGCTCATCTGAGGTTAACCGACCGGTAACGAGCGCGCCAGAGCTGGGTCGCTGTGCGCCGCGTCACTCGGCGCGGCAACGGCCCCGTACCCGCCAAGAGTGGCCGGTCGGGGCGTGGTTGACGCTGGTGGGCGTCGATATCCTGATCTCATGGACGAGGACTTCCGCTCGCTCGCCGACCGGACGAAGGACGAGTCCGGGGGTTCCGTCGTGTACCGGCGGCTGATCGGTACCGACGACAGGGAAGCGCTGGCCGATGTCCTCGTCGGGCGCGGGCAGCCCCTGTGGGCGCTGGAGATCGCCGCCTTCCGGCTCGGCTGCGCCGGTGACGCGCGGGCCTTCGAGGCGCTGGTGCTGCTCCTCAACCACCGCGATCCGGAGCGCTGCGTCTCCGCCTCGTACGCCCTGGCCCGGCTCGGTGACCCGCGTACCTCCCGGGCCGCCGCCGCGCTCGCCACCAACGGGCTCCGTACGGCCTACGCGCTGCACCCGGTGCGGCTGCTCGCCGAGTTACGGGCGCCCGAGTCCGTACCGGCGCTGATCACCACGCTGCAACGGCTGCTCTCCCCGGACGAGCCGCACTGGCGCGTCGCGCTCGCCTGCGTCGAGGGCCTGGGCCGCCTCGGCGACGCCCGCGCACGCCCCGTCCTGACGGCGGCCAGGGACCACCCCCGCCTCGCGACGGCGGCCGGCGAGGCGCTCGGCCGCCTCCCGGGCGCCTGACCGTATCCCCTGCTCGGGTCGGGGGACGGCATCAGGGAATCGCTCCCGTCAGGCTGCGATGACCTGCTGGGCCAGCAGCAGCGCGAGCGGGCCCCCCTGAAGCAGGAAGCGTCCCTCGGTGGCGGCTCGGATCGCGTCAGGCATGGGCCACCATGTGAGTTTGAAGTTCTCTTCACTGGGCGTGAGCTGCTGTGGGCCGCAGGTGAGACCTTCGGCCAGGAAAAGGTGGATGCGGGTAGGGGCGTTCAGGGTGATGGCGTACGAGCCGAGGGGCCGCCAGGTCTGGGCGGTGACGCCGGCTTCCTCGCGCAGCTCGCGCCGCGCGCACTCCTCCGGTGTCTCGCCGGGCTCCCGGCGCCCTCCGGGCAGGAACATGTACGCGCCGCCGTGCTGGGGAAATTCGGCGGTCAGGACGGCGACCATGCCGTCCGCGTCTCGGGCCACGATGACGGAGGCGTCGCATGTTGCCCCCCGCTGGGATGTGTCGGTCATGGCCCGGGAGCGTAGCCGCCTACTCTGACAGCCAGGCGGCGAACGGCACGTTGAGAACGGTGGGATGAGCAATGCCACGGCCGTGGTAGCCGTCCTCGCCGAAGGCGTCGCCGTGATCGGCGCACATGATGATCAGCCACCTCTTCTTGCTGGTGAGTCCGCCGACCAGGCGGCCGAGGTGCTCGTCCGTGTAGGCGAGCGCGGCGGCCTGGGAGTGCCAGGAGTCGACGCTGTCGCCGGTGTAGTGGCCGTGGGGGACATGGGTGGCGGAGACATTGACGAACAGGAACAGTTGCCCGTTGGCGTGCTGCTCGGCGACGGTCAGGGCGTGGTCCACCTGGTGGCGCGTGGAGTCGGGCTCGGGGGAGCAGAACTCGGGCCGCCAGTGGTCCTCGTGGAACATGTCGGGCAGCACCGACCCGAGCGGGGTCTCCCGCGAGAAGTAGGTCACGCCACCGATACACACGGTGCGGTATCCGTGCTGGGCGAGCCCGGTGAGGAGGTTCGGCGCGTCGAAGACGAAGGTACCCGCGTCGACGGCCTTGAACGCGGGCGGGCGGCACTCCCACAGTCGCGGCGGCTGTACGGGCTGCGGGAGCTTGGGCAGGAAGCCGGAGAAGAACGCGATGTGCGCGGGGAGGGTGAAGGTGCCAGGAGTACGGCGCTCCTCCCACACCCCGCCCGGCAGGATCTTCACCAGGCACGGGGTCTGCCTGGCGTGCAGGGCCGCGCGGGCGACGTCGTAGCGCAAGGAGTCCAGGGTGACGAACAGGATGCTGGTCTGGCTTCGGATGACCTCGGCGGCGTCGATCACAGAGTCTCCACCAGGTCGCGGCGTTCGGTGATGCGGCCCTTGGCCTGGCCATTCACCGGGAGGGGAACCCGGTCGGAGGCGATCATCTCCCGCAACCTGGCCAGGCCGGTGTCCTCGGTGACCGACCGGCCGTCCGTGTCGTAGAGACGGATCGTGACGGTCTGCCGCCCGCCGCCGTCGGTCGTGGTCAGCAGGGCTCCGGGGACGCCTCCGAGTTCCTTCGTGGCATGCAGGAGCTGGGCTTCGTCGGCCGTGCCGAGGTTGGAGACCCGGCAGCCGAAGTGCTCGGCGTTGATGGCCCCCTGGCAGAACCGCTGGTAGAACTCGTCCGTGGCGGGGTGGCTGTCGTGGGCCACTGCCATCTGCCGGGCCTGGCTGACCACGACGAAGCAGGCGGCGACCCACCAGGCCACGCCCTCGTGGATCTCGCCCGGGAACGCTCCGGCGACGCGGCCGTCACGGATGACGGCGTCGGTGTCGATCGGGTTAAACACGCCTTCCCTCCAGGTGCTTGACGATGATGTCGGCCAGCTCATCCGGACTACGGTCGTCGGTAGGGAGCGTGACCACGCTCGGATCGGTCTCGGCGACGGACTGGAAGTTCTCCCGGAGCCGGGCAAGGCGTCCGGGGACGTCGAACAGGTCGGTGTCGTCCTGCTTCACGTCCGTCTTGGTGCCCATCCGCTCCCTCAACGAGCTGTCGGAGATGACGAGGTAGAACGTGGCGTCCGGCGCCACGAGGTAGGGCAGGAACGGGGAGATCAGCTCGCGCACCTGATCCAAGCCCACCTGGTTGACGGCGGCGTGGCAGGCCATGACCGAGGAGGCGTACCGGTCCGCGATCACCGGCCCGGTGCCGAGGTGATGTCGTACGGCGTCGGAGACGTGCAAGAGGCCGGAGAGGTAGAAGGCGAACTGCGGAAGCGGCCGAAGCTCCCGGTTGACCGTGTCGGAGCAGCCGGTGTGCGGATCGGTGAGGGTGTGGATCGCCGTGGCGTCGAGCCGCTTGGCCAGCAGGCGGGCGAGCGTCGACTTCCCGACTCCTGAGACGCCCTCCAGGACCACGAACGGCCCCTGGCGTTCATCTGCCCCGGGCGTGTACGGGGCGCGCAGAGGGCTCACAGGGTGCCCTCAGTGAAGGCGGCTACGTGCTGGGCCACGGCAGGGGGGACCGCCTCCGGATCGGACAGGAGCGGTCGGATGTCCATGCGTAAGTCCTCCCGCAGCAAGCAGGGTTGAATTCCGCCGGCGTGGTCCATGCGCAGGGCCCAGAAGCCCTCCACGCACTTGGCCTTCACCGGGCAGGTGCCGCACTGTCCGACGTGGTGGCGGCCCAGTTCGCGTTGGATGACGTCGATCTCGATCCCGTCGATGCGGAAGATCCGCCGCCCCTGGCCGGTGCCTGAGACTTCTGTCTCCTCCTCGCCGGTCAGGGAGCGAAGGTGGTCGATGATGCCCCGGGCCCCGACGGCCGAGGCTTTCCGCTGGGCGTTGAAGTCGGTGTCCACCAGCTCGATGAACTGCACCGGCAGCCTGCGCTCCAGGGCGAAGGAAAGGATGTCGCGCAACTCGTGCTCGTTCTCGCGCTGGATGAGTGTGTTCAGCTCTACCCGCTCGAACATTTCGCGAGCGGCCTCGATGCCGTCCAGGACAGTCGCGATGCCGGAGCGGGTCTGGGCGATGGCTTGGAAGGACTCGTCCGACAAGTAGTGCAGGGAGACCTTCACCTTGTCCAGGCTGGTCGTGGCGAGCCAGTCCTGATGCATGCGCACCAGCAGCCCGTTGGTGATCAGCGTGTAGGACGTGTCCGGGCCGTCGACGGGGAGCTGAGTGAGAACCGGTCGCGCCAGCTTGGACGCCAGCGGCTCGCCGCCGGTGAAGTAGACCCGCTTCAGACCGGCGCCGAGCAGTCCGCGCAGGATGTTCACGTAGTCGTCGGCAGTCAGTTCGCGCGCGCGGGGCTTGGCGTCCCGGTGCAGGTGGGTGAACGGCGGCGGCACGTCGCCCTCGTTGTGGCAGAACCAGCACTTCAGATTGCAGGTGGGGGTCAGCGAGACCCTGAGCTGTCCGCGCAGTGCCGCGAAGTTCCGCAGCGCGGTCCAGTCCACGTCGGTTTTTGGGAGCGGAACGGTCAAGACCTGCTCCTTTCGTGGGGCATACGCCAGGTTCTGGTGTGTTGGTCGGGGCTGAGGCAGGCAAGGAGGAGCAGGGACGTCCCCCGCCCGGGGCGGTCTATGGGACAGCGGGGCGGGTCACTGCGGACCCCTGGCCCTGGGCGCGCAGACCGGGGCGCAGGCCCATAGGCGGAACAGATTTTCTCGGTGGCGTATGTCACCCAGGACGCGGCCGGAGGCGCCCAGGCGGACGTTGCACAGGGCGCAGTCCATCGCCATCTGCTGGCGAGGGCGCAGGAGGGTGACATCCGGTAGGGGCGAACCCGCCGTGGGCTGGACGGTCACTGCTCGGCCTTGACGAGGAGTTGGGCCCACACGCATTTGCCCCAGTAGCGGCGTGGTGACCCCAGACGGTTGTACCCCCACCGGTCGGCCATCGCGTCCACCAGGATCAGACCTCGGCCGCCGTCCTCCCAGTCCGAAGGAGCCCGCAGCGTCGGCAGACGGTCAGCGGCCCGGTCGACGACCGCGACGTACACCTGGTCATCGGCCGGGCGCTCGATGATCAAACGTGCGCTGGTGCCCGTGCCGTGCACGACAGCGTTGGTGAACAGCTCCGACACGATCGCGACGGCCGTCTCACGTGTCTCGTTGCCGATGCCCCAGCACTCCAATGACCTGCACACGGCGAGCCGGGCGACGGACACGGACTGCTCAACGCGGGCCAGGGTCGTGCTGTAGCCGGGGTGGCCGGACGGACGCGGGGTGAGCGGGGGAAGGGAAGGTGGTTTTGCCAGGGGCGTGGTCATTGGTGCCTCGCTGCTGTGGTCGATTTCGTCCGCGGCTGCGCCCAAGGAGAACCAGGCACAGTCAGGCCGTACACGACACCTAACCGAGAGTTACTGCCTCCGGGGTAGGCGATACGACGAGCCGCCGACTCGCAGCCCCTAGGGGATTTTGGCTATCTTTTTACCTTTAGGTGGGTGCCCCGTCCCGTACCGTTCGGTTATGGACCCCACGCGTAACACGGCGCTCGAAGCGTGGATGGCCGAACATGGTCACAGCTCCAACAGCCTTGCCCGGGACCTGAACAGGGCACTCGAACACATCACCGGACGCTCAGGGAAGTTCGACGGTCGCACGGTACGGGACTGGAAGTCGGGCCGGGTGAAGTGGCCCAACACGGCGACCCGAGTGGCACTGGAGCAGGTCACTGGCCTGGATGCCACCGAACTAGGGTTCATGCCACGGGGAAAGACCCCGGCCGCCCTCACCTCCTTAGCCCCGTCGGAGGACCCCTTGCACCGCCGGACCTTCGTGACCTGCCTCCCGGCCGCCACACTCGCCGCAACCCCCATTGCCGCACGCCTCACCATTGGTACCGCGGACGTCCAGCGCCTGCGCCAAAACCTCGCAGACCTCTGGGAGATGGACGACCAGCAGGGCGGCGGCCCCACACTGGAGAAGGCGGCCATACGGCTCAGCGACCGCACCGAAGAACTCCAGCGCACCGGCACCGTGACGTCACGGATCCGCTCCCGCCTGTACGCCCTCGCGGCCACCTTCACCGCAACCGCCATGTGGGCAGCCGTCGACTCCCGCCAACTCGACCGCGCCCAGCGGCACATGGAAAAGGCGGTCACCCTCGCGGGCCTCTCGGGTGACGGGCAGGTGCAGCACCAGATTTGGCGGTACGCCTCCATGCTCGCCGGCCAGCAGGAACGCTGGGTTGACGCCGTGGCCGCCTCCGAGGCCGCCATGTCCACCAGCGTGCACCGCGGAGACCCCCTGTATGCCTCGCTCAGCCACGCACGTCTGGCGGTCTCCCTCCCAGGGACCGGCGACCACCCTCGCGCGCTGAACGCGCTGGAGCGGGCAGAGGCGGCGTTCGAGCGTGCAGACCGCGGCGAGTGGCGCCCGGCCTCCATGGACTTCTACACCCGCAGCGAACTCGACGGCCTCGTCGGCATCACCTACCTGCGGCTGGGCGGGCCCGAGCGCGCCGAGTACCACCGTCACCGCTGTATCACCGCTCTGCGCCCCGACCAGCACCGAAACCGCGCTTACTACGCCGTACACATCGCCTTCGCCCAGCTTGCCCAGGGCGAAGCCGAACGGGCTTGCACCACCGCCGTCAGCGTCATCCCCCCGCCCGGCTCCACCAACACCGGCCGCATTCCCCACCTCCTGACCACCTTCACCTCCAAGCTCAACATCACGGCACCGGGCGCACGCATCACCCGTGAATGGAACGCCCGCACCGCCTGACCCGGAAGGAACCGCCACGTGACCACCGTGGAACTGCGCCGCTACGGCCGACAGGATCTCGACGCCATCCGGCAGACGCTCACGGACGTGTACGCCGAGGCCTACGCCGACCGGCTCTCCGACCCGTTCTTCTCCGTCGAGCGGTTCGAGGAGCGGCTGAAAGGCCACGTCTCCCGCGACCCCTGGGAGGTCGTCATCGGCTGGGACGGTAAAGAACCGGTCGGCTACGCCTACGGATCCCCGCTCCCTCCCCGCTCCCGCTGGTGGGCCGGGATGCTTCAGCCGCTGCCAGAGGTGATGACGGCCGAGGACGGCACGCGGACCATGGCCCTGTTCGAGCTGATGGTGCGCCAGCCGTGGCGCAAGACCGGAACGGCCGTGCGCATCCATGAAGAGCTGCTGTCCGGTCGCGCGGAGGAACGCGTGACGCTCCTGGTGGAGCCGACCCACCCGAAGGTCAAGACGCTGTACGAGTCGTGGGGGTACGAGAACATCGGCGACCAACAGCCTTTCCCTGATGCCCCTGTGTACGCGACCATGCTCCGCATCCTGCGGCCCGCGTAGCCCGAGTCCGCGTCGTGGCGGCCCGTCTCCCGCTGGAGGCGGGTCGCCGCCGGAGTGGGAAGCATGCGGAGTCACGGTCAAACCGGCCCTCGCCTCAGGAACAGGGGGCCGCTGTGCGCGGCGGAGACTGTCCGGCCCGGTCACAACAGCGTGAGCTGGGTCGCGCCCGGTTCCTGGGGCGGGGCGGCGGCCGGGGGGCGGATGCGGCGCGCGGCGCCCCGGCCCGCGGGGCCGATGCCGAACTCGTCGGCCAGTTCGTGGACCTGGCGGGTGATCCGGCGCTGGTACCACTTCGGGGCGTACGCCCCCTCCGCGTACAGCCGCTCGTACCGCGCCACCAGATACGGATGGTGCTGTCCCAGCCAGGCCATGAACCACTCGCGCGCCCCCGGCCGCAGATGCAGCACGAGCGGGGTCACGGAGGTGGCCCCGGCCGTGGCGATCGCCCTGACGGTCTCCCTGAGCTGTTCGGGGCGGTCGCCGAGGAAGGGGATGACCGGGGCCATCAGCACCCCGCAGTCGATGCCCTGGCCGGTGAGGGCGCGTACGACGTCGAGGCGGCGTTCGGGGGAGGGCGTGCCCGGTTCGACCGTGCGCCACAGCTCCTGGTCGGTGAAGCCGACCGAGACCGAGATGCCGACGTCGGTGACGGCGGCGGCCTCCCGGAGCAGATCGAGATCGCGGAGGATCAGCGTCCCTTTGGTGAGGATGGAGAACGGGTTCGCGCGGTCGCGCAGCGCCCCGATGATGCCCGGCATCAGCCGGTAGCGGCCCTCCGCCCGCTGGTAGCAGTCGACGTTCGTGCCCATCGCGATGTGCGCCCCCTGCCACTGGCGGGAGGCGAGCTGGCGGCGTACCAGCTCTGGGGCGTTGATCTTGACGACGATCTGCGAGTCGAAGCCCAGACCGGTGTCCAGGTCCAGATAGCTGTGGGTCTTGCGGGCGAAGCAGTAGACGCAGGCGTGGGTGCAGCCGCGGTAAGGGTTCACCGTCCATTCGAACGGCATACGGGACGCTCCCGGCACCCGGTTCACGATCGAACGGGCCCGGATCTCGTGGAAGGTGATTCCCCGGAACTCTGGGGTGTCGAACGTACGGGTGGTCACCGCGTCCGTACCGAAGAGCGCGATCTCCCCGGACCGCGCCCCCGGTGCCCCGGTCGCTCCGGGCGTTCCGGGCGTTCCGGTCCCCGCGGTGTCGGGTGGGCTTTCGGCCAGATTGTCCCAGCGCATGGGTGCCTCCTCGGTAGCACTGGCGCCAGAATAGAACACTTGTTCCCTTGATCGCCTCCGACCCGGATTTGGGCGGGCGTGCCGGGGGGTGGTTGGCTGGCCGCACCCCGCTTAAGAACCGAGTGCTGGAGGAAGATCCATGGCGCAGGTCGAGGCCACGACGGAGCGAGTCATCGCGGCGGACCCGGAGACGGTGTTCGATGCTCTGGCCGACTACGAGAACACCCGCGCGAAGCTCCTTCCGGGGCAGTTCAGCGAGTACGAGGTCCGCGAGGGCGGCGACGGCGAGGGCACCCTCGTCCACTGGCGGCTCCAGGCCACCAGCAAGCGCGTACGCGACTGCCTGCTGGAGGTGACCGAGCCCAGCGACGGCCGTCTCGTGGAGAAGGACCGCAACTCCTCCATGGTCACCACCTGGACCGTCACCCCCGCAGGTGAGGGTCGTTCGAAGGCCGCCGTCTCCACCGTCTGGGACGGCGCCGGCGGCGTGGGCGGCTTCTTCGAGCGGACCTTCGCACCGAAGGGGCTCGCCCGCATCTACGACGAGCTGCTGGCCAAGCTCGCCACGGAGACCGAGAAGGGCTGACCTCCCCCGGCCCGGCAGCGGGGCCCGCTCGGGCATTCCCGGGCTCACCGTTTCGAGTGGTCTTCCCCGCGGCGCGGTTGTGCGCCCCCGGCGTGCGGCGTCGCGGGAAAGCCCCTGATGAGCGCCCCGTTGCCACCTTTTCCCCTCAACTTCCCCCCGTCACACTCCTCTTCGGGGGAGAGCCTCCCGCTTGCTCCTGCTCGGCGGCCAATGCGAAGAATGACGCCGCGCAGGTGCGACGAGGGGAGCAGTACGTGGGTGGGACCACTCTGGTGACGGAGGGCGGACCGGTCGTCGAACGCGGCGACGGGGCTGATGGGGACGGCAACGGGGACGGCAACGGCCGCGGCGGGCGGCACGCCCCGCACGGCGCCGGTCCTGACACCCCCGCCCCGGGCGCCGCCCCCGCCGCCCCGCTCAGCCCCCGCCGGATGCGCCTGGTCTTCCTCGGGCTGATGCTCGCCCTGCTGCTGGCCTCGCTGGAACAGATGATCGTGGCCACCGCCCTGCCGAAGATCGTCGGCGAACTCCAGGGCCTGGACCGGATGTCCTGGGCGATCACCGCGTATCTGCTCACCGCCACGATCGGCCTGCCCGTCTACGGAAAGCTCGGCGACCTCCTCGGCCGCAAGGGCGTCTTCCAGTTCGCGATCGTCGTCTTCGTCATCGGCTCCGCGCTGGCCGGCTGGTCCCGCACGATGAACGAGCTCATCGCCTTCCGCGCCCTCCAGGGCGTCGGCGCTGGCGGACTGATGATCGGCGTCCAGGCGATCATCGCGGACATCGTCCCGCCCCGGCAGCGCGCCCGGTACATGGGGCTCATCGGCGCGGCCTTCGGGGTCGCCTCCGTCGCGGGACCGCTGCTCGGCGGCTTCTTCACCGACCATGTCTCCTGGCGCTGGTGCTTCTACTTCAACGTGCCCTTCGGCCTGGTCACCCTCGCCGTCGTCACCGTGGTCCTCAAGCTCCCCAAACCCGCCGCCCGCGCCCGTCTCGACATCCTCGGGACGCTGCTCCTGGCCGCCGCCTCCACCTGCCTGGTGCTGCTGACCAGTTGGGGCGGTACACAGTACGCGTGGGGCTCCCGCGTCATCCTCGGCCTGGCCGCGGGCGCCGCCGTGACGACGCTGCTCTTCCTGGTCGTCGAGCGCTTCGCCGTGGAACCGATCATCCCGCCGCGCCTCTTCCGCGACTCCGTCTTCAACGTCACCGGACTGCTGGGCGCGATCGCCGGCGTCGCGCTGTTCGGCGCCGCCAGCTATCTGCCGACCTTCCTCCAGATGGTCGACGGGGCCAGCGCCACCGAGTCCGGGCTGCTGATGCTGCCCATGATGGGCGGCATCGTCTGCTCCTCGATCGTCGCGGGCCAACTCGTCAGCCGTACGGGGCGCTACAAGATCTACCCGGTGGTCGGCTCCGCGCTCGCGGCCGTGGGCATGTGGCTGCTGTCCCGGCTGGAGGCCGACACGTCCCGGTTCGCCTGCGGGGTGGCGCAGGCGGTCCTCGGGCTCGGGGTGGGCCTGGTGATGCCGGTGCTGGTGCTGGCCGTGCAGAACTCCGTACGCCCCGTCGACCTCGGCGCCGCCACCAGCGCCAACAACTACTTCCGGCAGATCGGCGGCAGCGTGGGCGCCGCCGTCTTCGGCACGCTCTTCGCGGGCCGCCTCGCCGAGGCGCTGGCCGACCGCGTCCCCGCCGGGGCGGGGCTGCCGAGCCCCGAGTCCATCACCCCGCAGATGGTCCACGCCCTGCCGCCCGCACTGCGCGACGGCTATGTCCAGGCGTACGCGGACGCCATGCCGCGGATCTTCCTCTATCTCGTGCCGGTGCTCGCGCTCGGCCTGTTGACCGCCTTCTTCCTCAAGGAGAAACCGCTGGTGTCCCAGAACGCCTCCGCCGCCGAGCCCACCGCCGCAGAGCCGGTCGCGGTCCCCCTCCCACGCGCCGCCCGGCCCGCGCCCGGGGCGCCTCCGGCCCCGGCGGGCCCGGAGCGCCCTGAGCGTCCGGCGGCGTATCTCCAGGGCGTGGCCGTCTGCGGCACCGTCCAGCACCCCGACGGCTCCACCGTGCCCCGCGCCGCGCTCACCCTCATCGACGTCCAGGGGCACCAGATCGGACGCGGCGCGAGCGGCACGGACGGGCGGTACGCGCTGAGCGTGCCCGGGGCCGGCTCGTACGTGATGATCGCGGCGGCCGGCGGGCACCAGCCGCAGGCGGTCACGGTGACCGTCGGCGAACGCCCGGTCGAGCTGGACGTGGTGCTCGGCGGCGCGGGCCGTCTCGCCGGTTCGGTGGTCACCGCCGACGGCACCCCCGTACGGGACGCCGCCGTGACCCTCACGGACGTCCGCGGGGACGTCGTGGCGACCACCCGCAGCGGGCGCGAGGGCGGCTATGTGATCTCCGAGCTGGTGGCGGGCGAGTACACCCTGGCCGCGAGCGCCCCCGCCTTCCGGCCCGCCGCCCTGCCCGTCACCGTGCAGGCGTCGCGGGAGACCCGGCAGGACATCGAGCTGGCCGGCGGGGCGGTGCTGCGGGGGACCGTACGGGCCGGGGGCGGCCGTCCCGTCGAGGACGCCCGGGTCACCCTGCTCGACGCGGCGGGCAACGTGGTGGACACCCTCACCACCGGCGTCGACGGCACCTTCCGCTTCGTCGACCTCTCTTCCGGCGAATACACGGTCATCGCGGCGGGCTATCCTCCGGTCGCCACCGTGCTCCGGATGGCGGGCGGCGGGCGCACCGAACGCGATCTCCAATTGGGCCACGAGGACTGACTGAAATTCAGTCCGCAAGAGGTTGTGCGCGGGCGCACTACCTATTAGTTCATTGCCCGGCGCAACCTGTGCGCGGGTGCGTACCGTGGAGGGCGGAGCCGCGGATCCTGGCGGCAGGGAAGGAGCCTCCCACCCATGGACAGGGGTATTCCGCCGGGGCCGCCGGAGCAGTTCGCGGCGGCCGGCCGGATTCCGCTCGCCGTGGTCGTCGTGGACGGCGACGGTCTGGTGTCGCACTGGTCGAGCGGGGCCCGACGGCTGTTCGGGCCCACCCGGGACGAGGCGGTCGGCCAGTCGGCGGCGGACCTGATGCCGGTGGCCGGAGCCCTCGCGCGGCACGAGCGCAGCGTGGCCCACGGAGGGTACGACGACCGTGACGGCCAGGACGAGCTGGGCCCGGAGCTGCACACCCTCGGCTCCTACGCGACCGCCGGGTGCGCCAAGCTCTCCGAGCCGGGGCGCGGCAGGCTCGACGTGCTCTGGTGGGCCTACCCGCTGGTCGGCCCCGGCCCCGGGCGCCATCTCGTCCTCGCCGCCGACGCGGCCCAGTTCCGCTCCGCGGACGGCGAGGCGACCGGCGATCCGGGCGGCGGCGCGCTGCGCATCACCCCGGCCTTCGCCCTGCACACGGAGTTCCCCGACGCCGACCGGCTCGCGAGACGGCTGCCGGACATCCTGCCGAACATGGGGCCCGCCGCGGCCGGCCGCATCGTCTCCCAGGTCCTCGAACTCGGCTATCCCGTACTGGAGTTCAGTCGCCACGAACGGGTCCCCGTCACTCCGGACTGGGGTGTGCCGAAACGGGCGTCGGACCACCCGGGGCGCGCCGAGCCGGAGGCCGGGGCGGCGCCGTACCGGCGGCGGGCGGCACCCCGGCCCGAACTCGACCTGGAGTACGCGGAGGTGCGCGAGCGCCTCGAATTCCTGAACGAGGTCAGCGGACGGATCGGCAGCTCCCTCGATCTGGCCCGCACCATCCGTGAGGTCACCAGCGCGGCCGTGCCCCGCTTCACCGACTTCGCCGGCACCCATCTGCGCGCCGCGGTGCTGGCCGGTGAGGGGTTCCCCGACGGGCCGCCCGACGTCACGACCATCTGGCACCGCGTCTGGGTCGAACACAACGACGAACCGGGCCGCTGGGACGACACGGTCCCGGTCGGCGAGGCCATCGCCTTCCCCGAACACACCCCGTTCTTCCAGTGCATGGTCACCGGCGAGCCCGTGCTCATCCCGCGGATCAGCGAGGAGCAGGGCAACCGGATCTCCGGCGAGTTCGAGAAGCGCGATCTGCGGCCCCTCATCAACCACCGCTCCATGCTGCTCGTCCCGCTCAAGGCGCGCGACGTGGTGCTCGGCTTCATGGTGCTGATGCGGCGGCCCGAGCGCGAGCCGTTCGACGCCATGGACCGCACGACCGGCGCCGAACTCGCCGCCCGCGCCGGGCTCGTCCTCGACAACGCCCGGATGTACACCTATCAGGAGAACGTCGCCGAGACGCTCCAGGACAGCATGCTGCCGCAGGTCGCGCCGCGCATGGCGGGATGCGACATCGCCACCCGCTACCTGCCGGGCACCCGGCTCGGCCGGATCGGCGGCGACTGGTTCGACGCCGTCAAACTGCCCGGATCGCGTACGGCGCTGGTCGTCGGGGACGTGATGGGCCACGGCCTCAACTCGGCCGCGATGATGGGCCAGTTGCGCACCGCCGTCCAGACGATGGCCACCATGGAGATGCCGCCCGCCCAACTGCTGCGCAATCTGGACGACTTGGCACAGCGGCTCGGCGAACAGTACCTGGCTACCTGTCTGTACGCGGTGTACGACCCGATCCGCTCCGAGGTCCAGATCGCCAACGCGGGGCATATCCCGCCGGTGCTCGTCCGCGCCGAGGACGGCAGCAGCGAAGTCCTCGACGTGCCCACCGGAGCGCCCATCGGCGTCGGCGGCGTGGCCTTCGAGACGGCGACCGTACGGATCCGTCCCGGCGACCGGCTCGTGCTCTGCACCGACGGCCTGGTCGAGGTGCGCGGGGAGGACATCGGGGACGGTCTCGCGGCGCTCTGCGCCTCCGCCGCCCACCCCGCCGCCTCGATGAACGACGCCTGCGACACGATCATCCGCGCCCTGAACACCCGCGGCGGGCGCAAGGACGACGTGGCGCTGCTGATGGCCAGGCTCAACGGCATCCCCACCGGCGACGTGGCGGAGTACGAACTCGCCCTGGACCCGCGCGAGGTGCGGCGCGCCCGGCGTCTGGTACGCGAGCGGCTCCTCGGCTGGGACCTGCCCGGCACGGTGGTGGACACGGCCGAACTGATGGTCAGCGAACTGGTCACCAACGCCGTGAACCACGCCCGCTCCCACCAGGTCGGGCTGCGGCTGGTCCGTACGGACGCCCTGCTGTGCGAGGTCGTCGACGACGAGCCGGCGCCCGCCACACTGCTCAGCGCGGGCCGCTCGGACGAGTTCGGCCGCGGACTGCGGGTGGTGAGCGCGCTCGCCCGCGAGTGGGGCAGCAGCAGTTCGGCACACGGAAAGACGGTCTGGTTCGAGCAGGCGCTCCCGCACACCACGCGCACCCGTGCGAAGGGCAGGTGAAGGAACCACCAGGCCCTCTTGCCTCCCACGCCCCACGGGCGGTACTCCATGGTGCGACAGCTCGCGCCCGGTGAGCCCTGCACGGGGAGGACCGACATGGATGTGTCGTCGCGCTACCGCGAATCCTGGGAAGGCTACTGGCGGGAGACCTCCGGCGCGCCGGGTGAGGCGATCTGGGACTGCGACCCGTCGCTCGGCTCCGTACCGCACAGCGAACTGCTCCTGCCGCACGCCGACGCCTCACTGCCCGTGGTCGACCTCGGCTGCGGCAACGGCACCCAGACGCGCTACCTCGCCACCCGCTTCGCCCGCGCGATCGGGGTGGACCTCTCGCACGCGGCGATCGCACACGCGCGCCGCGCCGACACCACGGGGACGGCCGAGTTCGAACAGATCGATCTGGTCGACCAGGACGCCGTGCGCGCGCTGCGCGAGCGCACCGGTGACACCAACGTCTACATGCGCGCCGTGATCCACCAGAGCGACCCGCAGGACCGGCCCGCGGTCGCGGCGGCCGTCGCCGAGCTGGTCGGCACGCGCGGCCGGGCCTTCGTCGCCGAGCTGACCCCGGCCTCCAAGGCGGTGCTCCAAGGGGCGGTGGAGGGCCCCGGCGGCCCGCCGGAGAAGCTGCGGCGGGTCTTCGAGCACGGGCTCAGGCCCGCGGGCGTGACCGACGAGGAGGTGCCCGAACTGCTGCGCGGGGCGGGCCTGGAGATCCTCGCCAGCGGTGACACCGCGCTCCCGCAGACCGAGCATCTGCCCGACGGCACCCGGATCGACCTGCCCGCACGGTGGTTCGTCCTCGCCGGACAGTAACGGGCATCTGTACGGGGGCGGTTGCAGGGCCCGTACGGGGGCGGTTGCGGGCCCCGTACGGACGAGGTCACGCGTCGCCCGCTCCCACCCCCGCCCCCGCTCCCGCCTTCGCCCCGACCGTCGGGCGGCGGCGCGGGTGGGGGATGGGCAGCGGGAACCCGCCGGAGCGCCGGGGCGTCAGCGTCTGGAGCCGGATGACGGCCTCCAGGCCGCCGCCCGGCGCCGGCAGCAGCAGCGCCTCGCCGCCGCTGGCCAGGGTGAGGCGCTGGACCAGGGCGAGTCCGAGACCGGTGCCGCCCTTGGGCGCGTCGGGCGCCCGCCAGAACCGGTCGAAGGCGCGCCGCCGCTGCTCCGCGGTCATTCCGGGCCCCTGGTCGGCGACATGGAGTTCGGCGCCGCTGCCGCGCAGTCGCCGGAACACCGTCACCGTGCTCCCCATCGGCGCCACCCGCAGGGAGTTGGAGAGCAGGTTGTCCAGGATCTGTTCCACGGCCCCGGGGACGGCCAGGGCCCGGCCGATCGGATCGCCGAGCAGCAGGAGCCGTACACCGTGCTGCTCGTAGAGACCGCCCCAGGCGTAGACGCGTTCCTTCGCCGCCTCGTCCAGGTCGACCGGCTCGGGGGTGAGCGCGGTCTCCTCCATCCGGGCCAGCGAGAGCAGCCCTTCGACCATCCTGGCCAGCCGCTCGGTCTCCGTCATCGCGGCGTTGAGGTTGGCGCGCAGATGCGGCGGCACATCGGGTTCCAGATTGTCCAGGCGCAGCCGCAGCGCCGCGAGCGGTGTCTTGAGCTGGTGGGACGCCTCGCCCGCGAACGCGCTCTGGGAGGCGAGCAGATGCTCCAGCAGCGCGGCCGTACGGTTGAACGTGGCGGCCAGTACCCGTACTTCGGGCGGACCCGTGGTGACGGACGCCGGGGTGGTGAGGCTGCCGCCCGCCAACGTACGGGCGGCGCGCTCCAGTTCGCGGATGGGTCCGCCGATCCAGCGGGCCAGCGCGAACGCCACCGTACCGACGGCGGTGAGCACCCCGATCCCGCCGAGCGCGAGGCCCAGCCACACCTGGTGGACGTCGCGCGCGACGGCGTCGGTCGGGACGATGAGCCGTACGGCGCCCTGGAGCGTGGCCCCGTGCCGGACCGGGACGGCCACCGAGAGCCAGTTGACCCCGCCGATCGAGGAGGTCCGCACATCGGCGCCGTTGCCGCCGAGCAGCGCCGCGGAGATCTCGGCCCGATCGGCGAGACCCGCCCGTTCGTCCGCGTCGATCGGGTGCGAGGTGGCGAGCGGGGCGCCCGACGGGTCCACGACCAGTACCCGGCCGCCGATGCGCTTCGCGCAGGCGGCGACCTGCGCCGCGAGCTCCTCGGGGCGTCCGTAGGCGAGGGAGAGCGACGCGTAGTCCGCGATCGACTCGGCCTCCTCGTGGGCGGCGTTGGTGGCGCGTTCGCGCTCGGCGGCGCTGTAGACGTAGCCGAGCGGAATCTCCAGGCAGATCAGGACGAGCGCGGCGAGGGTCAGATAGCTGACCAGCAGTCTCTGTGTCATCAGAACCGTGACCCCGGGTGGTCGAAGGCGTGCTCGGCGCCGACCGGACCCTGCTGCTCCTGATGCGGGCCGGTCCTCACGGCGAGCCGCAACCCTACCCCGCGCAGCGTCTGGATCCAGGCCGGGTTCCCCAACTTCCGCCGCAGCGTGGCGACATGGACGTCGAGGGTCTTGGTCGGGCCGTGGAAGTTCGGGTCCCACACCCGGTCGAGTATCTGCTGGCGCGAGTAGACCGCGCCGGGATCCTCGGTCAGCAGGGCCAGCAGATCGAACTCCTTGGGGGTGAGGACCACCGACCGCTCGCCGATCCAGACCTGACGGGTGCGCCGGTCGACGATCAGCGCGCCCGTGGCCGAGGGCGGCGGCAGTACGTCCCCTCCGCCGGGCGCCGCTTCACGGGCCGGCGCGGGCGCACGGGGCCGCTCCGGTTCACGTACCTGCTCCCGTTCACGGGCCGGCGGGGGCGCGGGCGCGGCCTCCGGCGGGGACGGCGGCGCGGGCGGGGCGGCGGGAGCGGGCGGAGCCGGGGGAGCCTGCCGCGCGCGGTGCGGCGCGGGCGCCGGGGGAGCGGTCGGCATCGGGTACGGGAACGCCCCGCGGCCGTGCGTCACCTCCACCCCGATGGGGGCGGAGATCCCGCCGAAGGCCCCCGTGGCACCGGTCGGGTCCATCGGCGCGGCGCCCGCCGGGGCCGCCCAGGCGGCGGTCCTGCGGGTCACGGCCCGGATCCGGGCGATCAACTCCCGTACGCTGAACGGCTTCGCGAGATAGTCGTCGGCGCCCAGTTCCAGGCCCAGGACCCGGTCGGCCTCCGTGCCGCGCGCGGTGAGCATGATGATCGGCACGTCCGAGACCTGCCGGATGCCCCGGCAGACATCGATACCGTCCATGTCCGGCAGTCCGAGATCGAGCAGGACGATGTCGCCGTACGGGCCGCGCAGCCCCTCCGCGCCCGTGGACACCCGGCCCACCGTCACGCCGTAGCGGCCCAGACCCTCGACAAGGGGCTCGGCGATCGTCTCGTCGTCCTCGATGAGCAGGGCCCTCAGGGTCATGTATTTCCGTTTCTCCGTGAATTCGACCGACACGAGTTCTTCCCGTATTCGCGCCGGGGCGAACACCGTACGATAAAAGGATCCGGCGAACACAGTTTTCGCACGAGTGGGAGCCAGGTCACAGCGCCCGGCCGAATCATGGCATTGCCTTAGTGTTCCTCTAACCTTCGTCTTGGGTAGCGCTCTCTACGGTGTTGAACCAGGTCCTGGCTACAACCACCCGCTGGGGAGGCACCATGAAGGCTCTGCTCGAACGCGCCCGCTCGTTCCGACGCCGGGTAGATTTCGAAAGCGAGACATATCGGAAACTGGCCGAAGGGCAATTTCCGCAGGCACTCTTCGTCGCCTGTTCCGATTCCCGCGTCATCCCCGCATTGATCACGGGTGCGCGACCCGGTGAGGTCTTCGAAATACGCAACGCCGGCAACATCGTCCCCCCGCATGTGCCGCATCTCGTCTCGGGCGAGGCCGCCACCGTCGAGTACGCGCTCGAAGTGCTCGACGTGCGGGACATCGTCGTCTGCGGACACTCCCACTGCGGCGCGATGGGCGCCCTGGCCTCCGGCAAGGATCTCTCCGCCCTGCCCGGCGTGGGCGCCTGGCTGGAGAACGCCCGGCCGGGGCTGGCCTCCGTACTGGACCGTGAGCCGGCGGACGGCACGGACCCGGCCGCAGCGCCCGCCCCGGGCGACGCGCGCGTCACGGAGCTGGCGCAGCTCAACATACGGGTCCAACTGGCCGCGCTGCGCGAGTACCCGGCGGCCCGGCGGCGGCTGGCGGAGGGCAGGCTGACGCTGCACGGCTGGTACTACGAGGTCCACACCGGCGAGCTGTGGGAGCTCGACGAGGACGACGACACCTTCCGGGTGCACGCGTGCTGAGCCCGGGGCAGGGATACGGCGGCCCCGTCCAGCCCGGTCCGCCGGGCAACGGCCGCCACCGCGGCCGGCACGCGGGCCGCGGCCAGAACCGCGCACACGAACCCGAGCCCGAACCGGAGTACGGCACGGTACGGCCGGATCCGTTCGACGCCTTCGGCGCCGACCCGTACGCGCCCACGGACCCGTACGCCGATCCGTACCCCGTCGCCGACCCGTACGCGCCGGACCCGTACGCGGATCCGTACGCGTCCGCGGATCCCTACGCCAGGGACCCGTACGCGACGGACCCCTACGGAAGCGCGCCGGCGTCCTACGGGGCGCCGTCCGCGCCGCCGAGGCCGCCGGGTCCACCGCGGCCCGCCGGGAAGGCGCCGGGCAAGGCGGCCGGGAAGAAGAAGCCGGGGGCCGGTCAGAAGCCCGACCTCGCCACCGAGATCACCGCGTCCTTCGTCGTCTTCCTCGTCGCGCTGCCGCTCTGCATCGGCGTGGCCGTCGCCTCCGGCACCCCGCCCGAGCTGGGCATCATCTCCGGTGTCGTGGGCGGTCTGGTCGTCGGCATGGCACGCGGCAGCACCCTCCAGGTGAGCGGCCCCGCCGCCGGTCTCGCCGCGCTGGTCGCCGAGGCGGTCCTGGAGCACGGACTCGCCACCCTCGGTGTGATCGTGCTGGCCTCCGGGCTGCTCCAGATCGGACTCGGACTGATCCGTCTGGGCCGGATGTTCCAGGCGATCTCCATCGCCGTGGTGCAGGGCATGCTGGCCGGGATCGGGCTGCCGCTGATGTTCAGCCAGGCGTACCCGATGGCCGATGCCAAGGCCGTCGGCGTACCGATCGAGAACATGCTCGGCATCCCCGGGCTGATCGCGGACACCCTGGCCGACCCGCAGAAGATGATCGCCGCCGGGCTCGGGATCGGCACCGTCGTCCTGAGCTTCCTCTGGAAGAAGATGCCGGCCCCGGTGAACAAGATGCCCGCCGCGCTGGTCGCGGTGGCCGGCGGCATGGCGGTGGCCGCACTGCCCGGGGTGAACATCACCACCCTCCAGGTCGGCAACCTGCTGGCGTCCGTCCAGATCCCCGGGCCCTCGCAGTTCGCGCTGCTCGCCAACGGCGCGGTCCTCACCACCGTCCTCACCTTCACCATCATCGCCTCGGCGGAGAGCCTGTTCACGGCCGCCGCCGTGGACCGGATGCACACCGGCGAACGCACCCGCTACAACTCCGAACTCATCGCGCAGGGCGCGGGCAACACGATCTGCGGCTTCCTCGGCGCGCTGCCGATGACCGCCGTCGTCGCCCGCAGCTCCGCCAATGTGCAGGCGGGCGCCAAGACCCGGCTCTCCCGCACCCTGCACGGCCTGTGGCTGCTCGCCTTCGCCGTGCTGCTGCCCGGAGTGCTCGCCCTCATCCCGATCTCCGTCCTCGCGGGTGTCCTGGTGCACAGCGGCTGGAAGCTGTTCGCGCCGCACGAGTTCCCGAAGATGTGGCGCCAGGACCGGGGCGAGTTCGTCGTCATGACCCTCACCACGGTCGTGATCGTCGCCACCGCCCTGCTCGAAGGCGTCCTCGTGGGCCTCGCGGCGGGCATCATCCTGGCCGCGCTGCGGATGTCGCAGACCTCGGTACGCACCGAGGTGGCCGGCGACACGGCGAAGCTGGTCATGGCGGGCAACGCGACCTTCCTGCGGCTGCCGAAGCTGATCGACGCGCTGGAGGAGGTCGCCTCCGCCGGGATGCCGAGGATCCGCCTCGACCTGACCGCCGTCACCCACTGGGACCACGCCTGCCGCAGCCAGGTCGACGAGTTCGTGGCCCAGCAGCGGGGCACGGGTGAGGTACGGGTGGAACTGCTGCGGCCCAACACCCCCAACGCGCCAACGCCGCCCGCCGCGTCGCCGTCCTCGGCCGCGGGGCAGGGAACCCAGGGGGACCTGGAGGCGACACCGGGACCGACGGCCGAGTGGTTCTACCTCGACCCGACGCCGGTCGAGGACTTCAGGACCTCCGACGACCCGATGGACCCCTTCGGCCCGGCGGACGGGACGGGGCAGGACTGGTACCGGCCCTCGGCGCGCATGCGCTGACCCCCCCCCACACCTGGCGTACGGCCCCCACACGCACCACATCCGTACGGCCCCCCACACCCCACATCCGTACGGCGCCCCCTCCCGAGCGGGGGGCGTCGTGCGGATGTGGCGTATCGGCGAGGACATGCCCTTTTCGGCGGAACCCTTACGGGGCAGGCGTCATGTCGGTCTACACTCACCCTGCCCTCAGGACCGGCGTGCGGCCGCGCGGCGCCGGGCGGAGAACGGAGCCACCTGTGAAGATCCTCATCAGCGCCGACATGGAGGGTGCCACGGGGGTGACCTGGCCCGCCGACGTCCTGCCGGGGACCCCGCAGTGGGAGCGCTGCCGCGCCCTGTTCACCTCGGACGTCAACGCTGCGGTGCTCGGCTTCCTCGACGGCGGCGCCGACGAGGTCCTCATCAACGAGGCGCACTGGTCCATGCGCAATCTGCTGCTGGAGAAGCTGGACGAGCGCGCCGAGATGCTCACCGGGCGTCACAAGTCGCTCTCCATGGTGGAGGGCGTGCAGCACGGCGACGTCGACGGCATCGCCTTCGTCGGCTACCACACCGGCGCCGGCACGGAGGGCGTCCTCGCCCACACCTATCTCGCCAACTCCCTCACCGGGGTCTGGCTGAACGGCGTACGCGCCAGCGAGGGCCTGCTCAACGCCCAGGTCGTCGCCGAGTACGGCGTCCCCGTCGTCCTGGTCACCGGCGACGACCTGACCTGTGAGGACGCGATCGGCTACGCGCCCGAGGCGCACAAGGTCGCCGTGAAGGACCATGTCTCGCGGTACGCGGCCGTCTGCCGCACCCCGGCCCGTACCGCCGCCGACATCCGTGCCGCCGCGAAGGACGCGACGGCCCTCGCGGTACGCCACGCTCCCGTCGACGGCGGCCCGTTCACCCTGGAGCTGGAGTTCGACGCGGCCCATCTCTCCGCCGCCGCCACGGTGGTACCCGGCGTCGCGCCGAGCGGCGAACGCCGCGTCTCGTACACCAGCGGGACGATGTATGAGGCCATTCGCACCTTCAAAGCGGTCACGACGATCGTTTCGGCCGCCGTGGAGGAGCAGTATGGCTGACATGATGCGCAGCGACACCAGTGATGCTCTTGATACGGCGGCGCTCGACGAGGTGGTCACCTTCACCTCCGACCTCATCCGTATCGACACCACCAACCGGGGCGGCGGGGACTGCCGGGAGCGGCCGGCGGCCGAGTACGTCGCGGAGCGTCTCGCCGCGGCCGGGCTCGAACCCACCCTCCTGGAGCGGACCCCGGGGCGCACCAACGTCGTGGCCAGGATCGAGGGCACCGACCCGTCCGCCGACGCGCTCCTCGTCCACGGCCATCTCGACGTCGTCCCCGCCGAACCCGCCGACTGGACCGTCCACCCCTTCTCCGGCGAGATCAGGGACGGGGTGGTGTGGGGCCGGGGCGCGGTCGACATGAAGAACATGGACGCGATGGTCCTGTCCGTCGTCCGGGCCTGGGCCAGGAACGGGGTCCGGCCGCGCCGCGACATCGTCATCGCCTACACCGCCGACGAGGAGGCCAGCGCCGAGGACGGCTCCGGCTTCCTCGCCGACCACCACCCCGAGCTGTTCGAGGGGTGCACGGAAGGCATCAGCGAATCCGGCGCCTTCACCTTCCACGCGGGCCCCGGCATGGCGCTCTACCCGATCGCCGCCGGTGAACGCGGCACCGGCTGGCTCAAACTGACCGCCCACGGCAAGGCGGGGCACGGCTCCAAGGTGAACCGCGCCAACGCCGTCAGCCGGCTCGCCACCGCCATCGCCCGGATCGGTGACCACCCGTGGCCCGTCCGGCTCACCCCGACCGTACGGGCGGCGCTCGCCGAGATCGCCGTGCTGCACGGCATAGAGACCGACGTGTACGCCGAGGACCTCGATGTGGACGGCCTGCTGGGCAAGCTGGGACCGGCCGCAGCGCTGGTCGAGCCGACGGTGCGCAACAGCGCCAACCCGACGGTCCTGGAGGCCGGTTACAAGGTCAATGTGATCCCGGGGCAGGCCACGGCGTACGTCGACGGGCGGACGGTGCCCGGCGGCGAGGAGGAGTTCCGTACCACCATGGACCTGCTGACGGGCCCCGACGTGGAGTGGGAGTTCCACCACCGGGAGGTCGCCCTCCAGGCGCCCGTCGACTCACCGACCTTCGCCAAGCTGCGCGCCGCCGTCGAACGCTTCGACCCGGCCGGGCACGTCGTGCCGTACTGCATGTCGGGCGGCACGGACGCCAAGCAGTTCTCCCGCCTCGGCATCACCGGCTACGGTTTCTCCCCGCTCCGGCTGCCCCCCGGCTTCGACTACCAGGCGCTCTTCCACGGCGTGGACGAACGCGTGCCGGTCTCGGCGCTGCACTTCGGTGTCCGGGTGCTCGACCACTATCTGAAGTCCGCCTGACGTCTGCCCGAACCCACCTGAATCCGACTGAACCTGACCGAACCTGACTGAACCCGCATGAAACCGCCCGAGTACGTCCGCGCACGCCGTGCCGAGGAGCGAGGAACGCTCGTGATACTGCCCATCGGGCCCTACGGGACCTGGCCGTCCCCCATCGACGCCACCCTGGCGGCCTCGCACGACGGGCGCCCCGAGTACGTGGGAACGGTCGGCGACGAGGTGTGGTGGACCGAGCCGCGTCCCGAGGAGGGCGGCCGGCGTGCGCTCGTACGCCGCCGCGCCGACGGCCGGGAGGAACCGGTCCTGCCCGAACCCTGGAACGTCCGCAGCCGGGTGATCGAGTACGGCGGCCTGCCCTGGGCGGCCGCCGACCGCCCCACCGGCGGCCCGCTCGCCGTCTTCGTCCACCTGCCCGACCAGCGGCTGTACGCGTACGAGCCGGAGGGCGCGGCGGAACCCCGCCCGCTCACCCCGGAGTCGGCCGTCGGCGGCGGGCTGCGCTGGGCCGACCCGGTGATCCACCTGGACCGGGGCGAGGTCTGGTGCGTCATGGAGGAGTTCACCGGCGAACGGCCCACCGACGTACGCCGGGCGATCGTGGCCGTGCCGCTGGACGGCTCGGCCGCCGAGGACCGTACGGCCGTCACCGAACTCTCCGACGACCGGCACCGCTTCGTCACCGGACCCCGGCTCTCGCCGGACGGGCGCTCCGTCGCCTGGATCGCCTGGGACCACCCGCGGATGCCGTGGGACGGCACGGTGGTGATGCTCGGCCAGGTCGCCGCCCCTGGCCCCGGGACGGCCACGGCCCCCTTCACCGGGGCCCGGCCGGTGGTCGGGGACACCGACGAGTCGGTCGCCCAGGCCGACTGGGCACCGGACGGCTCGCTGCTCCTCGTCTCCGACCTGAGCGGCTGGTGGGAGCTGCAGCGCATCCGCCCCGAACGGTCCGGCGACGGGGTCGTGGCGAGCACGGCGCTCTGCCCCGGCCGCCGGGAGGAGTTCGGCGGCCCGCTGTGGAAGATCGGCCTCCGGTGGTTCCAGCCGCTGGCGAACGGGCTGATCGCCGTCATCCACGGCCGGGGCTCCACCGCGCTCGGCATCCTCGACCCCGGGACCGGCGAACTCGTCGACGCCGCGGGCCCCTGGACCGAATGGGCCCCCACCCTCGCCGTCCGGGGCGACCACGTCATCGGCGTCGCCGCCAGCCCGCGCAGCGGGTACGAGGTCGTGGAGGTGGACACCCGTACCGGAGAGGCCCGCGTCATCGGCTCGGCCCACCACGACCCGGTGGACCCCGCGTACTACCCCGAACCCCAGATCCGTACCTTCACCGGGCCCGACGACCGCGAGATCCACGCCCACATCTACCCGCCGCACCACCCCGGTCTGCGCGCCCCCGCCGACGAACTGCCGCCGTACGTGGTGTGGGCCCACGGCGGACCCACCGGGCACGCGCCCCTCGTCCTCGACCTGGAGATCGCCTACTTCACCTCGCGCGGCATCGGCGTCGCCGAGGTCAACTACGGCGGCTCCACCGGCTACGGGCGCGCCTACCGCGACCGGCTGCGCGAACAGTGGGGCGTGGTCGACGTCGAGGACTGCGCGGCCGTCGCCGAGGCGCTGGCCGCCGAGGGCACCGCCGACCGCGCCAGGATCGCCGTACGTGGCGGCAGCGCGGGCGGCTGGACCGCGGCGGCCTCCCTCACCGGCACGAGCGTCTACGCCTGCGGCACGATCATCTACCCGGTCCTCGACCTGGTCGGCTGGGCCACCGACGAGACCCATGACTTCGAGTCCCAGTACCTCCACTCGCTGATCGGCCCGTTCGCCGAGGTCCCCGGCCGCTACCGCGAGCGCTCGCCCCTCCAGCACGTCGACCGGATCACCGCGCCGTTCCTGCTGCTCCAGGGGCTCGACGACGTGATCTGCCCGCCCGCCCAGAGCGCGCGCTTCCTGGCGCGCACGGCCGGACGTGGCATCCCGCACGCGTACATCGCCTTCGAGGGCGAGGGGCACGGCTTCCGCAGGGCCGACACGATGGTCCGCGCGCTGGAGGCCGAACTCTCCCTGTACGCGCAGACCTTCGGCCTCACCCGTACCGACGTCCCGCGTCTGGAGCTGACGACATGACCTGCCCGCCCTCAGCGGCCCCGCCCCTGACCCGGCCCGCGCGGCTGCGGCCGGGGGCCCGCGTCGCCGTCGTGGCGCCCAGCGGCCCCGTCCCCGCCGACCGGCTCGACGCCGGGCTCGACATCCTGCGCGGCTGGGACCTCGACCCGGTCGTGGCCCCCCACGTCCTGGACGTGCACCCCCACGGCTACCTCGCCGGCGGCGACGCGGACCGCGCCCGCGATCTCCAGGAGGCGTGGTGCGACCCGTCCGTCTCCGCCGTGTTCTGCGCCCGGGGCGGGTACGGCGCCCAGCGCATGGTGGACCTGCTCGACTGGACCGCGATCCGGGCCGCCGGCCCCAAGGTCCTCGTCGGCTACAGCGACATCACCGCACTGCACGAGGCGTTCGCCGTCCGGGCCGGGCTGGCCACCCTGCACGGCCCGATGACCGCCGCCCTCACCTTCCTCAAGGACCCCGCGACCCAGGAGTCGCTGCGCGCCACGCTGTTCGCGCCCGAGTCGGTCCGCACCCTCGGCCTGGACACGGCGCGCGGGCTGGTCCCGGGGCGGGCCCGCGGCGTCACCCTCGGCGGCTGCGTCAGCCTGCTCGCCGCCGACATCGGAACCCCGTACGCCAGGACCTCCGCCGCCGGCGGGCTGCTGATGATCGAGGACGTCGGCGAGGAGCCGTACCGCCTCGACCGCATCCTCACCCAACTCCTGCGCTCCCGGTGGCTGGACGGCGTCGCCGGGATCGGCCTCGGCTCCTGGGCGGGGTGCGGCCCCTACGAGGAAGTCAGGGCGCTGCTGCTCGACCGGCTCGGGGGTCTCGGCGTACCGGTGGTCGAGGAACTGGGCTTCGGCCACGGCGACACGGCGCTGACGGTGCCGCTGGGCGTGCCCGGGGTGCTGGACGCGGAGAGCGCCACGCTCACCCTGGACGTGCCCGCGCTGACCTGACGGGCCCCGAGGCGAGCGGCGACCGGGTCGTAAGCTGGCGCGATGCCCGGACTTCCCACCCCGCTCGCCGAGGGCCCCCGCACCTATCTGCGCCCGTTCCGTCCCGAGGACGCCGACGAGTTCACCGCCCTCGCCCGCGCCAGCAGGGAACTGCACCGCCCCTGGCTCTTCCCGCCGGACGAACCGGCCGCGTACGCCACGTACGCGAACCGGCTCATCGAGGACCCCACGCGGGCGGGCCACCTCGTCTGCGCCCGCGAGGACGACCGCATCGCCGGGTTCGTCAACATCAACAACATCGTCCACGGCGCGTTCCACTGCGGGGCGCTCGGGTACGGCGCCTTCGCGCACGCCGCCGGGCGCGGGCTGATGGGCGAGGGGCTGGGACTGGTCGTCGGCCGCGCCTTCGGCCCGCTCGGTCTGCACCGCCTCGAAGCCAACGTCCAGCCCGCCAACACCGCGTCCGTCGCGCTCGTACGGCGCGCCGGGTTCCGGCTGGAGGGCTACTCGCCGGAGTTCCTGCTCGTCGACGGCGAGTGGCGCGGCCACGAGCGCTGGGCGATCACCGCGGGGCCGTCCTGGACCCCTTCCGGTTGATCTTCATCGTGTCCAGATCGGTCACCGTGGACCGCAGCGCCCCGTGGCCGCGGCCCAGCTCCCGCAGCGCGGACTCGGCCCGCTCCTCGGCGAGCGCGCCCGCCATCTCCTCGCCGTCCGCCGCGTCCGAGACCACCTCGTAGCGGTAGCTGAAGTGCTTGAGCGCCGCGTCGTACGTGAGCGAGCCCTCCGGTGTGAACCGCATCTGCGCCAGCCCGTGCAGGTCCAGTTCGGCGAGGAGCCGGGCGCGGCTCTCCTCCGTCAGCCCCTCCCACGTTCCGCGCACGATCACCCGGTACGTGTGCTGAGTGCTCATCCCGCCGCTCACTTCCTCTTCCGTGCCCCGGTCCGGCGTCCGCGCCGGTCCTTGTCCGCCTTGAGGCCGCAGCGTACGACGGGGAGGACGGCGCGCACGCGGAATTTCGCGGCCGGTCAGGTCGCGGGGACCACCTTGCGGTCGGCGTACTCGAAGACCGAGCCGTCGGGGTGCACGGCGATCAGATTGCGCCCCGCCGGGGTCGGCACCGGGCCGGCGACGACCCGGGCGCCGCTCCCGGTGAGCACCGTGAGCGTCTCGTCGACGTCCTTGACCGCGATGGTCGCCTGCACCTTGCGCAGGACGTCGATCTCCGAGGCGGGACCGCTCATCAGGAGGAAGCAGCCGACGGCGGCGACAGAGACCCCGCCGCGCTCGAAGCGGAGCGCGGGACTTTGGGTGAGGCGTTCGTAGAACGCCACCGACGTCTCCAGGTCGTCGACGCAGATGCGCAGCGTGGTTCCCAGGATTTCCATGCCCGCCAGGGTAGTTGGTCTCAGGCGCGGCAGCGGATCTCGCCGTGCGGGACCATGAACCAGGCGTCGGGCGCCTCGCCCCACTCCCGCCACGCCGCGGCGATCTCCGCGAGCCGCTCGCGCGTCGCGTGCCCGCCGTCGACCGCCCGCTCCGCGTAGCCCGACCCGACCGTACGGTCCGCCCACAGCCCGCTCCACCACGCGCGCTCCTCGGGCGTGGCGAAACACCAGGCCGTGGCGGTCGCCTCGACCTCGGTGAACCCGGCGCTCCGCGCCCAGGACAGCAGCCGGCGCCCCGCGTCCGGCTCCCCGCCGTTGGCGCGCGCCACGCGGCGGTACAGCTCCTGCCAGTCGTCCAGCGCCGGTACGGCGGGGAACCAGGTGAAGGCGGCGTAGTCCGAGTCGCGCGCCGCCACCGTCCCGCCGGGCCGGCACACCCGGCGCATCTCGCTCAGGGCCCGGACGGGGTCGCCGACATGCTGGAGGACCTGGTGGGCGTGGACGATGTCGAAGGAGTCGTCCGGGAAGTCCAGGGAGTGGACATCGGCGACCGCGAAGCGGACGTTGGTCACGCCCGCGGCCTCGGCCGTCTCCCGCGCCGTGCGCAGGACGTCCTCGGAGGCGTCGACGGCCGTCACCGTGCCCGGCGCGACGCGCGCGGCCAGGTCGGCGGTGATGGTCCCTGGCCCGCACCCCACGTCCAGCACCTCCTGCCCGGACCGGAGTTCGGGCAGGAGGTAGGCCGCGGAGTTGGCGGCCGTACGCCAGGTGTGCGAGCGCAGCACGGACTCATGGTGCCCGTGGGTGTAGACGGCGGTCTCCTTCGGCATGGCCGGACTCCCTCGTCGTGAAGTGGTCAGGCCACGCTACGCCTCCATGTCGCATGATGAGATACGCGTCTTGCTATATGGACGGTCCGCTGGGGGAGGGGACGGAGTCGAGCGGCCGTACGGCGAGCCCGTCGATCACCGCGGTCGGCGGGGCGCCCTCGGAGAGCAGCAGCGCGGTGATCGCGTCGGCGTCCCCCTCGGTGAAGTGCACCGCCCCGAGCGGCAGTTCCACCACGGTGGCCGACGAGCCGGACTTCAGGCCGAGCAGCCCGCCCAGCCAGGCCGCCGAGGCCACCGGGTCCGGGGTCTCGATCAGGACTCCGGCGAGATCGTGCGGCCCCCGGTTCACCCGGCCCGGCGCCGTGTACCGCGTCAGGATCGTCCGGCGGTCCGGCGTGTACGTCACGAAGAACGGCGCCCACGGCGGCACGTCCCGGAGGATCGCCTCGCGGAACGAGACGGGGGAGCCCTCCGGCGCGAAGGTCAGCAGCTCCACCGTGTGCCCCTCGGCGCGCAGCCGCCGTGTGGTGGCGCCGACGTCGTCCACGTGGACGCAGAAGTTGAGCGCGCCGCCGCCCCGGGCGACGAGCGCGTCGTAACGCGGCTGCCAGCCCCGCATGGCCCTGCCGTACGGCGAGTCGAGGAAGGCGGCGCGGTCGACGACGCTCGACAGCTCGATGTAGCGGGTGTCGAGCCGCCAGGCGCCGTTGCGGTAGCCCAGGTACTCCGGGTTGGCGTGGGCGGGCAGTCCGGCCCGGGTGTAGGCGCGGGCGGCGGACTCCACGTCCGGTACGCAGTGCACGAGATGGTCGAACTCCGGCTGTTCGGGCAGGGGTGGTTCCAGGGTCACGGCGCCTCCTTGATCCGGTCAGGTTGGGCTAACCTTCCCTCTGCTCTCTCCGGGGTGGTTCGTACGCGACGACGCCGTGCTCCGCCCCGCCCCCTCGGTCAGCGGCGCCCGGTCACAGCAGCGCCTGCGGCCGGTAGACCGTCAGCGCCTCGATCGCCTTGTCCAGCGTCAACTCCCGCGGCGCCTCGGCCACTTCACCGTCGAACGCGAGCCGGGTGCCCGGCGCGATGTTCTTGATCCGGACCCGCCGCATCCGTACCGCAGCGTGGACGGGCGAGCGGCTCAGCGGGCCGGCCAGCGCGGCGGCGAGCAGCCGCGCGCCCGGCGCCCGGCCGCCGTGCACGATGCGCAGATCCAGCAGGCCGTCGGCCAGGTTCTGCCGGTGGCCGGGGGTGGGACCCATCTGCTGGTAGATCCCGTTGCCCGCGAACAGCAGCCACAGCGACCGCCGCCTGCCCTCGAACTCCGCGTCGATCTGGTGCTCGCCCCGCAGCACCCGCGCCGCCGCCAGCACCCCGGCGGGCCAGCCGCCGATCCGGGGCGCCCACTGCTCACGCACCCGCACCAGCTCCGGGTAGACGCCCAGGCTGAAGGTGTTGACGAAGTGGCCGGGCTCGCCGCCGCCGGGCCCCGGGGTGAACCGCCCCAGGTCTATCCGTACGGCGTCCCCGGCCGTCAGTGCCCGGCAGGTGTCGTGGACGCTCTCGATGCCCAGGTCGTACGCGAAGTGGTTGAGCGTGCCGCCGGGGAAGACCGCCAGCGCCAGCGTGTGGCGCACGGCGACGGACGCGGCCCGGTTGATCGTTCCGTCGCCGCCGAGGACGCCCAGCGCACGGCAGTCGCCCGCCGCCTTCTCCAGCTCCGTGTCCACCTCCTCCGGCGCGCAGACCACGATCCGCGCGAACGGCAGCGCGTCGCGCACCAGCTCCGCCGAGTCCGAGGACCCCGAGGCCCGGTTGACGACGACGGTCAGCCCCTGGCCGCCGGGGAGCGCGGGCGCCTGGGTGTGCGGCCGTCCCGGGGCGGGCAGTTGCGAACGCGTCGGCACCATCCCCCGTACCGCGAAGGCCGCCCCCACGCCCAGCGCCGCGCCCGCCAGGACATCGCTCGGATAGTGCACGCCGGTGTAGACCCGGGACAGCGCCACGGCGGCGGCCACGGGCGCGACCGCGGCGCCCCACCCCTTCGACTCCAGCGCGACCCCGGTCGCGAACGCCGCCGCCGAGGCCGCGTGGCCCGACGGGAAGGACGAGGTGAACGGCTGCCGCTTGAGCCGCCGTATCACCGGCACGACATCGAGCAGCGGACGCTGCCTGCGCACCGCGCGCTTGCCCACCGTGTTGATGGCGGCCGACGCGAGGGCCAGCGACGCCACACCCCGCAGCGCCGCCCGGCGCGAGCGCGCGCTGCCGCCCAGCGCGGCCATCCCCGCCGCCGCCCCGAACCAGAGCAGCCCGTGGTTCGCGCCGCGGCTCAGCCGGGGCAGTACGGGGTCCGCGCCCGGCCAGTGCCGGCCGGCGACCGCCCGGAAGGCCCGGTCGTCCCAGGATTCGAGCAGCGCGGCGATCCGGGCGCGGCTGAGGGCGGAGGCGGCGGGGGCAGCGGTGTTCGGCATGGCACGCGGGTACCCCCGCGAGGACGGATCAAGCGGACCGGCCGGTACGGCGGACGGCCCCGGCGAGCGGGACGCGCCGGACGGCGGGCCGGACGCAGGGCCGGACGGCGGGGTGGCGGAACCCGAGAAGCGCACAGGGACAAACCTCCGTATAAAGGGATCAAGGTAGCGGGCTCACGGGGCGGACCCGCCCACGGGCGGCCACGGAGGTGGCGCATATGCGGCGGACGGCTCCCGAGGGCCGTGGTCCCGTACGCTACGGCCCGCCCGCCCCCGAGGCGGGACTGCCCGCCCTGCCCGAACTGGTCGAGGCGTGCGCGAGGGCCGCCGGGCGCACCGAGCCGGAGCCGCCCGGCGGCGGCGCGGTCCTCCGCGAGGCCGCCTGCGGCTACTGGTCCCGTCGCGGGCTGCCCGGCGGCCTCGACGACGTGGCCGCAGCCCCGGGCGCGCAGCCGCTGCTCCTCGCGCTGCTCGCCGCGCACGGCGGGGACGTGCTGATGCCCCGGCCCTGCCCCGCCTGGTGGACACCGCAGGCCCGGCTGCTGGGCCGGCCCGCCTACCACGTACCGGCCCCGGCGGACGCGGGCGGCGTGCCCGATCCGTACGCCCTGCTGGAGACCGTCCGGCGGGTCCGGGCGGAAGGCGGCGATCCGCGGGTGCTGCTGCTCTCCCTCGCCGACGACCCCACCGCCACCGTCGCCCCGCCCGAACCGGTGCGCGCCGCGTGCGAGGCGGCGGTCGGCGAAGGGCTGCACATCATCAGCGACGAGACCTGGCGCGACACCCTGCACCGGCCCCACGAGACGGTGCTGCTCAGCCCGGCCGGGATGTGGCCCGACGAGGTCACCGTCGTCTGCGACGCGGTGGGCTCGCTCCTCCCGGCCGCCTGGCCCCTGGCCGTCGCCCGCTACCCCGCCACCCCGGCCGGGACCGCCCTGCGCGCCAGGACCCTCGACATCCTCACCGCGCTCGGCGCCTTCGTGGCCGGTCCCGTCGCCGCTGCCGCCGCCCACGCGCTGGACGAGCCGGCGACGGTCACGGCGCGGGCGCGGGACGCCGCCACGCTGTACGGGCGGATCGCCGAGGCCGCCCACCACGCGGTGCTCGTCTCCGGGGCCCTCGCCCGCACGCCACGGGCCGGCCGCCACCTCTACGCCGACCTCGGGCCGCTGCGCCCCCGGCTGGCCGCGCTCGGCGTCACCGACTCCCTGGAGCTGGAGAACCATCTCGGCGCACGCCTGGGGACCCACACCCCGGGGGGCCACCGGTTCGGGGAGGAACTGGGCGCCCTGCGCGTCCGGCTGCCGACCGGCCCGCTGCTCGGGGCGACCCCGGAGCAGCGGCTGGAGACCCTCGGCGCGGCGGCGCCCCTGGAACTGCCGCACGTGGCGCGCGCGCTCGCCGACTTCGCGGCGGCCTTCGACGAACTGCGCTGACGCCGTGAGCCGTAGGCGCGTAAGCCCGTAGGCCCTACGGCCGCCCGCCCTCCGCGCCGGGGTGCGGCTCGGGTGCCGGCCGGACCTCGGCACCCGCGAGCCGGCCGGAATCCGGCCCGCCAGGACCGCCCGCGTCGTCCGTACGCCGCCGCAGCCTGCGCCAGAGCGCCGGGACACCGCTGACCAGCACCGTCAGCAGCACCGCCGCCAGCACGCCCTCCCACGGCTCGGCGAACAGCGAGCCGCCCGCCACCCCGATGAGCTGGTACGTCGCGGCCCACGCCAGACACGCCGGCCAGTCGCCCCGGGCGAACCGGCGCAGCGGCCACTCCCCGAGCAGGCAGGCCAGCATCACCGGAATCCGCCCGGCCGGCACCAGCCGGGACAGCACCAGCACCATCACCCCGTGCTCCCGCAGCTTGCGCTGCGCCTGGTCGAGCCGGTCCGGCGGTGCGTTCCTGCGCAGCGCCGCCAGCCAGCGCGAACCGTTCTTCGAGCCGACCCCGCGCCGCCCGAGCCAGTACAGCGCGACATCGCCGAGGAAGGCCGCGCACGATGCCACGAGGAAGAGGCAGACCATCGAGAGCGCCGCGCGCGCCGGGAGCGGCGAACTCGTGTGGAGCGCCACCACCGCCGCCGTGCTCACCACCGCGCCCGTCGGCACCACCGGCACCAGCGCGCCGAGCGCCACCAGCAGGAAGACCGACGGATACCCCACGGCCTGCTGTGTCGACTCGGTGGGCAGCACGGCGAACTGGGCCAGGAGCCGGTCGATCACCGTACGACCTCCGGCCGCGCGCTCTCGCCGTGCCGCAGCAGATGGACGGCCACCTCCGGAGCGAGCCGCGCCGCCTTCCGTACGAACTCGCCGCCCGGCGCGTAGAACTCGTGCGGTCTGACCCCGTCGAGCCCGATCGGCCAGTACGTGCCGTAGTGCACCGGCACCGCCGCGCTCGGCGCCAGCCGCGCCAGCGCCTGGGCCGCGCGCCCCGCGTCGAGGTGCTCGGGCCCGAGGTGCGGCCCCCAGCCGCCGACCGGCAGCAGCGCCACGTCCACCGGCCCCACGGACTCGGCCATGGAGTCGAAGAGCCCCGTGTCGCCCGCGAAGTACGTCCGCGACTCGCCGGTGATCACATAGCCGAGCGCGGGGGAGCGGTGCGGTCCGACCGGCAGCCTGCGCCCGTCGTGGTGCGCGGGCACCGCCCGTACCCGTACCGGACCGATCTCCACCTCGTCGCCCGCGGCCACCTCCGTGATCCGCAGCCCCGCCGGATTGCGGCGCGCGTCGAGGCGCCGGAGGCCCGGCACCGCACGCACCGCGCCGCGCGGCACGATCAGCCGGGTGCCGGGCGTAAGCCTGGATAGCGACCGCAGATGGAGGTGGTCGGAGTGCAGATGCGAGACGAGCACGGCGTCGGCGACGCCCGCCTCGGGCGGCGGTACCGGGCCCAGGCGCCGGCGCAGATGCGCGAGCCGGCGCACGAACACCGGGTCCGTCAGGATCCGTACACCGGAATCCTCGACCGTACAGGTGGCATGGCCCCACCAGGTGATGACAGTTCCCAACCCGACCTCAGCTCCGTCCGCCCGGCGCGCGCGGGGGCGCGGGGTCTCCCGCTCCCCGCCCGGGGCCGCTCCTCGCACTCAGCGTACGGCCGCCACCCGTCCGGGCGGACGGGGTGCGCCCGGACGCGCGCCTCCGACCGCCCCGTGCGCGCCTGCCTCACGAAGGCGTGCGCGGGTTAGGGTCTGCGGAACGAAGGCGGGCCCCGGGGGACGGGCCCGAGGGTGCGCGGGGGAGCGGGGAGCGGCATGGGCGAGGTACGCGTGGCGGCGATCGCCAGCCTGACGCCGCTGGAGGAGCTGGACCACGACCCCTTCCTGGTGGACACCCACGGCCAGCACCTGATGTGCGCGCGCTGGGCCGCCGACAAGGGCTACACCGTCACCCGCCAGCTCTACTTCTACCGGCTGCGCCCCGACCACGGCAGCCTGTGGACCGATGTCGACGAGGGGCTGGTCGATCTCTTCGTCGCCGCCAACGACCGGGTCCTCGACCGGGCGTTCACCTCCGTACCCGCCTTCGCCGCCGAGTGCGAGCGCCGGGGCGTACGGCTGGAGACGGCCGGCCTGGACGAGCCGTGCTACGACGCCGAGCGGAAGGCGGAGGTCCACCGCAGGCTCTCGATACCGGCGAGGGCGCGCTCCACGCCGCTGTGATCCCGCCGGGAGGTCGCGGGGTCCGCGCGGCGCTGTGCGAGGCTGGGGGCCGAGCCCGTGAGCCGTACGGGCCCGGACGCGAGGTGACGGCGGAGTGTTCAAGGGGCGATGGCGCAGGACGGGCAGAGCCCTGCTGCGGGTGATCATCGTATGGGCGGTGTCCACGGTGACGATGCTGGCGCTCGCCGGCATCCTGCCCGACTTCGAGCTCCAGTCCCCCGACGGGGACAGCCCCACCCGGATCGCGGTCACCGCGGCCTGGGGAGCGGGCGCGTTCGGTCTGCTCGGCGCGCTGGTCTGGCCCGTGCTCGTCCGGGCGCTGCTGCTGGTCCCCGCGCTCGTCCTCGGCCTGCTGGTGTTCTTCCTCAACGGCTCGCTGCTGCTGATCGCGCTGCGGCTCATCCCCGACGGGCGGGGCGCCGCCGACCCGCAGACCGCGGTGGTGGTCGCCGCCGTGATGTCCGCCGTCGCCTCCGCGACCGCCACCGCCCTCGCCGTCGGTGACGACGAGGCGTACCGGCACCGACTCTCGCGCCTCGCCGACCGCCGACGGCGCAGACGGGGTCGCGACGGCGACGACGGCCGCCGGGGCGACGTGCCCGGCACGGTCTTCCTCCAGCTCGACGGGGTGGGCCACCAGGTGCTGCTGGACGCGGTCGCCGCGGGGGCGGTGCCGCACATCGCGAGCTGGCTGGACCCGGGGGAGCGCCCCACCCACCGGCTGACGCCCTGGCGCACCGACTGGTCCAGCCAGACCGGGGCCAGCCAGCTCGGCATCCTGCACGGCTCCAACCACGACGTCCCCGCCTTCCGCTGGTACGAGAAGGACACCGGCCGGGTCATGGTCAGCAACCGGCCCGCGAGCGCCGCCGAACTCCAGCGCAGGGCCATCGAGCGCACCGGCGACGGCGGGCTGCTCACCCTCGACGGCGCCAGCCGCGGCAACCTCTTCAGCGGCGGCGCCGACCAGCTCGCCCTGGTGCTCTCCATCGCGGCCCGGCGCGCCCGCGCCAACCGCTCCCGGGCCGGGTACTTCGCGTACTTCTCCGACCCGGCCAACGCCGTCCGTACGGTCGTCTCGTTCGTGGCCGACGTCTGCCGCGAGATCGGCCAGTCCACCCGGGCGCGGCTGCGCGGCGACCGGCCGCGGGTGGGCCGCGGCGGGCTCTACCCGTTCATCCGGGCCTTCGCGACCGTCGTCGAACGGGACGTCGTGGTCGCGGCGGTGCTCGGCGACATGCTGGCGGGCCGGACCGCCGTCTACGCGGACCTGGTCGCCTACGACGAGGTCGCGCACCACTCGGGGCCGCACAGCCGGGACGCCGTGCGGGTCCTCGCCCAGCTCGACCGGTCGGTGGGCCTGATCGCCAGAGTGGCCGAGCACGCCCCCCGTACGTACCGGATCGTGCTCCTCTCCGACCACGGCCAGAGCCCCGGCGAGACCTTCGAGGGGGCGTACGGGCTCACGCTCAAGGACCTCGTGCGGGCCGGGTGCGGGCTGCCCGTCTCCCGCAGGGCCGGGCGGTCCAGGAGCGGCGCGGAGGCGCGCGACGCCGCGCGCCACGCCGTCCTCGGCGCGCTGCACCGGCCGGAGCGCACCGACGACGACGGGACGGAGCCCCCCGCGAGCTCCTCCGAGCCGGTCGTGCTCGCCTCCGGGAACCTCGGTCTGATCTCCTTCCCGGACGTACCGGGCCGGATGAGCCGCGAGGAGATCGACCGGCGCCACCCGGCGCTGCTGCGGACCCTCGCCGGCCATCCGGGGATCGGGTTCCTGCTGGTACGGAGCGAGGAGCACGGCTCCCTGGTGCTGGGCCACGGCGGCGTGGAGGTCCCCCTCGACGCGCTGGACGACGACGGGCCGCTGGCGGGCATGGGCCCCGGCGCGGCCGACGCGGTGCGCCGTACCGACGGCTTCCCGCATGTCGCGGACATCATGGTCAACTCGATGTACGACCCGGGGACGGGCCGGGTGCACGCCTTCGAGGAGCAGATCGGCTCGCACGGCGGGCTCGGCGGCGAACAGGCGCGGCCCTTCCTGCTGTCGCCGCTGGTGCTCAGCCCGCCGGTGCCCGACCGCGGTGAACTCGTCGGCGCGGAGCGGGTGCACGCCGTGCTCCGGCGGTGGCTGCGCGAGGGCGGCGGGCCGCAGGTGCCGCTCGGGGCGGCGACGGAGGCGGCGCACGCGGCGGAAGTGACGGCGGTGACGGAAGTGACGACGGCGGCGGAGGTGACGGGGACGGCGGCCTCCGTCGCGGCTTCCGGGACCGTAACCGGCGCCGGCGCCGAGGCGAATGCGCTGTCTGCCGGAGCACGCACGACCGAGAACGAGCGGGACCCGGCGTAGCGCGCGTACCCCGTGCGAGCGGTTTCCGCCGGTAGCAGGACCGGGCCGGGCCGCGCATGGGCAGGGGTGGCATGTCCCAGGAGGTCATGCCCATGCGCAGTGCCCCGCCTCTCGCCCCCCGCGCCGCGGCCGCGCACGCCGCCGCCGTGCGCCGGGCCGTGGTGGTGGCGCTGCTGGTACTGATCGCCTTCCTGGGAGCCGCCCCCGCGTCCGGCTCAGCGACCGCGCGGGCCGCCGACCCCCTGCCGCCCGCCTCCGGCACACCGGAACCGGGCGGCGAAGGGCAGGGCGAAGGACAGCAGGACACCGCCGAGACCGATCAGCACACCGACCCCGCCAGGACGGAGCGTCCGGCGAGGGCCCGGATGGCGCCGCCGGACCTGCTGGCGCAGGACGCCACGAGGCCGCCCCCGGACCCGGGCCGCCGGATCCCCGCGGGAGCTCCGCGGGTGGCGGGCCCGACGCGCTGTGCGGTGCTGCGCTGCTGACAGGACGGGCACCCGCGCGTCCCCGGGGAACTCTCCCGCCTGTCCAGCAGCACGTCACCCCCTTCACGTTAAGGACACAGCCATGCCCATCGACGCCTTCGCCGCACTCAACGCCCTGATCCGCGCGGAGGCCGCGCGCGCCGAGACACCGAAGCCCCGCCGCCGGTCCCCGAGCCCGAGTCCCTCCGACACCGCAGCTCCCGAACTCGTCCCGGCCGCCGAACGGCCGTCCACGGACGGGGAACCCGGCGGGAGCGGTACGGCGGCGAGCTGATCGCCGCCGTACCTCCGGTCGTGCCCGTCCCGTACGCGGGTACGACCGGAGCGCGCCGCTCAGGCGCGGCCCCTGGACAGGCTCTCGCGCTCGATCAGCCGGGGGAGCGGGACCTGTACGGTCCGGGCCGCGCCGCCGTCGAGGAGCGCGGCCAGCTCGCGCGCCGCGATCCGGCCGAACGCGACCGAGTCGCGGGACAGCGCGGTCAGCCACGGCCGGACCAGCCGGCACAGCGCCGAGTCCTCCCAGGAGACGACCGAGACGTCGCCGGGGACCGCGAGCCCGAGCCCGGCCGTGACCGCCGCGCCGGCCGCCGCCATCACGTCGTTGTCGTAGATCAGGGCCGTCGGCGGACGGTCCTCCTCCAGCACCCGGCGGGTCACCGCCGCGCCCTGCGTGTCGGAGTAGTCGGTGGTCAGTGAACGCACCTCGGGCAGGCCGTACCGCTCCGCCTCGGCGCGCAGCGAGCGGATCCGCCGCTCGGTGTGGGCGAGCGAGGGCAGCCCCGCGATATGGACGATCCTGCGGTGCCCCAGTTCGTGCAGCCGGCCCACGACGGCGGCCATCGCGCCCGCGTCGTCCGCCCGTACCCGTGAGAGCGCCGGGTGGGACCGCGTGTCGCCGTCCGGCAGTTCGCCGATGACGACGGCGGGCAGCCCCAGCTCGTCCAGGACTCCGGGCCGGGGGTCGTCGGTCCTCGGGTCGACGACCAGGACACCGTCCACGCGGTGCTCGGCCCACCAGCGGCGGTAGACCGCGCACTCGGCGGACACGTCCTCCACCACCTGGAAGAGGAGGCCGAGTTGACGTTCTGACAGGATCTCCTGGATGCCGGAGATGAGTTGCAGGAAGAACGAGTCCACGCCGAGGGACGCCGCCGGGCGCGCCAGCACCAGGCCCACGGTGGCCGAGCCCTCGCCGGAGAGCGCGCGGGCGGCGGTGCTGGGGCGCCAGCCGAGCTGTTCCGCGACCCGGCGGACCCGGGCGCGGGTGACCTCCGAGACGCCGGGGCGGTCGTTGAGGGCGAAGGACACGGCGCTCTCCGAGACCCCGGCGCGCTGGGCGATGTCCTTCATCGTCGCGCGGCGCGCGGGCGCCCGGCGGACCTGCGGCGGATCCGTGACGGCCGGGGCGTCCATGACCGGTCCGGACCCGGCGGCGGGCCCGGGGCCCTCGGCGGACGGCTGTTTCCCTGTCACCCCGGTGCCCCTTTTCCTGCCGTATCGGACGAGCCATCTGGACCCCGGACTAATGCGCTTGAGTCGCAGCATTCTAAAGCGCATTAGTACTGCGCTGCAACTAAGTCGTAATAACCGGTCTGAGCTGCGACGAAACCAGTCGAAGCCGTGTTTGTGACGAGAATGTGTTGACTTTCACGCGCACGCATTGCAAGGTCTGCTGGGCATAAGGAGTCGGGGCGCCGAAGCTCCGGCTCGCCGACCGCACGTCCGGTCTGAGCAGAAGGAGCCGTTCACCGTGCGCATCTCCCGAAGAGCAGTCGCCCTCGCCGCTGTTCTCGCCACTGTCCTGCCTCTCAGTGCCTGTGGCGGAGGATCCGACGACGAGTCCTCCGACGCCTCGGGCGAGATCAAGGGCAAGATCACCTTCCAGACCTGGAACCTCCAGGCCAACTTCAAGGACTACTTCAACGGAGTCATCAAGGACTTCGAGAAGGAGTACCCCGACACGGAGGTGAAGTGGGTCGACCGGCCCGCCGAGGGCTACGCCGACAAGCTCAGCGCGGACGCCGCGGGCGGCACGCTCCCCGACGTCGTCAACATCTCCCCCGACCTGGTGACCCCGCTCGCCAAGGCCGGCCTCGCCCTTGACCTCGACAAGGACAAGACGGCCGCCGCCTTCGGCAAGGAGTACCTGCCGGACGCCTGGAAGAGCCACCAGATACCGGGCATGGAGGGCACGTACGGCTTCCCCTGGTACCTGAACACCGGCCCCACCTTCTACAACAAGCGCCTGTTCAGCGAGGCCGGGCTCGACCCCGAGAACCCCCCGACCACCTACGACGAGGTCTTCAAGGACGGGCTGAAGCTGGCCGAGCAGAGCAACGGCAAGATCGCCACGCTCGCCCAGGTGCCCACCATCGAGGACTTCGGCCGCTACGGCGTCCAGCTCATGAACAAGGAGGGCACCGGCTTCTCCTTCAACGACGCCAAGGGTGTCGAGCTGCTCACCGAGTACAAGAAGCTCTTCGAGGCCAAGGCGCTCGACTCCCAGGCGCTGACCGCGACCCCCGAGTCCTCCGGCACCAAGTTCCTCACCGAGTCCGTGGCCATGAACCCGGGCAGCGCGCTGGACCTGGAGAACTTCAAGACGAAGGCCCCGAACCTCTACAAGAACATCGGGATCACGGACCAGATCAGCAACACCGGCAAGGTCAACATGTACGTCATGGGCGTGATGGTCAACTCCAAGACCAAGCAGAAGCCCGCCGCCGTCGCCTTCGCGCACTTCGTGACCGACGCGACCCGCCAGATGTCCTTCGCCAAGCAGGTCGCCATCTTCCCGAGCACCAAGGGCTCCCTGGACGACCCGTACTTCACCAAGGAGGACGGCACCGACGAGACCCGCGTACGGATCGCCGCCGCCAAGTCCCTGAAGAAGGCCGAGAACTACACGCCCGTCCTGTTCAGCGAGCAGATGAAGACCGAGCTGCGCAACCAGGTCGCCAAGGCGCTCCAGGGCAAGCAGAGCCCTCAGGCCGCGCTCGACCAGGCCGTCGAGGCTTGTGACCGTCTGCTCAAGCAGAGCTGAGAGCTGAGCCCCGCACCATGAAAAGCTCCACCGCCCCCCGGGCACTTCCCCCGGAATCGCCCGCGGCGGGGTCCACGCTCCGGAGCTCCGGCTCCGGCGGCCGTGGGCCCCGCGGCGGGCCCGCCCGCGGGATCCGGCGCCAACTCTCCCTCAGTCCCTGGCTGTTCGCGGCCCCGGGACTGCTGGTCGTCGGCGCCTTCAGTCTCTATCCCTTCCTCAGCACCCTCATCAACTCCTTCACCGACCGCCGGACCCTGATCTCCGGCAGCTTCGTGGGCCTGGACAACTTCCGGGAGCTGATCCACGACGAGATGTTCTGGATCGGGCTGCGCAACAGCACGCTGTACGTCGTCTGCGTCGTCCCGGCCCTGGTCCTGCTGCCGCTGCTGCTGGCGATGCTCGTCCAGCGGCAGATCCCCGGCATCACCTTCTTCCGCTCCGCCTTCTACACCCCGGTCGTCGCCTCGATCGTGGTGGTCGGCCTCATCTGGGTCTGGCTGCTCGACGACCGCGGACTGGTCAACTCGGTGCTGGAGGCCGTGGGCGTCGGCCGGGTCGGCTTCCTCAGCGACCAGTGGCTGCTGCTGTTCAGCGCGATGGCCGTCACGGTCTGGAAGGGCCTCGGCTACTACATGATCATCTACCTGGCCGCACTGGCCAACGTGCCGCGCGAGCTGCACGAGGCCGCGGCCGTCGACGGCGCCGGGGCCGTACGCCGCTTCGTCACCGTCACCGTGCCCGCCGTGCGCTCCACGATGGTCCTCGTCGCGGCGCTCTCCTCGGTCAGCGCCTTCAAGGTCTTCTCCGAGGTCTATCTGATGGCGGGCCCCAGCGGCGGCCCGGCGGGCGAGGACACCACGCTCGTCATGCTCGTCCAGCGCGTCGGCACCGGGCTGAGCGGCCGGGTCGGCTACGCCTCCGCGATCTCCGTGGTCGTCTTCGTCGTCACCGTCGCCCTGATGCTGCTGGTGCTCCGCGCCGACCGCAAGGAGGACGCGTGAGCATCCTGAAGACCACCGACGCCGAGGGCCGGCGCATCGCGCCCTGGCAGCTCGTGCTCCGCTACACCCTGCTGCTCGTCATGCTCGCCGTGATGATCGGGCCGTTCCTCTGGCAGCTCTCCACCTCGCTCAAGGGCCCGACGGAGGACATCTACAGCTACCCGCCGACCTTCCTCCCGGACGACGTGACCCTGCACAACTACACCCGGGTCGCCGAGATCATCCCGGTGTGGGAGTACGCGTTCAACTCGCTCAAGGTCGCCCTCGCCAACGTGGTGACCAACTGCGTCGGCGCCGCCCTGGCCGGTTACGCGCTGGCCCGGCTGCGCTACCGGGGCCGTACCGCCGCGACCCTGGCGTTCATCCTCGCCATGCTCGTCCCCGTCGAGGGCATCATCATCGCCCAGTTCACCACCATGCGGGACCTCGGCCTGAACAACACCCTCATCGGGGTGCTGCTGCCGGGATCCATCGGCGCGATGAACGTCCTGCTGATGCGCAACGCGTTCCTCAACCAGCCGCCGGAGGTGGAGGAAGCCGCCTTCGTCGACGGCGCCAACGTCTGGCAGCGCTTCCTGCGCATCTCCCTGCCCGCCGTCAAGGGCACCCTCGCCGTCGTCGCGATCTTCGCGTTCATGGGCGCCTGGGACGACTTCCTCTGGCCGCTGATCGTCCTCAGCGACCCGGAGAACTTCACCCTGACCATCGGACTCAACTACCTCCACGGCACCTTCGCCCAGGACCCCCGGCTCGTCGCCGCGGGGACGATCATCGCCGTGGCCCCGCTCATCGTGCTCTTCGCCTGCCTCCAGCGCTACTTCTTCCGGGGCGTCGGCGAAGGCGCCGTCAAGGGCTGACCTCCCGTGCCGCACGCCTCGCACGCATCACCGCACGCACTACCGCACGCACCGCACAGAAGCAGGACAACGTTGCCCCCCATGAGCACTGCCGCGCCGCGCTTCGGCGTCAACTACACGCCCAGCCAGGGCTGGTTCCACCACTGGCTGGACTTCGACCTGGACGACGTACGCGCCGACCTGGACTCGATCGCGGGGCTCGGCCTCGACCACATCCGGGTCTTCCCGCTCTGGCCGCTCTTCCAGCCCAACCGCACCCTGATCCGGCCCCGCGCCGTCGAGCAGCTCGTCCAGCTCGCCGACGCCGCCGCCGAACGCGGTCTGGACGTCAATGTCGACGGGCTCCAGGGCCATCTGTCGAGCTTCGACTTCCTGCCCGCCTGGACCCGGACCTGGCACCGGCGGAACCTGTTCACTGACAACGATGTCGTCTCCGGGCAGGCCGCGTACCTCCGTACGCTCGCCGCCGCTCTCGCGGACCGGCCGAACTTCATCGGCATGACCATCGGCAACGAGATCAACCAGTTCTCCGGGCCACCGCACCCCGACCCGGACCCCGTCACCCCGGACCAGGCGGGGGACTGGCTGCGCACGCTGCTCGCGGCGTGCGAGGAGGGCGCGCCCGGCAAGCTCCATCTGCACGCCGAGTACGACGCCGCCTGGTACCTGGACGGGCACGCCTTCACCCCCGCGCACGCCGCCACGATCGGCGCCGTCACCGCCGTGCACTCCTGGGTGTTCAACGGCACCGCGCAGCGCCACGGCCGTAGCGGCACCGCCACCGAGCACCACGCCGCGTACCTGATCGAGCTGTCCAAGGCGTGGGCCCTGGAACCGCACCGGCCGGTCTGGCTCCAGGAGGTCGGTGCCCCCGCGCCGCTCATCCCCGCCGAGCACGCCGCCGCCTTCACCGACGCCACGGTGGCGGCGGCGCTGGACTGCGCCGACGTCTGGGGCATCACCTGGTGGTGCTCCCACGACGTCTCGCGCTCGCTGGCCGACTTCCCCGAACTGGAGTACGGCCTCGGCCTGCTGACCAACGACCGGAAGGTCAAACCGGCCGGGGAATCCCTCGCCCGCACCGTCGCCGAGTGGCGCGAGCGCGCCTACGCGCCCGCGCCCCGCACCCTCGCGCTCGCCGTCGACGTCGGGGACACCGACACCACCGCGACCGCGCCCGACCGCGCCACCTGCGCCCCCGGCGGCGCGTTCTTCGAGGCGTTCGCCCGGCTGACCGAGGCGGGGGCCCGGCCCACCGCCGTCCTCGCGAGCCGGGCCGAGGACAGCGCGCATCTCGCGGCCCGCTCCATCACGGAGGTCGTCCACCCCGACGACGTCCCCTGACCGGCCCGGCGCCGGACCGCTCCCGGCCAGGTGGCCACACTGGACACCCGCGTACGTACGGCACTCACGGCACCCCACGCACCGACGCACCTCAGGAGTACCCCTCATGCACGACGACCGCACCCTCGTCGAAGGCCGCCTCAAGCGCGTCCTCGACGAACGCATCAGGCCCGCCGTCCACCCCGAGTCGATCCCGCTCGACATCGCCGTCTGGCACGCGCCCGGCGAGCCCGTCCCCGTCGAGGAGGGCATCGCCGGGCCCGTCGAGCCGGTCGCGGTCGGCGACCGGTGGGGCGCGCCCTGGGGCACGAGCTGGTTCCGGGTCTCCGGGACCGTCCCCGAGAAGTGGGCGGGCCGCACCGTCGAGGCCATCCTCGACCTCGGCTTCGACGAGAACATGCCCGGATTCCAGTGCGAGGGCCTGGTCTACCGCCCCGACGGCACCCCCGTGAAGGGCCTCAACCCGCGCAACCAGTGGGTACGGATCGGCGCGCCCGTCGCCGGCGGTGAAGAGGTGCTGCTGCATGTCGAGGCCGCGTCCAACCCGGTGATCCTCGACTACCACCCCTTCCTGCCGACGCGGCTCGGTGACAAGGAGACCGCGGGCAGCGAACCGCAGTACACCCTCGCCCGGATGGACCTCGCCGTCTTCGACGAGACCGTCTGGCACCTCATCCAGGACCTGGAGGTGCTCGGCGAGCTGATGGCCGAGCTGCCCGTGGAGGGCGCTCGCCGCTGGGACATCCTGCGCGCCATCAGCCGCGCGCTCGACGCGATCGACCTCCAGGACGTGAACGGCACGGCCGCCGCCGCCCGCGAACTGCTCGCCGGTGTGCTCACCACCCCGGCGCCCGCCACCTCCCACAGGATCAGCGCGGTCGGCCACGCCCACATCGACTCCGCCTGGCTGTGGCCGCTGCGCGAGACGGTCCGCAAGGTCGCCCGTACGACGGCCAACATGACCGCGCTGCTGGAGGACGAGCCCGAGTTCATCTTCGCGATGTCCCAGGCCCAGCAGTTCGCCTGGATCAAGGAGCACCGCCCCGAGGTCTACGCCAAGGTCAAGAAGGCCGTCGCGGAGGGCCGGTTCGTGCCGGCCGGCGGCATGTGGGTCGAGTCCGACACCAACATGCCCGGCTCCGAGGCGATGGCCCGGCAGTTCGTGCACGGCAAGCGCTTCTTCCTCGACGAGTTCGGCATCGAGAACGACGAGGCGTGGCTGCCCGACACCTTCGGCTTCGCCGCCGGGCTGCCGCAGATCATCAAGGCCGCCGGGTCCAAGTGGCTGCTCACCCAGAAGATCTCCTGGTCCACGATCAACAAGTTCCCGCACCACACCTTCCGCTGGGAGGGCATCGACGGCACCCGGATCTTCACCCACTTCCCGCCCGTCGACACGTACAACTGCTCCATGACGGGCGAGCAGATCGCCCACGCCGCGAAGAACTTCAAGGAGAAGGGCTCCGCCCGCCACTCCCTCGCGCCCACCGGCTGGGGCGACGGGGGCGGCGGCACCACCCGCGAGATGATCGCCAAGGCGGCCAGGCTGCGCAGCCTCGAAGGCTCCGCGACGGTCGAGTGGGAGACCCCGGAGACGTTCTTCACCAAGGCCGAGGCCGAGTACCCGAACCCGCCCGTCTGGGTCGGCGAGCTCTACCTGGAGCTGCACCGCGCCACGCTCACCAGCCAGGCCAAGACCAAGCAGGGCAACCGGCGCAGCGAGCACCTGCTGCGGGAGGCCGAGCTCTGGGCCGCCACCGCAGCGGTGAGGACCGGCGCCGCCTACCCGTACGAGCAGCTCGACCGGGTCTGGAAGACCGTGCTGCTCCACCAGTTCCACGACATCCTGCCCGGCTCGTCCATCGCCTGGGTGCACCGCGAGGCGGAGAAGACCTACGCGAAGGTCGCCGCGGAGCTGACCGGGGTCATCGACACCGCGCAGCGCGCCCTCGCCGGGGACCCGGCCGGCGGGACATCCCTGGTCTTCAACGCGGCGCCGCACACCCGCGGCGGGGTCGCTGCGGGCGCGGCGGGACCGGCCGGCGGCGGCGCGGGCGCGCAGCTCACGGCGCGCGACGGCGGCGGGTACGTGCTCAGCAACGGGCTGCTGGAGGTCGAGATCGACGGCCGCGGCCTGGTCGTCTCGGCGTACGACATCAGCGCCGAGCGGGAGACGATCGCCCCGGGCGAGGCCGCCAACCTCCTCCAGATCCACCCCGACTTCCCCAACCAGTGGGACGCGTGGGACGTCGACGAGTTCTACCGGAACACCGTCACCGATCTGACGGACGTCGACGAACTCACCGCGATCGACACGGAGGGCGCTGCGGTCGGCGCGGCGGGCGGCGCCGGTGCCGGCGCGGTCGGTGTGCGCGTCGTGCGCTCCTTCGGCGCGTCGAAGGTCACCCAGCTCCTCACCCTCGCGCCGGGCACCAAGCGGCTCGACATCGACACCGAGGTCGACTGGCACGAGACCGAGAAGTTCCTCAAGGCCGCCTTCCCGCTGGACATCCACGCCGAGCGGTACGCCTCGGAGACCCAGTTCGGCCATGTGTACCGGGCCACCCACACCAACACGAGCTGGGAGGCCGCCAAGTTCGAGGCGTGCAACCACCGCTTCGTCCACCTGGAGGAGCCGGGCTGGGGTGTCGCGCTGGTCAACGACTCGACGTACGGACATGACGTGACCCGTACGGTCCGCCCGTCCGACGCCGGTACGACCACCACCGTCCGGGTCTCCCTGCTGCGCGCACCGCGCTTCCCCGACCCGGAGACCGACCAGGGCATCCACCGCTTCCGGCACGCGCTGGCCCCGGGCGCGGCCATCGGTGACGCCGTACGGGAGGGCTACCGCGTCAACCTGCCGGAGCGCCGCCTCACCGGATCGGGAGAGGTCGCCCCGCTGGTCACCGTCGACAACGACGCGGTCGTCGTGAGCGCGGTCAAGCTGGCCGACGACGCGAGCGGCGACCTCGTCGTACGTCTCTACGAGGCGACCGGCGGCCGGGCCAAGGCACGCGTCGGTCTGGGCTTCGACGCCACCGGCCTCGCCGTCACCGACCTGCTGGAGCGCCCGCTGACCGACCCGGCCGGCGGTGCGGGCGGACCGGAGCTGACGGACGGCGCGGTCCTGCTGTCGCTGCGTCCCTTCGAACTGGTCACGCTGCGGCTGACCCGAGACTGACCCGTGTGACGGCCGGCCCGTGTGACGACGAGCGGCCCCGCGGACCCTTTCCTTGGGTCCGCGGGGCCGCTCGTACCGGCTCGGCGTTCATACGCGGTGTTCCGGGCCCGCGCCGCCCAGTGCCTGCGCGGACACCAGGTCGAGGAAGGTCCGCTCGTTGCCCGCGAGCCCGGCCGCCGTGAGCGCCGCGTCCGCCTCCGCCATCGGGGCCGCGAGCAGCGGCGCGGCCTGGGACGCCCGCACGGGGTCGTCCAGGACCGCGCGTACGGCCGCCAGCAGCCGCAGATAGGCGCGGGCCGCGGAGCGCTCGTCCGGGGCGCCGGGGGTACGGGACGTGCTGGTGGCCATCGTGGCTTCCTCCCCATGAATCCGTGGATCCGCGGATCCACGAACTCCGGGAATCCGCCGGACCCTCAAGTCTGATCCATGGGTCTGACAACGGGCGCCGTCTGCTCCCCCTGCTCCTCGACCTACTCCTCGACGAGCATCCCCGCGCGCAGCCGCGTGATGATCCGGTTGAGCAGCCGCGACACATGCATCTGTGACACACCCAGCTCGGCGCCGATCTGCGACTGCGTCATCTCCTGGCCGAACCGCATCGTCACGATGCCGCGTTCCCGCTCGTCGAGCTGCTCCAGCAGCGGCGCCAGCGCGTGCAGGTTCTCGACCTTCTCCATCGCCGGGTCGGCCTCGCCCAGCACATCGGCGAAGGTCCGCCCGCCACCGGTCGTGCCGTCCTCGTTCGTGGGCATGTCCAGCGAACCGGCGGTGTAGCCGTTGGTCGCGACCAGACCCTCGATGACCTCTTCCTCCGTGAGGCCGAGCAGCTCGGAGAGCTCCTTGACGGTCGGGTCCCGGTCCAGGACCGTCGCCAGGTGCTCCTTGGCCTTGGCCAGCTCGACACGCAGCTCCTGAAGGCGGCGCGGAACGTGGACGGCCCAGCTCGTGTCCCGGAAGAAGCGCTTGATCTCACCGACGATGTAAGGCACGGCGAAGGAGGTGAACTCGACCTCGCGGGAGAGATCGAACCGGTCGATCGCCTTGATCAGACCGATCGTGCCGACTTGGAGGATGTCCTCCATGTCGCCGGCGCCCCGGTTACGGAAGCGCCCCGCGGCGAACCGCACCAGCGACTGGTTCATCTCGATCAGCGTGTTGCGGGCGTACTGGTATTCGGCCGTGCCCTCCTCCAGGACCTGGAGCTGGTCGAAGAAGAGCTTCGACAGCGCCCGTGCGTCCCTCGGGGCGACCTTGGCAGGGTCCTCGATACGCGGCAGCTCACCGGCTCCCGCGGGTGCCACCGCTCCGGCCGCCAGGACGCCCGACATCTGCTCCGCCTCGACAGCATTCACAGTTCTGGTCGTCATGACACTCACCCTCCAACGCAGCGGACCGTACAAGTTCGGCTTGTGCCCCGGCTTCCTGTTCTCACTCCTCTTTCCGACAAGAGTTTTTGAAACGCCTTCGGAAACCGGCCCGCCCCGGTCACCGGGGCCCGCCGTTCCCGTCCCGGTCAGCGTCCCGGTTCCCGTCCCGCGCGGTGAGCGAGGCCAGGTAGGCGACCGTCCCCGGGTCCGCCGGGACGAACGTCTCGATGGCCAGCTCGGCGACGGTCACGTCCATCGGCGTGTTGAACGTGGAGATGGACGAGACGAAGGACAGGATCCGCCCGTCGTGCTCGATCAGCATCGGCAGCGCGAGGAGCGGTACGGCCTCCACCGCCCCCGCCCCGACGGTCTCCGCCGCCACGGCCCCCGGCTCCCCGCGCGGCTCCGGCGGCGGATAGGCGGCCACCTCCTCGTACAGCTCCCGCAGCGCCGGGGAGCGGTGCAGCGCGAGCTGACGGCCCATCTGGTCCAGGAGATGCCCACGCCACTCGGGCAGATTACGGATCCGGGCGGCGAGCCCCTCCGGGTGGAGGGTGAGCCGCATGGCGTTCAGCGGCGGGGTGAGCAGCTTCTCCGGCACCGCCTCCAGCAGCATCGCGATGCCCCGGTTCGCGGCCACCACCGTGTACGTACCGTCCACGACCAGCGCCGGGTACGGCTCGTACCCCCGCAGCAGCCGCGTCAGCGCCTCGCGCAGCGTGTCCATGGCGGGATCGTCCAGCGCCGTCTCCGTGAAGCGGGGCGCGTAGCCGGCCGCCAGCAGCAGGGCGTTGCGCTCCCGCACGGGGACGCAGAGGTGCTCGGCGAGCCGCAGCACCATCTCCTCGCTCGGGCGGGCACGGCCCGTCTCGACGAAGCTGATGTGGCGGGCGGAGGAGTCGGCGCGCAGCGCCAGTTCGAGCTGGCTGAGCCGCCGCCGGGTGCGCCAGCCGCGCAGCAGCGGGCCGACCGCGGGACCAGGAGAGGAAGGGGCCGTCGTACCGTCTGCTGTCATCGCGCGCGCCGCCATACGAGGACCGTAGTACACGCCGTATCCTCGGCCGCGTCGCCGCCCGTACCGCCCCCTTCCCCCTCTTCCCCCTTCCCCTTCGCCGAGGAGCCCCGGCCATGGCCACCGAGCCGCTGTCGCAGGACGAGACCGAGAACCGGCTGCGGGAGCTGCCCGGCTGGACCCTGGAGGACGGGCGCCTCACCCGTACGTACCGGCTGCCCTCGCACCGGGCCGCCGCCGCGCTGGTCGTCCATGTCGCGGCGGTCCAGGACGAGCTGAACCACCACTCCGACCTGACCCTGGGCTACAACACCGTCGCCCTCGCCGTGCACACGCACGACGCGGGCGGCGCCGTCACCGCCAAGGACTTCACGCTCGCGCACCGCGTGGAGGAGCTGGCCCCGGCGCACGGCGCCCGCTGAGGGAGCGGGCACCTACGCCGTGGTCCTTCGGGATCGAGGGCAGTGCGGGTCAGTTGACCTCCGCCGGGTGGCCGCCGAGGCGCTTGCCCTCGTCCAGCGCCGCGAACGCCGCCAGGTCGTCGGCGTCCAGCTCGAAGCCGAACACGTCGATGTTCTCCTGGATCCGGGACGGGGTCACGGACTTGGGGATCACCACGTTCCCGAGCTGGAGGTGCCAGCGCAGCACGACCTGGGCCGGGGTCCGCTCGTGCTTGCGCGCGATCGCCACCACCGTCGGGACGTCCAGCAGCCCCTTGCCCTGGCCCAGCGGCGACCACGCCTCGGTGGCGATGGACCGCTCGGCGTGGAAGGCGCGCGCCTCGGCCTGCTGGAGCTGCGGGTGCAGCTCGATCTGGTTGACCGCCGGGACCACGGAGGTCTCGCCGGTCAGCCGCTCCAGGTGCTCGGGGAGGAAGTTCGAGACACCGATGGCCCTGGCGCGCCCGTCGGCGAGGATCTTCTCGAACGCCTTGTAGGTGTCGACGTACTTGTCGACGGCCGGGGTCGGCCAGTGGATCAGATACAGGTCGACGTGGTCGAGGCCGAGCTTGCCGAGGGACACGTCGAACGCGCGCAGCGTCGTGTCGTAGCCCTGCTCGCCGTTCCACAGCTTCGTGGTGACGAAGAGGTCCTCACGGGCGATGCCCGCGGTGGCGAGGGCCTTGCCCGTGCCCTCCTCGTTGCCGTAGATGGCGGCGGTGTCGATGCTGCGGTAGCCGGCCTCCAGAGCGGTCGTCACGGCCTGCGTCGCCTCGTCGTCCGGCACCTGCCAGACGCCGAAGCCGAGCTGAGGCATCTCGATGCCGTTGTTGAGAGTGAGGGTGGGGACCTTGCTCACGGGCGGTCGATCCTAACGTCGTCGATGTGCTGCTCGGTTTTCCAACGATCTCAGGGTCTGACGGATTCCCGTCCGCCGGGAACGCCCGTCCCCTGAGAACAGGGTTTCAACGGTAGAGCGCCGCGACCTCGGCCGTGTAGGCGGCCTCGATCGCCTTCCGCTTGAGCTTCAGCGACGGCGTCAGCAGCCCCTGCGCCTCGCTGAAGGGATACGCCAGGATCCGGAACGTACGGATCGACTCGGCCTGCGAGACCGCCGTGTTCGCGGCCACCACCGCACGCCGGATCTCCGACTCCAGATCCGGGTCCCGTACCAGCTCGGCCGCCTTGAGCGGCGGCTTGCGCCGGATGGCGAGCCAGTGGTCGACGGCCTCCTGGTCCACGGTCACCAGCGCGGCGATGTACGGCCGGTCGTTGCCGACCACGATGCACTGCGCGACCAGCGGATGCTCCCGAACCCGCTCCTCCAGCACCACCGGCGAGACGCTCTTGCCGCCGGAGGTGACGAGGATCTCCTTCTTCCGTCCGGTGATGGTCAGATAACCGTCCTCGTCCAGCGCCCCCAGGTCGCCGGTGGCCAGCCACCCTTCGTTGAGTACGCCGTCGGTGGACTTCGGGTCGTTGAGGTAGCCCGCGAAGACGTGACCGCCGCGCAGCCACACCTCGCCGTCGTCCGCGATGTGCACGGAGGTGCCGGGGATGGGCTGCCCGACCGTCCCGTACCGGGTGCGCTCGGGCGGGTTGGCGGTGGCCGCCGCGCACGACTCCGTCAGCCCGTACCCCTCGTAGATCCGGACGCCAGCGCCCGCGAAGAACAGCCCGAGCCGCCGGTCCATCGCGGAGCCGCCCGACATGGCGTGCCGGACGCGCCCGCCCATCGCCTCGCGTATCCGCCCGTACACCGCCCGCTCGAAGAACTGGTGCTGCATCCGCAGCCCCGCCGAGGGCCCGGGGCCGAGGTCGAAGGCCCGCTGCTCCAGCGCCTCCGCGTACCGCACCGCCACCTCGACGGCCTTGTCGAAGGCGCCGGCCCGGTCCTCCGTCTCCGCCTTGCGCCGCGCCGCGTGGTAGACCTTCTCGAAGATGTACGGCACGGCCAGGATGAACGTCGGCCGGAACGCGGCCAGATCGGGCAGCAGCGCGCTCGCCTGGAGCGCCGGCTGATGGCCGAGCTTGACCCGGCCGCGTACCGCCGCGATCTCGATCATCCGGCCGAAGACGTGCGAGAGCGGCAGGAAGAGCAGCGTCGACGCCTCGTCGTCCGACCGGGAGCGGAAGACCGGCTCCCAGCGGGCCAGCACGGTGTCCGCCTCGAACATGAAGTTCGCGTGGGTGATCAGACACCCCTTGGGGCGTCCCGTGGTGCCCGACGTGTAGATCACCGTGGCCACGGAGTCCGGGGTGACGGCCGTACGGTGCCGGTGCACCACCTCGTCGTCGATCGCCGCGCCCGCCGCGTACAGCTCCTCAACCGCGCCCGCGTCGAGCTGCCAGAGCCGCCCGAGCCGGGGCAGTCGGCCGATGACCGAACCGACGGTCATCGCGTGGTCCTCGTCCTCGACCACGCATGCCGAGACCTCGGCGTCGTGCATCATCCAGTAGATCTGCTCGGCGGAGGACGTCGGGTACAGCGGTACGGGCTGGGCGCCGACGGACCAGAGGGCGAAGTCGAAGAGCGTCCACTCGTAGCGGGTACGGGACATGATCGCGACCCGGTCCCCGAACCGCACGCCCTGCGCCAGCAGCCCCCTCGCCAGCGCGAGCACCTCGTCACGGAAGGTCGCGGCGGTCACGTCGTACCAGCGGCCCTCCGCGTCCTTGCGGCCGAGCGCGACCCGGTCGGGGTCGTCCAGGGCATGGTCGAACACGGCGTCCGCGAGCCCACCGACGTGGGGCGCGGCCGTCAGAGGGGGGACGGTGAACTCGCGCAATGACCTGGCTCCTTGTGGCGCTCCGCACAGCGCGGTGACGGTACCCCACGCCCCGGGCCGGGACCGTGCCCCGCCCGCAACCGGTGCCACCCGGTATCACCGCAGGTCAGAGCCGGACAGCAGGAACGATTCGGCGACCGGCGGCCCTGTTCCGACCCTGGAGCAAGCAGACAACGCGGGAATCTCCACCGAATCCGTACGCCGCGCTCACCGGCGCTCTACGGGGGCGCGAATCCTGGTACGTACCTGTGCGTACCCGGGTGTCAGACGTCGGCAGGTGGACGGTGCAGCCGGTCGCCGCCCGCCAGGATCGCCGCGGCCAGCGCGTCCGCCGCCTCCCGCGTCGCCGCGTTGCCCCGTCCGTGCCCGCCGCGGCCACCGTCGAGCAGGACGAACTCCACCTCGCCCAGCTCCGGCAGCCCGGCCCTGGCGGGGACCTGGGCCAGCCCCGGCGGGATCAGCCCGCGCGTGTGCGCCATCACGCCGAGCCCCGCGCGGGCCGCCGCTATGAGCCCGCTCAGGCTGGCGCTCGTACACGCGACGCGCCAGTGCCTGCCGTGCGCCTCCAGCACCTCCAGCGCCCGGGCCCGGGTGATCCCGGGCGGCGGGAAGACGATCAGCGGCACCGGGCGGTCGGGGTCGAGCCGCAGCCGCGGCGCCCCGATCCACACCAGCGTGGACCGCCAGACCGGCCGCCCGTGGGTGTCGCCGGGGCGCCGCTTCGCCAGCACCAGATCGAGCCCGCCGGCCGCGAGCTGTTCGTGCAGGGTGCCCGAGAGCCCGACGGTCAGCTCCAGGTCGACCTCGGGATGATCGCGCCGGAAGGACTCCAGGATCTCCGGCAGCCGGGTCAGCACGAAGTCCTCCGACGCGCCGAACCGCAGGCGCCCGCGCAGCCGGGTCCCGGTGAAGAAGGCCGCCGCCCGGTCGTGCGCCGCGAGGATCGTCCCGGCGAAGCCGAGCATGGCCTCACCGTCCTCCGTCAGCTCCACGCTGTGGGTGTCCCGGGTGAACAGCGTCCGGCCCGTGGCGTCCTCCAGCCGCCGGACATGCTGGCTCACCGTGGACTGGCGCACCCCCAGCCGCCGGGCGGCCTGGGTGAAGCTGAGCGTCTGCGCGACGGCCAGGAAGGTGCGGAGCTGTCCGGGGTCGTACATCCCTCCACCGTACGGGCTCATCGTGGAACGTGATGACAGTCAGTGCGGCATGCGGGATTCCCGATCAGGGCCGGAGCGAGCACCATGGGGAGGCACGATCCGTACCGACCCGCGAGACCGCCAGTAGTGGAGCACATGAACCGCCGCACCGTCCCGAGCATGCTGTCCCGGCTGCCGGTCGACCCGTACGTCCTGGCCCTTCTCGCGACCGTCGGCCTCGCCGCGCTCCTCCCGGTCTCCGGCACCGCGGCGCGCCTCGCCGGAGGCGCCTCGACCGGCGCGGTGGGCCTGCTGTTCTTCCTCTACGGGGCGCGGCTCTCCACCCGCGAGGTGGTCGACGGGCTACGGCACTGGCGGCTCCATGTGACCGTCCTCGCCTGTACGTTCGTCCTCTTCCCGCTGCTGGGACTCGCGGCGCGCGGGCTGGTGCCGTTCGTCCTCACCCCGCAGCTCTACAGCGGGCTGCTCTTCCTCTGCCTGGTGCCGTCGACGGTCCAGTCGTCCATCGCCTTCACCTCCATCGCCCGGGGCAACGTTCCCGCCGCGATCTGCGCGGGCTCCTTCTCCAGCCTCGTCGGCATCGTGATCACCCCGCTGCTGGCAGCGCTGCTGATCGGCGGCGGCACGACCGGTTTCTCCGCGGACTCCCTCTTCAAGATCGTCGCCCAGCTCCTGCTGCCGTTCCTGGCCGGGCAGCTCCTGCGCCGCTGGGTGACCGGCTTCCTCGCCCGCCACAAGAGGCTGCTGGGCCTGGTCGACCGGGGTTCGGTGCTGCTGGTCGTCTACACCGCGTTCAGCGAGGGCATGGTGACGGGCATCTGGCACCAGGTGACCCCCGCCCGGCTGGGGGCGCTGCTGGCCGTGGAGGCGGTGCTCCTCGCGGTGATGCTGGCGGTGAGCTGGTACGGGGCGAAGCGCCTCGGCTTCGTACGGGAGGACCGCGTCGCGATCCAGTTCGCCGGCTCGAAGAAGAGCCTGGCGGCCGGCCTGCCGATGGCGACCGTCCTGTTCGGGGCACACGCGAGCCTGGCGGTGCTGCCGCTGATGCTCTTCCACCAGATGCAGCTCATGGTCTGCGCGGTCCTGGCCAAGCGCCGCGCCAACGACCCGGAACCGGAACCGACCCTCTTGCCCCACACCCCGGCAGAGGCCCCGGAAGAGGCCGTAACAGCAGCGACACGCTGACCCCCGGGGCTCGCGGTTCGCCGGTGCCGAACGTCCTCACCCCGCCTCCCCACCAGGCCGGCGAGTGAGCCGAAGGGGCGCGTCGCCGTCGAAAGGGCGAGCGCGCGCAGGTTTGTGAGGAACGAGCAAACCGAGCACGGTCAACCGTCGACGGTGACATGAAGCGCCCCGGAGGCGAACCGAGCCTCAAAAAAGAAAGGGCTGCCCGGCCGACGCAGGGGGCGCTCCCCGCCGGCCGGGTCCCTTCCCGTGCGGCGGGGGAGGGTCGCACCCCGGGGTCATACGCCGGTGTGCAGTGCGATCCGTTCGTCTCCCGCGTACACGTTCATGGAGGGGCCGCGGAGGAAGCCGACGAGTGTCAGTCCGGTTTCGGCGGCCAGGTCGACGGCGAGCGACGACGGCGCGGAGACCGCCGCCAGTACGGGGATGCCCGCCATCACGGCTTTCTGCGCGAGTTCGAAGGAGGCGCGTCCGGAGACCAGGAGGATGGCCCGGGAGAGCGGCAGGAGGTCCTGGCGCAGGGCGCGGCCGACGAGTTTGTCGACGGCGTTGTGGCGGCCGACGTCTTCGCGGATGTCGAGGAGTTCGCCGTCCTCGGTGAAGAGGGCCGCGGCGTGGAGCCCCCCGGTCCGGTCGAAGACCGCCTGCGCCGCCCGCAGCCGGTCGGGGAGGCGGGAGAGCAGGGCGGGTTCGATCCGGACCGGGGGAGTGTCGTGGATCGGGAAGCGGGCCGTGGTCCGTACGGCGTCGAGGCTGGCTTTGCCGCAGAGTCCGCAGGACGACGTGGTGTAGACGTTGCGTTCGAGGGTGATGTCGGGGACGGGTACGCCGGGCGCGAGCTGGACGTCGACGACGTTGTAGGTGTTGGTGCCGTCTTCCTTGGCTCCGGCGCAGTAGACGATGGACCGGACGTCGGAGGCGGCGGCGAGTACGCCTTCGCTGACGAGGAAGCCGGCGGCGAGCGCGAAGTCGTCGCCGGGGGTGCGCATGGTGATGGCGAGGGCTTTGCCGTTGAGCCGGATCTCCAGGGGTTCTTCGGCGACCAGGGTGTCGGGGCGGGTGGTGACGACCCCGTCCCGGATCCGGATGGTGCGGCGGCGCTCGGTGACCCGTCCCATGGTGTTCAGTCCTACTCGTCGTGATGTCGGCCCGTTCAGCGCTGTTGTACGTGCTGGAAGCCGAAGCGGCCTTTGATGCAGAGGTTGCCGTGTGTCACGGGGTTGTCGTGCGGTGACGTGACTTTCACGATCTCATTCTCCTGTACGTGGAGCGTCAGGTTGCAGCCGACGCCGCAGTAGGCGCAGATGGTGGTGGTCTCGGTCTGGGCCGCCTCGTTCCATGTACCCGCCGCGCGCATGTCGAACTCGGACTTGAAGCTGAGTGCTCCGGTGGGGCAGACCTCGATGCAGTTGCCGCAGTAGACGCAGGCGGAGTCGGTGAGCGGCGCGTCGTGTTCGGTGGAGATACGGGCGTCGAAGCCGCGGCCCGCGACGGAGATCGCGAAGGTGTTCTGCCATTGTTCGCCGCACGCGTCGACGCACTTGTAGCACTGGATGCACTTGTCGTAGTCGCGGACGTACAGCTCGTTGTCGATCTTGGGTTCCTCGTTGAGCCGGGCCGCGTCCGGGCCGAAGCGGGCCGGTTTCGCGTCGTACTCCTTGATCCATTCGGCGGCCCGGGGGGTGGTCGAGAGGTCCGTCGACGAGGCGAGGAGTTCGAGGACGATCTTTCTGCTGTGCCGGGCGCGCTCGGTGTCGGTGCGGACGGTCATGCCCGGCTCGGCGCGGCGTGAGCAGGCGGGGGCGAGCGTCCGGGCGCCTTCGACCTCCACCACGCAGACGCGGCACGCGTTCTTCGGGGTGAGCGTGTCGCCCTCGCAGAGGGTGGGGATGTCCTTGCCGGCGGCGCGGCAGGCGTCCAGGAGCGTGGCGCCCTCGGGCACCCGGGTCTCCTGGCCGTCGAGGGTGAACTCGATGAGCCGGCGCGGCGGTTGGAGCGGTATCGCGGTCACAGGGCGCTCTCCGTCTCGTGAGCGGTCTCGGGGTCGGTGTCGTGGCCGGTCTCGTGGCCGGTCTCGTAGACACCGAGTCGGTCGATGGCGGATTCGACGGCGTTCCAGGCGGTCTGCCCGAGTCCGCAGATCGAGGCGTCCTTCATGGCCTGTCCGACCTCGCGGAGCAGTGCGATGTCCCCGGCGGCCGCCGCGCCCGTACGGTCGGCGATCCGGTGCAGCGCCTCTTCCTGGCGGACGGTGCCGATCCGGCAGGGTACGCACTGTCCGCAGGACTCGTCGCGGAAGAACTCGGCGATACGGAGCAGCATCCGCGGCAGTTCGACGGTGTCGTCCAGGACGAGGACGACCCCGGAGCCGAGGGTGGTGCCGGCCGCGCGGGTGCCTTCGAAGGTGAGCGGGATGTCCCGTTCGTCGGGGCGTACGAAGCCGCCCGCGGCGCCGCCGAGCAGGATGGCGCGTACGGTGCCGGGCGCCCGCGCGAGGTCGAGGAGTTCGCCGAGGGTGGTGCCGAAGGGGAGTTCGTAGACGCCGGGGCTGCCGACGTTCCCGGAGACGCAGAAGAGCTTCGGTCCGGTGGATCCGGCGGTGCCGGTCGCGGCGTACGCCTGGGCGCCGCCGGTCAGGATGGGGAGCACGTTGATCAGCGTCTCGACGTTGTTCTCGGCGGTCGGTCTGCCGAACAGGCCCTGTTCCACGGGGAACGGGGGCTTGGAGCGGGGTTCGCCGCGGTAGCCCTCGATGGAGTTGAACAGGGCGGTCTCCTCGCCGCAGATGTACGCCCCGGCGCCCCGCCTGATCTCGATGTCGAACGCGTACCCCTGGCCGAGGACGTCGTCGCCGAGCAGCCCGCGGGTGCGCGCCTGGCCGATCGCGTGCTGGAGGAGGCGCAGGGCGCGCGGGTACTCGCCGCGCAGGTAGAGGAAGCCGCGGTGCGCGCCGACCGCGTATCCGGCGATGGTCATCGCCTCGATCAGGGAGTACGGGTCGCCCTCCATGACCACGCGGTCCTTGAAGGTGCCCGGCTCCGACTCGTCGGCGTTGCAGACCAGGTAGTGCGGGTGGGCGGGCTGGGAGGCGGTGGCCTGCCACTTGCGCCCGGTGGGGAACGCGGCGCCGCCCCGGCCGAGCAGACCGGCGTCGGTCACCTCGCGGATGACCCCGGCGGGCCCGAGGTCGAAGGCCCGGCGCAGCGCCGCGTATCCGCCGTGCGCGCGGTAGTCGTCCAGGCTGTACGGGTCGACGACCCCGACGCGGCGCAGCAGGGTGAGTCCGGGCTGTCCCGCCTGCGGTACGGCGCTTCCGGCGGCCGGTTCGGCGGGGGCCGTGACGGGGTCGGCGGCGGCGCGCGCGAGGGCGTCGGCGGTGGCGGGCGCGACGACGGCCGTGGCGTACGGGCGTTCCTCGGGGCCCGGCCCGGCGGTGGACCGCCCGGCGGCGGCCCCGGCCGGGGTGTCCGCCTGGACGCCCGCCGGGGCCCCCGCCTGGACGCCCGCCTGGACGAGCAGCGCGGCGGGGGCGCGTTCGCACAGGCCGAGGCAGGGGCTGGGCTGCCAGACGAGGCCCCCGCCCGTACCACCGCCGGTGGGGGTGCCCGCCGGGCCGAGGCGCTCCTCCACCGCCGCGCGGAGTCCGGTGGCGCCGCGGCTCGCGCAGGCCAGGTCGGTGCAGACGTGCAGCACCTTCGCGGGGCGTGGCCTGACGGCGAACAGGGCGTAGAAGGTGGCCACGCCGTACGCCTCGGCCGGGGGTACGGTCAGCCGCCGGCAGAGGTAGTCCAGGGCGCCCTCGCTGATCCAGCCGACCCGGTCGTTGACCGCGTGCAGCCCCGGCAGCAGCAGATCGCGCCGCTCGCGCGCCTCCCGGCCGCCGCGCGCCCAGCGCAGGTCCGTGTCCGTACGGTCGTCCGCGCCCTGCCAGGCGGAGTCGGGCGGGCCGAGCAGGGCGTCGACCGCGGCGCGTTCCTCGTCGGTCGGTTTGCTGTCACCGAAGCGCAGATCCACCTGGGGTCAACTCCTGTTCGGTTGGGGCAGCTTCTCGATCCGTATCGCCGACGCCTTGAACTCGGCTGTGCCCGCGATCGGGCAGTTGGCCTCGATGGTGAGCTGGTTGGTGTCCACCTCGTCCGGGAAGTGCATGGTCATGAAGGCCAGTCCGGGGCGCAGCCCCGGGTCGATCCAGACCGGTGCCTGTACGGCGCCGCGCCGGGAGCTGATCCGTACCTCCTCGCCGGCCGTCACCCCGTACCGCTCGGCGTCCTCCGGGCTCAGCTCGACGTACTCGCCCCGGCGCAGCGGGGAGGCGAAACTCCCGCTCTGCACACCGGTGTTGTACGAGTCGAGTCGGCGTCCCGTGGTGAGCCTGACCGGGTAGAGGTCGTCGGTGAGGTCGACGGGCGGGTCATGGCGTACGAGGCCGAAGGGGGCGCGCCTGCCGAGCCGTTCGGGATCGTCCTCCCACAACCGGCCGTGCAGGAAGGTCGGTTCGAGCCGGTCGGTGGCGGGGCACGGCCACTGGATGCCCTGGTGCTCCGCCAGCCGCTCGTAGGTCATGCCGTAGTGGTCGGGGGAGACCGAACGCAGTTCGTTCCAGACCGTCTCGGCGTCCGCGTACTTCCAGGCGTGGCCGAGGCGGCCCGCGAGGTCGCAGATGATGTCGATGTCCTCGCGTGCCTCGCCGGGTGGTTCGACGGCCTTGCGGACGCGCTGCACGCGGCGTTCGCTGTTGGTGGTGGTGCCGTCGGTCTCGGCCCAGGCGGCGGTGGCGGGGAGCACCACGTCGGCGAGTTCGGCGGTCCTGGTGAGGAAGATGTCCTGGACCACGAGGCAGTCGAGCCGCCGCATCCGCTGCACGGCCTGCTCGCTGTCGGCCTCCGACTGGGCGGGGTTCTCGCCGATGCAGTAGACGGCCCGGAGTCCGCCGGACTCCATCGCCTCGAACATGTCGGTCAGGTTGAGCCCGTAGCGCGGCTGGATGACGGTGTCCCACGCGGTCTCGAACTTCCGCCGTACGTCCGGCTCCAGGATGTCCTGGAAGCCGGGCAGCCGGTTCGGGATGGCGCCCATGTCGCCGCCGCCCTGCACGTTGTTCTGGCCGCGCAGCGGCTGCACGCCGGAGCCGTACCGTCCGACGTGTCCGGTGAGCAGGGCGAGGTTGATCAGCGCGCGTACGTTGTCGGTGCCGTTGTGATGCTCGGTGATGCCCAGGGTCCAGCAGAGCTGGGCGCGTTCGGCGCGGGCGTAGGCGTGGGCGAGGTCCCTGATCGCCTCGGCGGGCACCCCGGTCACCCGCTCGGCCGCCGTGAGCGTCCAGGGCTCGACCTCGGCCGCGTACGCCTCGAACCCGGAGGTCGCGCGGGCGATGAACGACGTGTTGTGCAGCCCCGCGTGGATGATCTCGCGGCCGACCGCGTGGGCCATCGGGATGTCCGTGCCGACGTTCAGCCCGAGCCAGCTCTCGGCCCACTCGGCGGTGGAGGTGCGGCGCGGGTCGACGGCGTACATCCGCGCGCCGTTCCTGATGCCGCGCAGGACGTGCTGGAAGAAGATCGGGTGCGCGAAGCGGGCGTTGGAGCCCCACATCACGATCAGGTCCGTGTGGTCGACCTCCCCGTACGAGGAGGTGCCGCCGCCGGATCCGAAGACGGCGGAGAGCCCGGCGACGCTCGGCGCGTGGCAGGTGCGGTTGCAGGAGTCCACGTTGTTGGTGCCCATGACCACCCGGGCGAACTTCTGGGCCACGTAGTTCATCTCGTTGGTGGCGCGGGCGCAGGAGAACATCCCGAACGCGCCGCGCGCGGCGCCCAGCCCCTCGGCCGCCCGGTCCAGCGCCTCGTCCCAGGTCGCCCGGCGCAGGGGGCCGTCCTTGGTGTCCCGCACCATGGGGTGGGTGATGCGGGTGTAGGTCTTCGGCGTGCGGTCTCGCTTCTTCACGTCGCGCTCTCCTCGGAGTGCGGGCCGGCGGCCGTACCAACGGATGTGCATACAGTATTCTGTAGGCGGGTGCGCGACGGAACCCCATGGACCGGGATTCGGCCACGCACCCGCCCCGTCAGGCGGCGGCGCCGCGTCGGAACGACTCGTCCAGCAGATCGGAGATCGCGCCCACCGTGCGGAGCGTCGGCACGTCCACCCCGGTGATCTCCGCGAGCTCCACGACGGCGGCGAGCAGGACGTCCAGCTCCAGCGGTTTGCCCTTCTCCAGGTCCTGGAGTGTGGACGTCCGGTGGTCACCGACCCGCTCGGCGCCCGCGAGCCGCCGTTCGACGGAGATGTCGGGGCGGCAGCCCAGCGCCGCGGCGACCCGCAGGGACTCCGCCATCATCAGCTCGATGACCTCACGGGTGGAGCGGTGCAGACACATCTCCCGCATGGTGGCGCGGGTCAGCGCGCTGATCGGGTTGAAGGAGATGTTGCCGAGGAGCTTGATCCAGATGTCCTCGCGCACCTCCGGCTCGACCGGGCACTTGAGGCCGCCCGCCCGCATGGCGTCGCTGAACTCCCGGCAGCGCGCGGAGACCGAGCGGTCCGGCTCCCCGACGGAGAACCGGGTCCCTTCGCGATGCCGGACCACGCCGGGCCCCGCCAGCTCCGTCGCCGCGTACACCACACACCCGATCGCACGCTCGGGCGGCAGGACGGCGCTGACGGAGCCGGCGGGGTCGACGCTCTCGACCCGCCGGCCGTCGTACGGACCCCCGTGGCCGTGGAAGTACCACCAGGGGATGCCGTTCTGGGCGGCGACGACCGCCGTCCGCTCCTGGAGCAGCGGCGTCACCAGCGGCCCGCACGCCGCGTAGGAGTTCGCCTTGAGCCCCAGGAACACGTAGTCGACCGGACCGATCGCGTCCGGCCGGTCGGTGGCGTGCACCCGTGCGGTGAAATCGCCGCGCGGGCTGCGCACCCGGACTCCGTACTGCCTCATGGCCGCCAGATGCGGTCCACGGGCGATGAGATGGACATCGGCGCCGGCCCGGTGCAGGGCGGCTCCGACGTAGGCGCCGATGGCTCCGGCGCCGACGACTGCGACTTTCACGGTGATGCTCTCCGTTCGGTTGAGGGGACCGAGGGAAGGCTCTGTCTCGCCGACGTCTCTTTTCTGTCGACGAAATATTGTCTACAGTATGGAGTTCTGGCCGACAAGGCTCCTGTCCGACCGGGCTTCCGTCCGTACGCGGTCGGTGACCGCGGTGAAAGTTCTTCCCGGCCGGGCAGTTGAAGATCTTCCCAACAGGGCACACGGGTTCCTAGAGTCCGTGACCATGACCCCACCACTCGCACCCGCCGGCTGGAGCCGCTGGCTGGTGCCCCCCGCCGCGCTGTCGGTGCACCTCTCGATCGGCCAGGCGTACGCCTGGAGCGTGTTCAAGCCCCCGCTCGAATCCGCGCTCGGTCTCTCCGGTACCCAGAGCGCCCTCCCGTTCCAACTGGGCATCGTGATGCTCGGTCTGTCCGCCGCCTTCGGTGGCACCCTCGTCGAACGCAACGGGCCGCGCTGGGCGATGACCGTCGCCCTGTGCTGCTTCTCGTCCGGCTTCCTCATCGCCGCGCTCGGCGCCGCCACCGAGCAGTTCTGGCTGATCGTCCTCGGCTACGGATTCGTCGGCGGGATCGGCCTCGGCATCGGCTACATATCCCCGGTCTCCACCCTGATCAAGTGGTTCCCCGACCGCCCCGGCATGGCCACCGGCATCGCCATCATGGGGTTCGGCGGCGGCGCGCTCATCGCCTCCCCGTGGTCCGCGCAGATGCTGAAGTCGTACGGCACGGGGTCGGAGGGCATCGCGTACGCCTTCCTGACCCACGGGCTGGTGTACGCGGCGTTCATGTCGCTCGGCGTGCTGCTGGTCCGGGTCCCCCCGCCCGGCTACCGGCGGAAGGCGGCCGAGGAGTCGCCCGCCGCGGCCACGGGCGCCCTGATCTCCACCGCGCAGGTCTCCGCCAGGTCCGCCGTGCGCACCCCGCAGTTCTGGTGCCTGTGGCTCGTCCTGTGCATGAACGTGACCGCCGGTATCGGGATCCTGGAGAAGGCCGCCCCGATGATCACCGACTTCTTCGCGGAGACGTCCACGCCCGTCTCCGTGTCGGCCGCCGCCGGGTTCGTCGCCCTGCTCTCCGCCGCCAACATGGCGGGGCGGATCGGCTGGTCCTCCACCTCCGACCTCATCGGCCGGAAGAACATCTACCGCGTCTACCTCGGCGCCGGCGCCGTCATGTATCTGCTCATCGCGCTGTTCGGCGACTCCTCCAAGCCGCTGTTCGTCGTCTGCGCGCTGGTGATCCTCTCCTTCTACGGAGGCGGCTTCGCCACCATCCCCGCCTATCTCAAGGACCTCTTCGGCACCTACCAGGTGGGCGCCATCCACGGCCGGCTGCTCACCGCGTGGTCCACCGCCGGGGTCCTCGGCCCGCTCATCGTCAACCGCGTCGCCGACAGCCAGGAAGAGGCGGGCAGGAGCGGCGCTGGGCTCTACGGGCTCTCGTTCACGATCATGATCGGTCTGCTGGTCGTCGGTTTCGTCGCCAATGAGCTCGTCAGGCCCGTCCACCCCCGTCACCACGTCCCCGCACCGAGGGAGGCAGCCGATGACCAGCTCGCCGGCGACCAGCGCCACCACGCCTGAACCCCGCCGTACCGGTCTGATCGTCTTCGCCTGGCTTTGGGTGGGGATCCCCCTCGCGTACGGTGTGTACGAGCTGGTCCTGAAGGCCGCCCAGCTTTTCACCGGATAAGGCGGAGTCTCCAACCGACGCGGAAGAATCCTGTTGATTCCCCTGCACCCTTACCGGTGAGTCGCTGACGAGACTGGAGCATTCCTGTACGTCGACGAAGAGGGGGTCCGGAGTATGACCGGAACTCGTATCGCCGCGCTGGGGCACTATCAGCCCGCCAAAGTGCTCACCAACCACGACCTGGCGGCGATGGTCGACACCAGTGACGAGTGGATCACCAGCCGGGTCGGGATCAAGACCCGTCACGTGGCGGGTCCCGACGAACCGGTGGACGAGCTGGCCGCGCACGCGGGTGCCAAGGCGCTCGCCGCGGCCGGTCTCACCCCGGCCGACATCGACATGGTGCTGGTCGCCACATCCACGGCGATCGACCGGTCGCCGAACACCGCCGCGCGGGTCGCCGCCCGGCTCTCCATGGGGTCACCGGCCGTCATGGACCTGAATGTGGTGTGCGCGGGCTTCACCCACGCCCTCGCCACCGCCGACCACGCCGTACGGGCGGGCTCCGCCTCCCGTGTGCTGGTCATCGGCGCGGACGAGATGGCCGCCGTCGCCGACTGGACGGACCGCACGACGTGCGTCCTGCTCGGGGACGGCGCCGGCGCGGCCGTGGTCGTGGCGACCGAGCCCGGCGAGGAGCCGGGGATCGGCCCGGTGCTCTGGGGCTCGGTGCCCGAGATGGGGCACGCGGTACGGATCGAGGGCACCCCGCCCGTCTTCGCGCAGGAGGGCCAGTCCGTCTACCGCTGGGCGACCACCCAGCTCCCGCCGATCGCCCGCAAGGTCTGCGAGCGCGCAGGCGTGGCGCCCGAGGAGCTGGGCGCCGTCGTGCTGCACCAGGCGAACCTGCGGATCATCGAGCCCGTCGCGCAGAAGATCGGCGCGGTCAACGCGGTCATCGCCCGGGATGTCGTGGAATCGGGCAACACGTCCGCCGCCTCGATCCCGATGGCGCTCTCCAAGCTCGTGGCGCGCGGGGAGGTCCCGTCCGGGGCTCCCGCACTGCTCTTCGGCTTCGGAGGCAATCTCTCCTACGCGGGTCAGGTCATCCGCTGCCCATGAACCCGGCGGATCTCGGTAGACTGTAGACGATAGCCAATGTGGTGACGCCCTCACATTCCAGGTGCGGGCGCTCCGCCACGGGCTGTCTCCACCGTCATCGACACTGCCGGCCAGGAGGGGGACCGCGATGCTGTCCGCGAAGTTGGCGCAGGGATCCGTGCCCAAGCTCGAACGACCGGGTCCACTGCGGGAGCGCGTCTACGAGGCCCTGCTCGAACTGATAACGACCCGGGCGCTCCAGCCGGGCCAGCATCTCGTCGAGAGTGAACTCGCGGGCCACCTCGGGGTGTCGAGGCAGCCGGTGCGTGAGGCGCTCCAGCGCCTCAACACCGAGGGCTGGGTCGATCTCCGCCCGGCGCAGGGCGCGTTCGTCCACGAACCGACCGAGGAGGAGGCCGACCAGCTCCTCTCGGTCCGTACGCTGCTGGAGGCGGACGCCGCCCGGCTCGCCGCCGCCAACTCCGGTACGGCGGGGATCGCCGCGCTGGAGGAGCTGTGCGCCCGGGGGGAGCGCGCCGTGGCGGACGACGACGTGGACCTGGCGGTCGCCACCAACGCCGCCTTCCACGCCAAGGTGATGGAGCTGGCGGGCAACCTCGTCCTGGCCGAGCTGGCCGCACAGGTCGACCGCCGGGTCCGCTGGTACTACACCCCGGTCGCCCGGCAGCGCGGCAAGCAGTCCTGGATCGAACACCGCGAGCTGATCGCCGCGATCTCCGCACGGGACGAGGGCCGCGCCACCGAGATCATGAAGGCGCACACGGAGCACACCCGCACCACGTACCACCAGCGCGAACGCTCCTGACCCCGGCCGCCGCCACCGCGGCGCGCCGAACTCCCCGAACCTTCCCGGCCGTCACACGCGATCAGTGTGACGGCCGTCGTGCTGTCCGGATCCGGACGGTGTCCGCCCCGGCTTTGTCCTCGGTGTGGAGAAAGTTGGTACGGATTCACGCGCAACTTCTTCCCCCTGCGGGCAAGCGCTGCTACGTTCCCTCGAAAGCGCGGCACACCGGTTCACGGACGGCCCGGCCGCACACACCGACGCATACGGCCGAGAAGGCGGGGAGGGGCGCGTGAGACGGATGACCGCACGACCCGCAAACGCTCACCAGGCGCGACTGCTCCGGCTGTTGCGCGACGGCGGACCCAACTCCCGCGCCCAGCTCGGGGATCAGGTCGACCTCTCGCGCTCCAAGCTCGCCGTCGAGGTGGACCGGCTGCTGGAGACCGGCCTCGTGGTGGCCGACGGACTCGCCGCCTCGCGCGGCGGCCGGCGCTCCCACAACATCCGGCTGGCGCCCGCCATGCGCTTCCTCGGTGTCGACATCGGCGCCACCTCCATCGATGTGGCCGTCACCAACGCCGAGTTGGAGGTCCTGGGCCATCTCAACCACCCGATGGACGTCCGCGAGGGCCCCGTCGCCGTCTTCGAGCAGGTCCTCGTCATGGCCGCCAAGCTCAAGGTCAGCGGCCTGGCCGACGAGTTCGACGGCGCGGGCATAGGGGTGCCGGGCCCGGTCCGCTTCCCCGAGGGCGTTCCCGTCGCACCGCCGATCATGCCCGGCTGGGACGGCTTCCCCGTACGGGAGGCGCTCAGCCAGGAGCTGGGCTGCCCGGTCATGGTCGACAACGACGTGAACCTGATGGCGATGGGGGAGCAGCACGCGGGCGTCGCACGCTCCGTGGGCGACTTCCTCTGCGTCAAGATCGGTACGGGCATCGGCTGCGGCATCGTGGTCGGCGGCGACGTCTACCGGGGAACGACCGGCAGCGCCGGCGACATCGGCCACATCCAGGTCGAGGCGGACGGACGCCCCTGTGCCTGCGGCAACAAGGGGTGCCTGGAGGCGTACTTCAGCGGCGCCGCGCTCGCCCGGGACGCGGAGGACGCGGCCCGGACCGGCCACTCGCCCGAACTGGCCGCCCGTCTGGAGGAGTCGGGGGGACCGCTCACCGCCGTGGACGTCGCCGCCGCCGCGGCGGCGGGAGACCCGGCCGCGCTCCAGCTCATCCGCGAGGGCGGCAACCGCGTCGGCCAGGTCATCGCCGGGCTCGTCAGCTTCTTCAACCCGGGCCTTGTGGTGATAGGCGGCGGGGTGACCGGTCTCGGCCACACCCTGCTGGCCAGCGTAAGGACCCAGGTCTACCGGCAGTCCCTGCCGCTGGCCACCGGCAACCTCCCCATCGTCCTGGGCGAGTTGGGACCGACCGCCGGGGTCACCGGCGCGGCCCGGCTCATCAGCGACCACCTGTTCTCACCGGCCTGACGCCGGTGCAGCACCACTGATCCGCCCGCACCACCCCGCACCACCTCCGTACCGCCAGGGACCGCGGTCCCACCGGAAGAGCCGCGCCACCCGCACACCGGCACCATCGAGCCACCCGTACCACCGGCACCACCGGCACCATCGCGCGTCACCCGTACCACCGCACGAGCCGTACCACCGCACCGAGACGCACCGAGACGCACCGAGACGCACCGCGCACCGAGCCGCACGAGCCGTCAGAGCCGCACCACTCGCACGAGCCGCGCCACACCGCACCCGTACGACACGACGTCCGTACACCACAGCAATCAGCTCCGCCGCACCCTGCCCGTGGGCCGCCGCGCCCCGTGGATCGGGCCGCCATCCGCCGAGGGGATTTCGCCATGGCACCAGCTCCACCACCGCCCCCGCTGCTCACCATGTCCGGCATCACGAAGACGTTCCCCGGTGTCCGCGCCCTCGACGGGGTGGACCTGGAGGTCGAGGCGGGTGAGGTGCACTGTCTGCTCGGCCAGAACGGCGCCGGCAAGTCCACCCTCATCAAGACGCTCGCCGGGGCCCACCAGCCCGACGGTGGTGTGATCACCTGGCAGGGCGAGACGGTCACCCTCAAGTCGCCCATCGCCGCCATGCGGCTCGGCATCGCGACCATCTACCAGGAACTCGACCTGGTGGAAGGGCTGTCGGTCGCCGAGAACATCTTCCTCGGGCACGAGCCCACCACCGCCGGATTCGTGGTCAGGGGCCGCGAGGCGCGGACCAGGGCGACCGCGCTGCTGGCCCGTCTCGGCCACCCCGAGATCCAGGCCACCCGCGCCGTCGGCTCGCTCTCCGCCGCCCAGCAGCAGATCGTCTCCATGGCCCGCGCCCTCTCCCACGAGGTACGGCTCATCGTGATGGACGAGCCGTCCGCGGCCCTCGACCCCGACGAGGTCGACAACCTCTTCCGTATCGTCGGCACCCTCACCGCCGACGGGGTCGCTGTCATCTACATCTCCCACCGGCTGGAGGAGATCCGCCGCATCGGCGACCGGGTCACCGTCATCAAGGACGGCCGCACCGTCGCCGTCGCGCTGCCCGCCAAGGAGACCCCGACCCGCGAGGTCGTCGCGCTGATGACCGGCCGGAACGTCGAGTACGTCTTCCCCGAGCGGCCCGCCGACTCCGGTACGGCGGACGGCGTCCCGCGCCCCGAGCCCGTGCTGCGGGTCGAAGGGCTCGCCAGGGAAGGGGAGTTCGCCCCCGTCGACCTCGAACTGCGGCCCGGGGAGATCGTCGGGCTCGCCGGCCTCGTCGGCTCCGGGCGCTCCGAGATCCTGGAGACCATCTACGGGGCGCGCCGGCCGAGCGCGGGCCGGGTCCTGGTCGACGGCGTACCGCTGCGCCCCGGCAGTGTGCGCGCCGCCGTCCGCGCGGGGCTCGGGCTCGCCCCCGAGGAGCGCAAGGCCCAGGGCCTGCTGATGCTCGAATCGGTCACCCGCAACGTGTCGGTGTCGTCGCTGGCCCGCTTCTCCCGGGGCGGCTGGCTCGACCACACCGCCGAGCGCACCGCCGCGCAGAGCGCCACCAGGGAACTCTCCCTGCGCCCCGACAACCCGGACGCCCGTATCCGTACCCTCTCCGGCGGCAACCAGCAGAAGGCGGTCCTCGCCCGCTGGCTGCTGCGCGGCTGCCGGGTGCTGCTGCTCGACGAGCCGACGCGCGGGGTCGACGTGGGCGCCCGCGCCGAGCTGTACGCCGTGATCCGCCGGCTGGCCGACGAGGGCCTGGCCGTCCTGCTCGTCTCCAGCGAGGTCCCCGAGGTACTGGGCCTCGCCGACCGGGTGCTGGTGCTCCGGGAGGGCCGGGTCGTCCACCGGGCGCCGGCCCAGGAGCTCGACGAGCACCGTGTACTCGATCTTGTGATGGAAGGGAGTCCGACGCCATGACACAGCCCGCCTCCGAGGAACGGCGGGGCGGGCCCGAAGACGCCCCCGCGTCCGGGCCGCCCGCCGCGCACACCTCGACCGCCTCGCACACCTCACTGGCCGAACCGGCCGGGCCTGCCAACGGCACGGCCGCCACGGCCCCCGCCACCAAGGCCGCTCAGGCCGCCAAGACACCTCAGGGCAACGGTGGTTGGCGCGCCCTCGGGATGCGCCTCGATGTCCGTAACCTCTCGCTGCTCGGGGTGCTCGCCGCGCTGATCGTCGTCGGCGGCATCACCAAGCCCGACCAGTTCCTCGACACCAACAACCTCCAACTGGTGCTGACCCAGGCGTCGGTCATCGGTGTGGTCACCGTCGGCATGACCTTCGTGATCACCAGCGGCGGTATCGACCTGTCGGTCGGCGCGATCGTCGCCCTCGCCTCGGTCTGGGCGACGACCCTGGCCACCCAGGAGTACGGGTTCGCCGGGATCCTCTTCACCGCGGTGATCGTCGGGCTCGGCTGCGGCCTGGTCAACGGGGTGCTGATCGCGTACGGCGGGATGGTGCCGTTCATCGCGACCCTCGCGATGCTCGCCTCCGCCCGGGGCCTCGCGCTCCAGATCACCGACGGCAAGACCCAGATCGTCACCGTGGACCCGGTCCTCGACCTCGGGGTCCCCGACGCGTACATCCTGGGGATCCCGCCGCTCGTCCTGGTCTTCGCCCTCGTCACCGTCATCGGCTGGCTGATTCTGAACCGTACGACCTTCGGCCGGCGCACCGTCGCCGTCGGCGGCAACGCGGAGGCCGCCCGGCTCGCCGGGATCGACGTGCGCAGGCAGCGGCTCTACCTCTACCTGCTCTCCGGACTGTGCTGCGGCATCGCGGCCTTCCTGCTGATCATCCTGGCGGGCTCGGGGCAGAACACCAACGGAAACCTGTACGAGCTGGACGCCATCGCCGCGGCGATCATCGGCGGCACGCTCCTCAGCGGGGGCCGCGGCACCATCGTCGGCTCCGTCCTCGGGGTCCTCGTCTTCACCACGATCACCAACATCTTCGCTCTGAACAACCTCCAGAGCGACGTCCAGCAGATCGCCAAGGGCGCCATCATCGTCGCCGCCGTACTGGTCCAGCGCCGCACCGCGCGCAACGGCGAGGTCTGACCTCCCGCCTCGTACCCGCTCACCGTCGTACCGCCCTATCCGAAGGGTTGAACCGCCATGCCAGAAACCAGCCGCAGAGGACTCCTGTTCGGCACCGCCGCCGTCTCCGCGGGCGCCCTCCTCACCGCCTGTACCAGCAACGAGCCCGCCGCGAGCAAGGAGACGGCGGCGGAGAACGTGCCCGCCGCCGACGACAAGCCCGGCAAGGCCCTCACCATCGGCTTCGCCGGCCCCCAGGCCGACCACGGCTGGCTCAACGCGATCAACGAGCAGGCCAAGGCGCGGGCGAAGAAGTACTCGGAGATCACCCTCGACATCACCGAGGGCTCCAACGACATCGCCGCGCAGATCGGCCAGGTCGAGACGCTCATCAACAAGAAGGTCGACGTCCTGGTGATCCTGCCGGCCGACGGCAAGGCCCTCACCCAGGTCGGCCTGAAGGCCATGCGCGCCGGGATCCCGGTCATCAACCTCGACCGGATCTTCTCCAACCCGCAGGCGTACCGCGCCTACATCGGCGGCGACAACTACGGCATGGGCGTCAGCGCCGGCAACTACATCGGCCAGCGGCTCAAGGACAAGCCGAACGCCAAGGTCATCGAGTTGGCCGGGGTCGACAGCCTGGAGCTGACCCAGCAGCGCAGCAAGGGGTTCGACGACGCGCTGAAGAACTACCCGAACATCAAGAAGGTCGCCCGCCAGGCCGCCGACTTCACCGTCGAGTCGGGCCAGGCGAAGATGGCCCAGCTCCTCCAGGCGCAGTCCTCCTTCGACGCGCTGTGGAACCACGACGACGACCAGGGCGTGGGCGCCCTGCGCGCCATCCAGCAGGCGGGCCGCAAGGACTTCCTGATGGTGGGCGGCGCCGGGGCCAAGTCGGCGATGGACGCGATCAAGGCCGACAACAGTGTGCTCAAGGCCACCGTTCTCTACCCGCCCACGATGGCCGCCTCCGCCATCGACCTGGCCCGCGCCCTGGGCAACGCCAAGGGCATCAGCGGAATGGCGGAGCTGGAGATCCCGGCTTCCGTCACCCTCTACTCGGCCGTGGTCGACAAGGACAACGTCGACCAGTACCTGCCCACGGGCTTCAACTAGTGCCCCTCTCGGCATTAGGCCAGGGCCCGGACCGGACCCGCCCGTGCCGGAGAGAGGTACGGGCGGCACCGGGCCACCCCCCACCGAGCGAGAGACGAGGAGTACTCCGATGACCCCCAGGGAAGCGGCGGAGCAAGCAGCCGGTGCACCGCCGACACTCGGCATCGGCATGATCGGATACGCGTTCATGGGCGCCGCCCACTCGCAGGGGTGGCGCACCGCGGGACACGTCTTCGACCTGCCGATGCGGCCCGTGCTCGCCGCGATCTGCGGCCGGGACCGGACCGCCGTGCGGGCCGCCGCGCAGAAACACGGCTGGGCAGCCGCCGAAACGGAGTGGCGGGAGCTGATCGCGCGCGACGATGTGCGGGTGGTCGACATCTGCACACCGGGGGACAGCCATGCGGAGATCGCGATCGCCGCGCTGGAGGCGGGCAAGCACGTCCTGTGCGAGAAGCCCCTCGCCAACTCGGTGGCCGAGGCCGAGGCGATGGTCCGGGCGGCGCGGGCCGCGCGCTCCCGGGGCCAGCTCGCCATGGTCGGCTTCAACTACCGCAGAGTGCCGGCCGTCTCGTACGCCAGGAAGCTCATCGAGGAGGGCCGGCTCGGCACGCTGCGCCATGTACGGGTCACCTACCTCCAGGACTGGCTGGCCGATCCGGCGGCCCCGCTGACCTGGCGGCTCAAGCGTGAGCACGCCGGGTCGGGGGCGCTGGGCGACCTGGGCGCGCACATCGTCGATCTGGCGCAGTTCCTGACGGGGGAGGCGCTGGTGGGGGTCTCGGCGCTCACCGAGACCTTCGTCAAGGAGCGGCCCGTCCTCAGCGGCGCGACCGCCGGTCTGTCCGGGACCGGAGGGACCGCGACCGGTGCGGTGACCGTCGACGACGCGGTGGTGTTCACCGGGCGGCTGGCCTCGGGCGCGCTGGCCTCCTTCGAGGCGACCCGGATGGCCTCGGGCCGCAAGAACGCGCTCCGCCTGGAGATCAACGGCGAGCGCGGCTCGCTCGCCTTCGACCTGGAGCGGCTGAACGAGCTGTCGTTCCACGACCACACCGAGCCCGCGGCCTCGTCGGGCTTCCGCCGGATCCTGGTCACGGAGCCGGAGCATCCCTATCTGGAGGCGTGGTGGCCGCCGGGCCACGCGCTGGGGTACGAGCACACGTTCGTGCACCAGGTGCGCGACCTGGTCGAGGCGGTCGCCGCCGGGCGCGACCCGGTGCCGTCGTTCGAGGACGGGCTTCAGGTGCAGCGGGTGCTCGCCGCGGTGGAGGACAGCGCGGCGAAGAACGCCGCGTACACGCCCGTACCGCAGGCGGCGGCGTTGCCGGGCGAGGCACCGGCACCGGCGTAACAGCGTTCCCGGAGGGTCCGGGAATTCCCAGAAGGAGGTCCGAATGCCACGTCCGTTCACACTCTTCACCGGCCAGTGGGCCGATCTGCCCCTGGAGGAGGTGTGCCGGCTCGCCCGTGACTTCGGCTACGACGGCCTGGAACTCGCCTGCTGGGGCGACCACTTCGAGGTCGACAAGGCCCTCGCCGACCCCGCGTATCTGGCAGGCCGCCACCAACTGCTCGACAAGTACGGGCTGAAGTGCTGGGCGATCTCCAACCACCTCGTCGGCCAGGCTGTCTGCGACCACCCGATCGACGAGCGCCATCAGGGCATCCTGCCGTCCCGGATCTGGGGCGACGGCGAGCCCGAGGGCGTCAGGCGGCGCGCCGCCGCGGAGATCCAGGACACCGCCAGGGCCGCGGCGGCCTTCGGTGTCGACACGGTCGTCGGCTTCACCGGCTCCTCGATCTGGCATCTCGTCGCGATGTTCCCGCCCGTGCCGCCCGGCATGATCGAGCGGGGGTACGAGGACTTCGCGGAGCGGTGGAACCCGATCCTGGACGTCTTCGACGCCGAGGGCGTCCGCTTCGCGCACGAGGTCCACCCGAGCGAGATCGCGTACGACTACTGGACCACGCACGAGGCGCTGAAGGCGGTGGACCACCGTCCCGCGTTCGGGCTGAACTTCGACCCGAGCCACTTCGTCTGGCAGGACCTGGACCCGGTCAACTTCCTCTACGACTTCCGCGACCGGATCTACCACGTCGACTGCAAGGAGGCGCGCAAGCGCCTCGACGGCCGCAACGGGCGCCTCGGTTCCCATCTGCCCTGGGGCGACCCGCGGCGCGGCTGGGACTTCGTCTCGGCCGGGCACGGCGACGTGCCGTGGGAGGACGTCTTCCGGATGCTGCGGTCGATCGGGTACGAGGGGCCCGTCTCCGTCGAGTGGGAGGACGCGGGCATGGACCGGCTGGCCGGGGCGCCCGAAGCCCTCGCCGGTCTGAAGCGCTTCGACTTCGACCCGCCGACCGCGTCGTTCGACGCGGCCTTCGGGGGCGGCGAGTAGCTCCGGCAGGGGGTACGGGGTCCGCCCCGTACCGCACATTCCGGGCGCCCGGTGGCGCGAGCCGCCGCCGGGCGGTCCGGCCTGCCCGGCGGGCGCTTTGTCCAGAAGCTGGAAGAAGTTCAACTTCACCCGTGCGCAAGGTCTTTCCGTACGGGACGAACCCGGCTACCGTCCATGACGATTGAGTTGTACAGAACAACGTAGCGCGTGCGACATGACACGACATGACACAGCAAAACGGTGGTCCCCGATGTGACGGCGCACGTCGGTGACACAGCCACCTCCACGGGGACCCGGTGCCGGACGAGCACCCCCTGAGGAGGCGAGAGCGCGAGGGACCGCGCTCTCCCGGCACCCCGCAGGTACGAACAGCCCACTGTGGAGGACTTTCGTGCACAGAAAACGCCCCCGAGCCGGCCAGCACCCCCGAGCCAGAAACCTCCTCGCACTCCTGACGGGCGCCCTGCTCGCCGGGTCGAGCCTGAGCGCCGTACCCGCGTCCGCCGCGGGGGCAGGGCCGTCGGCGGCGGCGGAGGAGAGCTTCCAGCAGGTGACCCTCGCCAAGGGCGCCGACGAGGTGGGCGAGCCCATGTCGCTCGCCGTCCTCCCGGACCGCCGCGTCCTGCACACCTCGCGCGACGGGACCCTGCGCCTCACCGACGCCGGCGGCGACACCATGGTCTCCGGCACCCTCGACGTGTACAACCACGACGAGGAAGGGCTCCAGGGCGTCGGCGTGGACCCCGGATTCGCCGAGAACCGGGCGATCTACCTGTACTACGCGCCCGAGCTGGACACCCCGGCCGGTGACGCCCCCGAGAACGGGACGCCCGCCGACTTCGCGCCCTTCGACGGCATCAACCGGCTCTCGCGCTTCACGCTGAACGAGGACGGCACGCTGGACAAGGCGAGCGAGAAGAAGGTCCTCGACGTCGCCGCCTCCCGCGGCACCTGCTGCCACGTCGGCGGCGACATCGCCTTCGACGCCGACGGCAACCTGTTCCTGTCGACCGGCGACGACACCAACCCGTTCGCCTCCGACGGCTACACCCCGATCGACGAACGGGCCGACCGCAACCCGGCGTTCGACGCCCAGCGCAGCGCGGGCAACACCAACGACCTGCGCGGCAAGCTCCTGCGCATCAAGGTCGCCGAGGACGGCTCGTACACCGTCCCCGAGGGCAACCTCTTCGCCCCGGGCACCGAGAAGACCCGCCCCGAGATCTACGCCATGGGCTTCCGCAACCCGTTCCGGATATCCGTCGACCAGCAGACCGGCGTCGTGTACGTGGGCGACTACGGCCCCGACGCGGGCGCCGCCTCCCCGGCCAGGGGCCCGGCCGGCATGGTGGAGTTCGCGCGGGTCACCAAGCCCGGCAACTACGGCTGGCCGTACTGCGTCGGCAAGAACGAGCCGTTCGTCGACTACGACTTCGGCACCAAGGAGTCCGGCGCCGCCTTCGACTGCGCCGCGCCGAAGAACACCTCGCGGAACAACACCGGGATCACCGATCTGCCGCCCGCCCAGCCCGCCTGGATCGACTACGACGGCAGCAGTGTGCCCGAGTTCGGCACCGGCTCCGAGTCCCCGATGGCCGGCCCCGTCTACCGCTACGACGCGGACCTCGACTCCCCGGTGAAGTTCCCCGAGGAGTACGACGGCGACTTCTTCGCCACCGAGTTCGGCCGCCAGTGGATCAAGCGGATCGAGCAGGGTGACGACGGCACGGTCGAGAAGATCAACCCGTTCCCGTGGACCGGCACCCAGGTCATGGACTCGGCCTTCGGCCCGGACGGTGCGCTCTACGTGCTCGACTACGGCCTCTCCTGGTTCGGCGGCGACGAGCACTCCGCGCTCTACCGCATCGAGAACTCCACCGGCGGCAAGTCGCCCATCGCCGTGGCCGCCGCGAGCAAGACCTCCGGCACCACCCCGCTGAAGGTCACGTTCTCCTCGGCCGGCACCCAGGACCCCGACGGCGACGCGCTCAGCTACGCCTGGGACTTCGGCGACGGGGCCACCTCCACCGCCGCCAACCCGGCCCACACGTACCGGAAGAACGGAACGTACACCGCGCGGCTCACCGTCACCGACCCGACGGAGCGCACCGCCACCGCCTCCGTACGCGTGGTCGTCGGCAACACCGCGCCCAAGGTGACCCTCGAACTCCCCTCGGACGGACACCTCTTCAACTTCGGGGACAAGATCCCCTTCAAGGTGAAGGTCACCGACCCGGAGGACGGCACGATCGACTGCTCCAAGGTCGTCGTCCGCTACATCCTGGGCCATGACAGCCACGGCCACCCGATCACCTCCGCCAACGGCTGCGAAGGCACCATCACCGCGCCCGCCGACACCGAGCACGACCCCAACGCCAACATCTTCGGTGTGATCGACGCCGAGTACACCGACGGCGGGGGCGGCGGCCAGGCCGCGCTCACCACCCACGACCAGGCGCAGCTCCAGCCGCGCCACCGGCAGGCCGAGCACTTCAACAACTCCTCCGGTGTCACGGTCTACGAGAAGGCCCCGGCCAACGGCGGCAAGACCGTCGGCGACATCGACAACGGCGACTGGATCTCCTTCAAGCCGTACAACCTGACCGGGTCGAAGACGCTCACCGCCCGGATCTCCTCCGGCGGCGCCGGCGGCTTCCTGGAGGTACGGACCGGCTCCGCCACCGGCAACCTGCTCGGCTCCGCGCCGATCCCGGTCACCGGAGGCTGGGAGACCTTCCAGGACATCGACGTACCGCTGCGTTCCGTACCGAAGAAGACCACCGAACTCTTCCTGGTCTTCAAGGGCGGCTCGGGCGCGCTCTTCGACGTGGACGACTTCCAGCTCTCCGACGCCGTGCCCGGCAAGACCGAGAAGCGGGTCCTGGTCTTCTCCAAGACCGCCGGATTCCGTCATGACTCGATCGCCGAGGGCGTCACCGCCCTCAAGGAGCTGGGAAAGACCACCGGGATCACCGTGGACGCCACCGAGGAGGCGGGCCAGTTCACCACCAACAACCTGGCCCGGTACGACGCGGTGGTCTTCCTCTCCACCACCGGTGACGTGCTCAGTGCCGACCAGCAGAAGGCGTTCGAGAACTACGTCGCCACCGGCGGCGGCTACATGGGCGTGCACGCCGCGGCGGACACCGAGTACGAGTGGGAGTTCTACGGCGGCCTCGTCGGCGCCTACTTCGCATCGCACCCGGCGATCCAGCCCGCCACCGTACGGGTCGAGGACCACGACCACCCGGCCACCGCGCACCTGGACGACGAGTGGCAGCGCACCGACGAGTGGTACAACTACCGCACGAACCCGCGCGATCAGGCCCGTGTGCTGGCCACCCTGGACGAGACCACCTACCAGGGCGGCACCATGAAGGGCGACCACCCGATCGCCTGGTGCCAGACCTACGAGGGCGGCCGGTCCTTCTACACCGGCGGCGGCCACACGAAGGAGTCGTACGCCGAGGCGCCCTTCCGGGAGCACCTGCTCGGCGGACTGCGGTACGCGGCCGGACAGGTCAAGGCCGACTGCAAGCCGAGGACCGGCTACCGCTCCCTCTTCAACGGCAAGACCCTCGAAGGGTGGAAGCAGGCGGGCCCCGGCAAGTTCGACGTCGTGGACGGCGAACTGCGCTCGGAGGGCGGCATGGGGCTGCTCTGGTACCAGGCCAAGGAGCTCGGCTCGTACTCCCTGAAGCTGGACTGGAAGATGGCCGGGGACGACAACTCCGGTGTCTTCGTGGGCTTCCCGGCCTCCGAGGACCCCTGGTCCGCGGTGAACAACGGGTACGAGGTGCAGATCGACGCCACCGACACCCCCGACCGCACCACCGGCTCGGTCTACGGCTTCAAGTCCGCCGACCTCAAGGCCAGGGACCGGGTGCTGCGCCCGCCGGGCCAGTGGAACAACTACGAGATCAAGGTCCAGGGTGAGCGGCTCCAGATCTTCCTCAACGGGGTGAAGATCAACGACTTCACCAACACGGATCCGGCGCGCAGCCTGAAGAACGGTTACATAGGGCTCCAGAACCACGGGGCCGACGACCAGGTGTCGTTCCGCGACATCCAGCTCAAGGAACTGCCCTCGTCCTGACGGGCGGGCCCGCCGGCCGGCGGCGGGCGGGGAGGCGCCGTACCCCCCGCCCGCCGTCCACCACCCCACAGCAGCACCACCCACAGCACCACCGCCACACCACCGCCGCAGAGCACCACCACCCCATCGCACCACCGCAAGGAGGCAGCCCGTGACCACGACCGGTACGGAATCGACAGCAGCGGGGACGGCCGGGGCCGCCGTACGCACCGGAGTCTGGTTCGTCGGGGCCCGCGGCTCCGTCGCCACCACAGCCGTCGCGGGGTGCGCGGCCGTCACCGCGGGGCTCCATCCCCCGACGGGCATGGTCACCGAGACCGCGCCCTTCGCCGCGGCCGGGCTGCCCGCCCTGTCCTCGCTCGTCTTCGGCGGACACGACACGGCGAGCTGCCCGCTCCCCAAACGCGCGGAGGCGCTGACCGCGGCCGGCGTCCTGCCGCACGGGCTGACCGCCGCGATCCACACCGAACTCACCGCGGCCGACCGGGAGATACGGGCCGGCGGCCCCCAGCCCGGCGACACCAGGAGCGACCACGAGATCATCGCCGGCTTCGCCGACGACCTCACCGACTTCGCGCGGCGCACCGGCGTCAGCCGCACCGTCGTCGTCAACGTCTCCTCCACCGAGGCCGAACCGGACCCGGACGACCCACGCCTGCCCCCGAGTTCGCTCTACGCGGCGGCGGCGGTACGGGCAGGCTGCCCGTACGTCAACTTCACCCCCTCGACCGGGCTGCGCACCACGGCCCTCACCGCCGCCGCGGCGGCCCGCGGACTTCCCCACGCGGGCCGTGACGGCAAGACAGGCCAGACGCTGCTCCGTTCCGTACTCGCACCCATGTTCGTCCAGCGGGCCCTGACCGTACGGGCGTGGTCCGGTACGAACCTGCTGGGCGGCGGGGACGGAGCGGCGCTGGCCGACCCGGCAGCGGCGGCGGCCAAGAACGCGGGCAAGGAGCGCGTCCTCACCGACACCCTGGGCGCCTCGCCCGAGGGCGAGGTCCACATCGACGACGTTCCGGCGCTCGGCGACTGGAAGACCGCCTGGGACCACATCGCCTTCGACGGCTTCCTCGGCTCGCGGATGATCCTCCAGACCATCTGGCAGGGGTGCGACTCGGCGCTCGCCGCGCCGCTCGTCCTCGACCTGGCCCGCCTCGTGGCCCGCGCCCACGAGACCGGGCTGAGCGGCCCGCTGCCCGAACTCGGCTTCTACTTCAAGGACCCGGACGGCGGCCCCGCCGCGCTCGCCGAACAGTTCGAGGCGCTGCTCTCCTTCGCGGGACGGCTGGGGGAGTCCGGATGAGCGCTCGCGCCACCGGCCCGGGTGCCGGCCGGCTCGGGGCCTGGGCCGAACTGCTGCGGGTCTCCGCCCTGTTCACCGTGGTCGGCGACGGGCTCGCGGGCGCGGCGGCGCTCGGCGTACGGCCGGGACGGGCCACCGCGCTCGCCGTGGGCGCCTCGCTCTGCCTGTACGAGGCGGGCATGGCGCTCAACGACTGGGCCGACCGCGAGGAGGACGCGATCGACCGCCCGCACCGCCCGATCCCCTCGGGCCGGATCTCCCCGCCGGCCGCCCTCGCCGCGGCCGGGACCCTGACCGCCGCGGGCCTGGCACTCGCCGCCCGCGCGGGCCGGCCCTCGCTGGCGGTGGGTACGGCGCTGGCGGCCACGGTCTGGTCGTACGACCTGCACCTCAAGCACACCCCGGCGGGCCCGGCGGCGATGGGCGCGGCCCGCTCCCTGGACCTGCTGCTCGGCGCGACGGCGAGTGCGTCGGCGGCTTCCGGGAGCTCCGGGAGCGCCGGCCACACCGCCCGGAGCTCAGTACGCGCCGCGCTGCCCGCCGCCGCCGTCCTCGGCGCGCACACCGCCGCCGTCACCACCGTCTCGCGCCGCGAGACGCAGGGCGGCTCGACCGCGCTGCCGCTCGCCGCGCTCGCGGTGACCGGGACGGTGGGGGCGCTGCTCGGCCGCCGCCCGCCACCGGCCGGCCCCGGCGCCCCGGCGGCCCAGGCCCCCGGCCGGACGGCCCGCCACGCGCTCGCCGCCACCCTCGCCGCCGTCTACGCGGGGACCGCCGGGCGGCCCCTGCTGCACGCCGCCCTCAACCCGTCCCCCGCGCTCACCCAGCGTGCCGTCGGCGGCGGGATCCGGGCCATGATCCCGCTCCAGGGCGCGCTGGCCGCGCGCGGCGGGGCGGTCGGGGTGGCGCTGGGAGTCATGGGGCTGGTACCGCTGGCCCGCACCGTCGCACGGAAAGTGAGCCCCACATGAGTCTGCGTCTCGGATACGGCACCAACGGGCTCACCGATCTGCGGCTGGACGACGCCCTCGGCCTCCTCGCCGACCTCGGCTACGACGGCGTCGGGCTCACCCTCGACCACATGCATCTCGACCCGATGGCGCCCGAACTGGCCGCCCGTACCCGCCGCGTCGCCGGCCGGCTCGCGGAACTCGGGCTCGACGTCACCGTCGAGACCGGCGCCCGCTACGTCCTCGACCCGCGCCGCAAACACGGCCCCACCCTGCTCGACCCCGACCCCGAGGGCCGCGCCGCCAGGACCGGGCTGCTCGTCACCGCCGTGCGGGTCGCCGCCGACCTCGGCGCCCACGCCGTGCACTGTTTCAGCGGCGTCACCCCGGACGGTACGGACCCCGACACCGCCTGGAAGCGGCTCGAAGAGGCGATGGGGCCCGTGCTCGACGCCGCCGAAGCCGCCGACATCCCGCTCGCGATCGAGCCCGAACCCGGTCACCTCGTCGGGGACCTCGCCGGTTTCCACCAGCTCAGACACCGCCTCGGAGACCCCGACCAGCTCGGACTCACCCTCGACATCGGCCACTGCCAGTGTCTGGAGGCCGCGTCGCCCGCCGACTGCGTACGGGACGCCGCGCCCTGGCTGCGGCACGTCCAGATCGAGGACATGCGACGCGGTGTCCACGAGCATCTGCCGTTCGGCGACGGTGAGATCGACTTCCCGCCCGTGCTCGAAGCGCTCGCCGCCACCGGCTACCAGGGCCTGACCGTCGTGGAGTTGCCCCGCCACTCCCACGCCGGGCCCGAACTCGCCCGTACGTCCATCGAGTTCCTCCGCGGGCCGGGGGTACGCGCATGACGCACAGCCACGCGGAACTGGCGGGCCTGATCGCCCCCGACGCCGTCTCCTGGCTCGACGCGGCGCTGGCCGAGGCGACCGCCGCCGCCGGGCGCGACGACGACAACGTTGCCGCCCCCTGGGAGCTGCGCTTCGCCGCCGCCGGGCGCCACTGCGGCCAGGACCACGCCGACACCGTCCGCACCCTGCTGCTCCGGCGGGCCGGAGCCACCACGGCCACCCTCACCCGGCTCTACCAGCGGGGCACCGCCGCCGAGCGCCGCGCCGTCCTGCTCGCCCTGCCCGAGCGCGTCACCGGACCGGGCGCGCTGCCCCTGGTCGAGGACGCGCTGCGGACCAATGACACCCGGCTCGTCGCGGCGGCCGTCGGCCCGTACGCCGCCGCCCATCTCGACGCCCACGGCTGGCGGCACGCCGTCCTCAAGTGCCTCTTTACCGGAGTGGCGCTCGACACCGTCGCCGACCTGGCCGTACGCGCCCACGGGGACGCCGAACTGGCCCGTATGCTCCGCGACTTCGCCGCCGAGCGCGCCGCCGCCGGCCGCCCCGTACCCGCCGACCTGCACCGTGCGCTCGAACTGACCGGCGAGGAGTCCTGATGCGTATCTTCGACCCCCACATCCATATGACGTCCCGCACCACGGACGACTACCGGGCGATGTACGCCGCCGGGGTACGCGCCCTGGTGGAGCCGTCCTTCTGGCTCGGCCAGCCCCGTACCTCGCCCGCCAGCTTCTACGACTACTTCGACGCCCTGCTCGGCTGGGAGCCGTTCCGCGCCGCCCAGTACGGCATCGCCCACCACTGCACCCTCGCCCTCAACCCCAAGGAGGCGGGCGATCCGCGCTGCGTCCCGGTCCTGGACGAACTGCCCCGCTATCTCGTCAAGGACGGCGTCGTCGCCGTCGGCGAGATCGGCTACGACTCCATGACCCCGGCCGAGGACACCGCGCTCGCCGCACAGCTCCAGCTCGCCGCCGACCACGGACTGCCCGCCCTCGTCCACACCCCGCACCGCGACAAGCTCGTCGGGCTGCGCCGCACCATCGACGTCGTACGGGAATCCGCCCTGCACCCGGACCGGGTCCTGCTCGACCATCTCAACGAGACGACCGTCAAGGAGGCTGCCGAGAGCGGCAGTTGGCTCGGCTTCTCCATCTACCCGGACACCAAGATGGACGAGGACCGGATGGTCGCCGTGCTCAAGGAGCACGGCACGGAGAAGGTCCTCGTCAACTCGGCCGCCGACTGGGGCAACAGCGACCCCCTCAAGACCCGCAAGGTCGCGGACGCCATGCTCGCGGCCGGATTCGACGCCGACGACGTCGACCTCGTCCTGTGGCGCAACCCCGTCGCCTTCTACGGACTCAGCGGCCGGCTCCAGCTCGACGTCCCCGCACCGGAAGCCCTCCACGAGGGCAACTCCGTGCTGCGCGGCGGGGAGTGATCCGATGCGCTTCCGCCACCCCGACGGCTCCACCGTCCACCTCGCGTACTGCACCAACGTCCACCCCGCAGAGACCCTCGACGGCGTCCTCGCCCAACTGCGCGACCACTGCGAGCCGGTACGCAAACGCCTCGGCCGCGACCGGCTCGGCATCGGCCTCTGGCTCGCCAAGGACGCCGCCCAGGCCCTGATCAACGACCCGGTCGTGCTGCGCGGACTGCGCGCCGAACTCGACCGGCGCGGCCTGGAGGTCGTCACCCTCAACGGCTTCCCGTACGAGGGCTTCGGCGCCGAGGAGGTCAAGTACCGGGTCTACCAGCCCGACTGGGCCCACCCCGAGCGGCTCTCCCACACCGCCGACCTGGCCAGGCTGCTGGCCGCGCTGCTGCCCGACGACGTCACCGAGGGCTCCGTCTCCACCCTGCCGCTCGGCTGGCGCACCGCCTGGGACGACACCGCGGACCGTACCGCCCACACGGCGCTCACCACCCTCGCCGGACGCCTCGACGCCCTGGAGGAGCTGACCGGCAAGTCCATCAGGATCGCCCTGGAGCCGGAACCCGGCTGCATCGTGGAGACCACCGCCGACGCGATCGGCCCGCTCTCCGCGCTCACCGGCGACCGCATCGGCATCTGCGTCGACACCTGCCATCTCGCCACCTCCTTCGAGGACCCGGCCGTCGCCTTCGACGCGCTCGACGCCGCCCGCATCCCCATCCCCAAGGCGCAGCTCTCCGCCGCCCTGCACGCCGAGCACCCGCACCTGCCCGAGGTACGGGAGGCCCTGCGGGCCTTCGACGAACCCCGCTTCCTCCACCAGACCCGCACCAGCACCGCCGCCGGACTGCGTGGCACCGACGACCTGGACGAGGCGCTGGCCGGCGGGTCGCTGCCCGAAGGGGCGCCCTGGCGCGCCCACTTCCACGTACCGCTGCACGCCCCGCCCGCCCCGCCGCTCACCTCCACCCTCCCCGTGCTCCAGGAGGCGCTGGGCCGGCTCGTCGGCGGGGCCGAGCCGCGCACCCGCCATCTGGAGGTCGAGACGTACACCTGGCAGGCGCTCCCGCCGGAGCTGCGGCCCCGCACACGCGGCCGGCTCGCCGAGGGCATCGCCGCCGAACTCACCCTGGCCAGGGACCTGCTGGTCGACCTCGGCCTCAAGGAGCTGCCATGAGCGACACCCAGGCCGGGCCCCCGGCCGAAGAGCGGGCCGGCACCCCGGCCGCGCGCCCGACCCCGCTGCTGGTCCTGGACGTCGTCGGCCTCACCCCGCGACTGCTGCGCCACATGCCGCACTTGACCGAACTCGCCGGGGCCGGTTCGCGAGCGCCGCTGACCACCGTGCTGCCGGCCGTCACCTGCAGCGCGCAGTCCACCTTCCTCACCGGCACCCTCCCCGCCGAGCACGGCATCGTCGGCAACGGCTGGTACTTCCGCGAGCTGGGCGACGTCCTGCTCTGGCGCCAGCACAACGGCCTCGTCTCCGGCGACAAGCTCTGGGACGCGGCCCGCCGCGCCCACCCCGGCTACACCGTCGCCAACATCTGCTGGTGGTACGCGATGGGCGCGGACACCGACTACACCGTCACCCCGCGCCCCGTCTACTACGCCGACGGCCGCAAGGAGCCCGACTGCTACACCCGGCCGCCCGCGCTCCACGACGAACTCACCGAGAAACTCGGCACGTTCCCCCTCTTCCACTTCTGGGGGCCCGGCGCCGACCTGGTCTCCTCCCAGTGGATCGTGGACGCGACCCGCCACATCCTTGCGACCCGCCACCCCGATCTCGCGCTCTGCTACCTCCCGCACCTCGACTACGACCTCCAGCGCTACGGCCCCGACGACCCCCGCTCGCACCGGGCCGCCGCCGAACTCGACGCCGCGCTCGCCCCGTTGCTGGCTGACGCGAAGGCCGAGGGCCGTACCGTCGTGGCGCTCTCCGAGTACGGCATCACCCGGGTCTCCCGGCCCGTCGACATCAACCGCGCGCTGCGCAGGGCCGGGCTGCTGGAGGTCCACACCCAGGACGGCATGGAGTACCTGGACACCATGGCCTCCCGCGCCTTCGCCGTCTCGGACCACCAGCTCGCGCATGTCTACGTACGCCGCCCCGAGGACCTGGAGGCGACCCGCGAGGCGCTCAGCGACCTCGAAGGCATCGACGAACTCCTCGACGACGAGGGCAAGAAGGCGCACGGTCTGGACCACCCCCGCTCCGGCGAGCTGGTGGCCGTCGCGGAACCCGACGCCTGGTTCACGTACTACTACTGGCTGGACGACGACCGGGCGCCCGACTTCGCGCAGCTCGTGGAGATCCACCGCAAGCCCGGCTACGACCCCGTCGAGCTGTTCATGGACCCGCTCGATCCGTACGTACGCCTCAAGGCGGCCAAGGCGATCGCCCGCAAGAAGCTCGGGATGCGCTACCGGCTCGCGGTCGTCCCCCTCGATCCTTCCCCCATCCGCGGCAGCCACGGCCGCCTCCCCGCGAGCGACGACGAAGGTCCGCTCATCCTCTGCTCCACCCCCGACGCCGTCGGTGACCGCGTCGCGGCCACCGAGGTGAAGAGCCTCCTCCTCCACCTTGCCGGACTGCACTGACCGAAGGAGTTCCGTTCATGAGCCGCAAGACGTCAGCAGACCCCGAACTCGCGCACCAGCTCAGCCGGCGCGGCATGCTCGGTGTCGCCGCCGGAGCCACCGCGGCGGCGGTGGTCGGCGCCTCGGCCGCCGCCACCCCGGCCGCCGCCCACGGCCCGGGCCACCGGCCCGGCCACGGCCACGGCAAGGGACAGCCCGTCCTGCCGCCGGGACGGCTCGGCATCCAGCTCTACTCCCTGCGTGACAAGGTGTCCACGATCGGCTTCGCCAAGGTCTTCGACGAGCTGGAGCGCTTCGGCTACGACGAGATCGAGTTCGCGGGCTACACCCAGGGCAGCGCCGGCGCCATCACCCTGCCGCAGCTCAGGAGACTGGCCAGGGACCACGGCCTCAAGCCCATCGGCAGCCATGTCAACTACGCCGACGACAGCAACCCCAACGCCTACAGCTTCGCCCAGAACCTCACCAAGGTCCTGGACGACGCCCAGGAACTCGGCCTGGACCACATAGGCACCGCCTCAGGGCCCTTCCGGTACGGATCGACCGTCGACGCCTGGAAGCGGGCGGCCGCCGACTTCAACGCCTACGGCGCGGCGGCCAAGCGGCGCGGCATGAAGTTCTACCAGCACAACCACGCGGAGGAGTTCTCCTTCGCCACCGACCGGCCCAATGTACGGCTCTACGACGTCCTGCTCGCCGAGACCGACCCGAGCCTGGTCTATCTGGAGATGGACATCTACTGGGCGTACGCGGGGCAGTTCCGCTTCAGCAAAACCCCCGAGGGCAGGCCCGCCCCCTTCGACCCGCTGCGGTACGTCCTCAAGCAGCCCCACCGCTACCCGCTCTTCCACGTGAAGGACGGCATCGAGGACATCGCGGCCCGGGACGGCTACCGGATGGTGGACGTCGGTGACGGTGACATCGACTACCAGCGCTTCATCTCGGCGGTCAACAGGACCCACGGCGGCCGGCGCGGCCACCACTGGCAGGTGGAGCACGACCAGCCGGTGGACTCCCTCGCGTTCGCCCGCAAGTCCTCGGCCCATCTCCACTCGCTGCGCGAGAAGCGGTAACCTCCGCACCCCATAAGGACATACGGCGGCCCTCCGCGCGGCTCGTACAGCGCAGCGGGGAGGGCCGTCGGTCCGTCCGTGGTCAGGCGGTCGCCTGTCCCGGCTGCCGCGCCCGGGGCAGCCGTACCGGGCGCCGCCCGCCGTGCGGGCCGCCCGGCTGACGCAGGGCCAGCGACAGTCCCGCGGCGATCAGGGAGACCACACCGGACGCCAGGTAGGCGCCGACGTACCCCCACGAGGCGACCACGACCGCCCCCATCCCGCCGCCGAACAACCCGCTGACCAGCTTCGCGCTGTACACCATCCCGTAGTTCGACGCGTTGTAGTTCTCCCCGAAGTAGTCCGGGACCAGCGCCGCGAACAGCGGATAGAACGCCCCGCCGCCGAAGCCGGACAGGAAGGCGAAGACGAGGAACAGCGTCTGGCTGCGGATCTCACCCGCCCACAGCACACCGAACTGTGCCACGGCCAGCACCAGACACACGTACGTCAGTGTCGGCCGCCGGCCCAGCTTGTCGGAGAGCCAGCCGACCACACCCCGCCCCGTACCGTTGATCACCGACATCAGCCCCATGGACGACGCCGCGATCAGCGGGCCGAACCCCATCTCCTTGGCGAACGGAACCTGGAACGAGATCCCGAAGATCGAGACACCCGCGCAGCACAGCATGCACAGCCACATCAGGGGCACGACCCCGGTCCGTAACGCCTCCTGCGGTGTGTACTGCTTCACCGCCGGCGGGTTCTTGGCCAGGGCCAGCGACGACTTGGTGTCCCCGGAGCGGTGCAGCGGGTCCACCTCCTCGGGCCACCAGTTCTTCGGCGGATCCTTGAAGAACAGCCCCGACACCAGCGTCAGCACCAGCACGTACACACCGACCAGGTCCAGCACGGTGTGGAAGTTGGAGGTGTCGAAGCCGTACGTGAAGAGGAAGACGAACGGTACGGCGCCGTAGGCGAACGCGCCGTTGACCAGGCCCGTCTTGCCGCCCCGCCGTTCGGGGTACCACTTGCCGACCATGTTCACGCAGGTCGAGTAGATCAGTCCGGAGCCGAGCCCGCCCAGCAGTCCGAAACCGGTCAGCGCGAACCAGAAGTTCGGCGCGTGGCTGAGACTGACGAATCCGAGCAGCGAGCAGAACGAGCCGATCAGCATGGCCGCTCTGCTGCTCAGGATGCCCTTCTCCCGTAACCGTCCGGCGGGGAAGGACACCGCCGCCTGGAAGAAGATCCAGACGCTCAGCACCCAGAAGGTGTTCGTCGAGGTCCAGTGATGTGCCCTGGACAGGGTCTCCTCGGCCGCCCCGAAGGCGTACTCGAAGACACTGATGGCGAGCATGGCGAGCCAGGGCAGGGCCACCATCGTCCAGCGGGGGAGGCCGAGGATCTGCCGGTCGGACTCGCCGATCCGGTAGACACGGCCATGGGCGTCGGTGATCTCGCGGTAGTCCGCGCCGGCGGTGGCCGACGAGGACGTCCCCGAGAGTGGTTCCGTGGTCATTTCAGTTGATCTCCCGGCCGATCGGGTTCGGGTTGGGTTGGATCTTCTTGAGGTCGGGCCTGCCCGGCGCCTTCAGGAACACCGCCAGTACGGCGGAGGCGAGCCCGATGCTGCCGGCGATGACGAACGCGCCCTGGTAGTCCCAGGCGCCCACCACGACAGCCCCCACACCGGAGCCGACGAGGCCCGATATGAGCTTGGAGCTGTAGACCATGCCGTAGTTCGAGGCGTTGTTGTTCTCCCCGAAGTAGTCCGCGGTCATCGCCGCGAACAGCGGGAAGATCGCGCCGCCGCCGAACCCGGAGACCATCGAGCAGAACAGGAAGAACGGCATACTGCCCAGGGACCCGGATATCAGCACACCGAACTGCGCGCTGCCGAGGACCAGACAGACGAAGATCAGGGTGTGGCGGCGTCCGTACCGGTCGGAGATCCAGCCGATGACACCCCGCCCCGTACCGTTCACGATCGCCTTGAGCGACATCGCGGTGGCCACGATCCCGCCCGCGAACCCCATGTCCTTGCCGAAGGGCACCTGGAACGCGATGCCGAAGATGTTGATCCCCGCCGTGCAGAGCAGGCAGAACCACATCAGCCACAGCACCGGTGTGCGGGCCGCCTCCCGCGGTGTGTACTGCTTCACCGCCGGCGGGTTCTTCTCCAGTGCGCGCCGGACCCTCGGGTCGTCGGAGACCTTCAGCGGATCGGCGCCCCGCGGCCACCAGTACTTCGGCGGGTCCTTGAAGAACCAGCCGGCGACCGCGACGACGAGGCAGCACACCAGCCCGACGAAGACCAGCACACCCCGGTAGTTGCTCAGATCCATGTACGAGGTGAAGAGGAAGACGAACGGCACCGAGCCGTAGGCGAAACCGCCGTTGACGAGGCCGGTCTTGCCTCCCTTGCGCTCCGGATACCACTTGCCGACCATGTTGACGCAGGTCGCGTACACCAGACCGGCGCCGATACCGCTGAACATGCCGAAGCCGATGTACGCCACGATCACGTGCGGGGCGTAGGCCAGGGAGAGATAGCCCAGTAACGTCCCCAGCGCGCCCAGCATCATCGCGTAGCGCGCGGGCAGCCTGCCGCTCTCCCTGAGCTGCCCGGCGGGGAAGGCGACGGCCGCCTGGAAGAAGACCCAGACGCCCATCAGCCAGAAGATGTGTCCGCTGCTCCAGAGATGGGCCTCGTGCAGCGTGTCCTCCGCGGAGGTGAACGCGTACTCCGAGGAACTGATGCCCAGCATGCCCATCCAGGGGAAGAGCACCATCGTCCAGCGGGGCCTGCCCATGATGTCCCGGTCGCTCTCACCGATCCGGTACACGCGTCCGTTGCGGTCCGTCACCTCCTGGTAAGGGACGGAACTGCCGAGTTGAGTGGTTGTCGTTTTCATGATGGTCTCTCGCACCCCTTGCATCGAAAGAACTGGCCAGCGCCCCCTGTCCAAAACCTTCGTGCCGTGCCCGGGTGGGGTCAGGTCATGAACCGCCTCCCAACAGCCCCGCCGCCCGCGCCCACTGATACTTGGCGCCGAGTACGGCGACGGGCTGCTCCGTGGTGTACGGGTAGGCCACCACCCCGTGGTCGAAGAGGTACTGGCACGCCTCCTCGACCTCGACATCGCCCGCGAGGGAGGCCACCACCGGTTTGTGGATGCCCCGTTCCCGGAACTCCGCCACGACCCGCGCCGTCAGTTCGGCGAAGACCATGGGCGGGGTGACGATCGTGTGCCAGTACCCGAGGACCAGCGCGTGGATCCGCGGATCCTCAAGCCCCAGCCGGATCGTCGCCTCGTACGTGGACGGCGGTTCGCCCCCGGTGATGTCCACCGGGTTGCCGGCCGCCCCGAACGGCGGGATGAACGCGCGGAACGCCTCGTCCAGATCCGGTGGGATCTCCATCAGGGAGAGCCCGTTGTCGACGATGGCGTCCGAGAGGAGCACCCCCGAGCCGCCGGCGCCCGTGATGATGACGACGTTGTCACCCTTCGGGGTGGGAAGCACGGGCAGCGCCCGCGCGTACTCCAGCATCTCGTTCAGCCCCGGCGCCCTGATGACCCCCGCCTGGCGCAGGATGTCGCCGTACACCGCGTCGTCCCCGGCGAGCGCGCCGGTGTGCGACCCCGCCGCCTTCGCGCCCGCCGCCGTACGCCCCGCCTTGAGGACGACCACCGGCTTCTTCGGTACGGTGGCCCGCGCCGCCGCCACGAACGCGCGGCCGTCCTTGAGGTCTTCGAGGTGCATCGCGATGCACTCGGTGTGCGGGTCCTCGCCGAACCAGGTCAGCAGGTCGTCCTCGTCCAGGTCGGACTTGTTGCCGAGGCCGACGATCGCCGAGACCCCCGTCTTCGTGGACCGCGCGAAGCCGAGGATCGCCATCCCGATGCCGCCGGACTGCGAGGTCAGCGCCACGCCGCCCTTGACGTCGTACGGGGTGCAGAACGTGGCGCAGAGGTCCTGCCAGGTCGAGTAGTAGCCGTAGATGTTCGGCCCCAGCAGCCGTACGCCGTACTGCTCCGCGATCGCCACGATCCGTGCCTGGAGCTCGTGTTCACCGGTCTCGGCGAAGCCGGACGGGATCAGCACCGCGTTCGGGACGCCCTTGCGGCCGACCTCCTCCAGCGCGGCGGGCACGAACTTCGCGGGGATCGCGAAGACCGCCACATCGGGCTCACCCGGAACATCCATCACGCTCTTGTACGCCTTACGGCCGAGAATGTCATCGGCCTTGGGGTTCACCGGGTGGATGTCGCCCGGAAAACCCCCGTCGATGAGGTTCCGCATGACCGAATTGCCGATCTTCCCCTGCTCGTTGGAGGCCCCGATGACCGCCACGGAGCTGGGCTTCATCAGCCGCCGCATCGAGACGAGGATCTCCTCGCGGCTGTACGTGCGCCGCTCGGCGGGCCGCTCCGGGTCGAGCAGGATCCGTACGTCGGCGGCCATCACCCCGTGCGCCGAGGCGAACACCGGGTTGAGGTCGACCTCGGCGATCTCGGGGAAGTCGGCCGCGAGCCGCGACACCTTGACGATCAGCCCGGCCAGCGCCTCCCGGTCGACGGGCTCGGCGCCGCGCACCCCGCGCAGGATCTCCGCAGCGCGGATCCCGTCGAGCATCGACAGCGCGTCGTCCGTGGAGGCGGGCGCCAGCCGGAAGGTGACGTCCTTCAGGACCTCCACCAGCACCCCGCCGAGACCGAACGCCACGATCTTGCCGAAGGTCGGGTCGGTGACGGTACCGATCAGCACCTCGGTGCCCTCGGGCACCATCTGCTGGATCTGCACACCGAGGATCCGCGCGTCCGGGGCGTACGCACGGGCGTTGGCGACGATCTCGGTGAACGCGCCGCGCACCTCGGCCGCCGAGGTCAGCCCGATCCGTACACCGCCCGCGTCCGTCTTGTGCAGGATCTCCGGCGAGACGATCTTCATCGCCACCGGGAAGCCGATCCGGTCGGCCAGCGCCACCGCCTCGTCGGCGCTCTCGGCCAGCGCCTCGGCCGGGGTGGGGATCCCGTACGCGTCCGTGACGGCCTTGCCCTCGGGCGCGGTGAGCGCGGTGCGGCCCTCGGCGAGCGCCGCGTCCAGCAGCGCCCGTACGGTCTTCCTGCTCTCGTCGTTGCTGTCCACCGTCAGATGACTCCGTCCGTCTTGAGAAGCCGCAATTCCTCGTCGCCCAGGCCCAGTTCGCCCACGTACACCTCCGCGTTGTGCTCGCCGAGCAGCGGCGAGGTGAACACGTCCACGGGGGAGTCGGAGAGCTTCAGCGGGCTGCCGACCGTGGTGAACGAGCCGCGCTGGGGGTGGGGGACCTCGACGACCATCTCGTTGGCCGCGAGGGAGGCGTCCTCGATGATCTCCTTGGTGGAGAGGATCGGGCCGCAGGGGATGTTGTGGGCGTTGAGCCGCTCCAGCACCTCCCACTTGGGCAGGGTGGCCGTCCACTCCTCGATGAGCTGGAACATCTTGCCGAGCTTCGGCAGCCGCGCCTCGGGCGTCGCCCACTCGGGGTCGTCCGCCAGCTCGGGCCGGCCCATCAGCTCGGTGACCGGCCGCCAGCCGACCGGCTGCACGATCACGTACACGTAGTCGTTGGGGCCGCCGGGCGCGCACTTGACGGCCCAGCCGGGCTGCCCGCCGCCGCTCGCGTTGCCGCTGCGCGGCACCTCGTCGCCGAAGTCGTCGTTCGGATACTCGGCGAGCGGGCCGTGGGTGAGCCGCTGCTGGTCGCGGAGCTTCACCCGGCAGAGGTTGAGCACGGCGTGCTGCATCGCCACGTTGACGCGCTGGCCGCGCCCGGTGTGCTCGCGCTGGAAGAGCGCGGCGAGTATCCCGGCGACGGCGTGGACGCCGGTGCCGGAGTCGCCGATCTGCGCGCCGGTGGCGAGCGGCGGCCCGTCCTCGAAGCCGGTCGTCGACATCGAGCCGCCCATGGCCTGCGCGACCACCTCGTACGCCTTGAAGTTGGTGTACGGGCCCTCCCCGAACCCCTTGATGGAGGCGTAGACGATCCGCGGGTTGATCTCCTGGATGCGCTCCCAGGTGAACCCCATCCGGTCCACGGCCCCCGGGCCGAAGTTCTCCACCATCACGTCGGAGCGGCGGATCAGCTCGGTGAGGATCTCCTTGCCGCGCTCCGACTTGGTGTTGAGGGTGATGGACCGCTTGTTGCAGTTGAGCATCGTGAAGTACAGCGAGTCGACGTCGGGCAGGTCGCGGAGCTGCTTGCGGGTGATGTCCCCGCTGGGCGCCTCCAGCTTCACCACGTCCGCGCCGAGCCAGCCGAGCAACTGTGTGGCCGAGGGCCCCGATTGGACGTGCGTCATGTCCAGGACGCGTACGCCCGAGAGCGCCTTGGGGGTGGTCCCGGTGGGCGAGGTCTCAAGAGCCTGGGTCATGGGAGGGCTCCTTCACTTGTACATGGTCTGGTTCATGGTTCCGGGGGCGTACGCGTCGGGGTCGACCCAGACGTTGATCAGCGACGGCAGTCCGGACTCGCGGGCGCGCCGCAGCGCGGGCGCGATGTCGGCCGGGTCGCGGACCTCTTCGCCGTAACCGCCCAGCATCTGGGCGAACTTGTCGTAGTGGACGTCGCCGAGGGTGTTGCCCACGCGCTCGCGCTCGTCGCCGTACTTGGCCTTCTGGCCGTAACGGATCTGGTTCATCGAGGAGTTGTTGCCGACGATGCCGACGAAGGGCAGGTTGTAGCGCACCAGCGTCTCGAAGTCCCAGCCGGTCAGCGAGAAGGCGCCGTCCCCGAAGAGCGCCACGACCTCCTTGTCGGGCCGGGCCTGCTTGGCGGCGAGCACGAAGGGCACCCCGACGCCGAGGGTGCCGAGCGGACCCGGATCCATCCAGTGCCCCGGCGACTTGGGCTGGACGACCTGCCCGGAGAAGGTGACGATGTCGCCGCCGTCCCCGATGTAGATCGAGTCCTCGGTCAGGAACTGGTTGATCTCGCTGACCAGCCGGTACGGGTGAATGGGCGAGGCGTCCGAGCGCAACTGCGGCAGCCGCTTCTCGACAGCCGTCTGCTCGGCGGCGCGCAGCTCGTCCAGCCACGCCTTCCGCTTCACCGAGCCGCCGTTGATCCGTCCGCTCGCGGCCTGGGTGACGGAGGACAGGACGAGCCCGGCGTCCCCGACGATGCCGAGGTCGATGTCCCGGTTCTTGCCGACCGTCCGGTAGTCGAGGTCGATCTGGACGACCGTCGCGTCCGGCGAGAGCCGCTTGCCGTACCCCATCCGGAAGTCGAAGGGCGTCCCGACGATGACGATGAGGTCGGCGTTGGAGAAGGCGTAGCGCCGCGAGAGCTGGAAGTGGTGCGGGTCGCCGGGGGCCAGCGTGCCGCGCCCGGCCCCGTTCATGTACGCGGGGATGTTGAGCGTCCGCACCAGCTCGATCGCCGCGTCGGTCCCCCGGGTGGTCCAGACCTGGCTGCCGAGGAGGATCGCCGGCTTCTCGGCGTGCACGAGCAGATCGGCGAGCTTCTCGACCGCCTCGGGGTCACCGGCCGAGCGGGTCGAGGCCCGGTACTGTCCGGCGGCGGGGACCCGGGCCTTGTCCACGGGCACCTTGGCGTCCAGCACATCGCGCGGGATCTCCAGGAAGGACGGCCCCGGGGCGCCGTGGTAGCACTCGCGGAACGCCATCGAGACCATGTCCGCGGCGCGCGCCGTGTCCGGCACGGTGGCGGCGAACTTGGTGATCGGGGTCATCATGTCGACGTGGGGGAGGTCCTGGAGCGACCCCATCTTGTGCTGGGTGTGCGCCCCTTGGCCGCCGATCAGCAGCATGGGCGACTCGGCGCGGAAGGCGTTGGCGACCCCGGTGACGGCGTCGGTGGTGCCGGGCCCGGCGGTGACGACCGCGCACCCGGGCTTTCCGGTGATACGGGCGTAGCCGTCGGCGGCGTGGGCGGCCACCTGCTCATGACGTACGTCGACGACGTCGATGCCCTCGTCGACGCAGCCGTCGTAGATGTCGATGATGTGGCCGCCGCAGAGGGTGTAGATGACCTCGACACCCTCCGCTTTGAGTGCCTTGGCGACGAGATGACCACCGGAGATGAGTTCCTGGCTGTCGTCGGGCATGAGGAGGTCCCTGTCCCTTCGTAGTCCTTCACCGGGGAGGGAGAAGCGCCCGTCCCGGTACATTGCATACAGTCGACGAATACTGTATGAAGCTTGTTATCCCGCATCCGGGCGGGTGGTGTCCAGGGGGCGTACGCCACTTTCGGCAAAAGGGAGCCGGCATGGATCTGTACGAACACCAGGCGAGGGAACTCTTCGCGGAACACGGCATCGCGGTGCCGGAAGCCGAGGTCGTGGCCACCGCCAAGGACGCCGGGGACGCCGCGCGGCGGCTCGGCGGGCGCGTGGTCGTCAAGGCCCAGGTGAAGACCGGGGGCCGCGGCAAGGCGGGCGGCGTGAAGCTCGCGGCCGACCCGGCGGCGGCCGAACTGACCGCACGCCAGATACTCGGCATGGACATCAAGGGCCATACCGTCTCCACGGTCATGCTCGCCCAACCCGTCGACATCGAGGCCGAGTTCTATGTGAGCTACGTGCTCGACCGGGCGGCCGGGACCTTCCTCGCCATCGCCTCGGCCGAGGGCGGCATGGAGATCGAGCAGGTCGCGGCCGTACGGCCGGAGGCGGTGGCCCGTATCCCCGTCGACCCGGCGGAAGGCGTCACCGAGGCGGTGGCCGCCCGGATCGCCGCGGCGGCCGCACTCCCGGACGAGGCCGTCCCCGTACTCCGGGCGCTGTGGCGGGTACTGGTCCGCGAGGACGCCCTGCTGGTCGAGGTGAACCCGTTGGTACGCACCACGGAAGGGCTGATTATCGCCCTCGACGGCAAGGTCACCCTTGACGACAACGCCCTCTTCCGCCAAGCGCGCTGGGGGGAGACCCCGGCCGGCCCCGGCACCGACCCGCTGGAGGCGCGGGCGGCGGCCAAGGGGCTCAACTACGTGAAGCTCGACGGCGAGGTCGGCATCATCGGCAACGGCGCGGGCCTCGTCATGTCCACCCTCGACGTGGTGGCCGGCTGCGGCGCCCGCCCCGCCAACTTCCTCGACATCGGGGGAGGGGCGTCCGCCCAGGTGATGGCGGACGGGCTGTCCGTCATCCTCTCCGACCCGGCCGTGAAATCCGTCTTCGTCAATGTCTTCGGAGGCATCACGGCCTGCGACGCGGTCGCCGACGGCATCGTACGGGCCCTGGAATCGGTGACGTTGACCCGGCCGCTCGTGGTCCGCCTCGACGGCAACAGCGCCGCCCGCGGCCGTTCGATCCTCGCGGAGCGCGCGCACCCGCTCGTACAGCAGGCCACCACCATGGACGGCGCGGCCCGGCAGGCCGCCGCGCTCGCGAACGCCGGATGAGGAGAGGAACACCATGGCCATCTTCCTGACCAAGGAGAGCAAGGTACTCGTCCAGGGCATGACCGGCGCCGAGGGCATGCGGCACACCCGGCGGATGCTCGCAGCGGGCACCGCGGTCGTCGGCGGCGTCAACCCGCGCAAGGCGGGCAGCCAGGTCGACCTCGACGGCGCCACCGTGCCCGTCTTCGGCTCCGTACGCGAGGGCATCGCGGCGACCGGCGCGGACGTCACCGTCGTCTTCGTCCCGCCGCAGTTCGCCAGGGCGGCCGTGACCGAGGCGGTGGACGCCGGGATCGGGCTCGCCGTCGTCATCACCGAGGGCATCCCCGTCCACGACGCGGTCGCCTTCACCGCGTACGCCAAGGAGCGCGCCACCCGGATCATCGGCCCCAACTGTCCCGGTCTGATCAGCCCGGGACAGTCCAACGCCGGGATCATCCCCGCGGACATCGCCACCAAGCCGGGCCGGATCGGACTCGTGTCGAAGTCCGGCACCCTCACCTACCAACTCATGTACGAACTGCGGGAGATCGGCTTCTCCTCGGCGGTCGGCATCGGCGGCGACCCCGTCGTGGGCACCAGTCACATCGACTGCCTCGCCGCCTTCGAGGACGACCCCGACACCGAACTCGTCGTCCTCATCGGTGAGATCGGCGGCGACGCGGAGGAACGCGCCGCCGCCTACGCCGCCGAGCGGGTCACCAAGCCGGTCATCGGCTACATCGCCGGCTTCACCGCCCCCGAGGGCAAGACCATGGGACACGCGGGCGCGATCGTCTCCGGCTCCTCCGGCACCGCGGAGGGCAAGCGCAAGGCCCTGGAGGCGGCCGGCGTCCGGGTCGGCTCGACCCCCTCCGAGACTGCGCGACTGGTCCTGGAACAGCTCGCGCCGTCAGGTGACGTCACTCATACTTGACAGCGAGTGCGTGCCACCACACCACCGGCTCACTACCGTCGAGTAACCGCGAGACGCCGGCCGACGACCGGCCGGCGGTCCTGAACCGAGCCATGCACCTCCCGCCTCATCCGAGCGGAGACCCTCAATGGCACCCTCACTGATCCTCAAACCGGGCACAGCCTGGTCGGACGCCTGGGAGCGCGGCCTCGCCGCCGCGCCCGAAGCCTTCCACGACGACCGGGTACGCAACCTCTGGGGCGCGGCGTGGCGCTCCGACGGCCGCGCCCTGCCCGCCACCAGCCCCGTCGACGGGGGCCCGATCGCCGGGCCGCCCCGACTGGACGGCACGACCGCCCGGCAGGCGGTGCGCGCCGCGCTGGACGCCCACCGGGCCTGGGGCCACATCCCGCTGCCGGAGCGCGCCGCCCGCGTGAGCGCGACGCTCGACGCGCTCACCGAACACCGCGAACTGCTCGCCCTCCTCCTCGTCTGGGAGATCGGCAAACCCTGGCGCCTCGCCCAGGCCGACGTCGACCGTGCGATCGACGGCGTGCGCTGGTACGTGGACGGCGCCGGGCCGATGCTGGAAGGCCGTACCCCGCTGCCGGGACCGGTCTCCAACATCGCGAGCTGGAACTACCCGATGTCCGTCCTCGTCCACGCCCTGCTGGTGCAGGCACTGGCGGGCAACGCGGTCATCGCCAAGGCCCCCACCGACGGCGGCGTGGCCTGCCTGACCCTGGCCTGCGCGCTCGCCGCCCGCGAGGGCATCCCCGTCACCCTCGTCAGCGGCAGCGGCGGCGAACTCTCCGAGGCGCTGGTGCGCGCGCCGGAGATCGGCTGTGTCTCCTTCGTCGGCGGCCGGGACACCGGAGCCAGGATCGCCACCGCAGTTGCCGACCTCGGCAAACGCCATGTCCTCGAACAGGAGGGGCTCAACACCTGGGGCATCTGGAACTGCACCGACTTCGGCGCCCTGACCGCAGTGATCCCCAAGCTCTTCGACTACGGGAAGCAGCGCTGCACGGCGTACCCCCGCTTCGTCGTCCAGCGCTCCCTCTTCGCGGACTTCCTCGCCGCGTACCTCCCCGCCGTACGCTCGATCCGGCTGGGCCACCCCCTCGCGGTCGAATCCCCGGACGACCCGCCGCCGGAGCTGGACTTCGGGCCGCTCATCAACGCAGCCAAGGCCAAGGAACTGGCCGACCAGGTCACCGAGGCGATCGGCCGCGGCGCCGTACCGCTCCACCGGGGCGCCCTGGCGGACGCCCGCTTCCTCCCCGACCAGGACACCAGCGCGTATCTGGCCCCCGTCACCCTGCTCAACCCGCCCCCGTCCTCCCCGCTGCACCACGCGGAACCCTTCGGCCCGGTCGACACGATCGTCCTGGTCGACACGGAGGCGGAGCTGCTGGCCGCGATGAACGCCTCGAACGGCGCCCTGGTCGCGACCCTGTCCACCGACGACCCGGCGACGTACGCACGGCTGGCACCCCAGATCCGCGCCTTCAAGACCGGCCACGGCACACCCCGCTCCCGGGGCGACCGCGACGAGCTGTTCGGCGGCTTCGGCCACTCCTGGCGCGGCGCCTTCGTCGGCGGCGAGCTCCTGGTCCGCGCCGTGACCGACGGCCCCCCGGACGAACGCCCGCCGGGCAACTTCCCCGACTACCACCTGATGCCCTGACCACCCGGCGGCACGGCCCGTACGTACGCCGCGACAGTCCGTGCCCACCCCTCTGAGCAGCCCGATCGCGCACCGCTGACCACCGGATATACGGGTGAAGGGCACCTCGAACCCCTGGTATCGTTGTCTCTGTCGCCGCGGGGAGATCGCAGAGATCATCGCGGGTCGACCACTCGTCCGGGTGGCGGAATGGCAGACGCGCTAGCTTGAGGTGCTAGTGCCCTTTATCGGGCGTGGGGGTTCAAGTCCCCCCTCGGACACCAGGGGTATGTCACGCGAGTACCCAGGTTGGTTTTACAGAGCTCCCAGCACGGATTCGTCCGGGCTGGGAGCTCTTTCTGCGTTCGGAATCCTGTTCGGCGAAAGGCGTGCCGACGGGTTCGGTCGCGATCGCGCCGACTCCGCGCCCCGGACGAAATACGCGCTCTGGACGAACCGCACAGCCTCCCAGGACAATCGTCGCTCGATTCCCGTCGCCGTCGGATACCCACCCCTTTGACCGCTCATTCGGCGAAATGCGGCAGACGGACCTCTTCACCCACCGGCACATCCTCCAAGCCCGGGAGATCTCGATGACCAACGACCCGTCCGCGCACCACACCGCCTCGTCGTCACCGGACGTCGACCCGCTCCAGGACGAGCGGACCGAGACCGCGGGCGGCGCGGCCGTCGACGGGAACATCCATGTCGGCTACTGGGACAGCGCCACGGACGACCGCTCCCTCGACCAGGCCACCGACCGGCTCACCGACCTCGTGGCGGGGCGGCTGGCCGCCGCACCCGGCCGGCGCCTGCTGGACGTCGGCTGCGGAACCGGGCGGCCGGCCCTGCGCATCGCCCGTGCCACCGGCGCCCAGGTGTCAGGGATCTCGGTCAGCCACGAGGACATCGACCTCGCCCGAACCCGGGCGGACGCCGCCGGGCTCGCCGACCGGGTGGACTTCCGGTACGCGGACGCCCGCGCACTGCCCTTCGACGCCGGGTCCTTCGACGGTGCCTGGGCGATCGAGTCCATGATGCACATCGGCGACCGGACCGCCGCCCTCACCGAGATCGCCCGGACCCTGCGACCCGGTAGCCCGCTGGTCATCACCGATGTGCTGCTCCGGTCGCCGGTCACCGGGGATGCCGCGGAGCTGGTCCGCCGGACCTGCCGGGCGTTCCAGTCCCCCTCGTTCCCCGAACCGGGGGAGCTCCGCACGGCTCTCGACCGCGCCGGTCTGGAGGTGGTGGACTTCGACGACATCGGAGAGCGGGTCCGGCGCACCTACCAGGCGTTCGCCGATGCCTTCGGCGATATCGAGCCCTCCGCCGACGACCCCCACTACGCGTTCTTCAACTCCACCCGCTCCCTCCCCCGGTTCGGTGCGCTCCCGCAGGTCGGCTACGTCTTCCTGGTCGCCCGCCGCCGGTGAACGGAGGACCCGCCCGCCCGGGGGCAGGGACCAGCGGCAAATCCGGCCAACATGTGCCACCGCGATATGTCCAACGGTGGCAAAAAAGAATGATCGCTCGGGTGAAGCGCGGCGAGGAAACACCTCACCCCACCGAGTGATCGGACCGGGACGGCAACCGGGTCACTCCTTCAATAGGTGACTTGATGCCGTGTCAAGAAGAAATTGAGGCGTCCGAAGCCTTACGTGACCCCATGCGCGGCACAGGGTTCCAGGTATTATTCAGGACGGAAAATCAGGCCCGTCAACAGGCGTGAGTCGGCGAAAAATTCTGGTTTCTCGAATTTTTCTTCGGACTGTTCGACTCCTTTTCTATTCTACACGGTACATGACGCAATCTCATGTGCAGGTGAAAGCGAGGGAAGAATGGTCAGATCGTTCCGCGAAAGAAGACGTGTGGCCGCAGGTGCGCCTGAGCCCGGTGAAGGGCTGATGTGACGCCGGCGAACCAACCCCGACGTGTGGTGGGCGCGCTGATCCGCGACCCGTACGACCGGATCTTCGTCCAGCGCCGCTCGGCCGGCCGACGCCTCTTCCCCGGGTGCTGGGACGTCGTCGGCGGAGCGGTTGAGGAAGGGGAGTCCCTCCAGGACGCGCTCCACCGGGAGATCGCGGAGGAGACCGGGTGGCGGCTGCGCCGCGTTCTCGCCCGGGTGGCGCACGGGGAGTGGGTGGCGGACGGAGTGCGGCATGTGGAGTCGGACTACGTCGTCGAGGTGGACGGGGACCTCTCCTCGCCCGAACTCGAACGGGACAAGCACACCGAGTTCGCCTGGATCACGGCCGGGGAGGTCTCGTTGCTCGACGAGAACGCACAGGTCGGAGGCGCCTTCATCAAGGACGTGGTGACCGCGGCGCACACCTGGCTCGCCGATGCTTCCGGGAAGAGCCGAAGAGTTCCCTGAATCCCCTGCTACCAGGAGTCCGACCGGAATCTCCGCGATCCCTTTCCGGCTGCCCGCATCATCCTCAGATATTCCGCGAGGAGGATATTCCGCATGTCCAGTGACAGATTGAAGAACGTGCGTTCGCGACCGCGAGTACTGGTGGTCGGATTTGCTGGACATCAAGGAAAGGAGTATCTGCCGATCGTACGGGAGAACGCGGATGTCGTCGGCGGCGTCGACCCCGCCCCGGCGGCCTCGTCACTCGCCGACGCGTGCGGATTCCCGCATTACGACGCCCTCGGTGAGGCACTCGAAAGGGTTGACTTCGACGTCGCCGTGGTCACCGTCCCGCACAGTGAGCATTTCCCGGTCTGTACGAAACTCCTCGCGCACGGCAGACACATCATCAAGGAAAAGCCGTTCGCCGTCACCGAGCAGGAAGCCCGGCAACTGATACACCTGGCGCAACGGGCCGACCGCAGCGTCTTCACCCTGCTGCAACGGAACTTCAACCCCGTTTTCCAGTTCGCCCAGGAGAATCTCGCCCGGATCGGGCGGCCCTACTGGTTCTCCTACGACTACCACTTGGACCTGGCCCATCCGACCACGGGTTGGCGCGCCTCCAGGGAGCAGGCGATGGGCGGTGTGCTCCTCGACATGGGCTACCACCTCATCGATGTACTCAGCGGAATGTTCCCCGTACCCGAACCCCCTCGGGTGCACTCCGTCTTCGTCCACCGCTACCAGGAGATGCGGGACCGCCGACTGGAGGATCTCGTCAGCCTCATGTGCAGCTACCCCTCGACGCGACTGGCGGGCTCGCTGTGCATCTCACGGCACAACTACGAGAAGGTCGAACACCTCTGCGTGCTCGGTACGGAGGGCGCGTTGAACGTCGCCCCCGGGGTCGCCGTCCTGCATTCCGTCGGAGGGCTGCCGTTGGAGAGCTTCACTTGGGAAGGTCCCCGGACCGACGCCGTGCGTTCCATGATCGCCCACCATCTGGGCCATCTGGACAACCGCTACTACCGGCAGGACCACCTTCAGCGTCAACTCCTCTCCGTACGCACGATCGACGGGATCTACCGTGACCGGTTACGCGAGCAGAACGAGCTCGCCGACCGGTGCGCCTGACAACAGGAGGGACCCATGACCACCGCCGAGCAACTCGCCCTCCTCGGAGGCGCACCCGTCATCGAACAGCCGCTGCCGCACGAAGTCTGGCCGCCCCCCGCCGACGAGGCGGAGCTGTCGGAACTGGCCCAGCAGCGGAACACCGACATCTCCATCAAGGGCAACAGCGGCCCCATCGGCCGACTCGAAGCCGACTTCCTCGCCTTCCTGGACGGCGGAGCCCGCTTCGCTGTCACCTTCAACTCCGGTACGAGCGCCCTCTTCGCCGCCTACTTCGCACTCGGTGTGCGCGAAGGCGTGGACGTCGTGGGCCCGGCACTCACCTACCACGCGGCGCTGAGTCCCGTGTTCGCGCTCCGCGGTGACGTGGTCCTGGCCGACATCGACCCCGACACCCGTGGTCTGGACCCCCGAGCACTGCAAGCCGCGCTCACCGAGCACACCAAGGTGATCACGGTCGTCCACCAGTGGGGCCACCCCTGCGACATGGACGCGATCCTGCGGATCGCCGAGCGACACGGGCTGCGCGTTCTGGAGGACTGCTCCCACGCTCATGGCAGCCGCTACAAGGGCAGGCCCGTCGGCACCTTCGGCGACGCCGCGGTCTTCTCCCTCCAGGCCAACAAGGCCGTCTACGCGGGGGAGGGCGGCATCCTCGTCACCAGCGACCCCCAGGTGCACGACCGCGCCACCCTCCTCGGGCACTACCGGGACCGCTCCCGGGACGCCGTCCTCGACGAGGACCTGCGCGCACACTGGGTCACCGGTTTCGGGCTGAAACTGCGCATGTCGCCGTTCAACGCGATCGTCGCCCGGCACGCGCTCGCGGCGTTCCCGGCACGCAAGGAGGCCCGGCACCGCTGTCTGCGCCACCTCGGCGGGCAACTCCGTGACGTGGCCTATCTGGAGCCGGTACACGTCGCCGACCACGTCGACATGGGCGCCTGGTACGGCTACAAACCGCTCTACCGGCCCGAGGCGCTGGGCGGCGTCCCCCGCTCCGTCCTCGTCGACGCGCTGCGCGCCGAAGGCATGGAAGTCGGCGCCCCCTCCGGCCCTCGGCTGTCGACCCTGCCGCTCTACGCCCGCCAGGACAACCCCCTCTTCCCCGGTACGTCGAAGAAGGGCATCGCAGCGGAGCGCGCCTCGCACGCGGAACACGTCGAGAAGCACGCGCTGTCCCTGCCCACCTTCACCAACTGGCCCGAGGACAAGACACTCATCGACCAGTACGCCGAAGCCTTCCGCAAGATCGGTCGTCACCGCGAGGCGCTCGTGCGGTACGCGGCCGGCCCGACCCGATGACCCGCACCACCGGAGAGGCGGAGACGATGACCGTCAAGGAGTCCCCCGAGACCGTGGCCCAGGTCCTCCAGCACGCCCTCGTGGGTGACGACCTGCCGGACTCCTTCACCCTGCTGGGGCGGGAATGGAGCCTGCACCGAGGCGTCTTCCCCAGCACCCTGAGCGCCGCGACCGAGGTGATGGCCTCGATCGTGCCCTATCCCGAGGGCGGCTCGTTCCTGGAGGTCGGCTGCGGCACGGGCGTCATCTCCGTGACCGCCGCACTCAACGGCTGCACATCCGTCACCGCGCTGGACATCAACGAGAAGGCGGTGGCCAACACGACCGCGAACGCCGAGCGGCACGGTGTGAGCGACCGGGTGCGCGTCCTCCACAGCGACATGTACACGGCCCTCGATCCCACGGACCGCTTCGACGCCATCTTCTGGAACGTGCCCTGGACCTATGTGGAGGACGACTTCTCGCTCTCCACCGATCTGCACTCCGCCGTCTTCGATCCGGGCTACCAGGGCCAGGCCCGGTATGTCGCCGGCGCCCATGAGCACCTGGCCGACGGTGGAAGGCTGCTGCTGGGCACGGCCGACCTCGGGGACCGCGAACGGCTCGACGCCGTCGTGGAGGAGGCCGGCCTGCGGGTCGAACTGCTGCGCCGGGTGCGCCGGATCGAGGAGGTCCGGGTCATGGAGTACCACATGCTCGAACTGCACGCGAAGTAGTCCGGCGGCCCGTGGCGCTCCACCCACATCGCCACGGACCGAGCCCCTGAAACCCACGAGGTGTGCAGTGAGGCGCCCCATGTCACGACAGGACGATCTCGAACTGGCCCTGCGACTCGGCGACATCGCCGACACCATCACCAGCCGTCGCTTCCAGGCCCTCGACCTGAGGATCCGGGAGAAGCCGGACCGTACGCCCGTGACCGACGCGGACACCGCCGTCGAGACGGCCGTACGCGAGGCACTGCGATCCGCCCGCCCCGACGACGCCTTCGCCGGGGAGGAGACCGGCGGCTCCGTCACGGCCGGGCGCACCTGGATGGTCGACCCCATCGACGGCACCAAGAACTTCCTGCGCGGCGTACCCGTCTGGGCCACACTGATCGCCCTGCTGGAGGACGGCACGCCCACCGTCGGCGTGATCAGCGCTCCCGCCCTGCACAGCCGTTGGTGGGCGGCGGCCGAACAGGGCGCCTGGCTGCGGCGCGGGCCGTCCGGCAGCGCCCCCCTGCCCCTGCGGGTCTCCGGCAACACCAGCCTCGCCGACGCCTACCTGTCCACCACCAGCACACGTACCTGGGACGTCTTCCACTCACGTGAGGCATATCAACGCCTGGCCGAAGAATGCTGGGAGGACCGTGCCTTCGGGGACTTCCTCCAGCACTGCATGGTTGCCGAAGGAACCCTCGACATCGCCGCCGAACCGGTCGTGAACCCCTGGGACATCGCCGCCGTGCACATCCTCGTGGCGGAAGCGGGCGGTGTCTGCACCGATCTCCTGGGCGCCTCGCCCCACCATGGCACCGGCGCGCTGTCCGCCAACCCGCGGCTGCACCAGCTCGCCCTGAAAGTCCTCTCGGCGGCAGCCGATCCCGGCGCCGTCTGATCCCGGCATCCCACTGTCAGGTCGGAAATTCGCAGAGAAACGGACCATCATGCTGATTCTTTCCCTCAAGGAAGGCCATGACGGGGCAATCGCGGCCGTCGAGGACGGGAAGCTGCTCTTCTCCCTGGAGGCGGAGAAGGACTCGTTCGTCCGCTACAGCGGTCTGACCGCCGAGGTGTTCGCCGTAGCGGCGGACCGGCTGGACAAACAGCCGGACGTCGTCGCCGTGAGCGGCTGGATCAAGGGGACCCAGGCCACCGACCAGCCCTCGCGCGCCGGCTACTTCGGTGTGGGCGCATCCGCGATCTCTGACGAGGCCGGCCGGTTCTTCGGGAAGGACGTGCGTCTCTTCTCCTCCACACACGAGCGCTCCCACATCATGACGTCCTACGGAATGTCGGCGTTCCGTCGTGACCAGCCCTTCTACAGTCTGGTGTGGGAGGGGAACATCGGCTCGTTCTACCGCATCGACGAGCACGGGAAGGTCACTCATCTCCAGGAGGTGCTCAACTACCCAGGAAACAAGTACTCCTACGGCTTCGCGCTCGCCGACCCCAAATACAGCTCGCACGAGGAATTCGTCCGTTTCCAGGACGCGGGCAAGCAGATGGCACTGGCCGGATTCGCCGAGAACCGGCCGGCGACCCGGGCGGAGCAGGAAGTCATCGACTTCGTACTCGGCCAGAGGGAGGTCATCACCGGCAGCCTGAAGGACCGGATGAGCGATTCCCCCTACTACAACGTCGGCGTGGAAACGGACGCCTACAAGAACCTCGCCGCCCGCCTGTCGAACGCCATCTTCGACCGGTTCCACACGTACGCCCAGGAGCATTTGACGGAGGGCTTCCCACTCCTCATCTCAGGAGGCTGCGGGCTCAACTGCGAGTGGAATCGTCGCTGGCGCGAGTGCGGGCTCTTCCCCGCGGTCTTCGTCCCGCCGTGCCCCAACGACAGCGGCTCCGCGATCGGGACCGCCATCGACGCCCAGCACTTCTACACCGGGTCGGCCGGCCTGGACTGGGACGTCTACGCGGGTGGCGAATTCGTCGAGGACATGGAGTTCGACCCGCGGCGCTACGAGATCCGCCCGCTGCGCCACGACGAGGTCGCCCGCCACCTCCGCGACGGGAACATCATCGGCTGGGTGCAGGGCCGTTGGGAGATCGGCCCCCGCGCACTCGGGAACCGATCGATCCTCGCCGCGCCCTTCACCGAGGAGACGACCGGCAGGCTCAACAAGATCAAGCAGCGCGAGGGCTACCGCCCCATCGCCCCGATCTGTCTGGAGCAGGACGCGGGCCGCTGGTTCGGCGGAGGGGTCCCCGATCCCTACATGCTGTACTTCAGCCAGGTCGAATCCAGCGAGCTGCGCGCTGTGACCCATGTCGACGGAACGGCTCGCACCCAGACCGTCGACCCGACGGCGAACCCGGCCATGGCCGAACTGCTGACGTCCTTCGGCGAATTGACCGGATTCAGCGTTCTGTGCAATACCTCGCTCAACTATTCGGGACGCGGGTTCATCAACCGCACCAGCGACCTGATCGCATACGGCGAACGCCACGGGCTGGACGGGTATGCGATCAACGGCACCTTCATCACCGTGCGACGGTGATGCGCCCGCTGCCGGGTCTCCTGCCGGTGAGGGTGGTCGGCGCGCCCTGGGTGATCAGCATTCCCGCGCCCTCAGGGAGCTGATGTTGTCGCTTCGGTGGTACTTGGCGGTATTGCCCTGCCAGGCCCCCACCGCCCATGTGGCGCCCTTGTAGTTGTTGTCCAGGTACGTACAGAAGATCTGTCCGCTTCGGTTCCACACCGAGGAGATCTTGTCGTTCATCCCGAAGTCGCTGAGCTTCTTGACGCCGTTCTGGAAGCGCACCATCTTGCCCTTTCCGCCTTCGTGCTCCCAGGCGCAGAACCAGCCGGCCGGGCAGTCCGCGTACGTCCTGGCGGTGGTCGGGGACGCCTGGGCGGTGGGAACGGCCGCCATGACGACCGCGGCGAGTCCCAGGGCCGCGCTGAGTGCTGCCTTCTTCATCTGTACTCGTCTCCTCGTGCTCCCGAAGGAGCGGTCCGGCCCTATGGGGCCGGGGTTCCGGGTGCGGGCGGTTGCCGGCGCCCGGTGGTGCGGGGTGCGGTGCGTGGAGTCGGTGTCCTCGCCGGTGGTACGGGTATTCGTGTTCCGCGTGATGCGCGCATGGGTGTCCTCTCCGTGGTACGCGGGGTCACGACCGCCGCGTCGGGAACGGGCTTGCCGCCTCATGATGGGCCAACAGGGCGGGCGTATGCGACATTTCACGATGGCCCTACCAGAATCCGCCCAAAGTTTTCGAGTCGCGATCGCCCTTCCGGCGAACAGGGAGCCTGCCGGATCCGCGTCCCGTCGCCGGTAGGGCTTGCGGAGCGGCCGACGGCTCCATCCCTGCGCGGGAAAGTCCTGTCCACTCCCTTGACGTGAGTCCGCCCGGGGTCGAAGGTGCTCGTTAATGCGCATTACTAATGCGCATTAACGAGCGATGACGCCCCTCGGGCGGTCGTCCCGCGCGGTCCCGCGCGTCCCGAGAAGGAGTGCCGGTGGAGGAACCACGCAAGCGAGCCAGGCCGGGACGCGCCCCCGCGCCCCCGGGCGGCCGCACCTCACGGCCGCGTCAGGCCGAGGTCGCGCGGCTGGCCGGAGTCTCGCAGGCCACGGTCTCGCTGGTGCTCGGCGGCAGGAAGCAGGGCGTGGCGATCACGGCGGAGACCCGGCAGAAGGTCCTCGACGCGGCCCGGAGCCTCGGCTACGTGCCCGACCCGGCGGCCCGCAGACTCGCCGCCGCGCGCAACGACCTGCTCGGCGTGTTCAGCTTCACCGCGACCTTCCCCACCGACGTGCAGCACTCGTACTACCCCTTCCTGGTCGGGGTGGAGCGGGAGGCCGCCGCCCGCGGCTACGACCTCGTGCTCTTCACCGGCTCCAGCTCCGGCGGCGCCGGGGCCGGCGGACCGGACGCGCTCGGCCGGGTCCGGCTCGCCGACGGCTGTCTCTTTCTCGGGCGACACGCGCCCACCGAGGAGCTGCGGCGCCTGGTCGCTGACGGCTTTCCCGTCGTCCACCTGGGCCGCAGGGACGAACCGGAGGGCCTCGCCTGGGTCGGCGCCGACTATGTGAGCGCGAGCCACGAGGTCGTCACCCGGCTCGCCGCGCTGGGCCACCGGCGCTTCGTGCTGATCCGCGAGGACGACGACGCGCCCGCCTCCACCGACCGTGAACACGGCTTCCTCAAGGGACTGGAGAGCGCCGGACTGCCCGCGGGCCCCGACGCGGTCTTCCGCACCGCCGACCCCGCGCGCACCCTCACCCCCGAGCGGCTGCGGCGCTGGCTCGACGAAGGCGTGACCGCCTTCGTCGCCGAGGAGACCGACACCGGCAGCCCGTGGCGGGCCCTGCGCGCCGCCGTCCACGCGGCCGGTCTCGACTGCCCCGGCGAGCTGAGCCTCGCCCTGCTCGGCAGCCCGCCCGCCGACCTCGCGGCCCAGGCGGTCCCCACCGGCTTCGACATCCCCCGGCCCCAGCTCGGCGCCGCCGCCGTACGGCTGCTCGCCGCCCTGGTCGCGGGGGAGGACGCCGAAGAACCGCTCGTCGTCTGCCCGTTCAGGGCCGGCGCCACGGCCGGAGCACCGCCCCACCACGCCTGACCCGTACGACCGCCTCACCACGCACCACAAGGAGAACCGTGATCAGCCAACCCGACATCCTCGTCGTCGGCGGTGGACTCGGCGGCGTCGCCGCCGCCCTCGCCGCCTGCCGCGCCGGCCGTACGGTCGTCCTCACCGAGGAGACCGACTGGATCGGGGGCCAGCTCACCTCCCAGGCGGTCCCGCCGGACGAGCACCCATGGGTCGAGCAGTTCGGTGTCACCGCCTCCTACCGCGCGCTGCGCGAGGCGATCCGCGGCTACTACCGCGACTGGTACCCGCTGCGCGCCGAGGCCGCCGCCCAGCCCGCCCTCAACCCCGGCGCCGGCCGCGTCAGCAAGCTGTGCGCCGAGCCCCGCGTGGCGCTCGCCGCGCTGGAGGCACTGCTCGCCCCGCACCGCTCCGCCGGCCGGCTGACCCTGCTCACCGAGCACCGCCCGGTGGCCGCCGAGACCGACGGCGACACCGTACGGTCCGTCACCCTGGAGGGTCTGCGCGGCGGTGGCCGACGTACCTTCACCGCCCCGTACGTCCTCGACGCCACCGAGACGGGCGAGCTGCTGGAGCTGGCCGGGGTCGAGTACGCCCTCGGCGCCGAGTCCCGCGCCGAGTTCGGCGAACCGCACGCCCCCGAGCAGGCCGACCCGCTCAACCAGCAGGGCATCACCTTCTGCTTCGCCCTCTCCCACCACGAGGGGGAGGACCACACCATCGAGAGGCCCGCCGACTACGACTTCTGGCGTGCCTACACACCGGACTTCTGGCCCGGCCCGCTGCTCGGGCTCCTCGCGCCCGACCCGCGCTCGCTGGAGGCGGTGGCGCGCACCTTCGTACCGAACCCGGACATCGACCCGCTCGCCGTCAGCGCGGACCAGTCCGCCGACGCGGGCGACAAGGAACTCTTCGGCTTCCGCCGCATCCTGGCCAGGAAGCTCCACCGGGACGGGGCCTTCGACTCCGACATCACCCTGGTCAACTGGCCCCTCAACGACTACTGGCTCAAGCCGCTGATCGGCGCCGGTGAACGGACCGCGGCCGAAGCGGTCCGCGAGGCCCGGCAGTTGTCGCTGTCCCTCCTGTACTGGCTCCAGACCGAGGCCCCGCGCCCCGACGGCGGCACCGGCTTCCCCGGGCTGCGGCCGCGCCCCGACGTCATGGGCACCGAGGACGGCCTCGCGAAGGCCCCGTACGTACGCGAGTCCCGCCGGATCAAGGCCGTCACGACCGTCACCGAGCACGACGTGGCGATCGACCTCGTCGGCCCCACCGGCGGCACCCGCCACCGCGACGCGGTCGGCGTCGGCAGCTACCGCATCGACCTGCACCCCTCCACCGGCGGCGACAACTACATCGACATCGGCTCCGTGCCCTTCGAGATCCCGCTCGGCGCACTGATCCCGCGCCGTACGCGCAACCTGCTGCCCGCCGCGAAGAACATCGGCACCACCCACATCACCAACGGCTGCTACCGGCTGCACCCCGTGGAGTGGAACATCGGCGAGGTCGCCGGCGCGCTCGCCGCCCACTGCCTCGACGAGGGCGTCGCACCGTACGAGGTGCAGGCCGAGGAGAAGCGCTTCGACACCTTCGCAGCCCTGCTGGAGCGGGCCGGAGTCGAACGCCACTGGCCGCGGGTGCGCGGCTACTGAACCCCACCGGAGACCGGGAAGCAGCACGGCGCGCCCGGTCTCCCGAGGGCGGGACGGCCGGACGGGAGCAGCTCCACCTGCCCCGCCCGGCCCAACCGCCCGCGTCAGCGCCGACCCAGCACAAGGAGGTGCCCGGACATGAACACCCACCGCATACGCGTCGGCATCGACGTGGGCGGAACCTTCACCGACGCCGTGGCCGTGGACGCCACGACCCTCGACCTGCTCGGGCAGGTGAAGGTTCCCACCAGCCACCATCATCAGGACGGGGTCGCCCACGGCATCGTGGAAGCGCTCGGCCGCCTGCTGGACCGGACCGGACACGCCCCTGAGGACGTCGCCTTCCTGGCCCACGGCACCACACAGGCTACCAACGCCCTGCTGGAGGGCGACGTGGCCACCGTCGGACTGCTCGGCATCGGCACCGGAGCCGGGGCGGCCTTCACCCGCCGCCTCGCCTCCCTCGCCAAGCTCGAACTCTCGCCCGGCAAGCGGCTCCCGCTGACCTACGCGCACATCGCCGACCCCGGGGACCGGGCCGCCGTCGAGTCCGCCGTCGACACGGCGGCCCGCGGCGGCGCCCAAGTCCTCGTCGCCACACAGCCGTTCAGCGTGGACCGCCCCGAAGGGGAGGACGCGGTACGGGAGGTGGCCGCCGAGCGCGGTCTGCCGATGACCGCCGCCCACGACATCACCTCGCTGTACGGTCTCCAGAAGCGCAGCCGCACCGCCGTCGTCAACGCCGCGATCCTGCCGAAGATGTTCGCCACCGCCGACCTCGTGGACGCCTCCGTCACCAAGGCCGGTGTCACCGCCCCGCTCATGGTGATGCGGTGCGACGGCGGTGTCATGTCACTCGACGAGATGCGCCGCCGTCCCCTGCTGACCGTGCTGTCCGGGCCCGCGGCCGGCGTCGCCGGGGCGCTGATGCGTGAACGCGTGAGCGAGGGTGTCTTCCTGGAGACCGGCGGCACCTCCACCGACATCAGCGTCGTACGCAGGGGCAAGGTCGCCGTGCGCCACGCGACCCTCCTCGGCAGATCCTCCTACCTCTCCGCGCTCGACGTACGCACCGTCGGCGTCGGCGGCGGCTCGATGATCCGGATCGGCGGCGGGAAGGTCACCACCGTCGGCCCGCGCAGCGCGCACATCGCCGCACTGCCCTACGCCTGCTTCGCCTCCGCCGACGACCTCGCCGGAGCACGGCTCGCCACCGTCAGCCCGCTGCCCGAGGACGCCGCGGACCATGTCGTGCTCGACGCCGCGGGCGGCCGCTACGCGCTCACCCTGACCTGCGCCGCCAACGCCCTGGGCCGGGTCCCCGAGGGCGACTTCGCGCGCGCCGACCGGGAAGTGGCCCGCGCCGCGCTCGCCCCGCTGGCGGCCGCGCTCGGCACCGACGTCGACACCGCCGCCACCCAGGTGCTGGACGCCGCGATCGCCCAGGTCGCAACCGTCGTGGACGCCATGATCGACGACTACCGCCTCGACAAGGACACCGTCCAACTGATCGGCGGAGGAGGAGGCGCCGCCGCCGTCACCCCGCACCTGGCCGCCACCTCCGGCCACGAGGGCCGTATCGCCGCGCACAGCGAGGTCATCAGCCCCATCGGGGTCGCCCTCGCCCTCGTCCGCGAACAGGTCGAGCGGATCATCCCCGGCGCCGGCCAGGAGGACATCCTCGCGGTGCGCTCCGAGGCCGAACGGGCCGTCGTCGCCCAGGGCGCCGTCGCCGACGCCGTCGAGGTGGAGGTCACCGTCGACCCGCAGACCAACACCGTGCGCGCCGTCGCCACGGGCGCCACCGAACTGCGGACCCGGGACCGCGCCCACCGCGCCGACGACGCCGAACGGCTCCGGCTGGCCGCCGCGAGCCTCAAGGTCCCCGAGGACCGGGTCGACCTCCTCGCGGGCACCCCCGCCTACACCGTCTACGGCACCGAACTGCGCCGCAGACTGCGCCGCGTACGCCGGCCCGTGCGCGTGGTCGACGCCGACGGCGTGGTCCGGCTGCACGCCCCCGACGCCCGGGTGAGCACCACCACCGTCGCCGCCGCGCAGGGCACCCTCGCCGCACTCGTCGGCGAGGCCACCGCCTACGGGGACGGCGGGGTACGCGCCCCCGCGCTGCGGCTGCTCATCGGCTCCCGCATCGCCGACCTCTCCGGGGTGCTCGACCCGGGGGCCCTGCTGGCGCTGGCCCGCACCGAGATGGAGGGCCGCCCCGGCGACGAGCCCGTCGTCGCCGTCGTGGAGGAGCGGTCATGACCCGCCCCACCGCCAACGTCACCGCCACCGCCACCGCCACCGCGCGGGCGGCCGGCCTCGCCGCCGTCGACGACATCGAGTACGGCGCGCGCTTCCTCGGCTCCCTCTCGCTGCACGAGGGCCGCGACCCCGCACTGCTGCGCCACTGGGCCGCCACCGCCGCCGCGTTCGGCGCCGCCCTGCCTCCCGCGGGGACGCCCGCACCGCCGCGGATCGTGGAGCGCGACGGCGGCCTGGAGCGCGGGCTCCTCGCCCGCTACACCTCCCGGCCCCCCACCGTCGAGCTGTACACCGACTCCGTCGCCGCGGCGGAGCGCCTGGTGACCGCCCACGGCTGGCGGCAGTGGTTCCCGGCCGGCTCGGTGCGCGCCGCCGCCCTCGCCCACGAGAGCGTCCACGAACTGCTCCACCACGGTCCCGGGCGCACCGCGCTCAAGAAGGCCCTCGGCCACACCGCGCTGCGCCTCGGGCGCCTGCGGGTCCTCGCCCATGTCGCGGGCGCCGACGAACTCGCCGCGCACGCCTACGCGCAATCCGTCTGCGGCCTGGGCCGCACTCCGCTCCTGCTGTCCGCCGCCCTGGCCGCGTCCGCCGCCCCGGCAAGAGAGAAGTGAGTCATGGGCATCGTCATCCTGATCATCATGGCGGCCGGTGTCGCCGCGATGCTCACCAAGAAGCTCCCCACCGCCTTCGCGCTCGTCCTGCTCGGCGTGGTCATCGCCCTGGTCTCGGGCGCCCCGGTCACCGGCGAGAACAGCGTCTTCGACACGGTCCTCCAAGAGGGCGCCCCCATGCTCGCCGCGACGATGATCGCGATCCTGCTGGGCTCCTGGCTGGGGAAGCTGCTCGACGAGACCGGCATCGCCGGCACCCTCGTCCGTAAGATCGTCGAGTTCGGCGGCGACCGGCCCACGGTCGTCGCGCTCGGCGTGCTGATGGTCTCGACCCTCATCGGCACCGTGACCGGCTCCGCGCCCGCCGCGATGCTCGCCGGCATCATCGGCATCCCCGCCATGATCGCCGTCGGCATCCCCAAGGTGACCGCCGCCGGGACGATCCTCATGGGCATCGCCGCCGGCATGCCCTTCGAGCTGCCCGTGTGGCAGTTCTTCTCCAGCGCCCTCGACCTGCCGGTCCCCGAGGTGCGCGACTTCATGATCAAGCTCTTCCCGTTCGCGCTGACCGGCGCCGTCCTGTTCGTCCTCGTCGAGTCCCGCAGGCGCGGGGTCGAACACGCCTGGGCCTTCCGTACGGAGGAGCCGCGCACCCGGGCCGGAAAGCGGCGCGCCCTCCTCGGCGACGCCCCCTGGTACGCGCTGCTCACCCCGGCCGTCCCCCTCGTCCTGGCCCTCGGGTTGGAGATCGCGATCATCCCCTCGCTGCTCGCCGGGGTCCTCTACGCGCTCGTGACGACCACCCGCCCACGCGACATGAACCGCCGGTTGCTGCGCACCCTGTACAACGGCTTCGAGGTGGCCGCCGCGCCCATCACCCTGTTCGTGGCCATCGGCATCCTGCTCGCGGCGGTCAAGCTCCCCGGTGCCGTGACCGCGCTCGAACCCCTGGTCAAGGCGGTCAGCCCGCAGAACCCGGTGCTGTTCGTCGTGGTCTTCACGGCGCTGGTGCCGCTGTGCCTGTACCGCGGACCGCTCAACGTGTACGGCCTCGGCGCCGGCATCGCGGGCGTCCTCATCGCCGCCGGGATCTACCCGGCCGTCGCCGTCCTCGGCCTCACCGCCTCCTACAACCAGGTCTTCGGCGTCGCCGACCCCACCAGCACCCAGACCGTGTGGAGCGCGCAGTACGCGGGGGTCGGCCCCCAGCAGGTGATGGCGCGCACCCTGCCCTACGTCTGGTTCGTCGCCCTCGGCGGTTTCTGCGTCACCGCGGCCACCGCCCTCTGACCGCTCATCCCCGGCACGGCCAACGTCACCCCATCGGGACGGAGTACCCCATGCACGAGACACCTCACCCCAGCCGCCGCATCCTCCTCACGTCGGTCGGCGCGACCGCGGCGGCGCTCGCCGTCGGCTCCACGGCCGCCGCGGCGCCGGCCACCGACTCCACGGCCGCACCGGCCGCGGCGCCCGGCGGGTTCCCCGACTACCGTTACGTCAAGACCCTGCTGAAGCCCTCACAGCTCACGTACAACCCCACCGGCGAGATCATCTTCCCGTGCATCCGCGGCACCGCGGGACGGCTCTCCGCACCGCTGGGCCGCTACTACCTCTACTACGCGCCGCACGACGCGCCCGGCGGGATCTGCCTCGCCTACGGGGACCACATAGAAGGGCCGTTCACCGAGTACCCGCGCAACCCGCTCGTCGCGAACGTCTGGCAGCCGCACTACTCCGTGAGCCATGTGTCCTCCCCGCACGTGATGTGGAACGAGAGCGCCAAGGAGATGTGGCTCTACTTCCACGGCGAGAACACCACGACGCGACTGGCCCGGTCCAAGGACGGCATCAACTTCACCTACGACAGGACGGTCCTCACCACGTCCATGCTGCCCGCGGGCACCACGGAGACCTCGTACGCCCGGGTCTTCCCGCACGAACTGCCCGCGAGGAACGCCCACTACGTGATGCTCTTCATGCTGAACAACCGGACCAACCACCGGGACATCCACTGGGGCTGGTCGGCCGACGGCCGTACCTGGACCTTCGACCAGAAGGCCCTCGTCAGCCACTCCGACGTGTCGGCCGTCAACATCGGCGGCCCGCATCTGCTGACCCGTAACGGCAGCGCCTACGTCGTCTACAACAAGGACAAGTCGAGCGGTGGCGACCTCATGATCACCGAGGTCGGGAAGGACTTCACGCTCCGCCGCCACCTCGGCCGCTTCTACGACTCCGGGAACGGCGCGCCCGACAACGGCCGCAGCGCCGCCCCCAGTTTCGGCACCGAAGGGGGCGTGCCCTACATGGTGTACGAGGCGGGGGAGCGCCTTCAGGGCAGCATCGCCGTCGCCAGGGGCTGACGCCGCGCGGACCCTTCCCGCACCGGAGCGACCCGATACCGTGCGTACGGGCTGCTCCGGTGCGGGCCGCTCCCGGCTCCGGCCGGGCCGGACGGCCGGTCAGGCGGCGGGGACGAGGGTGTCCGTGCCGGCCAGACGCAGGCCCGGGACGAGCTCGGCGCCCTCGGTCGGGACGTCGACGGTGTCCAGCAGACCCGCCCGCTCGACGGGGATCACCGAGTCGCGGAACGTCTGCTCGCGCGCCTCCTCCATGGCGTACCCGGCCCGGAACTCCCGCTCGGTGCGGGAGGTGACGTAACGGGAGCGGGGGAAGGTGGGGACCCACGCGCCGTTCTCCTTCCGGGTGTTCCGGCCGACCCGCCGTCGAGACGGTCATGGACCGCGTCGTCGCCCCCTTGATGTACCGCATCTTCTTCCGTCCGGCCGGGCTGGACACCGCGTACGCGCATCGGCTCGTGGACGAACTCCTCGGCGCCGGCGCGGCCTCCGGCCGGTGACGTTCGAGCGCCGGAGTGCGCCGCTCCCTTCACACGTTCCCTCGCAACACCGTGCGCCCCACCCGCGGGGGATGGGAGCCGGGCGCGCAGGACAGGCTGCACCCACTGTGTGCGCCCGCCGCACACAGCCCGCGTGGGCTTCCTTGCGCCGCCACGGTCCACGGCCGTCCGAGCCATAGGAGCTGCCCATGGGCAACAGCCGCCGCGCGAGGAAGATCGTCAAGGCGCTCGGTCGTCTGGCGGCCGAGGAGGCCGGGCGCAGGGTGCACCGGCGAGGCGGGGGTAAGGGGCGGGACCGCGGGGACGAGGCGCGCTCCCGGGCGCGTGCCGCGCGGCACGCGCTGGAGGACCTGGGCCCGCTGTACATCAAGGTGGGGCAGATGCTGTCGACCAGGCCGGACATGGTGTCGGCGGCCATGGTCGAGGAGTTCCAGAAGCTCCACGACCATGTGGCGCCCAGCCCGTTCGCGGATTTCGAACCGGTGCTTGCCGGAGAGCTGGGGCCCGACTGGGCCACCGGCTTCCGCCATGTCGATACGGAGAACCCCCTCGGTACGGCGTCCCTGGCGCAGGTCTACCGGGCCGTGCTCGCCGACGGCACGCCGGTGGCGGTGAAGATCCAGCGACAGGGGGTGCGCGAGGTGATGGAGGCCGACATGGAACTGCTGACCGGGCTCGCGCGCTTCGCCGGGCGGCGCGCTCCCCGGCTCAACGCGGTCATCGACTTCGAGTCGATGCTGAGTGTGCTGTTCGACGCGATGCACCCGGAGCTGGACTTCGTCCTCGAAGCGAGGAACATGAGGACCGCCGCCAGGGCCGCGTCCGGCTTCAAGCACATCGCCGTACCGGACGTCATCAGGGCCACACCCCGGGTGCTCATCCAGACGCTGGCGCCCGGCTGTTCCATCCGGGAAGCGGATCCGGCGGCCTTCACCGTCCAGCAGCGGACGGACATCGGCCGCGACCTGCTCGCGTTCATGTACCAGGGCTATTTCCTCGACGGGTGGTTCCACGCCGACCCCCACCCGGGCAACATCTTCGTCCATCCCGGCTCGCCCGCGTATCTCATCGACTGGGGCATGGTCGGCCGAATAGACCGCTCCCTCGGCACCCACCTCCTGCGTGTCCTGCTCAGCGTCGCGCAGAACGACGGGACCGCTCTCGCGCAGGCGTGGATCGAGCTCGGCGACGCCACCCCGTGGGCCCAGGTCAACGCTTTCAGCGGCGACATGGTCGCCCTCGTCCCCAAGGTCGCGGCCGCGTCCTTGGAAGACCTCGACTTCGGCCTCACCCTGACGGCGATCCTCGAACGCTCGACCAAGCGGGGCATCAAGACCAACCCCATGATCGCCGTACTCGGCAAGTCCTTCGCCAACATCGAGGGGTCCATCAGATACCTGAGCCCCGAACTCTCCCTCCTCGACGTCTTCGAGACGGAAATGGTCCCCATCGTCCAGGGGTACATCAGGAAGTTCGCCTCCGGCCCGCAGCTCGTCCACGCCCTCCTCGAAGGCATCGACGACACCACCCGCACACCCCAGCAACTCCGGGGCATCATCCGCGACCTCGCCGAACACAGGCTGACGGTGAACGTCGCCCACCCCCAGGGCCTGCCCACCGCGTGGAACCTGCTGGAAGGCGCCTCCCACCGGATACGCGACGCGGCGCTGCTCACCATGATGGTCCTGTGGTGGCGCCGGTCCCGCGCCGCGCGATGACGACGGCTGACACGGATGAGCCGGTCCCCGCCACCCCCTAGACTCGGCGGCGTGGACGGAGAACAGCGGCCGGAGCGCGCCGTCGGGGCGAACAGCCCGGGGGACGGCCTGCCGGATCTGGTGTGCGCGCGGTGCGGGGCGCTCCACCCGGTGGCGGGGCCGGCCTGGCGCTGTCCGTGCGGCGGGATCCTGGACGTCGCGCCGTTCCCCGTCGCACTCGACCCCGTCGCGCTCACCGGACGGCCCGCCACGATGTGGCGCTACGCCGAGGCCCTGCCGCTGCGCGTCGATCCGCGGGTCTCGCTCGGCGAGGGGATGTCGCCGCTGGTGGAGTCGGTGCTGCCGGGGGTGCGGTGGAAGCTCGACTTCCTGATGCCGACGCTGTCGTTCAAGGACCGCGGGGCCGTCGTGCTCGCGACGCTCGCCAAGCGGCTCGGTGTCAGGGCCGCGCTGGTCGACAGCAGTGGCAACGCGGGCACCGCTGCCGCCGCCTACTTCGCCCGCGCCGGCATCCCGTGCCGGGTCCTCGTACCCGCCGCCACCTCCCCGGCCAAACTCGCCCAGATGCGCGCGCACCGCGCGGCCGTCACCCTGGTGCCCGGCTCGCGGGCCGACACCTCCGCCGCGGCCGTCGCCGCGGCGGACGAACCCGGGGTGATGTACGCCAGCCATGTGTTCCACCCGTACTTCCTGCACGGCGTGAAGACCTACGGCTACGAGATCTGGGAGCAGTACGGCAGGACCCTGCCCGACACGGTCGTCGTCCCCGTCGGCAACGGCACCCTGGTCCTCGGCTGCCATCTCGCCTTCTCCGAGCTGGTCGCCGCGGGTCTCGCCGAGCGGATGCCCGTGATCGTCGCCGTACAGGCGTCCGCCTGCTCGCCGCTGGCGCGGGCCGTGGAACAGGGCGCGGACGCCCCGGTCGCCGCCGACGGGGGAGCGACGATCGCGGAGGGCATCGCGATCGCGGCGCCACCGCGCGGTGAGCAGATCCTGCGGGCGGTCCGCGCGACCGGCGGCACCGTCGTCGCGGTGACCGACGAGCAGGTCGCGGCGGCCCGTACCGAACTGGCCGCCGAGGGGCTGTTCGTCGAGCCCACCTCCGCCGTCTGCTGGGCCGCCGTCCGCGCGGCCCGCACCGGGACCACGGACGCGGACCACCCGGCCTGGGCGGCGGCGCGTACCGCCCTCGGCGCGGCGGAGGTCGTCGTACCGCTGTGCGGCGCGGGCCTCAAGTCCCCGGGCGACGGCGACGCCTGAGGGCGCGCCGCCACGCGTACGGGGCCGGCTCAGCTCTCCGGGCGCGGCAGACCGCGCTCGTACGCCTCGGCCGGCTGCCGCGTCCGCGCGGGGGCCGCGGTCGTGCCGCGGACCATCAGGCGCGGCGTCAGGACGATCTCGCGCGGGACCGAGCGCCCGCCGTCCAGCCGCTCCACCGCCGCCGCCACGGCGTGGCGGGCCTGTTCCTCCGGGTTCTGGCTGACGGTGGTGAGGTCGAAACTGGCGAGCCGGGACAGGACGCTGTCGTCGTAGCCGACGACCGAGAGGGTGTCCGGTACGGAGACGCCCGCCTGGCCGAGGGTGCTCAGCACGCCCACCGCGCACCGGTCGTTGCACGCGATGACCGCGCTCGGCAGCGCGTCCTCCGCGAGCAGCAGCTCCGCCGCCCGCGCCCCGGCCTCCTCGGTGTGGTGGCCCGGGAGCACCCTGATCCGGTCGGTGAGCCGGTGGGCGCGCATGGCGGTGCGGTAGCCGCGGCGCCGGTCCGCCGCGATGCTGCCCTTGCCCCCGTCGATGAAGGCGATGTCCCGGTGGCCCAGCTCCACCAGATGGGCCACCGCCCGGCCCAGCCCCTCGTCGTCCGAGGCGCGTACGACGTCCAGGTCGGCCGCCGGGATCCGCCGCCCGACGGAGATCACCGGCAGCCGGCGGTCGAGCGAGGTCAGCCGCGCGGCGGGTATCTCGGTGCCGAGCAGGACCAGCGCCTCGGCGCGGAAGTCGAGCAGGGTCTCCACGGCCTGGCCCTCGTCGCGGATGCGCGTCAGCGTGGAGAGCGCCAGGTCGTACCCGACCTCCTCGGCCGCGACGTACAGGTTCTCGACCAGCTCGGCGTGGAAGCTGTTGCGGATGTCGAAGGTGACGCCGAGCACGCGGCTGCGCCGGCGCGCGAGGAGGCTGGCCGTGCGGTCGGGGCGGTAGCCGATCCGGGCGGCGGCTTCGAGGACCCGCTCGCGGGTCCCCGCGCTGGGGCCCGGGGCGTTCCGCAGGACCAGTGAGACCGACGCCGGTGAGAGTCCGACCAGCTCGGCGACGTCCTCCAGCCGCGGGCGGCGGTTCCGCGCGCCACCGTCGGTCTCTGCGCTGTCCCGGCCGCCGGAGTCCGGTCTCTTCACTGGCTGACCCTCCAAGGCCGTCCGGTCGTTCTGTGCGACACCCCTTGACACCCCGTGGTGACCCGGCCGATAGTACCAGCGACTTAAAGCGCTTTAAAAGCACTCGGTGAACGAGTGACGAAGGAGGATTCCCATGTCCACATCGTCGATCGGGGTGGCAGTCATCGGAGCCGGGATGGCCGGCCGGGCGCACCTCAACGGGTACCGCACGGCGTCGACCCTCTTCGACCCCGACCTGCCCGAGGTGCGGCTCGTCGCCGTCGCCGACGCCCATGAGCCGTTCGCCCTCGACGCCGCCCGCCGGTACGGCTACCAGCGCGCCGAGACCGACTGGCGGACGATCGCCGCCGCGCCGGACATCGACGCCGTGAGCGTCGTGGTCGCCAACCCGCTGCACCGCGAGATCGTCGAGGGGCTGCTCGCGGCCGGAAAGCACGTGCTGTGCGAGAAGCCGCTGGCGCCGAGCACGGCCGACGCGCAGGCCATGGTCGACGCCGCGGCGCGGACGGACCGCGTGGCCGCCGTCGGCTTCACCTTCCGCCGCTCGCCCGCGATCAACGCGATCCGGGAGCAGATCACCGAGGGCGGCCTCGGCCAGGTGCGCCACTTCAACGGCCACTACTGGTGCGACTACGGGCACAACCCCGACGCCCCCATGAGCTGGCGCTACCGGGGCGGGGCCGGCTCCGGCGCGCTCGCCGACATCGGCAGCCACCTCGTCGACCTCGGCGAATTCCTGTGCGGACCCGTCGAGAGCGTGCGCGGTACGGTTCTGACCACCGTGGTCCCGGACCGTCCGACGCCGCTGGGCACCGCGGTGGGCCACTCCGCCGACGTCCAGGTCAGCGATGAGCGGGTGCCGGTCGAGAACGAGGACATCGCGACCTTCACCCTGAATTTCCGGAGCGGCACCGTCGGCACCATCTCCGTCTCCCGGGTCGCCTACGGCCTCGCCAACTCCCTCGGGTTCGAGGTCTTCTGCGACGGCGGGGCCGCCGCGTTCGACCTGGTGCGTCCCGGTGAGTTCACCATCGCCGACGCCTCACCGGCCGGGCCCGTCAACGGATACCGGCAGGTCCTGATCGGCCCCGACCACCCGTACATCGCGCGGGGGCTGCCCATGGACTTCCCCAGCGTGGGCCACGGGCAGAACGAGTTCTTCGCCTTCCAGGCGCGGGCGTTCCTCGACCAGATCGCCGGTCTCGACCGGCTGCCGCACTGCCCTCCGCTCGCCCACGGGCTGCACAACCTGCGGGTCCTCGACGCGGCCGTGGCCGCCGCGAACGCGGACGGCAAGAGCGTCACGGTCGGGTAGCCCCTTCCCCGGCTCGTTTCCCCGTGCGGCGACGGTGATGATCTCCGGGCCGGTGGCGGTCAGCGGCTGCCGGAGCCAGTCACCGTACTGAGCCTCCACGGTGAGCCCCGCACCGGCCAGGAACGACGTCACCTCGTCCGCGCCGAGGAAGCGCAGGGTGGAGCGGCTCAGTCGGGGGCCGTCCCAGCCGGGGCTGGTGTAGCGGGTGGTGAAGCTGACCCTGTCCCCGCCGTCGTACGGATCGGCCTCGTTGGCGACCCGTACGACGGCACCCGTGGCGTCGACGACCTCGACGGCGCGGTCCGGGGTCCACTCGCCCCAGGCGCGCGCCGCCGGGTTGCGGGTCTCGAAGACGAAGCGGCCCTCGTCGGTGAGGGCGTCCCTGACCGCCGCGAACGCGCCCCGTACCTCCTCGTCCTCCAGGAGGACCTGGAAGGCGTGCCCGGTCATCACGACCAGGTCGAACGCGCGGTCCCAGTGGGTGGTGGAGAGATCGCCGAGGATCCACTCGACGTCCGTCCGGCGACGGGCCCGCTCCAGCATGCCGTCCGCCGGGTCGAGACCGCACAGCCGCCCCTGGTGCCCCGCCGCGCGGGCGCGGTGCAGCAAGTCGCCCGTACCGCAGCCGACATCGAGTACGGAGCGCGCCGACATCACCAGCGGCAGATAGAAGGCGAAGTCAGGTCGGCCCGCGCAGACCGCGTCGTACAGCGCGGCGAGATCCCGGTCGGAGAAGAGTCGGTCGACCATGGAGCCTGTATACCCTGGGTGCCCGGCCGGTAATGTGGGATTTTCCCAGGGGCATCACGTGGAGGTGACGGCCCTGGCGGCCCTGACGGCGTGGGAACGGCCCCGTGGCAGGGACTTCCGGGCAGATGCGCTGTACGCGGTACGCGCGGGAAATGAGGCAAGGCCGGTGAGCGCGCCGCTGTACCAACTGAAGGCAGAGTTCTTCAAGACGCTGGGGCACCCCGTCCGTATCCGGGTCCTCGAACTGCTCAGCGAGCGGGAGTACGCGGTCTCCGAGATGCTGCCGGAGGTCGGTGTCGAGCCCGCCCAGCTCTCCCAGCAGTTGGCCGTGCTGCGCCGCGCCAATCTCGTCGTGACGCGCAGGGAGGGCTCGGCCGTCCACTACGCGCTCGCCCACCCCTATCTCGCGGAGCTGCTGAGCGTCGCCCGGGCGATCCTCTCCGGGGTGCTGGCTGGGCAGGCCGAACTCCTCGCCGATCTGCGCGCCGCCGACTCCGGCGCCACACCTCCGCAGGACGGCCCGTACGAGGGGTCCTGAGCGGGCCGGGACGAGAGGTCCCAGGCCGGCCGGGACGAGAGCCCGACCGGCGCCGCCGCCCTTCGCGGAAGGCTTCCCGCACGTGCTCGCCGCTCCGCCGCCTACACGTCCACCTCGTTCTCGATCCGCTTCAACTGGTGGCGCGCCATGGCCAGATTGGCGCGCGCCCGGTCCAGTACGAGATACAGGAACAGCCCCTGTCCTGCCGAGCCGGACAGCGGCCGGATCACGTGGTACTGGGAGCCCAGCGTGATCAGGATGTCCTCGATGGCGTCCTGGATGCCGAGCGTTTCCAGGGTCCGCATCTTGGCCCGTACGACATCGGTGTTCCCCGCCGCGGCGACGGCGAGGTCCAGATCCTTGCTCCCGCCCAGCGTGCCCAGCGCCATGCCGCTGGTGTAGTCGACCAGAGCGGCGCCCTGGGCGCCCTCGATCATCATCGCGTCCTTCAGTGCCACGTCCGCGCTTGCCATGAACCCCGGTCCTCTCGGCCTGGTGAACCCTCAGGATGACGAGTTTATCGAGTAACGACTTATGTGGGATGGTGAATTGAAGATATCTTCAACTAGAAGACGTGATTCCGCTTCTGTCGTCCGTTCGGACGGTCCGCAGTGGTGTGTGGGGCGGGCGGGCTCCCCAGGGGCTCCCCAGGTCCTCCCTAGGTCCTCCCCAGAGGTCCCCCTAGGGAACTTCCTGCCGCTCCAGGGAGTGCCCGTTCTCGCGCAGCTGCGAGAGCAGATCCTCCTGCCCGGCCAGCAGTTCGACCAGGATCCGCCGCGCCGCCCGCAGCAGCTCCGCCACGTCCCCGCCGGCCAGCTCGTACACGACGGTCGAACTGCTCCGCGTCGCCGTCACGATCCCCGCGCGGCGCAACACCGCGAGCTGCTGGGAGAGGCTGGACGGCTCGATCTCGATCGCGGTGAGCAGCTCCCGTACCGGCATCGGCCCGTCCTGGAGCAGTTCCAGCACACGGATGCGCACAGGATGCCCCAACATGCGGAAGAACTCCGCCTTCGCCTGGTACAGCGGAATCTGTGCCCCCGTCACGGAACGTCCCTCACTCTCCGAGGGCGCCACCCCGGCGCCCCCACCACGGCAGAAGTCCTCCACCTTAATTGCCCCCTCACGGCGGCCGTTTCAGGGGTGCCGCGGCTGCTCCGGCCACTCCCAGGAGACACCGTGGATGCCCGCCGGGCAGCGGCCCGGCGCCGAGTGGACCGTGTGCGAGGCGTCCAGGGCGACCCGGTGGTTGTAGCTCATCTCCGCCCCGGAGTGCTCGCGGTAATAGCGGTGGCTGACCACCGGCAGCGCCGCCGGATGGAAATAGACATGGAGCAGATAATCGCGCAGCCGGACGCGGGTGCGGCGTTCGTAATGGTCGTCGACACCGTCCCCGGGATCGACGGAAAGGGTGTAGTCGATGACCACCGTCTCGTTCTTCGCGAGTTTCCGGCCGAACTGTATGTCGATGACGACCGTACTCACTTCGGGAAGGAAGCGGACAGGCCCGGGAATTCCGCAGCGAACCGTGGTGCGGACCGCCCGCGCCCCGCTGTCGACGGTGTGGACGGCGGTGAGCCGGTCGGCGCCCTCGCGGGCCGCGCGCAGTACCTGCTGGATCGCGATGGAGCACAGCCGCCGGTTCTCGTCGATGGTGACGGTCTCCCGGATGCTCAGCGTGCTGATGGCCTCGTTGAGCCGCGCGAAGTCGGGGCCGAGGATCTGTTCCGCCAGGGAGTTCTCCCCGAAGACCCGGTGGGAGGAGCTGAGGTCGTGGGCGGGCGGCGCGACCCGGCCGCGCGGGCGGTACGGGCCGATCAGCGAACGCAGGGTCCCGGGCGGCAGTTCGAGGATGGTCTCCAGCGCGTCCACGGCCCGCAGCGAATCGGCCCGTTCGGGCTCGCTGCGCCCCCGCTGCCAGTAGCTGAGGGTGGTCAGGCTGATCTGGATGGACTGCTCGGCGAGCCGGCTGCGGACACGCTCCAGGGACAGGCCGCGTCTCTTGATGGCCTGCTGGAAGACCTCGGCGAAGACGGGCGAGGAGGAATCCGGGTCCTGGTGCACTGGATTCCCCTCCGGGTCGAGCGGTGGAGCCGCGCCGTGCCCGCACGGGCAGGACCGCCCACCGTATCCGATGGGCGGTCCTGGGGCCGGTGGGGGGCGGCCCGGTGATGCGGCAGGTGGGGCTTACCGCCGGGGGGTGCTCAGTTGGTGTTGAGGGTCAGGCCGTAGTACGAGAGGGCGTCGTCCAGGGGCTGGAAGTAGGAGGAGCCCGGCGAGTTGACGCTGCCGGTGCAGCGCTGCGCGGACGGGCCGCCCGAGGTCATCCCCTGGGCCTGGTTGCCGGAGATGTAGGCGCCGCCGCTGTCGCCGCCCTGGGTGCAGACCGAGGAACTGCCCAGGCCGGTGACGACGGTGTCGGGACCGCCGTTGGCGTCGCTGTAGGTGACCGTCACGTTGTACGAGTTGACCTTGCCGCAGGTCCAGAAGGTCGTACGGCCCGACTTGCACAGGGCGGCGCCGGACGCGGCCCGCGCGCTGCCCTGGACGGCGACGGTGCCCGCGCTGCCGTACGTACCGACCTGCGTGGCTATGGAACTGCCCGAGTCGACGGCCGCGATGCCCATGTCGACGCTGCGACTGCCCACCGCGAAGCGGCTGTTGGTGCCCTGGGCGAAGCGCGTGCCCTTGTACGACAGGACGGGCAGGTCCTCGATGCAGTGGCCGGCGGTGACGAGGTACTGACGGCCGGACCCGTCACGGGCGCCGTAACCGACGGAGCAGACATAGCCGTTGAAGGACATCTCGTCGCCCGGGGAGACGACCGCCTGCGTGGACAGCTCTTCCTTGCCCTCGACGACGCGGACGGCGTCGCCGTGGGCCCGCGCGGCCTTGATGAAGGACTTCGCCGCCGCGCTCTTCGCGCTGTTGACCTCGACGGTGACCGTGTCGGTGGCGAGATCCACCGACCAGGCGGTGACACCGGCCGGCGTCTGCTTCAGCGCCTTGGCGTCCAGCTCCGCCTTGATGCGGTCGAGCGCGGCCTGGCCGTGCTCGGCCACCCGCGGGGTCAGACCGGCGTCCTCGATGCGCTGTTCGGCGCGGGCGTCGGCGGCGTTGACGACGAGGCTGCCGGCTCTGTCGAAGAAGGCGCCGTCCGTGGCGACCCCCTGCCGGTCGAGCTTCGAGAGCTCGGCCTGCTGGTCCGCCTGATCGTCCAGCCGCTCGACGGCCGCCGTCTCGCTGACGCCGAGTGAGGTGGCCAGGGCCTTGACCATCGCGGGGTCGTAGCGCTCGGCGGTCTGTTCGCCCGCCTGGGCGCCGGTCACGACGCTGACGGAGAGCAGGGCGCCCGCGGCCGCGGCCACGAGAATGTTCCGGGAGACTCGCACAGTCATTCCTTCCGGTTCACGGAGCACACGGCCGTGCATGGGGGGAGGAAAACGGCGTGGGGAAGCCGATTTCACAAGAGGGGGGAGCCGTGTGTCCGGCGGCAACCAGGGTGCTTGGTGGCCGTGACCGGAACTCTGGCCTATTTTCTCGGGCCGGTTCAAGAGAGTTCCGACGGCCGAAATTCAACAGAGTTGAGCCGCACTGTTGAAACGGCTTGAGCGGAAAGGGAAAAAGAGGAATATGCCGGGCGCCCGGTGCGGTGAATGTGCCCGAACGGTGTACTCGTGGCGGTCGTTCGGTGGAGGGGAGTTTCGTCCGGTGCGCCGGACCGGCGGCCGAGAGGGGCGGCGAGCGGCGCACGGAGGCCGCGGGCCGGGTCGTTGACGCCTCAATCCGGCCGACCTACGTTTTGCTTACGTCGCCGAGGAGTTGCCGTAGGCGCGACCGGAGGGATGTTGTGGACACCGGATCGGAGATCGCCCCCCTCGCCCCTCTCACCTCTCTGGACCCTCCCGCCCCGCTCGATCTGCTCGCCATCGGCGAGACGATGGTCATGGTCACGCCCCGGCACGGCGGCGGGCTGAGCGCCGACAACACCTTCGTCCTGCGCCCCGGCGGCGCCGAGTCGAACGTCGCCGCCCTGATGGCCCGTCTCGGCCACGCCACCGCCTGGGCGGGCGCGGTCGGCACCGATCCGTTCGGCGATCTGATCACCGACACACTGCGCGCCCAGGGCGTGGACGTCGGGCTCGTACGGCGCGACGCGCTGCGCCCCACCGCCGTCTACTTCAAACATCCGACCGCCGAGGGCACCCAGGTCTTCTACTACCGCACCGGTTCGGCGGCGACGGCGATGCACACCGGCGACATCACGGCCTGGCGCGCCAGGCCCGCCCGCGTGACCCATCTGTCCGGCATCACCGCGGCACTCTCCGGGCAGAGCCTCGACCTCGTACGGCACCTCGTGTACGACCGCCCCCTCGGGCCCGGCACGCTCAGCTTCGACGTCAACCACCGGCCCGTCCTCTGGGGCGCGGGACGGGGCGTGGCGGAACTCCTCGACCTGGCCAGGCGCAGCGACATCGTCTTCGTCGGCCGGGACGAGGCACAGGCGCTGTGGGGGACGTCCGACGCGTCGAGCGTCCGCGCCCTGCTCCCCGAACCGGCCCATCTGATCGTCAAGGACGCCGCCGTCGAGGCGGTCGCCTTCACCCCCGAGGGCGTCTTCCGCGCCCCGGCGCGCACGGTGGAGGTCGTCGACGCCGTCGGCGCGGGCGACGCCTTCGCGGCGGGCTGGCTCAGCGGACTGCTGGACGGCCGCGACCAGGAGACCCGGCTGCGCCTCGGCCACTACGCCGCCGCCCAGGTGCTGCTCTCCCCCTCCGACCACGCGGAACTGCCCCCGGCCCACCAGGTCGTCGCCCTGCTGGAAGGCTCGTCACGCGGCCAACCGAGAGGACACGACCGTGGAATCCGATGAGTTCTTCCAGCACCACTTCGCGCGTAACCCCGTCCTCGGCATCTTCCGCGGCCTCACCCCCGGGAAGACGGTGGAGATGTGCGAGCGGGCCTGGGACTTCGGGGTCGAACTGGTCGAGGTCCCCGTACAGACCCGCGACGCGCTCCCCGCGCTGCGTGCGGCGATCGGCGCGGCCGAACGCCTCGGCAAGCGGGTCGGCGCCGGTACGGTCACCTCCGTCGGCCGGCTGACCGCCGTCCAGGAACTGGGCGCCGCCTTCACGGTGGCGCCCGGCTTCCACCCCGACGTCGTCGCCGAGTCGGCGCGCCTCGGAGTGCCCCATCTGCCCGGCGTGGCCACCTCCACCGAGATCGCCGCGGCTCTCGCCTCCGGCCGTACCTGGCTCAAGGCGTTCCCCGCGAGACAACTGGGCCCCGACTGGGTGGCCGCGCAACTCGCCCCGTTCCCCACGGCCCGCTTCGTCGCGACGGGTGGGGTGGACGCCTCGAACGCCGCGTCGTTCCTTGCCGCGGGCTGCCACGCCGTCGCCGTCGGCTCCGCCCTCACCGACCCGGAGGCGCTTCCCGCGCTCCGGGAGGCCCTCGCACACGGCGCGGACCGGCGGGGGAGGCCCGGCAGCGGACCCGCGTGGTAGTTTTTGTATACTCGTTGTATGCAACCCTGGGGGAAGTCGTGACGTCGGGCCGGGAGAAGGCGTACGCGTTCCTCAAGGAGGAAGTGCTCACCGACCCCGAACTCCAGGGCGGGTTCCTCTCCGAGCAGGAGATCGCGGACCGTATCGGCGTCTCCCGCACCCCCATCCGCGAGGCGCTGCTGCTGCTCGCCGCCGAGGACCTGGTCAGGCTGGTCCCCAAGCGCGGCGCGCAGATCGTGCCCCTCTCCGGGCGGGAGATCACCGAACTGATGGAGCTGCGCGGCATCGTCGAGCGGTACGCCGCCGAGCGTGTCGTCCCCGACGGCCGGGCCCCCGTGGCCGAGCTGACCGCGCTGCTGGAGCGGCAGCGTGATCTGAGCGGGTCCGAGCACGCCAAGGAATTCATCGCGGTGGACCACCAGTTCCACGCGACGATGATCGCCGCCGTGGGCAACGCGCTGCTCACCCGCCACTACGACGGGCTGCGCAGCCGGCAGATCCGGGCCGGAGTGGTGGCGCTCTACAACCAGCACGGCCGGCAGGAGGCCGTACTGCGGGAACACCAGGCGATCCTGGCCGCGATCGCCGCCGGTGACGCGGGGGCCGCGTGCACGGCGATCGACAGCCACCTGGAGACGACCCTCAAGGTCCTCCTCGCAGGCTAGAACCGAAGGGCCAGGTCAATTCGCCCCGGAAAGACGCCGGTTGGCGAGTACGGGGATGGCCTGGCGTACGGAGGTCACCTCGGCCGGGTCGAGGTCGGCCAGCAGCATCCCCGGGGCCCCGTCGAGCGACTGCCGTACGGTTCCGTCCGGGCCGATGACCGCGCTGTGGCCGATCCCGGTGGGCGCGTTCGACGTCGCGGGCGTACCGGACGCCGCCGGGTCCGCCTGGCCCACGGCGGCGAGCCACAGCGTCGCGTCGAGCGCGCGGGCGCGCGTCAGCAGTTCCCACTGCTCCCGCTTCCCGGGGCCCGCACCCCAGGAGGCCAGCAGCAGCGAGACCACCGCGCCCGCGTCGGCGTGGGCCCGGAACAGCTCGGGGAAGCGGACGTCGTAGCAGGTCGCGAGGCCGATGCGGATACCGTCCACATCGATGGTGACCACCTCGGAGCCGGGCGCCACGGTGTCGGACTCGGCGAAGCCGAAGGCGTCGTACAGGTGGATCTTGTCGTAGGCGGCCTCCACCCCGGGACCGGTGGCCAGCAGTGTGTTGGCCACCTTGCCGTCCGTCGCGGGGGTGAACATCCCCGCCACCACCACGAGCCCGGTGTCCTTGGCGATCCGGCGGACCTCCCCGGCCCAGGGGCCGTCGAGCGGTTCGGCCACCGGGGCGAGCGGGGTGCCGAAGCAGGCCATCGACGCCTCGGGGAAGACGACGGCGCGGGCGCCCCCGTCCGCCGCGCGGTGGGCCTGTTCGCGCAGGAGGCCGAGGTTGGACTCGGGGTCGGGGCCGGTGGTGAGCTGGCTCAGCGCGATGCGCATGGGCGGTTCCTTCCGTTGTACGGGACGGGGCGTGCGGGTGCCGTGGGCGAGGGAGTCGAAGCGGTGCGGTCAGCGGGTGGGCGCCCCGTCCGACCGTACGGATGTCGCGGCCGTGTCCCCGGTCCGCGGGCTCGGCGGCTCCTCCTCGTCGGCGTCCTTCGCGTCGCGGCCCAGCCACACACCGCCGATCGTGACGACCGCGGTGATCGCGATGTAGAGCGCCAGCGGCACCCAGGAGTTGTACGCGTCGAGCAGCGCCGTGAACAGCAGCGGAGCCACCGCCCCGCCCACGACCCCGGCCAGTGTGTAGGCGAGCGAGGAGCCCGTGTAGCGCAGCCGCGGGGAGAACTGCTCCGAGATGAAGGCCGCCTGAGGGCCGTACATCAGCGAGTGGATGGCGAGCGCCACCACCACACCGGCGGCGAGCAGCGGCCAGCTCCCGCCGGCGGTCAGCGGGAAGAACACGAACGGCCACACTCCGGCCGCCAGCGCCGAAACCCCGTACAGCAGACGCCGGTTGACCCGGTCGGAGAGAGCGCCCGCCAGCGGGATGAGGAAGATCTGGAACGTCGAGCCGATGAGGACGGCGCCCAGCGCCGAGCCGCGTGACATGCCGAGTTCGCCGGTCGCGTACGTCAGGACGAAGACGGTGAACAGCGCGTACAGCACGTCCGGGGCGATCCGGCTGAGGATCGCGGCGGCCAGTGCGCGCGGGTGGGTGGTGAAGACTTCCTTGATCGGGGCCTCGGGGCGCGTCTCCTCCGCCTCCATGGCCTGGAAGACCGGGGTCTCCTCCAGCTTCGTACGGATCCACAGCCCGAAGACGACCAGGACCCCGGAGAGCAGGAACGCCACGCGCCAGCCCCAACTGATGAACTGCTCGTCCGTGAGCAGGATGCCGAGGGCGGCGAGGACGCCGTTGGCCAGCAGATTGCCGGCGGGCGGGCCGACCTGCGCGGCCGAGGCGTAGAAGCCGCGCCGCTTCGGATCGCCGAACTCGCTGGACAGCAGTACGGCGCCGCCCCACTCGCCGCCGACCCCGACGCCCTGCGCGAAGCGGAGGATCACCAGCACGATCGGGGCGGTCACACCGATCGTCGCGTACGACGGGAGCAGACCGATGAACAGGGTCGCGACGCCGATCAGCACGAGCGTCGCGATGAGGACCTTCTTGCGGCCGATCTTGTCGCCGAGACGGCCGAAGACGAAACCGCCCAGCGGGCGGGACACATAGCCGACGGCGTACGTGGAGAACGCCAGCAGGGTGCCGGTGGCCGGGTCCTCCGAGGGGAAGAACACCTCGCCGAAGACCAGGGCGGCGGCCACGGAGTAGATGGCGAAGTCGTACCACTCCAGGGCGGTTCCGGTGAGGCTGGCGAAGAAGGCGCGGCGGACCGCGGAGCCGCTGGGCGGGGATTGATCCGTGCTCGTGCTGGTGTGGTTCACGACATCCGTCCTTGGGTGGGGCGCGCCGCCATCGGGGGAGGGCGCACTGTCGACCTTCCGGCATACTTCTTGTATACAGGTGGTATGCGCAAGCCTTCCGCGCAAAGTTAACCTCGCCGATACCGTGAACGATGTGGAGAACTCCCATGGCGCTGCTCACCTTCGAACTGCCCGACGGCACCACCCGGCAGGCCGATGTCGTCCAGGTGCTCAACGCCGGCTACGCGGGCCGCAGCCAGGACGACGTGGCCGCGCACGTGGCCGAACTCGCCGAGCTCGGGGTGCCCGCTCCGTCCGTCACCCCCGCTCTCTACCCGGTTTCTCCCTACCTCGCCCAGCACACCGAACAGGTCAGCGTCCAGCACGGCCGCACCTCCGGTGAGGCGGAATGGGCGCTGGTCGTGGACGGGGAGGGCGAGCTGCTGCTGACCGCCGCCTGCGACCACACCGACCGTGAGCTGGAGGTGCACGGGGTGGCCTGGAGCAAGAACGCGGGCCCGGACGTGCTCGCCCGCCGCGCCTGGCGGCTGGCCGATGTGCAGGACCGGCTCGACAGCATCACCCTGCGGGCCTGGGTGGGCCGCGAGGGCGCGGAATCCCTCATCCAGGACGGCACGCTCGCCGAACTGCTCACCCCGGCGTACTGGGCCGAGGTGCTGCGCGAGCGGGGCGATCTCGTGCCCGGCACGGTGCTGATCTCCGGCACGATCCCCATGGTCGAGGGCGTGGACCAGTTCGCCGACCGCTGGCGGGTGGAGCTGGGTGACCCGGCCACCGGCGACACGATCGGGCTCGCGTACGACGTGGTGCGCATGCCGGCGCCCATCGGCTGAGCCGCGCCGCCGGAGCCCGGTGCGCGCCCCGCAGTGCGTAGACACTGTCTACCCGGTAGTGGTAGACAGTGTCTATGAGTGCATACGACGCGGGCCTGCGGGCCCGTCTGGTGGCGGTCGGTGTCGATCTCGTGGCCCGGGAGGGGGTACAGGCGCTCTCCCTGCGCGAGATCGCCCGGCAGGCCGGGGTCTCGCACGGCGCGCCGCGCCGCTACTTCCCGACACACGCCGCCCTGCTGTCCGCCATCGCACGCCAGGGCTTCGCCGCACTCGCGGCCGAGGCCGCCGCGGCGGTCGCGGCGGTCGCGGACGGCGGTGGAGCGACGGACGGCAGGACGGTGGCGGACGGCGGCGGGGCGACGGACGGTGCGGCGCCGGCCAATGGCAGGGCGGTGGGCCCGCGCGCCCGGATCCTGGCGCTCGGACGCGTCTATCTCGGCTTCGCCGCCGCCAACCGCGGCATGTTCGAGCTGATGTTCCGCCACGATCTGCTGGAGAACGGCGGGCCCGGACAAGCCCCCGGGCTACGGGAGACCAGCCTGCCGCTCTTCGGCGTGCTCGTGGACCTCGTCGCCGAGGTGCGGCCCCGGTCCGACGGCGCGCCGACGCCCGAAGTGGTCGCCGGCGCGCTGTGGGCCAATCTGCACGGCATCGCGCAGTTGTGGGCCTGGGGCAGTCTCCAGCTCGCCTCCGGTGTCGACGACGCCGAGCCGCTGCTCCGCGCCGCGCTCGACGCGCACCTCGGGCCGGAGCGCCCGTGAACTCCCCGGAGGCGACGGAGCGCGGAGCGCCCGGGAGAGCCGGACTCCCACAGCGCCTGGTCCTCGCCGGGAGTGTCACCGGCGCCGCGATCGTCGCCCTCGACGGCACCGTACTGACCATCGCGCAGCCCAGCATGCAGCGCGATCTGCACGCCACCTTCCCCCAGGTCCAGTGGACCAGCACCGGCTACCTCATCGCCGTGGCCGGACTGCTCGTCCTCGCCGGACGCCTCGGGGACCGGTACGGCCACCGCCAGATCTTCGCCGTCGGGATGCTCGGCTTCGGCGCCGCCTCGGCGGGCATCGGCCTGGCGCCCGGCGTCGGCTGGGTGATCGGGCTGCGCGTCGTCCAGGGCGTTTTCGGCGCCCTGCTGCAACCGGCCACCCTCGGGATGCTGCGTGCCGCGTACCCGCCCGACCGGCTCGCGGCGGCCATCGCCCTGCGTACCGGCGCCATCGGGGTGGCCGCCGCCGCTGGCCCGGTCGTCGGCGGCGCGCTCACCGCCCACTTCGGCTGGCGCGCCGTCTTCCTCCTCAACGTCGTCCCCGCGCTCGTGATCGGCGTACTGACCCTCACCGTCCGGATCCCGGACCGGCCGGGGGACGCCACCGCCCGGCTCGACCTGCCCGGCGCCGGGCTGCTCGCGGTGGCCCTGGTCGGTCTGGTCCACACCCTCGTCGGGCTGCCGGAGACCGGCTGGACACCGGCGACGGCGCTGGGGTGCGCGGTCGTCGCGGTCGCCGCCACCGCGTTCGTACGTCACGAACGGCGGACCGCGCACCCGCTGGTGCCGCCCGGCCTCCTCGGCCGCTCGGCGCTCGGCCCGGCGCTCGCCGTCCTGCTGTGCGCCTCGGCCGCGCTGTTCGGCACCCTCTTCGTCGCCACGTACTTCCTTCAGGACGTGCTCGCGATGGACCCGCTCGAAAGCGGGGTGCGGGTGCTGCCCCTGGCCGTGCTGATGGTGCTGAGCGCACCCGCCGCCGCGGTGCTGTCCCGGCGGTGGGGGCCGTGCGGGACAGCCGCGCCGGCGATGCTCCTGATCGCCCTCGGCATCCTGGTGCTGGCCCCGCTCGACCGCACTTCGCCACTCCTGTTGATCAGCGGCGGCTTCCTCGTACTGGGGGCCGGTTTCGGTACGGTCATGGTCACCACGACGGCCGTCGTCGTACGCCACGCGCCGGTCGCCCGGGCCGGAGTGGCCGGCGGGCTCCAGCAGACGGCGATGAACACCGGCCCGGTGCTGGGCGTCGCCACGGCCGCCACGCTCCTCACCCTCTCCGGAAGCGGGCCGGACGGGCCGAGTGGGCCCGGCGGTGGGGACGCCTTCCTGGACGCCATGGGCTTCACACTGCCGGTCCTCGCGGCCGTCGCCGTACTCGGCGCGCTGCTCGCGACACGGCTGCCCGGGCCCGGGGCGGAGCAGGACCATGAAGCGGACGGAAACTTTCGGATCTTGGTCAGACGTTCCCAATAGTCCGACTCGTGTGTAGCGTCGAGGCGCCGGGCTCCTGGTGAACCGGCCCTCACGCCCCGCCCGACCCCACAGGAGAGTTCGTTGAAACGACCGCCCTACCTCGCCGCCGCCGACCGCTACGAGGGCATGCGGTTCCAGCGCAGCGGTCTGAGTGGCGTACGGCTGCCCCAGGTCTCCCTGGGCCTGTGGCACAACTTCGGTGACACCGCCCCGCTGGAGAACCAGCGCGCCGTGCTGCGCCGCGCGTTCGACCGGGGCGTCACCCACTTCGACCTCGCGAACAACTACGGCCCGCCGTACGGCAGCGCCGAGGCGAACTTCGGGACGGTCTACGCGCAGGACTTCCGGCCCTACCGCGACGAGCTGTTCCTCTCCACCAAGGCGGGCTACGACATGTGGCCCGGTCCGTACGGCGAGTTCGGTTCGCGCAAGCATCTGCTGTCGAGCCTCGACCAGTCGCTGAGCCGGATGCGCGTCGAGTACGTCGACCTCTTCTACTCGCACCGCTTCGACCCGGACACACCCCTGGAGGAGACGGTGGGGGCGCTGGCCTCCGCCGTACGGCAGGGCAAGGCCCTGTACGCCGGGCTGTCCAACTATCCGCCCGAGCAGATGCGGCGCGCGGCCGAACTCCTCAAGGAGCTGGGCACCCCGCTGCTGATCAACCAGCACGCGTACAACATGCTCGACCGTGTCATCGAGCACAACGGGCTGATCGCCGCCTCCGACGAGGTCGGCGCCGGGGTCATCGCCTTCTCGCCGCTCGCGCAGGGGCAGCTCACCGACCGCTATCTCAACGGGGTGCCCGCCGACTCGCGGATGGCCGTCGGTCACTTCCTCAAGCGGGACGCCCTCAGCGACGAGAAGCTGACCCTGCTGCACGCGCTCAACAAGGTCGCGGGCGAGCGTGGCCAGACCCTGGCCCAGCTCGCGCTGGCCTGGGTGCTGCGCGACCCGCGCGTCACATCGGTGCTGATCGGCGCCAGCAGCGTCGGCCAGCTCGACCAGAACCTCGCCGTCCTGGACGCCGCGCCCCTGACGGAGCGGGAACTGGCCGCGATCGACGCCCTGTTGACGGACAGCGCAGTGGCGTAGCCGAGGCACGAGGTGACGCGTTACGGGTTCAGAGCTCCCGGCGGAAGGCGGCCAGAAGCTGCTTCGTGTGGTTCGCGGGCTCCGCGTGGGTGACCATCCGGTCCATCGCCTGCATGTGCGCGGACACCTCGTGGGCCTCGTCCAGATAGAGCGCCCCGGTCAGATACTCGATGTAGACCATGTCGGGCACTTCAGGGATGTCGAAGCGGAACAGGACGAACGGGCTGTACGTTCCGGGGTGCGGCCCCGCGCCGTACTCGGCTATCTGGAGCGTCACGTTCGGCATCTCGACCGCCTCGATCAGCCGGTCGATCTGGGCGCGCATCACGGCCTTCGAGCCGACGTGCCGGCGCAGCACCGTCTCGTCCAGGACGGCCCAGAAGGCCGGGGCGTCGGAGCGGGTGAGCAGCGCCTGTCTCTCCATGCGTAACGCGACATGGCGCTCGATCCGGTGCGGGTCGGTGGTCCGGCCGACCGCCCCCGTGGCCAGGACGGCGTGTGCGTACTCCTCGGTCTGGAGCAGCCCCGGCACGAAGTGCGGTTCGTACGAGCGGATGGTCTTCGCGGCCTCTTCGAGGCTGACGTATCCGCTGAACCAGTCGGGGAGTATGTCGTGGAACCGCTGCCACCAGCCGGGCTTGTTGGCCTCCTCGGCCAGCCGGAGGAAGACCTCGGTGTCCTCGGGGCCGACCCCGTACTCGGGCAGCAGGAACTGGAGATAGGGGATCTTGAGGGAGACCTCGGCGGTCTCCATCCGGCGGACCGTGGCGGCGGTGACCCGGAGCAGCCTCGCCGACTGCTCCCGGCTGAACCCGGCCCTCTCGCGGAGGTTCTGGAGCTGCCTGCCGAGAACGAGCTGCCCGATGGTGGGGGCAGACCGAGGCTCACTCACACTCCACCCCCGACGACCGGTGCCATACCGGGGAGTCTGTCACAGCGATACGGGGTGAGGAGGCCCTGTTGACGGCTTGTGATGTCTGTGCGGTGGGCCGCACACGAACAGGAGGAACGGCGGAGGAGGGGGAGGGGGAGGGGGAGGCGAGGCGAAGGCGGTGAGATCCGGCCGCCGTCAGGCGGACCACGGGGCCGCGTCCCACAGTCGGGGCGCGGCCCCGTTCGGCGTTCACGGGGCTCCGGCGGGGCTCTCGTCGGCCTCTTCCCGCGTCTGTCGCGGTCCGTCGTGGGTCCGTTGTGAGTCCGTCGTGGGTCTGTCGTGGGTCTGTCGTGGGTCTTGACACCGTACGGCGCGAATCCTACGGTACCGAGTGCCGATAAACGGAACAGCGTCTCAATGAATGGGACTTCAGAGCGCTTGGCCGGTCGGTCGGTTCCTGTCACTGACGACGGAAGAAGTGGCCGCGTATGACCTCGCATGTCAGCAGTCCGGACCTGTCCGGACCGCATCTCCGGAGCGCCACCGGGAAAATACTCCGACGCGTCGTTCCCGTATTCGCCGTCATGATGATGTGCAATCAGCTCAACCGTTCCAACATCGGATACGCCCAGTCGCACCTGGAAGCGGATCTCGGTATCGGGGCGGCCGCCTACGGACTCGGCGCCGGACTGTTCTTCATCTCCTACACCCTTTTCGAAATTCCCAGCAATGTGCTGATGGAGAAATTCGGGGCGAAGATCTGGCTCTCCCGGATCTGTGTGAGCTGGGGCATCGTCTCCGCCTGCATGCTCTTCGCACAGGGGGAGTGGAGCTTCTACTTCCTCCGGTTCCTGCTCGGTATGGCCGAGGCCGGATTCGTGCCGGCCGTTCTCTACTACCTCACCAAATGGCTGCCGAACTCGCACCGCGGCCGGGCCAACGCCCGATACGCGGTCGGCGCGCTCGTCGCCTTCTCCGTGTCGGGCCCCGTCTCGGGTCCGCTGCTCGCCCTGGACGGGGCGTGGGGGCTCACGGGCTGGCAGTGGATGTTCCTGACGGAGGGGCTGCTCTCCGTCGGCGTGGGGGTGTTCGCCTTCTTCTGGCTCGACTCGGAGATCAAGGACGCCCGTTGGCTGACCGGCGCCGAGCAGCGCGCCCTGACCGCGGCCATCGCGGCGGACGACGCCGCCGCCTCGGCGGGCCACGGGGACGTGCGCGGCGGGCTGCTCGACGTGCTGCGCGCGCCGAAGGTCCCGCTGCTCTGCTTCATCTACTTCTCGGTCCAGATGTCCATCTACGCCAATACCTTCTGGCTGCCGTCCATCGTGCGCGGTATCGAGGGAACCAACGACTTCACCGTGGGATTCCTTTCGTCCCTGCCCTGGATATGCGCGATCTTCGCCATGTTCACCCTCGCCCGGATCGGCGACCGCACGGGGCGGCGCAAACCACTGCTGATCGGCGCTCTGGTGGTCGCGGCGATCGGGTCCTACGCGGCGGCGGTGAGTACTCCCGTCCTTGCCCTGGTGATGCTGTGCGTGGCCGCGATGGGATTCAAGAGCATCAGTCCGATCTTCTGGCCCATCGTGCAGGGGACCGTGCATCCGATGGTGGTCGGCATGGCCATCGCCCTCATCAACTCGATCGCCAATCTCGGCGGATTCGTGGCCCCGTACGGATTCGGCCTGGTGCAGGAACGGACCGGCAGCACGTCCTGGGGGCTCATCGCCCTGGCGGCTTTCTCCCTCGTCGCCGCGTGCGCGGTTTTCTTCCTCTCCAACACCTCGGCGACCCCGGCGAAGGAACACGAACAAGCGGAAAAGGAAGAGGGAAAGGGGGCGCGGGAGGGTGATGGTGCCGCTGGTCCGCCCACTTCCGTACCTGGAACGATGTCCCACTGAACAGGAGAGCGCTTCCATGCATCTGGCCACACTCATCCACCAGGGGCGCCGACGGCTCGTCAGCAGGCCGTACGCCGAGGGCGAGTGGCGGCTCGCGCCCCTCCCGGCCACGCTCGCCGGCGTCATCGCCGACGGTGTCCTACCGGCCGGGGACGGCGAACCACTCGACGACGGCGAGCGTGGCGACGGCGGCGAGCGTGGCGACGGCGGTGAACGGGGCGACGGCGGTGCCCAGGCCGGTGGCCGCGGCGCCCCGGTCCTGCCGTACCGTCCGGCCACGCTGTACGGGATCGGCCTCAACTACCGTGACACCATCGCGGAGATGGGACGGCAGGCGCCGAGCGAGCCCTATCTCTTCCCGAAACTCTCCTCCAGTGTCATCGGTCCGGGTGAGGCCGTCGTCCTCGACCCGGAACTGACCCGGCGCGTCGACTGGGAGACCGAACTCGCCGTCGTCATCGGCGCCGAGGCCCGGCACGTGACCGAAGAGGACGCGCCGCGCCATGTCTTCGGCTACACCGTCGCCAACGACATCTCCGCGCGCGACCTCCAGGAGCGCGACGGGCAGTGGGTGCGCGGCAAGGGCCTGGACACCTTCTGTCCGCTCGGCCCCGTCGTCGTCACCGCCGACGCGATCCCCGACCCGCACGCGCTGCGGATCCGTACCTGGGTCAACGGAGAGCGCGTGCAGGACGGCACCACGGCCGACATGGTCTTCCGTATCCCCCAACTGATCGCCTATCTCAGCCGGTTCTTCACCCTGCGCCCCGGGGACGTGGTGCTCACCGGGACCCCGGCGGGCTGCGGCGACTACATGAGCCCGCCGCGCGCCCTGCGCCCCGGAGACCTGCTGGAGTCGGAGGTCGAGGGGATCGGACGCCTCGTCAACCCGGTGCGCAGGGCCGCCGCCGAGGGGGCCTCCACCGAGGGGGCGGGCGCTGTGCGTCCGCGTCAGGTCGCGGGGGGCAGATAGCCGAGATCCGCCGAGAGCTCCCGGCAGACCTGGGCCACGACCGGGCCGTACGTCGGGACGAGCGGCTCCATCCGTTCGGCCACGCCCGCCACGCTGATGCAGGCGACCGGCAGTCCGGTGTGGTCGTACACGGCCGCGCCGCAGCAGCAGCTCGACTCGTCGAACTCCCGCAGATCCTGCGACCAGCCGCGCTCCCGCGTCCGCTCGATCTCGGCGTGCAGATCCGAGACCGTGGCCGCCGTCACCGGCGACAGTGGCGAGCGCACCAGCTCGATCAGCGTCTCCTCCAGCTCGGCTTGCGGCAGCGCCGCCAGATAGGCGCGGCCGAGGGACGTCGAGTGCAGGGGGCGGGAGGCGCCGAGTTCGGCGGTGACGGCGGCGGGCCGTGTCCCGCGCTCCCGGTGGACGAACACCATCGTCAGCCCGTTGGGCACACCGAGACTGACGGTCTCCTGGGTGAGATCGGCGAGCTTGCGCAGGGCCGGGGCCGCCGCGTCCCGGAGATTGGTCGACGCCACCGCGGCGGACGCCAGCCGTACCGCCGCCGAGCCGAGCCGCCACTGTCCGGCGGCCGGGTCGTGCGCCAGCCAGCCCTGCTCGTGCAACCGGTCGACCAGCCGGTACGCGGTGCTGCGGGTCAGCCCCAGCGCCTGGGCGATCTCCGGGGTCGAGGCGCCGCGCGTCCCGGCCACATGCGTCAGGATCGCCAGTCCCCGGTCGAGGGCGCCCGCGGCCCGCTCACCCGAGCCCGAACCGGAGCCCGCACCGGAACCGGGGCCCGGACTCGCGCCACCGGCGCCGACGCCGGCCGCCGGACCGCCCTCGGACGTGTCCGCCCCGTTCATCGTCACCCCGTTCATCGTCCCCTCGCCCATCGTCCGCTTCGGCCCTTCCCTGTTCTCCGTACGGCCGCCCTGGCTCATCGGATGACACTACCGACCCACTTCGGGCGCTGTCACCGGGACTTGTGCGCTCCCCAGGACCATTGCTACGTTCAAATTACCCAGTAAACGAGATCGTGTCCCATTGAATGGGAATCATCTCGCGGAAAGGAGTACGATGAGTGTGATGACGACGGATGCCACGGCCAGTGGCTCGCCCCGTATCACCGAGGTACGGCTGACGCCGATCCTCATCGCCGACGCCCCCCTGCTGAACATCGCGGGGGTCCACCAGCCCTACGCCCCACGGCTGATCGTCGAGATCGTGACGGAGGCCGGCACCGTCGGCCTGGGCGAGACGTACGGCGACGGCGCCTACCTCGACCTGGCCGCGCGCCTCGCCCCGCACCTCACCGGACTGCCGGTCGGCGGCGTCAACGCCATCCGCGCCGTCGGGCGGGAGACGGGCCGGCGAGTCATCGACTCCCACCCGGACGCCAGCGGCTACCGGGGCCTGCTCACCGCCGAGAAGATGCGGCTCAGCATCGTCTCCGCGTTCGAGACGGCCGCCCTCGACGCGTACGGCCGCGAGCTGGGCGTCCCCGTCCACGCGCTGCTCGGCGGCAAGGTCCGCGACCGCGTCGAGTACGCCGCGTACCTCTTCCACAAGTGGGGACGCCACCCGGGCGCCGACGACCCCACCGACGACTGGGGCGAGGTCGTCGACCCGGACGGCGTGGTCGCGCTCGCCCGGCTCTTCCAGGAGCGCTGCGGTTCGCGCTCCTTCAAACTCAAGGGCGGCGCCTTCCCACCGGACCAGGAGGTCGCCGCGGTGCGGGCGCTCGCCGACGCCTTCCCCGGGCATCCGCTGCGCCTCGACCCCAACGGCGCCTGGTCGCTGAAGACCTCGCTGCGGGTGGCCGAGGAACTCACCGGCGTCGTCCAGTACCTGGAGGACCCCACCGCCCGGCTGGAGGACATGGCCGAGGTGCACCGGCGGACCGGCATGCCGCTGGCCACCAACATGGTCGTCACCGCCACCGAAGAGATCGCGCCCGCCTTCGCCGCCGACGCGGTGCAGATCGTCCTCTCCGACCACCACTTCTGGGGCGGACTGCTGGCGACCCGGGACCTCGCGGCGGTGTGCGACGCCCACGGCCGGGCCCTCTCCATGCACTCCAACACCCATCTGGGCATCAGCCTCGCCGCCATGACCCAGGTCGCGGCCACCCTCACCCGCCTCGACCACTCCTGCGACACCCACTACCCGTGGCAGTCCGAGGACGTCATCACCGAACCGCTGACCTTCCAGGACGGCGCGGTCGCCGTGACCGACACCCCGGGGCTCGGTGTCGAGCTGGACCGGGACGCCCTCGCCCGGCTGCACGAACGCTGGAACCGCCGCCCCGACCTGCGCGAACGCGACGACATCGCGGCGATGCGCGCCGTACACCCGGACCACCGGCGCCCCACGCTCCCCAAGTTCTGAACCCCGGACATACCCGGTCCGCCCCTCCCGACCCCTACGAGGTGAGCCCCGCCATGCCCCCCGTCCACGCGCACGAACCCCTGGAACCCCAGGCCGTCGAACCCCGGTCGCCCGCACCCCAGTCGCTCGAACCTCAGTCGCTCGAACCTCAGGTCCTCGACTCCCAGGTGCTGGAGAAGCTCCGCCGTATCAGCACCGCCACCCTCGCCACCCGGCTCTTCGCCGAGGGGCTGCGGCAGCAGTTCCTCGTGGGGCTCTCGCCCCTCAACCCCGATCTGGACGGCTTCGTCGGCGAGGCGTTCACCATGCGCTTCATACCGGCGCGCGAGGACCTCGACACCCTCGAAAGCCTGCCGGGCGAGGACAACCTCCAGTGGCTGGGGGTGGAGAGCCTGAGCCAGGGCCAGGTGATGGTCATCGACAGCCGCAGCGACATCTCCGCGGCCTCGGCCGGCGACATGCTCGTCACCCGGGCCCTGCACCGCGGCGCCGCCGCGTTCATCACCGACGGCGCCTTCCGCGACGGTCACGTCCTCGCGTCGCTGCCCATCCCGACGTACGCGCGCGCCGTCACCGCCACCACCCGCCTCACCAGCTTCCATGTCGCCGATCTCCAAGTGCCCATCGGCTGTGCGGGGGTGGCCGTCTACCCCGGCGACATCCTGGTCGGGGACCGGGACGGCGTCATCGTCGTACCCCGTCACCTCGCCCCGCGCATCGTCGACCAGGCCCTGGAACAGGAGGAGTTGGAGGACTACCTGCACACCCGGGTGCACGAGGGGGAACCGCTCCTCGGCGGGCTCTACCCGCCGAGCGAGGAGACCAGGGAACAGTTCCGCCAGTGGAAGAAGGCCCGCGCGTGACGACGTACGGGACCGGGGACACCACCCCCTTCGAGAAGCTGGACGAGCCGACGCGCCGCGCACGGATGGAGGCCACCATCCGTACGTACTTCGAAGGATGCAACGAGGCCGACGTCGAGAAGATGGCCGCCACCTTCCACCCCGACGCCGTCCACTACTTCCCGCCGGGCCTGGACGGACCGTGGACCGGCGCCCGCGCCATCGCCGAGAACTGGCGCCGGCTCACCCTCACCATCGGCTCCGCCTGGACCATCGACCGGCTGATCACCGACCCGACGACACACCAGGCCGTCATCGAGTGGACCCACTACAAGACACGGCGGGGCGGGTTCCTGCGCGGCGACGAGTGGTACGCCTTCGATCCGGGAACCGGTCTGATCACCGAGATCCGCGCCTACTACGCCGCCCGCTCGGACGGCCGGGACCACGTCGAACTCGAAGGGTTCGACTACGGTGCCCGTGGCTACCACCTGAGCTGCCCCGTCGCCCGCCCGCACCCCGACGCGCAGTAGGTCTCGTGCCCGCGCGCCCCCGCCAACTCCCCATCCCTCAACTCCCCATCCCTGAAGGAGCCCCCGCATGACGTCCGCCACCCGCCCGACCCCCGCCAAGCCGTTCGCCACCGCACCGGGGGAGGCCACGCTCGACCGGATCTCCGCCGTACGCGTCAGTCTCGTACGGCTGCCGCTGCACGCCCCGATCAGCGACGCCAAGGTGCTCACGGGCCGCCAGAAGCCGCTCACCGAGATCGCGTTCCTCTTCGCCCGCATCACCACCGAGGGCGGCCACGAGGGCATCGGCTTCGGCTACTCCAAGCGCGCGGGCGGCCCCGGGCTCTACGCCCACGCCCAGGAGATCGCCCCCGAACTCATCGGCGAGGACCCCAGCGACACCGGCCGGCTCTGGCAGAAGCTGGTCTGGGCCGGCGCGTCCATGGGCCGCAGCGGACTGACCACCCAGGCCATCGCCGCCTTCGACATCGCCCTGTGGGACCTCAAGGCCCGCCGGGCCGGCCTGCCCCTGGCCAAACTGCTCGGCGCGCACCGCGACTCCGTACGCTGCTACAACACCTCGGGCGGCTATCTCTCCATGCCCATCGAACAGGTGCTGGAGAACACCGGGCTCTCCCTGTCGCGCGGCATCGGCGGCATCAAGATCAAAGTGGGCCAGCCGGACACCAAGGAGGACCTGCGCCGCGTCCAGACCGTACGCGAACACATCGGCGACGACGTCCCGTTGATGGTCGACGCCAACCAGCAGTGGGACCGCACCACCGCCGCCCGCATGGGCCGTGCCCTGGAGAACTTCGACCTCACCTGGATCGAGGAACCACTCGACGCGTACGACGCCGAGGGCCACGCGGCGCTCGCCGCGAACCTGGACACCCCGGTCGCCACCGGCGAGATGCTCACCAGCGTCGCCGAACACACCGGCCTGATCCTCACCGGCGCCGCCGACTTCATCCAGCCCGACGCCCCCCGCGTCGGCGGCATCACCCCGTTCCTCCAGATCATGGCCCTCGCCGACCACAAAGCCCTCAACCTGGCCCCGCACTTCGCCATGGAGATCCACCTCCACCTCGCCGCCGCCTACCCGCGCGTCACCTGGGTCGAACACTTCGAATGGCTGGAGCCGATGTTCAACGAGCGCCTGGAACTCCGCGACGGCCGCATGACCGTCCCCAGCCGCCCGGGCCTCGGCCTCTCCCTCAGCGACCAGGCGGCGGCCTGGACCACGGAGGACGTCACGATCACCGGCTGAGCCGGGACGGGGCTGCGGAGTCCATCCCTCCATTACTCCTTTCCGCGTCGACGCGCAGTCGAACTGCCGAATTCGTGCATATTCGGGTCCACTCGGTGCGCTCCGGGTCTAGGCTCGTCACGTGACCTGGGCGCTGTCCGAGAGGGAGGGGGAGGGATGCCGGTGCATCCGCCGGAGCAGATGGTCGCTCTCCCGCTGCTGGAGCGTGAACCCGAACTGGCCGCCGCGGCGCGCGCGGTGGACGCCCTGTGCGGAGCGGCGCCCTCCGGCGGGGTGCTCGTGTACCGGGGCGCCGCCGGGCTGGGCAAGACCGCGTTGCTCTCCGAGGTGCGCCGGCTCGCCGCCGGGCGCTGCGCCGTGTGGGCGGCGCGGGGCGGGGAGAGCCTGACCTCCGTGCCGTTCCATGTCGTACGGCAACTCCTCCAGCCCGCACTCGTGGTCGCCGAATCCCCGGACGGACCGGGCGAGCACGCGGAGGACGGCGGGTGCGACGTGTACGGGGCCGCGGCCGGCCTGCTCGGCGAGCGGTACGAGGTCGTCGGTCCCGCGCTCGGGATACTGCCGCCCGGTGACCACCCCGCCGATCCGCAGGGCGTCAGGGACGGCCTGGACGCGTTCGTCGAACGGCTCGCGGGGGTGCACGGCCCGCTCCTGCTCACCGTGGACGACGCGCAATGGGCCGACCTGGAGACCCTCGCCTGGCTCGCCTCCTTCGCGCGGCGCCCGGGGCGCGCCCTGCCCGTCCTCGTGGTGGTCGGCTACCGCACCGAGGAGGCCGTCGGCGAGGCCGAGGAGCATCTGCGGACCCTGGGCTCGGCGGCCCGGCTGCTGGTCACCCTCCGTGAACTCACCCCCGACGCCACGGCCGGGCTCGCGCGCGCCGCGCTCGGGGAACACGCGGACGATCCGTTCTGCCGCGAGGTGTGGGAGGTGACCGGCGGCAACGCGTACGAGAGCGTCGAACTCCTCGCGAAGGTACGGGACAGCGCGATCGACCCCGTCGGCACCAACGCCGGCGAACTGCGCGCCCTGGGCGCCTCCGCGCGCGGCACCGGGCTCATCGCACGGCTGGAGGAACTGGGCACGGCCACCACCCGGTTCGCCTGGGCCGCCGCGATCCTCGGCACGGACATCTCCCTCGACCTGACCATCTCGCTCGCGGGCATGAGCGACGAGGAGGCCGCCGAGTGCGCGCAGCGGCTGCGCGCCGCCCGGATCCTCGTCGGCTCCGACCCGCTGGAGTTCGTCCATCCGCTGATCGCCGGGGCCGTCTACCGCGCGATCCCGCCGGCCGTACGCGCCGCGATGCACGGCCTCGCCGCCTGGGCGGTCTCCCGCAGCGGCCGGGGAGCCGCCGCCGCGGCGCCGCACCTCCTCGAAGTGCACCCCGACGGCGACCCCGAACTCGTCGAGCAGTTACGGGAGGCCGCCGCCGAACACCTCGCGGTCGGAGCCCCGGACGCCGCGCGCCGCTGCCTCGAACGGGCCCTGGCGGAACCGCCGTTGTCCACCGTACGAGGGCCCCTGCTGTACGAGCTGGGCTGCTCCACCCTGCTGACCTCGCCCGCCACCACGGTCGGTCATCTGCGCGCCGCGCTCGACACCCCGCACCTCGACGACGCCCTGCGCGTGGACGTGGTGTTCCGGCTCGCGCAGGCCCTGACACACAACAACCAGACCGGCGACGCCGCCCACGTGGTGGCCACCGAGGCCGCCCGTACCGAGGACGGCCCCGCCCGGATGCGGCTCCAGGCCGCGCACTTCCTCTGGGAGGGCGTCCAGGCCATAGAGGAGGACGGCCCGGACCGCTCGCGCCGCCTCGCCCGGGCGGTGGCGCCGCTCAGCGGGCGGGACAACACCGAACGCGTCCTGCTGATGCTGCGCGCCTTCGACGGCACGGCCCGCGGCGAGAGCGCCGAGGAAGTCGTCCAGATCGGTGAACGCGCCCTGAAGGAGGGCGCGTTGCCGCCCGGTGTCGGCTGGGCCGATCCGGGATGGGGCTTCGAACCCCCGGCCCTCCTCGGGCTCTCGTACGCCTTCGCCGACCGACTCGACCGCGCCGAGAGCCTGTTCACCGAGGCGCTGCGCGCCTTCGAGATCTCCGGCTGGAGCGGCGGCCATCTCGCCTTCGCCCACGCGCTGGTCGGCTACGTCCACCGCAGGCGTGGCCGGCTCGCCGACGCCGAGATGTATCTGCGCGAGAGCCTGCGCCTGGCCGACCGGGTCGGCAACGGCCTGCCGATGAACTGGGACGCCGTCTGCATGTTCATCGACACACTGCTCGCCCGCGGCCATGTCGAAGAGGCCGGGGAGGCCGCCGAGCGGTACGCGTTCGCGCCGCCGTACTCCTCCACGATCGTCATCCCCGACGCCCCCTCGGTCCGCGGCCGGCTGCTGCTCGCCCTCGGCCGCAAGGGCGAGGCCGTCGCCGAACTGGAGGCGGCCGGGCAGGCGTTGCTGGCCCGGGGACGGCACAGCGTGGTCATGGCGCCCTGGGCGCTCGACCTCGCGCGGGCGCTCGCCGACGAGGACCCGCGCCGCGCTGCCCAGCTCGCCTCGTACGCCCGGGACCGCGCCGAACGCTTCGGCACGCACACCGCCATCGGGGTGGCGCTCTGCTGCACCGCGTCCCTGAAGGAGGGCCCGGAGCGGGTCGAGCTGCTGGCACAGGCCGTCGCCCACCTCGAAGCGTCGCCCTGCGCGTACGAACGCGCCGTCGCCCGCGTCGAGTACGGCATCGCCGCCGGGTTCCACGCCGAACTGTCCTGCGGGCTCGAACTCGCCGAGAGCTGCGGCGCCGACGGGCTGGCGGCCCGCGCACGCCTGGCGATGGAGTCCCACCACGCGCAGCGCTGAGACGCCCCGGGGACGGGCGGGACCCGAACGGGAGGACCCGGGGGCCTGGGGGAGGGCGGGCGCGCACAGGGCGGACAGTAGGCTCTGACCACACGCCCATTCCGTGACAGGAGACCGGACCCCTTGTCCCACCAGCCCGACCCCACCGGCCACAGCGCCGGCCACGCCGCACTCGACGACCCGGGGCTGCGGGCCGACTGCGCGAACTGCTTCGGGCTGTGCTGCGTCGCCCTGACCTTCTCCGTATCGGCCGACTTCCCCGTGCACAAGGCCGCCGGGAAACCCTGCTCCCATCTGCGTACGGACTTCCGCTGCTCCGTCCACCGCGAGCTGCGGCAGCGCGGCTTCCAGGGCTGCACCGTCTACGACTGCTTCGGCGCCGGCCAGAAGATCTCCCGGATCACCTACGGCGGACAGGACTGGCGCCAGGCTCCCGGCACCGCCGACGAGATGTTCGCGCTGCTCCCCGTGGTACGCCAGCTCCAGGAACTCCTGCGGTATCTGACCGAGGCCCTCACCCTGGAGCCGGCCCGCGCGCTCCACGGCGAACTCCGCGCCGCGCTGGAGGAGATCGAACGCCTCACCCTCGCCGACCCCGCCACCCTGCTGGCCCTGGACGTCGCGGCCCGCCGCGCCGCCGTCAACCCCCTGCTGCTGCGGACCAGCGAACTCGTCCGGGCCCAGGTCAAGGGCAAGAAGAAGAACCGCAGGGGCGCCGACCTGCTCGGGGCCCGGCTCAAGGGCGCCGATCTGCGCGGCGCTGACCTGCGCGGGGCGTATCTGATCGCCGCCGATCTGCGCGGCGCCGACCTGCGGCTGGCCGACCTGATCGGGGCCGACCTCCGGGACGCCGATCTGCGCGGCGCCGATCTGACCGGCAGCATCTTCCTCGTCCAGCCCCAGGTCAACGCGGCGCGGGGCGACGCGGACACCAGGCTGCCACCGCCTCTCGTACGCCCCGCCCACTGGTAGCAGCACCGCCCACCGGTAGCAGCCCCGCCCACCGGTAGCCGCCGCGCCGGGCCTCACCCGTCGGCCGGGTCGCTCCTGGCTCCCGCGCGCCGTACCAGGAAGAGCGCGAGCCCCGAGAGAGCGGCGGCGCCGATGAACGCCACCGGCAGGACGCCCCCGATCCCGGAACCGGCCGCCTGCGCGTGCGCGGGGGGTGTCGCCGACGGTACGGGGTGGGCCCGTACGGCCTTCTCGACCGCACCCGGCTCGGGACCCGCCGCCTCCACCGTCGGGCGCGGCGGCAGGGGCGCCGCGGGCGGCCGGAGCGACCCCACCGGGGTCACCCGGCCATGGGCGCCGAACCCCCAGTCCAGCAGTTCCCTGGCCTCCTCGTACACGGCGTGGGCCCCGCCCCACTGCGGGTTCATCACCGTCACGATCAGGGTGCGGTTGCCGTGCCGGGCCGCGGCGACCAGGGTGTAGCCGGCGTCCGTGGTGTAGCCGTTCTTGACACCGATCAGCCCCGGGTACGCCTCGACCCCGTCGGCGCCGGTCAGCAGCCGGTTGGTGTTCATGATGCCGAAGGTGCCGCCGTAGCCGGGGAACTCGGCGTCGACGGTCGAGCTGTAGCGGACGAAGTCCGGCGAGGCCAGCCCGGTACGGCCGAAGACCGCCAGGTCGTACGCCGAGGAGACCTGGCCGGGGGCGTCGTAGCCGTCGGGGGAGACCACATGGGTGTCGAGCGCGCCGAGCAGTTTCGCCTTGTCCCGCATCTGCTTGACCGTCGCGTCCAGGCCGCCGTTCATCTCGGAGAGGACGCGCACGGCGTCGTTGCCGGAGCTGAGGAAGACGCCCCGCCACAGGTCGGCCGCCTCGTACCGTACGCCGGGGACGACCCCCACCAGGCTGCTGCCCGGACCGATGTCGTCCAGTTCCTCCTCCGTGACCAGGCGCTCGGCGTGCTCGGACAGCCGCGGCAGCGTGGTGACGGCGAAGAGCGTCTTGAGGGTGGAGGCGGGCGGCAGTTGGCGGTGCGCGTCACGCGCGGCGAGCACCTCGCCCGTCCGGGCGTCGGCGACGAGCCAGGACAGGGCGGAGAGCTCCGGCGGGGCGGGCGTGCCATGCGCGGGCAGGACCTGGACACCGTCGCGGCGCAGCAGCGAACCGTCCGTCGGGGCCTCGGGGCCCGCGCCGAGGTGCGCCGGCGCGGCCGGGGCCACCGAGCGGTGCGGGGTGGCCGAACCGCTCGGGGCGGGGGTGCCGGGGGCGCCCGGTGCGCCGGGCGGGGCGGGGGTGCCGGGGGCGCCCGCGACCGCGATCGCGGCGCCCTCGGGCAGGCCCGGGGCCCGTACGACCGGATCGGTACGGGAATCCGCGGCGGCCGGGTGGGACGCCGGCAGAAGGACCAGCAGGCCGGCGGCGAGAGCCGCTGTGCCGGAGAGAGCGGAGCGCATCACGGATCTGGTGATCATTCCGCCACGGTAGGAACGGACCGCGCGGCGCGCCCCTCGCGTGGGCCGACCGGATGTATCACCACCCCGGTCGGCCCCTCCGGGCCGGGCACCCGATAGGGTGAGGCGGCGGGGAACTCAGCGCTCGGCGGGCGCGGCGGCGGGATCCGTACCGATGACGTCCGTGCCGACGGCGTCCGTACCGATGACGTCCGTGCCGATCACGTCGAGCAGGGCGAGCCTCTCGGCGGCGTCGGTGCCGGGCGCCGCGGAGTAGGCGGCGATCCGCAGATCGCACCCCGGCACGGTGAGCGTGTCGCAGTCGACCGTCACCGGTCCGACATCCGGGTGATGGACGGTCCATGTCCCGGTGCCGTGCGCACCGGCGATCCGGGAGTTCCAGAGCGCCGCGAACCGGTTGCTGGCGCGCCGCAGCTCACCGATGAGGAAGCGCAGCCGCACATCGGTCGGGTAGCGCACGGTGGCCGCCCGCAGATCGGCGACGAGCGCCGCCTCGAACCCGGCCTCCTGCTCCACGGTGTGGACGATCCGGCTGGGCTGGCCCGTGAAGTGCTGCCAGGCGGCGTTGCGCCCGCGCGGCGGGGCCTGCGCCGGGTCACCGACCAGGGCGGCCCACAGCGGATTCCAGGTGATCAGGTTCCACGACGCGTCATGGACCCCGATCGGCGTCCCCGCGAGCCGCCCGAGCAGCCGCCGCACACTGGCGGGAACGTGGTCGGGGACCCGGCCCACGGCGGGCGGCGACTGCCCGGCGAGCAGGAAGAGATGACGGCGCTCGTCGTCGGAGAGCCGCAGGGCGCACGCCAGCGAGGTGAGCACCTGCACGGAAGGGGAGGTGGCCCGCCCCTCCTCCAGCCGCACGAGATAGTCCACGGACAGACCGGTCAGCCGGGCCAGCTCCTCGTGCCGCAGCCCGCCCGTCCTGCCGGACTCGTCCGCGGGCAGCCCGGCCTCGGCCGGGGCGATCCGGTCACGCCAGCGGTGCAGGGCCGTGCCCAGCTCTCCGTGTCGGGTCATGGGGTCAGTATCAGCGCGTACGGCTGCCCCCGCCTGATACCGGCGGGTACCGGACGGGTGCCCTGGTCAGCGGCGGTACGGGCGGGCTGGCGAGGTTCGGGGAGGCCCGGGGCGGCGGCCCGGCCGGGGGAGAGGCCGGGGCCGGGGCGGCTCGGCCCGGGCCTGTTCCCGCGCACCTCTTCCCCGCCACCGCGGAGCGCATTCCTGAATGCCACGTTCCGGGGAGAGTCTTGCGAGTAGACGCCAACCTTGCCCGAAGGGCCCTGATCAGGACTACCGTTGATCTCGAACCGTGGTGCGAGGCGTCCTCCGACGCCGGGCCACAGATCAGGGGAGCGGGGGAGCGGGACATGCTGGATCCCATGTCGGCGGCGATCGCCGCGGCGCTGGCCGCCGTGGGCGCGGGGATGGCCAACGAGGCGGGGAAGTGGGCCTGGGAATCGGCCGGCGGCCTGGTGCGGCGCATCGTCGGGCGGGAGGTGGCCGCGCCCTCGGGACCGGCCGAGCTGTCCGCCGTGGCCCGGCTCGTCCACGACGGCATACGCGACGACCCCGCGCTCGCCCGCGCCTGGGCGGCGTTCGCCCGTACGGCTCCTCTCCCCGCCACGGCGGACGGCATACCCGCACTGCCGCCCTCCGTACGGTTCTTCACGGACCGTCAGGAACCGATGAGGCTGCTGGAGCGGGAGGCATCGCGCAAGGCCGACGGACGTCCCAGGCTCGCGCTGATCCACGGCCCCGAGGGCATCGGCACCAGCGCCCTCGCCGTCCACTGGGGGTGCAGGGAAGCCGCCCGGTTCCCCGGCGGACAGCTCTACGCCGATCTGCGCGGGGCCTCCGCGGGGACCGCTCTCGACAGCGCCGTGGTGCTGCGCAGTCTGCTGGTCCAGTTGGGCATGGACCAGGACGACATCCCGCCGAGCGCGGCGGACCGGCGCGCCGCGTTCCGGCGCTGTGCGGCCGACCGGCGGCTGCTCGTCGTGCTCGACCACGCGCACTCCTCCGCGCAGGTCCGGCCGTTGGTGACCTCCGCGCCCGGGGTGTTCACGGTGGTGGTCGCGCGCCGGCCGCTGCCCGGACTGGACGCGGTGCCCGTTCCGGTCGGACCGCTCTCCGACAAGGACGCGCGCCGACTGCTCACGGAGCTCGCGGGCCGACAGACCGTGGCCGCCGCCCGCGCCACGCTGCCGCGGGTACTGGAGCGGTGCGGCGGTTCGCCGTACGCGCTGCGGGCAGCCGCGCCCCTTCTCTCGGAGCCGGAGCCGGAGCCGGGGCGGGTGGCGGTGGCGGCTCCGCTCTCCGACCCGGCCCTGACCCAGCACTGTACGGAGGAGGATCCTCCCGTGTCCGCCCACGACCCCGTCCGTACCGCGGCCGAGCGGACGTACCAGGGTCTGGAGCCCGGTACGGCCCGGATCTACCGGCTGATGTCGCTGCGGGAGTGGCCCGCGCTCGGACCGGCCGTCGTCGCCCAGGTCGCCGGGATACCCGAGGCCGAGGCGGCCCGGTCCCTCGGAGCGCTGGCCGACGGGCAGTTGCTGGAGCTGACGGACACCGGCCACTTCCGCTACCGTCCCGCGATCCGGGGCCACGCGGAGGAGGCCGCCTTCCGCACGGACGGCATCGCGGCCTGCTCGGCGGCCATGACCGGCACGGTGCGGTGGTATCTGCGCCTCGCGGTACGGGCGCGGCTCGCCGCCCTGCCGCAGGCATGGGCGATCGGCCCGCTCTACGACGAACTGGCGGCGAGCGCCGGCCCGTACGGCGACGAGGGCGAGGCGCTCACCGCCCTCCGCGCCGAGCTGGGCAACCTCGTCCAGGCGGTGCTGGCCGCCGAGGAGTTCGGCGACCCCGACTCCGTCTACCAGCTCTGCCAGGCCCTCTGGCCGCTCCAGCTCAAGGCGGGCCACCACGACGAGATCCTTCCGGCGCTCCGCGCGGGGGCACGGATGGTGGACACCCACCACCCCGGATCCCGGATGGCCGGGCGCATGCATGTGCTGCTGGCGCTGAATCTGATGGAGCTGTGGCAGTACGAGGAGGCCGAGACGCATCTGACCGCCGCCGTACGGGCCGAGGAGCAGGCAGGGCACCGGCGCGGCCAGGCGTCCGCCGTCGAGTCGCTCGGGTTGCTGCGGCTGCGGCAGTGGCGCTTCGAGGAGGCGTACGCGTGCTTCGACGAGGCGTCAGCGGTCCTGGACGGGACAGGACCCGACGACGAGGGCGCCCGCGATCTGCCGCGCGCCCGCGCCCTGTTGGAGCGGCACCGGGGCCGGGCCCTGCGCGGACTCGGCCGCTTCCCCGAGGCCACGGAGCGCCTGGAGACGGCGCTCGGCTTCTTCCGGGCCGGCGCCGATCCGTACAACGCGGCGAGGACACTCACCGACTTGGCCGAGACCCACCTCGCCGAGGGGCGTCCGGAGAGCGCGCTGCCGCTGATCGACGAGGCGACGGCCACACTCGACAAGGAGAGGGCCGCCCACCACCTCGCCCATCTGCGGGCCCTGCGCGAGCGCTGCGTCAGCGCTCAGGACTGACCGGTGCGGTGGGGTCGGCCGATGCGTCCGGTGTGACCGGCATGACCCGCGTGACCAGCGTGACCGACACCTGACGGAGGTCCGCGCCGGTCCGTACGGTCAGCACGCCCGCCGGTAGCTCCTCCAGTGTCCCTCCCCCGGCCAGCCAGGCATGGAGGGCCGAGGCATGGGCGGCGGGGTCCGCCCCGTACAGGGGGCCGTCGGGGGAACGGTCGACGAGCCGCAGCAGGGATCCGGCGCGGGTACGGACCGTACACACCCCGTCCTCGGCGACGAACGCCGCCAGGGCGGCGTGCGGATGGCGGGCCAGCACCTCCTCGGTCCACCGCTCGGGGCCGCCGAACCGGGGGTCGTCCGCCGCGCCGTACCGGAAGACCACATCCGCCAGGGCGAGCCGCCCCGGATCCAGGGTGTCCTCGTGCACGGCGGTGTGCGCGTCCCCGTGGCCCGGGGGCTCCGACCGGGGATCCGCGTACCGGGCCACCTCGACCTCGCCCGCGCCCAGCAGCCGGGTCACCACCCTGAGCGGGGCCGTTCGGGTGACCCGCTCGTAGGGCGGCAGCGGCAGCGGGTCGAGCAGCGCGGGCTCCGAGGGCTCGGGGATGCCGATGAGTCCGTAGAAGTGGCGCCGTAGCAAGGTCGCCGCCGCACCGGGGACCGATGAGACCAGCTCGGCCGGTCCTGGTTCCGGCTCCGTGGCCGACGGGGGAGTCGGCGGGGGACCCGGAGGCGACGGCGGTCCTGGTCGTCCGTTCAGCAGCGCCTCCAGTTGGGGCCGGAGCGGAGCGTGGGGCGAGAGCCGGGGTGCCCGCCGTACGAACGCGGCGACCGGCGACCCCGCGTCGAGGCCGTCCGTCGATGCCGCGCCCAGCAGGACGGGGGTACCGAGGGCGGCCCCGTAGTAGGTCACGGAACCACCGTCCCCGATGATCACATCGGCCGCGATCAGGGCCTGACGCCACCCGTCCAGGGGGTCCACCAGCGCCAGACCACCCCGCCGGGCCCGGTCCAGCCAGGCGCGGACCTGCCCGGGGCCGTGACCGTGCCAGATGTTGGGGTGCAGCACGGCGGCCGGACGGTAGGTGTCGGCGGGCAGCTCGGAGGTGAGGCGCGGCAGCAGGGACGGCAGCACATCGTCTGCCCCGCCGTCCCCGAAGAGGGAGTCCGGGTTCCAGGTCGAGTTGAGCAGGACAAGCCGCTGCCCCCGATGGACACCGAGGGCCCGGCGGAAGCGCTCGCGGTACGGCAGGGCGGCCAGCACGCGGTCGAAGCAGGGGTCACCGGCGAGGACGGCGGTGGGAACCGCTTCCGGGCAGGCGGCGCGCAGCCGCTCCACCTGTTCGGGGTGGGAGAGAATGAGTGAGTCGGCTACCGGTGTGCCGTCGGTGAGCAGCCACTCGGGCGAGAGCCCGAAGACCGGTGGCGCCGTACCGGCATCCCCATCCCCATCGGCCGAAGGGCGTCCGGTGTCCGGTGTCCGGTGTCCGGTGTCCGGTGTTGCCAGCCTCTTATTGTAGCCAACGCCGTGGGAGAGGACGGTCAACTTCCCTTTTATTTCATGGAGTTGGCCGCCGAAGCTCGCCGAGATCGCCAGGTCCACCGGGAGGGCCACCGCCTGCTCCCACGGAAGCACCGGCACGCCGGTCTGCGCCAGGAGGCCGGCCACCCCGGCCTGGAACGGTGACGAACCGGTGCACGTGGCGAGCATCTGGATCCGCAGGTCGTCCCTGAAGAGCGGGAGCACGTCCAGCAACCGGGTCGTCGACGTCACGTTGTGCACGACGAACAGCACCAGCCGGCACCGCCCGCGCGTCGTCCACCGCGCGGAGCCGGCGCCCACCGGCACCCGTATCCAGCCGTCCCGCCCCTCGTCCATCCATCCGTCCCGCGTCGACGCGCCGCCGTGACCTCAGATCGAGAGTTCGGTCTCGATCCGCTTGAGGTTGTGGCGGGCCAGCGCGAGGTTGGCACGGGTGCGGTCGAGTGCGAGGTAGAGGAAGAGCGATCCCTGGGTGGACAGCAGCGGGCGGATCAGGTGGTACTGCTTGCCCAGGGTGATCAGGATGTCGATCACGGTGTCGTCGATGTCCAGCGTCGCGAGGGTGCGGATCTTGGCGCGCACGACCTCGGTGTTCCCCGCCGCCGCGACCTCCAGGTCAAGTCCCTGCTCCCCGCCCAGCGTTCCGAGGGACAGCCCGCTCTCGTAGTCGACCACGGCCACCCCGAGCGCGCCGTCGATCGTCATGGCCTCTTTGAGCGCGGTCTCAAGGTTCATCGTGTGGTCCTGTTCTGAAAGAGCCGAAACTTTGCGGACGAAATAATGCCAAACCTGGTCACCAGGGGACTAGTTGAAGACTAGAGTACTGTGAAATCAGCCGTAACTCGAAGGGATGTCAGTGTCAGCGATCGAATCGTCTCTCTCCCGGCTCATGGAGATGCCGGGGATGACAGGGGCCGCTCTGGTGGACGCGGTCACCGGTCTCACGTACTGCGTGGTCGGAGACGCTTTCGAGGTCGGGGACGGCAGGGAGGCGGCCGAAGTCACGGCCGTGATCGCGGGACAGGTGGACCGCGTGGGGGACGAAAGCGAGTTGGAGAGCGTGATCGTGACGAGCGTGCGCCGCTACCACGTGGTGCAGGCGGTGCGGCGCGCGGGTGACCCCGTGCTGCTGGTCGCGGCGCTGGACCGCGACCGGACGAATCTCGCCCTGGCGATGCGCCGGCTCGCGGAGCACGCGGAAGGCGTACTCGCATGAACGACGGGTCCGACCCCCAGGGGCCTTCGCAGCCGGTCCCGTTGTGGACGGGTCCCGCGCGGACCCCGGCGGCTCCCCGAGTGCAAGCCCCGGGGGAGTTGCCCGCACCGGCTCCCGTCCCGGCCGGTTCCGCGCCGCGCAATGTCACGGCGTTGCTGGTACGGCTGCACCAGGAGGGCTACAGCGGTACGGTGTCGGTCTCCGGGGCACCTGGCGGAACGATTCACCTCAGGAACGGCCTGATCAGCGCGATCGAAACCCCCGGGACCCCCTCGGTCGAGTCCGCTCTGCTGAAGTCGGGCCGGATCGGGGACGAGGGGTGGGCGTCCGCTCTCGCGGCGACCCAGGACGTGGCAGGTCTCGGGGCGGCCCTCGTCGGCCAGGGACTGGTGGGCGAGACCGAGTTGGAGGTCCTCTGCACCGCGACGATCTACGAGGGCGCCTTCGCGATGGCGCTCACCCGGCCGGACGGCTGGGAGGTGGGCGCGCCCGCCCAGACCGTGCTCGCGGGGCATCCCGCGCAGCCGCAGAGCGTCGCCGAGGAGACCGCGCGGCGGCTGACGTTCGTCACCGCTCGCTGGGGGTCGCCCGGCGAACTGGCCAGGACCCGGCTGCGGCCCTCGGTCACCGCGGAACGGGCGGCCGGCAGGCTGGCACCGCGTCACACCGCGCTCCTCGCCCTCGCCAACGGCCGCCGCACACCGCGCGACCTCGCCTTCTTCCTCGGCCGGGGACTGTTCGCCGTGATGGTGGATCTGATCAGGATGGACGAACTCAAGCTCGTCCAGTGGGAAGGCGACCGGCGCCCGGCGGGCAGACCGAGCACCGCGCCCCGCGTCCCGGGCGCAGGCGCCACCACCGGTGGGTCGGGGGCGGCGCCACCACCGGCCGGTTCCCTGCCGCGCCGGGTCCCCGGCCCCCGACCCCAGTGGGCACCGGGCGTCAAGCCGGGAGCGGCGCCGACATCACCCGGCGGCGCGACGGGACCGGAACACCCGCGGCACCGGTAACCCACAGCACGTCAGAAACCCTCAGGACAGACGGACGCTTGTGACCCGGCCCCGGTACACGGCCGGAGCCTTGTAGAACGCCCCACGGCAGGCCCCACGGCAGGACCGCTGCCGGATCATCACCAAGGAGCGATAACCATGCACGCAGACTCGTCCGTCACGTCACTCGTCGAAGTTCTGGCCTCGCTGCGGGAACGGGTGATGGGGGCGTCGGAGAGCGTTCTGTCCACCGCCGACGGCCTGATGGTCGCCGCCGACACCGACACACTCCAGCCGGAGTCCGTGGCGGCCCTCGCCGCCGCCACCCTGGGGCTCGGTCAGCGCATGGCGCAGCAGGCCGACGCGGGCGCGCTCCGCGATGTGGTGATCCGCTGCGCGGCCGGGCAGATCATCGTCCTCGCGGTGGGCGACCGGGCGCTGCTCTCCATCCTGGGCGACGAGGGGATGGACATCGCCGCGCTGAAGCGGGAGGCTCCGGCCCTCGTGGACGAGCTGGTCAAGCTTCTCGAAGGGGATGTGCCCGCCTGAACCGGCGGGTTCCGGGGCGGATACGGGTGTACGGGGCGGGCGGCGGCAGGGCCCCGCTCCCCGAGGTCGCCCGTCCGCCCCGGTTCCCCTCCGCCCCGGTTCCTCGCCGCTCATCTCCGTGGCGCCACCACGCGCAGGTCGGCCTCGATCCGGGCGACCGTCGCGAGCAGCGGGGGCAGCAGATCACGCCGTACCGACTCGATCGAGTGACGGCTCGCGTGGACCGGGACGTTGACCGCCGCGATCACGGTGCCCGTCCGGTCCCGTACGGGTGCGGCGACCGAGCGCAGGCCCTCCTCCAGCTCCTGGTCGACCAGGGCGTACCCCTGACGCCGTACGCGCTCCAGCTCCGCGCGCAGCAGATCGACGGAGACGGTGGTGTACGGGGTGAGAGGGGCCGGCTCGGTGCCCTTGAGGCGGGTGTCGCGCTCCTCGTCGGGGAGAAAGGCGATCAGTACGCGCCCGACCGAGGTCGCGTGGGCGGGGAAGCGGGTGCCGACGGTGATCGACGCCGTCATGATCCGGGTCACCGCGACCCGTGCCACATAGACGACGGCGTCGCCGTCCAGCACGCAGAGCGAGGACGACTCGCGTACCTCGGCGACCAGCCGTTCGAGGTGCGGCTCGGCGATCTCGGGCAGTGAGAAGCTGGAGAGATACGCGTACCCCAGTTCGAGGACGCGGGGGCTGAGCCGGAACAGCCGCCCGTCCGTGTGGACATAGCCGAGATCGGCGAGCGTCAGCAGGAACCGGCGCGCGGCGGCCCGGGGGAGGCCGCAGAGCCGGGCCACCTCACTGAGCGTCAGCTCCGGATGGTGCGTGTCGAAGGCGCGGATCACCGACAGCCCCCGTTCGAAGGACTGGACGAAGTGAGGTTCGCGTGCCGGGGCTGCACTCATCGTTGCCTCCGTCGACCCTGATGTGTGTGACGGGTGATCCGCTGGTCCGCGTACGACTGTGCGTGACGCGCACGCTAGGAGCCGGGTCCGAGGGCTGTCAACAACGCCTCGTGTGCCTCGCCGTTCTTTCACCCAATTCTCAACTCCCTTGTCCCAAAGGGTTGATGAGAGCGTCATGCACCGTTGACCGGTGACTGCGGCTGCCCCTATGTTCCCGCTGGGAAACGCTGTGCGATCTGCGCACGGTCCGTGGCACGTTCCGTCCGGCAAAGGGGGGTTCATGCGTCGACTGTCCATCGCGGCCATCGCCGCCGCGTTCCTGGTCACCGCCACCGCGTGCGGCGGATCCGGTTCGGGGGGCGGCGGTACGGGCGAAGGGGCGTCCGGCGGCACGACCCGCGTCCAGGTCGGGATCATCCCCATCGTGGATGTCGCGCCCCTCTACCTGGGCGAGAAGAAGGGCTTCTACGCCTCGCGGGGCCTCGACCTCACCATGGTGACCGCCCAGGGCGGCGCGGCGATCGTGCCCGCCGTGGTCGGCGGACAGTTCCAGTTCGGCTTCTCCAACATGACCACCCTGATGATCGCCCAGGTCAACCGCGTCCCCGTGACGGCCGTCGCCAACGGCATCGCGACCACCGGCGAGCAGGGCGCCGACTTCGCCGGCCTCACCGTACGGAAGGGCAGCCCGATCACCTCGGCGAAGGAGCTGGAGGGCAAGAAGGTCGCGATCAACACGCTGAAGAACATCGGCGACACATCCGTACGGGAATCGGTCCGCAAGGCGGGCGGCGACCCGGCCGAGGTCGACTTCGTCGAGCTGCCCTTCGACCAGATGCCCGCCGCCCTGGCCGGCGGCCGGGTCGACGCCGCCCTGGTGGTCGAGCCCGCGCTGGCCACGGTCAAGAGCCAGGGCGGCACCGTCATCGCCTCCAGCTACGTGGACGTCTCGCCCGATCTCACCGTCGCGATGTACTTCACCTCCACCCAGTACGCCCAGCGGAACCCGGAGACGGTGAAGAAGTTCCAGGAGGCCACCGCCGAGTCGCTGGAGTACGCCAACAGCCACCCCGACGAGGTCCGCCGGATCCTTACCACCTACACGAAGATCCCCGAGTCGATGCTGCCGAACCTGGTCCTGCCCCGCTGGCCCGCGCGGCCCGACCGGGCGTCGATCGAGACGCTGGCGAAGCTCGGCGAGCAGGACGGCACCCTCAGCTCCACGCCCGATCTGGACACGCTCCTCCCATGACCAGGGCAGGCGGAAAGAGCCTGGTCAACGCCGCGTTGGGGGCCGGAGGCGTGGTCGCTCTCCTCGCCCTGTGGGAGCTGGTCCCGCGTACCGGACTGGTCTCCGCCGACTACCTCCCGCCCGTCGTCCGGGTGGCGGGCGCTCTCGGTACGGAGCTGTCCGACGCCACGTTCTGGACCGCGCTCGGCGACACGCTCACCGGCTGGGCGCTCGGCCTGCTGATCGCCGTCGTCGCGGGCGTCGCCGCCGGTGTCGTCCTGAGCGTCGTGCCGTATCTGCGCGAGGCGACCGCCTCCACCGTCGAATTCCTGCGGCCCATCCCCTCGGTGGCGCTCATTCCGCTCGCCGTCCTCCTCTACGGCACGGATCTGCGCTCCACTCTGCTGCTCGTCGTCTACGCCTCGTTCTGGCAGGTCCTCGTCCAGGTGCTGTACGGCGTCACGGACGTCGACCCGATCGCGGAGGAGACCGCACGCTCGTACGGGCTCGGTACCTGGGCCCGTATTCGCTACGTACTCTGGCCGACCGCCCTGCCGTACATCATGACCGGCGTACGCCTGGCCGCCGCCGTCGCGCTCGTCCTCGCGATCACCGCCGAACTCGTCATCGGGACACCGGGGATCGGCGCGCGGATCGCGGTCGCCCAGACCTCGCAGGCGGTGCCGGAGATGTACGCGCTGGTGGTGGTCACTGGAGGACTCGGCCTGCTCATCAACGTCGGCGCCCGGGCCGTCGAGCGGCGTGCGCTCGCCTGGCACCAGTCCGTACGGGGCGAGGCGGCCCTGTGAAGGACACCGCGGCCACTGCCTCCGCCGCTCCCGCCGCCACGAGCGCGCCCCGGCGCGCCGTGCGTCAGATGCTGTTCGTCCTCGGGCTGCCCGCCCTGCTCGTGGCCGGCTGGTGGATCGTCTCGGACTCCAGCACCAGTCTCTACGCCCCGCCGCTGCGTACCGTGGCCGCCGCCTTCGGCACGGTGTGGACGGGCGCGCGGATCGCCGACGACGTGGTGCCCAGCCTGCTGCGCCTCACGGCCGGGTACGCGCTGGCCGCCGTCGCCGGAGTGGCGCTCGGCGTCGTCATCGGCTCGTACCGCCGGGTACGCGCCGCGACCGAACCCGTCCTGGAGTTCCTGCGGGCCGTGCCGCCGCCCGTGCTCGTGCCCGTCGTCATGCTCTTCGCGGGCATCGGGGACACGATGAAGATCGTGGTCATCGCCACCGGCTGTGTCTGGCCCGTCCTCCTCAACACCGTCGAGGGAGTACGGGCGGTGGACTCCGTACTGGCCGAGACCGCGCGGTCGTACGGCATCGGCGGCACCGCCAGGATCCGCCATCTCGTGCTGCGCTCGGCGAGCCCGCAGATCTTCGCGGGGCTGCGCCAGGCCCTGTCCATCGGGATCATTCTGATGGTCATCAGCGAGATGTTCGCGGCCAGCAACGGCCTCGGCTTCGCCATCGTCCAGTTCCAGCGCGGCTTCGCCATCCCCGAGATGTGGAGCGGCATCCTGCTGCTCGGCGTCCTGGGCTTCCTGCTCTCCCTGCTGTTCCGCGCGGTCGAACGCCGGGCTCTCGGCTGGTACCACGGTCTGCGCAGGTCAAGGCGGTCGTCATGACCATCACGGAGGGGGACGGGATGCTCGACGTACGAGGGCTGCGCAAGGTCTACGAGGGGCAGGGCCGCCGGGTCGAGGCCGTCCGCGACCTCACCTTCTCCCTCGGCGCCGGCGAACTGGCCTGCCTGGTGGGCCCCTCGGGATGCGGCAAGACCACCCTCCTCAAGTGTGTCGCCGGGCTGCTCGCGCCGACCGAGGGCGAAGTCCGCCTGGCGGGACGGCGGATCACCGCGCCGCCGCCCGGTATGGCCGTCGTCTTCCAGGAGTACGGACGCAGCCTCTTCCCCTGGATGCGGGTGCGCGAGAACGTCGAACTGCCCCTGCGCGGACGGAAGTCGCTCGACCGGAAGCGGCGCGGCGAACTGGTCGAGGACGCCCTCGCCGCCGTCGGCCTGGCGGACGCGGGCGGCGCCTACCCGTGGCAGCTCTCCGGCGGCATGCAGCAGCGTGTGGCCATCGCCCGGGCCGTGGCGTACGGACCCGAAGTGCTGCTGATGGACGAGCCGTTCGCCGCCGTCGACGCCCAGACCCGCGCCGAGCTGGAGGACCTGGTGCGCGGGCTCTGGCGCGAGCGGGGCATGACGATCCTGTTCGTCACGCACGACATCGACGAGGCCGTCTACCTGGGGGAGCGGGTGCTGATCCTCTCCGCCTCGCCCACCGTCGTACAGGAACAGATGAAGGTCGACCTGCCGGAGGAGCGGGACCAGCTCCACACCCGGGTCGCCCCGCGCTTCGCGGAGCTGCGTACGCGGGTGTACGAGCAGATCCAGCTCGCCAAGCGCGGCGCCGGGGCGCCCTGACGGGACGCTCTGCCGGGCTTCGCCCAAAGAGGCGCGTCCGTACCGGCGTTCCGGGTGGGTGTTCGTAGGCCGCACTGATGTCGTCACCCTTGGTGCTGTCACATCACCACAGCGTGCAAATTGGCGAAGTCTATGCCCCCTGGGGCGCCTGTGCATGAGGTTGCGTGAATATGCCGAAGTGCCGATCAGGCCGGGCTAGGCTCTCGCGTTACGCGCCGAGTTGATACGTAATCAGGCACTTGTTCCCAGGTTCCTTGATTGTTCGAAAACCGACCTGAATCGACCGCCAGAGGGCTTACATGGTTCGTCTTGAAGCACCACCCAAGGAACAGGCACCCCCCAAGGAACAAGCACCATTCAAGGAACAAGCGTCGCCGGGAATCCGCGTGCTGCTCCTCCCCGTCCTCCTCGTCACCGCGGTGACCGCCCTCGTGGTGGTCCTCGCCGAGGACACCGCACGGATACCGCTCGCGCTGTACGGGGCGGGAGCCCTGGTCGTCATCGCCTGGTGCGCCCTGGAGTTGGCGCGCCGCCGCCGGGCCGTCGGTGTGCTCCACGAGCGCTACGCCCACCGGATCTCCCTGCTGGAGGGCCGTCTCGCCCAGCACGACGAGGAGAGCGTGCGGCTCGGCAAGGAGCTGATGCCCGCCGCGGTGTACCGGCTCCGCCAGGGCGAATCACCCGACGAGGTGATCCGCGCCGTGGTCGACGGCGACGAGCGCTACCGCGAACTGCCCCTCGCGCAGCGCGCCCTGCTCAAGTCCGTACTCCAGATCGTCGACGACGAGGAGGCCATGCGCGAGTCCGCGCAGCGCGCCTTCGTGAACATCGCCCGCCGCGTCCAGTCCCTCGTGCACCAACAGGCCAGTGAACTGCGGGAGATGGAGAACGCACACGGCCGCAACCCCGAGGTCTTCGACGACCTGCTGCGCATCGACCACGGGACCGCGCTGATCGGCCGGCTCGCCGACTCCATCGCCGTACTCGGCAAGGCCCGCCCCGGCCGCCAATGGCCCCGGCCCGTACCGCTGTTCAGCGTGTTGCGTGGCGCGATGTCACGGATCCTGGAGTACCAGCGCGTCGACCTGCACTCGATCGCCAAGATCGCGATCATCGGCACCGCCGTCGAACCGCTCATCCACGCCTGCGCCGAACTCCTCGACAACGCCACCCGCTACTCGCCCCCGCAGACCCGCGTCCATGTCACCGCCGTCGAGGTGCAGACGGGGATCGCCATCGAGATCGAGGACGGCGGCGTCAGCCTCAGCGAGGAGGCGCGGGCCCGTGCCGAGAGCATGCTCGCGCGCGCCCAGGCAGGTATCGACCTCAACGACCTCGGCGACACCCCCCGGCTCGGCATGGCCGTGGTCGGACGGCTCTGCCAGATGTACCACCTTCAGGTCTCGCTGCGGCAGTCCGCGTACGGCGGCGTGCGCGCCGTGCTGATCGTGCCGCGCTCCATCGTGACCACCGGGCCCGCGCCCGGTATCGCCCATGGCATCGGCGCCTCGGCGCTGCCCCGGGGCACCACCTCGGACCTGCCCACGACCGATGTACTGCGCCCCGCCAACCGTGTGCCGCGGCCGGTCACCGGACCCCAGCGCCCGGCCCCGGTCGCGGTGGCGGGGGAGGACGACGCGCCGGTGGTGACGGAGTGGACGGAGAACGGACTGCCGCAGCGGCGCAGCCGGGGCCGCGCCCCGCTGGGCTCGCACAACCTCGGCCTCCACTCCGCCGGGCCCCGGGGCGGCGACCGGGCGTACGGCCCGTCGACCGGGGGCACGAACGCGGGCACGAACGGGGGCACCAACGGCGCCACCAACGGCCAGGTCCACGGCGCGCCGTACGGCCATGGCGGGGCCGGCGCGCCGGCCGGGACCGGTGACCGTACCCCGGAGGGGAAACCCGGACCCGGCATCTGGCTCGAAGCGTTCACGAAAGCGGTCAACGGCACCCCCGGGGAGCCGCCGGCCGGGACAGAGGAGCCGCCGGGCCGGACCGGCGATCACGGCGAATCCGACGATGTACGGGGCAAGGGAGATCTGAAGTGATCCAGCAGCGGGCGAACATGGACTGGATGCTCAAGGAGCTCGCCGACGGGGTGCCGCAGATCCAGCAGATCGTGGTGCTCTCCGCCGACGGACTCAGGATCGCCCGGCACGGCGGCGACCCGGACGTGGCCGACCGGCTCGCGGCGGCCTGCGCCGGGCTCCAGAGCCTGGCCGCCGCGGTCGCCGCCGAGATCCCGCTGAGCGACGGCCGGATGCGGCTCGTCGTCATCGAGGTCGGGGGCGGTTTCTTCTACCTGATGGAGGCGGGCACGGGCGCCTACCTCGCCGTCCTCGCCGACGACACCGTGGACGCGGGGCTGGTCGGCGCCCGGATGCGGGACATGGTGGTCCGGATCGGAGCCCATCTCACCAGTCCGCCACGCCATGACGGGCAGTCCGGATGACCCCGCCTCCCCGACGCGAACGCCGCATGCCCGAAGCGGACGTGGGAGACCCGGAACGGCTCTATGTGATCACCGGTGGCCCGGACGGTGCCGAACGGGCCCCGCTCGACCTGGTCACCATGATCGTGGCCCAGGACGACCCGTCCCCGACGGTCCAGCCGGAACAGGCCGCCATCCTGCGCCTCTGCCACCGACCGCTCTCCGTGGCCGAGATCTCCGCGTATCTCAGCCTCCCCTTCAGCGTGGTGACCGCGCTGCTGACCGAACTCCTCGCGACCGAGCTGGTCGAATCGCGCGCGCCGATCGTCCGCGCCGCGCTTCCCGACCGGTCCCTTCTCGAAGCGGTGATGCATGGACTCCAGAAGCTCTGACACGATCACCGGCCCCAGGACCGAGGACATCCTGCCCACCACGGCCACCTCAGCGGTGAAGATCGTGATCGTGGGCGGGTTCGGGGTGGGCAAGACGACCATGGTCGGCTCCGTCAGCGAGATCAGGCCCCTCACCACCGAGGAGACCATGACCCAGGCCGGGGTGGGGGTGGACGACAACCGGGGTGTGGAGAGCAAGACGGCCACCACCGTCGCCATGGACTTCGGCCGGATCAGCATCACCGAGCACCTGGTGCTCTATCTCTTCGGCACCCCCGGCCAGGAACGCTTCTGGTTCCTGTGGAACGGCCTCTTCGAAGGCGCCCTGGGCGCGGTGGTCCTCGTCGACACCCGCCGCCTCGAAGTCAGCTTCGACGTCATCGGACGCCTGGAGGAGCGCGGCGTGCCGTTCGTCGTCGCCGTCAACACCTTCCCGGACGCGCCGCACCACCCCGTCGAGGCCCTGCGCGCCGCGCTCGACCTGCCCGACGAGGTGCCGATGGTCGACTGCGACGCACGGCTGCGGGCGTCGAGCCGCGATGTGCTGCTGACGCTGATGAGCTATCTGCACGAGCTCTCCGCGCCGCCCGGCTGAGCCGCCCCGCCCGCCCGAACCGCGCGGCGCCCCGCTCGCACCGACCCCGTCCTGCCGTACACCCCCTGCCGTATGCCGTATGCCGTATGCCCCCTCTCGTACGCCCCTTCCCGGCCCGACCCCTGGAGCGACCGTGACCACCCCGTTTCCCCATCGACCCGGGCCGGACGGCCATGCCGCGCCGCCCCCCGGCTGTCCGGCCCACGGCATGGACTCCGGCGCCCCGCCCGGCACCGGCCTGCCCATCGGCCGCGTCAACGGCACGGGCCCCGGCGGGGACGGCCCCGCCCCGGACGGCCCGGCCCCGGAAAGCCCGCTCCAGGCCGGGCCGCGCCGGCTGTACGGGCCCGAGGCCGAGAGCGACCCGATGGGCCTGTACGAGAAACTGCGCGCCGAACACGGATCCGTGGCGCCCGTACTCCTCCACGGCGACGTGCCCGCCTGGCTCGTCCTCGGCCACAGCGAGAACCTGCACATGACGCGCACGCCGTCGCAGTTCTCCCGCGACTCCCGGCGCTGGCGCGCGCTGCACGACGGCAGCGCGCCGCCCGACCACCCCCTGGCGCCGATCTTCACCTGGCAGCCCATCTGCGTCTTCGCCGACGGCGCGGACCACGAGCGGCTGCGGGGCGCGGTCACCGACTCGATCGCCCGTATCGACCACCGGGGCGTACGCCGCTACATCAACCGCTACAGCAACCGGCTGGTCAACGAGTTCTGCCAGGCCGGGCACGCCGATCTCGTCAGCAGCTTCGCCGAGCACCTGCCCATGATGGTGATGGCGCAGATCATCGGGATGCCGGAGGAGTACAACGAGCGGCTGGTGCAGGCAGCCCGCGACATGATCAAGGGCACCGCCACCGCCAACGAGAGCAACGCGTATGTGATGGCCGCCCTGACCCGGCTGGTCAAGCGGCGCCGTATCGCACCGGAGGAGGACTTCGCGACCTGGCTCACCCGGCATCCGGCCGGGCTGACGGACGACGAGGTGAGCCAGCATCTGCGGCTGGTGCTCATCGCGGCGTACGAGACCACCGCCAACCTGATCGCCAATGTGCTGCGGATGGTGCTCACCGACCCCCGGTTCCGCGCCCAGTTGAGCGGCGGCCACATGACGCTGCCGGAGGCGGTCGAGCAGACCCTGTGGGACGAGCCGCCGTTCACCACGATCTTCGGCCGCTGGGCGGTCGGTGACACCGAACTCGGCGGGCAGCAGATCAAGGCGGGCGACGCGCTGGTGGTCGGGATCGCGGCGGCCAATGTGGACCCGGTGGTACGGCCCGACGTCCACGCTTCCATGCGGGGCAACCGCGCGCATCTCGCGTTCAGCGGCGGCCCGCACGAGTGCCCGGGACAGGACATCGGACGCGCCATCGCGGACACCGGGATCGACGCGCTGCTGCTGCGCCTGCCGGACCTGCAACTCGCGGTGGAGGAGCACGAACTGAGCTGGTCGGCCGCGCTGATGTCCCGCCAGTTGCGGGAGTTGCCGGTGACGTTCGCGCCCCGGCCGCCGCAGGACGTCACCGGGCCGCCGAACGCGACGTCCCCCGTACCGCGTCCGCGGTGGCAGGTCGACTCGCCCTCGCCCCGCACCGTACCGAGCACGCCGTACGTCCCCGAGGCGGCGGCGTCGCCGGCCCCCGAGCCACCGTCCACGGACGACGGTGGGCCGGTGCCGGTGCCGGTGCCGGTGCCGGTGGCAGGGGTTCCGGAGCAGCGTACGGGCAGCAGCGCGCCCCGGCGGGCGTGGCGGGCCGTGGCCCGCTGGTGGCGCGGGTACTGACGGAAGGCGATGAAGGGGGAGGGAGGTGGGTCAGCGCACCGGGGCGAGCTGGTCCCACCACCAGGCGATCGTCGGGATGGGAAGCGGTTCCAGGCTGTTGTCGGCCGGCTGCTGCTTCCACCACCCGCCGGGCGGGGTCCGCGGACCCGAGGACACGGTGTAACGGGGGCAGTGCGACGCCCAGTCGAGATGGCCGCGGACGAACTGGCCGAGCCCCCGTACATAACGGCGCAGACCGTCGTCCGCCTCCGCCTCGACCTGCGCGGCCAGCCGGTCGAAGAGCACCATCACCCGGTCCCGCATCGCCACGACCCGGACGAGGGCGCGCTGCGGATCGCACCCCTGTTCCTGGCACACCACATCGATCAGATTGAGGTCGTCGCCCGCCCGCTCCAGCTCCTTGTTACGGGAGTAGAGGTCGTTGTCCCAGCTCACCAGCGTCCAGGTGATCTCCGTGAGGGCCTGTACGCGCGGGTCCTGGAGGTCCTCGTCGGACACGGAGAAGCCGCCGACGATCTCGATCATGGCGGTGGACGGCGCCATGCCGATGGCCCGCATCCACAGCGTGACGTAGTCGTCGATCGACGGCAGCCGGGCGTCGCTCCGCCAGGACGCCTCCCACACCAGCCCCGAGGTGTAGACGCGCATCGCCTCGGTCAACCGGCGGAGCTGGCGGGCCGAGGCGTACCGCTCCAGCTCCCGCCGGATCCCGCGCAGCGCGGCGGTGTGCGGGGAATCGGTGGCCGAACGCGCTTCCGGTGCCTCCAGGGCGCGCATGATGCGTGAGGTCTCCTGCACCATCAGATCCGCCGTCGCCGCCGACTCGTCGCACACCCCGTCGTCCAGGGAGAAGAGGACGGCGTGCAACTTGGCCATCAGGGTGAGGGGTTCGAGCCGTCCGTACGGCATCGTCGACGCGGCCAGTCCGCCGAAGTCGCAGACGGCGAGACGTTTGAGCTGCCGCTCGTCCTGGTCGAGCCGCTGCCGGCGCATCCACCGTACGGTGCGGTCGTTGAGGGCCTCGCCCGAGCGGTGCCGGGCGGGCGGAACCGGACAGTAGAACGGCACGGCCGGAAGCTGCTGAGCCAGGCGCTGTTCCGAGACGCAGGTCACGATCGGCCTCCAGATGCGGGGACGGGCGTAGTGCGGTGCGCTGACGAGGCGCGATGTCGTGGGGGCAAGGCGTAGTGGAGCGTATCTGGCCATGTCGGATCGTCAACACCGGTGCATGTGCCCGCCGCCTGGCTGGAATTGACTGATTGTGAGCTGTCCTGATCAAGCTGGTGCGCGTTCCGGTAAGCCTCACGGGAGAGCGCTTCGCGCCCCCCTGGTACGGACTTCCTCGCGCCGCCGAGCGCCGTCATCCGCCTCCTCACCACGCCCCGGCCGGTGCCCGCGACGGGGCTCCCGGCGGCGTTTTCGTCACGGCCCGTGTCCGGGCCGTGCAGAATCGACCATTCTCCGGATCGCTGACACTACGTCAATGAATGGTCCCATGAGGAGACGAACGCACCCGATCCATCTCAGCACGGCCCCGTCCTCCGGCCGCGCTCAGCGCCGCGCGCGGAAGCGACGGAAGAAGGCCCGGACATCGCCGACGAAGAGACCGGGCTGCTCCAGGGCGGCGAAGTGGCCGCCGCGGTCGAACTCCGTCCAGTGGACGACGGGGTGGTCCCGCTCGGCGAGCCGCCGCACCGGACGCGCGAGATCCCCGCCGAAGACCGCGACACCCGTTGGTGTGGGATACGGCTCGCGCACCGGACCGGAAGGGGCACGGGTGTGCGGGGAGCGGGCGTGCTCCCAGTACAGCCGCGCCGACGAACTCGCCGTACGGGTCAGCCAGTAGAGCATCACGTTGGTCAGCAGCCGGTCGCGCGGCACCGCGTCCTCCGGTAGCCCTGCCGAGTCCGTCCACTCCCCGAACTTCTCGACGATCCAGGCGAGTTGACCGACCGGCGAGTCGGTGAGCGCGTACCCGAGCGTCTGCGGCCGGGTGCTCTGGAGCAGCGCGTACCCCGACATCTCGGCGTACGCGTCGGCCGTACGGCGCAGCCGCTCCCGGTCCTCGTCGCCCAGTGCGGCGGCCACGGCCGGATCGTCGGGTGGCGGTGTCAGCAGCGTGTTGACATGGACGCCGACGACATGGGAGGCGTCCGCGCGGCCCAGTTCGAGGGTGATCGCATGGCCCCAGTCGCCGCCCTGCGCGCCGTAGCGGTCGTACCCGAGCCGCCGCATCAGCTCGGCCCACGCCCGCGCGACGCGGCGCACGTCCCAGCCGGGGCCGGGGGTCGGCCCGGAGAGCCCGTAGCCGGGGAGGGAGGGGATCACCAGATCGAACGCGTCGCCGCCGGCCGACGCCGGAGGATCCGTCAACGGGCCGATCACATCGAGGAACTCGACCACGGATCCGGGCCAGCCATGGGTGAGCAGCAGGGGCAGCGCGCCGGGCCGGGGCGAGCGGATGTGCAGGAAGTGCACGGTGGCGCCGTCGATCGTGGTGGTGAACTGCGGAAATCCGTTGAGTTCGGCCTCCTGGGCGCGCCAGTCGTAGCCGTCGGCCCAGTACGCGGCCAGCTCCTGGAGATAGGGGAGCGGGACGCCCTGCGACCATCCGGGACCGGTGGCCGCGGCGGGCCAGCGGGTCGCCGCCAGCCGGGCGGAGAGCTCGTCCAGCTCCCGCTGCGGTACGGCGAGGGTGAAGGGGGTGAGCGCGGCGGAGGCGGGAGAGGGGGAGGCGGCGGGCGGGGGTGTCATGTGCGGTCCTTGTCGTCGTCCGGGCCACCGGCCAGGGCCCGCGCGGCTTCCACTTCCGTGGCGTCCCAGCCGATCGAGCCGGTCCGCGGCCGTCGGCCGTCCTGCTCGTCGATCCAGCGGTTGTGCGCCTCCCAGGCGGCCTGCTTGCTGGTGCCCAGGGCCGCCCCGATCCGGGACCAGGACGCGCCGGCGCGGCGCGCCGACCGTACGGAGAGCTGACGCCCGTACGCCGCCTTGCGGGCGATCAGCTCGCCCAGCGCCAGCAGCTCCAGCGTCTCGTCACGGCTCAGCGCGGCGACGCCGGAGAACGCGCCGTCCGGGCCGTCGGCGCCGTCCTCGTCGGGGTCGGACAGCGACTCGCGGGTGCGCAGCTCGTCGTAGCGCGCGACGGCGGTGCGCAGGGTGAAGCGGGTTTCCAGCTCATCGGGGGTGGACATGGGCCGAGTCTTCCGTCAGGGCAGCTTGACGTCAAGGTTTCTTGACGAACAGGTGAGGCGGCCCTCCGGCCCCGACGGCCCCGGACATGGCGGTGGGCCCCTTCCGGAGAAGGAGCCCACCGTCATGTGGTGCGCCGCTCCCGTCCCCACGGTGCGGCGCGGACGGACCGTCGTCATCCGCTCGGAACGACGGTCCGCCGGTCAGGGGTGCGCGCCGGTCCGCAGACCGAGCGCGGGAAAGACCGCGGCCTCCAGGAACCGCGTGAGATACGCCTCATCCGCGTACCGCCCCTCCGTCGTCGGCCGCGCGCGCATCACGCCGATGAGCTGGGCGGCGACGAACTCGATGGCGGGATTGTCCGCGGCCAGCTCGCCCCGGGTCACGGCGCGCTCCAGCATGGCCTCGATGGCCGTGATCTCCGGTTCGATGAGCGTTTCCCGCAGCGCCAGCAGCAGCTCCGGGTTCTGGAGCGCGGCATGGCTGAGCGCGTGGAGCAGTGCCGTGTCGCGTCCCGCGCCGAGCGCCGCCACGCGGACCGCCGCCCTCAAGTCCCCTTCCAGCCCACCGGTGTCGACATCCGCGAGCATGGCGCAGCGGGTGCCGCGCAGCGCGGCGGCGACGAGCTGCGGCTTCGTACGCCACTGCCGGTAGAGCGTGGACTTGCCGCAGCGGGAGCGGGCGGCGACGCCCTCCATGGTCAGTGCGTCGTAGCCGCTCTCCCTGAGCAGTTCGAGAGCCGCCTCGTACAACTCCCGTTCCCGTTCCGGGGTGATCTTGGAGCGGCGCTGCGACGTCATCGTCTCTCCTCGGCTCTCGCGCTGACACATCGATACGGCAGTGTACCGATACGCCAGTGTACCGAAACGAATCCGTTTCGGTACACTGGCGTATCGATAGGGCCGGGTGCAGACCCCGCCGCCGTACCACCACGTCGTCGCAGGACGCCGTGTCGTCCATGCAAGGGGGTCGGGTGGTGCACCACCACACCCGCACTGGGCCCGCCGAACGGAAGCAGCGCTCTTCCGCCCGACCGCCCCTCGTACGAGAGCTGATGCTCGTCACCGGACTGTTCCTGGTCTACAAACTGGGCAGGCTCCTCGCCGACGGCCGCACCGGCGAGGCGTTCCACAACGCCGACCGCGTCCGGGGCTGGGAGCGCGCCCTCGGGCTGCCGGGCGAGGGCGGTGTCCAGGGGGTCCTGCTGCACAGCGAGACGCTGGTGCAGGCCGCGAACACGTACTACGCGGCCGTCCACTTCCCGGCCACCGTGCTCTTCCTCGGCTGGCTCTACTGGCGCGGGCCCGGCCACTACGTCCGGGCCCGCCGGGCCCTCGCCACCCTGACCGGCGCCGCGCTCGCCCTGCACCTGCTGATGCCGCTCGCGCCGCCGAGGCTGCTCCCGGCGACCGGACTGGTGGACACGGCGCGGGTGTACGGGCCTTCGGTGTACGGGCCGAGCCCCGCCACCGATCCGATGGCGAACCAGTTCGCGGCGATGCCCTCGCTGCACGTCGGCTGGGCCCTGATGGTCGCGGTCGGGCTGATCGCCGCCACCCGGTCACGGTGGCGGTGGCTCTGGCTGCTGCACCCGCTGGTCACCCTGTTCGTGGTGGTCGGCACCGCCAACCACTACTGGCTCGACGCGATCGTGGCGGGCGCGCTGCTCGCCGTCACCCTGGCGTTCCTCAGGGCGCCGCGCCCTGAGTCCGCACCGCACGGATCCCTGGTCGTACGGTCGGCCCTACCGGCGCCGCCACAGGAACCGGATCCGGAGCCTGCCGGGGTTCCGGTCGCGGTCCGGGGCACCGCCGCGGGAGCGGTCCGATGAGCGCCGGGATGGCCGTCGCGGTGGCGCTCTCCCTCGTCTCCGCCGTCGCCTACGCCTGCGCGGCCGTCGCACAAGAACGCCTCGCCGCCCGTACGCGGCAGGGCACGCCGCTCCTCAGCCTGCTGCGCAGGGGCCCCTGGTGGTCGGCCGTCGGGCTGAACGCCACCGGCGCGCTGCTCCATGTCGTGGCGCTGACGTACGGCCCGCTCACGGTCGTCCAGCCGCTGGGCGCGCTCACGCTCGTCGCCGCCGTACCGCTGGGCGCCCGCCGCGCCGGGCGCCAGGTCAGCCGGGGCGAGTGGCGCGGCACGGCGCTCACCCTGGTCGGTCTCGCGATCATCCTGCTGACGGCCGCCGGGGCCTCTCCCGAGCGGACGCTCACCCTGCCGCAGGCACTCGGCGTCGCGGGCGTCGCCATGGCCCTGGTCGCCCTGCTGACCAGGCCCGGAGCCCGGCCGGGACTGCGGCACGCGGCGGCCTCCGGGATCATCTCCGGCGTAGCCTCCGCCCTCACGCAGACGGTCACGGTCGCCGCCACGGAGCGCGAAGGGGCCACCGGCGCGCTGCCCCTCTGGCAGGTCGGGGCCGTGGCCCTGGTCGTCGCGGCCTTCGCCTCGGGCGGTCTGCTGCTCTCGCAGACGGCCTACCGGGGCGGCCTGGGAGCCCCGCTCGCGGTGCTGACCCTGGCCAATCCGGTCGCCGCGTCCGTCATAGGTCTGGCACTGCTGGGCGAAGGGCTCCAGGGCGGTGAACTGGGCGTCGCCGCCGCGCTCGTGGGCGCCGTGGTCGCGGCGCGCGGCGTGGTGCTGCTGACGCGGACGGCCGCGGTGACGGCAGGGACGGCGGGCCCGTCGTCGACGCCGGAGCCCGTCCCCGCCGGCTCCGCCCCTGCCGTCTCCGTCCCCACGTACCGCGCCGCCACCCTCCGCGCCGAACGCCGCCGGCGGAGGGCCGGCGCCACCCGGTCGGCCGTGTCCCGGCGCGCGATCTGCCCCGTACCGGCCGACCCGGAAGAGGCCGAGGTCACCGGCCCCGTGGGGCGCGTACCCCGCCAACGGCGGCTTCGGCGGCGCTCCCGGGCCGCCGCGTGAGGCCGGTGTGAAGCTGCGCTGTGGGGCCGCTTAAGAAATCCTCGATGGACCGGAACGGTCGCGGTCGGCACATTGGAGTCGATCACCGCACAGCGATCACCTCACTGCGATCACTCCACTGCGATCACCGCACGGTGACCACAGCACAGTGATCACCGTTCAGCACCATCACCCCCGGGAGCCGCGCCCCATGAAGGCACTTGTGAAACAGAAGGCCGAGCCGGGGCTGTGGCTCATGGACGTACCCGAGCCGGAGACCGGCGACGGCGACGTGCTGATCAAGGTGGCCCGTACCGGCATCTGCGGCACCGATCTGCACATCCGCTCCTGGGACGGCTGGGCCCGGCAGGCCGTCACGGCACCCCGGATCCTCGGCCACGAGTTCGTCGGTGAGGTCGTCGCCGTCGGCGCCGCCGTACGGGAGGTCGCCGTCGGTGATCTCGTCAGCGGCGAGGGCCACCTCGTCTGCGGCACCTGCCGCAACTGTCTCGCGGGCCGGCGCCATCTCTGCCGCAGTACGGTCGGCCTCGGCGTCGGCCGCGACGGCGCCTTCGCGGAGTACGTCGCCCTGCCCGCCTCGAACGTCTGGGTCCACCGCTCCGACGTGAACCTCGACATCGCCGCGATCTTCGACCCCTTCGGCAACGCCGTGCACACCGCGCTCTCCTTCCCGCTCGTCGGCGAGGACGTGCTGATCACCGGCGCTGGCCCCATCGGGATCATGGCCGCCGCCGTCGCCCGGCACGCCGGGGCGCGCCATGTCGCGATCACCGACGTCAGCCCGTACCGCCTGGAACTGGCCCGCAAGGTGGGCGCCACCCTCGCCCTCGACGTCTCCGCCCCCGGCAGCGGCATCGCGGAGGCCCAGCGTCGGCTCGGCCTCAAGGAGGGCTTCGACATCGGTCTGGAGATGTCCGGCCGGCCCGAGGCGCTGCGCGACATGGTCGACAACATGACGCACGGCGGCCGGATCGCCATGCTCGGCCTGCCCGCCGAGGAGTTCGCGATCGACTGGTCGAAGATCGTCACCTCGATGATCACGATCAAGGGCATCTACGGCCGCGAGATGTTCGAGACCTGGTACGCGATGACCGTGCTCCTCGAAGGCGGGCTCGACCTCACCCCCGTCATCACCGGCAGCTACGGGTTCGAGGAGTTCGAGGCCGCGTTCGACGAGGCGGCCACCGCCCGCAGCGGCAAGATCATCCTCGACTGGACCGGCTGAGCCCGGCCGCCCCCCCATCACCTCCGCCCTCACCTCCGCGGCGGTCGGCCCCGTCACCCACCCCGTCCGGTCCGACCCCGCGACCGCCCCGCTGAAGCCCACAGAACGCACAGGGAGCCCCCATGTACGGGTCCGTCCGGGACGAACTGTCCGCCACCCTCGACGAGATCCGCGCCGCCGGTCTCTTCAAGCCCGAGCGCGTGATCTCCACCCCGCAGAGCGCCTCCGTCGCCGTCGCGGCGGGCGGCGCGCCCGGCGACGTACTCAACTTCTGCGCCAACAACTACCTCGGCCTCGCCGACCACCCCGAGGTCGTCGCCGCCGCCAAGGACGCGCTCGACCGCTGGGGCTACGGGATGGCCTCCGTACGGTTCATCTGCGGCACCCAGGAGATCCACAAGGAGCTGGAGCGGCGCCTGTCCGCGTTCCTCGGCCAGGAGGACACGATCCTCTACTCCTCCTGCTTCGACGCCAACGGCGGTGTCTTCGAGACCCTGCTCGGCCCGGAGGACGCCGTCATCTCCGACGCCCTCAACCACGCCAGCATCATCGACGGCATCCGGCTCTCCAAGGCCCGCCGCCTGCGCTACGCCAACCGCGACCTCACCGATCTTGAGACCCGGCTCAAGGAGGCGCAGGACGCCCGGCGCCGGCTGATCGTCACGGACGGCGTGTTCTCCATGGACGGGTACGTCGCCCCGCTCGACGAGATCTGCGACCTCGCCGACCGCTACGACGCGCTGGTCATGGTCGACGACTCGCACGCCGTGGGCTTCGTCGGCCCCGGTGGCCGCGGCACGCCCGAACTGCACGGTGTGCTGGACCGCGTCGACATCCTCACCGGCACGCTCGGCAAGGCGCTCGGCGGCGCGTCCGGCGGCTATGTCGCCGCGCGCGCCGAGATCGTCGCCCTGCTGCGCCAGCGCTCCCGCCCCTACCTCTTCTCGAACTCCCTCGCGCCGGTCATCGCCGCCGCCTCCCTCACGGTGCTCGACCTGCTGGAGGGCGCGGACGGACTCCGGGAGCGGCTGAACGCCAACACCCGGCTCTTCCGTACGCGGATGACCGAGGCCGGGTTCGAGATCCTGCCCGGCGACCACGCCATCGCCCCGGTCATGATCGGTGACGCCGCCGCGGCGGGCCGGATGGCGGAACTGCTGCTGGAGCGCGGCGTGTACGTGATCGGCTTCTCCTACCCCGTGGTGCCGATGGACCGGGCCAGGATCCGGGTGCAGCTCTCCGCCGCGCACTCCACCGCGGACGTGGAGCGGGCGGTCGCGGCGTTCATCGACGCGCGCGACGTCATGAAGAACGAGAGCTGACCGGGGCGGGACCGGGAACAGGCGCGGGCGGGGCGGTCCGGTGGCACGCGGGCGACCTGGCAGGATGGCGCGGGTGATCGATCCCCGCCGGCTGCGCGTCCTGCGGGCCGTCGCGGAACACCGTACGGTGACCGCCGCGGCCGCCGCGCTCTACCTGACTCCCTCGGCCGTCTCCCAGCAGCTCGCCGCGCTGGAGCAGGAGACGGGCCACGCCCTGCTGACCCGCAGTGGCCGGGGGGTCAGGCTGACCGCCGCCGGGGACATCCTGCTCGCCCACACGCATCAGGTCCTCGCCCAGCTCGAACGCGCGGAGGCGGAACTGGCCGCGTACGCGGGCGGCACGGCCGGCGAGGTCACGGTCGCCGCGTTCGCCACCGGCATCGCCGAGGTACTGGCCCCCGCCCTGCGGCAGCTCGCCGGGGAACACCCCGACATCCGGGTACGGGTACGGGACGCCGAGGGCGACGAGAGCCTGCCGCTGGTGCTCGACGGGGAGGCGGACGTGGCCGTCGCGGTCGAGTACCGGGGCGCCCCGCGCGAGGACGACCTGCGGCTCTCCCGGGTGGCGCTGTACGCGGAGCCCTTCGACGCGGTGCTGCCCGCGGCCCACCCGCTGGGCCTCGCCGCGGAGGTCACGCTCGACGGTCTCGCCGACAGCGACTGGATCGGCCCCTACCCGGGCAACCCCTGCCACGACGTCATACAGCTCGCCTGCGAACTGGCCGGCTTCCAGCCCCGCCTGGCGCACTCCTCGGACGACTTCCGCGCGGTCGTCGCCCTCGCGGGCGCGGGCGCCGGGGTCGCCCTGGTGCCCCGCTCGGCGCTGCGCGGCATGGAGCTCAAGGGCACGGTCGTACGCCCCGTGGTGGGCCCGGCCGCGACCCGCCGCGTCTTCGCCGCCGTACGCAGGGGCGCGGAGGACCATCCGCTGATCCGCCCGGTCCTGGCGGCCCTGTCGCTGGCGGCGGCCGGGGTGACGACGGGCTGAGGGGCCGGCGGATCTCAGCCGACCAGCGTCAGCAGGAGGATCAGCACGGTCAGCGCGCCCGCCGCGATCCCCGACGCGTGCAGCAGCAACCGCCGGGACGGTACGCGGGTGACGACGAGCCCGCGCTCGCCGGGGAGCACGTAGAAGACCCAGTTCGGCTGGTTCACCAGTTTCAGCCGGGTCAGCCGCAGACTCCGGACGCTCACCTCCCGCGCGATCTCCCTGGGCTCAGGGGCGAGATGGCCTTCGAGGGAGCGGCGGTGGGTCCGGTCGACGCCGTCCGGCACCGCGAACGGGTCGCTCCCCGCGCCGGTCAGCTCGGTCCAGCGGGTGGTGGTGCGCTCCAGCCGGGTGCGGACCGGGCGGGGCCAGCTCCGCTCGGGCAGCTCCAGCGTACGGACGGACGTCCTGCGCCGGATGATCCCCGCGACCCAGCGGACGACGCTGCCCTTGCCACCGCACTGGGCGTGCTCGATACGGCGGGAGCCGTCGCACTCCTCGCACCGTACGACGTTCTTGCCGCCGCAGGTGGCGCAGGTGACGACGCCCCGGCCCCTGCATGTCGCGCAGGCCGTCTCCTTGCGGTGGCAGCGGGCACAGGTGGTCCTGGGCGGTACGTCGGCCTCGCGGGCCCGCGCCGCCCCGTCCGCCGCCGGCTTCCCGCTCTCCTCGCGGCGCCGCGGGTCCGGGCAGTGGGTGCACGAGTCGACCCCCAGGCAGTCCGGGCAGGGAGCCGTCTGCGGGTCGGGGCACGGGCGCTTGCCCCGGCCCTGACAACCGGGGCAGGTGATACGGCCGTTGTCGCAGCCACAGATGATCTCCCGGTCGGAGCCCTCGCGCACCAGCTCCAGCCTCAGCGTCTCGTGGGCGTCCTTCGGGGCCGCGAGGACATGACTGCCCACATCGTCCTGGTAGCGGGGCCGGCCGGACAGATCGACCGGCCCGTGGTGCTCGGCCTTCTCCTCGGTGCGGGTCTCGACACAGCGGACGGTTCTGGCGCGGAGGAGCTGATGGCGTTCGATCTTCCGTACGTGCCCGGCCAGTTCGCGGTGCGGATGGCGCGTACGGCTGGTGCCGCCCCCGTAGCCGAGGACGGCTTCGAGGAGCGCTTCCTCGGACGGCTCCCCGTCGGAACCGGAGGGCTCCGAGCCGAACACCGCCTTCTCGTACGGCTCTTCCCCGGACGGTGCGTCGGACATGGCCGGTTCCCCTCCCCGACGCGGGCCGCGCCCGCTCAGGACCGCAGCGTAGAGGGGCGCCTGACGCCCCCTCAAGTGGCGCGCGGGGGCGCTCATCGGCGCGGAACCGGCGCGCGTCCGGCCGCCGTACGGCGGGACGCGGGCCCGTCCCGTCTCAGGCCAGCAGGCTCGGCGCCGCCTTGTCCAGCACCGTGCCCACCCGCTCCCAGGTCTCCATGTCCCGCTCCACCGCCTCCAGTTCGGCCCCGCCGCCGGCGTCCCAGGACGTCGCGACCGCCACCGGGTCCTGGCCTGTCGCCGCGCCCGCCGCGAGCGCCGCCGCGCCGAGTGCGACCAGTTCGCCGCCCGCCGGCACGATCAGGGGCCGGCCCGAGAGGCGCCGTACGGTCTCCACCCACATCCGGCCCCGCGCGCCGCCGCCCACCAGCCGCATCGGGCGGGTGGCCACCGCCGGGTCCGCCGGATCGAGCCCGCACGCGCGCAACACCTCGTCCAGCGCGCGCAGTACGGTGACGGCCGCGCCCTCGTACGCGGCGCCCAGGAGCTGCTGCGGCGTGGTGTCGTGGCGCACCCCGGTCAGCAGCCCGGAGGCGGCCGGCAGATCGGGGGTGCGCTCCCCGTCGAGATACGGCAGCACGACGGCCTCACCGCCCGGCACCGCGTCCTCCCGGTCGAGCCGGAGCAGCGCGGCCACCTTGTCCACGGCCAGCGTGCAGTTGAGGGTGCAGGCCAGCGGAAGGTACGTACCGTCGGCGGCGGCGAACCCCGCGAGCGCGATGGACGCGGGGCGGGTACGGGTGGCGGCGAAGACCGTGCCCGAGGTGCCCAGGGAGAGCACCGGGTGGTCGAGCAGCCCGGCGCCGCCGAACCCCAGACCGATCGCCGCGCTCATGTTGTCGCCGGTCCCCGCGGCGACCGCGACACCGGCGGGCAGGCCGAGTTCGGCCGCCGCCCCGGCCGTCAGCGAGCCGACCCGGGTGGCCCCCGTCGCCGCGACGGCGGGCAGCAGCGCGGGGTCGAGGCCGAGGAGCGTCAGCAGCTCCTCGTCGTACCCGCCGGTCGCCGTCGAGTACCAGCAGGTGCCCGAGGCGTCGCCCGGGTCCGTCGCCGCGACCCCCGACAGCCGTTCGGTGAGGAAGTCGTGGGGGAGCCTGACGGCCGCCGTGGCCCGCGCGACGGCCGCGTCGTTCTCCCGCAGCCACTGCCACTTCGTGGCCGTCATCGAGGCCACCGGCACCGAGCCCGTACGCGCCGTCCAGGCGCCGGGGCCGCCGAGCGCTTCGGTGAGCGCGGCGGCCTGCGGGGCCGAGCGGGTGTCGTTCCACAGCAGCGCCGGGCGCAGCGGCTTGCCGCCGCGGTCCAGCACCACCAGTCCGTGCTGCTGCCCCGCCACCGCGATCCCGGTCACGGCCGAGGGGTCCGTACCGGACTCCTTCAGTCCGGCGGCGACCGCCTCGCGCAGGGCGTCCCACCAGTTCTCCGGGTCGCTCTCCCGGGCCCCGCCCTCGCCGGACACCCGGTGCGGGGCGCGGCCCACGGCGAGCAGCCGACCGGTGGCGGCGTCGGTGAAGGCCGCCTTCGTGGACTGGGTGGAGCTGTCCACGCCGATCACGACCGGGCTCTGCGACATGGGCGTACCTCTTCCGAGCAGCGGTTTTGGACGTCGGGAGAACAAATTACGCGATGGCGCGGCGCACGGGAACCGTCCCGCCGATCATCGCCCCCGGCGGGGAGTCGGCGGGGAGTCGGCGGTGAGTCGGCCGGGATGCGGCGCGGGGGTTTTCCGTGCGGCGACCGGCATGCATTATTAGTCATGTCAGGAAACAAAAAGGTTACGGCACCCACCGGACCCGAGGTATCGAAGGCGGCCAGAGCATGACGGAACGCTTCACCCCCACCCCTGAGGACAAGTTCAGCTTCGGCCTCTGGACGGTGGGCTGGCAGGGCAGGGACCCGTTCGGGGACGCGACCCGCCCGGCCCTCGACCCCGTCGAGTCCGTGCGGCGCCTCGCCGATCTCGGCGCGTACGGCGTGACGTTCCACGACGACGACCTGATCCCCTTCGGCTCCTCCGACACCGAGCGCGAGTCGCACATCAAGCGCTTCCGGCAGGCCCTGGACGCGACCGGCATCGTCACCTCCATGGTCACCACCAACCTCTTCACCCACCCCGTCTTCAAGGACGGCGCCTTCACCGCCAACGACCGCGACGTCCGCCGCTACGCGCTCCGCAAGACCCTGCGCAACATCGACCTCGCCGCCGAGCTGGGCGCGAAGACCTTTGTGGCCTGGGGCGGCCGTGAGGGCGCGGAGTCGGGCGGCGCCAAGGACGTACGATCCGCGCTCGACCGGATGAAGGAAGCCTTCGACCTGTTCGGCGACTACGTCACCGAGCAGGGGTACGAGCTGCGCTTCGCCATCGAGCCCAAGCCGAACGAGCCGCGCGGCGACATCCTGCTGCCCACCGTCGGCCACGCCCTGGCCTTCATCGAACAACTGGAGCGCCCCGAACTGTTCGGGGTGAACCCTGAGGTCGGCCACGAGCAGATGGCGGGGCTGAACTTCCCGCACTCCATCGCCCAGGCCCTGTGGGCGGGCAAGCTCTACCACATCGACCTCAACGGCCAGAACGGCATCAAGTACGACCAGGACCTGCGCTTCGGCGCCGGTGATCTGCGGGCCGCCTTCTGGCTGGTGGACCTGCTGGAGAACGCGGGCTGGGACGGCAGCAGGCACTTCGACTTCAAGCCGCCGCGCACCGAGGACTTCGACGGGGTGTGGGCCTCCGCCGCCGGCTGCATGCGCAACTACCTGATCCTGAAGGAGCGGGCCGCCGCCTTCCGCGCCGACCCGCTGGTCCAGGAGGCGCTGAGCGCCTCGCGCGTCGGGGAGCTGGCAGAGCCCTCCGCCGCCGACGGGGTGGCCGGACTGCTGGCGGACCGCGCCGCGTACGAGGAGTTCGACGTCGAGGCGGCCGGGGCGCGCGGGATGGCGTTCGAGCACCTGGACCAGCTCGCGATGGACCACCTGCTCGGGGCCCGCTGACCCGACGGCCTCCGGGGCGCGGACACGCGGACACGCGGACACGCACCCACGCGGACACGCGGTACGCGCACGCCGGACGGATCCCTATCGGACCCGTCCGGCGTCAGCCGTTCCCGGCGCCGTGGTCAGCCGTTCCCGGCGCCCTGGTCGGCCGGGGCGGTCCCGCCGTTGACGGGGCCGCCCCGCCCCACGTACGCCACCGGGTCGGCCAGCACCGCCCGTACCACCAGCGCCGCCCCGCCGCGCGCCGCGTCCCCCGCCGAGGAGGACGCGCGCAACCGCCCGCTGCCGCGCGGCCACAGGCCCGACACCACACGGGCCGTCAGCTCCCGGTCCGCGGCGGGCGACAGCCAGGGCATCAGCTCCCGGTAGATCCCGCCGAGCACGACCGCGTCCGGGTCGAGGAGGTTCACCGCCCCCGACAGCACCCGGCCCAGCATGGTCCCGGCCCGCTCGACCGCCGCCAGCGCCGCCGCGTCGCCCCGGAGCGCCCGGCGCTCCAGTTCCGCCACGCCCGGCACCCCGGCGTCCTCGTCGATGCCCGCCGCCCGCAGCAGCGCCGACTGGCCCGCGTACTGCTCCAGGCACCCCCGGGCGCCGCACCGGCACAGCGGTCCGTCCGCGTCGGCGACCACATGGCCGATCTCCCCGGCGAACCCGTGGGCCCCGCGCAGGAGTTCGCCGTCCAGCACCAGCGCCCCGCCGACACCGATCTCGCCGGTCAGGTAGAGGAAGGTACGGAGCGGTCCCGGGCCGCCGAACCACAGCTCGGCCAGCGCCGCCAGATTGGCCTCGTTCTCCGAACTCACCGGCAGTTCGGGCGCCGTGGGGCGCTGCCCCGCCAGGGCGCGCGCGAACAGCGCCTGCGCCGGTACCCGGTTCCAGCCGAGGTTCGGCGCCTGGCGTACCGTGCCCCCCGACACCAGCCCCGGCAGGGCGAGTTGGACCCCGACCGGGTGCAACCCCTGCTCGGCCGCCGACTCCAGGGTGCGCGCGGCGATCCGGGCGCCGCGGGCCAGTACCTCGGCGGGCTCCGTACCACGGTTGTCGAGGTGCTCGGTCAGCCGTACCCGGTCCGTGCCGGACAGATCGACCACGCACACCGACACGTAGTCGATATTGATCTCCACGCCGATCCCGGCGGGTCCCGAACGCGTCACCTTCAGTACGGTGCCAGGGCGCCCGGCCTGCCCGCTGAAGGTTTTGCCGGATTCGGAGAGGAATCCGCTCTCCATCAACTGTTCGACCAGCGAGGAGACCGCGGCCCGGGTCAGCCCCACCCGCGCCGCCACCCCGGCCCGGGTCGTCTCGCCCTCGTCCCGTACCGCCCTCAGCACAAGGCTCAGATTGTGCCGGCGCACCGATTCCTTGTCGGCCTTGGGGCCGAGGGGGGTCTGGTTGGTGTTCATCTCGCGGACGAGCCTATGTGATCGGAATCGGCCGGAACGGGTCACTCGACAAGCAGGATGTCTCATTCCGCCCGATGGTGCGATTAATTAGTAATTAATCTTGACGGGGTCGCGGCGCCCCGTCAGGCTGGGGCCGCCGAACGAGGAGCAGCCACGTGACCACGCACGCGCCCGACCAGCCCCCGGCCGACCACGACCCCGGCGACCGGGCCCCGGCCCACCGGTGGATCCTGCGCACGGAGAACACCACCTATGCCGTCGCGCTCGCCCCGGAAGGCCAGTGGGCCGAACTGACCGCCTGGGGACCGCACGGCGTGGAGAGCGGCCCCTCGCCGCTCGACTGGTCGCGCCGTACGCACTTCGTCACCCCGGCCGACCTGGCCCCCGCCGAGTACATCCCGTACGGGCTGCGGCCGTTCACCGGCGCCGATCTGCTCGCCCAGCGCCCCGGCGAGGACCGCGGCGTGTGGTGGGCCTTCACCGGAGCCGAGACGGACGGGGACCGCGCGCTGCGGCTCCTCTTCACCGACGAGACCCTGGGGCTCGACGCGACGCTCCACTACGAGAGCGTCCCCGGCACGGACGTGATCCTGCGCTGGGCCGAGCTGGTGTGCACCGGCGACAGCGAACTGCGCCTGGAGCGCTTCGACTCGGCCGCCGTGAACATCCCCGTGACGGCCGGCGCCCGGCTCACGTACCTCACCGGCCAGTGGGCCCAGGAGTTCCAGCGCACCCAGCTCGAACTGACCCGTGGCCGCTTCGAGATGGCCTCCACCCAGGCCGTGCCCGGCCACGCGTACGCCCCCTGGCTCGCCGTCCAGGACGCCGCGCACCCTGACGGGGCCACCGGCGTCCCCACCTACGGCGTCGCCCTCCAGTGGCCCGGGAACTGGCACATCACCACCGACGCCGAGCCCGGCGGCGCGGTCCGCGTCCGCGCGGGACGGCTGCCCCACGAGGGCGCGGTACGGCTCGCCCCCGGCGCCCGGCTCACCACCCCGAAGCTCGCCTGCGCCTTCAGCCCGGACGGACTCGACGGCCTGGCCCGGGTCTGGCACCGCTACGAGCGCGGGCTCACCGGCGGGCGGATGCACGTACCCGCAAGGTCCTCTACAACTCGTGGGAGGCCACCGGCTTCGACGTCGACGCCGACAGCCAGCTCGAACTGGCCCGGATCGCCGCCGACATGGGCGCCGAACTGTTCGTCGTCGACGACGGCTGGTTCCCCGGCCGGGCCGACGACACGGGCGGTCTCGGCGACTGGCGGCCCGACCCGGCGTCCTTCCCGGCCGGGTTCGACGCCTTCGTCGGCGAAGTCCGCGCCCTCGGCATGGACTTCGGCCTCTGGGTGGAGCCCGAGTGCGTCAGCCCCCGCTCCGAGCTGTACGCCGCGCACCCCGAGTGGGTCTACCGGGTGGCGGGCCGCCCGGCCCGCCTGGTCCGCAACCAGCTCCTGCTCGACCTCGGCCGTGAGGACGTCCAGGACTTCGTGCTCGCCACCTTCGACCGGCTCCTCGGCGACCACGGGATCAGCTACCTCAAGTGGGACATGAACCGCCCGCCGACCGAACGCGGCCGTCCCGGCGGCGGCCCCGCCGAGGAACTCGACCTCGACGCCGCGCACGTCGCCGGCTATCTGCGCGTCCTCGACCACCTCCGCGCCCGCCACCCGCACGTCACCGTCGAGGGCTGTTCGGCGGGCGGCGGCCGGATCGAGCACGCCACCCTCGCCCGTACGGACGTGGTGTGGCCCAGCGACAACACGGCGCCGCTCGACCGGCTCGCCATCCAGTACGGCTATCTGCACGCGCACGCCCCGCACACCATGAGCTCCTGGGTCACCGACTCACCCGGCATCTTCGACCCGCGCCCCCGCTCCCTCGGCTTCCGCTTCGTCAACGCGAGCGCCGGTGTCCTCGGGATCGGCGCCGACATCCGCACCTGGAGCGCGGAGCGGCGCGCCGAGGCCGCGCGCTGGGTCGCCCGCTACAAGGACGTCCGCGAGATCGTCCACCACGGCGAGGCGCGGCTGCTGAACACCCCCGCCGACACCACCTGCGGGGTCCAGTACGAGGAGCCCGGCGGCGGCCGGATCGTCGTCACCGCCCTCAGCACCGGCCGGCTCGACGGGGCGCCTCTGGTCCCGGGCCGCCCGGCCAGGCTGCGGCTGCGCGGCGTGGACCCGGCGGCCCGCTACACCGACGCCGCGTCGGGCGAGACATACGGCGGGGCCCATCTGACGCACTACGGGCTGCCGTTCGCGTGGACGGCGGAGTACGACGCCGAACTCGTCGTCCTGGTACGGCAGTAGGCGGCCGGAGCCTTCGGACATCAGGCCGTAACCTCGGGACACAGTCCATGTCCCCGAAGGCCGAGGAGTCGTACCGTCCCATGCGCCCCATGAACGGAATCGCCCGCTTCACCGACCGGATCGCCGTGGTCACCGGCGCCGCCTCGGGCATCGGCGCCGCCACGGCGGCCCGCCTCGCCGCCGAGGGCGCCTCGGTCGTCCTCGCCGACACCGACGCGGAGCGCGGTGTGCCCGCCGCCGCGCGGATCCGCGAGGAGGGCGGGCGGGCCGCGTTCGTGCTGGCCGATGTGGCGCAGGAGGACGGCTGGGACCGTATCGTCACCGCCGCCCACACCTTCGGACCCGTGGACGTCCTGGTCAGCAACGCGTACACCGTGGACATCACGCCGGCGCACGAGATGACCCTCGCCTCCTGGGAACGGCAGCTCGCCGTCAACCTCACCGGTGGGTTCCTCGGCTTCCGGGCGGTCCTGCCCGATCTGCGCGCCCGGCGCGGCGCCGTGGTGCTGACCTCGTCCGTCCACGCCCACCAGGGCATACCGGGACGCCCCGCCTACGCCGCCTCCAAGGGCGCCCTGCTCTCGCTCTGCGCCCAACTCGCCGTGGAGTACGGGCCTGAGGTACGGGTCAACGCGGTCCTGCCGGGTCCGATCCTCACCGCGGCCTGGGACGGGATCCCCGAGGAGGAGCGGGCGCGCAGCGCCGCCGGGACCGCGGCGCGCCGCTTCGGCACCCCCGAGGAGGTCGCCGCGGCGATCGCCTTCCTCGCGGCCGAGGAAGCCTCGTACATCACCGGATCGAGCCTGCTCGTGGACGGCGGGTGGAGCGTCGTGAAGGCATCCGCCTGAACGGGCGGGGGCCGTCGGCCCCGAACCAGGAGAGAGGCGGAGCCGTATGGCGCCCTACACACACCGGGGGGTGCACGGCCGGACGGTGGAGACGCTGGCGCGCCGGGTGCTCGGCGGGGGGATCCCCGAGGGCACCACGCTCGATCTCGGCGCGCTGCGAAGGGAGTTGGACGTCAGCCTGACCGTCCTGCGGGAGTCGCTGAAGGTGCTAGCGGCCAAGGGCATGGTCCACGCCCGGCAGAAGCGCGGCACCTTCGTGCGGCCCCGCGCCGACTGGAACCTGCTCGACGCGGACGTGCTGCGCTGGCAGTTCGCGGACGGTCCCGGCGCACCGGCAGGACCCGCCCTGCTGCGCGATCTGGGCGAGCTCCGTGCCATCGTCGGGCCGGCCGCGGCCCGGCTGGCCGCCGAGCGCCGTACGGACGCGGACCTCACCGCACTGGAGACGGCCCTCGGGGCGCTGGCGGAGAGCGCCGACAGCCCCGCCCGCGCCGCCGAGGCCGCTCTGGCGTTCCACCGGGGGCTCCTCGCGGCCACCGGCAACGAGTTGCTGGAGCGGATGGAGATGGTCGTCGGGCCGGGCCCCGCCCACCACGGCTCCCCGCCGCCGGCGGACCCGGTGCCCGGCCACCGGGCCGTCCTCGACGCGGTACGGGCCCGGGACCGGGACGCGGCCGAACAGGCGATGCGGGCGCTGCTCGGCGTACGGGACCTGGGCGGCCGGGGCGCGGCAGGCTAGCCGCGCTGGCGCGCCGGACGCTGCGCGGGCACCGTCCCCGTCCCTGGCCCCGCGCCCGCCCCCGTACCACCGGCCGCCCACGCGGGGGCCGTTCCGCTGAGCTGGCAGACCATCAGGTAGAAGGGGATCGGCGGGGTGTACGGGGTGGGCGCCTGCGGCCAGTGGATCAGCTTGGGGTGGACCGCGGGGACCGTCGTACCGCTGATGTAGCGGGCGGGGGACGGCCAGGTCAGATCGAGGTCGGAGCCCGCCGGGACGATCCACCACCACCAGTCGGTGTCCGCGAAGACACAGCCGGTCCTCGGCAGCCGGGCCATCAGCCGGAAGCCGTGCTCCGCGGGCACGCCCACCGCGTCGCACCCCAGGGAGGCCGGCAGCGTGGCCGGCAGGGGCAGTTCGATCCCGCGCGGCGTGGTGTCCCGCAGGCCGCGGGCCAGCCGCTGGAGCGCGGTCCTCAGCACGGCGGCTCCGTTCCGCGCGGTGCCTGCGTCGCGCGGGCCGGTCCGGCGCCGTGCGTCAGCGGCCGGCCGGTGCCGTGCGGCGATGCGCCCGCGTGTGGCAGTTCGGCCCAGACGACGCGCCCGGGGCCGTAACCCGATGTGTCGTGGGCTCCCCAGCCGCTGCACATCGAGTCGACGAGGAAGAGCCCCCGCCCGCCTTCGCCCTCGGCCTCACCCTCGGCCGTGTGATGGAGCTGGGGCCCGGTGGGCCCGTAGCCCTGGTCCTCCACCGCTATCCGCAGGCGTCCCTCGCCGTCGCGTATCTCGCAGATGACGCGGTTGCCCGCGGCGTGCACGATCGCGTTCGTCACCAGCTCGGACACGACGAGGACCGCGGTGTCGCAGGTCTCCTCGTCCAGGTCCCAGAGGACGAGGCGGGCCTGTATGAGCTGTCTGGCGCGTCCGACGGACTCCGCGTGAGCCGGCAGGCGGAACCCGTAGCGGCGGACTGCGTTGCCAGGGCACAGGGCTATGAGCTGGGGGGTGAGCGCGTTACCAGGTGCCACGACCGATTCCTAACGGTGGGGGAGCAGCGGATGCGTGCAAGACCTCTCCCATGGCAGAGCGCGACAACCGCGTGAACTGGTTCACCGGTCCACTGTCCACCCGCCGAGGACACTTGGCAAGTGGCACTCTGAAAAATTCAGAGTGCCATGTTCTTCGTCGTGGCGGCATGGCAGACTGCTGGTAACCGTGCGTGGGAAGGACCCAAAAGTGAGCGAACCGCGGTCCGCCCCGACCGTGGGCCAGGTCGTACTCGGCAGACGTCTGCAGGACCTGCGCGAGCGCCGCGGTCTGAGACGCGAGGAGGCCGCCAGGCTCCTGCGGGTGGCTCCGGCCACGATCCGCCGGATGGAGACGGCCGAGGTCGCGCTCAAGATCCCTTACGTACAGTTACTGCTCAGGGCGTACGGCGTGCCCGAGGAGGAGGCGGACGCCTTCGTCGAACTGACGGAGGAGGCGAACAAGCCCGGCTGGTGGCAGCGGTTCCACGACATCCTGCCGGACTGGTTCAGCATGTACGTCTCCCTGGAGGGCGCGGCGTCCCTCCTCCGGGCGTACGAGCCCCATTTCGTTCCGGGACTGCTCCAGACCGAGGAGTACGCCCGGGCCGTCATGCACGCGGGAGCCGTGGGGCAGGCACAGCCGGAGGAGATCGAACGGCATGTGGCGCTCCGCATGGAACGTCAGTCGCTCCTGACACGTGCCGACGCGCCCAGATTCTGGGTGATCATGGACGAGACCGTGCTGCGCCGCCCCGTCGGGGAGGATCCGCAGGTCATGCGGGCACAGATCGACAGGCTTCTGGAAGCCTCCGAGCTGACCAACGTGACCCTGCAGATCGCGGAGTTCTCCAGCGGACACCACCCGGGTACCTACGGGCCGTTCGTTCTGTTCCGTTTCGCCGTGCCGGAGTTGCCTGACATGGTCTACAGCGAGTACCTGACCGGTGCCGTCTACCTTGACGCACGTCCCGAAGTGGCCACCCACCTTGAGGTCATGGACCGGATGGCGGCCCAGGCCGCAACTGCACAACGCACGAAGGAGATCCTCAAGGATGTCCGCAAGGAGCTGTGAATGGACCCCATATACAACGGCATGCCCGCCGCCGACCTCGGCACCGAAGGCTGGTACAAGCCGTGGAGCGGCGGCAACGGCGGCAACTGCGTCGAGGCCATGAAGCTGGCCGACGGCCGGGTCGCCGTGCGTCAGTCCGCCGATCCCGGCGGTCCGGCGCTGATCTACACCACGAGTGAGATCGCCGCTTTCATCCAGGGCGCCAAGTCGGGGCAGGCGGACTTCCTGCTCACGTGATCCGCCGCCGTACAGGGGCGTACGGCGGCGGGACCCGAGCTGTCACTGAATCACGGGGAGCGCGGCGTCGCAGCACTTTCAGGTGCGCTGCGGCGCCGCGCTGATGTCACCGGGGCGGGGACACCGGGTCAGGCAGGTTCAGGCCGGGGAAGGCCGGGTGTCAGGCCGGTTCAGGCACCCACCCTGCGCTTGTTCCAGACGTCGAAGCCCACCGCGGCCAGCAGCACCAGGCCCTTGATGACCTGCTGGTAGTCGGTGCCGATACCGACCAGCGACATCCCGTTGTTCAGGACGCCCAGCACCAGACCGCCGATGATCGCGCCGAACACCGTGCCGACGCCGCCGGTCATCGACGCGCCGCCGATGAACGCGGCGGCGATGGCCTCCAGTTCGAAGTTGATGCCGGCCTGCGGCACCCCCGCGTTGAGCCGCGCCGCGTAGACCACGCCGGCGAGCGCCGCCAGCACGCCCATGTTGACGAAGACCAGGAAGGTGACCCGCTTGTCCTTGACGCCGGACAGCTTCGCCGCCGCCTGGTTGCCGCCGAGCGCGTACACGTGGCGGCCGACGACGGCGTTGCGCATGACGTAGCCGAAGCCGATCAGCAGCGCCGCCAGCAGCAGCAGGACGACCGGCACACCCCGGTAGCTGGCCAGGGTCATGGTGAAGGCCAGCACCGCCGCCGCCAGCGCCACGCACTTGACGACGAACAGGTTGAAGGGCAGGACCTCCAGGTCGTACGCCTGCTGCCGGCGCCGGTCCCGGAACTCCTGGAAGAGCGCGAACGCCAGCAGCGCCAGCCCCAACAGGAGGGTCAGGTTGTGGTAGTTGGTGGACGGACCGATCTCGGGGAGATAGCCGGTCGAGATCTTCTGGAAGCCCTCGGGGAACGGGCCGAGCGAGCGCGACCCCAGGAAGATCTGCGTACCGCCGCGGAAGATCAGCATCCCGGCGAGGGTGACGATGAACGACGGGATGCCGACGTACGCGATCCAGAACCCCTGCCAGGCCCCGGCGACCGCGCCGATCAGCAGCCCCAGGATCAGCGCTGGAACCCAGGGCATGTCGTGTTCGACCATCATCACCGCGCAGGCCGCGGAGACGAACGCGGCCAGCGAGCCGACCGACAGGTCGATATGGCCCGCGACGATCACGATCATCATGCCGATGGCCAGGACCAGGATGTAGCTGTTCTGGAGAACCAGGTTGGTGACGTTGTTCGGCTTGAGGAGGACCCCGTCCGTCCATATCTGGAACAGGACGACGATCAGGCCGAGCGCGACGAGCATGCCGTACTGCCGCATGTTGCGGCGCGCGGCGTCCATGAGCAGCGCCCCCGTCGCGGAGCGCCCGGACGGAGGCGTCGGTGGGGCGTCCTTCGGTGTGTCGCCCTTCGGCGTGTCGGTGGTGACCGGACCCATGTCGACTACCTCGTGTTCTTGGTCATGTGGCGCATCAGTACTTCCTGGGTCGCTTCCGCCCGCGGGATCTCACCGGTGAGCCGGCCGGCCGCCATCGTGTAGATGCGGTCGCACATGCCGAGCAGTTCGGGGAGTTCCGAGGAGATGAAGACGACGGCCTTGCCCTCGGCGGCGAGTTGGTCGATGACGGTGTAGATCTCGTACTTCGCACCGACGTCGATGCCGCGGGTGGGCTCGTCGAGAATCAGCACATCGGGACCCGCGAAGATCCATTTGCTGAGGACGACCTTTTGCTGGTTGCCGCCGGAGAGCCGTCCGACCTGCTCGAACACCGTCGGCGTCTTGATGTTCATGCTCTTGCGGTACGACTCGGCGACCCGGCCCTCCTCGTGCTCGTCGACGATCCCGCGCCGGGACACCTTGGAGAGCGCTCCCAGGGTGATGTTGCGGCCGATGGTGTCGATGAGGTTGAGCCCGTACTGCTTGCGGTCCTCGGTGACATAGGCGATCCCGTGCGCCACGGCCTCCGGCACCGTCCTGGTCCGGATCTCCGTGCCGTCCTTGAGGACCGTCCCGCTGATGTTGCGGCCGTAACTGCGGCCGAACACGCTCATCGCCAACTCGGTGCGGCCGGCGCCCATCAGCCCCGCGATACCGACGATCTCGCCCCTGCGGACCTCGACGGAGACCCCGTCCACGACCTTGCGCTGCTGGTCGATCGGGTGGTGCACGGTCCAGTCCCGCACCTCCAGGGCGGGCCGCGCCTCCGGATCGCCCTCGTACGGGGTGCGTTCGGGGAAGCGGTGGTCGAGATCGCGGCCGACCATGCCCCGGATGATCCGGTCCTCGGTGGTCGACTCCGCGCTCACGTCCAGCGTCTCGATGGTCCTGCCGTCCCGCAGGATGGTGACGGAGTCCGCCACCTCGGCGATCTCGTTGAGCTTGTGCGAGATGATGATCGAGGTGATGCCCTGCTCCTTCAACTCCTTGATGAGGCGCAGGAGCTGGGCACTGTCGCTGTCGTTGAGCGCCGCCGTCGGCTCGTCCAGGATCAGCAGCTTGACCCGCTTGGCGAGCGCCTTGGCGATCTCCACGAGCTGCTGCTTGCCGACCCCGATGTCGGCGACCCGGGTCTGCGGGTGCTCGTTCAGACCCACCCGCTTGAGCAGTTCGGCGGCGTGCCGGAGCGTGTCGTTCCAACTGATGAAGCCCCGGGTCGCGTGCTCGTTGCCCAGGAAGATGTTCTCGGCGATGGACAGGTAGGGGATCAGGGCCAGTTCCTGATGGATGATCACGATGCCCTGGGACTCGCTGGCCTTGATGTCCTTGAAGGCGCACGCGGCGCCCTCGAACAGGATCTCACCCTCGTAACTCCCGTGCGGGTGAACCCCGCTGAGGACCTTCATGAGGGTCGACTTGCCCGCACCGTTCTCACCGCAGATGGCGTGCACCTCGCCCGGGGCGACGGTCAGGGTGACGTCCGAGAGCGCCTTGACCCCGGGGAAGGTCTTGACGATGGAGCGCATTTCCAGGACGGGGGCCGCCGCGCCGGGCGCCCCCGCCGTACCGACTGGTGGAGTCACTTCAGGTCCTCGGCCTTGAGGTAGCCGGAGTCCACCAGGTCCTTCTGGTAGTTGGACTTGTCGACGCCGACCGGCTCCAGCAGGTAGGCCGGGACGACCTTGGCCTTGTTGTCGTACGACGTCTCGTCGTTGACCTCGACCTTCTTGTCGTTCAGCATCGCGTCCGTCATCTGGGCGGCCGTTTTGGCCAGCAGACGGATGTCCTTGTAGACGGTCATGGTCTGCTGGCCCGCAATGATCGACTTCACCGAGGCGACCTCGGCGTCCTGCCCGGTCACCAGCGGATACGGCTTCGCCTTCGTCCCGTAGCCGTCGGACCTGAGCGACGACAGGATGCCGATGGAGATCCCGTCGTACGGCGAGAGCACCGCGTCCACGTTGTCCGAGCCGTACGCCCTGGTGAGCAGGTCGTCCATCCGCCGCTGGGCCGTGCCGCCGTCCCAGCGCAGGGTGGTGACCTGGTTGAGCTTGGTCTGTCCGCTGCGGACGACGAGCTGCTTGTCGTCGAGGTACGGCTTGAGGGTCTTCATCGCGCCGTTGAAGAAGTACTGGGTGTTGTTGTCGTCGGGCGAACCGGCGAAGAGCTCGATGTTGAACGGGCCCTTCTTGCCGCCCTCCTTCAGACCCAGCTTCTCGATCAGGTAGGTGGCCTGGAGGACACCGACCTTCTCGTTGTCGAACGACGCGTAGTAGTCGACGTTCTTCGTGCCGAGGATGAGCCGGTCGTACGAGATGACCTTGATCTTCTGGTCGGCTGCCTGCTGGAGCACATCGCTCAGGGCGCTGCCGTCGATGGCCGCGACGATCAGGACGTCCACGCCCTTGGTGATCATGTTCTCGATCTGCGCGACCTGCTGGGCAACGTTGTCCTCGCCGTACTGGAGGTCGGTCTTGTAGCCGAGCTTCTTCAGCTCGGTGACAACGTTGTTGCCGTCCGCGATCCAGCGCTCGGACGACTTGGTCGGCATCGCGATGCCGACGGTGGAGCCCTTGCCGCCCTTGGTGTCGTCCTTGCTGCCACCCTCGCTGCTCTGCCCGCAGGCGGCGAGGGAGAGCACCAGGGAGAGCGCGGTGACGGCGAGTGCGGCTCGGCGAGTTCGCATGGGTACATCAGTCCTTGTCGTCGGTCAGTGGAAAGCGGTTGAGCGGACCCGGAAGCCGGGAGCCTAGCGGGGACATGCCACCGTCGGCGCCGTGACGGCCGAGCAGATCGAGAATGAGCCGGCCCCGGCGCACCCGTTCCCGGGCGCTGCTGAGGGCGGTCTCGCGGAGCTGGGCTCCGAAGGGATAGATACCCGGGGACTTCGACAGTCCGAACTTGAGGTAGAGCGGGGCGCCGCGCCGGATCAACTCCGCCGCCTCGTACATCCGGACGTAGCCGCCGAGATCGTCGGGGGCCTCGATGTAGAGGTCCATGGGGGCGCGGCTGACCCGGCGGATCTCGGTGAAGTGCGCGAGCGCGAGGTCCGAGGGGATGTTGACCGAGTCGGCCCCGAGACGCTCGAAGACCGCGTACGACGCCGGGTTGACGGGCCCGATCAGCGCCGACACCTTGAACGTGGTGTCGGCGGGCAGTACGCCCTGGGCGCGCAGCCGGTGCAGGGTCCACAGCACGCCCTCGTCGGCGACGAGCAGGCACTTCACCCCGAGCCCGGTGGCGCGCAGCGCGTCCTCGACACAGCCGGCCAGCGCGTCATGGCCCCGGGCGCGCAGCCCCGCGCCGCCGGAGTCCGTACGGGTCGAGCCGCCGATGTCCCAGGTGCCGCGCGGCCCGGTGAACAGGCACAGCTCGATGTCCCGGGACGCGCAGGCGTCGACCATCTCGGTGATGTCGGCGTCGGAGAGCATCCACACGCCGCTGCCCTGGCTGACGCGGTGGATGGGCACATCGAGCCGGGCGGACTCCTTGAGGACCTCGGCCAGGCTCTCAGGGCCCTCGACGGAGGGGATCTCGGTCCGCCACAGCCCCCCGTCGGGGAAGGAGTGCGCGGAGGCGTCCGCGGGGCTGAGGGCGGGCGCGGCCAGGCCGAGCGTGGCGAGCGCCTGCTCGCCTGGACGGCGGGGGGCGGGGGCTGATGCGTCGGTCACGGACGAGTCCTTCGGTTCGGTCCTACGCGTCGGTCGTACGCGTCGGTCGTGTGCGGTGTGCTCGGTGGTACGAGGTGTGCGGTACGGCGGTGTCCCGCGCGGGGTGCCGAACGCCGGGTCATGGCCGCAGCAGCACCTTTCCGGTACCCGGATCGCCCCCGCCGACCAGCGCCACGGCCTCGCCGAACCGCTCCAGCGGGAACTCGTGGGTGATCAGCGGCCCCGGGTCGAGAACCCCGGAGGTGAAGGCCCGTACGGCGAAGGCCCAGGCGGCGGACGGCGCCCCGAAGACGCCGTGCACGGTGAGTTGACCGAGCGTCAGCAGCGCCGGGTCGATCCCGGTCGCGCCGGGCGCGAACATCCCGGTGAGCACCACCCGGCCGCCGCGCCGCGCCAGCAGGCAGGCCGCGGCGGCGGTGGTCGGCGCCCCGGCGGTCTCCACGACGAGGTCGTAGCGCCCGTGCGCCTCCTTGGCCTCCTCCGGGGTGCGGGAGTCCGTCGCCCCGAACAGCCGCGCGGCGGCGCCGCGTTCGGCCCGGGGATCGATGACCGTCAGCTCGGCGGGGGAGGTGGCGGCCAGCAACTGGACGGCGAGCAGCCCCAGGGTCCCCGCGCCGACCACGGCGATCCGCTCACCGGGCTCGGGACGGCAGGTCCGCACGGCGGCGGCCACCACAGCGGCCGGCTCCAGCAGGGCGGCGGCCCGCAGGTCGGCATCGTTGTCGAGCAGGTGCAACAGGCGCCCGGGGACGACGACATGGTCGGCGAACGCGCCCGGCACGGTGAAGCCCGTCTCCTCGTACCCGCCCGTGCACAGCGAGGTCTCGCCGGTGCGGCAGCGCGTACAGGTCCCGCAGGCGCGGAACCCCTCGGCCACGGTCTTGCGCCCGACCAGCTCCGGCGCCACGCCGGGGCCGACCGCCTCGACCGTCCCCGACCACTCGTGGCCCGGCGTCACCGGGTAGCGCACATAGGCCGGGTCGCGGTGGCCGTCGTACACCTCCCGGTCGCTCATGCAGATACCGGCCGCCGCGACCCGGACCCGTACCTCGCCGGGGCCGGGTACGGGCACCGGGCCGGTCACCAGGCGGTGGGCGCCGGGCCGGTCGACGACGACCGATCTGCCGGTCGCCGCCGGCCCGGCGGGCGTGTCCCCGCCCGCCGCGGGCCGGTCGCTCATCGGGGCTCCTTCGGGTCGCGCTTCTCCCAGCCCTCGGCCCACAGATCGAACCGCGCCTGCTGCTGCGGGAATTCGGCCGCCGCGTCCACGTCGAACTCGACGCCCAGCCCCGGCGCGTGCGAGATCTCGAAGCAGCCCGTCTCCGGGTCGACCTGGGGAGCGCCCTTGACGACCTTCTTGATCTCCGCGTCGGCGAAGTCGTTGAAGTGCTCAAGGATCTTGAAGTTCGGTGTGCAGGCGGCCACTTGAAGGCTCGCCGCGGTCAGCACCGAACCGCCGACATTGTGCGGCGCGATCAGCGTGTAGTGCGTCTCCGCGGTCGCCGCCAGCTTCCGCGTCTCCAGGATGCCGCCGATGTGGCCGACGTCGGGCTGGATGATGTCGGCGGCCTGCGACTCGAAGAGCTCCCGGAACTCGATCCGGTCGTGGATGCGTTCACCGGTCGCGATCGGCAGGTCGACCTTCTCGGCGACCTTGCTCAGCGCCTTCAGGTTCTCCGGGGGCACCGGCTCCTCCAGCCAGGCCGGGGCGAACGGCGCCAGCTCGCGGGCCAGCCGTACGGCCGTCGACGGGCTGAACCGGCCGTGCATCTCCAGCATCAGCTCGGACTCGGGCCCGATCGCGTCCCGTACGGCCTCGATCAGGGCCACGGCCTCGTTGCTCGCCGCCCGGTCCAGCTCGAAGTGGCCGGTGCCGAACGGGTCGATCTTCAGGGCCCGGTAGCCGCGCGCGATCACGGCCTGGGCCGCCTTGTGGTACGCGTCGGGGGTGCGCTCGGTGGTGTACCAGCCGTTCGCGTACGCCTTGACCCGGTCGGTGACCTTCCCGCCGAGGAGCTGCCACACCGGTACGCCCAGCGCCTTGCCCTTGATGTCCCAGCAGGCCATCTCGACGACCGCGATGCCCGACATCACGATCTCACCGGCGCGTCCGTAGTCGCCGTACTTCATCCGGCGTACGAGATCCTCTACCGCGAAGGGGTCCGATCCACGAAGATGGTTGGCCTCGGCCTCACGCAGATAACCGATGAGCGCGTCCGTCCTGCCGAGCATCCTCGTCTCGCCGACGCCGGTGAGACCTTCGTCGGTATGGACGAGGACGTAGGTGAGGTTACGCCAGGGCGTACCGACGACGTGTGTGCTGATTCCCGTGATGCGCAAGACAGGTCCCCAGGGTGTGTTCGGTATTTCGTCACACGTTCGAAATCGTGGCGTGACGGTATTCAGACGCTCCGAGGGGTGTCAATGGGTAGCGCGGCGGTTAGCCTGTGTTCGTCATTCCGGCCGATGGCCGAAGTACCGAACGAGACGGGTGGGTGGTCGGCCATGGGACGGCTCGTCCCCGCGGTGACGCGGGCCCTGGACATTCTGGAACTGTTCCTGGAGGGCGACGGGACGCTCTCCGCGCCCGATGTCATCCGCAAACTGCAACTGCCGCGCACCACCGTGCACGAGCTGATCACCACGCTCGCGGCCCGCTCCTACCTGGCGCCCGTCCCCGGACAGCCCGGCCGCTACCGGCTCGGGGTGCGCTCCTACCAGCTCGGCAGCCGGTACGCGGAACAGCTCGACCTCGCGGCCGAGGGCCGGCAGGTCGCCCGCGAGGTCGCCGAGACCTGCGACGAGACCGTCCACGTCGCGATCCTGGAGGAAACCGACGTCATATACATCGCGAAGGTGGACTCCACGCACGCGGTCCGGATGGTCTCCGCCGCCGGGCGCAGACTGCCCGCCCACTGCACCTCGGTCGGCAAGATGCTGCTCGCCTCGCTCTCCGAGAGCGAGCTGGCGGCCCGTATCGACGGCCGCGAGTTCCTCGCGATGACGCCCGACAGCATCACCGACCCCGAGGTGCTGCACGCGGAGCTGGCGGGGATCAGGGAGCGCGGGGTCGCCGTCGAGCACCGTGAGTCGAACCCCGACGTGAGCTGCGTGGCCGCGCCGGTACGGGACCGGGCGGGCCGGGTCGTCGCCGCGCTGTCCATCTCCGTACCGATGATCCGCTGGAGCGACGAGCGCGAGGAGGAGCTGTCCCAGCTCGCGGTGAAGGGCGCGGGCGCGCTCTCCGTACGCCTCGGGCACCGGGTCAGGCCCTGAGGACCGGGCGGGGGGTGGGACGGGGCAGGACGGGCGCGGTGCGCGGGAAGTCCCCTATTGTCACAACAATCTGACGTCGGAGGTGCCTGTCACCCTTACGGCGGATATTCTCGCCCCGTGAACACCCCTGATCCCACGGCACTCAAACTCTCGGTGAACCGGTCGAGTCCGGTGCCGCTCTACTACCAGCTCGCCCAGCAGTTGGAGAGCGCCATCGAGCACGGCAGGCTCTCCCCGGGCAGCCTGCTCGGCAACGAGATCGAGCTGGCCGGACGGCTCGGGCTCTCCCGCCCCACCGTCCGGCACGCCATCCAGTCGCTGGTCGACAAGGGGCTGCTGGTCCGCCGCCGGGGCATCGGGACGCAGGTCGTGCACAGCCAGGTCAAGCGCCCGCTCGAACTGAGCAGCCTCTACGACGACCTGCGGGCGGCCGGACAGAGCCCCACCACCCGCGTCCTGCTCAACGGGACGGCACCGGCCTCCGCCGAGGTCGCCGCCGCGCTCGGGGTCGCCGAGGGCAGCGAGGTCGTCGTCCTGGAGCGGCTGCGGCTGAGCCACTCCGAACCGATGGCGTACCTGCGCAACTTCCTGCCGCCGGGGCTGGTGCGCCTGGACACCGAGGAGTTGGAGGAGACCGGCCTCTACCGTCTGATGCGGGCCGTCGGGATCACCCTGCACAGCGCCCGCCAGACGGTCGGAGCGCGCAACGCCACCGCGCCGGAGGGCGAGAGCCTGGGCGAGGCCGAGGGCGCCGCACTGCTGACGATGCAGCGCACGACGTACGACGACACGGGCCGCGCCGTCGAGTACGGCACCCATATCTACCGGGCGTCGCGGTACGCCTTCGAGTTCCAGCTCCTCGTCCAGCCCTGACCGCCCCGGGGCCGTCCCCGGGGCGGGTACGGCCCCGGGGAGGGTGTGGGCGGCGGTCAGTCGGCCGGCAGCGCCGCCACGGCCGCGAGCAGCGTGTCCGCGGCGGCCTGGAGCCCTTCGAACTGGCCCAGTTCCAGGTCCTCGTGCTCGATGTTGACGGCCATGTCCGGGTCGATCCGGCGCAGAGCGGCGAGGAATTCCGTCCAGTACGCGGTGTCGTGGCCCCGGCCGACCGCGACGAACTGCCACGGGGCGTCCGCCGGGAACTCGTTGAGCAGATAGCGCCCGCCGAGACCGATGAGGCCGACCACGCCCGGCTGCTCCGGCGTCGGCGTACGGAACCGGTCGTCGAGGACGCCGTGCAGCTTGACGTGGTCCTCGTTGATCCGTACGTCCTTGGCCGCCGCGTGGAAGACACGGTCCCCCAGGTACTCGATGGCGACCAGCGGCTCCATGCCCTGCCAGAAGAGGTGGCTCGGGTCCATCTCGGCGCCGATGTGGGTGGATCCCACGCGCTCGATCAGCCGCATCAGGGTGACGGGGTTGTAGACCAGGTTGTGCGGGTGCATCTCGATGGCCACCCGCACGTCCGCGCGCCGGGCCAGCTCCTCGATGCCCTTCCAGAACGGGACCGCGACCTCGTTCCACTGGTAGTCGAGGACCTCCGTGGCCCCGCTGTGCCACGGCTCCACCGTCCACGCCGGGGTGAGCCCGCCCGGGTGCGCCTCCGGCTGGCCGGACATGGTGATCACGTGGCGTACGCCCAGCAGCCCGGCCAGCTCGATCGCGGTGCGCAGGTCGCGGGCGTGCTTGGTGCCGACCTCGGGGTCGGGGTGCAGGGGGTTGCCGTTGACGTTCAGCGCGGTCAGCTCCACGCCCGCCGCGTCGAGCCGGGCCAGGAACTCCGTACGGGCCCGCTCGCTGGCGAGCAGGGCGTCGACGGGGATGTGCGGGGCGGGCAGGAAGCCGCCCGCGTTCAACTCGATGGCGGTCAGCCCCAGTTTGCGGACCACCTCAAGGACCTCGTCGAGCGTCTTGTCGTGCAGGCAGGCGGTGTAGGCACCGAGTTTCATGGGGTGTTCTCCATATCGGTCGGAGGTGACTCGGGGGAATCAGGGAGATCAGGGTGGAGGCGCAGGGAGGGACTCGCTCGACACTGGATCGATCCAGTAGCGACTATGTGGCGGCCCGCCGCCCGCTGTCAAGAAGTCGCGGCGCGCGGTTCCTGTTCGCGCGGTTCCTTTTCCGGGGTGTCCCGCTCCCGGCTCAGCCGGCCGTACGCGGGCGCGCGGTGCTCGCCCGTACCACCAGATGCGGACTGATCACCACGTCCCGGGGCTTGCTCCGCCCGCCGTCCAGCCGCTCCACCGCCGCCTGGACGGCGAGTTCCGCCATCCGCTCGGCGTCCTGGGAGAGCGTGGTGAGGCTGATGTGGGCCAGCCGCGCCAGCGAACTGTCGTCGCAGCCGACGACGGAGACATCCGCGGGCACCCGTACCCCCGCCCGCAGGAAGGCGTCGAGGAGACCGGTGGCGCAGCGGTCGTTGTAGGCCATCACGGCGGTGGGCAGGGTGCGCCCGGCCAGCAGCGTACGGGCCGCTTCGGCGCCGGAGGTCTCGTTGTGGTCGCCCGGGATCACCCGGATCTCGTCGGCCAGCCCGCGCCGCCGCATGGCCTGGCGGTACCCCCTGCGCCGCTCGCCCGCCATCGACGCCCGGCCGCCGTCGATGTGGACGATGGCGCGGTGCCCGAGGCCGACGAGATGGTCGACGGACTGGCGCGCGCCGTCCATCTCGGCGATGTGCACGGAGTCGACGGTCTCCGCCGTGGCGCCGCGGCCGATCGTGACCACCGGGATCCGCCGGCCGAGCTCCGACAGCTCCTCGGCGGTGGTCTCGGGGCCGAGCAGGATCAGCGCCTCGCTGCGGTAGGCGATCAGCCGCTCGACGGCCTTGCGTTCGTCACGGGTGGGGGCCAGGGCGCTCAGCGCGACCTCGTAACCGGTCTCCTCGGCCGAGGCGTAGATCCCGTCCACGAGATCGGCGTGGAAGGCGTTACGGGTGTCGAGCACGACGCCGAGCAGCCTGCTGCGGCTGCTGCGGAGCAGGCGCGCGGTGGGGTCGACGCGGTAGCCGATCTCGTCCGCGGCCCGCAGCACCCTGTCCCGGGTCTCGGGGCTGGCGCCCGGCTCGCCGCGGAAGACCAGGGACACCAGTGACCGTGACACTCCCGCCCGTGCCGCCACGTCCTGCATCGTGGCGCGCCTGGTCCGGCCGCCCCCGGTCCGTTCCACACGGCCTCCCGACCCTGTCGTCACACGACTATTGACACTGATGGTGACACAACCTCATAGTCTGGGTCTGGATCGATCCAGACGTCAAGGAACTGACTCCGGAGATCCGCGCCCCTCCCGCACGGTGCCGACAGAGCCCGTCGAGGGGCGGAACCGTCGCGGTCTTCCGTGGCCCCGACGTTATCGTGCCGTTACGTCCGGATGAAGTGTTGTCCTGACAAACCATTGACACCGGGCCTCTGCTGGAGTTTGCTCCAGTCCAGTAACGGCGACGTTTCCGGCTCATGGCCGAAAACACCGAACTGGCCCCTGTGCCGTATCCCTCCGTTGCGGTCCGGTGGGCTCATGCCCCCTCTCCGCCCACTCACTCCGTGAGGTGCAGGACGATGAATCGCACTATCCGCTCCCGACGCTCCCGCAGAACCGTCGCAGCCGCGGCCGTCGGTATGGCGGCGGTCCTCCTGGCCGCAGGTTGCTCCAGCGGGTCCGGTGGCAAGAAGGCCCAGGAGGACCAGAACGCCGCGACGACCGGCAAGGCGACCACCGCCCGCATGAAGATCGCCATGGTCACCCACGCACCTCCCGGTGACACGTTCTGGGACATCGTCCGCAAGGGCGCCCAGGCCGCGGCGGCCAAGGACAACGTCGAACTCGTCTACTCCAGTGACGAGAAGGCCGCCGACCAGGCCAACCTGATCCAGAACGCCATCGACCAGAAGGTCGACGGGATCGCGGTCACCGCCGCCAAGCCCGAGGCCATGAAGACCGTGCTCGCCAAGGCGGAGCAGGCCGGCATCCCCGTCGTCGGCTTCAACGCCGGTCTCGACGACTGGAAGGACCTCGGGCTCCAGTCCTACTACGGGCAGGACGAGAAGGTCGCGGGCGAGGCGTTCGGCAACCGCCTCAACGAGGTGGGCGCCAAGCACACCATCTGTGTCATCCAGGACCAGGGGCATGTCGCCCTGGAGGCCCGGTGCGCGGGCGTGAAGAAGACGTTCAAGGGCAAGGCCGAGGTCCTCTACGTCAACGGCAAGGACATGCCGTCGGTGAAGTCGACCATCGAGGCCAAGCTCCAGCAGGACACGTCGATCGACTACGTCTCCACCCTCGGCGCCCCGATCGCACTCACCGCGGTCCAGTCGGCGAAGGACGCCGGCAGCAAGGCGAAGGTCGCCACGTTCGACCTCAACAAGGAACTGGTCGCCGCACTCAAGGACGGCGACGTGAAGTTCGCCGTCGACCAACAGCCCTACCTCCAGGGCTATCTGGCGGTCGACGGCCTCTGGCTGTACAAGAACAACGGCAACTTCAGCGGGGGCGGCGCCGAACCGGTCCTGACCGGACCCGCGTTCGTGGACGAGTCGAACATCGACAAGATCGCCGCGTTCGCCGAGAAGGGGACCCGGTGATGAGTGTGGAGTCCGCAGTGGGTCCGGCGCCGGATCCGGCCCCGGCGGCGACGCCGGGACCCCCGCCGACGGCCGGGGGCAAGGACGGCCGCACCGCCCGGCGCTCGCCGGTGCACCGGCTGCTGGGCCGGCCCGAGATCGGCGCGCTGATCGGCGCCGTCGTCGTCTATGTCTTCTTCTTCTCCGTCGCGCCGACCTTCCGGCAGCTCGACTCGCTGAACACCGTGCTCTACCAGGCGTCGACCATCGGGATCATGGCGCTGGCCGTGGCGCTGCTGATGATCGGCGGTGAGTTCGACCTGTCGGCCGGTGTCGCCGTGGTCACCTCCGCGCTCACCGCCTCCATGTTCGCCTTCCAGCTCTCCATGAACGTCTGGGTGGGCGTGGTCTTCGCGCTGGTGGTCTCCCTCGCCGTCGGGGCCTTCAACGGATTCCTGCTGGTCAAGACCGGTCTGCCCAGCTTCCTGGTCACCCTCGGTACGTTCCTGATGCTCCAGGGCGCCAATCTCGCGGTCACCAAGCTGATCACCAGCAACGTCGCCACCGACTCCATCCGCGACATGGACGGCTTCGACCAGGCCCGCAGGATCTTCTCCTCCGAGATAGCCGTCGGCGGGACCAGTGTCCGGATCACCGTGGTGTGGTGGGTGGTCTTCGGCCTCCTGGCCACCTGGGTGCTGCTGCGTACCAAGTACGGCAACTGGATCTTCGCGGTCGGCGGAAACCAGGACAGCGCGCGCGCCGTCGGTGTCCCGGTGACCTTCACCAAGATCTCCCTCTTCATGATCGTCGGCTTCGCGGCCTGGTTCGTCGGCATGCACCAGCTCTTCGCCTTCAACACCGTCCAGTCGGGCGAGGGCATCGGCAACGAACTGCTCTACATCGCCGCCGCGGTGATCGGCGGCTGCGTACTGACCGGTGGTTACGGCTCGGCCTTCGGCCCGATGGTCGGCGCGTTCATGTTCGGCATGGTCACCCAGGGCATCGTCTACGCCAACTGGAACCCCGACTGGTTCAAATTCTTCCTCGGCGCGATGCTGCTCGTCGCCGTCCTCCTCAATCTGTGGGTACGCAAGCAGGCGACCCGGAGGTGAACCCCATGGCAACCACCACGACAGCCCAGGGCGGGAAGACCGGCCGCGACGCAGGGACGCCGATCGTCGAACTGCGGGGCGTCGGCAAGAGTTACGGCAACATCCGCGCCCTGCACGGCGTCGACCTGGCCGTCAGGCCGGGCCGGGTGACCTGTGTGCTCGGCGACAACGGCGCCGGCAAGTCCACCCTGATCAAGGTCATATCGGGACTGCACCAGCACACCGAGGGCGAATTCCTCATCGACGGCGAGCCGGTCCGGCTGACCACCCCGCGTGAGGCCCTGGGCCACGGCATCGCCACCGTCTACCAGGACCTCGCCACCGTACCGATGATGCCGGTGTGGCGGAACTTCTTCCTCGGCTCCGAGCTGACCCGGGGCCCCTGGCCGGCCAGAATGCTCGACATCCCGCGGATGAAGAGCATCACCGACCAGGAACTGCGCAACATGGGCATCGTGCTCGACGACCTCGACCAGCCCGTCGGCTCGCTCTCCGGCGGTCAGCGGCAGTCCGTGGCCATCGCCCGCGCCGTCTACTTCGGCGCCCGGGTGCTGATCCTGGACGAGCCGACCGCCGCGCTCGGTGTCAAGCAGTCCGGGGTGGTGCTCAAGTACATCGCCGCCGCCCGGGAACGCGGCCTCGGCGTCATCTTCATCACCCACAACCCGCACCACGCCTACATGGTCGGCGACCACTTCACGGTGCTGCGGCTCGGCACCCTGGAACTCAGCTCCGCACGGAGCGAGGTCAGCCTGGAAGCACTCACCAACCACATGGCGGGCGGCGCCGAACTCGCCGCGCTCAAGCACGAGTTGGCTCAGGTCTCCGGGGTGGACGTGGAGGAGCTGCCGGAGCCGGCCGAGGCGGAGAACGGCACACGCTGACCCGGCGGACGACGGACCGGGCACGCCGACCCGGCGGACCGCCCGGGGCCGCCTAGGCTGTGCACCTACGGGAGGCGGGCCGAGCGGTCAGGCCGACCGGCACACCGAACGAGCCCCGTCCCGTCCTGGAGCACAGCACCACATGGCCCGACGCCCCGCACGCCCCCGTCGCCCCGGCCGATCCGACCAGCCCGCAGGGGCAGGGCGGCGCGTCACCGACGCGTCGCCCTGCCCCTGCGGAGCGAGCGCCCCGTACGGCGCGTGCTGCGGGCGGTTCCACACCGGATCCGGGACGGGGACCTCCGCCACCGCGCCCACCGCCGAGCTGCTGATGCGCTCCCGCTACAGCGCCTTCGCCGTGCTCGACGCGGCGTACCTGCTCAGGACCTGGGACCCCGCCACCCGCCCGGCGCGCCTGGGTCTGGACCCCGCCACGCGCTGGCAGGGGCTGGAGATCCTGGCGACCACCGACGGCAGCGCCTTCCACACCACCGGTACGGTCACCTTCCGCGCCCGTTACACCGACGGGGGCGGACCGGGCGAGCTGCACGAGCGCAGCCGCTTCGCGCGGCACGACGGCGCCTGGGTCTATGTGGACGGCACCTTCCCCGACCAGGACCTCTGACCCTCAGCGCCGCGCGGTCGAGAGCGTGGAGCCGGCCGGGAGACGCGGCCTGCCGGACAGGTCCTGCGCCAGATCCTCGGCCAGCAGCCGCTTCGCGATCGCGTCCACCGCGCGGCGCAGTTCGGCGCCGCTGGGCCGGCCCCGGTCGGCGTCGAGCTGTTCGTTGAGCCAGTGCGCCCACGCCGTGTTGATCACGGCGGCCTCCCGGGCGCCCGCCTTCGTGTGCGCGAGCATGTTTCCGGTCCGGCTCAGATAGCCCTCCTCGACCATCCGGTCGAAGACCGGGAACACCACCTCGGGCGGCAGCCGGTGGCGCTCCGCGATCAGCCCGAGGCCGGCATGGCCGACCATGCGGGTGAACAGCTCGACCTGCATCACCGCCCACGCCCCCGCGATGTCCAGCCGGGTGTCCGCGGAGAGCATGATCCGCCGCGCGGTGTCCGGCCGGGTGGAGCGCAGGATCTTCGCGAGGGACAGCTCCAGCAGCCGCTCCGAGTCACCGGAGCTGACCGGCGAACCGAACCCCTCGCCCATGTCCGTGGAGCCCGCCCGCGCCGAGTCCCGCAGCTTCACCTGCTTGAGGAAGAGCGCCACCACGAACCCGAGCAGCGCCACCGGCACCGTCCACAGGAACACCGTCTGCAACGACTCCGTGTACGCCTGCACGATCGGCGCGGACTGCGCGGGCGGCAGCGCGTGCAGCCCCTCCGGGCTCCCCGCCGCCTTGGCGACGGCCGCCGGGTCCGCCCCGGCCCCCGCCGCCCGTACCGCCCCGGCGATGCCCGTCCGCAGGTTCGGCCCGAGGGAGTTGGCGTAGATCGTGCCGAAGACCGCCGCGCCGAAGGCGCTGCCGAGCGTACGGAAGAAGGTCACCCCGGACGTGGCGGTGCCGAGGTCCGTGTACTCGACGGTGTTCTGCACCGCGATCGTCAGCACCTGCATGACCAGTCCGATCCCCAGGCCCAGCACCAGCATCGACCCCGACTCCCGCCACACCCCGGAGTCCGGGCCCATCCGGGACAGCAGATAGAGCCCCGCGGCCATCACCACCGAGCCGACGATCGGGAAGATCCGGTACGCGCCCGTCCTGCTGACCACGGTGCCGCTGAAGATCGAGGCGAGCAGCAGTCCGAAGACCATCGGCAGCGTACGGACGCCCGAGACGATCGCCGAGTCGCCGTCCACGTACTGGAGATACGTGGGCAGGAAGGTCATCGCCCCGAGCATCGCGAAGCCCACGATGAAGCTCAGGACGGAGCAGACCGTGAAGACCGGGTTGCGGAACAGCCGCATCGGCAGCATCGGTTCGGCGGCGCGCGTCTCCACCAGACAGAACAGCGCGAGCGCGACGACACCGCCGACGAACAGGCCGAGGATCACGGGCGAGCCCCAGCCGTACTGGTTGCCGCCCCAACTCGTCGCCAGGATCAGGGCGCTGGCCCCGATCGCCACCAGCGCGATGCCCAGGTAGTCGATGACCGGGCGGGAGACCGCCTTGACGGACGGGATGGTCCGGGCCGCCGCGACGACCACGGCGATCGCGATGGGCACATTGATGTAGAACGCCCAGCGCCAGCTCAGATTGTCCGTGAACACCCCGCCGAGCAGCGGCCCGACGACCGTCGAGACCCCGAAGACCGCGCCGATCGCCCCCTGGTACTTGCCGCGTTCGCGCAGCGGGATGACGTCCGCGATCAGCGCCATCGCGGTGACCATCAGCCCGCCGGCGCCGATGCCCTGGAGCGCGCGCCAGGAGATCAGCAGCGTCATGTCGGTGGCGAGACCGCAGAGGAACGAGCCGGTGATGAAGACGACCGCGGAGACCTGGAAGACCAGCTTCCGGCCGAAGAGGTCACCGAACTTGCCGACCAGGACCGTGGAGACCGTCTCCGCGAGCAGATACGAGGTGACCACCCAGGACATGTGGGCGGCGCCGCCCAGGTCCGAGACGATCGTCGGCAGGGCCGTGCCGACGATCGTCTGGTCGAGGGCCGCGAGCAGCACACCGAGCATGATTGTGGCGAAGACGATGTTCCGCTGCCGTCCGTCGAGCACGGGCGGCGCGGGGGCGGACTCCGGCGCCCGCGTCGTCGCCGGGGGGCCGGTCTCGCTGGCTGAGGTCACCCCTGCACGGTCACACCGCGGCCGTCCGGACGCATGCGGGGTCGGCCAGACCGGTGAGATCCCCGGCCGTTCACCGCGCCGTCAGCACCTCCGACAGGTCGTACCGCACCGGCTCCTCCAACTGCGCGTACGTACAGCTCGCCGGGGTACGGTCGGGGCGCCACCTGCGGAACTGCGTGGTGTGCCGGAACCGGTCGCCCTCCATGTGGTCGTACGCCACCTCGCACACCCGCTCGGGCCGCAGCGGGAGCCACGACAGGTCCTTCGTCCCGGACCAGCGGCTCGGCCCGCCGGGCAGCCGGGCGCTCTCGTGCGCGGACTCCTCCGTCCACGCCGCCCACGGATGGCCCTCGGCGCTCTTCATGCGCAGCGGGGCCAGCTCCGCCGCCAGCTCGGCGCGGCGCCGCATGGGGAACGCGGCGCAGACCCCGACGTGCTGGAGCACGCCCTCGGTGTCGTACAGACCGAGGAGCAGCGAACCGACCACAGGACCGCTCTTGTGCTGCCGGTAGCCGGCCACGACGGCGTCCGCCGTCCGCTCGTGCTTGATCTTGTACATGGACCGGGTGTCGGGGCGGTACGGCAGATCGAGCGGCTTGGCCACCACCCCGTCCAGACCGGCCCCCTCGTACCGCTCGAACCACTGTCGCGCCACGTCGATGTCGCTGGTCGCGGGCGCGAGATGGGCGGGGGGACGCGCGGGGGAGAGCGCGGCCTCCAGCGCCTCCCTGCGGCGCGCCTGGTCCACGCCGAGCAGCGAGGCGTCCCCGAGCGCCAGCAGATCGAAGGCGACAAAGCTCGCCGGGGTGCGCTCGGCGAGCAGGTCCACCCGGGACTTCGCCGGATGGATCCGCTCCGTGAGCCGTTCGAAGTCGAGCCGGTCGCCGTGCACGATCACGATCTCGCCGTCGACGACACAGCGCTCGGGCAACTCGGCGAGCAGGGCCGTGACCAGCTCGGGGAAGTAGCGGGTGAGCGACTTCCCGGTCCTGGAGCCGATCACCAGCTCGGCGCCGTCGCGGTACACGATCGCCCGGAAGCCGTCCCATTTGGCCTCGTACTGCATGCCGGGCGGGATACGGGCCACGGACTTGGCGAGCATCGGCTTCACGGGCGGCATCACCGGCAGGTCCATGGACCGATTGTCGGCCAGAACCTCCCGGGTCGCCCGACATGTCCCGTGCGGCGCCGTCCCGTGATGCGCTCCGCGCGCCCCCGGCCTACCGTGGCGCACATGGGCGCAGGCGTGGCGGTGGAGCTGGAGGCGGGCGGCAGGACCGTACGGCTGTCCAGCCCCGACAAGGTGTACTTCCCCGAGCGCGGCTACACCAAGCTGGACGTCGCGCGCTACTACCTGGCCGTGGCGCCGGGGATCGTCCGCGCGCTGCGCGACCGCCCCACCACCCTGCAACGCTTCCCCGAGGGCGTCGACGGTGAGTCCTTCTTCCAGAAACGGGCCCCGAAGAACCTCCCCGACTGGATCCCCACCGCCCGGATCGAGTTCCCCAGCGGGCGCTCGGCCGACGAGATCTGCCCGGCGGAGCCGGCCGCCGTCCTCTGGGCGGCGAACCTCGGCTGTCTCACCTTCCACCCCTGGCCGGTACGGCGGGACGCCACCGACCACCCCGACGAGCTGCGCATCGACCTCGATCCGCAGCCGGGCACCGACTTCGCCGACGCGGTCAGGGCCGCCCACGAACTCCACGCGTTCCTGGAGGAGCAGGGGCTGCACGGCTGGCCCAAGACCTCCGGCGGCCGGGGGTTGCACGTCTTCGTGCCGATCGAGCCGCGCTGGACGTTCACCGAGGTACGGCGGTGCGCGATCGCCGTCGGCCATGAGCTGGAGCGGCGGATGCCGGGCCGGGTGACCACCGCGTGGTGGAAGGAGGAGCGCGGCGAGCGGATCTTCGTCGACTACAACCAGACCGCGCGCGACCGCACCATCGCCTCCGCCTATTCCGTACGCCCCCGCCCGCACGCCCCGGTCTCCGCGCCGCTGCGCTGGGCGGAGCTGGACGAGGTGGCGCCGGACGACTTCGATCTGGCGACGATGCCGGTGCGCTACGCCGAGGTGGGCGATGTGCACGCGGAGATGGCGGACCGGCCGCACCGACTCGACGGGCTGCTGGAGCTGGCCGACCGGTACGAACGGGACCACGGGCCGGGGGACATGCCGTACCCGCCGGACTACCCGAAGATGCCGGGGGAGCCGAAGCGGGTCCAGCCGAGCCGCGCCAGGCGCGAGGAGGAATAAGGGAGTTGGTGAGCACAAAGGTGTGTCCCCGCTCCGCCGAGCGGGGACACACCGTCAGTGGGCCGCGAACGCGGTCACAACTCCTCGATCGCGGTCACAGCTCCTTGATACGGATGTCGCGGTACGAGATGACGTCCGTCGTGCCGTGGACCTGGAGCCCGACATAGCCGGTGGCGTACCGCCGGCCGTCCGTGCCCGGGTCGCCCGCGCGTGCGGGGTAGAACGTCTGCCCGCCCACGTTGTCGAACTCGTTGATCAGCACACCGTTGCGCAGGATGGTGTAGTGCTGACCCTCCACCCGGATCTCGTAGTCGTTCCAGGTGCCCTTCGGGGTGACGCCCGCGCCGCCCAGGCCCACCCGGTCGAAGCCGTAGACCGATCCGGTCTTGTACAGGTCGCCGTCCGGGCGGTCCAGGATCTGGATCTCATGCCCGTAGTTGATGGCGACCCACTCGGGGCGGGTCTCCTCCGGGTGGTTGTGGACGTTCGGGAAGCGGACGAACACACCGCCGTTGGCGTTGCCGCTGCCCGGGGCGTCGTCGCGGAACTGCAGCTTCAGCGAGAAGTCGCCGTAGGTGCGCTGCGGGAACCACAGCATGCCCATGCCCTCGACGGTGGTGCTGCTGGTGATGGCACCGTCGCCGCTCAGCGCGAACTTGCCGCCGCCGACCTGCTCCCACTTGGCCAGGGAGTCGGCCGTACCGTCGAAGAGCGGCCGGTAGCCCTCGGTCTGCCCGGGGGTTCCGATCTTCGACCGCTTGGCGGCCTTGGTGATCAGCGTGAACTCGCGGTCGTCGATGACGTTGTCGGACAGCAGCTTGTCGAGCACGCTGTCGACGTGCTTGAGGAAGAGGGCCTGCGAGGTCCACTCCTTCTCGTCCTCGATCAGCTCGTTGATCGTGCACCGGTTACGGGTCAGCCGGTTCGGCACCCCCGAGTCGACCGTCCCCACGATGACCGTCAACCGCTCGTCGAACTCCGGGCAGTTGGGCGCCGGTACGCCGCCGCTCTGCGCGACGGTGAACGAGAGCTGCTTGGCCTGCGCGGTGTTGCCCGCCTTGTCGGTCGCCCGGTAGGAGAGCGCGTGGTAGCCGACCCGGTCGACGACGACGGGGGTGGTGTACGCGAGGTAGGGGCCGCTGTCGAGCGAGTACTCGATCCGGTCCACCCCCGACTCGGCGTCGGTCGCCGTGAGGGTCACCTTCGCGCTGGTGATGTAGGCGCCGTTGGAGTTCTTGTCGCCGGTCACCACCGCTCCGGTCACCGGCGGGGTGGTGTCCTTGACCGGCGGGGCCACCACCGTGAACGACACGGACTTGGCCGCCGCCGCGTTGCCCGCCTTGTCGGTGGCGCGGTAGCGGACCGTGTGCGTACCGACCTCGTGCACCATCACCGGGGCGGTGTACGGCTGCCAGGCGCCGTCGGCGCCGAGCGCGTACTCGATGGTGTTGACGCCGGAACCGGTGTCGGAGGCGGTGACGGTGACCGTGGCCATCGACAGGTAATTGCCCGCCTCGTCCTGGTCGCCGCTCACGGTCGCCGAGGTCTCCGGCGCGGTGGTGTCGTCGGTCGGCGGGGCGACGACGGTGAACGCGACGGACTTCTCCGCCGCCGCGTTGCCCGCCTTGTCGGTGGCGCGGTAGCGGATCGTGTGCTCGCCGACCTGGTCGACCACCACCGGGGTGGTGTACGGCTGCCACTCCCCGTCCGCGCCGACCGCGTACTCGGTGGTCGCCACACCGGATCCGTCGTCGGTCGCCTTCACGGTCACCGTCGCGGAACCGACGTACGCGCCGTCGGAGTTCTGCTGGCCCTCGACCGCGGCCGAGGTGGTGGGGGCGGTGGTGTCGTCGCCGCCGCCGCCTTCGGTCACCGTGAGGATGCCGGTCATGGTGCCGTGGCCCGGGATGACGCAGTGGTAGCGGTACGTGCCCGGGGTCAGGTTGACCTCGGTGGTGTACTTGCCGCCGTTGGCGTCACCCGGGTTGGCCAGGATGTTCAGCGGAACGTCGTTGTTGTACGCGGGATCCGACACGTCGAAGGTCAGCGTGTGCGGCATCCCGGTGGTGTTGCCGGTGGCCGTGCTGTTCTCGAAGACGATCGTGGTCGGCCCGGCCACCGCGGTGGTGGGGAAGCTGAGGTACTTGTCGATGGGGTCGCCCGCGGTCCAGGTCAGCACCTGGGCCGCCGCCTTCGTACCGGCGCCGCCCTCGTCGCCGGCGCCGGCGGGCCGCCCGTACGCGGCCGTGGAGGTCAGTCCCAGCACCATCAGGAACGCGCCCACCAGGGCCGTCCACAGGCGCGGCGACCGGTGTGCCCAGGGGCGGCGCCCCGGCCGGTGTCTCAACTCGCGTCTCACTGCGCCGCCTTCCGTGCGAGGTCACCGGCGGCCGGGGTCGGCTCGCCGCCCTTGTAGGTCACGCGCCACAGCGCGGACTGGGAGTCCGAGGTGAAGAAGCCGCGCCCGTAGTCCAGGACGTAGAGCGAGCCGTCCGGGGCGAACTTCCAGTCCATCAGGTTGCGGATGCCGCCCTGACCGACCGGGATGATCTTCTTCAGGGACTCGGCGTGCACCGGCAGCCCGCCCTTGCCCCCGGTCTTCGGATCGGTCACCACCGCGTGGCGCGGGCTGTCCGCCGCGTCGTAGAAGTCACCGACGAACCACTTGCCGTCCCAGTACTCCGGCCACTTCGCGGCGCTCGCGCTCTGCGCGTCGTACCGGTAGACCGGTCCGTTCATGGTCGCCTGGCCGCCGCCCTTGAGCCACGGGAGCAGGTACGTGGACTCGCTCTGCTTGTAGCTGGGCACACCGTTCGCGTCCCGCGGGAAGTCGGGGGCGCCGCCCTGCGGCGAGTACCAGATGGTGTTGCCGGTGACGGGCGGCAGATTCACCAGACCGTCGTTGTTGGGGGACTCGTTCTTCGGGGCGGCGCAGTTGTACCACCCCAGCGGCTTGGACGGATCGGGCAGGTTACGGTCCCGGTAGGGCTGGTTGTTGCCCATGCAGAACGGCCAGCCGTGGTTGCCCGCCTTGGTGATCATGGAGAAGGTGTCGTACTTCGCCGGACCCCAGGTGGTGCTCGGCGCACCGGCGTCAGGACCGACCCAGCCCGCGTACAGCGTGTCGGTCTTCCGGTCGACGGAGATCCGGGACGGGTTGCGCACGCCCATCACATAGATCTCGCCACGGGTCTTGCCACCGCCCTCGGCCTCCTCCTTGCCGGTGAAGAGGTTCCCCTCGGGCAGGGTGTACGTGCCGTCCGGCTCCGGGTGGATGCGCAGGATCTTGCCGTTGAGGTTGTTGGTGTTGCCGGCGGTGCGGCGCGCGTCCGCGAAGGAGACGCCCTTGTACGCGGGCTGCGGGTTGTTGCCGGAGTAACCGTCGCTGAAACCGGAGGAGTTGTTGTCGCCGGTCGCGATGTAGAGGTTCCCCTTGGAGTCCCAGGCCAGCCCGCCGCCGGCGTGGCAGCAACTGTGCACCTGTACCGGCCACTTCAGCAGGACCTTCTCGGAGGCGAGGTCCAGCTTGTTCGTCGTACGGTCCAGGGTGAAGCGCGAGACGCGCCGCTCGGCGATCTGGGTGTCGCGGTTGAGCTGCGAGTGCGGTGTGTAGTGCAGGTACACCCAGCCGTTGGTCTCGAAGGCGGGGTCCAGCTCGATCCCGAGCAGCCCCTCCTCGACCTTGATCAGCTCGTCGCCGCCGCCCTTGTTGCCGAAGACGGTGAGGGAGCCCGCGAGCGTCACCTTCTTCGTCTTCGGGTCGTAGAGGTGGATCTGCCCCTGGCCCTTGCCGATGTCCGGGTTGTTCCAGTCGGTGACCACCGGGGCCGCGTTGTCACCGCCGCCGCGGCCGATGTACAGCACGCGCCCGTCGGGTGCGACGACCATGCCGTGCGGCTCGCCGATCTGGTCCTGCTGGCCGGCCTGGTTGGGCTGGGTGACGCGCTCGGCCGCGTAGTTGGAGTCGATCGTCGCCTTGCAGTCGGCGCGGGAGATCCGCGTCGTCCAGTTGAGGGCGCCGCGCAGGTGGTCGCGGAAGTCCGTCTCGGCGTACGACTCGGCCGTACCGCCCATGCCGGTGTAGAAGGACCGGCCGCCGGCGTAGTCACGGCACCAGGAGACCGGGTGGTCGGCTCCGTTGGCGCCGGTCGCCGGCTTGAAGCTGGCCTCCCTGACCCGGGCGACCGTGTGTACCTTGCCGCTGGGGTTCGTCGACCAGTTGAACCACTTGTCGGGCCGCTTCCACTCCAGCGGAAGGTTCTTGGTGGCGGGATTCAGCCGGTCGCCGATCTCGACGGTCGCGCGCTGGACGCTGCTCGGGGCGCCCGTCGGCCGGGCCCCGATCAGCCCCGTGAACCAGTCGGAGTACGGCTCGGTGCGGGCTGCCTCATGGATCCCGAGGAAGCCGCCGCCCGCGTTCATGAACGCTTCGAGGCCCGCCTCCTGTTCGGGGTCGAGCACATCGCCGCCGCCGGTGAGGAAGACGACGGCGTTGTACTTGCCGAGCTTGGTGGCGTTGGTGAAGACGGAGGGGTCGTCCGTGGCCACGGTCCTGAACCGTTCGGCGGCGGGACCCGTCAGGCCGATCGTCTCGATGGCCTCGATACCGGCGTTGACGACCGGCGACTCCTCGGTGGCCGAGGCGTGGAAGACGAGCACCCTCACGTTCTCGCCGCCGGGCGGCGACGGAAGGGACAACGTTGTCAGCTCCGGCTCGGGATACGGCCTGGCCGTAGCGGCGTTGGAGCCGAGCAGCGACGCCGCCAGGGCGCCTGCCGCCAGGGCCGCGGCCACGCCGCGTCTCGATCTCCTCGACCTCTTCGGACTCGTGGCTCTCGGGAATCTCGACCGGTGATGCGGTGCAGGCTGCATGTGTTCACCCACCCCTCTCTGGTCACAGTCTTCGGACACGGTCTTGCGGGCACAGCAACAGCGCCTGAAACTAGACCTCTTTCGTCGGCGCGCCAATAGGTACGACCGCAATCCCACCAACTTTGTCCTGAGTGTGGATAAACAAAGTTCCCTGGACTACCGTGTGGCCGTCTCCGGGGTCTCATGCGCCCCGCAAACGTCCGTACGGCACAGGGGAGTTCACGATGGCCATGGACCGAAGGAGCTTCAACCGACGCCTGCTGGCGGGGAGCGCGGTCGCCGCGACCGGGGCGACCTCCCTGTCGGTCGCCGCCGCGTCGGCCCCCTCCGCCACGGCGGCGGACACCCCGCCCAGAACCGCTCCGGCGGGCGGCCAGGTGCGCCGTATCAGCATGTACGCCGAGACCCTGCCCAACGGCCAGATGGGGTACGGCTTCGAGAAGGGCAAGGCCACCATCCCGGGGCCGCTGATCGAGCTGAACGAGGGCGACACCCTCCACATCGACTTCGAGAACACCACCGACGTCGCGGTCAGCCTCCACGCGCACGGTGTGGACTACGACATCGCCAACGACGGCACCCGGATGAGCAAGAGCCATGTCGAGCCCGGCGGCACCCGTACGTACACCTGGCGCACCCACACCCCGGGCACGCGCAAGGACGGCACCTGGCAGCCGGGCAGTGCGGGCTACTGGCACTACCACGACCATGTCGTGGGCACGGACCACGGCACGGGCGGCATCCGCAAGGGGCTGTACGGTCCCGTCGTGGTCCGCAGGAAGGGCGACATCCTGCCGGACAAGCAGTTCACGATCGTCTTCAACGACATGACGATCAACAACAAGCCCGGCGCGGAGAGCCCCAACTTCGAGGCCACCGTGGGTGATCGCGTCGAGATCATCATGATCACGCACGGCGAGTTCTACCACACGTTCCATGTCCACGGGCACCGCTGGGCGGACAACAGAACGGGCCTGCTCACCGGCCCCGACGACCCCAGCCGGGTGATCGACAACAAGATCACGGGACCGGCGGACTCCTTCGGCTTCCAGATCATCGCGGGCGAACGCGGGGGCGCGGGCGCCTGGATGTACCACTGCCATGTCCAGAGCCACTCCGACATGGGCATGGCCGGCCTGCTGCTGGTCGCCAAGCCCGACGGCACGATCCCCGGGTACGAGCCGCACCACCCGGCGGCCTCCGGCGGTACGAAGGCGGACGGCGCGGCGAAGGCGGACGGCGACGCCAAGGCGGACCACGCGGGCCACTGACCCCCGCCCGCGGGCATCGGCGCGCGCCCCCGCCCGCGCGCCTCGCCCGCGCCCCGTCCAGGAGGCGGGCAGGTCACCGTGGAGGGAGACTCGGAAGGAGAGCACGGGACCTCACGAAGGAGCGCGCGCCATGCTCACCTCCCCCTATGTCAACGGCTCCCCGGTCTGGGTCGATCTCGGCACCCCGGACATCGACGGCGCCACCGCCTTCTACCGAGGGCTCTTCGGCTGGGAATTCAGGCCCGCGGGACCCGACACGGGCGGCTACGGGATGTTCCAGCTCGGTGACAGGACCGCGGCGGGCGGAATGCCCATGACCGCCGAGCAGGGCCCGCCGTCCTGGTCGCTGTACTTCCGTACGTCCGACGCCGACGCCACCGCCAAGTCCGTGCAGGGCAACGGCGGTTCCGTCGTGGTCGGACCCATGGACGTCATGGACATCGGCAGGATGGCCGTCCTCACGGACCCGGGCGGCGCCGCCTTCTCGATCTGGCAGCCCGGCACCAATGAGGGCCTGGACGTCGTCAACGAGCCGGGCAGTCTCTGCTGGGCCGAGCTGTACACCGCCGACGAGCCCGCCGCGTACGCCTTCTACCAGGCCGTCTTCGGCTGGGAGTCCTCCGCCATGCCACTGCCCGACGGGAGCGGCACGTACCGCATGGTCCATCCGGCCGGACAGGGCCCGGACGGCATGTTCGGCGGGTTCGTGACGCTCGGCTCGGATCCGAGCGAGTCGGGCGGCGCGCCGCACTGGCAACTGTACTTCGCGGTCACCGAATGCGACGCTACGGTGACGGCGGGCCGAGGGCTCGGCGCCACGGTGCGTGTGGCACCGACCGACATCGAGGGTGTCGGACGGTTCGCCAAGCTGGCCGACCCCTCCGGGGCGCGGTTCGCGATCCTCCAGGGCGTGGCCCGGGACGCCTGACAACAGGCCCTGTCCATCAGGTCGTTGATGGTTCGTCCATCATTCGTTTATCGCGGACGGGCAACCTGTGCGGCATGCCGATCAACATCATCACCAGCACCACCACGACCGACGAACTCTCCTGGCAGGAGAGCGCGTTGTGCGCCCAGACCGGGCCCGAGTTCTTCTTCCCCGCCCCCGGCTCCTCCACCCGCGAGGCCAAGCGGCTGTGCGGTGCCTGCGAGGGGCGGGTGGCCTGCCTCCAGTACGCCCTCAACCACGACGAGCGGTTCGGGGTCTGGGGCGGGCTCTCCGAGAAGGAGCGGCAGAACCTCCGGCGCCAGAGCCGCTGAGCGCGTCCCGTGCACCCCTGCGGACTCCGGCGCCTCACCCCGGGCCGGCCGTCGTCCCCGGGCCGGTCGCCGTCCCCGGGCCGGTCGCTCACACCGCGTCGATGTGGAATGCCTCTCCGTACACCTGCCAGCGCAGCGGCAGCCGCAGATCCATGTTGCCGTCGCGCAGGAAGACCCGCTGCGCGGTGTCGATACGGGAGGAGTCGCGCTGCGCCGTGAGGGGCTTCGTCTTGATCACGGCCTTGCTCGCGTCGAGGAAGGTGCCGAGGTACGCCTTCTCGTCGCCGCCCTCGGCCGCCGTCTTCGCCTTCTTCATGGCCGCCTGCCGGATGCCGTAGAAGCCCTGCGCGTCGAGCCCCGGGCCGTGCAGGACCATCGCGTCGTAGTAGACGAACTGGCCGAGCGTGCCGAGGCCGTCCATCTTGGCCAGCCGGACGGCCGGGTCGAAGTACAGCGTGTCCCGGGTCCTGTCCTGCGCGAGGCGGAAGTCCCGGGACTCCGCGGCCTCGGCCCAGGCGTCCCGGAAGCCGGGGTCCAGGCCCTCGTGCGAGTCGGTGCCGTCCACCGCGCGCAGGGCGGGGAGATAGGGCGCGAGCGGGTTGTCCGGGTGGGACTTCGTGTACGACTCCACGAGCTGCAGCATGTCGTTGGTGCCGGAGCAGAAGCCGATGATCCCGGCCGTGTAACCGTTGCCGTCGCCGAGGTCCTCGATGGCACCGTACTGGCCGCGCCAGTCGAGTGTGGAGTTCTCCGCGCTGGCCACGAGCCGCGCGGCGATCTCCTTCTGCGCGGGAGCGGCGAGGCCGGGCGGCAGCTTCTCGATCCGCTCCGCCAGCTCCTTGCGCTCGTCCGGGTCGCCGGACAGCAGGGGATCGGGGGTGCCGCTCTGCCCGGGATACTCCGGTGGATGGTCGGCGAGCACCCCCGAGTCGCCGTCGCCGCCGCCGAAGAGGACGACGGCGGCGACCAGAACGGGAGCGCCTATGAGGAAGAGGCGCGTAACAGGCTTCATCCGGCACAGCGTACGGCGCACCGGCGCGCGGCCCACACCGTACGCCCCCTTGCGCGCCGCGCGCCCCCTCGTCGTACCTGCGCGCCCTGGTGCCTGCCGCGCGCTGTCCTGCCGGGCCTGCCGGGCTGTCAGCCTGCCGCGCGCGCCGCCATCCGGGCCTTGCGGGCGGCGAGCTTCGCGTCGAACTTGCTCGCCTCGCTGTCCAGACCGCCCATGTACAGGCCCAGTTCCTCCTGGGCCTTCAGACCCTCGGGGCCGAGACCGCCTATGTCCATGACCTTCAGGAAGCGCAGCACCGGCTGGAGCACGTCGTCGTGGTGGATGCGCATGTTGTAGATCTCGCCGATGGCCATCTGCGCGGCGGCGCGCTCGAAGCCGGGCATGCCGTGTCCGGGCATCCGGAACTGCACGACCACGTCGCGCACGGCCTGCATCGTCAGGTCCGGGGCGATCTCGAAGGCGGCGCCCAGCAGGTTCCGGTAGAAGACCATGTGCAGGTTCTCGTCGGTGGCGATGCGCGCCAGCATCCGGTCACAGACCGGATCGCCCGACTGGTGGCCGGTGTTGCGGTGCGAGACGCGGGTCGCCAGCTCCTGGAAGGCGACGTACGCGACGGAGTGCAGCATCGAGTGGCGGTTGTCGGACTCGAAGCCCTCCGCCATGTGCGCCATCCGGAACTGCTCCAGCTTGTCCGGGTCGACGGCGCGCGAGGCGAGCAGGTAGTCGCGCATCACGATGCCGTGCCGGCCCTCCTCCGCGGTCCAGCGGTGCACCCAGGTGCCCCAGGCGCCGTCGCGGCCGAAGAGGCTGGCGATCTCGTGGTGGTAGCTGGGGAGGTTGTCCTCGGTCAGCAGATTGACCACGAGCGCGATCTTGCCGATGTCGGTGACCTTCGACTGCGCCGGCTCCCACGCCTCGCCGTCCTCGAAGAGGCCGGGGAAGTTGCGGGCGTCGGAAAAGGGCACGTACTCGTGCGGCATCCAGTCCTTGGCGACCTTGAGATGGCGGTTGAGTTCCTTCTCCACCACCTCTTCCAGCGCGTACAGCAGTCGGGCGTCGGTCCACGCGTCCGAACTGCCGAGGTGGGGAGAGGTGATCGACACGGGTGCTCCAGGGGGACGGGAGTTGTTTACCTACGGGTTCGTAGGTTACGACACCGTAGGTTAAGGCCCGAGTAAGTGAGAGGCCAAGCCCGGACCCCGGATCACCGCACGATCACCTCAGGTCGCACACGCGGCACGCTGTCGCCATCGGGGGTTGAGGTGCAGGTCAGCCATGGTTCTCCGGTCCCGCGCGGGGGCCGCGCCGACTCCCGTACGGGACCGCGAAGACTCGTACGTGAGTTCGTATGCGACCCCGCTCGTGTCCGTCAGACGTACAGCTCCCGCAGCCGCACCGAGAGGCAGGTCACACACCCTTCGAGCTTCTCGAACTCGCTGATGTCGACCGGCACCGGCTCATGGCCGAGATCCGACAGCAGCTCGGCGGTCCGCGGCGCGCTCGCCGCGATGAGCAGTTTCCCGCCGCCGAGCAGCACGACATGCGAGCCCGGCTCCTCCGGTACGGAGAGCCGGCGCGGGAAGAGCGACCAGGCGTCCAGCAGCGGCTCGAAGCCGATGGCGGTGGCGTCGGGCAGCGCCGTCACCGCGGACTTGAGATGCAGCACCTTGGTGACGGGTACGGCCACCACCCGCGCCCCGAGCGGTTCGAAGACCGCGCGGAGCTGCCGCACCCCCGCCGCGTTCGTCCGGCCGCCCAGCCCCACGTAGATCGTGTCGCCGGTCCTCAGCACATCGCCGCCCTCAAGGGTGCCGGGCTCCCGGATCCGGTTGACCGAGCAGCCGAGCCGGACCAGCTCCTCCTCCACCGCGGCGGTCTCGGGACGGCGAGAGAGGGCGCCGGGGCGGCAGATCAGCGCGACATTGCGGAACATCACGACGGTGTCCTCGACGAACACCCCGTCCGGGCAGTCGTCGGCCGGGTCCACCTCGACGGTCTCCCAGCCGTGCGCGCGCAGCGTCGCACCGTACCGCTCCCACTGCTCGACCGCGAGCGCGGTGTCGACCGGGGTCCGTTCGAGGTGGGTGACCAGCCCCTCGGCGAGGCGTGGGCTCGGGCGTCGGATCAGGGCTTTCCTGCTGGGCACGATCGTCACTCCATTTCGTCCTGGTCGGGTGGCCGGCCGGGTGGTACGGGACCGGCCGCCCGCCCATCATCACCCGTGCCCGGTCAGCCTGTGCCCGGTCCGCTTGTGCCCGTTCACCCGTGCCCGTTCACCCGTGCCCGAAGGCCCGTACCTCCTCCGCGTCGGCGTCCCTGAGCTCACCGTCGAGCCGCAGCCAGCGGGTGATCCCGATCGACTCCAGGAACGGCACGTCGTGGCTCGCCACGATCAGCGCGCCCTCGTACGACTCCAGCGCGGCGGCGAGCCGGCGGACGGACGCCATGTCCAGGTTGTTCGTCGGCTCGTCGAGCAGCAGCAGCCGCGGCGCCGGTTCCGCGAGCAGCAGCGCGGCGAGCGAGGCCCGGAACCGCTCACCGCCGGAGAGGGTCCCGGCCGGCTGGTCGGCCCGCGCGCCCCGGAAGAGGAAGCGTGCCAGCCGGGACCTGATCTGGTTGTTGGTCGCGGCGGGCGCGAAGCGGGCGACGTTCTCCGCCACGGTGAGCGCGTCGTCCAGCACATCGAGCCGCTGCGGCAGGAAGCGCAGCGGCACATGGACCAGCGCCTCGCCGGACTCCGGCGCCAACTCCCCGGCGACGGTGCGCAGAAGCGTCGTCTTGCCCGCTCCGTTCCGGCCGACCAGCGCGATCCGCTCGGGGCCGTGGATCGCGTACTCGCCGCTGACCTCGGCCCCGTACCGCAGCCGCAGATCGCGCAGGGTCAGCACGCCGCGCCCGGGATGGACGACGGTGTGCGGCAGTTCGATACGGACCTCGTCGTCGTCCCGTACCGCCTCCACCGCCTCGTCCAGCCGCTCCTGCGCCTCGGCGAGCCGCTCCGTGTGCAGAATGCGGTGCTTGCCCGCGGACTCCTGGGCCGCCTGCTTGCGCCCGTTCATGACGATCTTCGGCTCGCGCTTGGTGTCCGACATCTTCTGCCCGAACCGCTTGCGCCGGGCCAACTTCATCTGTGCTTCCGACAGTTCACGCTTCTGACGCTGCACATCGGCCTCCGCGGCCCGCACCATGCGGGCCGCCGCCTGCTGCTCCTGGGCGAGCGCCTCCTCGTACGCGGAGAAGGCGCCGCCGTACCAGCGGACCTCGCCGTCCCGCAGATCGGCGATCTGGTCGACGCGCTCCAGGAGTTCGCGGTCGTGGCTGACCGCGACCAGGACACCGGACCAGGACCCGACGGCGTCGTACAGCCGCCGCCGGGCGGGCAGATCGAGGTTGTTGGTCGGCTCGTCCAGCAGCAGGACCGCGGGGCGGGCGAGCAGCAGCGCGGCCAGGCCGAGCAGCACGCACTCGCCGCCCGACATCTCGCCGACCGTCCGGTCGAGACCGAGCCGGCCGAGGCCGAGTTGGTCGAGGGTGGCGTGGGCCCGCTCCTCCACGTCCCAGTCGTCACCGACGGCGGTGAAGTGCTCCTCGCTCGCGTCGCCCGCCTCGATGGCGTGCAGCGCGGCGCGGGTCGCGGCGATACCGAGGGCCTCGTCCACCCGCAGCGCGGTGGCGAGGGTCACGGTCTGGGGGAGGTGTCCGACTTCGCCGGCGATCCTGATCCGGCCCGCTGTCGGGGCGAGTTCGCCCGCGAGCAGCTTCAACAGGGTTGATTTTCCTGAACCGTTGAGGCCGATGAGCCCGGTCCTGCCGGGGCCGATCGCGAGCTGGAAGTCGTCGAACACCTCCGTCCCGTCCGGCCAGGCGAACGAGAGGGCGGTACAGGTGAGATGGGCGGGAGCGGCGGACATACACGTCTCCGGTTGCTGCGAAGGTTCAAGGGGGCAGGGCAACGGATGGAGACACCGCGAGAAGGAGGGAAGTCCAGGTCGAGGGGACGGCTCGGCAGCCGAGGTCACACACGAGGCGGACAGCCGGAAGGAACCACGGCTGTGCGGCACGGTGTCTCAGGACCTCAGATGCGCAACGGTCCACTCCGATCGACGACAACAGGACCACGGGACACGGTACGGAGCCGCCCGGCGGCGGTCAAAGGAATTAAGCCTGTGCGGGCGTGCGGGCAGGGGATGGGAGAGCAGGGCAGGGGAGGGCGGACCCCGTCAGCGTGCGTCGCGCAGCAGTTCGGTCAGGTCGTGGTCCAGGTCGAGATAGAGGTGCTCGCGGCCGGCCGGTACCAGGCCCTGCGAGCGCTCCAGGAAACGCCGCAGCTCCGAGGTGCGCAGATGCACCATCGCGGTGCCCTCGGGCGCGTGGAACTCCAGGACCGTACGGCCGTAGCCGAAGGGCCGTACCCGTACGTCGCCGACGCCCACGGGCTCGGTCATCCCCGTCGCCAGCAGCTCACGGGAGAACTCCCAGGTGACCTCGGTGCCTTCGAGCGTCGCCGGGGGCGGGAACTCCATCCGTACGGCGAAGGGATCGGCCCGGTCGTAACAGAGCGTCGCGGGGACGGTCTCCATCCGGGGAGTGGGCGAGACCAGCCGGGCCTGCACGGCCTGTTCGATGACGGGCGACATGGCCTGCTCCCCTTCGTCGGATCCGGACTGCGCCGGGCTCATCCGTACGGGTTCGGTACGGACGTCGCACCGCTTCGTACGGGAGAGGGACCGGGTGCGGCCCCCTCCTACAGGGAAAGACGGTGGAGCAGCCCAATACGTGCGCCGAATCAGGAGTGAGCTGTGTCACCGTGCGGTGATCTGTATCACACTCTCGCGGTGGAGGGCGACCGGGCGCCCTCTGGACGGGCCCCGGCCGGTGGGTTAGCTTCCACCGCCATGAGGTCCATGGGGAAGACGCGACGCGCGTTGAGGACGGCGTTCGCCTGCGCGGTGAGCGGAGCGGCGCTGGTCACGGCCCTGGCCGCACCGGCGCGGGCCGGTACGGAGCCGCACGGCGCGGAGCGGGGGCGGGGCCCGGCAGGGTACGGCACGCCAGGCTGGCGCCTCACCGACACCGGCACCGACGCGCGCTTCCGCGGCCTGGCGGCCGTCGGGCGGAACGCCGCCTGGGCCGCGGGCTCCGGCGGTACGGTGCTGCGCACGGCGGACGCGGGACGCACCTGGCGTGACGTCTCCCCGGCGGGGGCGGCCGGGCTGGAGTTCCGGGACATCGAGGCGTTCGACGCGCGGCGGGCCGTGGCGCTGGCCATCGGCGAGGGCGAGGCGTCCCGGATCTTCCGCACGGAGGACGGCGGCGCCCACTGGACGGAGACCTTCCGCAACCCCGAACCCCGGGCCTTCTACGACTGCATGACCTTCTTCGACCGGCGCCACGGACTCGCGGTGAGCGACCCGGTCGACGGCAGGTACCGCATCCTGTCGACGGGCGACGGCGGCGCGACCTGGCGGGTGCTGCCCGACACCGGGATGCCCGCCGCGCTGCCGGGCGAGGCGGCCTTCGCTGCGAGCGGCCAGTGCCTGGTCAGCTCGGGGCCGAAGGACGTCTGGCTGGCCACGGGAGGCGCCGCCGAGGCCCGTGTCCTGCACTCCGCGGACCGCGGGCTCACCTGGACCGTCGCGGGGTCGACGCTCCCGGCGGGCGACCCGGCGCGCGGCGTCTTCGCGCTCGCCTTCCGCGACCGGCACCACGGTCTGGCGGTCGGCGGCGACTACCGCGCCGGTCAGCCGTCCGAGCGGGCCGCCGCCGTGACCGGCGACGGCGGCCGGAACTGGCGCCGGGCGGCCACCCCGCCGCCCGCCTACCGCTCGGGCGTCGCCTGGCTGGCGCCCGGCGGCGGCGCCGCGCTCGCGGTCGGCCCGACCGGGACGGATCTGACCACCGACGGGGGCCGCACCTGGCGGACGGTCGACCCGGGTTCGTACGACACGGTCGACTGCGCCCCCGACCGGGGCTGCTGGGCGGCGGGCGAACAGGGCCGCGTGGCGCGCCTGTCGCCCTGACCGGCGCGGGCCCCGCCGCTCACCGGGCCCCGCCGCCCACGCGGACCGCGCCGCTCAGGGGCGCCGTACCGCGGACTCCGGGCCCTACGCCTGCTCCTCGCGGTACGGGGCCAGCCCCGGCGCGGTCTTCGTCGCCGTGAACTCGGTGATCCGGTACGTACAGACGTCACCGGTCACGAAGGGGTCGGTCGCCACCAGCCGCTCGATCGCGGCCCGGTCGTCCCCGACCGCCAGGATCACCCCGCCGTCGCGCGGGACCTTGCGGCCGGAGGCGATGAAGACGCCCGTCGCGTACGCGGCGTCCAGCCAGGCGACATGCGCGCCGAGGAGCGGCTCGACGCGTTCGACGGGGGCGCTGTAGGTCAATTCCAGTACGAACATGATCGCCAGGGTAGTCACCGTGACCGCCGCATAGGCTGTGGCCATCATGGAGACGATCAGGACACCCGCCGACGAGGCCGAGGCCCGCGCCGTCCAGGACGAACTGCGCGGGCGTGTCGTGCTCGGCGAAGCCGGTCCGCCGCCCGGAACGGGGCTGGTGACCGGCGTGGACGTGGCCTACGACGACGAGCGGGACATCGTCGCCGCCGCGGCCGTCGTCCTCGACGCCGCCACCCTCGCCGTGGTCGACGAGGCCACCGCCGTCGGCCGTGTCGCCTTCCCGTACGTCCCCGGACTGCTCGCCTTCCGGGAGATCCCGACCGTGCTCGCCGCCCTCGGCGCGCTCACCGCCGGACCGGGACTGATCGTCTGCGACGGTTACGGCCGGGCCCACCCCCGCCGCTTCGGGCTCGCCTCCCACCTCGGCGTGGTCACCGGGCACCCGGTGATCGGCGTGGCGAAGAACCCGTTCACGTTCTCGTACGCGCAGCCCGGCGCCCGGCGCGGCGACTCCTCGCCGCTCCTCGCCGACGACGGCGAGGAGGTCGGCCGCGCGCTGCGCACCCGGGAGGGCGTGAAGCCGGTGTTCGTCTCGGTGGGCCACCGCGTCGACCTCGCCACCGCCTGTGCGCACACCCTGCGGCTGGCCCCCGACTACCGGCTGCCGGAGACCACCCGGCGGGCCGACGCGCTCTGCCGCGAGGCCCTGCGCGAGGCGGTCGCGCGGGAGGCCGGCGGGAGCACGGCGGACGCGGGAAACCGAGCACGCGGAAACTGAGCACGCGGGAAACCGAGCGCGCGGAAACTGAGCACGCGGGAAACCGAGCACGCGGAAACTGAGTACGCGTACGGATACCGTCGCCCGCTCGCGGTCGACAGGATCTGATCATGACAAACAGCCGAACCGCGCTCAGGACGCCCCACGCCCCCGCCCGTACCTCCTCCGCCCCGTCCCCCGCGCGCGGCAGGTCGGCCGTGCTGCTGGTGGCCACGGTCGTCGGGGTGATCTGGCTCGGCTCGATGATCTACACCATCGCCGACTGGGCAGCCGGTCTCTAGGTCCTGTCCGCCACGCGGCCCGTCCGCCGCCCCCGTGGCCGGGAGCGGTGCCTCGCGCCGCACCGGCTTGGCCGAACACCCGGTGTACGGCATAGGCTCGGCACAGGGCTAAGCGCTTGCTCTGCCCCCCTCCGCGCAGGGCCCTGCGCGGAGCGGACGTGTTCTCGGCATCACCGGGTGTCTCCTCGGTGACGCCTCACCACTGGGGGTCGGATGACAGGGACGACGGACGGTCCGCTGACCGGCGTACGCGTGGTCGAGCTGGCCGGGATCGGGCCGGGCCCCTTCGCCGCGATGACACTGGCCGACCTCGGCGCGGACGTCGTACGGATCGACCGGCCCGGTGGCGCGGGGCTCGGTATCGACCCGGCGTACGACCTCACCAACCGCAACAAGCGGTCCGTGCTGATCGACCTCAAGGCCGAGGACGGCGCCGCCCGCGTCCTCGATCTGGTCGAGCGCGCCGACATCCTCGTCGAGGGGTACCGCCCCGGCGTCGCCGAGCGCCTGGGCATCGGCCCGAAGGAGTGCCTCGGCCGCAATCCCCAGCTGGTGTACGGCCGGATGACCGGCTGGGGCCAGGAGGGGCCGCTCGCCGACCGGGCGGGGCACGACATCGGCTACATCGCCGTCACCGGCGCCCTGTCCATGATCGGCAAGGCCGAGGAGGCGCCCGCGCTCCCCGCGAACCTGCTCGGGGACTACGCGGGCGGCGCGCTCTACCTGGTCATCGGCGTCCTCGCGGCGCTCCAGCACGCCCGTACCCCGGACGGCGCGGGACAGGTCGTGGACGCGGCGATCGTGGACGGAACCGCCCATCTGACCACCATGATCCACGCCATGATGGGCGCGGGCGGCTGGCAGGACCGGCGCGGCGCGAACCTGCTGGACGGCGGCAGCCCCTTCTACGGCTCGTACGAGACCTCCGACGGCGCGTACATGGCGGTCGGCGCGCTGGAGAAGCGCTTCTACAACGAGTTCATCGACCTGCTCGGGCTCTCCGGGGAGGTCCCCGACCGCCGGGACTTCGCGCGCTGGGACGAGCTGCGGGCCGCCGTGGCCGCCCGGTTCAGGACACGGACGCGCGAGGAGTGGACCGCCGTCTTCGCCGGCTCCGACGCCTGTGTGGCCCCCGTACTCTCGCTGCGCGAGGCGCCCGACCACCCCCACCTCGCGGCCCGTGGCACCTTCACCGACCACGCGGGGCTCCGCCAGCCCGCCCCGGCGCCCCGCTTCTCCGCCACCCCGGGGTCGGTGCGCCGCCCGCCCGCGCGGCCGGGGGCGGACGCCGCCGAGGTCGCCCGCGACTGGGACCTGCCCGACCCGTCCGACCCGTCCGACCTGCCGGAACGGCCGGGCGGGCACGAACCGGCCTGATCCGGCAGGACCAGGCCCGGTCCGCCGGACGGGCCCCGCCCCTCGCACTCCCCGCAACGGAAGGCAGCCGCCGTGAGTACCGAAGCGTTCGTCTACGAAGCGATCCGCACCCCGCGCGGTCGCGGCAAGGCCGACGGGGCCCTGCACGGCACCAAGCCCATCGACCTCGTCGTCGGCCTCATCCACGAGCTGCGCCGCCGGCTGCCCGGACTTGACCCGGCAGCCGTCGACGACATCGTCCTCGGCGTGGTGAGCCCGCTCGGCGACCAGGGCTCGGACATCGCCCGTATCGCGGCCCTCGCCGCCGGACTGCCCGACACGGTCGCCGGGGTCCAGGAGAACCGCTTCTGCGCCTCCGGCCTCGAAGCCGTCAACCTGGCCGCCGCCAAGATCCGCTCCGGCTGGGAGGACCTGGTCCTCGCGGGCGGCGTCGAGTCGATGTCCCGCGTGCCGATGGGCTCCGACGGCGGCGCCTGGGCGATGGACCCGATGACCAGCTTCGCCACCGGTTTCGTGCCCCAGGGCGTCAGCGCCGACCTGATCGCCACCCTCGGCGGCTACAGCAGGCGCGACGTGGACGAGTTCGCCGCACTCTCCCAGGAGCGGGCCGCCGCCGCCTGGAAGGAGGGCCGCTTCGCCCGTTCCGTCGTCCCCGTACGCGACCGCAACGGGCTCACCGTCCTCGACCGTGACGAGCACCCGCGCCCCGGCACCACCGCAGACTCGCTCGCCGCGCTGAAGCCGTCCTTCGCGGGCATCGGCGAGCAGGGTGGCTTCGACGCCGTCGTCCTGCAGAAGTACCACCGGGTCGAGCGGATCGACCACGTCCACCACGCGGGCAACTCGTCCGGCATCGTGGACGGCGCGGCCCTCGTCGCCATCGGCTCGGCGGAGACGGGGGAGCGGTACGGGCTCACGCCGCGCGCCCGGATCGTCTCCGCGGCGGTCTCCGGGTCCGAGCCGACCATCATGCTGACCGGACCGGCCCCCGCCACCCGCAAGGCCCTCGCCAAGGCCGGACTGACCATCGACGACATCGACCTGGTCGAGATCAACGAGGCATTCGCCGCCGTCGTCCTGCGCTTCGTCGACGAGATGGGGCTCTCCCTCGACAAGGTCAACGTCAACGGCGGCGCCATCGCGCTCGGCCATCCCCTCGGCGCCACCGGCGCGATGATCCTCGGCACCCTCGTCGACGAACTGGAGCGCAGGGACCAGCGGTACGGCCTCGCCACGCTGTGCGTCGGCGGGGGCATGGGTGTCGCCACCGTCGTCGAGCGTCTCTGACCGCCCGTCCCTTCTCTCCCGCTACGGATCTCTCCCGCCAGGGATCCCTCCCCCCTACGGATCTCTCCCGCTACGGAGCAACGGAGCAGCAGCATGAGCGAGCCCACCACCGCCCCTCCGCACCCCACGCCCGCCTCGAACCCCGCGCCGGCCGCCATCCGCTGGGAGCGGGACGCGAGCGGCGTCGTCACCCTTGTCCTGGACGACCCCGACCAGTCCGCGAACACCATGAACCAGGCGTTCAGGGACTCCGTCACGGCCGTCGCCGACCGCGCCGAGGCGGAGCGCGACACCATCCGCGGCATCATCGTGACCTCCGCCAAGAAGACGTTCTTCGCGGGCGGCGACCTCAAGGACATGATGGAGCTGGGCCCCGGCGACGCCCGGCGGGTCTTCGAGAGCGGCATGGCCGTCAAGCACGCCCTGCGCCGGATCGAGACCCTCGGCAAACCGGTGGTCGCCGCCATCAACGGCGCGGCGCTGGGCGGCGGTTACGAGATCGCCCTCGCCTGCCACCACCGCATCGCCCTCGACGCCCCCGGATCCCGGATCGGGCTGCCCGAGGTCACCCTCGGACTGCTGCCGGGGAGCGGCGGGGTCACCCGTACCGTACGGCTGATGGGCCTCGCCGACGCCCTGCTCAAGGTGCTCCTCCAGGGCACCCGGTACTCCCCGCGCCGCGCCCTGGAAAGCGGCCTGATCCATGAGGTCGCCACCACCACCGAGGAGATGCTGGCGCGGGCGCACGCCTTCATCGACGCACACCCCGAGTCCCACCAGCCCTGGGACGTCAAGGGGTACCGGATCCCCGGCGGCACGCCGTCCAGCCCGGGTCTCGCCGTCCAACTCCCCGCTTTCCCCGCCACCTTGAAGAAGCAGCTCGCCGGCGCCCCCTACCCGGCGCCGCGCAACATCCTCGCGGCGGCCGTCGAGGGCGCGCAGGTCGACTTCGGGACCGCGCAGACGATCGAGGCGCGCTACTTCACCGAACTGGTCACCGGACAGACCGCCAAGAACATGATCCAGGCGTTCTTCTTCGACCTCCAGGCCGTCAACTCCGGGGCGAGCAGGCCCCGGGGCATCGCACCGCGCGAGGTCCGCAAGGTCGCCGTGGTCGGCGCCGGGATGATGGGCGCGGGCATCGCCTACGCGTGCGCGCGTGCGGGGCTCGACGTCGTCCTCAAGGACGTTTCCGCCGAAGCCGCCGCCCGGGGCAAGGCGTACGCGGAGAAGCTGCTCGCCAAGGCGCTCGCCCGGGGCCGTACCACCGAGGCGGACCGCGACGCGCTGCTCGTCCGGATCACCCCCACCGCCGACCCGGCGCGCCTGGCCGGCTGTGACGCCGTGATCGAGGCGGTGTTCGAGGACACGGCGCTCAAGCACCGGGTGTTCCAGGAGATCCAGGGGATCGTCGAACCCGACGCGCTGCTCTGCTCCAACACCTCCACCCTGCCCATCACCGGGCTCGCCGAGGGAGTGTCGCGCCCGGCCGACTTCATCGGACTGCACTTCTTCTCGCCGGCCGACAAGATGCCGCTGGTCGAGATCGTCAGAGGGGAGCGGACCGGCGACGAGGCCCTCGCCCGCGCCTTCGACCTGGTGCGCCGTATCAAGAAGACCCCGATCGTCGTCAACGACTCGCGCGGCTTCTTCACCTCCCGGGTCATCGGGCACTTCCTCAACGAGGGCGTCGCGATGATCGGCGAGGGGCTGGAGCCCGCCTCCGTCGAACAGGCCGCCGCGCAGGCGGGCTACCCGGCCAAGGTGCTCGCCCTGATGGACGAGTTGACGCTCACCCTGCCCCGCAGGATCCGCGAGGAGACGCGGCGCGCGGTCGAGGAGTCCGGGGGGAACTGGACCGGACACCCCGCGGACGCGGTCGTGGACCGGATGGTGGACGAGTTCGGGCGCACGGGTCGCGCGGGCGGCGCGGGCTTCTACGAGTACGGCGAGGACGGCGCGCGCCTGCGGCTCTGGCCGGGGCTGCGGCAGCACTTCGGCACGGGCGACACCGACGTCCCGCTGCGCGACATGGAGGAGCGGATGCTCTTCGCCGAGGCGCTGGAGTCCGTCCGCTGCCTGGACGAGAACGTCCTGACCTCGGTCGCCGACGCCAACATCGGCTCCGTCCTGGGCATCGGCTTCCCGGGCTGGACCGGGGGCGTGCTCCAGTACATCAACGGGTACGAGGGCGGCCTGCCCGGCTTCGTGGCGCGCGCCCGCGAGCTGGCGGAGCTGTACGGCGAGCGGTTCGCGCCGCCGGCGGCGCTGGTCGCGAAGGCGGAGAAGGGTGAGACGTTCAGCGACACGTAGCGGGCCGCGCGAGCCGGGCCGGGCCGTGAACGAGCCGGGCCGTGAAGGCCCGGCCGTCGGGCGTCCGGCGTGGGCCGTCGGACGCCGGGGGTCACACCTCGGCCGTCAGATAGGCGATGACCATGTCGCCCAGCATGGTGCGGTAGTGCTCGCGCCGGTCCGGGGCGGTCAGGTCACGGCCGAAGAGGGTGCCGAAGGTGTGCCGGTTGGCGACCCGGAAGAAGCAGAACGAGCTGATCATCGCGTGCAGGTCGAGGGCGTCGACATCGGCGGTGAAGACCCCCTTCGCCCGGCCCTCCCGAAGGATGCGGCGGATGACGTCGATGGCGGGGGAGTTGAGCGAGCCGAGCGTGGCCGAGGCCCTGATGTGCTCGGCCTCGTGGATGTTCTCGATGCTGACCAGCCGGATGAAGTCCGGATGCGCCTCGTGGTGGTCGAAGGTGACCTCGGCGAGCCGCCTGATCGCGGACTCCGGGTCGAGATGCTCGACGTCGATGCCCTGCTCGATCGCGCGGATCACCCCGTACGCCCGCTCCAGGACGGTCGTGAAGAGCCGCTCCTTGCTGCCGAAGTAGTAGTAGATCATCCGCTTGGTGGTGTGGATGTGCGCCGCTATCTCGTCCACCCGGGCGCCCGCGAAGCCGACCCGGGCGAACTCCCGCGTCGCCGCGTCGAGGATCTCCTCGCGGGTCCGTGCCGCGTCCCGGGTCCGTGCGACGGGCGGGGGCGGCGGGGGGACGGCGGCTGCCATACGGCTCCTCGTGGCGTCGGGCCCGCGTCGGGCACGGTGCCCCCCAGTCTACCGAGACGCCCGTGCGCCGCCGGGGACCGTACCGGCCCGCCCTACCCGGTGGGGGCCCCGACGAGGTCGGCGAGATCGTCGAGCATCCGCTCCGTGTGCGGCTCCCGTCCCGTGAAGAGCCGGAAGGCGTCGGCCGCCTGGAAGACGGCCATGGCGCCGCCGTCCAGCGTCGGGCAGCCGATCTCCCGGGCCAGCCGCAGCAGTTCGGTGTCGAGCGGCCGGTAGACGACCTCCGCCACCCACATTCCGGGACGGAGCAGCCCGGCGGGCAGCGGCAGCCCCGGGTGTCCGGCCATGCCGGTGGGCGTGGCGTGGACGAGACCATCGGCGTCGGCGAGGCGCGCGGCGAGCCACGGCAGCGCGACGGCGCTCGCCCGCCCGGCGCCGAAGCGGCGGTTCAGCGCGTCGGCGAGCACGGTGGCCCGGACCGGGTCGGTGTCCGCCAGGGAGAGCCGGTCCACGCCGAGGGTGAGCAGGGCGTGCGCGACGGCGGCGCCCGCCCCGCCCGCCCCGAGCTGCACGACCCGCCGGGTGGCGACGCCGGGCAGGCCCCGGGCGAAGGACCGGGCGAAGCCGGTGACGTCCGTGTTGTGACCGGTCGCCCGGCCGTCGCGCAGGACGACGGTGTTGACCGCGCCGAGCGCCGCGGCGGCCGGATCCACCTCGTCCAGGTGCTCGATCACCAACTGCTTGCAGGGATGGGTGATGTTGAGCCCGTCGAAGCCCAGCGAGCGCGCCGCCCGCACCAGTTCACCGACCGCCTCGGGCCCGACCCCCAACGCGTCGATGTCGATGGTGCGGTAGAGCAGGCGCAGACCGTGCCGGTCGGCCTCCCGCTCGTGCAGCGCGGGGCTGAGCGAGGGGCCGATGCCCGCGCCGATCAGACCGGTGAGGTACGAGGTCCCGGTCATCGGGCGGCCTCCACCAGGTGGGCCAGGTGGGCGAGTCCCAGCGCGTAGCCGTGCGCCCCGGCCCCGCAGATCACGGTGTCGGCGACGGCCGAGACGTACGAGTGGTGCCGGAACGCCTCGCGCCGGTGGATGTTGGACAGATGCACCTCCACGACCGGCAGGTCCACGGCGGCGAGCGCGTCGCGCAGCGCCACCGAGGTGTGGCTGTAGCCGGCCGGGTTGATCAGGATCCCGCGGTGCGCGGTACGCGCCTCCTGCACGGCGTCGATGAGCACGCCCTCGTGGTTGCTCTGCCGGAAGTCGACCCGTAGGCCGTGTCCGGCCGCGGTGGTGCGGCACAGCGCCTCGATGTCGGCGAGCGTGTCCGTGCCGTACACCGCGGGCTCCCGCAGGCCGAGCAGATTGAGATTGGGACCGTTGAGGACGAGTACGGAGTGCTCCGGAGTCCGGTCGGACGAATGCGGCATCGTGTTCTTTCTTCCGGTGGGGGAGGGGGGTCAGGCATTGACCGACGTGGTGGCCTGTGGCTGCTCCGGGGCTGTCTCCCGCGGGGCGCCGAGTTCGGTGGTGGGCACCTTGAACGTCTCCCGGCCGGTCACGACCGCGAGCGAGCTGAGGGCGCAGAAGACCGCCGTGAAGATCGCGACACCGGCCCAGTTGTCCCCGTCGGGCCCCGCGATCCGCGCCGCGAAGCTGACGGCGAACCCGGCGACGGCGAAGCCGATCTGCGTACCGATCGCCATGCCCGAGAGCCGGACCCGGGTGGAGAACATCTCCCCGTACAGGGAGGGCCAGATCCCGTTGGCCGCGCTGTAGACCACACCGAAGAACGCGATACCGGCGAGGAGCACCAGCGGGTAGGAGCCGGTGGAGATCGCCCACAGATAGACGAAGATCATCACACCGGAGCCGAGCGAACCGATGAGGAAGACGGGCTTGCGGCCGATCCGGTCCGAGAGCCTCGCCCAGAGCGGGATGGCCAGCAGGGCCACGGCGTTGGCGGCGACACCGACCCAGAGCATGGCCGTCTTGTCCATACCGACGGCGTCGCTGGTCGCGTACGACAGCGCCCAGACGGTGAAGATGGTGGAGACGGTCGCGATCGTCGCCGCGGCGATCACACGCAGCACGTCCGCCCAGTGGTGGCGCAGGAGATGGACCAGCGGCAGTTCGGCCGGCGCCCGGCCCGCGGACTCCCGCTGGAAGACGGGGGTCTCCTCCAGGTTGCGCCGGATGAGATAGCCGGCCACCGCGACGAAGGCGCTCAGCAGGAACGGGATCCGCCATCCCCAGGTGTAGAGCTGGTCGTCGGGGAGAGCGGCGACCGGGATGAAGATCAGAGTGGCGAGGATCTGGCCGGCCTGCGTCCCGTTCAGGGTGAAGCTGGAGTAGTACCCGCGCCGGTCCTCCGGTGCGTGTTCCAGTGTCATCGAGCTGGCGCCGGCCTGCTCACCCGCGGCCGAGATCCCCTGGAGCATGCGCATCAGGACCAGCAGGACGGGGGCGGCGGCCCCGATCTGGTCGTACGTGGGCAGACACCCGATGAGGAACGTGGAGACGCCCATCAGGATCAGCGTCAGGACCATGACCCGGCGCCGGCCCACCCGGTCGCCGATGTGCCCGAGGAACAGCGCGCCGAGCGGCCGGGTCGCGTACGCCACGCCGAAGGTGCCGAGCGAGATCAGCGTCGCGGTCGCGGGGTGGTCGGGGTTGAAGAAGACCTTGGGGAAGATCAGGGCCGCGGCGCTGCCGTAGATGAAGAAGTCGTAGTACTCCAGCGCGCTGCCGATCCAGGCGGCCACGGCCGCCTTGCGGGGCTTGCCCTGCGGCGTCGGGGACGGTTGCGAGGCGTCGAGCGAGTGAGCGGACACGCGTGCTCCTCTGCGGGAGGGATCGGGCGGGGGCGAGGGATGGGACGGGGGGATGGGACGGGGGAGAAAGGACGGGTGGTCCGGCGCGCTAATTAACGCACTAGGTAGTTAATTACGTTGCCGAGGATCCTGGGACCGGCGTCCGTAACTGTCAAGACATCGCGCGGAAACTCCCCGCCGCCGCACACGCCCCGCACCCCCGGAAACGCGCTCACCCCCCGGACGGGTGGGTCCGGGGGGTGAGCGCGATGGGGCCGGAGAGGCTCAGGAGGGGGAGGCTCAGCCGATGCCGCCGCGCCCGATGACCTGCGCGTACCAGCGCGCGCTGTCCTTGACCGTACGGCGCTGTGTCGCGAAGTCGACATGGACGATGCCGAAGCGCTTGCTGTAGCCGTAGGCCCACTCGAAGTTGTCCAGCAGCGACCAGAGGAAGTAGCCGCCCACCGGCGCGCCGTCCGTGATCGCCCGGTGGACCGCGCTGAGATGGGAGTGGAGGTAGGCCACGCGCTCGGGGTCGTGGACCTCGCCGGACGGGTCCGCGTAGTCGTCGTACGCCGCCCCGTTCTCGGTGACCATGAGCGGGGTGCCGGGCAGTTCGTCACGGAGCCGGGTGAGCAGTTCGTACAGCCCGTCCGCGTCGACCGGCCAGTCCATGGCCGTACGCGGCCCGGGAGCCGGTACGAAGCGGACGCGGCCCTCGGCGGCCGGCCACGGCGACGGGGTCTCCGAGGAGCCCGCGGCGACGACGGTGGGGGAGTAGTAGTTGATCCCCAGCGAGTCGATGGGCGCGGAAATGGTCTCCAGGTCGCCGTCCTGGACGAACGACCAGTCCGTCAGCCCGGCCGTGTCGGTGACCAGGTCCTCCGGCAGCCGCCCGTGGAAGACCGGGTCGAGGAAGATCCGGTTGCCCACGGCGTCGATCCTGCGCACCGCGTCGAGGTCGGCCGGTGTGTCGGTGAGCGGCCGCAGCGCGTGCAGGTTGAGCGTCAGCGAGATCTCGGCCTTGCGCGGCAGTGTGTCGCGCAGCGCCCGGACGCCCAGGCCGTGGGCCAGGTTCAGGTGGTGCGCGGCGCGCAGCGCGGCGACCGGATCCGTACGCCCGGGGGCGTGCACCCCGGAGGCGTAGCCCAGGAAGGCCGCGCACCACGGCTCGTTGAGCGTGGTCCAGGTGGAGACGCGGTCGCCGAGCGCCTCGCCGACGAGGCGCGCGTACTCCGCGAACCGCCCGGCCGTGTCCCGCTGCGGCCAGCCGCCCGCGTCCTCCAGCTCCTGCGGCAGATCCCAGTGGTAGAGCGTGGCGACGGGCCTGATGTCCGCCGCCAGCAGGGCGTCGGTCAGCCGCCGGTAGAAGTCGAGGCCGCGCTGGACGGCGGGGCCGCGCCCGGTGGGCTGGACGCGCGGCCAGGACACCGAGAAGCGGTAGTCGGTGACGCCCAGCTCCTTGAGCAGTGCGACGTCCTCGTCCATCCGGTGGTAGTGGTCGGCGGCGATGTCACCGGTGTCGCCGTTGCGGACCCGGCCGGGCGTCCGGCTGAAGGTGTCCCAGATGGACGGGGTACGGCCGTCCTCGGTGGCGGCGCCCTCGATCTGGTACGCGGCGGTGGCCGTACCCCACCGGAAGCCGGCGGGGAAGCGGGCCTCCACGGCGGTCTGAGGGCGAGCGTCGACAGCGGTCATGAAGAAGGGCTCCCGTGAGTGAGCGACGGAACGGTGGGGGTTCGGGTGGTGCGGTGGGGGGATACGGGTGGTGGTGCGGGGCGGCGGTCCCGGCGGGTGCGGGTACGGATGCGGGTACGGATGCGGATGCCGGGGTGCCGGGCGGGGCTCAGCCCTTGACGGCGCCCTGCATGATGCCGCCGACGATCTGACGGCCCAGCAGACCGAAGACCAGCAGCACCGGCAGGGTGCCGAGCAGGGTGCCCGCCATGATCACGGACTGGTCGTGCACATAGCCGCCGCCGAGCTGGCGCAGCGCCACCTGGACGGTCGGGTTCTGCGAGGAGAGCGCGATGATCGGCCAGAAGAAGTCGTTCCACGCGGCCATGAAGGTCAGCATCCCGAGCACGGCCATCCCCGGCCTGGCGATCGGCACCACGACCGACCAGAAGATCCGCGCGGTGGACGCGCCGTCGACGCGGGCGGCCTCGATCAGCTCGTCGGGCAGCGACTGCACCAGGTACTGCCGCATGAAGAACACACCGAACGCGGAGACCAGTCCGGGCAGGATGACGGCCTGGAGTTGGTTCACCCACTGGAGCTCGGCGATCAGCATGAACAGCGGGATCACCCCGAGCTGCGGCGGGATCATCATCGTGCCGATGGTGACGGCGAGCAGCACACCACGGCCGCGGAAGCGCAGCTTGGCGAAGGCGAACCCGGCCAGGGTGCAGCACAGCACCGTCCCCACCGTGATCGACCCGGAGACGATCAGCGAGTTGAGGAGCGCCTTGCCGATGTCGGCCTCCTCCAGCACCGCCTGGAAGTTGTTGATGAGATGGGGGCCGGGCAGCAGGGTCGGCGGCACCTTCGCCAGATCGGCGTTGGAGCGGCTGGCCGCGACGATCGTCCAGTAGAACGGGAACGCGGAGAAGAGCAGCGCGACCGTCAGGATCGTGTACGAGAGCCATCCGCCGTGCATGGTGCGCCCGGCGCGGCTCCGGCGCCGTACCGGAGCGGGCCGCGGCTCCTTCCCGGCGGGCGGGGACGGTGGGGTCGGCGGCGCGGTGAGTGTGGTCATCGGCCGGCCTCCTTACGCGAACGGCGGCGCGCGACCAGGGCGTTGATGCCGACGAGGATCAGGATGAGCAGGAACATCACCCAGGCGATCGCGGCGGCCCGGCCGAGGTGGAAGAAGCCCCAGCCCTGCTCGTACAGGTAGAGGCCGAGCGTCTGGTACTGGTGCGAGATGCCGCCCGAGATGGACCCCTCGAAGAGCAGTGGCTCACCGAAGAGCTGGGTGGCCCCGATGGTCGAGACGACGACCGTGAAGACGATCGTGGGGCGCAGTCCCGGCAGGGTGATGTGGATGAACTGCCGCCAGCGCGAGGCCCCGTCGACCTCGGCGGCCTCGTACAGCTCGCCCGGGATCGACTGCATGCCCGCCAGATAGATCAGCGCGTTGTACCCGGTCCAGCGCCAGATCACGATGGTCGACACGGCGATCTGCGAGGCGACGGTGCCGGTCTGCCAGTCCACCGGGGAGACACCGACCAGCCCCAGCACGTAGTTGACCAGACCGAAGTCGCGGCCGAAGAGCTGGGCGAAGACCAGGGTCGCGGCGGCCACGGATGTCGCGTACGGCAGCAGCATCGCCGTACGGATGAAGGTCCGCCCGCGAAGCTTGTAGTTGAGGAGATGGGCCAGTCCCAGCGCCATCACGAGCTGCGGCACGGTGGAGAGCACACCGATGGTGAAGGTGTTGCGCAGCGCGGTCCAGAAGTACGCGTCGGTGAAGATCGCCGTGTAGTTGCCGAGGCCGCGCCACTCCATGTCGCCCGGCGTCTGCAACTCCACCCGGTAGAGCGAGACATACGCCGTGTAGAGCAGCGGGAAGAGCCCGAAGGCGGCGAACAGGGTGAAGAACGGGGCGAGATAGGCGTACGGCGAGAACGCGCGCCAGGAGCGGCGCAGGGCGGACGCCCGGGACGCCGGAGGGCCCGGCGCGGGCGGGGGCGCCGCCTTCGCGGTGGCGGTGAGGGTCATGGATCGGCCTTCGCAAGCGGGGGAGAGGAGAACCGGGGTGGGGGCGGAGGACCGGTCCCGGCCGGCCCCGGTCGGGACCGGCCGGGGAACCGTGTCAGCCGATGACGTTCTCGACGCCCTTCTTCGCCGTCGACCACGCCTTGTCGGACGCGACGCCCTTGCGTTCCACCTCGCTCAGCGCGTTGGTGATCTGCTGGGCGACATTGGCGTCATGGACACCGAGGACCTGGACGGGCGCGGCCTTGGCGGCGTCACCGAAGATCTGGCCGGTCGGCGCGCCGGAGAAGTACGGGTCCTTCGTGTCCGCGATCTGCTCGATGGCGCCGGTGGACGACGGGAAGATGCCCTGCTTCCGGAAGAGTTTGGCCTGCTGCTCGGGGGCGGTGAGCCACTTGATCAGCTCGTACGCCTCCTTCTTGTGCTCGGCGGCACGCGGCACGGAGAGGTACGAGCCGCCCCAGTTGCCGGCCCCGCCGGGCAGCGCGGCGATGTCCCACTTGCCCGAACCGGTCTCGCCCGCCTGGCCCTTGATGTAGCTGAGCATCCACGCCGGGCACGGAATGGTGGCGAACGAGCCCGCCGCGAACGCCTGGTTCCACTGCGGCGACCACTGGTCGAGCTTGGCGCTCAGCCCGGAGTCCGCGGCCTTGACCGAGGTGTCCCAGGCGGTCTTCACGGCCGGGTTCTGCTCGTAGACCAGCTTGCCGGAGGCGTCGTAGTACCGCTCCTTCTCCTGGCCGATCATGATCGAGTAGAGGCTGCCGACGCTGTCGAGCCAGGCGCTCTTCGCGGGCGCCTTCGCCATGTACTCCTTGCCGAGGGCGAGATAGCCGTCCCACGTGGACCACTTCTTCGCCAGCTCGGCGCGGTCGGTCGGCAGCCCCGCCTTCTTGAACAGGTCCGAGCGGTAGCACATCGCCTCGGGCCCGACATCGGTGCCGAGGCCCAGGATCCGGCCGTCCTGCGTCGTCGCCGCCGACCACTTGGCCTCGGCGAACTGGTCCTTGAGCGTGTCCGCGCCGTACCGCTTCAAGTCTTCGAACTTGTCGGACTGCTGCTGGGTGACCGAGGCGATCCGCCCGACCTCCACGCCCTGCACATCGGCGAGCCCGCCCCCGCCGGCCAGCCGGGTCTGGAGGGACTTCCAGTAGTCGGCCTCGTCCTCGGTGTCGCTCTGCTTGATCGTGATGTCCGGGTGGAGCTTCTGGTACTCCGCGTAGAGCCCGGCCTCCTTGTAGCCGAACGATCCGAAGAGGTCGACGGTCAGCGTGACCTTGCCTCCCGCGCTGTCGGAGGTCCCTGAGGAACCGGACCCGCAGGCGACGAGCAGTGCCCCGGAGAGCACGACCGCACCGAGACGGACCGCGGCCCTGCTGGCGGCTCGGGCGATGGGCATGAGAAGCCTCCCTTGGCTTCGGAGTACACACGAGAGCCGGTTGAGAGCGCTCTCAGAATCTGGGGTGGAGCGTGCCCCGGAGCGCACCGCCCCGTCAAGACTCGAACGCGTAACGGATGCCCGGGAGCGTTAACTCGCCTCTGTGTCCGACGTATTGACACTTCTGTTTCAGAAGTTTTACGTTTCCTGGCGTCTGAGAGCGCTCTCGAACGCTTGACGTCCCACCCCCACCCTCTCTGTCCCGTCACGACCATCCCCACGTCCCCCCACCACCCCCGTGAGGTGCCGCCCATGTCCGTCTCCCGTGCCAGACCAGCCGCCGCGCTGGTCCTGGTCAGCACCCTGGCCGCCATCGGCCTCGGCCCCGCCGCCTCCCCGGCCGTGGCCGCCAACGTTCCTGTCGGAGCGGGCAGTTACTCGGACACCCGGCCCGCCGGCACGTCCGGACCGACCACCAACACCGGCACCCCCGTCACCCCCAAGGTGACTGAGGCCGCCCGGGACAAACCGGTGCCCACCAACGACTGGTGGTCCTCCCTCGCCTTCCAGCGGTACGGCGACAACCCGTACTCCACCCCGATGTACGGCCACCCCCTCACCTACCAGGCGACCTCGGGCGGCCTGGAGGTCGGTTACCCGACCACCCCGGCGATCGTCGGCGAGGGCCGCCAGTACGAGTACGCCCACAAGGCCGATCTCACCCTGGGCCTGACCGGGCTCAACTCGCCCGACACCAAGGCCGACGACTGGTCGGACTGGACGGTCACGCCCTACTGGTCGGACGGCGCCCGCACCCTGCGGACCACCATCGGCCACGGGCTGCCCTACGTCTACGCCAAGGGCTCCGGCGGCGACGCGCGCATCACCACCGCCGCCGCGCCCACCGTCTTCGCCGACGACGGCAACGTCCTCGGCATCACCGTCGCCGGCCACCACTACGCCCTGTTCGCGCCCACCGGCAGCGACTGGTCGGTCGCCGGCTCCACCATCACGGCAGGGCTCGGCGCCAAGGACTACTTCTCCCTCGCCGTCCTGCCCTCCACCGACGCGCTCGCGACGTACCGGAAGTACGCGTACAGCTTCGTCACCGGCTCCCAGGTGAGCTGGAGCACCGACGCCGGTACGGTCAAGGCGACCTACCGGCTCACCACCGAGCCGAAGGAGGGCACCGAGACCGGCACCCTCCAGGCCCTTTACCGGCACCAGTGGCTGAACACCACCGACGCGCTGACCCCGTACACGTACGTCTCACCGCGCGGCACGATGAAGGTCCGCGAGGCCACCTCCTTCACCACGAGCCAGCGCTCCTCCGGGGTGCTGCCCGCACTGCCCGCCTCCAGCGGTGTGGACCGGGCGCGGCTCAAGGGATATCTGGACGAGGCGGCGGGTGCGGCCGATCCGTTCTCCGGCGCGACCGACACGTACTGGACCGGCAAGGCGCTGGGCCGGCTCGCCCAACTGGTGCCCATGGCCGACCAGATCGGTGAGACCGCGACCCGCGACAAGCTCCTCGGACTGCTCAAGGGCAGGCTGGAGGAGTGGTTCACGGCGGGCGGCGCGAGCGAGTTCAGCTACGACAAGCAGTGGAAGACACTGACCGGCTACCCGGCGTCGTACGGCAGCGACACCGAGCTGAACGACCACCACTTCCACTACAGCTACTACGTCTACGCGGCGGCGATCGTCGCCCAGTACGACCAGGCGTGGGCCGCCGACGGGGCCTGGGGCTCGATGGTGAAGACGCTGGTACGCGACACCGCCAACCCCAGCCGCACCGACACCGAGTTCCCGTTCCTGCGCGGCTTCGACGTGTACGCGGGCCACAGTTGGGCCTCCGGGCACCAGGGCTTCGCCGCGGGCAACAACCAGGAGTCCTCCTCGGAGTCCACCAACCTCAGCGCCGCCCTGGTGCTGTGGGGCTCCGCCACGGGCAACGCCGAACTGCGCGACCTGGGAAGCTACTTGCTGGCCACCGAGTCCGAGGCGATCGCCCAGTACTGGTTCGACGCCGACCAGGAGGTCTTCCCGTCCTCCTTCGGCCATGACACGGTCGGCATGGTGTGGGGCAGCGGTGGCGCGTACTCCACCTGGTGGACCGCCAACCCCGAGGAGATCCACGGCATCAACGTCCTCCCCGTCACCGGTGGTTCGCTCCACCTGGGCCGCGAGAAGGACGCCATCCGGCGCAATCTCGCCGAGATGGAACGGGAGAACGGCGGCCCCGCCGTCGAATGGCGCGACATCCTCTGGGAGTTCGAGGCGCTCGCCGACCCCGCCGCGGCCAAGGCCAAGTGGGACGCGGGCGGCGCGAACTACACACCGGAGGCCGGTGAGTCCAAGGCCCACACGTACCACTGGATCGGCACACTGGACGCGCTGGGCGCCCCCGACGCGACGGTGACCGGCTCCCTGCCCACCTCGGCCGTCTTCAGCAAGAACGGTGCACGGGTCTACGCGGCGCACAACTTCGGCGCCACCGCCACCACCGTCACCTTCTCGGACGGCACGACGCTCGACGTGCCGGCCCGGTCCACCGCGACGAAGTAGCGGTACGAGGAAGCCGCGGTCACGAGGAAGCCGCGGGCCCGACGAAGCCGCGGGCCCGACGAAGCCGCGGTCACGACGAAGCCGCGGACACGACAAAGTAGTGGACACACCGCCGGCGGACCTCACCGTCCGCCGGCGGATCCACCGGTACGGCCGGTTCGCCGGTGCGGCGGATCCACCGGTACGGCGGGACACGGCTCAGGCCGAGTCCCGCCGTACCAGTGTGGTCGGTGTGATCACCGAGGCGGGGGCGGCTGAGCCCTCCCGCTCCCGGTCGAGACCGCGCAGCAGGAGCCGCGCCATCAGCCGTCCCTGCCCGTCGACGTCCTGCTGGACGGTGGTCAGCGCGGGATCCGTGACGCCCACCACCGCGTCCATGTCGTCGAAGCCCACCACCGCCACATCACCGGGCACCGAGCGGCCCCGCTCCTTGAGCACCCGCAGCGCGCCCGCCGCCATCAGATCGTTCGCCGCGAACACCGCGTCCAGACCGGGGCAGCGGTCCAGCAGCTCCGCCATCGCCCGCGCCCCGCTCTCCTCGGTGAACGCGCCCGCCGCGACCAGCGCCGGATCCTCGTCCATCAGCACGTCCCGGTAGCCGTCGAGCCGGTCCGTGGCCGAGGTCTGGTCCAGCGGCCCCGCGATGTGCGCGATCCGCCGCCGCCCCAGGTCCCGCAGATAGCGCACGGCCTCCCGGGCGCCGCCGCGGTTGTCGGCGTCCACGTACGGCACGACCCGCTGGTCCGCGGCCGACGTCCAGCTCGGCCGGCCCCCGTACACCGTCGGGATCCCGGCCCGCTGGGTGATCGCCGGGATGGGGTCGTCGGTGTGCAGGGAGAAGGCGAGCGCGCCGTCGACATGGCCGCCCGCCAGATAGCGGGCGATCCGGTCGTAGTCGCCGGGCCCCTCCAGCAGCAGAAGCACCAACTGGGTGTCGTGTGCGGTCAGTTCCTTGCTGATCCCGCGGATCTGCTGGGAGAAGAACGGATCGGAGAAGATCCGGATCTCCGGCTCCGCGATGATCACGGCGACCGCGCCGGTGCGCCGGGTGACCAGGGAGCGGGCCGCGTGGTTCGGTACGTACCCCAGCTCGTCGACGGCCCGCCGCACCTTCTCCACCAGCGGGCTGCGCACCCCCGCGCCGCCGTTGACGACCCGGGAGGCCGTGGCCCGGGAGACGCCGGCGCGCGCCGCGACGGCTTCCAGCGTGGGGCGTGCCCCAGGGGTCGGCTCGGACACGACGTGCGCTCCTCGTCGGTGGATACGGCGGACCGTACGGCGGTGGCCGCCCGCGCGCAGGCGCGGCGCGGCAGCCGGACGGCCCCCAGAGTAGCCGCTGACCATGGCGTCTGAGAGCGCTCCCATTCGCCCACCGGTCCCTGATATTTCCCCCGGTGTCCTCCTGATGTCTCCCTGATCCCAGGACTGCCCTCTTTTGAACGGGAGTTGACCGGGGTAGCTTCCGCCCCATGGAGATCCGGTCGCGGGCTGCCCGCAGATCATTCGGACGCCGCTCGCGCGGAGCACTCGCCGCGGCGGCCTCCGCCGCGCTGTTCGGGGTCCTGCTCACCCCCGCCTCGGCGCAGGGCGCGGAGCCGGGCACACCACCGGCGGTGAGCGGTCAGCGGGTGCAGGAGAGCCGGCCGGTCCACTCCTACGAGGACGCCGTCAGGGAGTCCGTCTGGGTCGACACCGGCCTCGACGGCGACGAGGACGGCAGGACGGACCGCGTCGCCGTCGACATCGTCCGCCCGCACGAGCCGGCGCTCCGGGGCCGCAAGGTCCCCGTGATCATGGACGCCAGCCCCTACTACTCCTGCTGCGGACGTGGCAACGAGAGCCAGAAGAAGACCTACGACGCCCATGGCGACCCGACCGGCTTCCCCCTGCACTACGACAACTACTTCGTCCCGCGCGGCTACGCCTTCGTCGCCGTCGACCTGACGGGCACCAACCGCTCGGACGGCTGCGTGGACACCGGCGGGCGCTCCGACGTCCAGTCCGCCAAGGCCGTCGTCGACTGGCTGAACGGCAGGGCCCGCGCGTACGGCAGCCGCACCGGCACCGATGCCGTACGGGCGGAGTGGACCACCGGCGCCACCGGCATGATCGGCAAGAGCTACGACGGCACCATCGCCAACGGCGTGGCCGCCACCGGTGTCGAGGGGCTCAGGACCATCGTCCCGATCGCCGCCATCTCCTCCTGGTACGACTACTACTTCGCCCAGGGCGCGCCCCTCTACGGCTCGGGCCCCGACTGGCTCTCGAACTACGTGGAGAGCCCCGAGGCCCGCACCCGCTGCCAGGCGGTCCAGCAGCGGCTGGTCGACGGCGCCCCGCGCAGCGGCGACATCACCCCGCTGTGGACCGAGCGCGACTACGTGAAGGACGCGTCCAAGGTGAAGGCCAGCGTCTTCGCCGTCCACGGCATGCAGGACCTCAACGTCCGTACGAAACACCTCGGCCAGTGGTGGGACGCGCTCGGCGACGCGGGCGTGGAGCGCAAGATCTGGCTCTCCCAGACCGGCCACGTCGACCCGTTCGACTTCCGCCGCGCCACCTGGGTCACCACCCTGCACCGCTGGTTCGACCACTACCTCCTCGGCTACGAGAACGGCATCGACCGCGAACCCATGGCGGACATCGAGCGCGCCCCCGACCGGTGGACCACCGACCGGGTCTGGCCGCCGCGCACCACCGCCACCACCACCCTGCGCCCGGCGAGCGGGGCGCTGCCCGGCGTGGGCACGCTCGGCCGTACCCCCGCCGCGCCCGGCTCCACCGAGACCTTCACCGACGACCGGCGCCTCGGCGAGGGCGACTGGGCCGCCGCCGTCGACCGTTCCACCCCGGCCAAGACCGGCTTCATCACCCGGCCCCTCAGCCAGGATCTGCGGCTCTCCGGCTCCTCCGAGGTGACCGTCACCGCCACCCCGTCCACCTCGACCGCCCATCTCTCCGCCGTACTGGTCGATCTCGGCCCCGACACCATCCGTGACTACGGCGCGTCCGGCGAAGGCATCACCACCCTCACCGAACGCACCTGCTGGGGCCCGAGCACCACGGCGGACAGTTCCTGCTACCGGGAGACCGCGGCCCACACCGCGGACGTGGACCACAACGTCGTCAGCCGCGGCTGGGCCGATCTGGGCACCTACGCGTCGGCGGAGCAGGGGCGTCCGCTCACCCCCGGCACGCCGTACACGATCACTCTCGAACTCGCCGCGACCGACCATGTCGTCCCGGCCGGGCACCGGCTCGCGCTGATCGTCGCCGGTACCGACCGGGGTCTCATCGACCCGCCGTCCACCACGCCCACCCTCACGGTCGACCTGGCCCGCACGGCCGCGTACGTTCCGTTCGTCGGCGGCGCCAAGGCGTTCGCCCGCGCCACCACCGGCGCCGTACCCCCGCACAGTGCCCCGCGTGAGCCCCTGCGCGGCGGCGTGACCGAGCTCCGCCCGACCCCTCCGATCCCGGGAGACCACATCCGATGAGGACGACGATGGAGATGAAGACGGCCGCCCAGGCGGCCACGCGGACGACGCCCCGTTCCGTCCCCCGTACGCGCCGCGCCGCCCTGCTCCGCCGCGTCGTCGCGCTGCGCGCCCTCGTCCTGGCGGCGTCCTCGGTGGCCCTGGTCCTTCCGATGACCACCGTCCCCGCGCACGCCGTACCCACCGCCGCCGCCTCGGTCGCCTCCATCGCGCCCCGTACGGGCTTCGAGATCAGCGACGGCGCCGACTGGACCAGCCAGCCCCAGGAGCGGGAGTTCCTCTCCGCCGTCGCCCGGGGCGGCGACCGCGTCTCCCTGCGCACGATCGGCACCACCAAGCAGGGCCGCCCGCTCCAGCTCGTCGAACTCGGCGCCCGGCGCGCCCCCGTCACCGTCCTCCTGGTGTGCAGCCAGCACGGCAACGAACCGTCGGGGCGCGAGGCGTGCCTGACCACCGTCCGCGACCTCGCTTACGCCAAGGACCGGGAGACGCGGCGCTTCCTGGACCGTACGAGCGTCCTCGTCCTGCCCACCGCCAACCCGGACGGCCGGGCCGCCGACACCCGTGGCAACTCCGACGGCATCGACATCAACCGCGACCACATCGAGCTGGTCACCGCGGAGGCCCGCGCCATGGCGGCCGTCATCCGCGACCGCACCCCGGACATCGTCTACGACCTGCACGAGTACGGCGCCACCCCGCCCTACTACGACAAGGACCTCTTCGACCTCTGGCCGCGCAACCTCAACACCGCCCCCGGTGTCCACGACGCCTCACAGAGCCTGTCCGAGCGGTACATACGCCCCGCGGCCGAAGCCGCGGGCCACTCCACGGGCACCTACGGGATCTGGACCGACCCGGTGACCGGTGACCCCATCCGGCAGACCGCGGGCGACGGCCAGGAGCGCATCCTGCGTAACGCGGCGGGCGTCAAGCACTCCGTCAGCCTGCTCATCGAGAGCCGGGTGAACCCGCTGACCGACGCCGAGAAGGCCGACCCGTCCCTCAACAACCGGCGCCGGGTGACCAGCCAGCTCGACTCCCTGGGCGGCCTGTTCTCCTTCACCGACGAGCGCCGGGCGCGGATCGCGGCGGCCACCGCCTCCGCCCGGCTGGCCGGACTGAAGGACCGGGGCCCGATCTATCTCGGCGGCGCCGACAACGAGCCCGCGGCCCCCGACCGGATCATCCAGAACCCGCCCTGCGGCTACCGGCTCGACGCCGCGCAGTACGCGGAGGTCAAGGACGAACTCGCGCTGCACGCGGTGGTGGCGCTGCCCACCGGGAAGGGCGCGTTCGTCCCCCTGCGCCAGTCCCAGCGGGCCCTGGCGGCGCTGCTCCTCGACGAGCGGGCCGACTACCACCTGACCGCGGCCACCCCCGCCGCCTGCTGACCCCGTGAGCCGGGGGCCGTGAGCCGGGGCCGGGGGGTCGGCACGCGCCACAGGCCCCCGGCTCCGGCCCGGCTTCCGGCTCCCGTTCGGCCCCGCTCAGCCGACGGCCAGCGCCGCGGCCTCCTCGGCGCACCCCCAGGCCACGGTGACGCCCGCGCCCCCGTGCCCGTAGTTGTGCACCAGCCGCCCGCCGCCGGGCAGCGGTACGGCCTCCAGCCGCACCCGGGGGCGGGCGGGCCGCAGCCCCACCCGGTGCTCCAGCACCCGCGCGCCCGCCAGCGCGGGCACGGCCCGCGCGCAGTGCGCCACGATGGTGTCGGCCTCCTCCTGGTCGGGGCCCAGGTCCCAGGAACCCTCGGTCGCCGTCCCGCCGAGCAGCACGCCGTACGGCTGCGGCAGCACGTACGTCATCTCGCTCGCGCCCGGCAGCGCGCCCACGAACCACTCCTTGATCCCCGGGTTCTCCACGATCACCACCTGCCCGCGCACCGGATGGACCGACACGTCCGGCACCAGCTCCCGGGCGCCCAGCCCCGTGCAGTCCACCACCACGGGCGCCACGGCGGCCGGTTCGCCGAAATCCGTGACCGAGCGCCGCTCGACCGTGCCGCCCGCCGCCCGCAGCCGCGCCTTCAGGTACCGCAGATAGACCGGCATGTCGATCAGCGGGACCGCGGCCCGCAGCCCCTGCCCGACCCCCTCGGGCAGCTCGTCGGGGCGGGCCTCGCGCAGCCCCCGCACCCGGGACGTCCAGCTCCCCAGCCCGTCGAGCGGGGTGTGCGCCATCAGGCCCGGGACGATCCGTACCCCCGTACGCCCCGCGTCCCGCGCGAGCCCTTCGTACCGCTCCAGCGACAGCTCCAGCCAGGGACCGACCTGCCGGGCCGGCTCGATGCGGTACGGCCAGACGAGCGCCCCGGCCACCGCCGACGTGGTCCTGGCCACCGGATCACGGGTCCACAGCCCCACCCGCCGGCCGCTCTCCGCCAGCACCACCGCCGTCGTCAGCCCGATGACCCCACCGCCGACCACGACCACATCGCACGTTCCGCCACTCATGCACCGACCCTATAAGGCCGGAGGAGGGCCCTCGGACCCTTCAATATCCGCTGGACGGCGCCGTGTTGCCCGCGAGACCCTGCTTCCCCCCGCCCCCACCTGCGGGAGCGCCGCCCGGCGACGGCCCGGGGCGAGCCGCGACGGCGGGTCTGCCACGACCGGCACTCCGCTACGATCGGACGCTCTGATGACTGCCACACTTGTAGCCAAGAACCTCGCCGCGGGGCACGGCGACCGCTCGCTCTTCTCCGGGCTCGACCTCGTCGTCGCGCCCGGAGACGTGATCGGGCTCGTGGGCGCCAACGGCGCCGGGAAGTCCACCCTGCTCCGGCTGCTCGCCGGACTCGACACGCCCGAGGACGGGGAGCTGCGCCTCTCGCCGCCCACCGCCGCCGTCGGCCACCTCCCGCAGGAGCCGGAGCGGCGCGCCGGGGAGACCGTACGGGACTTCCTGGGCCGCAGGACCGGTGTCACCGCCGCGCAGACCGCCCTGGACGAGGCCACGCAGGCGCTCGTCGACGGCGCGCCGGGCGCGGACGACGCCTACGCCGCCGGCCTGGAGCGCTGGCTGGGCCTCGGCGGCGCCGACCTCGACGAGCGCGCCGAGGAGACCGCGGCCTCGCTCGGCCTGACCGTCGGACTCGACCAGCCCATGACCACCCTCTCCGGCGGCCAGGCCGCCCGCGCGAGCCTCGCCTCGCTGCTGCTCTCCCGGTACGACGTCTTCCTGCTGGACGAGCCGACCAACGACCTGGACCTCGACGGCCTCGAACGCCTGGAGAAGTTCGTCACCGGGCTGCGGGCCGGCACGCTCGTCGTCAGCCACGACCGCGAATTCCTCGTCCGTACGGTGACCAAGGTCCTCGAACTCGACCTGGCCCAGCAGAAGATCACCCTCTTCGGCGGCGGCTACGAGGCGTATCTGGAGGAGCGCGAGCGGGCGCGGCGCCACGCCCGCGAGGAGTTCGAGGAGTACGCGGACAGGAAGGCGTCCCTGGAGACCCGGGCCCACACCCAGCGCGCCTGGATGGAGAAGGGCGTCAAGAACGCCCGGCGCAAGGCGACCGACAACGACAAGATCGGCCGCAACCTCCGTACGGAGTCCACCGAGAAGCAGGCCGCCAAGGCCCGCCAGACGCAGCGGATGATCGAACGCCTCGACGTGGTCGAGGAGCCGCGCAAGGAGTGGGAACTGCGGATGGAGATCGCCGCGGCGGACCGCTCCGGCGCGGTCGTCGCGACCCTGAACGGCGCCGAGGTCACCCGCGGCGGCTTCCACTTCGGCCCCGTCACGCTCCAGGTCGACCGGGCCGACCGCGTCGCCATCACCGGCGTCAACGGCAGCGGCAAGTCCACCCTGCTCGCCGCTCTCCTCGGCCGGCTGCCGCTGGACACGGGCCACGCCACCCTCGGCTCCGGCGTGGTCGTCGGCGAGGTCGACCAGGCCCGCGCGCTCTTCCACGGCCCCGGGACCCTGCTGGACGCCTTCCGCCCGGCCGTCCCCGACACCGAACCCGCCGAGATCCGTACGCTGCTCGCCAAGTTCGGCCTCAAGTCGGACCATCTGCTGCGCCCCGCGACGACCCTCTCCCCGGGCGAACGCACCCGGGCGGCCCTCGCGCTCCTCCAGGGCCGGGGCGTGAACCTCCTCGTCCTGGACGAGCCGACGAACCATCTCGACCTGCCCGCGATCGAACAACTGGAGTCGGCTCTGGACTCCTACGACGGCACCCTCCTGCTGGTGACGCACGACCGCAGGATGCTGAACGCGGTCCGCACGACACGCCGTCTCGACGTGTCGGCGGGCCGCGTCACGGAGATCTGACCGCGGACCTCCGCCGTGGGGTGCCGGGCCCCGGCACCCCGCCGGGCGTCAGCCCCGCCGGCCGCCCCCGCCGCCCTTCGGGTCCGTCAGCCCGGCCCGCCGCAGGGCGTCCGCCATCGCGCTGTTCGCCGAGGGCGGCGCCGCGGCCTGGCGTCCGCCGCCGCTCCCGCCGGAGCCGCTCCTGCCACCGCCGCTCCTGCCACCGCGCTCGCCACGGCCGCCCTGCCGCTGCTGCGGCGGCCGGCCGCCGCCTCCCGACCGGTCCCGCTCCGGCTTCGCGGCCCCCGCCTCGTCGTCCAGACGCAGCGTCAGGGAGATCCGCTTCCGCGGGATGTCGACGTCCATCACCTTCACCCGGACCACATCGCCCGGCTTCACCACCTCACGCGGGTCCTTGACGAAGTTCTTGGACATCGCGGACACATGGACCAGCCCGTCCTGATGCACCCCGATGTCCACGAACGCGCCGAACGCCGCCACATTCGTGACCACGCCCTCCAGCACCATCCCCGGCGCCAGGTCGCCCAGCTTCTCGACGCCCTCCTTGAACGTGGCCGTCCGGAACGCGGGCCGCGGGTCCCGGCCCGGCTTCTCCAGCTCGCGCAGGATGTCCGTCACGGTCGGCAGCCCGAAGGAGTCGTTCACGAAGTCGGCGGGCCGCAGCGACCGCAGCACGGACCCGTTCCCGATCAGCGACGCGACCTCGCCGCCCGTCGCCTTCACCATGGACCGCACCACGGGGTACGCCTCGGGGTGGACGCTCGACGCGTCCAGCGGGTCGTCGCCGCCGAGGATACGGAGGAAGCCCGCGCACTGCTCGTACGCCTTCGGGCCGAGCCGGGCCACGTCCTTGAGCGCCCGCCGCGACCGGAAGGGGCCGTTCGCGTCGCGGTGGGCGACGATGTTCTCGGCGAGTCCCGCGCCGATCCCCGACACCCGCGAGAGCAGCGGCGCCGACGCGGTGTTGACGTCCACCCCCACCCCGTTCACACAGTCCTCCACGACCGCGTCGAGCGAGCGGGACAGCTTCACCTCGGACAGGTCGTGCTGGTACTGGCCGACGCCGATCGACTTGGGGTCGATCTTCACCAGTTCGGCGAGCGGGTCCTGGAGCCGGCGCGCGATCGAGACCGCGCCGCGGATCGACACGTCGAGATCCGGCAGCTCCTGCGAGGCGAACGCGGACGCCGAGTACACCGAGGCGCCCGCCTCGGAGACCATCACCTTCGTGAGCTTCAGCTCCGGGTGCCGGGCACACAGGTCGGCGGCGAGCTTGTCGGTCTCGCGGGACGCCGTGCCGTTGCCGATGGCGATCAGGTCGACCGAGTGCCGCTCGGCCAGCTTCGCCAGCTTGGCCAGGGACTCGTCCCACTTGTTCGCGGGGACGTGCGGATAGATCGTGTCGATGGCGACGACCTTGCCCGTCGCGTCGACCACGGCGACCTTCACACCCGTACGGAACCCGGGGTCGAGGCCCAGCGTGGCGCGCGTCCCGGCCGGCGCGGCCAGCAGCAGGTCGCGGAGGTTCGCCGCGAAGACCCGTACCGCCTCGTCCTCGGCGGCCGTCCGCAGCCGCAGCCGCAGATCGATGCCGAGATGGACCAGGACCCGGGTGCGCCACGCCCAACGGACCGTGTCCCCGAGCCACTTGTCCCCGGGGCGGCCCCGCTCCGCGATGCCGAAGCGCCGCGCGATCATGTTCTCGTACATGGTCGGGCCCGGCAGCTCGGAGGGCTCCTCGGGCTCCAGGACCAGATCGAGGACATCCTCCTTCTCGCCGCGGAGCATCGCCAGCACCCGGTGCGAGGGCAGCTCCGTGAAGGACTCGGAGAACGCGAAGTAGTCCGCGAACTTGGCGCCCGCCTCCTCCTTGCCGTCCCGTACCTTCGCCGCGAGCCGGCCCCGCGTCCACATCCGCTCGCGCAGCTCACCGATGAGATCGGCGTCCTCCGAGAACCGCTCCGTGAGGATGGCGCGCGCGCCCTCCAGCGCGGCGGCCGGGTCCGCGACGCCCTTGTCGGCGTCCACGAACGCGGCGGCGGCGGCGAGCGGCTCCACCGAGGGGTCGCTCAGCAGGCCCTCGGCCAGGGGTTCGAGACCGGCCTCGCGGGCGATCTGCGCCTTCGTCCGCCGCTTGGGCTTGAACGGCAGATAGATGTCCTCCAGCCGCGCCTTGGTGTCGGCGGCCCTGATCCGCGCCTCCAGGGCGTCGTCCAGCTTGCCCTGCTCGCGTACGGACTCCAGGATCGCGGTCCGCCGCTCCTCCAGCTCCCGCAGGTAGCGCAGCCGCTCCTCCAGGGTGCGGAGCTGCGCGTCGTCGAGCGATTCGGTGGCCTCCTTGCGGTAACGCGCGATGAACGGCACCGTCGATCCGCCGTCGAGCAGCTCGACGGCCGCCCTCACCTGCCGCTCGCGTACGCCGATTTCCTCGGCGATCCTGCCTTCGATGGACGTCGTCACGATCACGCTCCGCTGTTCTGTGGTCCGGCGCCTGCATTGTGGCAGGTGGCGCCGACATCGGCGGGCAGGCCGGAGCAGTCGTACGGCGGCGGGCGCGGCCCTGGGCACGGTCCGGGAGGGCGCGGAGGGGCGGGGGAGGGGCGAGGGAGCGGCGGCGGAGAGATGGCGGAGCGGCGGCGGGCAGGGCGCTGCGATGGCAGGAAAGGCGGGGTATTCGTCATTGCGGACATCCGCTCCCGGGCGAAGGATGAGCACCATGACAGAGCGATCCGTCCTGGTCGTCCTCTTCGACCAGGTGCAGAGCCTTGACGTGACAGGCCCCGTGGAGGTGTTCGCCGCGGCGAACACCTCGGCCGGCGACCCCGCCACGTACCGGATCCGTACGGCCACGCTCGACGGCGCGCCGGTCCGCACCTCCAGCGGGCTCACCCTCGTCCCGGACACCACGCTCGCCGCCGCCCCCGACCCGCACACCCTCCTGGTGCCCGGCGGCGCGGGCACCCGCGGCCCCGACCCGCGCCTGATCGACTGGGTGCGCGAGCACGCGCCCCGCGCGCGGCGGCTGGTCTCGGTCTGCACCGGCGCCCTGCTGCTCGCCGAGGCGGGGCTGCTCGACGGGCGCCGCGCCACCACCCACTGGGGCGCGACCGACCTCCTGGCCAGGAACCACCCGGCGGTGGACGTCGACCCGGACCCGATCTACGTACGGGACGGGGAGCTCTTCACCTCCGCCGGGGTCACCTCCGGCATCGATCTCGCCCTCGCGCTCGTCGAGGAGGACCTCGGCCGCGACGTGGCGCTCTCCGTCGCCCGCCATCTCGTGGTCTTCCTGCGCCGCCCCGGCAACCAGGCGCAGTTCAGCGCGCAGTCCACCGCCCGCACCGCGCTGAGCGCCCCGCTGCTGGAGGTGCAGAGCTGGATCGGCGAGCACCCCGGGGACGATCTGTCGGTCGAGGCGCTGGCCGGCCGCGCCCGCCTCTCGCCGCGCCACTTCGCCCGCGCCTTCCGCTCCGAGACCGGCACGACACCGGGCCGCTACGTCGAGCACGTACGGCTCGAACACGCCAGGCGGATGCTGGAGGAGAGCGCCGACGGGGTCGAGGCGATCTCCCGCTCCTGCGGCTACGGCACCCCGGAGGCCATGCGCCGCGCCTTCGTGAAGACCCTCGGCACGGCCCCCGCCGAATACCGCCGCCGCTTCCGCGCGGCCCCCTGACCTGACCTGACCTGTCCGACCTGACCTGTCCGACCTGTCGACCAAGAAAGCCGGCCCCCATGCAGATCGCCATCCTCCTCTTCGACGGCTTCACCGCGCTGGACGCCGTCGGCCCGTACGAGATCCTGCACCGGATCCCCGGCGCCGAGACGGTCTTCGTCGCCGAACGCACCGGACCCGTGCGCGACGAGCCGGGAACGCTCTCCCTCGTCGCGCGCAAGACGCTCGCCGAGGTCACCGCCCCGGACGTGGTGGTCGTGCCCGGCGGCCCCGGCCAGAGCGGTCAGATGACGAACGAGTCGCTGCTCGGCTGGTTGCGCGCGGTGGACGCCACCACCACCTGGACCACCTCCGTCTGCACCGGCTCCCTGCTGCTCGCCGCCGCCGGGCTGCTCACGGGACGCCGGGCCACCTCCCACTGGCTGGCCCTCGACACACTGCGCGCGTACGGCGCCGATTCCGTCGGGGAACGCGTCGTCACCGACGGGAAGTACCTGACGGCGGCCGGTGTCTCCGCCGGGATCGACATGGGGCTCACCCTGGTCGGTTCGCTCGTGGACGAACGGTTCGCGCAGTCGGTCCAGTTGATCACGGAGTACGATCCGCAGCCGCCCTACGACGCGGGCTCGCCCGCGAAGGCCCCCGCGGCCCTGGTCGAGGAGGCGCGCGGCAGGAGCCGCTTCACGGCCCGGCCGGCCAGGTGAACTCCGGCGCGCGGCGCTCCAGGAAGGCGGCGATGCCCTCCGCGGCGTCGCCGCTGCCGCGCGCCTGTTCCGCCCAGTACGGGGCGCGGCCGGCGCGGCCCGAGGTGAACTCCTTGGCAGCCGCCTGCGTCAGCCGCGAGCGGGAGAGCAGGACCCGGGTGAACTCGGCGACGCGCTTGGCCAACTGCCCGGCAGGCAGCACCTCGTCCACGAGCCCGGTACGCAGGGCCCGTTCCGTGTCGATCAACTCGGCCGAAAAAAGCAGGTATTTGGCCGTCGCCGGCCCCACCAGCGCGGCCAGCCGCCGGGTCGAGGACTCCGGATAGACGATCCCGAGCCGCGCCGGGGTCACCCCGAACGAGGCGCCCGCCTCCGCGAACCGCAGATCGCACGCGGCGGCGAGCTGACAGCCGCCGCCCACGCAGTGGCCGCGTACGGCGGCGAGCGTCGGCCTGGGGAAGGCCGCCAGCGCCTCCTCGGCCCGTACGGCCAGCGCCTGCGGGTCCTCGCCGGGCAGGCCAGGACCGCCCGGCAGCCCCGGCCCCCGCAGGGAGGAGATGTCGGCGCCCGCGCAGAACGTGTCGCCCGCCCCGGTCAGCACCAGCGCCCCGACGGCGGGGTCGTCCGCCAGCCGCCCGAGCAGCGGCGGCAGTTCCCGCCACATCGGCGCCGTCATCGCGTTGCGTTTGGCGGGGTGATGGATCACCACGGTCGCGACGCCGTCCTCGACCGTGTGCACAAGCTGGGGCTCCATGAGCCGGATGCTATCCCCGCGATCACCGGGAGCGCCGCGAGCCGATCTTCGACCGACAACGAGCGATCAGAACCGCGCACATGGTCAGCTTTCCGGCTCTCAGGTGATCACACTCCACCAAGTAGGGCTGACTTTTGTTCAGTAATCCGGTGCGGGGCACTTCCCTGCCAAGACTTGTCATCGATGAAGAACGACGGAGAGCACACCGGTCGATCCGAAGGTGGGAGCCACGGAATGGAGAGCCGCGGAAGTGTTCCGGTCAGGACCCGGTCGTACGAAGGGGTCTGGCGCTTCACCGTCCCGGCGCTCGACATCTCCGTGCCCCGGGCCAGACGCACCGTACGCGAACTGCTGGTGCGCCAGCGCGTACCCGTCAGGGGCGACACCGTGCACGGGGTGCTGCTCGTCCTCTCCGAGCTGGTCACCAACGCCGTACGGCACGCCGCCCTGCTCTCGCCCGAGATCGCCGTGGAGGTCGCCGTCGGCGCCGGCTGGATCCGGGTGTCGGTCGAGGACAACCACCCCTACCGCCCCACGGCGCTGGAGACCGACCACGCCAGGACCGGCGGGCGCGGGCTGCTGCTGGTCCGGGAGATCACCCGGGAGGCGGGTGGGGGATGCGCCGCCGAGCACACCGCCGGGGGCGGGAAGATCGTCTGGGCGGTGCTCCCCTTCGACGGGGGGCGGCCGGGCCCGGCGGACCGGAAGGACCGGGGCGACGCGGGAGACCCGGGAGACCCGGGAGACCGGGCGGGCCGGACGGATCCGGCCGGGCCCGGCGGTGTCACCAGCCCGCGGCCGGCCCCGTGAGCTCCCGTACCGCCGGACGGGCGGCGTCCAGCACGGTCATGAACCAGGCGGAGAACGGCGCCGCGCTGTGCCGCTCCGTCAGCTCCGCCGGGGTGACGAAGACGGTCTCGCAGACCTCCTCCGGGTCGGGCAGGGGCGCGGACTGCGCCAGCCCGACGAAGAGGTGGTTGTACTCGTGCTCGACCAGCCCCGAGGCAGGGTCCGGGTGGTTGTAGCGGACGGTGCCGGCCTCCGCGAGCAGGGAGGGCGAGATGCCCAGCTCCTCGTGGGTACGGCGGGCCGCCGCGGCGAAGGGCGCCTCGCCCGGGTACGGATGGCCGCAGCAGGTGTTCGACCAGACACCGGGGGAGTGGTACTTGCCCAGCGCGCGGCGCTGGATCAGCAGCCGCCCGCGCTCGTCGAAGAGGAAGACGGAGAACGCCCGGTGCAACTGTCCTGGCGGCTGGTGGGCCGAGAGCTTCTCGGCCGTGCCGATGGTGTTGCCGTCCTCGTCTACCAGTTCCAGCATGATCGTTTCTTGTGCGGCGGTCGACGAGCTGTTCGCCGCGGTGACTGGTGTGGTCGGCATAACCATCCTTCGCTTCGGGACTCGGCTGCCAAGTCTGCCGCACGAAGGTCCCGTGTCCGCACTCCGGGAGCGTGGCATGTCCGTTCCATGCCACGCCCCACGGTGTGAGCGGCGGACGGCTCAGTGGCAGAGCTTCGCCTCGTGCTCGGCGTGCCCGCGGGGTTCGAGCTGGAAGGTGCAGTGTTCGACGTCGAAGTGATGGCCGAGGCATCCTTGCAGGTCATGGAGCATCTTCTCGTGCCCCACCGCGTCCAGCGCGTCCTGGTCCACCACCACGTGCGCGGAGAGGACCGGCATCCCGGACGTGATCGTCCAGGCATGGAGGTCATGGACGTCCGCCACCCCGGGCAGGGCGAGCATGTGTGCGCGTACCTCACTCATGTCCACATCCTTGGGCGCCGCTTCCAGCAGGACGTTCAACGTCTCCCGCAGCAGCTTCACCGTACGTGGAACGATCATGAGCCCGATGAGCAGCCCCGCGATCGGGTCGGCGAGCTGCCACCCGGTGGCCAGGATGATCCCGGCGGAGACCAGCACGGCGAACGAGCCGAGCGTGTCCGCGAGGACCTCCAGATACGCGCCGCGCACATTGAGGCTCTCGCTCTGCCCCCGCGTCAGCAGGGAGAGGGAGACGAGGTTGGCGGCCATGCCGATCAGGGCGAAGACGATCGTCAGCCCGCCCCTGGTCTCGGGCGGCGTGATGAAGCGCTCGACGGCCTCGTAGAGCAGATAGCCGCCGACACCGAGCAGCAGCAGACAGTTGGCGAGGGCGGCGAGGATCTCGGCCCGCGCGTAGCCGAAGGTGCGGCTCTCGTCGGCGGGTCTGGCCGCGAAGTGGATCGCCAGCAGGGCCATGCCGAGCCCCACCGCGTCCGTCGCCATGTGGGCCGCGTCGGCGATCAGGGCGAGGGAGTCGGAGACGACGCCGCCGATGATCTCCACCACCATCACGGACAGCGTGATCCCCAGCGCGATCCGCAGCCGGCCGCGGTAGGCCGCGGTCGCGGTGCCGGCCGGCGGTCCGTGGCTGTGCCCGTGGTTGTGCCCTGCCCCCATGAGGACGCCTCCCGGTCGTCTGGACGAGTGCTGACCACGTCAGTGAACTACGGGTGGGGGGTATCCGGCAACACGGCAGTGAACACCGTTGTCATATGCTCTGACCTGCGGAAATGATGCCAGGTCAGAGCGGTGCGCCAGACGATGACCGCAGGATCGCCCAAGACGACGAGACCGTCCGAGACGACGAGACCGTCCGGGGCGACGACCGGATCATCCGATCGGGGCCACCGGGTGGTGCAGTCGCCAGCCCGCCCAGGCCGACGCGACCATCGCGCGTACGTCGCGGGTCGCCGTCCACCCCAGTTCCCGGGTGGCCAGCTCGACCGAGGCGACGGCCCGCGCGGCGTCCCCGGGGCGGCGGGCCTCGGTCACCGGCTCCGTACGGTCCCCGGTGACCTCCGCCACCAGATCGGCCAGCTCGCGCACCGAGACGCCCTCGCCGCGGCCGATGTTCACCGTCAGGTCCTGGCCGCCGGGGTGCCCGGTCAGATGGCGCGCCGCGGCGAGATGGGCCTCGGCGAGATCGGCGACATGGATGTAGTCACGGACACAGGTGCCGTCCGGCGTCGGATAGTCCGCGCCGAAGATCCGCGGCGCCTCGCCCCGGCTGATCCGGTCGAAGAACATCGGGATGATGTTGAACACCCCGATGTCCGACAGCTCGGGCAGGGCCGCGCCCGCCACGTTGAAGTACCGCAGGCAACCCGTGGAGATTCCGTGCGCCTTGCCGGCCGCCCGGACCAGCCACTCGCCCGCGAGCTTGGTCTCGCCGTACGGATTGATCGGGACCGCGGGGGTGCGCTCCGTGATCAACTCCACATCGGGCACCCCGTACACGGCCGCCGAGGAGGAGAAGAGGAAGCGCCGCACCTTCGCCGCCACGACGGCGTCCAGCAGCACCGTGAGCCCGTGCAGATTCTCCCGGTAGTACGTCAGCGGCTGCTCGACGGACTCACCGACCTGCTTCTTCGCCGCGAGATGGACCACACCGGTGACCTCGTGCTCCCTCAGGACCCGGTCGACGGTCTCCCGGTCCAGCAGCGACGCCCGGACCAGCGGGACCCCCTCCGGGAGCCGTTCGGCGAAGCCGCTCGACAGATCGTCCAGCACGACGACCCGTTCCCCCGCCGCCGTCAGGGAACGCACCACATGTGCCCCGATATATCCCGCTCCGCCTGTGATCAGCCATGTCATGCCGTCACCCTAGGCCCTGTCCTGCTCGTCGCCGGGGCCCCGTCCTGCCCGTCGCTGCCCGGCGCTTCCTCCGGTGCTCCCCGGGGCCACGGTTTGTGGGGCGGCCCCCGGATCGACAATGATGATCTCCGCATGGGCCGCTCCCGGCCCCGATGAGGGTGTCCGGGACATCCGTCCCGTACGGAACAGGGCGTAAACGGGCGATGAACTCGCCCTTTCGTTCATCCGATAGCCTCTGCCGACGTGCCGCCCCCCGGATCCCGGGGCCTGCCGCCGCGCACCCAGCCCTGTCAGCGTCAAGGAGTGAGTTCGTCTGTCGACCGCCATCCTCACCGGTGCTCCGGTACCCGGATCGCCGCTCGAAGGCGATCTGCGGTCCCTGGGCTTCGACGTACGGACCGCGCCCGGCGCCGAGGAGGCCCGGAGCCTGCTCGCCGCGGCCCCCGCGTCCGAGCGCGTCGCACTCGTCGACGCCCGCTTCGTCGGCCACGTCCACGCCCTGCGCCTGGCCCTGACCGACCCGCGCTTCCCCGCCGCCGCGGTCCCCGGGGCGCTCACCGCCCAGCCCGCGGCCCGGGGCGCGCTGCTGAGCGCGCTCACGGCCGCGGAGGCGGAGGACGACGCGCCCCTGACCGACCGGGTTGCCACCACGCTCGACGCCGGGGGCACCGCCGTCACCCGCCCCGAGCTGGGGTCGCTCGTCGCCGGCGTACCCGCCGACGCGCCCGCCCGCGAGCGGGCCGAGGCGGCCGTCGCCGCCGTCGACGACGAGGCCGTACGGCTGCGCTCCGCGGTGAAGGCCCGCGACGGCTTCTTCACCACGTACTGCATCAGCCCCTACTCCCGCTATCTCGCGCGCTGGTGCGCCCGCCGCGGTCTGACCCCCAACCAGGTCACCACCGCCTCGCTGGTCACCGCCCTGATCGCGGCGGCCTGCGCGGCCACCGGCACCCGCGGCGGCTATGTCGCCGCCGGGGTGCTGCTGCTCTTCTCCTTCGTCCTGGACTGCACCGACGGGCAGCTCGCCCGCTACTCGCTCCAGTACTCCACGATGGGCGCCTGGCTCGACGCGACCTTCGACCGGGCCAAGGAGTACGCGTACTACGCGGGGCTCGCCCTCGGCGCGGCCCGTGGCGGCGATGACGTCTGGGCGCTCGCGCTCGGCGCGATGGTCCTCCAGACGTGCCGGCATGTGGTGGACTTCTCCTTCAACGAGGCCAATGTCGACAGTACGGCCGTGAACGGCGGCGGCAAGGCCGTCGTCGGCACCCCCACCGCCGCGCTCTCCAGCAGGCTCGACAGCGTCGGCTGGACGGTCTGGGTACGCCGCATGATCGTGCTGCCGATCGGTGAGCGCTGGGCGATGATCGCCGTGCTGACCGCCCTGACCACACCCCGGATCGTCTTCTACGCGCTCCTCGTCGGCTGCGGCTTCGCCGCCTGCTACACCACCGCGGGACGCGTCCTGCGCTCCGTGACCCGCAAGGCCGTGCGGACCGACCGGGCCGCCGGCGCGCTCGCCGACCTCGCCGACTCGGGACCGCTCGCCGAACTCGTCGCCCGTGCGCTGCGGCGCCCGGCGCGCGTGCTCCCGGGGATCCTGCCCTTCCTGATCGCCCTGGTGGGCGGTGTCACGGTGGTCGCCGCCGCGGCCTTCGCCCCGCTGGGGATCGCGGGGTCCGACCACAGGTCCCTCGACGGCGCCGTGCTCGTCGGCGGCGCCCTGGTGTACGTCCTGACCTCGGGGTTCGCCGTCGCCCGCCGGATGGGCGGCGCGCTCGACTGGCTCATACCGCCGGTCTTCCGGGCGGCCGAGTACGGCACCGTACTGGTGCTCGCCGCCCGCGCCGACGCCCCCGGCGCCCTGCCTGCGGCGTTCGGGCTGGTGGCGGCCGTCGCCTACCATCACTACGACTCGGTGTACCGCATCCGCGGCGGCACCGGCGCCCCGCCCCGAGGGCTCGTCCGGGCGCTCGGCGGACACGAGGGCCGCACGCTGCTGGTCGCCCTGTGCGCCGCCTTCTCCACCCGCGCCTTCGACTTCCCGCTGGAACTGACGGTGCTCGCCGTCGCCGTGGCGCTGATCGCGCTCGTGGAGTCCATCCGGTTCTGGGTGTCCTCCGGAGCCCCCGCCGTACACGACGAAGGAGAACCCGCATGATCGGCCTCGTACTCGCAGCCGGAGCAGGACGGCGTCTGCGCCCCTACACCGACACGCTGCCCAAGGCCCTCGTGCCGGTCGACCCGGCGGGGGAGGGCACCACCACCGTCCTCGACCTGACCCTGGGCAACTTCGCCGAGGTCGGACTGACCGAGGCCGCGATCGTCGTCGGCTACCGCAAGGAGGCCGTGTACGAGCGCAAGGCCGCCCTGGAGGAGAAGTACGGCCTCCGGCTCACCCTGGTCGACAACGACAAGGCCGAGGAGTGGAACAACGCCTACTCCCTCTGGTGCGCCCGGGACATCCTGGCGCGCGGCGTGATCCTCGCCAACGGCGACACCGTCCACCCCGTCTCCGTCGAGAAGACGCTCCTCGCCGCGCGCGGCGAGGGCCGCCGGATCATCCTCGCCCTCGACACGGTCAAGTCCCTCGCCGACGAGGAGATGAAGGTCATCACGGACGGTGACCGGGGCGTACGCCGGATCACCAAGCTGATGGACCCGGCCACCGCCACCGGCGAGTACATCGGGGTCACCCTGATCGAGCCCGAGGCCGCCGCCGATCTCGCCGACGCGCTCAGGGCCACCTTCGAGAAGGACCCCGACCTCTACTACGAGGACGGCTACCAGGAGCTGGTGAACCGCGGCTTCACCCTCGACGTCGCGCCCATCGGCGACATCCCCTGGGTCGAGATCGACAACCACGCCGACCTCGCGAAGGGCCGTGAGATCGCGTGCCAGTACTGACCCGGCTCATCCCGTCACCGGTCGTCGTGGACATCAGGCCCGGCGCCATGGACGATCTCGCCGGGCTCCTCGCCGACCAGCGGATCTCCAGCTCGGGAAGGCTCTCGATCGCCGTCAGCGGCGGCTCGGGCCAGGCGCTGCGCGAACGGCTCGCGCCGGTCCTCCCCGACGCCGACTGGTACGCCGTGGCCGACGGCACGATCGACTCGGCGGTCAGGCTCGCCGACGACATCAAGGGCAAGCGGTACGACGCCGTGGTGGGCCTCGGCGGCGGCAAGATCATCGACGTGGCGAAGTACGCGGCGGCCCGGGTCGGGCTGCCCATGGTGGCCGTCGCCACCAACCTCTCGCACGACGGCATCTGCTCGCCTGTCTCCATCCTCGACAACGACAACGGCCGCGGCTCGTACGGCGTCCCGACGCCCATCGCCATGGTCGTCGACCTCGATGTCATCCGGGACGCGCCGGTCCGCTTCGTCCGCTCCGGCATCGGGGACGCGGTCTCCAACATCTCGGCCATCGCGGACTGGGAACTCTCCCACCGGGTCAACGGCGAGCCGGTCGACGGACTGGCCGCCGCCATGGCCCGTACGGCGGGCGAGGCCGTGCTGCGCCACCCCGGCGGGGTCGGTGACGACGAGTTCCTCACCGTGCTCGCCGAGGCGCTGGTCCTCTCCGGCATCGCGATGTCGATCAGCGGGGACACCCGCCCATCCTCCGGCGCCTGCCACGAGATCAGCCACGCCTTCGACCTCCTCTACCCGGGGCGCTCCGCGCTCCACGGCGAACAGGTCGGCTTCGGTGCCGCCTTCGCCATGCGGCTGCGCGGCGCCGAGGAGGAGTCACTGCTCTTCACCGAGGTGCTGCGGCGCCACGGGCTGCCCGTGCTGCCCGAGGAGATCGGCTTCACCGTCGACGAGTTCGTACGGGCCGTCGCCTACGCGCCGCAGACCAGACCGGGCCGTTTCACCATCCTTGAGCACCTCGACCTCTCCACCGACCAGATCAGGGACGCGTACGCCGACTATGCCTCGACCCTCAGTAGCTGAACTCCGCCCGGTCGTCCACCCGGAAGGAGTGAAGGACCGGCGCAGTGGTGAGCACTGGGCCGGACGTCTGTACATGCGGGAAATCTCGCTGCACATCGACCCGTACCTGGTGAACACCCGGATCACGCCCAACCAGCTCACCTACCTCATGGTGGTCGTGGGCGTCATCGGCGGCGCCGCGCTGCTCCTGCCGGGACTGCCGGGCGCCATCCTCGCGGTCGTCCTCTTCCAGATCTATCTGCTGCTCGACTGCGTCGACGGCGAGGTGGCCCGCTGGCGGGGGCAGACCTCCATCACCGGTGTCTACCTCGACCGCATCGGCCACTACCTCTGCGAGGCCGCGCTGCTGGTCGGCTTCGGGGTGCGCGGTGCCGACGTGTTCCACCAGAACGGCACCTCCACCAACTGGCTGTGGGCCTTCCTCGGCACGCTCGCCGCGCTCGGCGCGATCCTGATCAAGGCCGAGACGGACCTGGTGGACGTGGCCAGGCAGCGCAGCGGACTGCCCGCCGTCAAGGACGAGGCGTCCGTGCCGCGCTCCTCCGGTCTCGCGCTGGCCCGCCGGGCCGCCGCCATGCTCAAGTTCCACCGGCTCGTCGGCGGCATCGAGGCCAGCCTCTTCATCCTCGTGGTGGCGATCCTCGACCAGGTCAACGGCGACCTGTTCTTCACCCGGCTCGGGATCGCGGTCCTCGCCGGGATCGCCCTCCTCCAGACCCTGCTCCACCTGGTCTCCATCCTGGCGTCCAGCAGGCTGAGGTGAGTGACATGCGGCCAGGGTCTGTCCGTCGGACCGGACAGACCCTCGGCGCGGTGATCATCACAATGGGTGACCGCCCCGGCGATCTGCGTGCGCTGCTCGACTCCGTGGTCCGCCAGGACGGCGACCCGGTCGAGATCGTCGTGGTCGGGAACGGCGCCCCGGTGGGCGCCGTCCCGCCCGGCGTACGGACCGTGGAGGTGCCGGAGAACCTCGGCATCCCCGGCGGCCGCAACGTCGGCATCGAGGCGTTCGGGCCCGCGGCGTCCGAGGTGGACGTCGTGCTCTTCCTGGACGACGACGGGCTGCTGCCCCGGACCGACACGGCGGAGCTGATCCGCGACGCCTTCGCCGCCGACCCCGTCCTCGGCATCGTCAGCTTCCGGATCACCGACCCGGAGACCGGGCTCACCCAGCGCCGGCACGTGCCCCGGCTGCGCGCCTCGGACCCGATGCGCTCCTCCCGCGTGACGACCTTCCTCGGCGGCGCCAGCGCCGTACGGACGAAGGTCCTCGCGGAGGTCGGCCCGCTGCCGGAGGACTTCTTCTACGCCCACGAGGAGACCGACCTCGCCTGGCGGGCCCTGGACGCGGGATGGATGATCGACTACCGCGCCGACATGGTGCTGAACCACCCGACGATGCCGCCGTCCCGGCACGCGGTCTACCACCGCATGGTGGCCAGGAACCGGGTCTGGCTGGCCCGCCGTAACCTCCCCGCCCCCGTGGTCCCGCTCTACCTCGGCGTATGGCTGCTGCTCACCCTGGCGCGGCGTCCGTCCGGGCCCGCCCTGAAGGCATGGTTCGGGGGGTTCCGGGAAGGCTGGGCCACACCGTGTGGTCCGCGGCGCCCGATGAAGTGGCGTACGGTATGGCGGCTGACCCGGCTGGGCCGACCGCCTGTCATCTGACAAGCTCAGTTCTGAGAGCATCGGGATTACTTCCGGGGCCTGGCCGTCCGCGCCTGTGCCCGACCGGCTGCGCATCTTGAAGACGAAAGTTTCAACTTGTGAGTGACACAACCCATGAGGGTGCGATCGCTGTGAGCGCCCCCCCGTCGCCCGACGACGGTCTGTCCGCGGCGGAGCTCGCCGCCAAGTACGGCCTGTCGGTGAGCGGTGCCCGGCCAGGGCTGCGCGACTACGTCCGCCAGCTCTGGGGCCGCCGGCACTTCATCCTGGCCTTCTCCCAGGCGAAGCTCACGGCCCAGTACAGCCAGGCGAAGCTGGGGCAGCTCTGGCAGGTGGCGACCCCCCTGCTGAACGCCGCCGTCTATTACCTGATCTTCGGGCTGATCCTCCAGACCAAGCGGGGCATCCCGCAGGAGGTCTTCGTCCCGTTCCTGGTCACCGGCGTCTTCGTCTTCACGTTCACCCAGAGTTCGGTGATGGCCGGGGTCCGCGCCATCTCCGGGAATCTGGGGCTCGTCCGGGCCCTGCACTTCCCCCGGGCGTCGCTGCCGGTCTCCTTCTCCCTCCAGCAGCTTCAGCAACTCCTCTTCTCCATGGTCGTGCTGGTCACCGTGGCGGTCATCTTCGGCAGTTACCCGAGCCTGAGCTGGCTGCTGGTCCTGCCCGCCCTGGCGCTCCAGTTCCTCTTCAACACCGGCCTGGCGCTGATCATGGCGCGCCTGGGCAGCAAGACGCCCGACCTCGCCCAGCTCATGCCGTTCGTGATGCGTACGTGGATGTACGCGTCGGGTGTGATGTTCTCGATCCCGATCATGCTCAAGGACAAGCCGAGCTGGATCGCCGACGTGCTCCAGTACAACCCGGCCGCGATCTACATGGATCTGGTCCGGTTCGCGCTGATCGACGGGTACGGCTCGGAGAATCTGCCCGCGCACGTCTGGCTCGTCGCGCTGGCCTGGTCCGTGCTGATGGGCGTCGTCGGTTTCGTGTACTTCTGGAAGGCTGAGGAGCGGTACGGCCGTGGCTGAGGACAACAAGCAGGGACGCGTCCCCACGGTCATCGCCGACGACGTGCACATCGTGTACCGCGTCAACGGCGGTGGCGGCGGCAAGGGCAGCGCGACCGCGGCCCTGAGCCGCATACTCCGCCGCGACAAGGGGGAGTCGCGGGGCGTCCGCAAGGTCCATGCCGTGCGGGGCGTCACCTTCACCGCGTACCGCGGCGAGGCGATCGGCCTGATCGGCACCAACGGCTCCGGCAAGTCGACCCTGCTGCGCGCCATCGCGGGGCTGCTGCCCGCCGAGAGCGGCAAGGTCTACACCGACGGCCAGCCGTCCCTGCTGGGCGTCAACGCCGCGCTGATGAACGACCTGACCGGTGAACGCAACGTCATCCTCGGCGGTCTGGCCATGGGGATGTCGCGCGAGCAGATCCGGGAGCGGTACCAGTCGATCGTCGACTTCTCCGGCATCAACGAGAAGGGCGACTTCATCACGCTCCCGATGCGCACGTACTCCTCGGGCATGGCCGCCCGGCTCCGGTTCTCCATCGCCGCCGCCAAGGACCATGACGTGCTGATGATCGACGAGGCCCTGGCCACCGGCGACCGCAAGTTCCAGATCCGCTCCGAGCAGCGGATCCGCGAGCTGCGCAAGGAGGCCGGCACGGTCTTCCTGGTCAGTCACAGCAACAAGTCGATCAGGGACACCTGCGACCGCGTGCTGTGGCTGGAGAAGGGCGAGCTGCTGATGGACGGTCCCACCGACGAGGTCATCAAGGCATACGAGAAGGAGACCGGCAGGTAGGCCGGGACGCCCGAGAGACGGACCAACGCCCCCGCCGGAGCGATCGGACGGGGGCGTTGGCATGATACGAACTGATCATCGTTGGTCAAGGATCGGTCAAGTCCGGTGGGTCGGGGGAAGGTTGGCAGGTATTGCCACGTTCTTGTCATACGACCAACACCCCGACGTGTTCCTCTTGGTTGTACAACGTAAGCTGGGCCGGGCCGATTCGCGGCAAGTGGGGCGATACCCACGGGCGACCCGGCTGCCAGCGGGCCTCCTGTACTCGGAGGGGCGGGCGGCGTGTCCGAAATGGGATGTATTGGGTCGGCAGTGTAGAACGGGAGATGTGACGGCAATGACGGAAAATCTCCAGCTCCGCGAGGATTCCGCCGTCCCCGTAACGGGTAGCGCGCAGTGACGGGCACCCCGGATGTGCGCCCCGACCACTCCTCGCGCACCACGCTCGACAAGGCCGCGGACGAGAACTTCCCCGTGGCCCCTTTCTTCCTGCCGCGCGCCTGGCGCGACGACCTGATGGCGGTGTACGGGTACGCCCGCCTCGTCGACGACATCGGTGACGGCGATCTCGCCCCCGGCGGCGCCGACGCCCGCCACCTGGGCGTCGCCCCCGGCCTCGCCGACGACAGGACCGCCGTGCTCGACGCCTTCGAGACCGACCTGCGGCGGGTCTTCGACCTCCACGGCCCCGCCCCCGGCCATCCGCTGCTGCGCGCCCTGGCCCCGACCGTACGGCGCCGCTCACTGCCCCCCGAGCCGTTCCTCGGACTCATCGGGGCCAACCGCCAGGACCAGATGGTGCGGCGGTACGAGACCTACGACGACCTGCTCGCCTACTGCGAGCTCTCCGCCAACCCGGTCGGCCGCCTCGTCCTCGGGATCACCGGCACCGCGAGCCCCGAGCGGCTGCGCCGCTCCGACGCCGTCTGTACGGCGCTCCAGATCGTCGAACACCTCCAGGACGTGACCGAGGACCTCGGCCGCGACCGGATCTACCTCCCCGCCGAGGACATGAAGCGCTTCCGTGTCACCGAGGCGGACCTGGCCGCTCCCACCGCGAACGCCTCCGTACGCTCCCTGGTCGCCCACGAGGCCGAACGCGCCCGGCTGCTGCTGGACGAGGGCACCGCCCTGGTGGGCAGCGTCCACGGCAGGCTCCGTCTCCTCCTCGCCGGATTTGTGGCGGGAGGGCGCGCCGCCCTCGCTTCGATCGCGGCGGCCGGGCACGATGTGCTCCCCGGGCCGCCCAAACCCACCAAGCCACGTCTGCTGCGTGAAGTGGGAGCTGTCTTGCGAAGTGCGCACAGAGAGGGGTGAGCCGGAACGTGGAGGGACAGACGCCCATGTCCGCGCCGGTACTGGCGGCCTACAGCTACTGCGAGGCCGTCACCGGGCAGCAGGCCCGTAATTTCGCCTACGGCATCAGACTGCTGCCGACCGACAAGCGGCAGGCCATGTCCGCGATGTACGCCCTCTCCCGGCGAGTGGACGACATCGGCGACGGCACGCTCGCGCCCGAGGTCAAGCAGGCCCGGCTCGAAGAGACCCGGGGGCTGCTGGACCGGGTCAGGGCGGGCGAGGTGGCCGAGGACGACACCGACCCCGTGGCGGTCGCCGTCGCGGACGCGGCCCGCCGCTTCCCGGTGCCCCTCGACGGGCTCGACGAGCTGATCGACGGCGTCCTCATGGACGTCAGGGGCGACACGTACGAGACCTGGGACGACCTCAAGATCTACTGCCGGTGTGTCGCGGGCGCCATCGGCCGGGTCTCCCTCGGCATCTTCGGCACCGCGCCCGGCGCCCCCGGGGCCGAGCGCGCCGCCGAGTACGCCGACACGCTGGGGCTCGCCCTCCAGCTCACCAACATCCTCCGCGACGTCCGCGAGGACGCCGCCAACGGCCGTACGTACCTGCCCGCCGACGACCTCGCCAAGTTCGGCTGCTCCGCCGGGTTCCACAGCGCGTCCCCGGCCCCCGGCGCCGACTTCGCCGGACTGGTCCACTTCGAGGTCCGCCGCGCCCGCGCGCTCTTCGCCGAGGGCTACCGGCTGCTGCCCCTGCTCGACCGGCGCAGCGGCGCCTGCGTCGCCGCCATGGCCGGTATCTACCGCCGGCTGCTCGACCGTATCGAGCGCGACCCCGAGGCCGTGCTCCGCGGCCGGGTCTCGCTCCCCGGCCACGAGAAGGCGTACGTCGCCGTGCGCGGGCTCTCCGGGCTCGACGCCAGGACCATCTCCCGGCAGGCCGTCAGGAGGCGCGGCTGATGCGGGAGCCGAGGCCGGTCGCCCCCGCTCCTTCGCACGCATATCCGCACGAAGGATGCTCAACCTCACGTGGACATGACGCGTCCCTGACTACGGAGGGCCCGGCGGCACCGAACCGCCCCACGGGTCCGACGACAGGGGGGAACGCATGACAGCGGCCGAAGGAAGCCGGGCCCGCCACGCCGTGGTGGTCGGCGGCGGGCTCGCCGGCATCACCGCCGCCCTCCAGCTCGCCGACGCCGGGGTACGGGTCACCCTCCTCGAAGGCCGGCCCCGCCTCGGCGGACTCGCCTTCTCCTTCCGCCGCGGCGACCTCACCGTCGACAACGGCCAGCACGTCTACCTGCGCTGCTGCACCGCGTACCGCTGGTTCCTCGACCGGGTGGACGGGGCCGCGCTCGCCCCCCTCCAGGACCGCCTCGACGTGCCCGTCCTGGACGTCGGCGGGGACCGGCCCCGCCTCGGCCGGATCCGCCGCACCGCCCTGCCCGTACCCCTGCACCTCGCGCCCGGACTCGCGGCGTACCCGCACCTCTCGCTCGCCGAGCGCGCCTCCGTGGCCCGCGCCGCGTTCGCCCTCCAGCGGCTCGACCTCACGGACCCAGCGCTGGACGGCACCGACTTCGCCACCTGGCTCCACCGCCACGGACAGTCGGCCCGTACGATCGAGGCCCTCTGGGACCTCGTCGGGGTGGCCACCCTCAACGCCACCGCGCCGAACGCCTCCCTGGCGCTCGCCGCGATGGTCTTCAAGACCGGGCTGCTCTCCGAGCCCGGCGCCGCCGACATCGGCTGGGCCCATGTCCCGCTCGGCGACCTGCACGACACCCTGGCCCGCAAGGCCCTGGACTCGGCGGGCGTACGCACCGAGGTCCGCACCCGGGTCGGCGGGGTCTCCCGCGCCGACGACGGCGGCTGGCACGTCGACGTGGACGGCGAACGGCTCGACGCGGACGCCGTCGTCCTCGCCGTACCCCAGCGCGAGACCCACGCCCTGCTGCCCGAGGGCGCGCTCGACGCCCCCGACCGGCTGCTGGAGATCGCCACCGCGCCCATCCTCAACCTCCATGTTGTGTATGGCCGCCGGGTGCTGCGCCGCCCGTTCTTCGCCGCGCTGGGCTCGCCCGTCCAGTGGGTCTTCGACCGCAGCCACGCCTCGGGACTGACGGACGGCCAGTACCTGGCGGTCTCCCAGTCCGCCGCCCAGGACGAGATCGACACGCCGGTCTCCGAGCTGCGCGAGCGCTACCTCCCCGAACTGGAACGGCTCCTGCCCGCCGCGCGCGGCGCGGAGGTACGGGACTTCTTCGTCACCCGGGAGCGGACGGCGACCTTCGCTCCCACCCCCGGCGTGGACCGGCTGCGCCCGGGGGCCCGTACCCGCGCCCCCGGCCTCTTCCTGGCCGGCGCGTGGACCGCAACCGGCTGGCCCGCCACGATGGAGGGCGCGGTGCGGAGCGGTTTCGACGCCGCGGGCGCCGCGCTCTCCGCACTCGGCCACCGCCGTCAATCCCCCTTGCAGGAGGCGGAATGAGCCCGAGTACCGCACCGACGAGTACTGGAACAAGAGGAGAGACCGTGCCGACTGTGCCCCCGGCCCACCCGGTTGTCGACACCGCGGACGTCTACGCGCTGCTGGAGCGGGGACGGACGCTGTCCACCCCCGTCCTGCGCGCCGCCGTCGACCGGCTGGCCACCCCCATGGACACCGTCGCCGCCTACCACTTCGGCTGGATCGACGCCGAGGGCCGCCCCGCCGACGGCGACGGCGGCAAGGCCATCCGCCCGGCGCTCGCCCTGCTCTCCGCCGAGGCGGCCGGTGCCGCCCCCGAGAAGGGCGTCCCCGGCGCCGTCGCCGTGGAACTGGTCCACAACTTCTCGCTGCTGCACGACGACCTGATGGACGGCGACGAGCAGCGCCGCCACCGCGACACCGTGTGGAAGGTGCACGGCCCCGCGCAGGCCATCCTCGTCGGTGACGCCCTGTTCGTGCTCGCCAACGAGGTGCTGCTGGAGCTCGGCACGGTCGAGGCGGGCCGCGCCACCCGCCGGCTGACCACCGCCACCCGCAAGCTGATCGACGGTCAGGCCCAGGACATCTCCTACGAGCACCGCGAGCGGGTCACCGTCGAGGAGTGCCTGGAGATGGAGGGCAACAAGACCGGCGCCCTGCTCGCCTGCGCCGTCTCCATCGGCGCCGTCCTCGGCGGCGCCGACGACCGTACGGCCGACACCCTGGAGTCGTACGGACACCACCTCGGACTCGCCTTCCAGGCCGTCGACGACCTGCTCGGCATCTGGGGCGACCCGGAGGCCACCGGGAAGCAGACCTGGAGCGATCTGCGCCAGCGCAAGAAGTCCCTGCCGGTCGTCGCCGCGCTCGCCGCGGGCGGACCGGCCTCGCGGCGGCTCGGCGAACTGCTCGCCGCCGACGCCAAGAGCAGCGACTTCGAGAGCTTCTCGGAAGAGGAATTCGCGACCAGGGCGGCGCTCATCGAGGAGGCGGGCGGCCGGGAGTGGGCCTCCCAGGAGGCCCGCAGGCAGCACGCCATCGCCATCGAGGCCCTGGATCACGTGGACATGCCGGAAAAGATCCGCGCGCAGCTCGTCGCGCTCGCGGACTTCGTCGTCGTACGAAAGAGATGATCACCATTCCCATATAACCGCGTCGCCGTCCTGCGCCACCGGCACCGGACGACGGAGACCCCAGGCACAGCAGAAGAACACCACTGCACGAAGGGGAAGCCATGACAGCGACGACCGACGGAAGCCCCGGGGCCATGGGACCCCGCGCAGCCTCGGCCAGCGGACCGACCGACACCACCACCCTCCCCGCGGCGGGCGGTGACCTCCGGGTCGCCGCCGAGCGGGCCACCGCACGATCCGTCGAGCACCTGCTCGGCCGGCAGGACGCCCAGGGGTGGTGGAAAGGGGATCTGGCCACCAATGTGACGATGGACGCCGAGGATCTGCTGCTCCGTCAGTTCCTGGGTGTGCAGGACCCCCGTACCACCGAGGCCGCGGCCCTCTTCATCCGCGGCGAACAGCGCGCCGACGGCACCTGGGCCACCTTCTACGGAGGCCCCCCCGAACTCTCCGCCACCATCGAGGCATATGTCGCGCTGCGGCTGGCCGGGGACCGGCCCGATGACCCGCACATGGCCCGCGCCTCCCAATGGGTGCGCGAGCACGGCGGGATCGCCGCGAGCCGCGTCTTCACCCGGGTCTGGCTGGCCCTCTTCGGCTGGTGGAAGTGGGACGACCTCCCCGAACTGCCGCCCGAACTGATCTTCCTCCCCAAGTGGTTCCCGCTCAACATCTACGACTTCGGCTGCTGGGCGCGGCAGACCATCGTGCCCCTCACCATCGTCTCCGCGAAGCGGCCCGTACGGCCCGCCCCCTTCGCCCTCGACGAACTGCACTCCGACGCGGCCCGCCCCCGCCGGCCGCTCCCGCCCATGGCGAGCTGGGACGGCGCCTTCCAGCGCCTCGACAAGGCCCTGCACACCTACCACCGCTTCGCGCCGCGCCTGCTGCGCCGTACCGCGATGAACGCCGCCGCCCGCTGGATCATCGAACGGCAGGAGAACGACGGCTGCTGGGGCGGGATCCAGCCACCCGCCGTCTACTCGGTCATCGCCCTGCACCTGCTCGGCTACGACCTCGACCACCCGATCATGCGGGCCGGACTCGAATCGCTCGACCGGTTCGCCGTCTGGCGCGAGGACGGGGCCCGGATGATCGAGGCGTGCCAGTCCCCGGTCTGGGACACCTGCCTCGCCACCATCGCGCTCGCCGACGCGGGCCTCAGCCCGGACCACCCGGCCCTGGTCAAGGCGGCCGACTGGATGATCGGCGAGCAGATCGTCCGCCCGGGGGACTGGGCCGTACGCAGACCCGGACTCACCCCCGGCGGCTGGGCGTTCGAGTTCCACAACGACAACTACCCCGACATCGACGACACCGCCGAGGTCATCCTCGCGCTGCGCCGCGTCGGGCACCCCGACCCCGAACGGCTCGACGCGGCCGTCGACCGCGGCGCCCGGTGGAACCTCGGCATGCAGTCGCGCAACGGGGCCTGGGGAGCCTTCGACGCCGACAACACCAGCCCGTTCCCCAACCGGCTGCCCTTCTGCGACTTCGGGGAGGTCATCGACCCGCCGTCCGCCGACGTGACCGCGCACGTCGTCGAGATGCTCGCCTACGAGGGCAGGTCCCACCACCCCGCCACCCGGCGCGGCGTCGAGTGGCTGCTCGCCGAACAGGAGACCAACGGCGCCTGGTTCGGCCGCTGGGGCGTCAACTACGTCTACGGCACCGGCGCGGTGGTGCCCGCCCTCACCGCCGCCGGACTGCCGCCCTCCCACCCCGCGATCCGGCGCGCGGTCACCTGGCTCGAATCCGTCCAGAACGAGGACGGCGGCTGGGGCGAGGACCTGCGCTCCTACCGCGAGGAGGAGTGGATCGGGCACGGCGCCACCACCGCCTCCCAGACCGCCTGGGCGCTCCTCGCGCTCCTCGCGGCGGGGGAGCACGGCAGCGAGGCCGTCGAACGGGGCATCGCCTCGCTCGCGGCGACCCAGCGCGAGGACGGCTCCTGGGACGAGCCCTACTTCACGGGCACCGGCTTCCCGTGGGACTTCTCCATCAACTACCACCTCTACCGGCAGGTCTTCCCCCTGACGGCCCTCGGCCGCTATCTCCACGGGGAACCCAAGGCCCTCGCCACCCGCTCCGGCGTCCGACAGGGCGTCTGATGGAGCGGCCCCAGGGGCCGTCCTCCGGTCCCGGTACGCCGCTGCTGATCGCCTGCGCGCTCTCCATCGAGCGCTTCGCCCTGCGCGGCTCGGGACGGGGCGCCGCCGCGGGCCCCGTCACCGTGCTCCGTACGGGCATGGGCCCCAGGAACGCCGAGCGCGCCGTGGCGCGCGCGCTCGGCGAGCCCCGGCACGGGGACGCGGCCGTCATCGCCGCCGGATTCTGCGCCGGGCTCACCCCGGGGATGAACCCCGGGGACCTGATCGTCGCCGACGAGACCCGCGACCGGAACGGCGCCACCCCCTGTACGGGCACCGGCCTCCTCGTGGCGGCGCTGACCCGGGCCGTACCGGGACGCACGGTCCACACCGGCCCGCTGACCGGCTCCGACCACGTCGTACGCGGTCAGGAACGGGCCGCGCTGCGCGCCACGGGGGCGCTCGCGGTAGACATGGAGTCCGCCGCCACGCTGCGGTGCGCCCTTGCCGCGGGCCCACGCGCGGTTGCGGCCGTCCGGGTGGTCGTGGACGCTCCGGAGCATGAGCTCGTCCGTATCGGCACAGTAGGCGGTGGAATATCAGCCTTCCGTGTTCTTCGTGCCGTCCTTCCAGCTTTCTATGAATGGCACCGTTCTTTGCTGCTCCCCAGGAGGTGAGCTAGATGGCCATGCCACTCCGTCAGACCATCAGGGTCGGGACGTACCTCTTCGAACAGAAGCTCCGCAGGCGTGAGAAGTTCCCGCTCATCGTCGAGCTGGAACCCCTCTTCGCCTGCAATCTGGCATGCGAGGGCTGCGGCAAGATCCAGCACCCCGCCGGGGTGCTGAAACAGCGCATGCCCGTGGCCCAGGCCGTCGGGGCGGTGTTGGAGTCCGGGGCGCCCATGGTCTCCATCGCCGGCGGCGAGCCGCTGATGCACCCCCAGATCGACGAGATCGTCCGGCAGCTCGTGGCCAGGAGGAAGTACGTCTTCCTCTGCACCAACGCGATGCTGCTGCGCAAGAAGATCGAGAAGTTCACCCCGTCCCCCTACTTCGCCTTCGCGGTGCACATCGACGGGCTGCGCGAGCGGCACGACGAGTCCGTGGCGAAGGAAGGGGTGTTCGACGAGGCCGTCGCCGCGATCAAGGAGGCCAAGCGGCGCGGATTCCGGGTGACCACCAACTCGACGTTCTTCAACACCGACACCCCGCAGACCGTCATCGAGGTGCTCAACTACCTCAACGACGACCTGAAGGTGGACGAGATGATGATCTCGCCCGCCTACGCCTACGAGAAGGCCCCCGACCAGGAGCACTTCCTGGGCGTCGAACAGACCCGGGAGCTGTTCAAGAAGTCCTTCGCCGGCGGCAACCGGGCGCGCTGGCGCCTCAACCACTCGCCGCTCTTCCTGGACTTCCTCGAAGGCAAGGCCGACTTCCCCTGCACCGCGTGGGCCATCCCCAACTACTCGCTCTTCGGCTGGCAGCGCCCCTGCTACCTGATGAGCGACGGATACGTCCCGACGTACCGCCAGCTCGTCGAGGAGACGGACTGGAGCAAGTACGGCCGCGGCAAGGACCCGCGCTGCGCCAACTGCATGGCGCACTGCGGCTACGAACCGACCGCCGTCCTCGCCACCATGGGCTCCCTCAAGGAGTCCCTGCGCGCGGCCCGCGAAACGGTCGTCGGGACGCGGTGACGGCATGACCACGGGAGAGCCGGCGGCGCTGGGGCTCCCCACGCCGCCGGCCCGGCCGGTCGCGAAGGCGAACGAATCCGAGAGGGGGACGGGCGTGTCTGTTCTGGAGCACATCCGCGGGCCGCACGATCTCAAGGCACTGACGGCGAGCGAACTCGGCGAACTGACCGAGGACATCAGAGCGTTCCTGATCCAGGCGGTGGCGCGGACCGGGGGCCATCTCGGCCCCAACCTCGGGGTGGTGGAGCTGACCGTCGCCCTGCACCGGGCCTTCGACTCGCCCGCCGACCGCATCCTGTGGGACACGGGCCACCAGAGTTACGTCCACAAACTCCTCACCGGCAGGAAGGACTTCTCCAAACTGCGCGGCAAGGGCGGCCTCTCCGGCTACCCCTCCCGCGAGGAGTCGGCGCACGACGTCATCGAGAACTCGCACGCCTCCACCGTGCTCGGCTGGGCCGACGGCCTCGCCAAGGCCCGGGACGTGCTCGGCGGGGACGACCATGTCGTCGCGGTCATCGGGGACGGCGCCCTCACCGGCGGCATGGCCTGGGAGGCGCTCAACAACATCGCCGCCGCCAAGGACCGCCCGCTGATCATCGTCGTCAACGACAACGAACGGTCGTACGGGCCGACGATCGGCGGCCTCGCCGACCATCTCGCGACGCTCCGCACCACCGACGGTTACGAGCGGTTCCTCGCCTGGGGCAAGGAGGTCCTGCACAGGACCCCGGTCGTGGGCCGGCCCTTGTACGAGTCGCTGCACGGCGCCAAGAAGGGGTTCAAGGACGCCTTCGCCCCCCAGGGGATGTTCGAGGACCTCGGCCTCAAGTACGTCGGACCGGTCGACGGCCATGACATCGCCGCCCTGGAGTCGGCCTTCCACCGGGCCAAACGCTTCCACGGCCCCGTACTGATCCACTGTCTCACCGAGAAGGGGCGCGGCTACGCCCCGGCCCTGGAGGACGAGGCGGACCGCTTCCACACCGTCGGCGTGATGGACCCGCTGACCTGCGAGCCGCTGGTACCGGCCGCGGGCCCCTCCTGGACCTCGGTGTTCCGCGACGAGATCGCCGAGATCGGGGCGGAGCGCCCCGACGTCGTGGCGATCACGGCGGCCATGCTGCACCCCGTGGGGCTGACGAAGTTCGCCGAACGGTTCCCCGACCGCGTCTGGGACGTGGGGATCGCCGAACAGCACGCGACGGTCTCCGCCGCCGGACTCGCCACCGGCGGACTCCACCCCGTCGTCGCCCTCTACGCCACCTTCCTCAACCGCGCCTTCGACCAGCTTCTGATGGACGTCGCCCTGCACCGCTGCGGAGTGACCTTCGTCCTGGACCGGGCCGGGGTCACCGGTGTGGACGGCGCCTCGCACAACGGCATGTGGGACATGTCGATGCTCCAGTGCGTGCCCGGGCTGCGGATCGCCGCGCCGCGCGACGCCGGCCAACTGCGCGCCCAGCTCCGCGAGGCCGTCGCCGTCGACGACGCGCCGACCGTGCTGCGCTTCCCCAAGGAAGCGGTGGGACCGGAGATCCCCGCGGTCGGGCGCGTCGGCGGCATGGACGTCCTGCGCCGGGCGCCGGACGGCGACGGCGCCCCGGACGGCGTACTCCTCGTCGCGGTCGGCGCCCTCGCGCCGGTCTGCCTCGGCGCCGCCGAACTCCTCGCGGAGCGCGGCATCGGCTGCACCGTGGTCGACCCGCGCTGGGTCAAACCCGTGGACGAACAGCTCGCGCCGCTCGCCGACCGGCACCGGCTGGTCGCGGTCGTCGAGGACAACTGCCGCAGCGGCGGCGTGGGTTCGGCCGTCGGCCAGTCGCTCCGCGACGCGGGCGTCGACGTACCGCTGCGTACCTTCGGCATCCCGGAACAGTTCCTGGCGCACGCCAAACGCGGCGAGGTGCTGGCCGACATCGGCCTCACCCCGGTCGAGATCGCGGGACGGATCAGCGCCGCCCTGACAGGCGAGGAGAGCGAGCGATGAACGGATCCCCCCGGCCGGCACCGTCCAAGGGGTTCGATCTGCCGAGCCTGCTCGCGGAGCGCGGCGCCGAGCGCTATGAGCTGCACACCAAGCACCTCAACCACCAGCTCCCGCGCATGCTGCACACCATCGGCTTCGACCGGGTCTACGAACGGGCCGAGGGCGCCTACTTCTGGGACGCGGACGGCAACGACTACCTGGACATGCTCGCGGGCTTCGGCGTGATGGGCCTCGGCCGGCACCACCCCGTCGTCCGCAAGGCGCTCCACGACGTCCTGGACGCCTCCCTCGCCGACCTCACCCGCTTCGACTGCCAGCCGCTGCCCGGCCTCCTCGCCGAGAGACTCCTCGCGCACAGCCCGCACCTGGACCGGGTGTTCTTCGGCAACAGCGGTACGGAGGCCGTCGAGACGGCCCTGAAGTTCGCCCGGTACGCCACCGGCCGCCCCAGGATCCTCTACTGCGACCACGCCTTCCACGGGCTGACCACCGGCTCGCTCTCCGTCAACGGCGAGGACGGCTTCCGCGACGGCTTCGCCCCGCTGCTGCCCGACACCGCGATCGCCCTCGGCGACCTCGACGCGCTGGAGCGGGAGCTGGCCCGCGGCGACGTGGCCGCACTCGTCGTGGAGCCGATCCAGGGCAAGGGCGTGCACGCCGCGCCGCCCGGCTTCCTGCGCGCCGCCCAGGAGCTGCTCCACCGCCACAAGGCCCTGCTCATCGCCGACGAGGTGCAGACCGGCCTGGGCAGGACCGGCGACTTCTACGCGTACCAGCACGAGGAGGGGGTGGAGCCGGACCTCGTCTGTGTCGCGAAGGCGCTCTCCGGCGGCTACGTGCCCGTCGGCGCGACCCTCGGCAAGGACTGGATCTTCCGACGCGTCTACTCCTCGATGGACCGGGTCCTGGTCCACTCCGCGAGCTTCGGCTCCAACGCCCAGGCCATGGCGGCCGGGCTGGCCGTCCTGTCGGTGCTGGAGGACGAGGAGATCGTCGCGGGCGTACGGGCCACCGGCGAACTGCTCCGCTCCCGGCTGGCCGCCCTCGTGGACCGCTACGAACTGCTGCACGAGGTACGCGGCCGGGGGCTGATGATCGGCATCGAGTTCGGCCGGCCCGACTCGATCAAGCTGCGCGGACGCTGGGCGATGCTCCAGGCCGCGCGCAAGGGTCTCTTCGCCCAGATGGTCGTCGTACCGCTGCTCCAGAAGCACCGCATCCTCACCCAGGTCTCCGGCGACCACCTTGAGGTGATCAAGCTGATTCCGCCCCTGATCATCGGGGAGCGCGAGGTGGACCGCTTCGTGGCCGCCTTCACGGCCGTGATGGACGACGCACACGCCGGGGGCGGACTCATGTGGGACTTCGGCAGGACACTGGTGAAACAGGCCGTCGCCAACCGGTAGCGGTCACGGCGGCCGGCCCGGCCGGTCGGTGCGGACCGGCCCGTCCTGGTGCGGACCGGTCCGGCCGGCCCGCACCGGATTCTTTTGCCTCCGGGGCAAGAAATTTGCCCCGGAGGAAAGTTCCTGGCGCAATGGACGTATGAGCACACCTCCTGCCGGAGAGGCGGCCGACGAGCTGCCCGACCAGCTTCCCGACGTCGCGCCGCGCCTGCGTGAGCTGCGCCGTGGCCGCCGGCTCACCCTGGAGGCCGCCGCCCGGCGGGCGGGGCTCTCTCCCGCCCATCTCTCCCGGCTGGAGACCGGCCGCAGACAGCCCTCCCTGCCCATGCTGCTGGGGCTGGCCCGGATCTACGGGACGACCATCTCCGAACTGCTCGGCGAGGCCCCGCCGGAGCGCGAGCCGATCGTTCGGGCCGGCCGGGCCGAACCCGTCGAGGCCGACGGATGGACGTACCACCAGGCGGGCGGCTCCGGCCGCGCCATGCAGCCGCTGCGGCTGGAGGTGCCGTACGGGGCGCAGGGCGACCTGGTCCGGGTGCACCCCGGCGAGGAGTGGCTGTATGTCCTCGACGGCCGGCTCAGGCTGAGCCTGGGCGACACCCTGCATCTGCTGGGCCCCGGCGACAGCGCGCACTTCGACTCGCTCACCCCGCACCGCATCGCGGCGGCCGGACCCGAGGGGACCGAGCTGCTCTTCGTCCACACCCTGCTCCAGAGCCCGACCGCCGACCTGTGCCTCGGCGGCCCGGCCCACCGTGTCTGACCTGACGAGAGAGGCCCCCACCATGTCGGAGACCGAGCACCCGGTGCCTGGTGACGGAGCACCGCACCATGTCATGGACGAGGAGAAGAGGTTCCCGCGCGGGCTGGTGATCCGGCTCTTCGCCTATCTGGTGGCCGGGCACATCTTCGCGGGCTTCCTCTACCTCCTCTTTCACCTCGGAGCCCAGGGGCAGTGACGACCGGCCCGCGGAGGAGCCCCGGCGGCGTCAGCCCTCGTCCAGGAGGCGGGCGCGCAGCCGTTCGCGGGTCCCGGGCGTGAGGCCGAGCCCGTCGGAGAGATAGCGGTCGGTGGAGCCCCAGGTCTTCTCGATGGCCTCGAAGGCGGCGCGCAGGTAGTCGGCGCGGGCGTCGAAGAGCGGGCTGAGCAGCGCCGACGCCTCGTCCGACACCGCGGCGGGCGTGCGGTCGGCGCGGCGGAAGAGATAGCGGCGGTGCGGGTCGTTCGACTTGACGTAGTCCGCCTCGATCGCCTCCGGCCCGACGCCGACCGCGAGCAGCGCCACGGCGACCGAGATCCCGGCGCGGTCCTTGCCCGCCGCGCAGTGCAGCAGCGCGGGGAGGCTGTCCTCGGCGAGCGCGTGCAGCAGGCGGCCGTGCTCCGCGGTGCGCTCCGTGACGATCGCGGCGTACGAGCCGGTCATCCTGGCCGCGGCCCTGCCGTCCCCGAGGAGCGAGCGGAGCTGGTCGATGTCGCCGTACCGGACCATCCGCCAGAACTCCGCGCCGTCGGCCGGGTCGGAGAGCGGGATGTTCACATGGCGTACGCCCGCCAGCGCCACGTCCGCGCCGTCCAGCCGCAGATCGGCGGAGTTGCGGAAGTCGAAGATCGTGTGCAGACCGAGGCCGGTGAGGAAGGCGGCGTCCTCGACGCTCGCGTGGGCGAGATGCCCGCTGCGGTAGAGCGCGCCGTACCGCACCCGCCGTCCGTCCACGGTCGGCAGGCCGCCGACATCACGGAAGTTGCGCACCCCGGACAGCTCCGGCTCGGTGGACGGGACCTGCGGCGACTGCTGCGTCACGCCTGCTCCTCCGTGTCTGCCGTCGGCGTTGCTCGCCGGCGGAGTCGATTTCCGACCCTACGACATCTGTTCGTGCGCTCGTCAGTGCCGAGGAGTGGCTGAGGAGCGGCCGAGGGGCGCGCGCATTCGGACAGCGCGTTCGGACGGCGCACGCGGGGAGGAAACGCCCAAATACCCCTCTGTCCGGATTGACTGATTCCGTACAACCTGCCCCGTTCGTGGGGGAGATGGGTGGCGTCTGGTGAGCAGGATCATATCCGTGACGTTCCGTGGTGACGGCGCGAAAGGGAAAGGCCACCTCGAAAGGGAATTGGGGAGCGGTCTCCACACAGGGTGACGGGCAATCCTCCGGTAAAGGGACGTGTGCGTCGCCGAAGGAAAAGGGTGGCTTGTTCCGGCCGTCCCACTCGCCTACGTTCACCCTCAATCCGAGCGGAACGCCGAATCCTGCCGCCGCCTCGGGGACACCATCCACCCATTCACGCGTGGCAGGAGCGGGGGACCCAGGTAGTACGCCGTTCCGGTGCTCCGGCATCAGGGACGGCTCGGGGTGAAGTCGCGCACCACGCGCGGCCGGGCAGCTCCAGCCCGAACCCGACAGCTCACCTCGTAGGCGCCGGAGAGGACATCGCCATGCCCGCGAAGGGTAAGCACCGCCGCCCGAGGACCAACCCGTTCTCGCGCGGATTCATCGCCGCCGGCACAGGTGGCGCCGCCATCGCGCTGCCGCTCATCGGCGCCACCGGCGCACACGCGGCGCAGCAGGCCGCGCCCGCCGCGGCCCCGCAGGCCGCACCCGCCACCGCGCACACCGCCCAGAACCTGCCCGCCGCCGCGCCGCAAGCGGCTGCCGCGACGCAGGTGACGCGATCGGCCGCCACGAAGGTGCGGACGTACGCGGTGGTCGCCGGTGACTACCTCTCCAAGATCGCCGACGAGCAGAACGTCCAGGGCGGCTGGCAGCGGCTGTACGAGGACAACCGCCAGGCCGTCGGCGGCGATCCCGCGCTGATCCACCCGGGCCTGAAGCTCACCCTCGGCGGCAAGGGCGCTTCCGCGCGCTCCGAGGCGCCCACCGCCTCGAAGTCGTCGAAGTCCTCCGGGGCCTCCGAGTCGAAGTCCTCCGGGTCGTCGAAGTCCTCGAAGTCGTCCTCGTCGTCCTCGTCCGCCTCGTCCTCCTCCGGGGCCAAGAGCGCGGCCCCCGCCGCCAACTCCGCGGCGCGGAGCAGCGCTTCCGGCTTCACCCTGCCGGTCGACGGCGTCGGTGTCGGTACGGCGTACCGCGCCGCGGGCGGAAGCTGGTCCAGCGGCTACCACACCGGTGTGGACTTCGTGGCCTCCACCGGCACCACCGTGAAGGCGGTCGGCGCGGGCACCGTCGTGTCCGCCGGCAACGGCGGCTCGTACGGAAATCAGGTCGTCATCCGGCACGAGGACGGCATGTACTCCCAGTACGCCCACCTCTCCTCCCTCTCCGTCTCGGCCGGCCAGAGCGTCGGCTCGGGCCAGCAGATCGGTCTCTCCGGGGCCACCGGCAATGTGACGGGACCGCACCTGCACTTCGAGATCCGGACGGGACCGGACTACGGCTCGGACGTCGACCCGCTGGCCTTCCTCCGGCAGAACGGCGTCTCCATCTGATCCGTCCGGCGGCGCTCTGACGCCTTTCGTCTCCTCCGCGCGGCGCCGCCCCCCCCGGGGGGGGGCGGCGGGGGGGGCCCGACAGACCCAGGGGGCGGGGCCGGGGGGGGCCACCCCGCCCCGGGGCGGTGCGGGCGCCGCGGCGTCCACCG
>NZ_JBIUYF010000002.1:0-29695 GCF_044744405.1 Streptomyces sp. NPDC087310 | reverse complement strand
CCCACACCCCCCGTCGCGGCGGGGGGTGGGCTGGGGGCGGGCCCCCACCTCCTCGGGTTTGGGCCCCCCCCTGCTCCCCGGGGGGGGCCGCCGGGCCCGGGTTGCGCCCCCCCCGGGGGCCCCGCCCCCTCGGGGCCGGCCCCGCGCGGCTTTTCGCTATTCCCACTTGAAAGAAAATTGACCGATGGTGTTTCTCACCCCACGTCAACCCCTGCCTACGGTCGCGTAGGTCACATGGCCGGGTGGAAAATGTCCTGCTGTGGCAGACGATTCGAGAGCAAGAACGAGAGTAAGAAGAGACACCATATTCGGGTCGTACGCGGCGATCGGTGACAGCTTCACGGAGGGCGTGGGAGATCCAGGACCCGACGGGCAGTTCGTCGGCTGGGCGGACCGGCTCGCGGTCCTCCTCGCCGACCAGCTTCCGGTCTCCGGCGCGCCGGCCGACCCCGTCCACGGCGACTTCCGCTACGCGAACCTGGCCGTACGCGGCCGGCTCCTCGACCAGATCGTCGCCGAGCAGATCCCCCGGGCCAGGGAACTCGCCCCGGACCTGGTGACCTTCTGCGCGGGCGGCAACGACATCATCCGCCCCGGCACCGACCCCGACGATGTCGCCGAGCGCTTCGAGCGGGCCGTCGCCGACCTCACCGGCGCCGTCGGCACGGTCATGCTGACCACCGGCTTCGACACCCGCCGGGTGCCCGTACTGCGCCATCTGCGCGGCAAGATCGCCACGTTCAACGAACACACGCGGGCCATCGCCGACCGCTACGGCTGCCCCGTCCTCGACCTCTGGTCCTTCAGGACCGTCCAGGACCGGCGGGCCTGGGACGGCGACCGGCTGCATCTGTCGGCCGAGGGACACACCCGCGTCGCGCTGCGCGCCGGGCAGGTGCTGGGCGTCGACGTGCCCGCCGATCCGGACCAGCCGTGGCCGCCGCTGCCCCCGCGCGGCACGCTCGAAGTCCGGCGCGACGACATCCACTGGGCGCGCGAGTACCTGGTGCCCTGGATCGGGCGCAGGCTGCGCGGCGCCTCCTCCGGCGACCACGTCGAGGCGAAGCGGCCGGACCTCCTGCCCCTGAGACACTGACGCGGCCCCCGGGTCCCGGGCGGCGGGGGCGGCCACGCGGGAGCTCACGCCCCACGTGACTCACGCCCCCGCCGGGATCCGCTCCAGCACCCCGCCCGCGAAGACGTCGTACAGCGGCAGCGTCTCCAGATGGACATAGCCGATATGGCAGTCGCACACCGCCAGCGGACAGGCCCGCGGCGCGAGCGCGCGCCGGTACGAGCCGTCGTAGAGATTGCCCAGCTCGGCGCGGACGAAGTGGCAGCGCCGTACCGTACCCTCGCCGTCCACCGAGATCACCGACTCGCCCGTCCGGCACGGCAGTCCGGCCGAACGGTGCGGATGGCGGCTGTACGGGAACAGCGGGTCCAGCTCCGTCCACCGCGCGGCCTCCTCGTCCGTGTAGGAGTGCCCCTCGGCCGCGTTGATCCACAGATAGACGTGCGGGGGCAGCTCCGCGCGCAGCCGGCGCGCGTGCTCCAGATGCGCGTCGAGGCCGACGACCCCCACGCTGAACCGGATACCGCGCTCCGCCAGTTCGTGGGCCTTCGTCAGGAAGCGGTCGTACGGCGTCTGCCCCGGGTGGTACGTGCACCACAGGGCGAGCTTCGCGGGGTCGGCGTCCGCCAGCCGGTCCGTGCGGAAGCTGAGATTCGTCTGGACGGCCACCCGCCGGATGTGCGGCAGCAGCGACAGCTCGGTGAGCGCCCGCCGGTACCAGGAGCGGACCATCCCCTCGCCCCAGGGCGTGAACAGCACGGAGAGCCGGTCGTCCGTCGCGGCGGCGGCCCACGCGGTGAACCGCTCCAGGGCCGCCCGGTCGGCGCGTAGCTGCTCGCCGCTGTCCCGCCGCTTGGCGAAGGGACAGTAGGGGCAGTCGTAGTCGCAGGAGGCCAGCGGCCCGCGGTAGAGGATCGTCAGATCCATGGGGCTCCCTTCAGGTCGTCGGTCCACTTCGGCGGGGGCCCGGGCCCGTCCGGCGCCCGGTCGGTCTACTTCGATTCGTACGCGGCCATCGCGGCCCGTACGGAGGGCGAGAACAGCGCGGGACCCAGCGCGTCGGAGTGCGCGAGCCCTTCGGGGGAGAGCCGCAGCAGCCCGGGGCCCGCCCCCGTGTCCAGCCAGCCGAGGTCCGCGAACCGGTCCAGCTCCGCCCCGAAGTCCTCGCCCGGATCGGCGCCGAAACGCACGCGGTACTCCGCCACTGCCATGCCCCGGGCCTGGAGCAGCGACTGGAGCAGATGGCGGCGGCGCGCCTCGTCCCCGTCGACGCGCCGGCCCACCTCGGCGCGGGAGAAGTCCTCCGTCGCCGTGTAGGCGTCGATGATCGCCCGTATCTCGCGCATGTCGACGGCGTAGTCGAAGGAGTAGTGCAGGCGCGAGGTGTACGAGCGGGCCCCGCAGCCCAGGCCGATCATGCCGTCGGTCTGGCACGCGTGGTCGTCGGCGCCCTGCGGCGGCGCGTCCCCGCGGCGGAACATCCGCATGGACACCTGCTCGTACCCCTCGGCGAGGAGATGGTCGCGGCCCTGCCGGTAGAGAGCCAGCCGCTGCCGGTCCCACTCGGCGTCACTGCCCGCGCCGAGCCTGCCGAGGCCGGTGAGCGGCCGTACGTACAGGGGGTAGAGATACAGCTCCTCGGGCCGCCAGGCGAGCGCGGCGTCCAGCGAGCGGCGCCAGGTCACCGCGGTCTGGCCGTCGATGCCGTAGATGAGATCGATGTTGAGGACGGGGATCCGGGCGTCCCTGATCCGGCCGAGGGCGGCCTCGACCTCGTCGCGGCGCTGCGGGCGTACGGCGGCCCGCGCCTCCGCGTCCACGAAGCTCTGGACGCCGATGCTCAGCCGGGTGGCGCCCCGGTCGGCGAGGACCGCCAGCCGGTCCGCGGTCGCGGTGGCGGGGGAGGTCTCGACGGAGAGCGGGACGGCGCGCAGATCGGCGCCCATCCGCTTCTCGGCGAGGTCGCAGAGCCGCTCCAGCTCGCCCGCCTCCAGATAGGTGGGCGTGCCGCCGCCGAAGGCCGCGGCGGCGAACCGCACGGGCCCCTCCGCGCCCCCGGTCGCGTCCAGCGCGTCACGTACCGCCGTCGCCTGCCGGTCCAGCGCGTCCAGATAGCGCGTCGTCAGCTCCCCGGGCGCGCCGATCCGGGTGAAGAGATTGCAGAACCCGCAGCGGACCTCGCAGAACGGGATGTGCAGATAGAGGGAGAGCGCGTCCTTGCTCTCACCGGCCCACTCGGCGGCCAGCGCCGGGCGGTCGTGGAGCGGGCGGTACGCCGTCTTGTGCGGATAGGCGTAGACGTAACTCTCGTACGGACGCGGGGTGGTGCCCGGGGGCGTGGGCGACGGCGATGGTTTCATGAGGCGGTCCCGTGCTCAAGGAAGAAGTGGGCGTACGGCACCGTCCAGACGGACGGGTGGCCCAGCCGGTGGCCGCTCCAGCCGTCGTCGCCGTAGGCGGTGCCGTGGTCGGAGCAGACGATCGCGAAGCACCGGCGGCGGCTGCTCGCGGCGGCGAAGAGCCGGCCGATGTGCCGGTCGACGTATTCGAGCGCGGCGGCGTGGGTGGCGCGGGTGTCGCCCGCCTCCTCGGTGGCGCCGGGCCGGTGGAACCAGTTGGGCTGGTGCAGCGCTGACACATTGACGAAGAGGAACAGCCGCCGCTCCCGGTCGAGTCCGGCGACGACCTGCTCGGCGCGGGCGATCTGCGCCTCGAAGGAGACCGGGGACGCCACACCGAACTCCGGCTCCCAGTGGCTCTCCTGGAACATCCCGGGCAGGACGGAGCCGAGCGCGCCCTGCCGGTTGAAGAAACCGACCCCGCCGACGCAGACCGTGCGGTAACCGGCCGCCGCGAGGCCGGCGACCAGGTCCGGTGTGTCGTGGACGAACGTCCTGGGGGCCGTCGACTCGCTGCCGCCGAAGCGCGCGGCGAACAGCCGGGGGTGCGGGCCCTGGGACGCGGGTGTCGGCAGGAAACCGGCGAAGATCGCCTGGTGCGAGGCGTAGGTGAAGCTGCCGGGGGCGTGCCGCTCCTCCCAGCGGCCGGCCGGCAGATGGCGGGCGAGGTTCGGGATACGGCCCGCCGCGGCCAGCTCGCGCGCCACGTCGAAGCGCAGCGTGTCGAGGGTGACGAGCAGCAGGTCGTCGCGCCCGACGACCTCGTTCATGTCGGGATTCGTGCCGGGGCCGGTGTCGGGGTTCTGGCCGGGGTTCGGGTCGGGGTTCACGTCGGGGGTCGTGCCGGGCGAACGGGCGGGTGCGGGTGCCCCGGGGCGGGGCGACGTCATGCGGGACCTCCGCACGGCCGTGGACGCGCCGCGGTACGGTCCGCCCGCCGGGGCAGGGCCGCGAGCTGCGCCGCGTAGGTGTCCAGGCCCGCGGCTTCGCGCTCCGGCAGCCCGGTGAGGCCGGGGAGCAGGTCGCCGAAGGCGTTCACCTCGGCGACGGCGTACTGCCGCCAGTTCGGGGCGGGCAGCAGATCGACCCCCACGCAGTGGGTCGCCGGGAAGCGGGCCGCCGCCGCCTCGCACATCGTGAGAACGGCGGAGAAGCTGCCGCCCGCCGCGTCGATCGTGGACCGGACCGCGTCGAGATCGCCCCGGGCCCCGCCGAGATGGAGGTTGGTCATGGGCGAGGCGCTGGTACGCACGACCGCGTGCGTGGCGCGGCCCGCGACGACCACCACGCGCAGGTCGGCCGCGCGGCCCTCCTGTGTCCCCTTGGGCACCCACTGCTCGATGTGCAGCCCGTCGGGCGCGAGGGTGTCGATGATCGCCGCCACCTCGCGCTCGGCCGTGTAGCGGCGTACCCGCAGGGAGTTGAAGAGGCGGCCCGAGCCGTCCAGCTCCACGGAGGTGACGGCGCTCACCCGGCCGGGGCCCGCCGTCCGGACGGCGAGCACCCCGGACGCCGACGAGCCGTGGGCGATCTTGACGAACGCCCGGCGCAGCCCGGCCTCCGCCATCAGGGTCCGTACGTCGTCCCAGCCCGACACGGCGGGCGCTGTGGCGCCCGAGGTGGGCGACAGGGGGACCCGTACCCCCGCCGTGTCCAGCACCCCGTGGGTGAGGCGTTTGTCGAAGAGGACCGCCAGCTCGTCCGGGTCGTCGAGCAGCTCGGCCCCGGCGGCCGTGACCGCCCGGCCCAGGTCACGGGCGGCCGCCGTGAACCGCTCGTACCAGCGGCCCGTGCCCTCGACGCGGGTCTGGTCGTCCGTGCCGCGCAGCAGCCGGTCCACCTCGGCGTCCTCACCGGGGGAGTCCAGCCGTACGGTCTCGCCGGCGCCGAATCCGGCCCGGCCGCGCAGCACGTCGAGCCAGCCCACCTCCCGGGCCGGTGCCAGCCCGGCGGCCCGTACGGCGTCCTGGAAGAGCGCGAGGCGGCGGTTGCCGGGGATCCCCACGACGGTCAGTCGCGGTTCCCGGTCCTGGCCGCCGGGGAAGGAACGCATGGGTTACTCCGCCACCGCCACGTAGCGGTGCTCCACGCCGTCGCCCCAGTCCTCCGCCTCCTCGACCTCGGAGAGGTCGATCTCCACCCCGGCCGCGCCGAGCGTGGCGAGGAGCCGCTCCCGCATCGGCTCGCTCACGAAGTGATGATGCAGGTCGAGCTTCTTGAGATGGGTGAGCGGCTGGCCCCCGAGGAGGGCTTCCACGCCCTCGTCGCCGAGGGCGCCCATCGAGAGATCGAGACTCTCCAGACGGGCCACGACGGGGGCGCCGGACAGCGCGATCGCTATCTCGTCCTGGATGACGCTGTTGCGCAACGCCAGATGGCGCAGCCGGGGGAGCCGGGAGCCGGCCAGGATGGGCGCCAGGTCGGCCACGGTCGTGTCCGCGCCGTACTCGTCCGTGCCGAGCCAGAGTTCCAGGCTCTCCAGCGCGGGCAGGTCGCTCGCGCCGACGTCCCGCACCACCGTGGAGCTGAGCCCGCCCGTCTCGATCCTGAGCGAGCGCAGCCGCTCGTGCCGTACGGCGGGGAACTCCAGGCCGTTGCCGCCGCGCGACCCGAACTCCTCCAGCTCGGGGTAGGCGTCCAGCAGCGGGCTGAGCAGCCCCTGGTTGATCCAGGAGATCTCGCAGTCCGTGAACGTCATGTCACCGATGAACAGGGCACGCAGTCCGGGCAGCCGGTCGCGGGCCGCGACCAGGGAGGACACGACCTGCTCGGGACCCTCTTCGTACGCGTCGCTCCACGAACCGACGACCAGCGCCCGGACGCCGGTGGTGTCGACGCTCGCCGTGAAGCGGGCGAACGCCTCCTCCCATGCCTCGGTCGACTCGTACGCACCGACCGAGATGCGCCAGGCCACCGCGTCCGGGTCCGGCAGCCCGTCGCTCCGATCGGCTTCGGGGAACCTGAACACGGGCAGGCCGTGCAGCTTCTGGTAGTGGTGGTTGATGACCATGACGAACGCTCCAGACACCGGCGGGCAGTGATCGGCTGATGTGGAGAAGTTCTACCAAGCGCCACTGACAACTCCGGTCGGTGGGGCGAGGTCCGGGCGTCCGGAGCCCCGTTGTCAGACCCTCCCCTTAGCGTCGTTCACAGGTCGGCGCACCGGGCGCCGCCGGTTGAGGGGAGAGCCATGTTCCGACAGGGAGACGTACTCATCGTGCCCGTGGCGGAGGAAGCCGTCCCGTCGTACCTCGTGGACGCGGAGAAGGTGTCCGGTGAGCCGAGGGACGCACGCGGCCGACTGGTCCTGGCGCTCGGCGAGGTCACCGGCCACGCCCACGCGATACCGGGCCCCGGCCGGCTGATCAGGGAGTCGGGTGACACGGCGGGGCCCGTGTTCCTGCACCTCCCGGACGGCGGACGGGTGGTGCACGAGGAACACGCGGTGATACCGCTGCCCAAGGGGTGGTTCCAGGTGGTGCGCCAGCGTGAGTACGTGCCGGGCGCGGTGCGCGTCGTCGCGGACTGAGCGGGTGCGGCGGTGGCGGTGACAGCGGTGCCGGCGGTGACGACGAACAGCGGACGGCCGGCAGGGATGACGGCGAGCGGAGCGATGACGATGAGCGACATGCACACCTGGCGGGCCGTCGCGGCGGCGACGGGCGGTACGGACCGGCGCGCCGCCGAGCAGGGGGTACGGCTCGCCTACCGCAGGGCGGGGCTCCCGGAACCGGAGCGGATCGTCTGGGCCGGATCGCCGCTGGCCGGCGCGCGGGCCGCGCTGCTGCTCACCGGGGCCGGGCGGTCCGTGCGCGACGAGGTCCGTACGTACCCCTGGGCGGAGGAGCGGCGCAGGGCGCACGACACGCTGGGCCCGGACGGCTGGGCCCGGCACTGGAACGCCACCGGGGCCAGGCTCTGGGACACCACGCGGGCGCTCGCCGACCGGATACGCACCGGCATCCTGGACGCGGTCGAGGAGGACACCGGGGAAGGCGTGGAGGCCGGCCGGACCGCACCGGCCGGTGCGGTCCGGCCGACCGGCAAGGAGGGGTGGGACGGAACGGCGGGCGCGCTCGGCGCGCGGGCCACGATCCGTTCGGTGCTGCTGGACGCGGTGCTCGGCCAGCACGACGCGGCCTGGCTCGCCGCGTTCGACGGCCGCAGCGAGCGGCTGGAGGGGCTCGCCGAGGTGGCGCGGCACGCGGGCTGGTGGTGGCCGTACGAGGACGCGGTGGTCATCTGCGAGCGCCCCACCGTCCTCCACCGCGACGAGGCGGGGCGGCTGGACCGGGGGGACGGCCCGGCGATCGCCTACCCGGACGGCTTCGCGCTGTACGCCTGGCGCGGGATGCCGGTCCCCGCCGCGTTCCTCGAAGAGCTGCCCTCGCTGACCCCCGAGCGGATCCGTGAGGAGCCCAACGCCGAGCTGCGCCGGGTGATGCTGGAGTACTACGGCTTCGAGCGCTATCTGAGCGAGTCGGACGCGCGGCCGGTCCACCGGGACGAGACCGGCGTCCTGTGGCGGATCGCGCTGACCGGCGACGAGGACATAGCGATGGTCGAGGTGGTCAACTCCACGCCGGAACCGGACGGCACTCACCGCACCTACTGGCTGCGGGTGCCGCCCACGGTCCGTTCGGCGAAGCAGGGCGTGGCCTGGACGTTCGGGCTCGAAGCGGAGGCGTACGAACCGGTCCGCCAGACCTGAGCCGGGGCCCGTGCCGGAGCGGGGCTCGCGCCGGGACGGGCTGGGCCCGCGGCGGGGCGGCGCCGGTGGGCCCGGCGCCGCCCCGCCCCGGGCGTCACACCGTGACCGCGAGCAGGTCGTCCCGGCCGATCAGGGCCGCGCTGCCCTCGGCCGTACAGGCGTAGGCGCCCGCGACCGCGCCCAGCGCCGCGCTCCGTTCGAGGTCCAGGCCCGCCAGCCGCCCGTACAGAAAACCGCAGACGTACGCGTCACCCGCGCCGTTGGAGTCCACCACCGGCGCGGGCGGGGCGGTCGCCGGCACCGGGCGCGGGGTGCGCCCGCCCTCGCGGGTCATCAGGTACGAGCCGCCCGCGCCCGCCGTCGCGATCACCGCCTCGGCCCGCCCCTCGCGCAGGATCTCCCGCATCACCGAGGCGATCCGCTCACCCGCCCCGGCCGCGCTGAGGAACACCAGGTCGGAGCGGAAGGCGAACTCCCGGTGGTAGTCGTCGAGTCCGTCCCAGTCGTGCAGATCGGTCGAGACCGGGACGCCGAGCGCTTCGAGGTCGTCGAAGAGGAACCGGGTGAAGTTGGTGATCGAGAGGTGGACGTGGCGGGCGCGCCGCAGGTGCGGCAGATAGAACTCGCGCGGCATCCGCAGATCTTCGGGGTCCCTGGCGTCGTGGAAGGACATCCGGCGGCCTGTCCTGTCCACCAGATTGACCGCGCGCCGCGTGCCGTCCGGCGAGATCAGCGCCTCGAAGTCCACATCGCCCGCGGAAAGCCGCTCCTTGACCTGTACGCCGGTCCAGTCGTCGCCTATGTAGTCGAGGAACTTGACGTTCAGCCCCAAGTTCCGGCAGCCCAGAGCCACATTGCCACCGGTGTGTCCGGGCCATTCGCGGATCGGCCCCACCGGGACGGAATCGGCGAGCGGCACCGGCAGCGAGTCGACCCGGACGACGGTATCCACCCCGCTGCCCCCGACGACCAGCACATCGTGGTGGAACTGGTCGCTCTGATCGGTCTGCGGCTGCGTCACAGTCTCCCTTTCACGGTCCGGACGGTCCGACCGTCCCCCAGTATGGCCGTACCGCCCGCCCCGGCGAAGAGGCCGCCTCGCCGCCCGGCGCCGTCCGGCGCTCTCCGGAGAGTTCACGAGAATCGGGGGCATGACCGGGAATCCCCGGGGCAGTGACGAACGTTGGACGGGCGTACGCGGGACGGGGCGGGAGTGATCGATTCCGGTCACTTCACCCCGCACCGATGAATGGTCCCGGCCATAATGGGACAACACCGAACCTCCAGGAGGTGCTGTGACAGGCGCTGGTTCCCCCCTTCCGTTGCGCTCCCGGCTGCGCTCGCTGCGACCCGCGGCCTTCGGGGCCGACTCGGCGGGGGAGAGACTGGAGCGGATCCACCGCTCGCCGAACTTCGCCGACGGGGTGTTCCAGAACCCCGAGGGCGCCAGGACCAGACCGTCCGGGGCCTCGGGGGTCGAGCTCGCGAAGATCTACTTCCAGAAGGAGGCACGGGCCCGGCGCTCCCCGATCGGCACCATCCCCGTGCACCCCACGACCCTCGCCGACCTGGCCGCGCCCCCCGCCTCGGGCCTGCGGCTCACCTGGATGGGGCATTCGAGCGTCCTCGCCGAGATCGACGGCAGGCGGGTCCTCTTCGACCCGGTGTGGGGTGAGCGCTGCTCGCCGTTCTCCTTCGCGGGCCCGAAGCGGCTGCACCCCGTCCCCGTACCGCTCGCCGCGCTCGGTCCGGTGGACGTCGTCGTGATCTCCCACGACCACTACGACCATCTCGACCTGCCCACGATCCGCGCCCTCGCCTCCACCGACACCCTCTTCGCTGTGCCGCTCGGCGTGGGAGCCCACCTGGAGAGCTGGGGCGTGCCCGCGTCCCGGCTGCGCGAGCTCGACTGGAACGAGTCCACCGAGGTCGCCGGCATCCGCCTCACGGCCACGCCCGCGCGCCACTTCTGCGGGCGCGGGCTGCGCAACCAGCAGCACACCCTCTGGGCGTCCTGGGTCGTGGCGGGGCCCGAGCACCGCGTCTACCACAGCGGCGACACCGGCTACTTCCCCGGCTTCAAGGACATCGGCGCCGAGCACGGCCCCTTCGACGCCACGATGATCCAGATCGGCGCGTACAGCGAGTACTGGCCCGACATCCACATGACCCCGGCCGAGGGCATGCGCGCCCACCTCGACCTCCAGGGCGGCCGGCCCTCCGGCGTGATGATGCCGATCCACTGGGGGACCTTCAACCTCGCCCCGCATCCGTGGGCCGAGCCGGGCGAGGGCACCGTCGAGGCCGCGGCCGCGGCGGGCGCCGGGCTCGCGCTGCCGCACCCCGGCCAGCCCTTCGAACCCACCGGGGACGCGGTCCCCGACGCCCCGTGGTGGCGCTCGGTGGCCGCCCCGCCGGCCGGTGGCTGGCCGGAGTACGCGACGGCCGCCCCCGACGCGCTGGTGTCCTCGGCCGGTACGGGAACGGTGACGGCCGCCGAGGCCGCCGGGAAGCCCGCCACGGGAAAGACGGAGGAGACGGCCGAGAGCGCGTCCCCTGCGTAGCCCCGCGGGCCCCGGGGTACGGCTCCGGTGGCGTACGGCCACGACGGCCGCCCCCGGAGCCGTACGAGGCGCGCGTGCGTACGTACAGTCGCACCGGTCCGTACGAGGCGTGTACGTCAGACCAGGACGACCGGGACCCCGCGCTCCTCGAAGCGGGCGGCCCGCCGTGCCCCGCCCGTGTCGGTGATGAGCGTCCCGATGTCCTCCACCGGACAGATCCTGGCGAACGCGCGGGCGCCCAGCTTCGAGCTGTCCGCCACCACGACCAGCGTCCGCGCCCGCTCGGCGAGCAGCGCGTTGACGCTCGCCTCGTGCTCGCTGTGCGCGCCCGCGCCCTCCTCCGCGTCCACGGCGTCCACCCCGAGGAAGGCGAGGTCCAGGCTGACCTCGCCGAGGATGTGCCGGGCCAGCGGGCCGACCAGTTCGTACGACTGGTGCATCGCGACCCCGCCCGTCGTCACGACCTTGATGTGCGGTCGTACCGCCAGCTCATGGGCGATGTTCAGCGCGTTCGTGACGAGCGTGACCGCCGGTTCCTCGGCCGAGCCCCCGAGGTCGGCGCGGGTGGCGATGGCGCGGGCGACCTCCGTCGTCGTCGTGCCGCCGTTCAGCCCGACCACCATCCCCGGTTCGACCATCGCCGCCGCCGCCCGCGCGATGCGTTCCTTCTCCGAGGCGTGCCGCACCGCCTTGTAGCGCAGGGGGAGTTCGTACGCGACGGAGTGGGCCACCGCCCCGCCCCGGGTACGGGTCAGCAACTGCTGCTCGGCGAGGTGGTCGAGGTCGCGGCGTACGGTCGCGACGGACACCCCCAGCTCGGCGGCGACGGCCTCGACCTCGACCTGGTGCCGCTGCGTCAGCAGCTCCAGCAGGGCCGTGTGCCGCTCGTGGCGATTCACCGCATCACCGCATCCTTCTCGACGTCGACCGGCCGGGCCCTGGTGCCCGGCCCTGCTGCCGGGCGGGCTGCCGGGCTGTCCCTGAGCGTACCGCGCACAGTGATGCTTGTTTCTGATTGGAAAGCTGCTTTAACATGCAGAAAAAATCATTCGGCGCGACTTCATCGGTCAGTGGACCGGGAGCGGAGAGCACGCATGGCTCAGGCGACACATGTGGAGACCGAACTGGCCGACCAGCCCGCCTGCTGGCGCCGGGCCGCCGCGCTGGCCCAGGAGCCGGGGGTGGCCGACGCGCTGCCCGCGCCCGGGGAGCGCGTCGCCGTCGTCGGCTGCGGCACCTCGTTCTTCATGGCCCGCGCCTACGCCGCCCTCCGGGAGGGCGCGGGGCAGGGGGAGACCGATGCCTTCGCCGCCTCCGAGTTCCCCTCGGGGCGGCGCTACGACCGGATCGTGGCGCTGACCCGCTCCGGTACGACCACCGAGGTGCTCGCCCTCCTCGCGGGCGTCCGCGGCACGGTCCGTACGACCGCGATCACCGCGGACCCGGCCACGCCGGTCCGTGACGCCGCCGACGACCTGATCGTCCTGGACTTCGCCGACGAGCGGTCCGTCGTCCAGACCCGCTTCGCGACCACGGCGCTCACCCTGCTCCGGGCCCGTCTCGGACTGCACGGCGACGCCGTGGTCGCGGACGGGGAGACGGCTCTCGCGCAGCCGCTGCCCGACTCCCTCACCGAGTGCACCCAGTTCACCTTCCTCGGCCGGGGCTGGTCGGTCGGGCTCGCCGAGGAGGGCGCCCTCAAGATGCGGGAGGCATCGCTCTCCTGGACCGAGGCGTACCCGGCGATGGAGTACCGGCACGGCCCGATCAGCATCACGACCGAGGGCACGGCGACCTGGATGCTCGGGGACGCCCCCGACGGCCTGGCGGAGCAGGTCGCGGCGACCGGCGGGCTGTGGGTGGCGGGGGGCCTCGACCCGCTCGCCGAACTGGTACGGGTCCAGCGGCTCGCCCTCGCGCTCGCGCGGCGGCGCGGACTCGACCCGGACAGCCCGCGCCACCTCACCCGCTCGGTGATCCTCCCGGCGTCGTAGGGAGCCGCCGGAAAAGGGAGTTGAGCTGAACGATTCGGCCCGGTGCCCCGCACCGGGCCGAACGCGTGCCGTCCCTGGGCTATTTCGGGCTGATGTGCGATGCCTCATACCAGAGCGGGGTGCTCTGTGGGCAACTTTGTCAACTGCCCACCGTGAATGACCGCTTGGCGACTACCGTGTGTGCTCGGTGATCAACGGAGGGCTCATCCGGCATGCGCCGGTCCTGCCGCTGCGCCGTGAACCACGTCCGCCGCCGCACCAGCACCAGCACGCATGCCGATCCTGGGGCCCCACGTACCGAGGACACAGATGTCTCACCTTCGCGCACCCGTCGCGCGGCCGGAACGCCGAGAGGGCGGGCGGCACGGCCGCCCGGACCCCCGTTCGTTCCCGTCCGCGCCCGGGCCGGACGCGGCGACCCCGCAGGACGCCCGTATACGGCCGCGACCCCTGCACGCCGAACTCGTGCGCACCGCCGTCCTGCCCGCGACCGTCGCCTCGTTGAGCGGCGCCGCGGCCGTGGTGCTCGTCCTGCGCTCCACCACCGCGGAACCCACCGCCCCGGTCTGGACGGCCCTGTTCGGCACGGCGCTACTCGCCTTCTCCGCCATCGCCGCCGCGGCCCTGGGGGCCGAGCGCACGGCGCGGACGGTCCTCGGCCGCTGCAACGCGCTGCGCCGCGCCAGCGCGCGCCGACAGGCCGAACTGCGCGCCGTCGTCGAGCAGCTCAGGCAGGGTGAGCGCGTGCCCGCGCGCCCCGCGCCACCCGCCGGTACCGGCCACGGCGGGGACGAGTTCGACCTGCTCGCGGCGGAACTCGGCCGCTCGCACGAGAGTGCGGTCGGCGCCGTGATCCAGGCGTCGCGGCTCTCCAGCAGTGTCGGCAACGAACAGAAGGTGGAAGTCTTCGTCAATCTGGCCCGCCGCCTCCAGTCCCTCGTCCACCGCGAGATCCAGTTGCTGGACGACCTGGAGAACGAGGTCGAGGACCCTGAGCTGCTGAAAGGTCTCTTCCAGGTCGACCATCTCGCGACCCGGATCCGCCGGCACGCGGAGAACCTGGCCGTCCTCGGCGGGGCGATCTCCCGGCGGCAGTGGAGCAGGCCGGTCACCCTGACCGAGGTCCTGCGCTCCGCCATCGCCGAGGTCGAGCAGTACCCGCGGGTCAAGCTCGTGCCGCCGATCGAGGGCACCCTGCGCGGCCACGCCGTCGCCGATGTCATCCACCTGCTGGCCGAACTGGTCGAGAACGCCACGCTGTTCTCGTCCCCGCACACCCAAGTGCTGCTCCGGGCCCAGCAGGTGACGGCCGGGCTGGCGATCGAGGTGGAGGACCGGGGGCTCGGTATGCACCTCACCGAGCAGAAGAAGATGAACGCGCTGCTCACCGACCCGGACCAGGTCAATGTCGCGCACCTCCTCCAGGACGGGCGGATCGGCCTGTTCGTGGTGTCCGCGCTGGCGCGCAGGCACGGGATCGCGGTCCGGATCCAGACCAACATCTACGGCGGGATCCAGGCCGTACTGGTGCTGCCGCGCACACTGCTCGGCTCCGACCCGGCCGAACACCCGGAGCAGGCCGGGCAGTCGGCCCCACAACCGGCCCCACAGGCACCTGTGCGGGAGGAAGGCCCTCCTCTCGCAGCGGGTTCTCCCGTACCGGCGCATCCGACGCAGGACCCCGCCGCACCGGGGGCTCCCGCGCCGGGTCCCGCCGCACCGGCTCCCGCCGGACCCGCGCCGCTGCCCGTACGGAGCGCCCGCGCCGAGCGGCCCACCCCCGCCGCCGCGCGCCCCGGCGCCCGCCACGCCGGACGGCCCGAGCAGCCGCCCGCCCCGGTGATCCCGGTCAGGCCCGCGGTCGTCCCCACCGGCGACGGCATGATCCGCGGTACGGCGAGCCGGCCCCAACTACCCAGGCGCCGGGGGCAGGAGCACCTCGTACCGCAGCTACGGGACGCCCCCGCGCCGGCCCCCGCCGGTGAGCCCGCGCTCCACGACCCCGGTCTGATGGCCGCCTTCCGGCGGGGCATCGGTCTCGCCGAGGCCCAGCCCGCCGCGCGACCCACGGGAGCGGCACCGCCCCCTCCCGAACCGCCGGAATCACCGCGCCACGACACCACCCCCAAGGAGTAGATTCACCATGGCGAGCGATGTGCCGACCGGCCATGTCTCCGACCTCGACTGGCTGTTGAGCGGTCTGGTCCAGCGAGTCCCGTACACCCGCAGCGCGGTGCTGCTCTCCTCCGACGGCCTGGTGAGATCCGTGCACGGCCTGGACCCCGACAGCGCGGACCACATGGCGGCCCTCTCCTCCGGCCTCTACTCGCTGGGCCGCAGCGCCGGGATCCGCTTCGGCGACGGCGGCGAGGTCCGTCAGGTCGTGGTGGAGCTGGACTCCACCCTGCTCTTCGTCTCCACGGCGGGATCCGGCACCTGTCTGGCCGTGCTGGCGGGCCGCGAGGCGGACGCCGCGGTCCTCGGCTACGAGATGGCGATGCTGGTCAAGAGCGTACGGCCGTATCTGGCGACGCCACTGCGGCACGGCGCCGGTGTCTCACCGAGCGCCGCGGGGCACTGACCGTGCCCCTCTCCACGGACGGGCCGTGGCTCGACGACGCGGCGGGCCGGCTCATCCGCCCGTACACCGTGAGCGGGGGCCGGACCAGACCGACGGCCGTCCTGGACCTGCTCACGCTGGTGATCTCCACCGGGGCGGCGCCGCAGCCGCACCTCGGCCCCGAGCACGCCCAGGCCGTCGGTCTGTGCGCGGGGCCGACCTCCGTCGCGGAGATCGCCGCGCAGCTCCGGCTGCCCGTCACGGTGACCAAAGTCCTCCTCTCCGACCTGGTGGAGTGCGGGGCGATCACCGCACGGCCGCCGGACACCTTCGACCACCCCACCGACCGTTTCCTGCTGGAGGCAGTGCTCGATGGTCTACGACGACAGCTCTGACCCCTATCCCGGCTCCCAGCCCTTTCCCACCGCGCTGAAGGTCCTTGTCGCGGGCGGGTTCGGAGTCGGCAAGACGACCTTCGTGGGGGCGGTCAGCGAGATCGCGCCCCTCAGTACGGAGGAGTTGCTGACCCAGGTCAGCGCCGCGACCGACGATCTGACGGGCGTCGAGACCAAGACGTCGACGACGGTCGCCATGGACTTCGGCCGGCTGACGCTCGACGAACGCCATGTGCTCTACCTCTTCGGCACGCCCGGACAGGAACGCTTCTGGTTCATGTGGGACGAACTGTCCCGGGGCGCGCTCGGCGCGATCGTGCTCGCCGACACCCGGCGGCTCGACTACTCCTTCTCCGCGGTGGACTTCTTCGAACAGCGCGGCATCGGATTCGTCGTCGCCGTCAACGAGTTCGACGGCTCGTACCGTTACGACCCGGAGGAGGTGCGGGCCGCGATAGACCTCAGGCCGGAGGTGCCGATCGTGCTCTGCGACGCCCGCATCGCCAGTTCGGGCATCCGGACGCTGGTCACCCTCGTCCAGCATCTCCTCACCTCGTCCCCGTCCCCGTCCCCGTCCCCCTCCCCGTCCCTCTCCCCGGAGCTGTCCACGGCCCCGGCCCCGTCCCCGATGGCCTTCGTGCCCGCGCCCGTGCCCGCGCCCGCTCCGGAGCTCGCCGAATGAGGCCGTCGGCGCCGGTCGCCCCGAGCGACGGGGTACGCGGATGAGGTACGACCCGATCGCCCGGCTGCTGCTCACCCCCGTCGACCAGGAGGCGCCCGAGCGCGTGGTGCGGCTGCGCGGGCTCGGACTGGGCGCACGCCCGGAACCGGCCCTCGACGCCTACGCCGGGCAGATGGCACAGATGACGGGCGCCCCCTACGCGATGGTCAACTTCCTCGACGAGGAACGGCAGTTCTTCGCCGGACTGCACACACCGCCGGGCGGGGCCGAGGAACGCGTCAAGTCCCGGGACCACGGCTACTGCCCCTATGTGGTGGTACGGCGCAAGGCGCTGGTCCTGGAGGACGTCCGCGACTTCCCCCGGTTCGCCGGGAACGCGCTCGTTGACGAGACCGGCATCCGCTCCTACCTCGGGGCGCCCCTCATCGACCGTACGGGGATGGCCCTGGGCACCGTCTGCGTGGCCGACACCGAGCCGCGGCGCTGGGGGCGCGCCGGGCTCGACACCATCAAGTCGTGTGCGGCGCAACTGATGTCGCAGATCCACCGCCGGGAGGACGGCCTCGCGTGACCCCGGGACGGCCTCTTGACCGTAGGGACGGGCAGTCACTAGCGTGACGGACCAACCCTGTCGGAAAGCGCTTTCAGGAGGGAAGCGCCGACCGGGCGTCGGCCGCGTACGGAGCGAAGGCCGGCCCGAACGGTTCGCGACACGGTCCCCCGAAGCGTGTCCCCGAGGCGCAGCGCACGTGACAACTACCCGGTGTCCCCGAGGAGTTCACAGTGAGCCAGAGCGTCCTGCCCGTGCCGCCCTCCCCCTCGCCGCAGCGCGTCCGGCCGCCGGGCGCGGGGGAGCGGATCGCCCGTGCCGTCGAGGCCGGTAAGCGCCCCGTGGCGCTGCTGGCCGGCTGCGGTGTCCTGTGGTGGGCGGTCGCCGCCGCCGAGCTGGTGGAGCCGTATCTCATCCCCTCGCCCGGCGCGACACTCGACGTACTGACGGGGAAGGCGGGCTATCTCTGGCACCACACGTGGGTGACGACCTACGAGACACTGCTCGGCTTCCTCATCGCCTCCGTGGTCGGTGTGTTCGCGGCGGTGGTGATGGTCCGCTCGTCGGCCGTGGAGCGCACGCTCTACCCCCTGCTGCTCTTCGCCCAGGTCGTACCGAAGATCGCCGTCGCGCCGCTGTTCGTGGTCTGGCTCGGTTTCGGGATCACCCCGAAGATCCTGATCGCCGTCCTCATCGCGTTCTTCCCCGTGGTGATCTCGATGGTGACCGGCCTGAAGGCGGTCGATCCCGAGATGCTCCAGCTCTCCGCGACGATGGGCGCGAAACCCTGGCAGACCTTCGTCAAGATCCGCTTCCCGGCCTCGCTGCCCCATCTGTTCTCCGGGCTCAAGGTCGCCGTCACCCTGGCGGTGACGGGCGCGGTCGTCGGCGAGTTCGTCGGCGCCAACGAGGGGCTGGGCTATGTGATCCTCCAGGCCAACGGCAATCTCGACACCCCGATGCTCTTCGCCGGACTCCTTGTCATGTCACTGATCGGCGTGGTCCTCTTCGCGCTGGTCGAAGCCGCCGAGAAGCTCCTGCTGCCCTGGCACGCGAGCCGCCGGGACACCGACGTCACCACCACGTACTGAGCACGACTCGCCCCCGCTCCCGGAAGGGCCAGAAGCCATGCACCCGCGCAGACTCCTGATCGGCCTCGTACCGCTGACTCTGATCGCCGCCACCGCCTGTGGCGGGGACGGCCAGGGGACCACCACCAGCGACTCCGGCAAGAAGCTCGACAAGGTGACCCTGACGCTCAACTGGTACCCGTACGGCGAACACGCGCCGTTCTACTACGGCAAGCAGCGGAAGATCTTCGAGAAGCACGGCATCGACCTGACGATCAGAGCGGGCCAGGGCTCGCAGAAGACCGTACAGGCGACCGCCGCCGGACAGACCGATTTCGGCTGGGCCGACACCCCCGCCCTGCTCAGCGGGGTGGATCAGGGCGTCCGGGTGAAGAGCCTCGGGGTCTTCCTCCAGACGACGCCCTCGTCCGTACAGTTCTTCGAGAGCGAGAACGTCACCACACCCGCCGATCTCAAGGGCAAGACCATCGCGGGCACGGCCGGTGACGCACTCACCAAGACCTTCCCGATCTTCCTGGAGAAGAACGGTCTGAAGGAATCGGACGTCACCGTCCAGAACACCGACCCGGCGGGCAAGATCGCCGCGGTGATCTCGGGGAAGACGGACGCGCTGCTCGGCTACGCCAGCGACCAGGGCCCGACCATGAAGGACAAGGCCAAGAAGGAGGTCTCGTACCTCCGATTCTCCGAGCACGGGCTCAACTTCTACTCCAACGGCCTGATCGCCGGGCAGCGGATCCTCGCCGAACGCGGCGAACTCGCCCGGCGCATGGTGCGCGCCGTCAGCGAGTCATGGGCGGCGGCCGAAAAGGCGCCGCGGCCCGCGGTCGCCGCGATGGCCGGCGCTTCGGAGCAACTGCCGCCCGGGAGCGTCCTGTCGGAGCAGTTCACCACGACGATCACACTGCTGCACACCGACGCGACGCGCGGCAGCGCCCCGGGTGTCAACACCGAGGACGACTGGCGGCGGACCGTCGACATCTTCGCGCGGGCCGGTCTGGTGAAGAGCCCCAAGGCCGTACAGGAGTACTGGGACAGCTCCACGGCGCTGAAGGGATAGGGCGGAACACACCATGGCCAGGGACGCGAAGCTCCAGGACCCGGCCGCGCGCCAGGACGGCGCGCGGCACACCCCCGTACCCCCGGGCGGGCCGGCGGTCCGCCTCGACGAGGTGGCCGTCCGGTTCCGTACGAAAAAACGCGAGGTCACCGCCTTGCAGGAGGTCTCCCTCGATGTGGCGCCCGGGGAGTTCGTCGCACTCGTCGGGCCCTCCGGCTGCGGCAAGTCCACCCTTCTCAAACTCGTGGCCGGTCTCCTGACCGCGTCCGCGGGCGCCGTACGGCTGCACGGCGAACGGGTCGAAGGGCCGCGGCACGACATCGGTTACGTCTTCCAGCGCGCCGCGCTGCTGGAGTGGCGCACCGCCCGGCGCAACATCCTGCTCCAGGCGGAGATACGGCGGACGGACGCCGCCGCGGCCCGCGAACGCGCGGACGAACTCATCGAGATGACCGGGCTCACCGGCTTCGAGGACGCGTATCCACACGAACTCTCCGGCGGTATGCAGCAGCGCGTCGCGCTCTGCCGGGCGCTGCTCCACGCGCCGCCCGTGCTGCTGATGGACGAGCCGTTCGGGGCGCTCGACGCGCTCACCCGCGAGCAGCTCAACATGGAGCTGAACCGCATCTGGCGCGAGACCGGCACCACCGTGCTGCTCGTGACCCACTCGATCTCGGAAGCGGTCTATCTCGCCGAGCGCGTGGTGGTGATGAGCCCGCGCCCCGGCACCATCACGGAGATCATCGATGTGGGGCTGCCCGCGGAACGCGACTACACGCAGACCCTGGGGCGCCCCGAGTTCCGTACGGCGACGGCCCGGGTCCGGGGGCTGCTGGGGGCGGCTTCGGCACAGGAGTGAGACGGCGCGTCCTCCGAACCGGCCTCCTCGCCCTCCCCCGTGGCCGGTCGCCGGACGAGCCGGCCCGCCGCAGCGGGGTCAGCCGCTCGACGCTGTCATGCGCCGAGCGCGCCGCGATCGGCCCCACCGCCTCCCTGCTCGGCCGGCTCTGCGCGGTGTACGGGCGCACCGTGTCGCAGCTCCTCAGCGAGGTGGAGGCGGACCCCGCGCACCTGATCAGGGCGGCCGAGCAGACCGTGTGGACCGACGAACGGTCCGGGTTCGTCCGCCGCTCCGCCGCTCCGTCTCACCGCCGCAGCCCGGACTGCGGGCGGAGGTGACCGGCAGCCCCGCCGAGACGCTGTACCGCTCGGCGGGGTGGACCGCGATCGGGGTGGTGCCGGGACACGCGTACGACCCGGGAGGGACGCTCCGGCCGACCACCTTCTTCTACAAGGAGCTGAAGGGGTGCGCCGGTTGGGGACATGGGCGGGGCGGCGGGCGGCGCCGGACCGGGCGGCTCAGTAGCGCAGCCGCGCCAGATACCGGTGGCTGCGCAGCGCGGTCAGGAACGGATCGGCCGGTGTGTCGTGCTCCACCAGCCACTGCCGTACGCCACCGGACCGCGCCGTGTCGAACATCGCCCGGAAGTCCAGCACACCGGATCCGACATCCTCGAACCCGCCGTCCGGCGCCATGTCCTTCACATGCAGTACGGGGAACCGTCCCGGATGGGTCACGAAGAGCCGCCGTGGATCGTCCCCGCCCTTCGACGCCCAGTACACGTCCAGCTCGAAGCCCACCAGCTCCGGATCGGTCTCCTTGAGCAGGATGCCGTACAGGCCCTCGCCGTCGACGGTGGCATGGTCGCCGTCGTGGTTGTGGAAGAGCACCCTGAGCCCGGCGCGCCGGGCGAGCAGTCCCGCCTCGTTCAACTGCCGTGCCGCTTCCCGGTATCCGGCCGGTGAGTGCATTCCGGCGGGCAGACTCGGCACCACGATCCACCGGCCGCCGAGCGTACGGACGTCCTCGATCGCCTGCGGCAGACCGCTGCCGGTGACCGTGGGATAGGCGACGTGTTCCAGCACCGCCCGGAGCCCGGTGGCGTCCAGCATCGCGCGGATGGCGGTCGCGCTGTGGCCGTGCCGCCCGCTGACCCCGACCGTCGCGTAGCCGATCCGCGCCAGGCGCTCCAGCGTCCCGCGGAAGTCCGCGGCCAGCGGGGTGCGCATGGTGTAGAGGTGCATCCCGATCGCGGACGGCGGGATCCGCCTGCGCCGCCGCCCGTGGCCGGTGGCGCTCGCGGTCCCCGTACCGCTCAGGGCGACGGCCGTGCCCGCCGCGGTGCCGAGGAACGCTCGTCTGGTGCCGGCGAGGTGGCCGGAACCGGTGGTGGCGCTCATCCCGCTCTCCTCTCAGCGTGCGTCGATACGGACTGCGCCGGTCGTCGTGTCGCCCCGGTCGTCGGTGACGGTCAGACGGGCCGTGTACGCGCCCGCTCTGGCGTACGTGTGCGCAGCGCTCGGGCCCTCCGGACCGGCGGGCCTGGTGTTGTCGCCGTAGTCCCAGTGGTACGACGCGATGGTGCGCCCGGACAACGGCTTGACCTTGCTGGTGAGTTGGAACGCCAGTGGTGTGGTGCCGCCCGCCGGAGCCGCCGCCACCGTCACCTTGGTGGCCGGTTTCTTCTCGACCCCGGGGCCGTTGAAGTGCAGCCAGTCCAGCGCGAGGAGATCCGGGCCGGTCTCGGACCAGGCGGGGTTGGTGAAGACGGCGTACAGCGTCACCGAGCGCCCGGGGTCGACGAGGTCGACGGTGGGGGAGACGAGGTTGCCGTAGCCGCCGGTGTCGGGGACGGTGACCTTGCCCAGCAGCCGGCCGGTGGGGGAGTCCGCGCGGAACTCGACGTCCCCGCCGATGCCTCCCGAGGACGCGCCGACCGTCACCGAACGGATGCCCTTCAGCCGTACCGGGTCGAAGGCGATCCAGTCGCCGTCCTCGATCTCGCCCAGCCGCTTGCCGCCGGAGGAGTCCGCGCGGTCCACGGCCACGGCCCCGCCGTGCGCGCCGCCGGTCGAGGTGCGGTGCTCCGCCTCGCGGAAGGCCGAACGCAGGGTCAGCGAGGCCGAGCCGGTGAGGGCGGGCACGCCGTCCGCGCCGCCCTGGTCCTCGTAGCGTGCGGTGATCCCGTAGTACAGGTTCTGGCCGGGGCCGTGACTGTCCCCGGCGTCGGTGACGATCTCCCCCGTACAGCCCGTGTAGTTGTCCAGTGGATGGAGGTGGCTGTCATGACCGAGCTGCGACTGGACAACGACCCGCGCGCAGTCGATCCCGCCGCCGCGGCCGGTCGTCCCGTCCTCGCGGTCCTTCACCTTCACGGTGAACGGGATGGTGTCGCCGAAGCTGAACATCCCTCCGTCCGGCGGCTGTTGGACCGTCACGACCGGACGGGTGTTGCCGACGGTGATCTCCTGGACCGAGAGCGCGGTCAGCCCGCCGGGTCCGGTGACGGTGAGGCGGGCGGTGAACCGGCCCGTGTCCCGGTAGACATGGGACGGGTTCGGCTCCGTCGAATCGGTGGTCCCGTCGCCGTCGAAGTCCCAGGCGTAGCCGACCGGCCGGTCGTCGGGCAGCCCCGAACCCGCGCTGGAGAACTTCACGGTGAGCGGCGCCGCCCCGGTGTCCGGGGTCGCGGTGGTCTTGGCCTCGGGCAGCCGGTTGTCCCCGACGTGGTCGATACGGTAGACGCCCGAGCCCTCGTTGCTGCCACCCCGGCCCGTGCCGCTGCCGAGCCCGAAGTCGATGACGTACAGCGCGCCGTCGGGGCCGAAGTCCGCGTCGAAGGGCTGGTTCCACTTCATGTCGCCGAACACGCCGTTGATGGACTGGAGTTCACCGGCCTTCACCGGCGGGAAGCGCGGATCCGTGAACGTCTGGTCCTTCTCCTGGAACGAGAAGGTCTTGAACCAGGTCCTGGTCAGCTCGTAGACCAGCCACTTCCCCTCGAAGTAGGCCGGGAACCTGGACGGGTAGGTGTTGTCGGGGTCGTAGGCGTAGACCGGCCCGCTCATCGGCGCCCCGCCGCCCGTGCCCAGTTCGGGGAAGCGGGACGAGGCCGAGTAGGCGTACCAGACCGTCGCGGGTGTGGCGGGCGGCAGTTCGCGCAGACCGGTGTTGTTCGGCGAGTCGTTGACGAGGTTCGCGCAGTCGAACTTCGGGCCGGAGGTGCCGGTCGCGAAGTCGTAGTCGTTGAAGGGGGTGTTGGAGCCGGTGCAGTACGGCCAGCCGTAGTTCCCCGCCTGGGTGATCCGGTTGTACTCGACGGTGCCCTCGGGCCCCCGGTCGGCCACGGCGGCGCGCGCGTCGGGCCCGTAGTCGCCCACCAGCAGCGCCCCGCTCAGCGGGTCGGTGGTGATACGGAACGGGTTGCGCAGGCCCATCGCGTAGATCTCGGGGCGGGTCAACTCCGTACCGGGGGCGAAGAGGTTGCCCTCGGGGACGGTGTACGTGCCGTCGTCCCGCGGTGTGATCCGCAGGACCTTGCCGCGCAGGTCGTTGGTGTTGCCCGCCGTCATCTGGGCGTCCCAGGCGCGGCGTCCGGCCCGCTCGTCGATCGGGGCGAACCCGTCGGAGGCGAACGGATCGGTGTTGTCACCGGTCGCGACGTACAGGTCCCCGGCCTTGTCGAAGGCGATCGACCCGGCCATGTGTGAGTTGGCCCTGCCCTCGCCGCGCAGGGTCGGGACGGTGAGCAGGCGTTTCTCGGAGGCGGGGTCGATGGTGTTCCCCGTGACCGTGAAGCGCGACAGGTTGAGCTGTTTCTCGGTCTTGTCGGAGTGCAGCAGATAGAGCCGGTGGTTCGCCGCGAAGTCCGGGTCGAGTGCCAACCCGAGCAGGCCGTCGGACTGGCTCGTCATGTCCGGGGTGTACGCGAGGTCCAGCGCGGTCGAGACCCGGAGCGTGCTCTGGTCGATCACCTTGAGTTTGCCGGTGCGTTCGATGAGGAAGACCCGGCGGTCGGGCGCCACGGCCAGCTCGAAGGGGTCGGCGAGGTCGCTGGTGACCAGCGGGGTGCGCTGGAAGGCGCTCGTGCGGGTGGCGGTGCAGTCGCCGGGCGCGTTGCCCGCGGCCCACTGGATGCCACCGAGCAGATGGGCGAGGAAGGCGTCCTCCTCGAAGGAGGCCGCGTCATGGCCGCCGGCGGTGAACCAGGAGCGTCCGCCGTCGTAGTTCTGGCACCAGGACCACGGGTGGTCGACGCCTTCGTCCAGACCGTCGATCCCGTCGTTCACCTTGATCTGGGCGAGGGTGTGCACCTTCCCCGTCGGGTTGGTCCGCCAGTTGTACCACTCCTCCGTACGCTCCCAGAGCTGGGGAAGTCCCCGCGTGGAGGGGTGGGTCCGGTCGAGGACCTTCACCCGGCCGGTCTGGACGGCCGGATGCTTGTCGAAGATCGCGCCGACCAGGCCCTCGTACCAGCTCCAGTCGCGCTCGCTCGCGGAGGCGGAGTGCAGTCCGACCCAGCCGCCGCCCCCGCGCACGAACGCCTGGAGGGCGGCGCGCTGGGCGGCGTCGAGCAGATCGCCGCTCTCCGGTGTGGAGTTGGTGTTGTTGAAGACGATCGCCTGGAAGCGGGCCAGGTTTTCCGTGGTGAAGGCGGCGGCGTCGGACGTGGCCTCCACGTCGAAGCCGTTCTCACTGCCCAGCCGCTCAACAGCCTTGATTCCGGCGGGGATCGAGTCGTGCTCGACATTGGTGACCTTGGAGAAGACCAGGACGCGGAACGGCGCCGCCTCGGCCCGGGGCGGGGCGGCCACCCCGGCACCGAGGACGAGCGCCAGTAACGCGGTGATGACGAGGAAGGGCGACGAGGCTCTCATGGGCGCTCCCGGTGCTGGTGGGGCCGGCGGGCTGGAAAGCGCTTTCAGGAGTACGTCGCACAGCGTAGGGCCCGTGTTATGCAGTGGCAATGGGCCTGACGAGCCTTATGTGGCAAGGGAGTTGACGGTGGGCCCCGCTCCGGCGGGGCCCACCTCGATCCGACCGGTTCCGTCAGGCCGCGTCCAGCTCCGCCACCTCGGCCGGGGTGAGGACGAGCTCGGCCGCCGCCGCCGAGTCGACGGCGGTCTCCGGACGGCTGGAGCCCGGGATCGGCACCACCGTGGGGGACTTGGCCAGCATCCAGGCCAGGCAGACCCGCTGCGGACTCACCCCGTGCGCCTCGGCGATCCGGGCGAACGGGGCGTAAGAGGAGCCGAGTTCACCGGCGTTCTTGATGCCGCCGAACGGGCTCCACGGCAGGAACGCGATACCCAGCTCCGCGCAGAGCTCCAACTCCGGCTCGCTGGACCGGAAGGCGGGCGAGAACTGGTTCTGTACGGAGACCAGCCGGCCGCCGAGGATCTCGTTCGCCGAGCGGATCTGCTCCGGGTTCGCGTTGGAGATGCCCGCCTGCCGGATCTTGCCCTCGTCCAGCAGATCACGCAGGGCGCCGATCGACTCCTCGTACGGCACCTTCGGGTCCGGACGGTGGAACTGGTACAGCCCGATCGCCTCCACCCCGAGCCGGCCGAGCGACGCCTCACAGGCGCGCCTCAGATGCTCGGGGGAGCCGTCCAGCGTCCACGCACCGCCGCCGGGGCGCAGATGGCCGCCCTTCGTGGCCACCAGGACCTCGGGTCCGCGCGGATGGGAGGCGAGCGCCTTGGCGATCAGGGTCTCGTTGTGGCCGACGTCGGTGGCGAGCAGGTGGTACGCGTCGGCCGTGTCGATCAGCGTCACTCCGGCGTCCAGCGCGGCGTGCAGAGTGGCGAGGGAACGGGCCTCGTCGGGCCGGCCCTCGATCGACATCGGCATACCGCCCAGGCCGATCGCGCTGACGTCGACGGTTCCGATGCGGCGAGTCTTCATGGTGAGGAACACCTTTCCTGCTGCGGGGGCCGTGCTGCGGGTTCGTGCGGCGGGTTCGTGCGGCGGGTTCGTGCTGCGGGTTCGCGCTGAGCATCGTGTCGCGAGTGTCGCTCACGTCGGTTGAGGTCGGTCGCGGTCAGTTGTGGTCGTGCCGTGCCATGCAGTGCCACCCGCCGGGTTCCCCGCGGATGCGCCTTCAGCCTCGCCGCTGCCCGGCGGCGCGTCCAATAGAAGAAAACGAACGGACTGAGCGACCCGGCTTCTCAACAGGCCCTGCCCGCGGCGCGACCCGCGACGACCTCCCCGCCGCCGTCCCGGATTAGGCTCCCGTCCTGTGGAACTCCGGCATCTCGAATACTTCGTCGCCGTCGCGGAGGAACGTCACTTCACGCGCGCGGCCCAGCGGCTGATGGTCTCGCAGTCGGGGCTCTCCGCCTCCGTACGCTCCCTGGAGCGTGAACTGGGGGCGCCGCTCTTCGTCCGCTCCACCCGCCGGGTCGAGCTGACCGGGGCGGGCCGCGCCCTGCTGGTGGAGGCGTCGCGCACCCTGGCGAGCGTACGGGCGGCCAAGGAGGCGGTCGCCGCGGTCCAGGGGCTGCTGCGCGGCACACTGTCCGTCGGCACCGAGCAGTGCGTGAGCGGCGTCCATGTCCCCGGGCTGCTCGCCCGCTTCAGGGCCGAACACCCCGAGGTCGAGATACGGCTGCGGCAGGCCGGCTCGGCCACGCTCGTGGACGACGTGGCGGCCGGGCGGCTGGACCTGGCGTTCGTCGCGCCGGCCGGGACCGTACCGGAGGGGGTACGGCTCGTACCGCTGGCCCGCGAACCGATGGTGCTGCTCTGCCACCCGGGCCACCGGCTCGCCGGCGCGGACGGGGCCGCCTGGTCCGAGCTGGGCGACGAGGTCTTCGTGGACTTCCACGCCGACTGGGGAGCCCGCGGCCTCACGGACCGCGCATTCGCCGCGGCGCGGACCCGGCGGCGGGTCGCGCTGGAGGTCAACGACGTGCACAGCCTGATCGAACTGGTCGGCCACGGCCTGGGCATCGCGGTGGTGCCCCGCCCGATCGCCCGCAAGGAGCAGGCGGCCGGGCTCAGCACCGTCCCCCTGGTGGGAGCGGGGGACGGGGAGCTGTGGGAGGTCTCCGCCGCCCTGCCGGAGCCCGAACGGACCGGTCCGGCGGCGCGCCGGCTCCTCGCGTACCTGACGGAGGAGCCCTGAGACCTGACGGGGCTCAGGGCCTGAACGGCTTGAGGCCCTTACGGGGTGTCAGGGCCGCTCCAGCCACCCCCGGACGAAGGCCGCCTGCCCGACATGCTGGAGATCGTCGGAGATGACGCTGACCAGCCGCACCCCCAGGGTCACCGCCGGGGTCCACGCATCGTCGACGACCCGTCCGAGATCGGCGTCCCCGAGCGTGCCGAGATAGGCGACGGTGCGGTCGTGGACGGCGTCGTGGTACCCGGCCAGCAGCTCCGCCGTGACGCCGCCGAGTCGCGACACGTCCTTGGCGGAGTGCCCGTAACCGGTGGCGCCCGGACGGAACGACAGCCCGAACCGCCCGTGCCAGTCCTCCGCCGTCCACACCTGCTCCGTACCGGCGGCGTCCGCGATGTGGTCGTCCTGGACCCGGGTGAGATGCCAGACGAGCCAGGCGATCGAGTTCGCCCCGTCGTCGAGCCGTACCTCCAGCTCGTCGGGGGAGAGGCCGCCGACCACCTCGTGGACCGTCTCGCGGACCCGGCCGAAGGCGTCGATGAGCAGTTCCGCGCTCGGGCTGGTCGGGGTCTCGGTCATCGCTGGCTCCCTCGCTCCTCTGACTCTCCCGGACGACTCTCCCGGACTCACTCCAGGGTCTCTCCCACCGGACCTCAGCGCGCCAGGAACGCCGAGACGCGCTCGCGCAGCGAGGCCGGATCCAGCCCCTGCTCCGCGACATGCTCGTCCATCGAGCCGTAGCGGCGCAGCTCACGGCGGGCCACCCCGAGCCCCAGCACCCGGTGCGGCGTCTCCACGAGCGCGTCGTTGGCGGCGGCCGTGGAGGTCCCGGCGAGATACGGCTCCACGATCACCACATCGGCCCGGTCCGCGCCCGCGACGGCCCGGCGCAGCGCCGCGCCGTCGAAGGGCCGTACGGTCGTGGCGTACAGCACCGTCGTGTCCAGGCCCTCCGTCGCCGCCAGGACGTTGTCCAGCAGGGGCCCGACGGCGATCACGACCCCGCCCCGTCCCTCGCGTACGGTGCTGAAGCCGGTCCCCGTCACCTCGCGCGCCCGGCTGTTGCTCTGGAGCGACAGGCGTACGTACACCCGGTCGTCCCCGGTGGCGGCGCGCCGCAGCAGGGCCTCGGCCTCGTCCGGGTGGCCCGGCACCTGGACCGTCCAGCCGTCGAGCGTGTCCATCAGCGCGACATCGCCGGGCGCCATATGGGTGAAGCCGCCCGCCGGCGAGTCGTACGACGCCCCCGCGCTCACCAGTACTCCGCCCACGTCCTGGTGGCCGAAGTCCAGCTTGACCTGCTCGAACGGGCGCTCGACCAGAAAGCTGGCGAAGGTGTGCACCATCGGGCGCAGGCCGGCGAGAGCGAGCCCGCCGCCCACGCCGACCAGGAGCTGTTCGCGGATCCCGACATTGATCACCCGGTCCGGATGGCGGCGCTCCGCCTCCGTGAAACCGGCGGCGCTGATCTCGGCGAGTACGACCGCGAGGCGCGGATCCTCGTCCAGCAGCCCGGAGGCGGTGGAGATGAAACGGTCGCGCATGGTGTCCATGGAGCTGTACCTCTCTCGGTTCGCGTCCGGCCCTCGTCCGGTACGCGGCGGGTTCGCGCGGCTTCTCGGGGCGCTGGGGCTCGGGGTGACGGGGTCAGGACTTCGGCTCGACACGGGCCACGACCGCGCGGGGCCGCCCGGCGTGCGGCGCGGTGAAGGCCGCGTACAGCGCCTCGTGGTCGCGGCCGTCGACGGTCGCGGCCGACCAGCCGGCCGCCTCGAACCGGGAGGCGATGCCGCCGGGCCAGCCATGGGTCGCGGAGCTGTTGTCGACCACGACGGTGTGAAGCTGTTCAAGCCCGGCGGAGCCCGCGAAGGCGATCGCCTCGTGGTTGCTGCCCTCGTCCAGTTCGGCGTCGCCGATCAGCACCCATACGTGCGGATCCGCGAGCCCCCGCGCCCGCAGCCCGAGCACGCTGCCCACGCCGAGCGGCAGCCCGTGCCCCAGGGAGCCGCTGCTGATCTCGACCCCCGGCACCAGGGTCCGGTCGGGGTGGTGGCCCAGCGGCGAGTCGTACGAACCGAAGCCGGTCAGCAGCTCCTCGGCGAGGAACCCCTTGGCTGCGAGGACCGCGTAGTACGCCATCGGCCCGTGCCCCTTGGAGAGCAGGAACCGGTCCCGCCCGGCCGCGTCGGCGCTCCCGGGCGCCACGCGCAGCACCCGGTCGTAGAGCACCCAGAGCGCGTCCAGGGTGGAGGTCGCGGCGGGCCCGTGCTTCTCGTCGCCGGTCATCAGGGCCATGAGCCGATTCAGCTCCTGGAGGGCGGGCCCGGGAGGCGAGGGCGCCCGGTGGGTCCCCGGTACGGAGCCGGTGGCGGCGCCCGTCGTGTCGTTCGTGCGTGTCGTCGTCCCTGTGCTTGTCATACGAGCACGGTGCAACGTCAAGCGCACTTGAGGTCAAGAGGGCCTCGCCGGGAAAGCGATTCGTGACCACCGGCCTGAGTGCGGTATTGTTCTCATGCGCGTTCGGACCAGGGAAACCCCAGGTCAGACGGGCACCGGGACGTGGCGCAGCTTGGTAGCGCACTTGACTGGGGGTCAAGGGGTCGCAGGTTCAAATCCTGTCGTCCCGACTTGTGTTTTCGCAGGTCGT